>JBFLZJ010000008.1:0-256402 GCA_040755875.1 Pseudomonadota bacterium | reverse complement strand
GCAGCCAAGAAGGCAGCCAAGGAAACCGAAGCCAAGCCAGCTGCACAACAGGCAGCCAAGGAAGGCGAAGCCAAGCCGGCCGCTCCGGCGCCGGCAGCGAAGACCGTGCTGGCCCCGGCCGCCGCATGGCCGTTCCCGACCAGCAGCCGTCCGTAACGGCAGGTCGCGCCCGCTTAGGGCAAAATACCGCTGTGTGATATGTTCGCACAGCGGTTTTTTTATTTAAGGAGTCCTCGTGCTGCCCATTCTTCAGTTGATCGTCGATACCGCCGCCAGCGTGCTGGGCGCGGTGCTGCTTCTGCGTTTCTGGATGCAGGCCATCCGGGTGCGTCCGCCTGCGTCCGTGGCACAGTTCACGTTCACACTGAGCGACTGGCTGGTCAAGCCGCTGCGCCGCGTGGTGCCGGGCGCCGGCGGTTACGACTGGGCGAGCCTGCTCGGCGCCTTCCTGGTGGTGTTGCTGGCGACCTGCATCTATCTGCTGGTCGGCGCCAGTGGCCAGGAGGTGTTCCTGCTGGCCCTGGCGCGCTTCGTAAAGTGGATCATCTACGGCTTCGTCGCGCTCCTGATCATCGAGGCGATCTTCAGCTGGGTCAATCCGCATGCGCCACTGGCGCCCTTCGTGCACGCGCTGAACGATCCGCTGTTGCGGCCGATCCGGCGCGTGGTGCCGCCGGTCGGCGGGCTGGATCTGTCGGTGCTGGTAGCGGTGCTGCTGCTGCAGATCGCGCTGTATGTGCTGCGGATGCTGATTCCGGGGCCGTATTGAAGGGAATTGTTCGGATGTGAAAATGGGCAGCTCAGGCTGCCCATTTTTTTGCTTTACGTCCGCTGGCTTGCGCTTGGCGGTGCGAGCGATGCCTCGCTGTACGTGGCTCCGGTTTGGGCACGTCACGCGTGGGCAGTGGGGCTGGCTAAATGCCGGCACCACAAAGTGCCCACCCTACGGTTCGGCGCCGTCGTCCAGGCAGCGCCGGCGCCTTTCCTTATTTGAAGCGGTAGCCGAAAGCGGCTTCGAATTTCTGCTCGACCTCGGCCGGGGTGAAGCTGTGGTTCTGGCCGCCCTGGTGGCCGATCTTGATCGAGCCGAGCAGGCTGGCGATGCGGCCCGTGGTTTTCCAGTCGTAGCCTTGCGCGATGCCGTACAGCAGGCCGGCGCGGTAGGCGTCGCCGCAGCCGGTCGGGTCGACCACGGCGGCGGCCGGCACTGCCGGGATGTCGTAGCGCTCGCCGCCGGCGTAGATCTCGGAACCCTTCTCGCCGCGGGTGACGATCAGCGCTTCCAGGCGCGACGCGATCTCTTCCAGCTTCAGGCCGGTGCGGTCCATGACCATCTCGAATTCGTAGTCGTTCGCCGCCAAGTAGGTCGCCTGGTCGATGAAGGCGAGCAGTTCCTCGCCGCTGAACATCGGCAGCTGCTGGCCCGGGTCGAACATGAAGGGAATGCCCTGCGCGGCGCAGTCGCGCGCATGCTTGAGCATGCCGTCGCGGCCGTCCGGGGCGATGATGGCCACGCGCAGCGGGCCGCAGTCGGCCACGTTGTTCTCGTGCGAGAACTGCATCGCGCCCGGGTGGAAGGCGTTGATCTGGTTGTTGTCCTCGTCGGCCGTGACGAAGCACTGCGCGGTGTAGGCGTCCTGGATCGTCTTGATGGCGCGCGTCTTGATGCCGAAGTTGCGCAGGCGCTCGAGGTAGTCGGCGCCGTCCTGGCCGATGGTCGCCATGATCAGCGGATCGCCGCCCAGCAGCTTCAGGTTGTAGGCGATATTCGCCGAGCAGCCGCCGTATTCGGTGCGCAGGGTCGGCACCAGGAAGGAGACGTTCACGCGGTGCAGCTGGTCAGCCAGCAGGGTGTCGGCGAAACGGCCGTGGTACTGCATGATCTTGTCGAATGCCAGCGATCCGCAGATCAGGGTAGGGTGAGTCATGTTCGGTCAGGGATAGAAAACGGCGATGTGATAGCCGGATGGTTGAAGGTCGTCCACGCGGAAGTGGAGCTTGATCGCTTGTTCGGTGCGTGGGGCAAGTCCGGCGGCCGCAGGCGCGGCACCCGGACTGGAATCCGACCCCAGGTAGTCGCGCGGCGCGAACACGCGGCGCACCAGCGGCTTCTCGTTGGCGTCCGTCAGGGACAGTTCCAGGCTCGGCCAGGCCTGCGCCACCGCGCCCTGGTTGCGCAACTGCGTGGTGAAGACATAGGCGCCGCCGCCGAGCGTGGTCAGCTCGCCGGTGTCGATGACGAGGTTGTCGACCTGCGCCGGCAGCTCGACGCGGCAGCCCAGCACCGCGCAGCTCGAGACCAGCGCCGGCTTGGCGCCCGGGAAGCGCGCGGCCAGGGCGTTGCGGAAGGTGATCGCCCCTTGCGCGACCAGGATCAGCAGCAGCACGACCGAGCCGGCCAGCATCGCGATCTTGCGCGTGCGGCCGCTCTGCTCCTGCTGGCGGCTGCGCCGGACGAATTCCGGCTCGTCGCTCTCGGGCACGCGGATCTTCGGAGGCGCGTCGATTTTCGTCGGCGTCAGGCGCGAGCGGCGCGCGGCCGCCTTTTCGGCCCGGCGCGCAGCCGGCGTGCGGGCAACCGGCGGTGCGCTCGGCATGCTCGGCGCATGCGCATTGATGACGCTGGCGGCGGCTTCGCGCATCGGCAGCGGCGGCGCATCGCTCGCGCGCGCCGCCACTGCGGTAGCGGCAGCGGCGGAAACAGGTTCGGGTTCGTGGTCCGGCGGCGGCAGGGCGACCAGTTCCTCGTCCACGGGCAGGTTCAGGCTGGGCTCGATGCGTCCCGGCGCCGGCGCCGCGGGGGCAGGCGTCCGGACGGGTTTCTGCCCGGCCGCGCGCACCGGCGCGGCAGGCAGGGCTGGCGCCGGCTCGGCAGGCGCTGGTTCCGCAACGACCGGTTCGGCCGGCATGGCTTCGTCTGCCGTTGCGCTGTGCGCCGCAACGGTCTCCTCCGTGCCGGTTGCCTCTTCCGGCGCGAGTGGCGCGGCTGGCGCGGCGTCGGCCGCCGCTTCAACTGCCGGTGCGGCAGGGGGCGCTTCGGCCACAGGTTCGGGTTCGGGTTCGGCAGGCGCCGGCGCTTGCGGCGCCGCGTCGACTTCCGGCTCGGCAGCGGGAGCGGTCTCCACCGCGGCCGGCGCAGGCTGGGCTTCGCTCTCCACGGCGAGCTGCGGCTCGACGGCTGCCGCCTCCGGCGCTTCGTGCGCGGCAGGAGCGGCCTCGTCCGCCGCGTCGATCTTCGGCAGGATGCCGAAGGGATCGAAGGTATGGTCGAAGTCGAGCGTGTAGACCGGCTGCCCGTCGAAATCGGGCGCGGCCGAAGCGGCGGCGTCGGTCGCCACATCGGCGCTGTCCGCCGGACCGTCGACGATGGTGAAGGGCAGGGGATCGGGTTCCGGCTCAGCCACCGGAGCGGGGGCGGGTGCGGCAGGTGGTTCGGCAGGCGCGGCCGGTGCAGAAGATGCGTCCGGTGCAGCAAATGCGTCAGGTGCGGAAGACGCGTCAGGTGCGGAAGATGCGTCGGGTGCGGAAGACGCGGCAGGTGCGGCCGGCGTGCTGGAAGGCTTGGGCGCTACCGGCGCGCGCGCCGGCAGTGCATCGAGGTCGACCAGGGTGGCGCTGCCGTCGAAGATCTCCTGGCAGGCGCCGCAACGGACGATGCCCCCACGTAGCTTGAGCTGGTCCGAGGCGACCCGGAACATCGTGCCGCAGTGAGGGCATTGTGTGGCGAGCGCCATGCCGGGCTCTCCTTACGCGCTGGTTGCGGAGCGCGCGGCCGGTACCGTGTCCTGGCCGAGCGTGCCGTGAAGGGCGACCCAGCCGTCCTGCTCGGCCCAGACGCCCAGCTTGATGAAAGGTGCGTAGGCGGCGGCCACTTCCTCGGCCTGGCGCGCCAGCACGCCCGACAGGATCAGCGAACCACCCGGCGCCACGCGGCCGGACAGCATCGGCGCCATCAGCTTCAATGGGCTCGACAGGATGTTGGCCACCACGATGTCGAACTGGCCCTTGGCGTGGCGCTCGTTGGGCGCGACGGCAAAGGCGTCCGGCAGGTAGAAGTCGATCTCGCAACGATTGCGCTCGGCGTTCGACTTCGCCGACTCGATCGCCTGCGGGTCGATGTCCACGCCTGCCACGTCGGCAGCGCCGAGCTTCTTGGCGACCATCGCCAGGATGCCCGAGCCGCAGCCGTAGTCCAGCACCGATTTGCCGGGCGCCGGGTGGGCTTCCAGCCACTCCATGCACAGGCGGGTGGTCGGATGGCTGCCGGTGCCGAAGGCGAGGCCCGGGTCGAGTTCCAGGATCAGGGCGTCGGGATTCGGCGCCTCGTGCCAGCTCGGCACGACCCAGATGTTCTTGCCGATGTGGATGGGCTCGAACTGCGATTGCGTCAGGCGCACCCAGTCGGCGTCCGCCACTGAACGGGTGGTGAAGGCGGGCGCCTGCGGCAGCTTGATGGCGGCGGCCGCTTCAGCGACGATCGCGGCTTGATCCGCGTCGGTGTCGGTCAGGGCGACCACACGGCTGTGGTCCCAGGCGGCCTCGGTCGGCTCCATGCCGGGCTCGCCGAACAGCGGCTTTTCCTGGTCCGTGCCTTCGTCGGCGTCTTCCACCGAAACCGACAGCGCGCCCGCTTCCATCAGGGCGTCGGAGAGCGCCTCGGCGTGGTCGCGTGCGATTTCGATGACGACTTCAGTCCAGCTCATGCCTCAGCCTTGTTGTCGGTGCCCAGGGCGATCTTGGTGTCCGGGCGGTTGGCCAGCTTCTGCTCCAGGTAATGGATGTTGGTGCCGCCTTCGATGAAGCGTGCGTCCACCATCAGCTCGCGGTGCAGCTGGATGTTGGTGAGAATACCCTCAACCACCATTTCCGAGAGCGCAATTTGCATGCGGCGAATTGCCTGCTCGCGCGTTGCACCGTAGGAAATTACCTTGCCGATCATCGAGTCGTAATGAGGTGGAACATAGTATCCCGCATACGAGTGCGAATCGACACGGATGCCAGGGCCGCCCGGCGGGTGCCAGCCGGTGATGCGGCCCGGCGACGGGGTGAACTTGAACGGGTCTTCGGCGTTGATGCGGCACTCGATCGCGTGGCCCGACAGCATGATGTCGCGCTGGCGGAAGCGCAGTTTCTCGCCGCAGGCGATGCGGATCTGCTCCTGCACGATGTCGATGCCGGTGATCATTTCGGTGACCGGGTGTTCGACCTGGACGCGGGTGTTCATCTCGATGAAGTAGAACTCGCCGTTCTCGTACAGGAATTCGAAGGTACCGGCGCCGCGGTAGCCGATCTTGCGGCAGGCTTCGGCGCAGCGGTCGCCGATCTTCTCGATGAGCTTGCGCGGGATGCCCGGCGCCGGCGCTTCCTCGATCACTTTCTGGTGGCGGCGCTGCATCGAGCAGTCGCGCTCGCCCAGCCAGACGGCGTTCTTGTGCTCGTCGGCCAGCACCTGGATTTCCACGTGACGCGGATTTTCCAGGAACTTCTCCATGTAGACTTCCGGGTTGCCGAAGGCGGTGCCCGCTTCGGTCTTGGTCATCTGCACGGCGTTGAGCAGGGCTGCCTCGGTGTGGACCACGCGCATGCCGCGGCCGCCACCGCCGCCGGCGGCCTTGATGATGACCGGGTAGCCGATCTTGCGTGCGGTCTGGATGATTTCCTTCGGATCGTCCGAGAGGGCGCCGTCCGAGCCCGGCACGCAAGGCACGCCGGCGCGGATCATGGCCTGCTTGGCCGAGACCTTGTCGCCCATCAGGCGGATCGAATCGGAACGCGGGCCGATGAAGACGAAGCCCGACTTTTCCACGCGCTCGGCGAAGTCTGCGTTCTCGGACAGGAAGCCGTAGCCGGGGTGGATCGCTTCGGCGTCGGTCACTTCGGCGGCGCTGATGATGGCCGGCATGTTCAGGTAGCTCTGCGCGGACTGTGCCGGGCCGATGCAGACCGATTCGTCGGCCAGCTTCACGTACTTGGCGTCCTTGTCCGCCTCCGAGTGAACGACCACCGTCTTGATGCCCATTTCGCGGCAGGCGCGCTGGATACGCAGCGCGATTTCACCACGGTTGGCGATGAGGATTTTTTCAAACATGGTTAGCTTCGGTGTATGAGAGAAAGCCGGCGTCGGGCGCCGGCTGGGTTCGGATCATGGGCCGCGAAGAAGTCACGGCCGGCGGGGCTGACGATCAGCCGATCACGAACAGCGGCTGGCCGAATTCGACCGGCTGGCCATTTTCCACCAGGATCTTGGTCACTACGCCCGACACGTCGGCGTCGATTTCGTTCAGGAGCTTCATCGCTTCGATGATGCACAGGGTGTCGCCTTCCTTGATGGTGGCGCCGACTTCGACGAAGGCCGGAGCGCCCGGCGCCGACGAACGGTAGAAGGTGCCGACCATCGGCGACTTGACCACGTGGCCGGTCGGTTCGGCGGCAACGGCCGGAGCCGGAGCGGCCGCCGGGGCGGCAGGCGCTGCGGCAGGGGCGGCCGGCGCCGAGTACTGCTGCACGCCGCTCGACGGCAGCATCACCATCTGGTTCTGGGGCATTGCGGACGACTTGACGATGCGGACCTTGCTCTCGCCTTCGGTCACTTCGAGTTCAGCGATGTCCGATTCGGCGACGAGGTCGATCAAAGTCTTGAGTTTACGAAGATCCATGTGAAACCCCTTGGAATTATTTGTGTTTTAAGAGTAAGCGAAGCGCCAAAAAGAGGGCGCATCCGCGCATGATGCATGAAGTTGACGTAGATTAACGCTATTTAAGCGCAAAGTCGATGGCAAACCGATATCCGTCCACGCCCAATCCGCAGATCGTCCCGCGGGCGATCGCCGCCAGGTACGAGTGGTGACGGAATTCTTCACGCTGATAAATGTTTGAGATATGTACCTCAATAAACGGGATCGCCACCGCGGCCAGCGCATCGCGCAAGGCCACGCTCGTGTGGGTCAGCCCGCCAGGATTGATGACGATCGCGTCCACGCCTTCGTTGCGGGCGGCGTGGATGCGGTCGATCAGCGCACCTTCGTGGTTGCTTTGAAAGCAGGAAAGCGATCCGCCCGCTGCAGCGGCCTGGGCCGTTGCAGCGCTTTCGATGTCGGCCAGCGTTGCCGCGCCGTACACCGCAGGCTCGCGGGTTCCCAAGAGATTCAGGTTGGGACCGTTGAGCAACAGTAGCTTTTTCGCCATGATTTTGTAGAGTCTACGCTCGAAAGTGACGCATTTTGCCGCCAACAATACGTATTGGCAAGCAATAAAATTCAGTGCGGATAAGCGCCACTTGCACGGAGTTCGGAAAAGAACGACCGTTCGCGAGCCTTAGAGCGCCGCCAGGTCCGCCTTCAGCTCATCGAACTTCAGCTTGCCCAGATAGGTCTTCCTGACCTGGCCGTCGGCGCCGATGAGGACCGTGAAGGGCAGGCCGCCATTGGTATTGCCGAAGTCGCGCGACAGTTCGGTGCCGCCCATCCCGCCCACGTACAGCGGATACTTGATGTTGTGCTTGGTGGCAAATTCGCTCATCGCCGAGGGAGAGTCGATGCCGATGCCGATCACATTGAAGCGCTTCCCTGCTTCTTCATTGGCCAGCGCCGACAGCTCGGGCATTTCTTGCACGCAAGGGCCGCACCAGGTCGCCCAGAAGTTCACCAGCAGCGCCTTGCCCTTCCATTTGCCGAGCGACTCCGGCTTGCCGGCCAGGTCGTTGAGCGTCTGCGCATATAAGTTAGCCGAAGCGGTGTGGGCCGGGCCGCCGGTCGGGGCGATGGCGGTGGTGACCGGTCCCTGCGCGCCCTGCGGCTGGTTCCTGACCCCGAGATAGGCGCCGAGCGCGCCGAAGAGTACAGCCACGACCGCAAAAGCGGCCAACTTCTTTTTATTCATTCGTCCTGTTCCAGAGATTCGTCCGTCGTCATCAAGGCGCGCAGGCCGGCGGCGTCGACACGCTGCAGGCGGCCATCGGCGCGCGGCTTGAGGGCTCCACGCAAGTCATGAAAATCATACAACTCAGCGTGCACGGCCTCCTTATGCCACAGGAAGCTCACCGTTTCAACCGGCTCGTGACGGGCGCCCTTGAAATGCGGGGTCTCGGAAATCTCTATATTGACGTTGCGGTTCAGGAGGAAGATCTCGACCTCCTTGGCGCTGTCGGCGAACAATTGCAGGTGGATGTCGTCGTGCTCGCCGGCGGTGCCGTTCAAGACGGCGCCGGTGAGATAAGGGCGGAAGTCGGCCAGCGCATCCATGACCTGTAGCGCGGTCTCGCGCAAGGTGCGCAGGCGCTCCGCCTGTGCAGCACCGCCAAACAAGGACTGGTACTTGCGCACCTCGTCCTCGATCTGCATGTTGTCGGGCATCAGGTTGGGCGCCGGCTGGTCCACGCCGAGCACCTGGCGGGCAGCCTTGCGGCGGGCGGTGGCGTAGTCGGCGCCATCCTGGGCGATCATGCGCGCGGCCGTTGCGGCAATCTCGGCGCGCAGCTGAAGTAGGTCATTATTCTGGCTTGGCATCATGAGGTAGATCATACTCTTGAACGGAAAATGGCATCGCGTCGGGTAGAATCGCGTATTCGCTTTTTTCCCCACGACCATGCACATTCATATCCTCGGCATTTGCGGCACCTTCATGGGTGGCCTGGCGGTCCTGGCCAAGGAGGCCGGCCACCGCGTAACCGGTTGCGACGCCAACGTCTATCCTCCGATGAGCACCCAGCTCGAAGCCCAGGGCATCGAACTGATCCAGGGTTACGGTCCGGAGCAGGTGTCGCTGAATCCCGACCTCTACGTGGTCGGCAACGTCATGACCCGCGGCAATCCGCTGATCGAGGAAATCCTGAATCGCGGCCTGCCTTATGTGTCGGGCCCGCAGTGGATTGGGGAACATATTCTGCGTAATAAATGGGTGCTGGCCGTGGCCGGCACCCACGGCAAGACCACGACCTCGTCGATGCTGGCCTGGATCCTGGAAGACGCGGGCTATTCGCCGGGCTTCCTGATCGGCGGCGTGCCGATGAACTTCGGCATCTCGGCGCGTCTTCAGGGCGAGACCGATTCCGACTTCTTCGTGATCGAGGCCGACGAATACGACACCGCCTTCTTCGACAAGCGTTCCAAGTTCGTGCACTACCACGCCAAGACCGCCGTGCTGAACAACCTGGAATTCGACCACGCCGACATCTTCCCGGACATCGGCGCCATCGAGACCCAGTTCCACCACCTGGTGCGCACCGTGCCGGGCGTGGGCCGCCTGGTCGTCAACGGCGACGAAGCCTCGCTGGCGCGCGTGATCAAGCGCGGCTGCTGGAGCGAGAAGGAAACCTTCGGTTTGTCCGAAGGCGTGAACTGGTCGCTGGTCGAGCATCCGGGCGGCTCCAGCTTCGACGTCGTCTTCAACCGTGGCGACGGACCGGGCGAGATCCAAGGTACTGTTCACTGGGAACTGACCGGCAAGCACAACCGCTCGAACGCGCTGGCCGCGATCGCCGCCGCCCGCCACGTCGGCGTGCCGGTGGCGCAGTCGGTCGACTCGCTGTCGCGCTTCCAGAGCGTGAAGCGCCGCATGGAAGTGCGCGGCGTGGTGAAGGACGTGACCGTCTACGACGATTTCGCCCACCATCCGACCGCGATCGCCACCACGGTCGGCGGCCTGCGCCAGAAGATCGGGACGAAGGGCCGCATCCTGGCCGTGCTCGAGCCGCGCTCGAACACCATGAAGCTGGGCGCCATGAAGGACGCGCTGCCGGGCAGCCTGAAGGACGCCGATCTCGTGTTCGGCTTCGGCAGCCAGCAGGCGCTGGGCTGGTCGCTGGCCGACGCCCTGAAACCCCTGGGCGCGATCGCCCACAGTTTCGACCAGATCGACTACATGGTGCAGGCCATCGTGCAGGCGGCCCAGCCGGGCGACCACATCCTCGTGATGAGCAATGGCGGCTTCGGCGGCGTGCACCAGAAGCTGCTCGAGGCCCTGGCCAAATGATTCTGTATTTGCACGGCTTTCGCTCTTCGCCACGTTCGTTCAAGGCGCGCGTGGTGCAGGAGCGGATGACGGCCGCCGGACGCGCGGGCGAGCTGATCTGCCCGCAACTGCCGGCCTCGCCGAAGGCGGCGATGGAACTGGCCCTGCTGCTGGCCGAGCGCCATGCGCCCGACAACCTGGCCATCGTCGGCTCCTCGCTGGGCGGCTTCTATGCCACCTGGCTGGCCGAACGCCTGGACGTGCCGGCCGTACTGCTGAACCCGGCCGTGAATCCCCTGAAGAACCTGGAGCAGCACGTCGGCGTCACCACCGCCTGGCATTCGGATGAGCCGTTTGAATTCCGCCGCGAATACATCGCCGAGCTGGCCGAGCTGAAGGTGGAACGCATCACCCGGCCCGAACGCTATTTCCTGCTGGCTGCGACCGGCGACGAAGTGCTGGACTACCGCGACATGGTGGCGCACTATGCCGGCGCGCGCCAGCATGTGATTCCCGGCAGCGACCACGCGATCTCGGAATTCGCGCAGTATGTGGACGAGGTGCTGGCCTTCTGCCAGCCGCAAGTCGACTGGGCCGCGGCAGGCAAGGCGCAGTGAGAAGTGCTTCGCTGCGCCGGGCGCGATGGCATCGCCATGCCGGGGCCGTGCGCGCGCCGCAAGCGATGCGCGACTGGCTGACGACGAAGGGTTCGCTGACGGCGCGCCTGGTGCGGGCCAGCGAGGCCTTCCGCGTGAAGCGCCTGCACCAGCAGGCGGCGCTGTGCGCGCTGGACGAGGCGGGGCCGATCGGGCTGCCGCGGCGCGAGCGCGTGTGGGAACGCGAGGTGCTGCTGTGCTGCGACGGGCGGCCGACGGTGTTCGGCCACACCGTGGTGCCGATGTCGGCCACGGCGACGGACTGGCCGCTGTTTTCGGCGCTGGGCGAACGCTCGCTCGGCACGACCCTGTTTTACGACCCGCTGGTCGAGCGCGGGCCACTGGAATTTGCGCGGCTGCGCCGCGGCCACCCGCTGGTCGAGAGGCTGGATAGCGCGCTCGGCGGCGGGCTGCAAGGAAACGTATTTTATGCGCGGCGTTGTGTCTACCGCCGCCATCAAGGCCTGCTGATGGTCACCGAGGTATTCTTGCCGGCGGTACTCGATCTGGGCGCAACACATATAACGCGAAACGAAACATGAATGTATTTTTTGAAGAGTCGGGCGATTTCAAGGTCGGCTCGGTGCTGTCCCAGGCAGGCGAGGCCTATCAGGTGGAACTGGCGAGCGGCAAGCGCACCAAGGTGAAAGCCAAGGACGTGCTCCTGCAATTCGAGAAGCCCGATCCCGAGGCGCTGCTGGAAGCGGCCAGGGGCATCGCCGCCGACGTCGACCTCGACTTCCTGTGGGAAGTCGCCGGCCAGGAAGAGTTCGGCTTTGCCGAGCTGGGCGCCGAGTACTTCGGCCATGCGCCGCTGCCTCCTGAGGCCGCCGGTCTGGTGCTGGCCCTGCATTCGGCCCCGATCTACTTCTACAAGAAGGGGCGCGGACGCTACAAGGCCGCCCCCGAGCAGTCGCTGCGCGCGGCCCAGGCCGGCATCGAGAAGAAGAAGCAGCAGGCGCTGATCCAGGCCGCCTATGTCGAGGAACTGAAGGCCGGCAAGCTGCCGGAAGCGATGGCGCCTATCGTCCAGCAACTGCTGTTCAAGCCGGACAAGAACACCATCGAATACAAGGCGCTGGAAACGGCCGCCAGCGAGCTGCACACCTCGGCGCCGCGCCTGATGCTGGCCACGAAAGGCATCGCTTCGCCGAAAGAGCTGCACATGGGCCGCTTCCTGTTCGAGCACTTCCCGCGCGGCGCCGGCTTCCCGCCGCTGCCGGTGCCGAGCGCGCCGACGGGCCTGCCGACGGCCAAGGTCGCCGCCTTCTCGATCGACGACGTGACCACCACCGAGATCGACGACGCCTTCTCGGTCGAGCACCTGGAAGACGGCACCGTGCGCGTGGGCATCCACATCGCCGCGCCGGGCCTGGCCATCAAGCCGGACGACGAGATCGACAAGATCGCGCGCGGCCGCATGTCCACCGTCTATATGCCGGGCGACAAGATCACCATGCTGCCGGACGAGGTGGTGAATGCCTTCACCCTGGCCGAAGGCACTACCTGCCCGGCGCTGTCGCTGTACGCGGTGCTGAACCCGGCCGACTGGTCGGTGGTCTCGACCACGACCCGCGCCGAGCTGGTGCCGATCGAGAGCAACCTGCGCCACAACGACCTCGACGACCTGGTCAACGAAGAGACGCTGGAAAACGGAGAAGGCGACTACCCGCACAAGATGGAGCTGGCGCTGCTGTGGAAATGGGCGCTGAAGCTGGAAGCGGGCCGCATGGCCAAACGCGAGGCCTTCGGCCTGAAGCCCGAGCAGGCGAACCGCGTCGACTTCAATTTCTATGTCGAGGACGACGTGGTCTCGATCGTGCGCAGGAAGCGCGGCGCGCCGCTCGATAAAATCGTCGCCGAGCTGATGATCTTCGCGAACAGCACCTGGGGCAAGCTGCTGCACGACTCGGGCGTGCCGGGCATCTACCGCTCGCAGGGCGCCGGCAGCGGCGCCGGCTGGGCCGCCAAGATGCAGGTGCGCATGGTCACGCACGCCGCGCCCCACCAGGGCCTGGGCGTGGACCAGTACGCCTGGAGCACCTCGCCGCTGCGCCGCTACACCGACCTGGTCAACCAGTGGCAGATCATCGCCTGCGCCGAGCACGGCGTGACCGCGCCCCTGGTGGCGCCGTTCAAGCCGCGCGACGCGACCCTGTTCTCGATCGTCTCGGCTTTCGATGCGGCCTATTCGGCCTACAATGACTTCCAGCAGACCATGGAGCGTTACTGGTGCCTGCGCTGGCTGGGCCAGGAAAACGCGAAACAGGTCGATGCCGTGGTGCTGAAGGAAGACGTGCTGCGCCTGGTCGACATTCCGCTGGTGATCCGCCTGGCCGGCCTGCCCCAGGTGGCGCGCGGCGCCCAGGTGAAGCTCGACATCGTGCGCTGGGACGAAGTCGACCTCTCGCTCGAAGCGCGCCTGCTCGAAGTGGCGCAAGCCGCGCCAGGCGAGGAGCTGGCCTTCGAGGAAGAAGAGGGCGATACCGGCGAAGCCGCGGTCGAGGAAGTCGTGGAAGCCGAAGGCGCGGTCGCGGCCATCAGCACCGACGACGCCACGCCGGCCGGCGCCCAGCAATAAGCCCGGGGAGGGCGGCGTATCGTGAAGAGCAGGTCGATCCGCACGGTCGTGATCGTCACGGCCGTGCTCGTGCTGGGCTACTGGGCGGTCTTCGCCTGGATGGTGGCGCGCTCGCCCTTGAGCTATGAGGCCATCGACTTCGACCACGACGGCTCGGTCAGCTTCGACGAGGCGGACTATGCCTCCTCCTTCGGCATGCGCACGATCTACCGCGACGGCAGCCAGTGCGTCGAGTATTTCGCGGAAGAAGACGGGGCGGCGCTCAAGCTGGTCTGCCCCGACAAACCCCGATAACAACTCCCGGCGAAGCGGGCCGCCCCGGCAGGCGGCCGCTTCCCCGCGCTCACCGCGCGTCCTGCTCCAGGTCCATCGTGTTCGTATCGACGTCCACCGCCGTGGGCGCGCCGAACAGCTTCAGCCACACGAAACCGAGGGTGCCCGCCACCAGCGAGGCCAGCAGGATCGCCATCTTCGAGGCATTGATCACCTCCGGGCTGCCCACGAAGGCGAGATTCGTGATGAAGATCGACATCGTGAAGCCGATCCCGCCCAGCAGGCCCGCGCCCAGCACATGTTTCCAGTTGAGGTCGAGCGGCAGCTTGCACAGGCCGAGCGCGACCGCGCCCAGGCTGGCCAGCACGATGCCGACCGGTTTGCCCAGCACCAGGCCGCCCAGGATGCCAAGGCTGTTGGTGGACAGGAGTTCTCCGGCCCAGCCGGCGCCGATCACGATGCCCGTGTTGGCCAGCGCGAAGATCGGCAGGATGCCGAAGGACACGGGCGTATGCAGGACGTGTTCGAGGCGGTGCGACGGCGACTGCTCGTCGTCTTCGCGCGCGGAATAGGGGATCGCGAAGGCCAGCAGCACGCCGGCGATGGTGGCGTGCACGCCGGATTTGAGCATCAGGAACCACATCAGCGCGCCGCCGATCAGGTAGGGCGTGAGCGCCATGATGCGCAGCCAGCGGTTCATGCACACCAGCAGTACGAACACGGCCAATGCGCCCAGCAGGTAGAGGCCCGCCAGCTCCGCCGTGTAGAAGACGGCAATCACGATGATGGCGCCGAGGTCGTCCATCACGGCCAGCGCGGTGAGGAAGATCTTCAGCGAGGCCGGCACCCGGCTGCCGAGCAGGGCCAGCACGCCGAGGGCGAAGGCGATGTCGGTCGCCATCGGGATGCCGATGCCGGCCTGGGTCGGCGTGCCGCCGTTGAGCAGGAAGTGGATCAGGGCCGGCACGGCGATACCGCCGGCGGCCGCCAGGATCGGCAGCATGGCGTTGCGGATGTCGGAGAGTTCCCCGTTGTACAGCTCGCGCTCGAGTTCCAGCCCGATGAGGAGGAAGAAGATCGCCATCAGGCCGTCGTTGACCCAGTGCTCGACGCTCATGCCGAGCACCTGCATGTGCCAGATGTGCAGGTAATCGTCGCCGAGCGGCGAGTTGGCCAGCAACAGGGAAACGAGGGTGCAGGCGATCAGGACGATGCCGCCTGCTTTCTTGGATTCGAAGAAACGGGTGAAGCTGCGCGACAGGGCGCGTTGGATGACAGTCATCGGGGGCCTTTCCATGGACGAACGCGTTCCGCGTGGCGGCCCGACCTACGCGCATCCTGCCCCACAACGACGTGTGTGCACCCTGAGGACATTATAACAAGGGTGCCAAGCGCCCCGTTGCCACGCCGCCACCAATCTCCCGCAGTGCCTTGCGGCACGGTAGAATGCCTGGATTCCCAGATCCAAAGCCGTCCGGCGCGCCCGCGTGAAGTATTCACCACACAACCGACCCCTGATGATCGCCCTTGCCGCCTCGGTGGCGGCGCACGCGCTGCTGCTGGCGGTCCGCTTTGCCGCGCCCGAGGTGTTCCGGATGCAGCCGGCCGACCCCGGCCTCGAGGTCATCCTCGTCAACGCCAAGCACGCCAACGCGCCGGCCAAGGCCGAGGCCCTGGCCCAGGCCAACCTGGAAGGCGGCGGCACCCAGGACGCCGGCCGCGCGAAGTCGCCGCTGCCGGACCTGCGCCGCATTGACAACGGCGACAGCATCAAGGCCCTGCAGCGCCGCATCGCCGAGCTCGAGCAGCAGCAGCAGGACGTGCTCACGCGCGTGCAGCAGTCGAAGTTCTCCGCGGCCCCCGTGCGCGACAAGGACAAGCCGGACCCGAACCGCAGCGGCCAGGACGACGTCGACACCGCGCGCCAGATCGCCCGCATGACGGCCGAGATCACCCAGACCATCGAGGACCAGAACAAGCGTCCCAAGCGCACCCATATTTCGCCGAGCACGCGCCAGGTCGGCTATGCCCTGTACTACAAGGCGATGCAGAAGCGCGTGGAGGAGATGGGCACGCTGAACTTCCCGCAGCAGAACGGGCGCAAGCTGTACGGCGAGCTGGTGGTCTCGATCCCGGTCTTCCAGGACGGCAGCCTGTACCAGAAAGAGGGCGGCCCGCGCGTCGAACGCAGTTCCGGCAACCCGGCGCTGGACAAGGCCGCGCTCGAGATCGTGCGCCGCGCCGCGCCCTTCGGCAGCTTCCCCCAGAACATGCGCACGGTCGGCAAGGATGACCTGTGGATCGTGATTACCCGCTTTACCTTCACCCGTGAGGAAAAAATGAAGGCTGAATTGCAGGAGGCATCGTGAGTGCCGGTACAACTGATCGTTATTGCGTGATCGGCAATCCGGTCGCGCACAGCAAGTCGCCCCAGATCCACGCCGCCTTCGCCGCCCAGACCGGCCAAAGCATCGAGTACGGCCGCCGCCTGGCGCCGCTCGACGGTTTCGCCGACGTCGTGCGCGACCTCGTCGCCAAGGGGTATAAAGGCGCGAACGTCACCGTGCCCTTCAAGCTGGAGGCGGCCGGCCTGGCCACCCGCCTGGAAGAGCGGGCGCGCGCCGCCGGCGCGGTCAACACGCTGAGCTTCATCGACGGCGAGATCGTCGGCGACAACACCGACGGCCCTGGCCTGGTCGCCGACATCGTGCGCAACGCCGGCGTGGCGCTGGCCGGCAAACGCATCCTGCTGCTGGGCGCGGGCGGCGCGGCGCGCGGCGTGATGCTGCCTTTCCTGCAACAGGGGCCGAAGGCCATCCTCGTTGCCAACCGCACCCGCGCGACCGCCGATGCGTTGGTGTCCGACTTCCAGGACCAGGTCACCGAGGTGAAGTCCTGCGGCTTCGAGGACATCCGCGGCGCCTTCGACATCGTCGTCAACGCCACCTCGGCCAGCCTGACCCAGGCGCTGCCGCCGGTCCCAAGCTCGGCGTTCACGAAGGACACGCTGGCGCTGGACATGATGTACGGCGACCAGCCGACGCCTTTCATGCATTTCGCCGCGAAGCAGGGCGCGCGCACGCGCGACGGCTTCGGCATGCTGGTCGAGCAGGCCGCCGAAGCCTTTGCGATCTGGCGCGGCATGCGCCCCGACACCCACGATCTCCTGACGACTCTGCGTTCATAATTAAAACAATGGCAAAAAAAGGCAATGCGGGCGGCGCGTCATCCGGACGGCGCCGCTGGGTCAAGTGGATATTCCTGGGGCCGATCCTGGCCGTGCTGCTGCTTCAGTTGTACTTCTTCGTGCAGGTCTGCTGGTTCGTGTACTTCAATCCGAGCTCGACCAGCTTCATGCGCCAGCAGCTCTCCGAGCTGCGCGAAAAGAACCCGAACGCCCAGCTCAAGCACGAGTGGGTGCCCTACGAGCGCATCTCGAACAACCTCAAGCGCGCGGTGGTGGCGTCGGAAGACGCGAATTTCGCCGACCATCCTGGCGTGGACTTCGACGCGCTCGAGCGCGCCTACGAGCGCAACAACCGCAAGCACAAGGTCGTCGGCGGCGGCTCGACCATCACCCAGCAGCTCGCGAAAAACCTGTTCCTGTCCGGTTCGCGCAGCTACCTGCGCAAGGGACAGGAGATGATCATCGCCTTCATGCTCGAGTCCGTGATGAGCAAGCGCCGCATCCTCGAGGTGTACCTGAACGTGGTCGAGTTCGGCCGCGGCGTGTTCGGCGCGGAAGCGGCGGCGCGCTATTACTTCCGCACCTCGGCGGCCAAGCTGGCCCCGGCGCAGGCCGCACGCCTGGCCGTGATGCTGCCCAATCCGCGCTACTACGACCGCAACCGCAGCACCAATTACCTGGTCAAGCGCACGAACCTGATTCAGCGCCGCATGCGAGCAGCCGAGTTGCCGTAGCGCCTGAAAATGCCCGATGGCGGCGTTGCATCGTCTCGCCGCCCATTCGTACTGTCTTCGCGGTCCGCCGCTGCGGCGATGCGCCTTGCCCAAGGGCTTTTGTCAGGCGCTATTAACGGTCGAACTAAAATGCGCCGAAAAAACGCCGAAGACGGGGCAAAACCGTCGTTTCGGGGTGGCCGGTCTCGGGGCTAACGGGTACACTTGCGTCAGTTTTGATTCCGGCCGAGAAAGCGCGCATGATCAATGTATTTGTCCTACAAAATGGCCGACTGAACCAGGTACCCATCGCCTCGCGCGCCGACCTGGAGAACGTCAAGCCTGTCTGGGTCGATCTCACCGACCCGGACGATGACGAGCGCGCGTGGGTCAAGACGATTTACGGCGTCTCGCTGCCGGGCGAGGACGAAGTGTCGGACATCGAGGCCTCGGCCCGCTACTACGAAGCCGAGAACGGCGACCTGCACCTGCGCACCGACTTCCTGCGCGAGGAAGAGGACGGCCCTTCGCGCGTGATCACGGTCGCCTTCATCCTGTCGGGCAAGATGCTGTTCTCGGTGCACTCGGACGATTTGCCGGTGTTCCGCCTGGTGCGCATGCGCGCGCGCTCGCGCCCGGGCTCGATCGCCGACTACATGGACGTGCTGCTCGACCTCTACGCCACCGACGCCGAGTACTCGGCGGACGCGCTCGAGGGCATCTACGAGAGCCTGGAAGAAGTCAGCCAGCGCGTGCTGCAGAAGGAATTCTCCGACCAGGACGCGGCGGCCGCGCTGAACGCGATCGCCCACGAGGAAGACTTGAACGGCCGCATCCGCCGCAACATGATGGACACCCGCCGCGCCGTCAGCTTCCTGATGCGCGGGCGATTACTCAATTCGGAACAGTTCGACGAGGCGCGCCAGATCCTGCGCGACATCGAATCGCTCGACGGCCACACGTCCTTCCTGTTCGACAAGGTGAACTTCCTGATGGACGCCACCGTCGGCTTCATCAACATCAACCAGAACAAGATCATCAAGATGTTCTCGGTGGCCTCGGTGATCTTCCTGCCGCCGACCCTGATCGCCAGCATCTACGGCATGAACTTCAGCAAATGGTTCCCGGAGCTGAACTGGACCTATGGCTATCCCTTCGCGCTGGGGCTGATGGTCGCCAGCGCGATCGCGCCGCTGCTGTATTTCCGCCGCCGCGGCTGGCTGAAGCTGACATAAGCGTCATTCCGGCAGCTGCCCCACCAGGATCAGCGAGACCGGCTTGCCGGTCTTCGGATGCAGGGGCTCGCGCAACGCGCGCACACGCAGCCCGTTCGTTTCGAACAGCGCGATCCAGCTCGACATCGTACGGAAATACCACGGCGGCGCGTCCTGGAAGCCGCTGTTGAACCCTGCCCAGCTGCCTTCGCGCCAGCCGTCGACATACGGCGCGTCGCCACAGGCGGCGAGCGGGTGGACGGTCTGCACGACCAGGTGGCCGCCACGGCGCAGGTAGGAAGGCGCGGCCCGGAACAGGCCGCTCACGGATTCGTTCCCGATCAGCGAGAAATTGCAGACAGCCAGGTCGACCGCTAGCGCCAGTTTCCCCTCGGCGATTTCTTCGTAGGACAGCAGCCGGAACTCCCCGCCGCCGGCCGCGCGCGCCGAGTCGACCAGGCCTGCGATCGCGTCGACCCCGACCATGTCGACTTCCGGCAGCGCCCGCACCAGCCAGCCCTCGCCGCAACCGAGATCGACGGCCGTGTGCGGCGCGAGGGCGCGCACCGTCTCGACGATGGCCCCATTGGTGACGAGCGTGCGGGTTTCGATTTCCCCGTTGCGCACGGCGGCGACCCAGGGATCGGTATTGCGGTTCCAGGAAGCGATGATCGAGGCGTCGAGCTGGTCCATCCTGCACCCTCCAGTGTCAAAAGGACATTATGCGCCAGCTCGGGCGTGCCCGGCCGCTGGCAATGGTTTCCGGGAACGGCGCCGCGAATCCTACTTCCTAATAAAGATGGGCATCCACGTCGCGGGGATCGGTCAGTTTGATCAGACCCTTCGTGATGGTGAGCACGACGAGAATGCCGATGATGTCGCCCGTGATCATGGCCGCCAGCGCAGTCCAGTCCACCAGCCCGGTCTGGACCCACATGAAGGCATGATGAAATATGGGACTCATGAGTCCGCATAACACCCCGGTAAGCAAGAGCCGTTGCGCGGTCAGGTTCCCAAGGCGCGGCCCCAGGTCAAACCAGTGTTTCGCGAAAAGATATGCCAGGTAGGGACCACCCGCCCCGGCGACGGCGCCGCTGATTGCGCGCACCTCATCCTGGAACACGAAGTGGTGGAAATTGAGGTAGAAGCCTGCCAGGAGCAGGCCGACGAAGCCGGCAAACCCGAAGAACAGCGTTGCCAGCAAGCGGATGCCGGCGGGGAGGAACACCCAATTGATCCCCTTGCTTTGCTCGAACTGAATGAACGCCAGCTCATTGATCCAGTTCAGCCCGAGAAACGCGACGATGGTGATGCCAACATAAGCGAGCTGCTGTGCGGCTCTTTTTTTCAGGTTGGGCATCGTTCGGTGCGGAGGCTGGTGATGTTGCGCAATTGCAATGTATTGTAACCTCGGTCGGGCGAAGCGCGCTACCCCGGGTCGCTGGACGAGCGGACCGGGGGCGGCAATGGGCAGGAAGTTCGCGGAGCGTGCGATCAGCCCTGGGGATGGATCTGAAAGTAGGTCAGGCCTCGAATGTCGATACCATCCTTCTGGTAACGGCCAAAGGACCAGTTTCGCGGATGTCGTTGCATGCACACCCAAAAAAACAGGCCAAAACACAGGGCCGACGCTGTTTCGTCATACTCGCACGCTTTTGTGTAGATCGGTTCGAACGCAGTCCTCGACCAATCGTTCCCAGGTATCCAGCTCGACGTAACTACTTCGCTGTCCCCGATCCTGGCCATCAACTCTGCCTCGATCGAAGCATATTCGTCGTCCGTAAGCCGAGCACGCCAGCGATTGAAATCTTTTTCGTGCGGAATATGGGTTATCGGTGTTTTGGTATCGTCGATTGAAAAAAGCATTACTGAATCCGCTTCAAGATGAACAAGCTGTCGGAACACGCCGGCAGTCTCTTCCAACCCATGCCCGGACTGACGAAACCGGCATCAGGCCGGATCCCTGCACGGCAGCCAGGACGGCTTGGTGTCGGTGTGCAGTTCGATGTCGACCGTGCCGGTAAACGGTGAGTCCAGCGTGCCGAGGGTGATCGCAACCTGCTCGGGCGTTTCCTCGCTGCGCCAGAACAGCGTGGAGCCGCAGCGCTGGCAGAAGGCGCGCCGGCCGTGTTCGGAAGAGGCATACTCGGTGATGAAAGCCTCGCCGCGCTCGATTCTCAAGCCGGCCCGGGCCACGTTGGCGTAGGTGCCGGCTGCTGCGCCATGCTGTTTCTGGCACATGGTGCAATAGCAGTGGCTGGTGCGTTCAACTGGGCCGGCGGCGCTGTAGACGACGGCGCGGCACAGGCAGCTTCCCTGTAGCATGATCGACTCCTCACGGTCTGGTGTCCAGGCATTGTAGAGCATGAACCGCCTCCGCCTCGAGCCCCCATGAAACGCGTCCTGTCGCTGCTGTCCGCCTGCATACGGCAGCCGGCGCCGCCGGCGCCCGGCCCGGCAGGCGATCCCCACTGGTATCGGACGGCGGCCGCTTCCGGCGCCGCCGTCTACGCGGTCGACCCGGAGGCCTCGCTGGTGGCCGTCACGCTGCACGGCAGGACGCGCCGGCTGGCGCTGCCCGCCACCGTTCAGGTCGACGCGGAAAAGGTGAGTGCGAGCGGAAGCACGCGCCTGAAGCAGACCGATTTCGGCATGACGCCGTTCTCGGTGGGCGGCGGGTTGTTGTCGGTGCGGGACGAGCTGGAAGTGCGCTACCACATCGTCGCCCGGCGCTGGACGCCGTGGGGAGGGAAGGGCGGGTTGATCCACCCGATGAAACACGGCAAGGTTGCCGATCGCGCCCCCGCGCCGTGAACGCATCCACGGCGCGGGAGTGCGTGCAAGCGGCTCAGCAGGCCGCCAGTTTCACGCGTTCGACTTCCAGGCCGAACAGCGGACGCAGGCGCGTGCCGAGGACGTTGCCGGCGAAGGCGAACACCAGCCACAGCCAGCCGTGCAGGCTGCCCGAGATGATGCCGCTGAAGTAGGCGCCGATGTTGCAGCCGTAGGCCAGGCGGGCGCCGTAGCCGAGCAGCAGGCCGCCCACGACGGCGGCGATGAAGGAGCGCAGCGGCAGCTTCCACACAGGGGCGTAGCGGCCGGCCAGGGCGGCGGCGAGCATGGCGCCGAGCACGATGCCGATGTCCATCACCGAGGTGACGTCCTTCGAGATCGGCGCGGCCAGCGCGGCGGCGTTGGCCTTGGTCGACCAGTAGGTCCAGCTGGCCACGTCGATGCCGATGGCGGATGCTGCTTTCGCGCCCCACAGCGCGAAGGCCGAGGTCACGCCCCAGGGACGGCCGGCCAGGGCCAGGGTCGCGAAGTTCAGCACGACCAGGGCCAGGGCGCCGGCGACCAGCGGCCAGGGGCCGCGCAGCCAGCGCGGGCCGTGCACCGGCTTGGCGTCCGGGCTGACGAGGCGGCCATGGCGGCGCTTCTCGACCAGCACGGTGATGCCGGCGATCAGCGCGAACACGGCCAGGTTCAGCAGCAGCGCCGGCGCCAGGCCCAGGGTCTTCACGAGCGAGATCGGGGCCAGCTGCGGCAGCGAGGTCCAGTAGGGCATGTGCGCGGTGGCGATGACGGAACCGGCGATGAAGGCGATCAGCGTCACGATCATGCGCGTGCTGCCGCCGCCGACCGTGTAAAGCGTGCCGGAAGCGCAACCGCCGCCGAGCTGCATGCCGATGCCGAAGATGAAGGCGCCCACGACCACCGAGGTGCCGGCGGGCGAGACCAGGCCGCTGACGGGCGTACCGAACAGGGTGCCGCTGGACAGGGCCGGGAAGAACAGCAGCACGCCGACGGCGAGCATGAGCATCTGCGCGCGCAGGCCGGCGCCGCGGCCGTCGGCGATGAAGACGCGCCAGGCGGAGGTGAAGCCGAAGGCGGCGTGGTAGAGCGCGACGCCGAGCAGGGCGCCGATCAGGTAGAGCACGGACTGGCGCGCGTCGACGACCTGGGCCAGGTACAGGGCGCCGAGCACGATGAACAGCAGCGCCACGCCGAGCGGTTTCGCGTTGATGTCAACGCGGGGGCGAATGGGCAAAGTAGCTGAATTGGACATAGGAAGTAGATAGCCGTAAACACGTAACCCGTTATTTTCGCGCGTTTTTTCCTTTTCTGCAGAAGGCCTCCTGCTGAGCATGCATATGCCAGCGCGCGGAAATGATCTCCGGACCTAGCGCCAGAGCACGACAGGAATCATTTTCCACACTGCCAGCACGAGCAGCCATTGCAACACAGCGGCGAGCGCAAGGGCGCCGGGATAATCTACGCGCCCCGCGCCCGTCCTCGCCTTGAGCGCACGCAGCAAGCCGCAGGCGAAGCCGACAGGCAGCAGGGTGGTGACCAGGGCGAGGGTAGCGCTTGCCGGCGTGAGGTCGCCGAGCGCCAGGAAGGACTGGGTCAGGAACAGCGGCGCCGGCAAGGCCAGCGCCAGCAGGCAGGCCAGGGGCAGGGCCAGCGGGCTGGCGAGGCGCAGGCGGCCGCGCACCAGTTGCCACCCGCCCGCGCCGAGCACGTACAGGGTTCCGGCAAGGCCGAGCGCCGTGCTTGTCCACAAGGCCAGCATCGCCGCCCATGGCGTTTTCCGGTAGTGGTGCAGGCCGTTGCTCAGGAAGCGCTCGCCGTCCTGGGAGGTCAGCAGTACGTGCGAAGCGACGGTGCGCCCGCCGGCCTGGAACAGCATGCCCCCGGCAGGCTGCAGGTCGAGCGGATCGGCCTGCAGGGCGTGCACCTGGAGCCGGGCTCCGTCCCGGCGCAGGATGACGGGATTGAAGACCGTGTCGACCCAGGCCAGGCTGGCCACCGCGTTCCAGGCCGGAACATACACGCCTTCCCAGTCCGCGATATCCGGCGGCAGCGCCGGCGCGGGCGCCCCCGGGCGCCGCCGTTCAAGTTGCAGCGCGTCGAGCAGCATCTGGTTGAAGCGTTCGTAGCGGGCCGTTTCGCTGTCGGTGTTCATGGCGACGAAGAAGGCCTTGCCCTGTTCCGGGTACAGGCAGAACATCGCGCGAAAGCCGATCGAGGTGCCCGGATGGCATTCGCCGATGACCCCGTGCCGGTCGCGCAGGGCCAGCGCCAGGCCGTGGCCGATGCGCAGGCCGGCCCGGGCCGCCTCGGTCCGCGTCGGCTCGGCCAGCTCGGCAAGCAGTGTGGGGGCGATGAAGGGCTGGCCGTCGATCTTGCCGCCATCGAGCAGGAAACGGGCGAAGCGGGCCATGTCGCCGGCCGTCGTCGTGAACTGGTCCGAGGGGCGATGGAAGACGGGAATCGCCGGCTGGGTGACGCCCTCTTCGAAATGGCCCATGGCCATGCGCGCTTCGGCGGCGGCGCCCACCTGGCTGCGGAAAGCGAAGCTGCTGTCCTTCATCCCGAGGGGGCGCAGCAATTGCGTGTCGAGATAGCGTTCGTAGCGCATCCCGGTCACCGCCTCGATCACCATGCCGAGCAGGAGGTAGCCGGTGTTCGAGTAGGCGTAGCGGCTGCCGGGCCGGCGGTTCAGCGTGAGCACGGCGTTGCCGCGTTCGAGGGCGGCGCCCAAGGGCAGGTCCGGATGGGCGGCGAGACTGAATACCTGGGAGAAGCGGAAGTTTTCGAGCCCCGCCGTGTGATCGAGCAGGTGCCGCACACGCATGGGGTCGCTCGCTTGCCAGGGATTGTCCACCCGCAGGCCTGGCAGCAGCGTCGAGACCTCGGTATCGAGGGCGAGCTCTCCTGTCGTCACCAGGCGCAGCACGCCCAGGGCCAGGACCAGCTTGGTGACCGAGCCGACCTGGACGATGGTGTCATCGCGCATGGCGGCGCCGGTCGCCGCGTTTTTGAGGCCCGCCGCTCCCGTCACGATGCCGTCCGGGCCGACGGTGGCCCAGACCGCGCCGCTCAGTTTTTCCTCGGCCAGGCCACGCGTCATCCCGGCTTGCAACGGGGCGCTGCGGGCCTCGAGCACGGTGGACAGCAGCAGGCCTGCGAGGCATGCGCGCAGGAGGCACAGTCCGGCAAGGCGCGACGTGATTGCCATGGAAGGCCTTCGCTTTGTGGTCGAGTTTATCGGCGATAATTGCAAAATTGTAACTTAGCAGTACACATAGGTATCCAGATAGAAAGGCTAGTTGCGCGACTGCCTTTACGCTTCTTTACTTCGTAAAACGGTGCGAGGAAGACGTGTCGTTTTAAAATCGAAACTTTACGCGTGCGCCACTTTCTGTGAACAAGAACGATGGCGCGAGCGATGCCTCCCAACGTCAACAACAGCACATCAATGGTCCAAGGAAATCGTTCTACCCAAGGCCGCCGCCAGCCTGGCGCTGCCGCCGCATCGCCGCGCCAGCGTGCCCTTTACCTGGCCGTGGCCGTGGCGGTCTGCGAGCTGGCCGCCATGCGTCCAGCCACTGCGCAAACGGCGCCCGCTGCGGCGCCAGCCGCCTCGGCTCCGGCAGCCGCGCCTGCGACCGGCACTGCCGCCGCACCAGCCGCACAAACCGCGCCGACCCAGATCCAGTCCGTGAAGGTCACTGGCGAGCGCGAGACCAAGTTCATCGACCGCCAGGTCTACGACGTCAAGCAGGACGTGAACGCCTCGAACGGCAGCGCCGCCGACGCGCTCGGCAACGTGCCGTCGGTCTCGGTCGATGCGGACGGCACCGTGTCGCTGCGCGGCAGCACCAACGTGCAGATCCTGGTCGACGGCAAACCGTCCGCCATGCTGCAGGGCGAGAACCGCGGCAGCGCGCTGCAGGCCATGCCTTCCGAGGACATCGACTCGGTCGAGGTGATCAACAACCCGGGCGCCGAATTCGGCAACGAAGGCGGCGGCGGGCCGATCCTGAACCTGGTCATGAAGCGCAACCGCCGCGCGGGCGGCTTCGGCGTGGCCAACGCCAACCTGGGCACGGGCGGGCGCTACAACTCGGCGCTGAACGGCGCCTACAACACCGGCCTGTGGGGCTTCCAGGGCGGCATCCACGTGCGCCACGACGGACGCGACTCGACTTACGAGAACGAGCGCGAACGCATCGACCCGGTCACCGGCGCCACCCAGCGCAGCACCCAGTCCACGACCAGCACCGGCCTGAACGACAGCGTCGGCCTGCGCGGCCAGGCCAGCTACAACATCGGCCAGGACGACACGCTCGAAGCAAGCGTGATGTTGATGAAGCGCGATAACGATCAGCAGGTGCTGGACCATTACAACGTGGCCGACGGCACGGGAGCGGTCACCAGCGACTATGCGCGCGACAGCCGCAGGAAGGGCGACAGCAGCAACGGCATGGCCGGCCTGCGCTGGGACCACAAGGGCGAGAAGCTGGGCGAAGTGTTCAAGATGGACCTGCGCCTGTCCGGCAGCGAGAACGACAGCGAGACCGACTCCGTCAACACCTATACGGTGCTGCCGCCGCGGGCGGCCGACAGCCGCAACCTGCAGGACGTCGACAACCGCACCCGGATCGTCGACTACACCGGCGACTACGAGCGTCCGCTCGACAGCGGCGCGATCCTGAAGGTGGGCTACAAGATCTCCGAATCGAAGAGCGAGTTCGACACCCGCTACTACGACTTCGACCTGGTCTCCGGCGCCCAGAGCGTGAACGCGCGCCGCACCAACGCCTTCGAGATCGACGAGCGCAATACCGCGCTGTACGGCTCCTACCAGTGGAAGCTGAGCGAGCGCTGGGGCGCCCAGCTCGGCCTGCGCGCCGAGCACACCGACATGAAGCTCGACCAGGTGACCAGCCGCATCGAAGCCGACAACAGTTACCTGAACTGGGTGCCGAGCGCCTTCGCCACGTATAAACTGGCCGACCGGACCAACCTGCGTTTCTCGTATGCGCACCGGATCCGCCGCCCGAACGCGGGCGAACTGAATCCCTTCGTGGTCTACCGCGACGAGCTGAACGAGTCGAGCGGCAATCCCTGGCTGAAGCCCGTGAAGACCGATTCCTTCGAGGTCGGCTACGAGACCAAGGCCGGCACGCTCGACGCCAACGTGCGCGCCTACTACCGCAACGACCGCGACATGATCCGCAGCCGTCAGGTGGCGGTGAGCGACACGGTGATCCTGACCACGCTGGAGAATGGCGGCAGCAACCGCTCCGGCGGCCTGGAGTTCACCCTCAGCGGCAAGCTCACGCCGACCCTGTCGCTCAACACCAGCGGCAACGTCTTCGTCGTCGAGCAGCAGCAGATCGACCTGGCGGGTGTCGAGAGCAAGCGCAGCGCCACCTCGGTCAACGTGCGCGGGCGCCTGAACTGGCAGATGACGGCGCAGGACCAGGTCCAGCTGATGTTCAACGCCCAGGGCAAGACCCTGACCGGCTACGGCTACCGCGAGCCGAGCGCCACCGCGAACCTGAGCTACCGGCGCAACCTGACCCCGACTCTGTCGCTGGTCGTGAACGCGAACGACATCTTCGATTCGCAGAAGGCCGAAACCGTCACCGACTCGGCCACGCTGCAGGAACGCGGGATTCGCCGCTACGATGGCCGCATCGTGTTTGTCGGCCTGTCCTGGCGCTTCGGCGGCGTGCAGGCGAATCGCCGTCCGGACGGGCCGCCGGGCGAGGGCTGGCGCGGCGGTCCGCCGCCGGGCGGGATGCCGCCGGGTGGCTTCGGCGGGCCGGCGATGTGAATGAAATAAAATTTCATGCTGCACTCTTGCATGAAATTTTATTTCGCAGGCTGGGGTGGCGGCAAGATCGCTTCCAGAGCCGGCAGCCGTGCCCGGTGGGCACGGGGCGCCCACCCTACTTGTTCTGCTCCAAGGGCTCGCGAAATCCCGCCCCGCCATCCTCGCAGCGCAGGTGCCGCAACAGCTTGCCGCGCCGCTCGACGGTGATGCCGTCCTCGAACTCCGGCGTGGCGCCATCTTGCGCGCGGCCCACGCGGCTGTAGACGGTATAGGTGTAGCCGCCGCGCTGGAAGGCGACCCGGGTGATGCCGCCGCCGATGAGCGGTTCGGTTTTCACGCTGAAGGCCGGGCGGGCGCGCTGGCCCGGCTGCGGATAGCGCAGCTCCACGGCCGCCGGCTTGCCGAAGCGGTAGCTCAGCCCTTGTGGCGGGCTGGCCGAACGGCACAGCGAGACGATCTTGCCTTCCACGCTGCAGGCGAATACGACGGGTTCATCGGCCAGGCACAGCGATTCGGCCGGGGCCTGCGCCCAGGCGGACGGCGCGGCCCAGCAGGCCAGCGCCACGATGGATTCATATACCCAGTGCTGTCTTGATGCTCGCAAGGCGCGCTCCGCGGTCTTCCAGTCCGTTCAGGCCGCCGTTGACGGCACGGGTGACACCCTCGAGGTCGTCAAGATCGGCAAGCGCATTCACTTTACGCGCATCCCAGTACCAGAAGGCCGATTCGATGGCGTATTTGAGCTCGCTCAGCAGCAAGTCCGGCTCGGCCACGAAATCGCGTGGATCGCTTGCATCGCGCGCGTTGTGGGCGGCGCTGAAGGCGGCGTAGTTCTCCTTGCCGGTCAGCTGGACCAGGCCGCGACCGCGGTAGCGGTAGCCCTCGCCCGAGGCTTCGCTGCCATTGCCCAGGCGGTCCGCATACACGTAGCTGAGCAGGCGCTCGGCATTGCCGGCGTAGACGTCCTGCTCGGTCCACAGCTTGGGACGCAGGCGCGCCGGCTTGCCATCCGCTCCCAGGCGGCACTCGTCGCTGGCGCGGTCGTACTGCGCCCGCCCGCCCTTGCAGCCGAAAATCTCGCGCATGCGCGTGGCCGAATAACGGCCGTTCTCCTCGGTCGCGCGCAGGCTGCTCTCGTGCCCGATCTGGGCCAGGAAGTGGGCCATGCGCAGCGCCGTGTCGACCCCGTAGCGTTGCGCGCTGGCGTTCAGGCCATCGACGATGGCGGCGTAGTAATCCTCGGGATTGGTGGGCTCGGCCACGCGCAGCAGCGCGACGGTGACAAGGATGGGCGCGCCGCCGCTCTGCGGCAGCGGCTGCTGTGCACGCGGCAGGCGGGAACGGGCCGTGCCGGGAGGGGATCGTCGAAGGCGCGCCATGATCGAGTCCGAATGTTGGACTCATGATGGCACAAGGCGACCGGCGCGCACCGTACCCAGCGGCGTCGGGTTTGTGCTGGCTTAAGCGTTCGTTTGCGCCTTGCCGCAAGCGTTTCTCCGACGACAGCCTTCGCCGTGCCCACGGCCCAGGGCCATTCCCGCGGACGTGCCGGCGCGTCCGGATGTTCGATGCGGACGCGCCCGCGTTCATATTTTCCTGGCATGCTTGTTGACTTATAAATGAGAATCGTTATCATTACCATTCTCATTTGGAGGGAGCTTCGCGTCAGCGCATCCATGATGCATGCCGTGCCGGCCGCTCCTGTTCTTTCCGCTACTCGATAAAGGTCAACGATGGATATGCATGCGCACGCAAACGGGCGTTACAACTTGAACCAGGTCGCCCTGTCGGTCGTGCTGGCCCTGCCTCTGCTGGCGTATGCCGAGACCGACGATCCGGCCGCCGGGCAAGCAGTCCAGCAGGTGCTGGTGAGCGCGCAGAAAGCGCCTGCGGCCGGCGCCTACGACGCGGACGCGCAGCGCTCGGCCACGCCTTTGGCGCTGTCGCTGCGCCAGACGCCGCAATCGGTGTCGGTGGTGACGCTGCAGCGCATCGAAGACCAGAACCTGACATCGGTGGCCGACATCGTCGACAACGTCACCGGCGTCTCGGTCAACCAGTACGAAACCAACCGCGCCGGCTTCACCGCGCGCGGCTTCGACATCGACAACCTGCAGATCGACGGCATCCCGACCACCTACGAGCAGGCCTGGAGCGCGGGCGAGGCCATCGGCAGCGTCGCCACCTACGAGCGCGTCGAGGTGGTGCGCGGCGCGACCGGCCTGATGACGGGCGCGGGCAATCCGTCGGCGGCGATCAACCTGGTGCGCAAGCGCGCCGACAGCAAGGAGGTGAGGGGCTGGATCGAAGGCGGCATCGGCAGCTGGAACGAGCGCCGCCTGCTGGGCGACGTGTCGGCGCCGCTGAACACGAGCGGCAGCATCCGCGGCCGCGTGGTCGCCGAATACGTCGATGGCGACAGCTGGATCGACTACCTGAAGAACCGCAACCACAACGTCTACGCGACCATCTCGGCCGACCTGGCGCCGAAGACGCAGCTGGCGGCCGGCTTCGGCCACCAGGACCTGAACGGCAGGGGGCCGATGTGGGGCAGCCTGCCTTACTGGTACAGCGACGGCACGCCCGCCGACTGGGACCGCTCGACAACCACGGCGGCCGACTGGACGCGCCTGCTGTCGACCTATGACAACGGCTTTCTCAGCCTGGAGCACACGTTCGGGAACGGCTGGCAGGCGCGCGCCAATTACAGCCACGGCGACCGCCGAGGCGACTCCTACCTGCTGTATTTGTCGGGCATGCCGGATCGCGCGACCGGCGCCGGCATGAGCGATTTTTCCGGTTCCTACAGCATTCGTACGAAGCAGAATGACCTGAGCCTGCACCTGGGCGGCGCCTTCGAGTTCGGCGGGCGCACGCACGAGGCGGCCTTCGGCTACATGCGCATGAGGCAGGAATTCGATTCGGACAACCGCGCGGCCGATTTCGGCGGCGTGAGCTCGACCGTCACCGACTTCAACCACTGGAATCCGGCCGCCTACCCGGAGCCGCGCTGGGGCGCGCCGACCTTCTACGAAAGCAGCCGGACGAAGCAGGAGGCCTTCTACGGCATGGGGCGCTTCTCGCTGGCCGATCCGCTCAAGCTGATCGTCGGGGCCCGCCTCACCGACTACGAGAAGGAGGGCGGAGGCCTGTGGACGGCGGCGTACGCCATCCGGCACGACCACGAAGTCACGCCCTACGCCGGCCTGGTCCTCGACATCGACCGGAACTATTCGGCCTACGCCAGCTACACCGACATCTTCCAGCCGCAGAACCGCAAGGACCTCGACGGCAATCTGCTCGAACCGATCGTCGGCAGGAGCATCGAAGCGGGCGTCAAAGGCGAGTTCTTCGGCGGCCGCCTGAACGGCTCGCTGGCCGTGTTCCAGATCAGGCAGGATGGCCTGGCCCAGGAAGCGGGCATGATCGATCGCGACGGCGGCGGTCCGCTCGTGCCCGAAACGTATTACCGCGCCGCCGAAGGCGCCACCAGCCGCGGTTTCGAGTTCGACCTGTCGGGCCGCCTGGCCCCGGGCTGGAATGCCAGCGCCGGTTACTCCCAGTTCCGCGCCCGGGATGCCGCCGGCATGGACGTCAACAGCATCTATCCGCGACGCCTGCTGCGCCTGTTCACCACCTACCGCCTGCCGGGCGCATGGGACAAGCTGACCGTCGGCGGCGGCGTCAACTGGGAAGGCCGCACCTGGACGGTCGATCCGCTGGCGCCCAGCACGACAAACGGCCTCATCGAGCAGAAGGATGTCGCACTGGTGAACCTGATGGCGCGCTACGAATTCAACCGCCGGCTGTCGGCCCAGCTGAACATCGACAACCTGTTCGACGAGACGCACTTCGGCATGTCCGCATCCTATGGCGGCGTCAACTACCGGGCGCCGCGCAGCGCCTCGCTGACGCTGCGCTACCGCTTCTGATTACAGCGAGAACGAGGCTGCCATGCGCGCATTCTGGACTTCCATCCACCGTTACGCCGGCCTGTTGACGGCCGCCTTCCTCTTCGTCAGCGGGGTCACCGGCGCGATCATCTCGTGGGACCACGAGCTGGACGACCTGCTCAATCCGCACCTGATGCAGGCGCACACGCCGGGCGCCGCCCAGGACTCCCTGGCGCTGGCGCGGCAGGTCGAGGCGCGCTATCCGGAGGTGCGCGTCTCCTACATCCCGCTGCACGTGGAGCAGGGCGAGTCGCTGGCGCTGGGCGTGTCGCCGCGCTACGACCCCCGAACCGGCGAGCTGACCCGGCCCGGGTTCAACCAGGTCTTTCTCGACCCGGTCAGCGGGGCGGAACTCGGCAAGCGCGAATGGGGCGCGGTCTGGCCGATCACCCAGGAGACCTTCGTCTCCTTCCTGTACCGCCTGCACTACACGCTGCACATCCCCGAGATGTGGGGCATCGACCGCTGGGGCATCTGGCTGATGGGCGCGATCGCGATGGTGTGGATGGTCGACTGCTTCGTCGGCTTCTACCTCACCTTGCCGGCACGGCGCCAGGCAAGGGCTGCCCTGGCCGCTGGCGCGCGCGGCAAGGCGGAGCCCGCCGGGAAGACGTGGTGGCAGCGCTGGCAGCCCGCCTGGAAAGTGCGCTGGCAGGGCGGTTCGGCGAAACTGAACTTCGACCTGCACCGCGCCTTCAGCCTGTGGACCTGGGCCCTGCTGTTCGTCCTCGCCTTCACCGCGTTCTCGCTCAACCTCTACCAGGAGATCTTCTACCCGGCGATCAGCAAGGTCTCGCAGGTGACGCCGACGCCTTTCGACACCCGCCCGATGGCCGACAAGCAGCACCTGGTCGAGCCCCTGCTCCCGATGGCGGACGTGATCTGGCGCGCAGGCGGCGAAGGACAGCGGCGCGGCTGGGAAGACCCGGTCGGCGGCGTCTACTATTCCCAGGAATACGGCATCTACATGGTCAGCTTCTTCCAGCCGGGCGGCGACCATGGCGCGGGCGGCGTGGGGCCGGCCCTGCTGTACTACGACGGCGTGGACGGCCGCCTGCTGGGCGAGCGCCAGCCGTGGAAGGGGACGGCGGCCGACATCTTCGTACAGGCCCAGTTCCCGCTGCATTCGGGGCGCATCCTCGGCCTGCCGGGGCGCATCCTGGTTTCCTTCATGGGTGTCGTGGTCGCCATGCTGAGCGTGACCGGGGTGATCATCTGGTGGCGCAAGCGGGCGTCGCGCAAGGTGGTGGCGACGAACCGCAAGGCGGTGATGGCCGCCGGGGCGTGACCCGTAGGGTGGGCACCCCGTGCCCACGCGAACAGGCGCCCTGTGTTGCCGGTCGGACGCGGCGATGAATGATTAAACCCGACACGTTTTCGCGGATCATTCGCAAACGTTGCGGGCACACGCAGGGTGCGGCGGAAATCGTGCCGACGTGACGCAAGGTTCCGCGTGGGCACGGGGCGCCCACCCTACGAGATCAGGCCAGGCGTGCAAACACCCGCTTCGCCGCCTCGACCGTTTCGGCGATCACGGCGTCGTCGTGGGCCGCCGACACGAAGCCGGCCTCGAACATGGCCGGCGCAAAATACACACCTTCCTCGAGCATGCCGTGGAAGAAGGCATTGAAGCGCGTCTTGTCGCCGGCCATCATCTGGCCGTAGGAGGCCGGGATGGTGTCGCTGAAGTACATGCCGAACATGCCGCCCACCGAGTCGCCGCAGAAGGCGATGCCGGCTTCCTTCGCGGCGGCCGTCAGGCCCGCGATCAGCTTCTCGCCGGTGGCGGTGAGCTTCTCGTAGAAGCCCGGCTCCTGGACCAGTTTCAAGGTGGTCATGCCGGCGGCCACGGCCACCGGATTGCCCGACAGCGTGCCGGCCTGGTAGACCGGGCCGATCGGGGCCATCTTCTGCATCAGCTCAGCCTTGCCGCCGAAGGCCGCGACCGGCATGCCGCCGCCGATGACCTTGCCCAGCGCGGTCAGGTCCGGCTGGATACCGTACATTTCCTGGGCGCCGCCGAGGCCCACGCGGAAGCCGCACATCACTTCGTCGAAGATCAGGATGGCGCCGTATTCGGTGCACAGTTCGCGCATGCGCTGCAGGAATTCCGGGGTGGCGCGGATCAGGTTCATGTTGCCCGCCACCGGCTCGACGATCACGCAGGCGATGGTGTCGCCCATCGACTGGAAGGCGTCTTCCAGTTGGGCGATGTTGTTGTAGTCGAGCACCAGGGTATGCTTGACGAAGTCTTCCGGCACGCCGGCCGAAGTCGGGTTGCCGAAGGTCAGCAGGCCCGAGCCGGCCTTCACCAGCAGCGAGTCGGCGTGGCCGTGGTAGCAGCCTTCGAACTTGACGATCTTGTCGCGGCCGGTGGCGCCGCGCGCCAGGCGCAGCGCGCTCATGGTCGCCTCGGTGCCGCTCGATACCAGGCGCACCTGTTCGATCGAGGGCAGCAGCTTGCAGATTTCCTCGGCGATCTCGATCTCGCCTTCGGTCGGCGCGCCGAAGGACAGGCCGTTGGCGGCGGCGTCCTGCACCGCCTTGATCACTTTCGGGTGGGCGTGGCCGACGATGGCCGGGCCCCAGGAGCCGATGTAGTCGATGTAGCGCTTGCCGTCGGCGTCCCAGAAATACGGACCTTCGGCGCGGGTGATGAAGCGCGGGGTGCCCCCGACCGAGCGGAAGGCGCGCACCGGCGAATTCACGCCGCCGGGCGTGCTTTTCTGGGCGCGTTCGAACAGGATGTCGTTGCGGGAGCTGGTTTGTTCGGTAGTCATCTTGTAGCCTTTTTTTATTGTCGGCCCACCAGGGGCAGGGTCCGATAGAAACGGTTGGGGACGAACTTGCCCATGCCGAAACGCTGGGCATGGCGCAGTGCGCCGTAGGTATAGTCCTGGGCGGCCTGCAGGGCTTCGGTCGCGTCCATGCCCTGCGCCATCAGCGCGGTCAGCGCGCCCGAGAGCGTGGTGCCGGCGCCGACGAAAGGCCCCGGCAGGTGCTGCCAGTCGATCGTGGTGACGGCGCCGTCGCGGTCGAACAGGGTGTTGGCGCGGTTGTTGCCGCTGCCCTGGGTACAGGTGACGAGCACGTACTGGCAGCCGCGCGCGGTCAGTTCCGCGACGTCGGCTTCCAGGTTGCTGTCGGCGCCCGGTTCGCGCCAGGTCTCGGCCATGCGGCCCAGTTCCGATTGCGAAAGCATCAACACGGTCGCCTGGGGCGCGAGGATCTGGCGGATCGCCACGACCGTGTCGTCGTCCGACATGCCGGCGTCGGGCAGGGAAGACAGGAAGGGATCGACGATCAGCGGCACCTCGGCGTAGTCGGAGACGATTTCGGCGATCGCCGCGGCCTGCTCGATGCTGGCGATCGCGCCGATCTTGACGGCGGCGACCGGCATGTCCTCGAGTACGACGCGGGCCTGGTCGGCCATCCAGCCGACGTCGATTTCATGCAGGTCTTCGACGCGCGCGCTGTCGGCCACCAGCAGGGCGGTGGTAACGGTGAGGGCGTGACAGCCATGGGCGGCGAAGGTGGCGAGGTCTGCCTGCACACCCAGAGCGCCGACGGGGTCGGAAACGCCGAAAGTGAGAATCAGCGGAGACGGTTGGTTTTGCACGACGGGTAGATTAAGATACCTGATTCCCCATTTTACTAGATAGAAGGAACGACACCGTGAGTAACGAAACAACGGCGACCGCGTACCAGACCTGGATGTGCCTGATCTGCGGCTGGGTCTACGACGAAGAAGCCGGGGCGCCGGAAGACGGCATCGCGCCGGGTACGCGCTGGGCCGACGTGCCGATGAACTGGACTTGCCCGGAATGCGGCGCGCGCAAGGACGATTTTGAGATGACGGCAATCTGAGTCGTTGTCGATGACGCTGCGGCGTCAGATGTAGGGTGGGCGGGTCTGCCGCCCACGCGTCGATTGTTGGCATAGGCGAATTCGCGCCGGTGCTGGCACCCGATATCGGATCGGTTACGGCTGATCAAGCATTACCTATCACCGCGTGGGCGGGAAACCCGCCCACCCTACGGGTCAAAATTGCTGCATTTTGATCAACTAAGTTATCAATTTCATCCCACCCGATAACTGAATTTCTAGCCCTTCCAACAAGCTTTTCTCCCCTGTATTTGCGAATAGTTGACTTTGAGCAACACATCGCGCACAAGCCGACAGCCCTATGCTATCGTTGCGGTCCATGCCGAAGTGAAACGAACATGACGACATCGCAGCAAGCAAGCGGCCCCACCATCATGGTGATCGACGACAGCAACACGATCCGTCGCTCCGCCGAAATCTTCCTGACCCAGGCCGGCTACCAGGTCGTGCTGGCCGAGGACGGTTTCGACGCGCTCGCCAAGATCAACGACCATCATCCGGCGCTGGTGTTCTGCGACATCCTCATGCCGCGCCTGGACGGCTACCAGACCTGCGCGCTGATCAAGAAGAGCGCGCGCTTCCATGCGACGCCGGTGGTCATGCTGTCGTCCAAGGACGGCCTGTTCGACCGCGCGCGCGGCGCGATGGTCGGCTCGAGCGCCTATCTCACCAAGCCATTTTCCAAAGACACCCTGCTCGCGGCCGTCCGCGAGCACACGGCTTCACAAGCCTGATCCAACCGAGTACGGAGCCCAGCGTGGCCATTCAAAAGATCCTGATCGTCGACGATTCCCCGACCGAACGTTTTTACCTGACCGACATCCTGGTGAAGAACGGTTTTTCCGTTTCCACCGCCGACAATGGCGAGGACGCGCTGCTGAAAATGCGCGCCGACCGCCCCGAGCTGATCCTGATGGACGTGGTCATGCCAGGCGCCAACGGCTTCCAGGTGACGCGCTCGATCGCCCGCGACCCGGAACTGTCGTCCGTGCCGGTCATCATCTGCAGCAGCAAGAACCAGGAAACCGACCGCATCTGGGGCATGCGCCAGGGCGCGAAGGATTACTTCGTCAAGCCGGTCGACCCGCAACTGCTGCTGGCGCGCATCGCCGCACTGGGCGCCTGATGAACGCCGCCGCCAACGGCCAGGAACTCGCGCCGGCGGCCGCGCGCCGCACCCGCCTGCGCGACTACCAGGCCCAGCTCCTGGCGCGCATGCAGGCAGCCCAGGAGGGCGCGGTCCAGGCCGTGCACCAGCTGGGCGTCACGATCGGCAGCGAACGCTACCTGCTGGCGCTGGCCGAGGCCGGCGAGATCGTGCCGCCGGCGCCGCTGGCGCGCGTGCCGCTGACCCAGTCCTGGTACCTGGGCCTGGCCAATGTGCGCGGCAGCCTGCTCGGCGTGGTCGACCTGGCGCGCTATTTCAGCAAAAGCGGCCAGGACAGCGCCGCCGGTCCGGACGCGCGCTTCCTGTCGCTGGCGCCGCGCCTGGGCCTGAACTGCGCGCTGCTGGTAACCCAGGTGCACGGCCTGCGCCGACTCGAAGCGATGACCCCTGAAGAAGGCAATGCGGCGCGCCTGCTGGACGCCGAAGGAAAGGCATGGACGCCGCTGTCGCTCGCGGCGCTGGTGCGGGAAGAACGCTTCCTGCACGTCGGACAATAACAATCAACCCGCTGGACCAGGAGCCGCAATGGGAATCATGTCGTTGAATTTTCTGTCGAAGGGTAGGGGCACGGACGAGACCGTGCTGGCCTCGCCCGATACCGAGTTCGGTGCGGACATCGCCCTGGCGGGGACATCCGACGGCACGAGCGGCGCCGCCGCGCTGGCGCCGCAGCACGGCTCGGCCGGCGAAGCGATGCTGCGCCTGGGCCATGCGATCCGCCGCCGCGCGCCTGCCGCCGACGAGGAAGAGGACAGCCTGCGCCTGCCCCTGATCGGCCACCTGTCGCTGTCGCGCCAGCTGCGCATCCTGCTGGTGTCCTTCGGCGTCGGCATCCTGCTGACCATCCTGGCGATGTGGCAGAACGCCGCCGGCAACGCCCGCGTCGCGGCCCAGGTCCAGGTCACCAGCGACCTCCTGATGCACTCGCAGCGGGTCGGCAAGGCGGCGCCGAATGCGCTTGCCGGCAATCCCGCTTCCTTCGACCAGCTGGCCGAAAGCCGCCTTGAAGTGAACCGCGACCTGCGCCTGCTGACCCAGGGCGGCCAGGTGGGCAGCGTCGGCGTGCCGGGCGCGAGCGGGCGCCAGAGCGCGCTGCTGGCGCGCGTGCGCGCCACCTGGACCGCCTCCGAACTGGGCGCGGCCAACATCCTGCAGATGAAGCCGGCGCTGATCGGTTTCGACAAGAGCGTGCGCCAGCTCGACGCGCTCGCCTCCGAGATGCTGGTGCTGACCGAAGACCTGATGGCCCAGAACGTCGAACGCGGCGCCAGCGCGCGCGAGCTGGCCGCGATCGGCCGCATGATGATGCTGACCCAGCGCCTGGCGCGCGGCGCCAACAGCTTCTTCGCGATCGGCGTGCCGCGCGACGACGCGGCGGTGCGCATCGGCGCCGACAGCGCCGCCTTCGAGCACGCGCTCGAGACCCTGCTCGCCGGCGGCGCGGCCCAGCGCAACGACGACCTGCGCGACAAGCTGGTCCAGTTGCAGACGCGTTTCAACGCCTTCCGCAAGGACTTCGCGCCCTTCCTCGACAACCCGACCGCCTACTCGAAGGCGCGCGCCGCCGCGCGCACCATCCACCGCGACAACGAAGAGATGAAGAAGCAGGTAGCCGCGCTGCAGAGCGGCTACCGCGAGCAGCAGTCGTCCTCGAGCGCCTGGCTCTGGCTGCTGGTGGCGGCCTCGATCTTCACCCTGGCCACGGCCGGCTCGATCAGCCGCGTGATGCTGCAGGACTCGCGCAACCGCACCCGCGGCGCCGAGACGCGCCGCCGCGAAGCCGAGGCGATGCGCCAGCTGGCCCAGGCCAAGGAAGAGGAAGCCAAGGCCACCAACGACCAGAACCAGGCCGCGATCCTGCGCCTGATGAACGAACTGCAGGACGTGGCGAACGGCGACCTGACCGTGCACGCCACCGTGTCGGAAGACATCACCGGCGCGATCGCCGACTCGGTCAACTTCACCGTCGAGGAACTGCGCGGCCTGGTGCTGCGCGTGACCGGCACCGCCGAGCAGGTGACCCAGGCCTCGAACGAGGCGCAGCAGATCTCGACCGAGCTGCTGGGCGCGACCGAGCAGCAGTCGCGCGAGATCGAGGAAGCCTCGTCCACCGTCCTGCGCATGGCCGGCGAAATTACCGACGTGTCGAAGTCGGCCAACGAATCGGCCGAGGTGGCGCGCCAGTCGGTGGCCGCGGCGGAGCAGGGCGCGAACGCGGTGCAGAACGCGATCCTCGGCATGCACGAGATCCGCGAACAGATCCAGGAAACCTCGAAGCGCATCAAGCGCCTGGGCGAATCCTCGCAGGAGATCGGCGAGATCACCGAGCTCATTTCCGACATCACCGAGCAGACCAACGTGCTGGCGCTGAACGCGGCGATCCAGGCGGCGTCGGCCGGCGAGGCCGGACGCGGCTTCTCGGTCGTGGCGGAAGAGGTGCAGCGCCTGGCAGAACGCTCGGCCGAGGCGGCCAAGCAGATCGGCGCCCTGGTGCGCACGATTCAGACCGACACCCACGACGCCGCCGCGGCCATGGAAAAATCGACCCAGGGCGTGGTCGAAGGCGCGCGCCTGTCGGACGCGGCCGGCGCCGCGCTGGCCGACATCTCGCGCGTCTCGAACCGCCTGGCCGAACTGATCCAGGGCATTTCCTTCGCGACCGGCTTGCAGGCGACGTCCGCCAACGGCGTGGCGCACAATATGCAGCACATCCTGTCCGTGACCGAGCACACCCAGGCCGGCACGCGCCAGACCGCGCAATCGATCCGCCAGCTCGCCGCGCTGGCGCAGGAACTGAAAAACTCGGTGTCGCGCTTCCGCGTCGCCCAATGAGCCGTCCATCGACCATGACTTCTTCCCCGTCCGCGAGCCACTTCGATACCGGTCCCCTGTCCTGGGTGATCGGCGAGATCCGCGACGCGCTCGAACGCTCCGGCAGCGCGCTGCTGGACGCCGCCGCGCGTTCGCTGGAGGCGCAGCCGACCCTGCTGCTGCACGCGAAGACCCACCTGCACCAGGCCCACGGCGCGCTGCAGATGGTGGACGTGGAAGGCGTCGGTCTCCTGACCGCCGCCGCCGAACGCGCGCTCGACGCCTTCAAGGACCGCGCCATCGACTGCACGCCGGAACATGCGAAAGTGGTGCGCGAGGCCTATGGCGCGATCGGCGAATACCTCGACGAACTGGTGGCGGGCGCCGCGCCGCAGCCGGCGCGCCTCTTCCCGTATTACCGCGCGCTGCAGGAATTGCTGGGCGTCGAGCGCATCCACCCGTCCGACCTGATCACGGTCGATACCGGCGTGACGCTCGACCTGGCGCCGTCAAGTGAGGCCGCGTCCGACGCAGTGTCCGACTATACAGCCTGCCGCGCCCGTTTCGAAAAAGCCCTGCTGCCTTACCTGAAGAGCACGGAACCCGAAGCCCAGCGAGCGCATGCCCAGGCCCTCGCCGAGGCGATCGCGCCGCTGGCCGAGGCCGGCAACGACCCGCACGCGCGCACCTTCTGGAGCGCGCTGCGCAGCTTTGCCGTACTGGTGGCGACGGGCCGCCTGGCGGGCGACCTCTACGTGAAGCAGCTCTTCGGCCAGATCAACCTGCAACTGCGCCGCCTGTCGCAGGGCCAGTCCGGCCTGCCGGACGCCATGCTGCGCGATGCGCTGTTCTTCGTCGCCGCCGTGCCCGAGCCCGATGGCGAAGCGGCCCGGCTGCGCCGCGCCTTCGGCCTCGAGGGCGCGGTGCCGCCGGATTATGCCGAGCGCCGCTACGGCAAGGTCGATCCGCACGCGCTGAAGGAAGCCAAGGAAGCCCTGGCCCGTTCGAAATCCGACTGGGATCAGTTGGCGGTGCACGCCGACGACACGCGCGAAGCCGACTTCAACCAGGCGCTGGCCACCCTCGCCGGCGCCAGCGAAAAACTGGGCGCGCCGGCGCTCGCCCAACTGCTGCGCGAACTCGGCCAGGCGGCGAGCGATTCGATCGCCTCCGGCCGCAGCGACCAGTTCGGCCTGGAGATGGCGGCGGCGATGCTGTTCGTCGAACATGGCCTGGACCAGGTGCGCCAGCTGCCCGAGGACTTCGACCAGCATGCCGAAGTGGTGGGCCAGCGCCTGCTGGCGCTCGCCGCCGGCGAAACGCCGCCGGACGCGCCCCAGTGGCAGAGCGAACTGGCCAGCCGCATCCAGCAAGGCCAGACGGTGGCCGTGCTGGCCGGCGAAATCAAGAGCGGGCTGCGCCAGGTCGAAAAACTGCTCGACGAGTATTACGACGAGCCGCTGCACAAGCGCGGCGCGCTCGACCAGGCCGCGCCGCTGCTGCACCAGATCGAGGGCGCGCTGCGCATCCTCGACCAGGACGAGGCCGCCCGCGCAGCCGTCCACGTGCGCGACGCCGTGCAGGCACTGGCGCAGGGCGACGGCGACGTGCTCGCGCAGGCCGCGCCGCTGCACAACATCGCGCGCAACATCGGCGCGCTCGGCTTCTTCACCGACATGCTGGCCCAGAACAGCGAGAGCGCGAAGAGCCGCTTCGCCTTCGATCCTGATGCCGGCCTGCTGCGCGAGCTGGCGATCGGGGAGACCATCGCCCCCAGGCAGGCAGCCGAGCCGGCCGCCGCGCCGCAGGCAAACGCCGAGACCGCGCCGGCGGCGGAGGTCGAGACTCCCGCCATCGACACCGAGCTGCTCGAGATCTTCGTGGCCGAGGCCGAGGAAGTGCTGGGCATGGTCGCCGCCGCGCTGCCGGAGCTGCGGCGCGACCCGTCCGAGCAGGAGTCGATGACCCTTGTGCGCCGCGCCTTCCATACCCTCAAGGGCAGCGCGCGCATGGTGAGCCTGGACGAGTTCGCCGCCACCGCCGCCGCGCTGGAGCGCGTGATGAACGTCTGGCTGGCCGACGGCCGCGCCGCCACGCACGAGCTGCTGGCGCTGGTCGAACATGCCCATGCCGTGCTCGCGCCCTGGGTGGCGGAGCTGGCCCAGGCCGGACAGTCCGCGCGCAGCGGTGCGCAACTGATCGCGGCGGCCGAGCGGGTCCAGGCCGGCGAGGCGTTCGCACTGGCCGAACAGCCGGCAGCCGAGGCGCCGGAGCAGGACAGCGGCGCCGTCGAGGAGGCAGCGGCCGCGCCCGAAGCACAGGAGCACTCGAACGTCTTCGCCTTGCCGACCGCAACCCGGCCGGAGCCACCGCCGGACGACAGCCTGCGCCGCGTCGGCACACTGGACATTCCGCTGGCGCTGTACAACATCTACATTGCCGAAACCGACGAACTGCTGCGCACGCTCGAACGCGATTTCGGCGAATGGCGCCACGAGCCGGGCCGACCGGCCACGCCTGAAGCGTTGAAGGCGGTGCACACGCTGGCCGGCACCTCGGCCACGGTGCGCTTCGACGCCTTGCGCGACCTGGCCCAGGCCCTGGAGGGCACGCTGGAATGCCTCAGTGCGCCGGCGCCCAGCCTGCAGCCTGACCAGCACGACCTGCTCGACGCCGTCCTGGCCCGCGTGCGCCAGATGCTGCAGGCTTTCGGGCGCGGCGAACTGGCGCCGGACCAGCCAGACCTGATCGGGCAACTGGAAGCGCTGCGCGAACGGCTCGGCGCCGCGCAGGCCAACGAGGTCTACGGCGACGTGCCGCAGGACCTGGCCCGGCACCTGGACAGCCTGTTTGCGCAGGCCTACGACAGCCTGCTGGCCGACCCGCCGCAATTCGCGCCATCCGCGCCCCCGGCCTCGGCGCCGGCGGCAAGCGCAGCGGCGGCCGCCAGCGACGACATCGACGCGCTGTTCGGCCTCGATGTCGACGATCTGTTCGATGCGCCGGTGCAGCAGCACGCAGCGCCGGCCGAGGACAGCGTGCCGACGGAGCCCGCGGCGGACGCCGTGACGGAAGACGAGGCCATCGCTGCCGCCGAAGCCGATTTCGGCCAGGATGTTGCCGATGCGCCGGCCGACGCGCCGGAACCGGAAGTCATCGAACTGCCGATCAGCCTGGATATCGCCGCGCCGGAACCGGAAGCGGCCGTGGCGGAGCGCGAGACCAGCGCACTGCCGGTCACGCCGCCCGCCGCGCTGGGCGAAGAACCGGGTGCGCTGACGCTGGCCGCCGAACCGGTGCTGCACGACGAGCTCGATTCCGACCTGCTGCCGGTCTTCCTGGAAGAGGCGGCGGACCTGCTGCCGCAGATCGGCAACGGCCTGCGCCAGTGGCAGCAGGACCCACGGGACACCGCGCCGGCGCAAGGCCTGCTGCGCACCCTGCACACGGTGAAGGGCAGTGCGCGCATGGCCGGCGCAATGCGCATCGGCCAGCACACGCACGAGCTGGAAACCCAGGTCGAGAACATGGTCCACGCCGGGACCACCGCGCCGGCCGCGTTCGAAGAACTGATGGCGAGCTACGACCAGGCGCTGGTCCTGTTCGAGCAGCTGGTCAAGCCGGCCCAGGCCGAGAGCGAGACCGAGAGCGATGAGCCGGCGGCAGCGCCGGCCGCCGGCGCTGCCGCGCCTGCTCCCGTCGAGCCCCAGGTCGAGACGCGCACGCCGCTGGTGCGCGTGCGCGCCGACATCCTCGATCGCCTCGTGACCCAGGCCGGCGAAGTCTCGATCACCCGCTCGCGCCTGGAAAACCAGGTCGGCGTGCTCAAGAGCGCACTGACTGATTTCTCGGACAACCTGGTGCGCCTGCGGCGCCAGTTGCGCGAAGTCGAGATGCAGGCCGAGTCGCAGATCGCGTCGCGCATGTCGATCGCCGGCGAGCGCGAGTTCGATCCGCTCGAATTCGACCGCTTCACGCGCCTGCAGGAATTGACGCGCATGATGGCCGAGACCGTGAACGACGTCGCTTCCTTCCAGGAGTCGCTGGCGCGCACGGTCGACGGCGCCGGCGAGGAGTTGACGGCGCAGTCGCGCATGACGCGCGACCTCCAGCGCGACCTGATGCGCGTGCGCATGGTGCCCTTCGCCAGCCTGTCCGAGCGCCTGTTCCGCGTGGCGCGCCAGACGGCCAAGGAAACCGACAAGCGCGTCAACCTCGATATCCGCGGCGGCGGCGTCGAGATCGACCGCAGCGTGCTGGAACAGATGGCCGCGCCCTTCGAGCACCTGCTGCGCAACGCCATCGTGCATGGCATCGAGCCGCGCGCACAGCGCCTCGATGGCGGCAAGCCCGAAACCGGCGAAGTGCTGGTGCAGGTCAGCCAGCAGGGCAATGAGGTCGTGCTGCAGTTTTCCGACGACGGCGCCGGCCTGGACCTGGACCGCATCCGCGCCAAGGCGCGCGCACTGGGCCTGGCCGATCCCGAGGCCGTGCTGTCGGACAAGGATGCGTCTGACCTGATCTTCGCGCCGGGCTTCTCGACCGCCGACAGCCTGACAGAGCTGGCCGGGCGCGGCGTCGGCATGGACGTGGTGCGCTCGGAAGCGCAGGCGCTGGGCGGGCGCGTCGTGATCGATTCCAAGCCGGGGCAGGGCACGCGCTTCACCATCCACCTGCCGCTGACGCTGGCCGTCACCCAGGTGGTGCTGGTCGCCAGCGCCGGCAAGACCTATGCGCTGCCCTCGACCCTGGTCGAGCAGGTGCAGCCGGTGCGCGAGCCCGATCTCGCGGCCGCGGCCCAGGCCGGCGTGCTGGAGGTGCAGGGGCAGGTCCTGCCCTTCCACTACCTGCCGGCCCTGCTGGGCGAGGGCGAGACCTTCGAGCCCGGCCTGCGTTCGCGGCCCGTGATGGTGCTGCACAGCGCCGGCGAACGCATCGCGCTGCAGGTCGACGAGGTGCTGGGCAACCGCGAAGTCGTCATCAAGAACCTGGGCCCGCAACTGGCGCGCGTGCCGGGCATTGCCGGCGCCACGGTGCTGGGCTCGGGCGACATCGTCCTGATCCTCAATCCCCTGGCGCTCGGCCGCAATGCCGGGACGGCCGCGCCGCTGGCCGACGTGGCGATCCAGCCGGCGCCGGCGCACCGCCCCACCGTGATGGTGGTCGACGATTCGCTCACCGTGCGCCGCGTGACCCAGCGCATGCTCGAGCGCGAGGGCTACCGGGTGGCGCTGGCCAAGGACGGCGTCGATGCGCTGGAACAGCTGCCGGAAGTGCGGCCGGACCTGATGCTGGTCGATATCGAGATGCCGCGCATGGACGGTTTCGACCTGGTGCGCCACGTGCGCAACGATGCGGCGACCCAGGCCATTCCCGTCATCATGATCACCTCGCGCACGGCGGACAAGCACCGCAATGTCGCGATGGGCCTGGGTGTCAACGCCTACTTCGGCAAGCCCTACCAGGAACCGGTGCTGCTGGCGGCGATTGCGGGCTTGCTGGGTGGGGAGATGCCGGCGTCAGGCGAGCACCAGGAAAGTTGAGCAGACCCGTAGGGTGGGCGGCGCTGCCGCCCACGCGTCCAACGATCGCCAGATCTGCCCGATCGGCAACTCAATCGATACCTATCGACGCGTGGGCGGGAAACCCGCCCACCCTACGTCCCCTCGGCCGATGGCGTTGGTACCTTGACCACCGCAAACCGCGCCAGCGTCTTCTGCCGCGCCTCCTCATGCTTCACGATCGGCGCCGGATAATCCCTTCCGAGCACGATCCCGCACGCTTCCAGCTCCTCCGCCGGCGCCAGCCACGGCGCGTGAATGTCGCGCGCATCCAATGTGCCCAGCTGCGGCAGGTATTGCCGGATGAAGTCCCCACGCGTATCGAACTTCTGCGACTGCGTCACCGGATTGAAGATCCTGAACCAGGGCTGGGCGTCGCAGCCGGTGGAGGCCGCCCACTGCCAGCCGCCCACGTTCGAGGCCAGGTCGTAATCGAGAAGATGGCGCGCGAAGTAGCGCTCGCCCCAGCGCCAGTCGATGCCGAGGTCCTTCACGAGAAAGCTCGCCGTCACCATGCGCAGCCGGTTGTGCATGAAGCCGGTCCGGTTGAGCTGGACCATCGCCGCGTCGACCAGCGGATAGCCGGTGCGGCCCTCGCACCAGGCGGCGAACAAGGCTTTCGCCTCCGCGCCGGATTCCCATTCGACCGCATCGAAGACGGGCTTGAAGGAGCGCTGCGCCACGTGCGGATGGTGGAACAGGATCATCGCGTAGAACTCGCGCCAGACGAGTTCCGACAGCCATACCGGCGCGCCCGCGCCGCCCGCGCCCATGGCCATCATGTGCTGCAGGGTGCGCACCAGGTGGCGCACCGAGGTGGTGCCGAAGCGCAGGTGCACAGACAGCTGCGAAGTGCCCGGTTGCGCCGGAAAGTCGCGCGCCTTGCCGTAGTCCGCCAGGCGTGAAAGGAAGGATTCGAACTGCGCCGTGGCGCCCGACATGCCCGCCGGGACGGGCGAGGGACCGTCGTCGAAGCCGAGTTCACGCAGGCTCGGCATGGTCGACGCCGCCGGCTGCGCGAACGCGGCCGCGTGGGGCTCGACCGGCCAGGGCGCCAGCGCTTCCGGCTGTGCGGCCAGGCGCTTGAGCCAGGCGTTCTTGTAGGGCGTGAACACGCCGTAGGGCTGGCCGGCCAGCGTCAGGACCTCGCTTTTCTCGAACACCACCTGGTCCTTGAAGCTGAGCAGCGTGCGCCCGTCCGCCGCCAGGGCGTCGCCGACGAGCGCATCGCGCGCGATCGCAGCCGGCTCGTAGTCGCCGTTGACGTAGACCGCGTCCACGTCCAGCTCGGCGGCAAGCGCCGGGATGAGCGCGCGCGCCGCGCCCTGGCGCACGAGCAGGCCGCCGCCGAGCCGGCGCAGTTCGGCATCGAGTTCGACCAGGCTGGCGTGGATGAAGCGCAGGCGCGCATCCTGGCGCGGCAGGCCGGCCAGGATGTCGGTATCGAAGACGAACACGCAGTAGACCGCCTTCGATGCGCGCAGGGCGTGGTGCAGGGCGGCGTGGTCGAAAGCGCGCAGGTCGCGGCGGAACCAGACGAGAGACTTGCTTATCGGCATCATTGTGTGTTCAGTCAACACGGCGGGCCATTTTACTGGCTACGATCCCCAGGTAGCCCCTCATGTCAACCGTGTCGTCGCGCGCGCAACCGCGCTGCCGGATGGCCCGATGTGCGTTTCAGTGTAAACTAACGAAAAGCCTAATGTTGTAGTCTGGATACTAGTGGTCAATCAGAGAGTGAGCCAAGAGAGAGTCAGCGTATGAAGAAGAGCAAAATCGGCAACGCTCTACCCATGGCCGGCCTGCCGCAGCAAGGCGAAACCCTTGGAAACATCGGTCCGGCACCATCTGGGTTGAACTTAGCCAATCATTTCCTCATCGCCATGCCGTCAATGGAAGACCCGATCTTCGGCGGTGCGGTGGTCTACATCTGCGAGCACAACGAAAAGGGCGTGCTCGGCGTCGTCATCAACAAGCCGACCGACATGACGATGGAGGTGCTGTTCGACCGCATCGACCTGAAAGTGGCCGACGGCCTGCGCTCGGCCGTGGTGGACGAACCGATCATGTTCGGCGGCCCGGTCCAGGACGACCGCGGCTTCGTGCTGCACAGCCCGGGCGGACGCTACTCGTCCTCGCTCAACGTGACCGACGAAGTGGCCTTCACCACCTCGATCGACGTGCTCGAGGCGGTCGCCAGCGGCGCCGGTCCCGCGCGCATGCTGGTCTCCATCGGCTATGCCGGCTGGAGCCCGGGCCAGCTCGAGGAAGAAATCTCGCGCAACGGCTGGCTCACCGTGGGCGCCGACGCCCACGTGCTGTTCGACTTGCCGATCGAGGAGCGCTACAACGCCGCCATCAAACTGCTGGGCATCGACCCGATGATGCTCGCCACCGAGGCCGGCCATGCGTGACAATGGTTGACATCGTTCTTGGGTTCGACTTCGGCGTGAAGCGCATCGGCATCGCGATGGGCAACACGCTTACCGGGCAGGCGCAACCACTTACCATTATCGATGCCATCGACAACGCAACGCGTTTCCGCATCATCGGCGAACTGATCGAACAGTGGCGTCCCGCGCGCCTCGTCGTCGGCGAGCCACGCCACCCCGACGGCGCCGAGCACGACATGACCTTGCGCTCGCGCCGCTTCGCCAACCAGCTCAATGGCCGTTTCAACCTGCCCGTCGAGCTGGTCGACGAACGCTATTCTTCGGCCGTCATCCCCTCCAAGCGCGGCGAGCGCATCGACGCCAAGGCGGCCGCCATCATTTTGCAACAGTACTTTGACGATCATGCCAACAACTAAACACGACTTCGATGCGGAGGCGCTGTATCGCGCCCTGCTCGAACAGGTACGCACGGGCCTGGCGGGCGTACCGGATGCCGCCATCGTCGGCATCCATTCGGGCGGCGCCTGGCTGGCCGAGCGCCTCGCATCGGACCTCGACCTGAAAGCGCGCCTGGGCTTCATCGACGTCTCGTTCTACCGCGACGACTACGCGAAGAAGGGCCTGCATCCGGACGTGAAGCCGACCCACATCGGCTTCAACGTCGACGGCGCGACCATCCTGCTGGTCGACGACGTGCTGTTCACCGGACGCACCACGCGCGCCGCGATCAATGTGCTGTTCGACTACGGCCGTCCGGCCTGCATCAAGCTGGCCGCGCTGGCCGACCGCGGCGGCCGCGAACTGCCGGTGGCGCCGGACTTCGTGGGCGTGCGCACCACCCTGGAACGCCATCAGCTGCTGTCGCTGGCGCGCGACGCGGCCGGCCAACTCTCGCTCACCATCGAAGACGATAATGCCGATCCTGAACAATAACCCGCAACTCGACAAGAATGGCGAGCTGCAGCACCTGCTGACCATCGAGGGACTGCCGAAAGCCATCATCAACCACATCCTCGACACCGCATCGAGCTTTGTCGGCATCTCCGACCGCGAAGTGAAGAAGGTGCCGCTCATGCGCGGCAAGAGCGTGTTCAACCTCTTCTTCGAAAACTCCACGCGCACCCGCACCACCTTCGAGATCGCTTCCAAGCGCCTGTCGGCCGACGTCATCAACCTGAACATCCAGGCCTCGTCGACCTCCAAGGGCGAATCGCTGCTCGACACCATCGACAACCTGGCGGCCATGCATGCCGACATGTTCGTGGTGCGCCACGCACAGTCGGGCGCGCCCTACCTGATCGCCCAGCACCTGAACAAGACCGGCCAGAAGGACATCCACGTCGTCAACGCCGGCGACGGGCGCCACGCGCACCCGACCCAGGGCCTGCTCGACATGTACACGATCCGGCACTACAAGAAGGACTTCACCAACCTGCGCGTGGCCATCGTCGGCGACATCCTGCACAGCCGTGTGGCGCGTTCGGACATCCACGCGCTGACCACCCTGGGCGTGCCGGAAGTGCGCGCCATCGGCCCGCAGACCCTGCTGCCGGGCGGCCTGGAGCACATGGGCGTGCGGGTGTTCAACAACATGGACGAGGGCCTGAAGGACGTCGACGTGATCATCATGCTGCGCCTGCAGAACGAGCGCATGTCGGGCGCGCTGCTGCCTTCGGCCCAGGAGTACTTCAAGAGCTACGGCCTGACGCCCGAGCGCCTGGCGCTGGCGAAGCCGGACGCGATCGTGATGCACCCGGGTCCGATGAACCGCGGCGTGGAAATCGACTCGGCGGTGGCCGACGGCAAGCAGGCGGTGATCCTGCCGCAGGTGACCTTCGGTATCGCGGTGCGCATGGCAGTGATGAGTATTTTGGCGGGAGGCAGGGTTTGAACTTCGCACGGATGAAACTACATATCAAGAACGGGCGCCTGATCGACCCGGCAAACGGCATCGACCAGGTGACGGATCTCTTTATCGCGGACGGCAAGGTCGCCGCGATCGGTACGGCGCCGGACGGCTTCGCCGCGGACACCAGCATCGACGCCACCGGCCTGGTGGTCGCGCCTGGCCTGGTCGACCTGTCGGCGCGCCTGCGCGAGCCGGGCTACGAATACAAGGCGACGCTGGAGTCGGAAATGCAGGCGGCGATCCAGGGCGGCGTGACCACGCTGGTGTGCCCGCCGGACACCGATCCGGTGCTGGACGAACCGGGCCTGGTCGAGATGCTCAAGCACCGCGCGCGCAACCTGAACCAGGCCAACGTGCACCCGCTGGGCGCGCTGACCATGGGCCTGAAGGGCCAGGCGCTGACCGAAATGGCCGAGCTGACCGAGGCCGGCTGCATCGGTTTCGCCCAGGCCGAGGTGCCCATCCTCGACACCAATGTGCTGCTGCGCGCGCTGCAGTACGCGAAAACCTTCGGCTACACGGTCTGGCTGCGTCCGCAGGACGCGCACATCGGCCGCGGCGGCGTCGCCCACAGCGGCCCGCTGGCGACGCGCCTGGGCCTGTCCGGCGTGCCGGTGATGGCCGAGACCATCGCCCTGCACACGATCTTCGAGCTGGTGCGCGCCACCGGCGCGCGCGTGCACCTGTGCCGCATGTCGTCCGCCGCGGGTCTCGAGCTGGTGCGCGCCGCCAAGGCCGAGGGCCTGCCGGTCACCTGCGACGTCGGCGTGCACCACCTGCACATGACCGACGCCGACATCGGCTTCTTCGATTCGAACGCGCGCCTGACGCCGCCTCTGCGCACCCAGCGCGACCGCGACGCCATCCGCGCCGGCCTCATCGACGGTACGGTCGACGCGATCTGCTCGGACCACACCCCGGTGGACGACGACGAGAAGCTGCTGCCGTTCGCGGAAGCCTCGCCCGGCGCGACCGGCCTCGAGCTGCTGCTCTCGCTCACCCTGAAATGGGCCGAGGAGCTGCACGGCGACGCCGCGCTGGTGCGCGCGCTGGCGAAGATCACCTCGCAGGCGGCGCGCACCGCCGGCCTGGACGCCGGCCACCTGGCGCCGGGAGCGCCGGCCGATGTGGTCGTCTTCGATCCGGAGGTGCGTTGGCAGGTACAAGGTTCGGCGCTGGCCAGCCAGGGCAAGCACACGCCTTTCCTGGGCTACGAGCTGACCGGGCAGGTGAAAGCCACCGTGGTGGGCGGCCGCGTCGCCTACCAGCGTTAAGGTCCTGGCGCGGCGCGCCAGCGCCGTGCCAGGCCTTGCCTTTCCCTCATCCGTTTTCTCTTCCTGTTCGATGCCATGCTTCGTCTGCGGCTAGCCTGGCGCCTCGCGCGCGTCGTTCTCCACCTGCTTGCGGGCCTGGTAACCTGCGCGCTCGTCTTCCCCTGGGCGCGCAGGAAGCTGCGCGACGCGCTGACGCGGCGCTGGTCGCGCCGCCTGCTGGCCATCTGCAAGGTGCGCGTCGAGCAGGCGCCCGGCGCGCCCGTGCTCGAACACGCGCTGTTCGTCTCCAACCACATATCCTGGCTGGACATCTTCGTCATCAACTCCCTGCATCCCTGCCGCTTCGTGGCCAAGGCCGAGATCCGCGCCTGGCCGGTGCTCGGCTGGCTGGTCGCGGCGGCCGGCACCGTCTTCATCGCGCGCGGCAACCGGCGCGAACTGCGTCACATCTTCAAGGGCATCGTGAGCGTGCTGGAAGAGGGCGAGCGGGTCGCCTTCTTCCCGGAAGGGACGGTCGCGCGCCAGGGTCAGGTGCTGCCCTTCCACGCCAACCTGTTCGAGGCGGCGATCGACGCCGCCGTGCCGGTGCAGCCCTGCGCGCTGGCCTATCTCGACGAGGCCGGGAGCTGGCATCCGAACGTCGACTACGTCGGCGAGATCACCTTTGTCGACAGCATGCTGACGATCCTGCGCGGCGGGACGATCCGCGCGCGCCTGACCTGCCTGGCGCCGCTCGAGGCGGCCGGCGCGCACCGGCGCGAGCTGGCGGCGGCGGCGCACGATGCGGTGGCAAATGCTCTCGACAGGAGCGCCGCGGTTTCGTAGGGTGGGCACTCGTGCCCACGCGGTACGGCGGTGGAAAAAACGAAGCCGATGATCTCGCAGAGACGCGCCGATCATCGGCCTTTTTCGTTGGCACGTGTTTCGACACGCACGCGTGGCACGGCGTGGGTTCGAGAACCCGCCTTGCGAAACTACTTCTTCCCGGTGTGCGGCCGGTACTCCGGACAATCCACCTGCAACAGCGTCCGGTCATCCAGGCACACCGCGGTCAGCTTCCCGCCCCAGACGCAGCCGCTGTCGAGGCCGACCAGGTTCGGGCGCAGCACCAGGCCCAGCGCCGACCAGTGTCCGAACACCACCGTCACATCGTTGGTCCGGCGTCCCGGCAGGTCGAACCAGGGGACCAGTCCCGAGCCTTCCGGCCCGCTCTCGCTTTCCTTGTGCGCGAAATCCATGGTGCCGTCGGGCAGGCACAGCCGCATGCGGGTCAGGGCGTTGACGATGCAGCGCAGGCGGTCGATGCCTTCCAGGCTGTCGTCCCAGCGGTCGGGCTGGTTGCCGTACATCCGTGCCAGGAAATCGATCCAGCCGTCGCCGCGCAGCACGGCCTCGACCTCGCCCGCCAGCGCGATGGTCTTGGCAGCGTCCCATTGCGGGGCCACGCCCGCGTGCACCATCAGGTGGGCGTCGACGAACATCGCCAGCGGACGCGCGCGCAGCCAGGCGACCAGTTCGTCGAGGTCGGGGGCGGCCAGGATCTCGTCGAGGGTATCGGACTTGCTCGCCTTCTGGGCGCCGACGGCGACCGCCAGCAGGTGCAGGTCGTGGTTGCCGAGCAGGGCTTCGACGCGCCCGCCGCTCGCTTCCGACAGCGCCTTCATGCGGCGCAACGCCATCAGCGACTCCGGGCCGCGGTTGATCAGGTCGCCGACAAACAGGATGCGGGCGTCGCCCGCGGCGTCCGCGGCGATCTTGTCGAGCAAGGCCTGGGCCTCGTGGGCGCAACCCTGCAGGTCGCCTATGACATAGGTTTTCATCGTCTGCTCATTTCCGGGCGCGGCCGCGCGCCGCGCCCCTTGTTCTTGTTCGATAATGCCCGCAAAGACAAGGCACCGGGCTTGGGCATACTAAATGATTTTGGTGGTGGGCGGTATCAAGCTCGCTTCCTTGCCCTGGCAGGCCATCCCCCGGACAATGGTGCCGTATGCGATTAACCCAAGACTGGTTCCCGATGATCACTTATCCGTTCGCGCGCCCTCCCGGCGCAGGCGGCCCATGCCTGGAGGCCGTATGACAGCACGCAAGGGAATGATCCTGGCCGGCGGATCGGGAACGCGCCTGTATCCGATGACGATGGCGGTATCGAAGCAGCTCATGCCGGTGTATGACAAGCCGATGATTTATTATCCGCTGACGACGCTGATGCAGGCCGGCATACGCGAGATCCTGATTATCTCGACCGAACAGGACCTGCCGCGCTTTGCGCAATTGCTGGGCGATGGAGGGCAATGGGGCCTGTCCCTGCATTACGCCGTGCAGGCGGCGCCGGAAGGGATTGCCCAGGCTTATCTGATCGGGCGCGATTTCCTCGCCGGTGCGCCTTCGAGCCTGATCCTGGGCGACAACATCTTTTATGGCCATGGTCTCGAACGAACCCTGCAGGCGGCAAATGCGCGGCACGATGGCGCGACCGTCTTCGCGTATCACGTGCAGGATCCGCAGCGTTATGGCGTGATCGAATTCGGCGCCGCCGGCCAGGCCTTGTCGATCGAGGAAAAACCGCGCGCGCCGAAATCGCATTATGCCGTTACCGGACTCTACTTTTATGACCATCTGGCCTGCGATATCGCGGCGGGCCTGCGGCCGTCGGCGCGCGGTGAACTGGAAATTACCGATATCAACCGGGCTTATCTGGAAGCGGGAACATTGACGGTCGAACCGATGGGACGCGGCATGGCCTGGCTCGATACCGGCACCCACGAATCCCTGCTCGATGCGGCGCAATTCATCGCCACGATAGAAAAGCGCCAGGGGCTGAAAGTCGCGGTGCCGGAAGAAACCGCGTTTCGCATGGGCTATATCGGCGCGGAGGAACTGGAAAGCCTGGCTGGACCATTACAGCACACCAGTTATGGTAAATACCTGCTGCAATTGCTGGACGATTCGGTGCTGGAATGAAAGCGCATCAGACCGCCATTCCCGGGGTGCTGCTGATCGAGCCGCTGGTCCACGAGGACGAGCGCGGCGTTTTCTTCGAAACCTGGAGCCAGCGCGCATTCGAAAGCGCCACCGGCCTGTGTCCGCATTTTGTCCAGGATAACCAGTCGGTCTCGGTGGCGAATACCGTGCGCGGCCTGCATTACCAGGTAGGAAAGCAGCAGGGCAAACTGGTGCGGGTGATCAGGGGCGCGGTTTTCGATGTCGTGGTCGACATGCGCCGCGCTTCGCCGACCTTCGGCCAAGCGATGACGATCGTCCTCAGTGCCGGGAACCGGCGCCAGTTGTGGATTCCCCCAGGGTGCGCCCACGGTTTCCTGGCGCTCGGCGATGGCGCCGAATGCGTCTACAAGATCACCGATTACTGGTCGCCCGCGCACGAACGCGTCCTGTTGTGGAACGATCCCGCATTGGCCATTGCCTGGCCCCTGGACGGGGAGCCGGTATTGTCGGAAAAGGACAGGGCCGGTACGCCTTTGCGGGACGCCGAGACCTGCGATTTTTCCTGATTCCGGCCTCGGCCGTTCCGACCTTTCCCGCATTCCCCGTGCAGGCGATTTCGATCAATCGTGCACATTCCGTGCACGATAAACTGCCGTGTTCGAGATTGAAGGCGTTTATGCGGTTACAATGTCATTATTCTTTTGGCAATGACGGCGGACCACTCCGCCACGCATGAGGTCCCGCATGGCCTTGCTGGGAGCCGCATGCGCGTCGCAGGCCGCTGCCTGCCGAGTCGGAATCGCAGGAGCGTCATGTTTTCATTCCTGGTTAGTTTCGTCTGCTCCACCCTGCTGACCCTGCTCGTCATCAAGCAGGCGAAACTGCACGCGCCTGCACTGGATTCCGATTTCCGGGGCGTGCAACGGGCGCATACCCATCTGGTGGCAAGGATCGGCGGCCTGCCGATCTATTTCGGCGTGCTCGTCAGCGCCGCCATTTCGATCTGGCGCGAGCCGGTGATGCTGCCATGGATGACGGCGCTGCTGTTCAGCGCTTTCGTTGCCTTCAGCGGCGGCATTGTCGAGGATTACACCGGCACCGTCCGGCCGTCGCGCCGACTGCTGTTGACCATGGGCGGAGCGCTGCTGGGTTATCTGCTGCTCGACGCCAAAATCGCCCGCATCGATCTGCCATTCGGACCGGTATTGCTCGCTTCGAACTGGATCGTGGTGCCCCTGACGGTATTGGCCGTGGCCGGTATCGCGAATGCGGTGAATATCATCGACGGCTTCAATGGACTGGCCAGCATGGTGACCATTTGTATGCTGCTTTCGCTCGCCTATGTGGCGCTGCAGGTGGGCGATGTATTCGTGCTGGTTGCCGCCTTGACGGTCGCCGGTGCCACCGCCGGTTTCCTTGTCTGGAATTATCCGGTGGGGCTGATATTCCTCGGCGATGGCGGGGCCTACTTTATCGGATTCATGCTCGGCGAGTTGGCATTGCTGCTGGTAATGCGTAATCCCGAGGTGTCGACCTGGTATGCCGCGCTGCTGCTGATATATCCCGCATTCGAAACAGTGTTTTCCGCTTATCGACGGATGTTTGTGCGGGGCAAATCTCCGGCAGTGCCGGACGGCATACATCTGCACAGCCTGATTTTCCGGAGAGTAGTGCGATGGACGGTAGGCAGAAAAGAAGCTCGGGCGCTGCTGAAGCGTAATGCCCGTACGTCGCCTTATTTGTGGCTTTTTTCGCTCATGGCCGTCATCCCTGCGACTTTATTCTGGCAAAATACAAGCGTGCTGATAGTTTTCTGTTTATTGTTCGTTATCAGCTACCTCTGGCTGTATGCGCGTATTGTTCGATTCAGGTCGCCACGGTGGCTGATTTGGCGCAAGAAGGACTGGCAATAAATTGCCGTTGTAGTATATTGCGACATTTGGTGAGATTTCACCGGAATTGGATTAACCCAACTCTCGAGGAACGATGATGGATCTGTCAAATATGTCCGTAGGCGATTTGCGCAACCTGCAGGAGCAAATCAAACAGGAAATGAAAAAGCGTGAGGTACAAGAGGTGCAGAAGGCACGCGAGCAGATCCTGGCCATTGCCCAAAGCGTGGGCGTGCCGCTGAAAGACCTGATCGCCACCAATGCCCGCGGCGCGAAAACCGGTTCGGTTGCCGTGCGTTACCGTCATCCGGACAATTCGTCCCAGCAGTGGACCGGCCGCGGCCGCCAGCCGAAGTGGGTCAAGGAATGGGTCGAGGGCGGCAAGTCGCTCGACAAGCTGCGCGTCTGATTTCCGATCTGCTTCCTCGTGCCGGCGTACGCCGGCAAGAAACAGGCAGGCAAGGAAGCAAACAAGAAGCAAACAAGAAGCAGACCAGCAAGCGCACCAATGGGGCACCCCCCATTGGTGCGCTTGCCGCTACAATACTCCCTGTTTTGTCATCCCTCTAACTTTTGGCGAAGCCCCGTCCTCCTGCATCCGCAGGCCGGACGATGCCGGCTGCTGCCCGTTTTTTAAGGTCGAACATGGTTGCTCTCTCCAAGACGATTTTCAAGGCATACGACATACGCGGCGTGATCGATAGCACGCTCGACGCCGGCGTGGCGCGCCAGATTGGCCACGCGTTCGGCAAGGCCGCACTCGCCAAGGGAGAGCGCAAGGTGGTGATCGGCCGCGACGGCCGCCTGTCGGGCCCGGCGCTTGCCGCCGCCCTGGCCGAGGGCCTGCAGGCCGCCGGCGTCGACGTGATCGACCTCGGCATGGTCGCCACGCCGATGGTGTATTTCGCGACCAACGTCCTCGAGGGCACGCGCTCGGGCATCATGGTGACCGGCAGCCACAACCCGCCGGACTACAACGGCTTCAAGATGGTGCTGGCGGGCGAAGCCATCTACGGCGACGCCATCACCGGCCTGTACGAGAGCATTCTCGCGCACGACGGCAGCAGCGCCGAACAGCCGGGCGGCTACAGCACCCACGACATCCGCGCCGCCTACATCGAGCGCATCGTCGGCGACGTCAAGGTCGCGCGCCCGATCAAGATCGCGGTCGACTGCGGCAACGGCGTGGCCGGCGCCTTCGCGGGCGACCTGTACCGCGGCATGGGCTGTGAAGTGATCGAACTGTTCTGCGAAGTCGACGGCCACTTTCCGAACCACCACCCGGATCCGGCGCACCCCGAAAACCTGCAGGACCTGATCCGCGCGCTGCAGACCACCGACGCCGAGATCGGCCTGGCCTTCGACGGCGACGGCGATCGCCTCGGCATCGTCACCAAGGACGGCCACATCATCTATCCGGACCGCCAAATGATGCTGTTCGCCGCCGATGTCCTGGAGCGCAACCCCGGCGCCGAGATCCTGTACGACGTGAAATGCACGCGCCACCTCGGCCCGTGGATCGAGCAGCACGGCGGCCGCCCCCTGATGTACAAGACCGGCCACTCGCTGGTGAAGGCCAAGCTGAAGGAAACCGGCGCCCCGCTGGGCGGCGAGATGAGCGGCCACATCTTCTTCAAGGACCGCTGGTACGGCTTCGACGACGGCCTGTATTCGGGCGCGCGCATGCTCGAGCTGCTGACCCGCCACGACGATCCCTCGCGCGTCCTGAACGCCCTGCCGATCGCCACCAGCACGCCGGAACTGCACCTGCACCTGAAGGAAGGCGAGAACTTCGCGCTGATCGACAAGCTGCGCAGCGACGCCAGGTTCCCGACTTCCGAGAAGATCAACGACATCGACGGCCTGCGCGTCGAGTACGCGGACGGCTTCGGCCTGGCGCGCTCGTCGAACACGACGCCGGTGGTGGTGCTGCGTTTCGAAGGCGAGAATCCGCAAGCCCTGGCGCGCATCCAGGACGAATTCCGCAGCGTGATCCTGGCCGCCAAACCGGATGCCCAACTGCCGTTCTGAAGCGAGAGTCATTTGAAGATCCTGCTGGTGCGGGTGTCGTCGCTGGGCGACGTCCTGCACAACCTGCCGATGGTGGCCGACATCCTGCGCCACCATCCGAATGCCACCATCGACTGGGTGGTCGAGGAGGGCTATGTCAGCCTGGTGCGCCTGAACCCGCAGGTGCGCAAGATTATTCCATTCGCGCTGAGGCGTTGGCGCAAGGGGCTGGGCAATGCCGCCAACCGCGCCGAGATCCGCGCCTTCTTCCGCACCCTGCGCGAGGAAGAGTATGACCTGGTGTTCGACACCCAGGGCCTGCTGAAGACCGGCATCATCATGGGCGCCGCGCGGGTCAAGCCGGGCGGGCGCAAGGTGGGCCTGGCCAACGGCAGCGAGGGCTCGGGCTACGAAGGCATCTCGCGCTTCTTCCACACCGAGAGCATCCCGCTCGACCCGCGTACCCACGCGGTGGCGCGCGGCCGCCTGGTGGCCGGCGCCGCGCTCGGCTACGCGGTCGACACGCCGCCCGATTTCGGCCTGCCGGCGCCGCAGGCGTCGCAACGGCCAGGCTGGCTGCCGCGCGAGGATTACGCGGTGTTCTTCCATGGAACCGCGCGCGACGCCAAGAAGTGGGCTCCGGAGAACTGGATCGCGCTCGGCCGCGCGCTGGCGCCGATGCCGGTGCTGCTGCCCTGGGGTTCGGAAGGCGAGAAGCGCGAAGCGGAAAGCCTGGCCGCCGCGCTGCCGAATGCGCGGGTGCTGCCGAAGTTGTCGATGATGGATGCGGTCACGCTGGCCCAGCAGGCCGCGCTTGCGGTCGGCGTCGACACCGGCCTGACCCATATCGCCGCGGCCTTCTACCGGCCGACGGTGGAGATCTATTGCGACTCGCCGAAGTGGAAGACCGAGGGCAACTGGTCGCCGCGCATCGTCAACCTGGGCGACAAGGGTGCGCCGCCATCGAGCGGCGAGGTCATCGCCGCCGCGCGGAGCCTGCTCGGTACGCCATGAACCGGACCCTGTATTCGCTGCTGTGGTGGCTGGCGCTGCCGCTGGTGCTGGCGCGCCTGTGGTGGCGCGGGCGCAAGGAGCCCGGCTACCGCGCGCATTGGGGCGAACGCCTGGGTTTCTACGGGGCGCCGCTGCCGGCGCGCCCGACCTTCATGGTGCATGCGGTGTCGGTGGGCGAAACCCGCGCCGCCGAGCCGCTGGTCGAGGCGCTGCTGGCGCGCTGGCCCGACTGCCGCATCCTGCTGACCCACATGACGCCGACCGGCCGCGCCACCGGCCGCGCGCTGTTCGGCAAGCATGGCGAGCGCGTGGTGCAATCCTTTCTTCCCTACGACACCGGCTTCATGGTGCGGCGCTTCCTGCGCCATTTCGCGCCGCGCGTGTGCATCCTGATGGAGACCGAGGTTTGGCCGAACCTGATCGCCGGCTGCGCCGCCGGCAAGGTGCCGGTGGCCCTGGTGAACGCGCGCCTGTCCGAACGCTCGCTGCGCCGCGGCCAGCGCTTCGGCGGCATCATGATGGACGCGGCGCGCGCCATGACCGTGGTCGCGGCCCAGACCGAGCCCGATGCCGCCCGCATCCGCTCGCTGGGCGCCCCGCAGGTGGCCGTCACCGGCAGCATCAAGTTCGACGTGGTGCCGCCGCAGGCGGCGCTGGAGACCGGCGCCTGGCTGCGCGCGCGTTTTCCCGATCGCCCGGTGTTCCTGTGCGCCAGTACGCGCGACGGCGAGGAGGCCCTGATCCTCGACGCCTGGCAGCGCCAGGCGGACAAGCCGGCCAATGCGTTGCTGGCGATCGTGCCGCGCCATCCGCAGCGCTTCGACGAGGTGGCGCAGATGGTGCGCGCGCGCGGCCTGAGCCTGCAGCGCCGTTCGCAGCTCGGCGCGCAGCAAGCCGATGCGATGGTCGACGCCCAGGTGCTGCTCGGGGATTCGATGGGGGAGATGTTCGCCTATTACGCGGCCTGCGATTGCGCTTTCATCGGCGGCAGCCTGCTGCCCCTGGGCGGACAGAACCTGATCGAGGCCTGCGCGCTGGGCAAGCCGGTGCTGGTGGGCGAACACACCTTCAACTTCCTGGATGCGACCGAGGAAGCGGTCGCGGCCGGCGGCGCGCTGCGCGTGCCGGACGCCGATTCGCTGGTGGCGCAGGCGGTGCGCCTGTTGCAGCATGCCGAAGCGCGCGCGGAGATGGGCGCACAGGCGGCAGGCTTTGCCGGCCGCCACCGTGGCGCGACCCTGCGCACTGTTGAACTCTTGCAACGGATTATCGCCTAGGTTTTGATACCATTGCTTTTTGAGCTCGGTAGAAAAAGGGGATGCGAATGTTGTCGTCTAATCACCCGGGACCGGCGCGCAGCGGAAAGCCGATGGCCATCATGGCCCATCAGCCTGCCGATGGCAGGGAAGACGGTTTTTATGGCGCTGCGGCAGGGAGTCCGGCGTCGTCATCCAGCCCCGCCGGTTCGGTCCTATGCGACCTGCATTTCTTTGTCCGCTATTCGCTGCGCGAATACATCGGCTTCATGTGGCAGCATGGCGGCTTCCTGATCCGCCGCCGGCGCGTGCGCTGGCCGGCCAGCCTGTATTTGCGCATCAAGAGCACCGCGAGCGCGGCGCTGCACTTCGTGCTGCTGCGGCGCGGCCAGCGCACCTATGAATTCACCATCGACCGGCACGGCATCGTGCGCACCAGCGGCGGCGTCACCCTGATCGACTGGGCCGACGTGACGGCCGTGCGCACCTATTCGCGCGGCTTCATGATGGTCCTCAAGCGCGGGACCCTGCCGATTCCCTTCCGCTGCCTGAACGAGGCGCAGCAGGGCGCGATGCGCATGCTGGCGGCGACGCGGCGGGAGAATGTGCTGAGGTAGGAATGTGGGCGCGGTGTCGGTCCAGGACGCCGCGGGTTGGCAAAGGTCCGTTGAACGCGTGGGCGGCGGAGCCGCCCACGCTGCAGGTCATACGCAAACTGAAGCGAAGGGACGTAGGGGGCGGCTTGCAATTCAGGCTCCCGGCCTGAATTACCCCACGCGTTCAAATCACGTTCGAAACAAACGCGTTCCGCTTCAATCCTCGAACAACACCGGCATCTCATGCGACCTGCGCCGCAGCTCCAGGCGCGCGCCGTCGTAATCCGCATACACCGACCCCACCACCGCCCAGAAGCGCGGGCTGTGGTTCATTTCGCGCAGGTGGGCCAGTTCGTGCACCACCACGTAGTCGATCAGCGCCAGCGGATAGTGGATCAGGCGCCAGCTCAGGCGGATGTTGCCGGCCACGGTGCACGAACCCCAGCGCGAACTCGCCGAGGACAGCGTCATCGAGCGGTAGTGCACGTCGAGCTGCGGCGCGTACAGGTCCAGTCGCTCGGTGAACAGGCGCTTGGCCTCGGCCTGGAACCACAGCTTGATGCGTTCCTTGAGCTGCCATTCCGACAGGCTCGCCACGACGCCGACCCGCAGTTCGCGGGTATTGGGATCGAACACGCAGTGGCTGCGCGCCGCCTGTTCGAGGCGCAGCGTGATCTCGCCTCCCAGGTAAGGCAGGCGCGCGCCGTCTTCCCAGCGCAGCGGCTCGCGCTGCGCATGGCGCGCGCGCCGCTCGCCGCGTTCGTGCAGCTTGGTCAGGATCCAGCGCTGCTTGGCGCGGATCGCTTCCTCGATCGAAGGCTGGGTGGCGCGGCGCGGCGCCGTCACGTGCAGGCCGTCGTCGTCGATCATGAAGCCGATCGAGCGGCGCGACGAGCGTTTCAGTTCATAGTCGACCGCGTAGTGGCCCAGCACGATGCGCTTCAGGGGCGGATCGTCGGGCGTGCGCGGCGGCGAGGGCAGGGTGATGCGGGGCGGCGCGGGCGGCGCCTTGAACAGGGGTTGCGGCGGCGGCGCGGGCCTTTGGGCCGGCGCCGCCGCCGCCTTCACCGATTCTTCCAGTAAGGTTTGTGCGAATAGGTCTAGCTGGGGCCCGTTGATCTTGGGGGAGTTCATTCTGTGCTGCGGTGGAGAGGCTGTGATCAGGGCGCCAACTTCGTTCAGCCATCGGTGTAGACGTGGGGCGAAATGACGCGCATTTCTGATTCTATCCAATTTTCGACCTCTTGCATCAGGCTGTCGGGAGTGTGGTTTTGTGGCGATATCGGTTTGCCAATCGATACCGTCACCAGGCCCGGTCGTTTGATGAACGAATTCTTGGGCCAGCATTCCCCTGAATTATGCGCGATCGGCACGACCACAGCATTGGTTTCAATCGCCAAACGTGTGCCGCCGCTTTTATATTTTCCCTTTTTGCCGACAGGGATGCGCGTCCCTTCCGGGAACATGATGATCCACTGGCCATCGGCCAGGCGGCGCTTGCCGTGCCTGACCACATGGGCGAAGGCGTTCTTGCCTTCCTTGCGGTCGATCGGGATCATGCGCAGGAGCGCCATCGCCCACCCGAAGAAGGGGATGTAGAGGATTTCCTTCTTGAAGACGAAGACCAGGGGACGCGTGAGGTTAGGCAGCAGGAAGATGGTCTCCCAGGCCGACTGGTGCTTCGACAGGATCACGGCCGGTCCATCCGGCAGGTTCTCGTAACCCTTGAACTGGTAGCGGATGCCGCAGATGACTTTCGCGCACCAGATGATGAAGACGTTCCAGCGCGAGGTCACCCAGAAGCGCTTGTTGTAGGGCAGGGGCGCGGCCAGGAAGCAGACGCAGGCCCAGACCACGGTGGCGAGCACCATCACGATTGTAAACAGCAGGGAACGCAGGAACAGGACGGCGGTACGCAAGAACGTGGTCTCCTTGGGAATCAGGTGGGAGTAGCGGTGGAAGGTGTTTTCAGGAAGGCCGTGACCATCGCGGCCAGGTCCGGGAACACCTGGGTGCCGGGCGGCAGGCCGCCGGTCTGGTGGGTTTTTTCGCCCTTCCCGGTCAGGACCAGGTAGGGCACGCAGCCGCTGATGAAGCCGGCCTGCAGGTCGCGCAGCGAGTCGCCGACGGTCGGCACGCCCTTCAGGCTCACCTTGAAGCGCTTGCTGATCTCCTCGAACATCCCGGCCTTCGGCTTCCTGCAGTCGCAGTTGTCGCTGGCCGCATGGGGACAGAAGAACACCGCGTCGATGTCGGCACCGACCTGCTGGGCGGCGTTGTGCATCTTCTGGTGGATCGCGTTCAGGGTCGTCATGTCGAACAGTTCGCGCGCGATGCCGGACTGGTTCGAGGCGATGATGACGCGGTAGCCCGCCTGGTTCAGGCGGGCGATCGCCTCGAGCGAGCCGGGGATCGGCACCCATTCGGCCGGACTCTTGATGAAGTCCGGCGAATCGTGGTTGATGACCCCGTCGCGGTCGAGGATGATCAGCTTCATGGTGCTTCCTTATGCCGCCAGTTTCGAGATGTCGGCGACGCGGTTCATCATGCCGTGCAGGACCGAGAGCAGGGCCAGGCGGTTGTTGCGCAGCGCCGGGTCCTCGGCCATCACCATCACGTCGTTGAAGAAGGCGTCGACTTCATCCTTCATCAGCGCCAGGGTCTTCAGGGCGCCGGTGAAGTCGCCCTGTGCGAACGCGCCGGCGACATCGGATTCGAGCGCCTTCATCTTGACGGCCAGCGCGCTTTCCGCCGGTTCGACCAACAGGTCGGCCTTGACGGCGGCGTCCTGCGGCATCGCTTCCTCGTTCTTCTTGAGGATGTTGGTGATGCGCTTGTTGGCGGCGGCCAGCGAGGCGGACTCCGGCAGGGCGGCAAAGGCCTGCACCGCTTCCAGGCGCTGCACCACGTCGTCGACGCGGTCCGGGTTCTGGGCCAGCACGGCTTCGACTTCGTTCGGCGTGAAGCCGCGCTCGCGCAGCATGCCGCGCAGGCGGTCGAGCATGAAGGCCTTCACGTCGGCGGTCGGATCCTTGAACGCGGCCTGGCCTTCGAACACGGCGGCGGCCTCGCCGAGCAGTTCGGAGATCGACAGCGGCAGGCGCTTCTCGACCAGCATGCGCATCACGCCCAGGGCGTGGCGGCGCAGCGCGAACGGGTCCTTCTCGCCGGTCGGCTGCAGGCCGATGGCCCAGATGCCGACCAGGGTCTCGAGCTTGTCTGCCAGGGCGACGACGAGGCCGGTGTTGGTCGACGGCAGGGCGTCGCCGGCAAAGCGCGGCTGGTAGTGTTCGGACGCGGCCAGGGCCACTTCCTCCGATTCGCCGTCGTGGCGGGCGTAATAGGTGCCCATGATGCCCTGCAGCTCGGGGAACTCGCCGACCATGTCGGTCAGCAGGTCGGTCTTGGCGAGCAGGGCGCCGCGTTCGGCCAGCAGCATGTCGTAGCCGAGGCGGCGCGCGATCGCGCCGGCCAGGCGCATGACGCGCTGGGTACGCTCGGCCTGGGTGCCCAGCTTGTTGTGGTAGACCACGTTCGCCAGTTGCGGCAGGCGCGACTCCAGCGTCTTTTTCTTGTCCTGCTCGAAGAAGAACTTGGCGTCCGACAGGCGCGGGCGCACCACGCGCTCGTTGCCGCCGATGATGGCCGACGGGTCGTCGGTTGCCAGGTTCGAGACGATCAGGAAGCGCGAGCGCAGCTTGCCATTGGCATCGGTCAGCGCGAAGTACTTCTGGTTGGTCTGCATGGTCAGGATCAGGCATTCCTGCGGCACGGCCAGGAATTCGTCCTCGAAGCGGCACTCGTAGACCACCGGCCACTCGACCAGGGCCGCGACCTCGTCGAGCAGCGACTCGGGCATCAGGACCTGGTCCGCGCCGGCTTTCTCCAGCAGCTGGGTGCGGATGCTTTCCTTGCGCGCTTCGGCGGAAGACAAGACCTTGCCTTCACTCTCCAGCACGGCAGCGTACTGGTCGGCATGCGGGACGGCGATCTGGCCGCCGTGCGACAGGAAGCGGTGGCCCATGGTGTGGCGGCCGGCTTCCAGGCCCAGCAGGGTCAGCGGCAGCACCTGTTCGCCGTGCAGGGCGAGCAGCAGGTGCACCGGGCGCACGAACTGCACGGTCTCGCCGTCCGGGCGCTGGTAGCTCATGACCTTCGGGATCGGCAGCTTGGCGACGGTTTCCTGCAGCACGTCCTGCAGGGCGCCGGCAAGCTGGCTGCCGCTTGCGGTATAGGTGTAGAAGAAGGATTCGGCCTTGCCGTCCTGGGCGCGTTCGAGGTCGCTGATCTGCAGGTCGGGGAAGCCCAGCGCGGCCAGCTTCTTGGCCAGCGGCGCGCTCGGGTTGCCTTCTTTATCGAGGGCGACCGAGACCGGCAGCACTTTTTCGCGGATCGATTTGTCCGGCGAGGTGGCGCGCACGTTCGTGATGGTGACCGCCAGGCGGCGCGGGGTGGCGTGGGCGGTGGCGATGCTGTCGGCTTCCAGGAAGTCGCGCGCCTTCAGGCCGTTGGCGATACCGTTGGCAAAGGCGGCGCCCAGTTTGACGAGCGCCTTCGGCGGCAGTTCTTCGGTCTGGATTTCGACGAGGAGAGTTTGATTCATGGTCTGTTCTTGTCTGTTCCGTGGGCTCAGGCTGCGGCTTTAGCTGCGCCGGGCAGCATCGGGAAGCCGAGCTTCTCGCGCGAGTCGTAGTAGGCCTGGGCCACCAGGCGCGACAGGGTGCGCACGCGGCCGATGTAGGCGGCGCGCTCGGTCACCGAGATGGCGCCGCGCGCGTCGAGCATGTTGAAGCTGTGCGAAGCCTTCATGATCTGCTCGTAGGCCGGCAGGGTCAGTTCCAGCTCGATCAGGCGCTTGGCTTCGGATTCGTGGTTGGCGAAGGCCTGGAACAGCAGTTCGGTATTCGCGTGCTCGAAGTTGTAGGTCGACTGCTCGACTTCGTTCTGGTGGAAGACGTCGCCGTAGCTCAGGGTCTTCTTCACCCCATTTTCTTCCCACTCGGTCCAGACCAGGTCGTAGACGTTTTCCACGCCCTGCAGGTACATCGCCAGGCGTTCGATGCCGTAGGTGATCTCGCCCAGCACCGGCTTGCAGTCGAGGCCGCCGACCTGCTGGAAATAGGTGAACTGGGTCACTTCCATGCCGTTGAGCCAGACTTCCCAGCCCAGGCCCCAGGCGCCCAGGGTCGGGCTTTCCCAGTCGTCCTCGACGAAACGCACGTCGTTCTTCTTGAGGTCCAGGCCCAGCGCCTCGAGCGAACCGAGGTAGAGGTCGAGGATGTTTTCCGGCGCGGGCTTGAGCACGACCTGGTACTGGTAGTAGTGCTGCAGGCGGTTCGGGTTCTCGCCATAGCGGCCATCCTTCGGACGGCGCGACGGTTGCACATAGGCGGCGCGCCATGGCTCCGGGCCGATCGCGCGCAGGAAGGTGCCGGTATGGAAGGTGCCGGCGCCCACTTCCATGTCATAGGGCTGGAGCAGGGCGCAACCTTGCTTGTCCCAATAGGTCTGCAAGGTCAGGATGATTTGTTGGAATGTGAGCATCTTGAATGGGCGACGCGGCGCTGGGCCGCGAACACGGTAAGTTTGCCAAATGACCAATTCTAGCGGGTTTTACCGGCACTCTGGGACCGGATTGAACTCGACTATGAGAGATTGGCCTTTTTCTTGCGGTAATTTCGGCCAGCCAGCCAGGCGCCGGCCAGCGCCAGTGCGCCGAGCAGCAGGAAGGCCAGGTTGCCGAAGCGGATGTAGGGCGTCATGCCGGTCGTGCCGCGCACGGTCGCCGTCAACATGCCTTCGGTGTAGAAGGGCAGCAGGTGGGTGACCTGGCCGCGGTGGTCGATCACCGCGGTGGCGCCGTCGTTGGTCGAGCGCAGCATCGGCCGGCCGGTCTCGAGCGTGCGCATGCGCGAGATCTGCAGGTGCTGGGGCACCGCGCTCGACTGGCCGTACCAGGACAGGTTCGACATGTTCAGCAGCATCGTCGCCGGACGCGGCGCCGCACGCAGCTGGTAGGCGATCTCTTCGCCGAACACGTCCTCGTAGCAGATGTTCGGCAGCACCAACTGGTCCTTGACCGCGAACGGCGCCTGCAGGGCCTGGCCGCGCGTGGCGTCGTTCAGCGGGATGTCCATCATGTCGGTGAACCAGCGGAAACCCGGCGGAATGAATTCGCCGAAGGGGACCAGGTGGGCCTTGTCGTAGCGGTAGGGCTGCACTTGCGGCGCCGGGGTGACCGTCACCACGCTGTTGGCGTACTGCGAAGGACCGTCGAGCAGGGGCATGCCGAGCGCCAGGGTGCTGCCGCTGGCGCGGGCAAAGCCTTGCAGGCTCTCGAGGTAGCGCGGGTCGAGCTGGTGGCGGAATACGGGAATCGCGGTTTCCGGCGTGGCGATCAGGTCGGCCGGGCTGGCCGTGATCATGCCGTGGTAGCGCTCCAGGATGTTCGAGAGGAAGGCGTAGTCGAACTTGCGGTCTTGCGGGATATTCCCTTGCAGCAGGCGCACGGTGAGGGGCGCGCCCGTCACCTGCGTCCATTCGATCGTGCGCAGCCCGGCGCCCAGCAGGAGCAGGGCGGCGAACAGGCCGATGGCCGGCCAGCGCGCGCGCTGGGTCAGCATCACCAGGCAGCCGGCGCCCACCGCCACGATCACGCCAATGCCGTAGACGCCGATCAGCGGCGCATAGCCGGCCAGGGGCGAGGTGTCATGCGCATAGCCCGACACCGCCCAGGGAAAGCCGGTAAACACCCAGCCGCGCATCCATTCCGACACGCCCCAGGCCACGGGCAGCACCAGCAGCAGGAAGGCGGCCACCGGCAGCGACCAGCGCCGGCGCAGCCAGGCCGAGACACCGGTAGCGAAGGCGCCGAACAGGCCCATGTACAAACCCAGCAGGATCACGCCGAGCACGCCGAGGATGGCGGGCAGGTGGGCGAAGCGGGTCATCATGGTGTACAGCCAGTACATGGCGCCGACCGACCAGCCGAAGCCGAAGGCCCAGCCGAGCAGGGTGGCGCGTTTCACCGAGCTGCCCAGGCCGACCTGGTAGAAGAGGTAGGCCAGCAGGAGGAACTGCAGCGGCCACCAGCCGAAGGGCTCGAAGGAGAAAAGGGAAGCGCCGCCGGCGAGGGCGGCGGCGACCAGGGCGGCCGCGGACGGCCGCGCGCCGCGCGCGGCGGCGGCTGCGACCGGATCGCTGGCGGCAGGGGTGGGACGGCGACGCAGCAGCATCAGTCGTCGTCGTTGTCGTGCAGCGAATGCGGCAGTTTTTCGACCAGCAGCACGTGGATCTGGCGCGCGTCGGCGCGCAGCACCTCGAATTGCAGGTTGCCGAGGGTGAATTCCTCACCTTTATGCGGCATGCGCCCGAGGTGGCTGGCGACGAAGCCGCCGATGGTGTCGGCTTCGTCCTCGGGCAGGTCGACGCCGATCTCTTCGTTGAACTGGTCGATCTCGGTCAGCGCCTTGACGCGCCAGCGCGGGCCATGCTGGCCTTCCTTGATCGACAGGACATTGTCCTCTTCCTCGTCGAAGTCGTACTCGTCCTCGATGTCGCCGACGATCTGCTCGAGCACGTCCTCGATGGTGATCAGGCCGGCCACGCCGCTGTACTCGTCGACGACGATGGCCATGTGGTTGTGGTTGGCGCGGAAGTCGCGCAGCAGCACGTTCAGGCGCTTCGATTCCGGGATGAAGATCGCCGGGCGCAGCATGGCGCGCACGTCGAACGACTCCTCGGCGTAGTAGCGCAGCAGGTCCTTGGCCAGCAGGATGCCGACCACCTTGTCGCGCTCGCCTTCGATGGCGGGGAAGCGCGAGTGGGCCGTTTCCAGCACGATCGGCAGCCATTCCTCGATGGGTTTGGTGATGTCGATCACGTCCATTTGCGAACGCGGCACCATGATGTCGCGCGCCGACAGGTCGGAGACCTGGAACACGCCTTCGATCATCGACAGGGCGTCGGCGTCGATCAGGTTGCGCTCGTGTGCTTCGTGGAGCACTTCGAGCAGCTCGGTGCGATTTTCTGGCTCAGGGGAGATGAGTGCGGTCAGTCTTTCGAAAAGCGACCGGTGGGGTTTGGCGTCCGATCGGACGTCACTGGGATACTCGGGCATAGTTGGCGTGAAGCCGTTGTTGCGATGGGCGTAAGCATACACCAAAAGCGGCCATGCCCAATCTTTACAGAGGCGTGCGCAACCGGGGCGCACTGCGACGCGGCGCACAAAAATGGCATATAGTAATTGTCTAGAACGCAAAAGGAGCGCCCATGCCTGCCCTCACCATCAACGGCACCACCACTACCCTCGACGTCCCCGATGACATGCCCCTGCTGTGGGCGTTGCGCGACGTCGCCGGCCTGACCGGCACCAAATTCGGCTGCGGCGTCGCCATGTGCGGCGCCTGCACCGTCCACCTCGACGGCCAGGCGATCCGCTCCTGCGTGACGCCGGTATCAAGCGCCGTCGGCAAGAAAATCGTCACGATCGAGGCGATCGGCAACGACCCGGTCGGCGCCAAGGTGCAGGACGCCTGGCGCCAGATCGACGTGGTGCAGTGCGGTTACTGCCAGTCGGGCCAGATCATGTCGGCCACGGCCTTGCTCCAGGCCACGCCGAAGCCTTCCGACAGCGATATCGACAATGCCATGGCCGGCAATATCTGCCGCTGCGGCACCTATGGACGCATCCGCAAGGCGATCAAGATCGCCGCCAGCAAATAAGAAGGACGCACATGAGCCAAGTCAAAGAAGAACAACGCGTGTCTCCCTCGCGCCGCCGCTTCATGCAGATCGGCGCGACCGCCGGCGGCGGCCTGCTGTTCGGTTTCTCGCTGTTCGGCTGCAGCAAGGACGACGACCGCAAGGAGCCGCCGCCCGAAAAGGCGGTCGGCCAGGCATCCACCGAGCATTCCGACACCGCCCCCGGACTGGCGCGCGACGCCTTCATCCGCATCGACCGCACCGGCCTCGTGACCCTGATCATCCACAAGGTGGAGATGGGCCAGGGCACCTTCACGTCGATGCCGATGCTGCTGGCCGAAGAGCTGGGCGCCGACCTGTCGAAGGTAAAACTCGAGCAGGCGCCGGCCAACAATGAACTCTACGCCGACCCCTTGTTGGGCGGGCAGGTGACCGGCGGCTCGACCTCCGTGCGCGGCGCCTGGAAACCGCTGCGCGAAGCCGGCGCCATGGTGCGCAGCGTGCTGGTCTCGGCCGCGGCGCAGAACTGGAACGTCGATACGGCCGACCTGCAGGTCGTGGCCGGCGCCGTGCGTCACCAGGCCTCGGGACGTTCGGCCCATTTCGGCGAGCTGGTCGATGCCGCATCGAAGATGGAGCTGCCGAAGAACGTCAAGCTGAAAGACCCGGAACAGTTCGTCCTGATCGGCAAGGCGATGAAGCGCCTGGATTCGCCGGTGAAGGTGAATGGTACGGCCCAGTTCGGCATCGATGCGCGCCTGCCGAACATGGGCATCGCGGCCGTGGCCGCCTCGCCCGTCACCGGCGGCAAGCTGGTGGCGCTGGACGAGCAGAAGGCGATGGCGGTCAAGGGCGTGCGCCAGGTGCTGCGCCTGGAAGGCGCGGTGGCGGTGGTGGCCGACCACTTCTGGGCCGCGAAGCAGGGCCTGCTTGCTGCCGCCCCGCGCTTCGACGATGGCCCGAACGCCAAGGTGAGCCTGAGCGCCATCGTCGCCGACATGATGAAGGTGTCGCAGGGCGAAGGCGCGGTGGCGCGCAACGTGGGCGATGCATTGAAGGCACTGGAGGAGAAGGGCGGGCGCAGGATCGACGCCGTCTACGAGCTGCCCTTCCTGGCGCACGCGACCATGGAGCCGATCAACTGCACGGTGGACCTGCGGCCGGATGGCTGCGACCTGTGGGTCGGCACCCAGGTGCCGGCGCTGGCCCAGGGCGCGGCGGCCAAGACTGCCGGTCTGCCGGTCGAGAAGGTCAGGGTCCATAACTACTACATCGGCGGCGGGTTCGGGCGCCGTCTCGAGGTCGACTACGTGATCCAGGCGGTGGCCTTCGCCAAGCTGGCCAAGGGCCCGGTGAAGTTCATCTGGACCCGCGAGGAAGACATCCAGCACGACATGTACCGCCCCTATTACGTGGACCGCCTGTCGGCGCGCCTGGACGACAAGGGTCGCCCGGCGGCCTGGTTCCACCGCGTGACCGGTTCCTCGATCATGTCGCGCTTCGCGCCGCCCGCGGTGAAGAACGGCGTCGATCCGGACGCGGTCGAGGGCGCGGCCGACCTGCAGTATGCGATCCCGGCCATGCGCGTGGAATACGTGCGCCACGAACCGCCGGGCGTGCCGACCGCCTTCTGGCGCGGCGTGGGCCCGACCCACAACGTGTTCGTGGTCGAGAGCTTCATCGACGAGCTGGCCCAGGCCGCCAAGCAGGATCCGGTGGCATTCCGCCGCGCCCTGCTGGAGAAATCGCCGCGCACGCTCGGGGTGCTGAACCTGGCCGCCGAGAAGGCCGGCTGGGGCAAGCCTTTGGCCCCGATCGCGGGGCGCAAGGTCGGACGCGGGATCTCGACCCAGTTCGCCTTCGGCAGCTACATGGCCCAGGTGGCGGAAGTATCGGTCGGCCCGGACGGCGACGTCCAGGTGCACCGTGTGGTCTGCGCCGTCGATTGCGGCCAGGCGGTCAATCCGGACGGCATCATCGCCCAGATGGAAGGCGGCATCGTCTTCGGCGCCTCGGCGGCGCTGTGGAACGAGATCACCCTGGCCAACGGACGCGTGCAGCAGTCGAACTTCGGCGACTACCGCATGATGCGCATCCACGAGGCGCCGGCGGTGGAGGTCCACATCGTCAACAGCCGCGACGAGCCGGGCGGCATCGGCGAGCCGGGCACGGCGGGCATCGCGCCGGCGCTGACCAATGCGGTGTTCGCGGCGACCGGCAAGCGGATTCGCAAGCTGCCGATCGGGGAGCAGTTGAAGGCGTAAAGGTTGTTATGAAAGCAAATTTGGCCGCTCGGCCGAATTTGCCTTCAGTGCCGGTTTTTGTGGTTTTGTAGGGTGGACACCTGTGTCCACGCTGTCTCATTGTTTGAATGACAGCGACGCCGGCATTTGCGGGCTCTCGCGTCGATGCGCCGGATCGCCGCCGGTGAATCCGCGTGGGTACAAGTACCCACCCTACGCGATCTCGAATAGTGTTGGCGTTGAGCGGATGCGCAGGTTCTCAACCGGTGAGACAGCGTGGACACAGGTGTCCACCCTACGAAACCCGACCGCTATCAGCCGTTGTTCTCGGCGTACGGATCCGGATACCCCAGCGCTTCCATGATGTCGCGCTCGAGCTGTTCCATTTCCTCGGCTTCCTCGTCGTGCTCGTGGTCGTAGCCCTGGGCGTGCAGCACGCCGTGCACCACCAGGTGGGCGGCATGTTCCTCGAGCGTCTTCTTCTGCTCCTCTGCCTCGCGCTGCAGGACGTCGGTGCACAGCACGATGTCGGCCTGCACCGGTTCGTCCTCGGCCAGTTCCTCGCCCTCGTTGTAGGCGAAGGTCAGGACGTTGGTGGCGTAGTCCTTGCCGCGGTAGTCGCGGTTGAGCGTCTGCCCTTCGGCGGCGTCGACGAAGCGGATCGCCAGTTCGGCCGGGCCGAGGAGGGCAGGGCGCACCCAGCGTTCCACCATCTCCGGGGTGATGGCGGTTTCCAGGCGCGCGTCCGGGTACTGGACGTCGAGTTCGAGCTTATGATTTTTTTCTTGCATTTCGGGCAGTCGTGGTCGCAGTTATTTTTTTCGGCAGCGCCCCCATTTCCTGGACTTCGCTGGCCTTGTCGTAGGCGTCGACGATGCGCGCCACCAACGGGTGGCGCACCACGTCGGCGCTGGAGAATTGCGTGAAGGCGATGCCGCGCACATCCTTCAGCACGTGCATCGCGTCGACCAGGCCGCTGCGCTGGGTCTTGTGCAGGTCGACCTGGGTGACGTCGCCGGTGACGACGGCCTTGCTGCCGAAACCGATACGCGTCAGGAACATCTTCATCTGCTCGACCGTCGTGTTCTGGGCTTCGTCCAGGATCACGAAGGCGTGGTTCAGCGTGCGCCCGCGCATGTAGGCCAGCGGGGCGATCTCGATCACCTGCTTCTCGAACAGCTTCTGGGTGCGATCGAAGCCGAGCAGGTCGTACAGGGCGTCGTAGAGCGGGCGCAGGTAGGGGTCGACCTTCTGGCTCATGTCGCCGGGCAGGAAGCCCAGGCGTTCGCCGGCTTCCACCGCCGGGCGGGTCAGGATGATGCGCTTGACGGCGTCGCGTTCGAGGGCGTCGACCGCGCAGGCCACGGCCAGGTAGGTCTTGCCGGTGCCCGCCGGGCCGATGCCGAAGCTGATGTCGTGCTCGAGCACGGCGCGCAGGTACTGGATCTGGTGCGGGGTGCGTCCGCGCAGGTCGCTGCGGCGGGTCTTGAGCGTGGGGCTGACGAGCTCGGGGTTGTCTTCCCCTTCCTCGTCCTCGGCCTCGGCTTCCTGGCCGGCCGGCTCGGCGCCCTCGATCTTCGGCTTCAGGCCGGCGCGCTGTTCCACCAGGGCCAGCTGCACTTCCTCGATCGGCACGACCTTGTTCGCCACCGCGTAGAAGCGCTCGAGCAGCTCGACCGCGCGCTCGGCGTTGGCGCCGCTGACGATGAACTTCTCGCCGCGGCGGAAGATGGTCACGTCGAGCGCCGCGGAGATCTGGCGCAGGTTTTCGTCGAGCGGACCGCACAGGTGGGCGAGCCGCGTGTTATCGAGCGGCTCGGGGATGAAGTACGAAGGCTGGGTAGGCGTATGTGTTTTCAACTGGCTTTGGCAATCGTATCGAGATTGGCGACGAGTTCGCCGCGCAGGGAGTAATCCAGGCTCTCGGTGACGCGCACATCGACCAGCTGGCCGATCAGCGCATCGCGGGAGGCGCCCGGGGCGAAAATGACCACCCGGTTGCTTTCGGTGCGGCCCTGCAGTTCGTTCGGGTCTTTCTTGGACGGCCCCTCGACCAGGATGCGCTGGACCGTGCCGACCATCGCCGCGCTGAACTTGCGGGTGTTGGCGTCGATCAGGGCCTGCAGGCGCTGCAGGCGCGCCAGCTTGACCTCGTGCGGGGTGTCGTCTTCCAGGTTGGCGGCCGGGGTGCCCGGGCGCTTGCTGAAGATGAAGCTGAAACTGTTGTCGAAGCCGACGTCTTCCACCAGCTTCATCATCGCCTCGAAATCGGCGTCGGTCTCGCCGGGGAAGCCGACGATGAAGTCCGAGGAGATCGCGATGTCCGGGCGCACGGCGCGGATACGGCGGATGATGGACTTGTACTCGAGCCCGGTGTAGCCGCGCTTCATGGCCTGGAGGATGCGGTCGGAACCGTGCTGCACCGGCAGGTAGAGGTGGTTCACCAGCTGCGGGATCTTCGCGTAGGCGTCGATCAGGCGCTGGGTGAACTCCTTCGGGTGGCTGGTGACGAAGCGCAGGCGTTCGATGCCGGGAATGTCGGCGATGTATTCGAGCAGCAGGGCAAAATCGGCCACCTCGCCGCCTTCCATGGTACCGCGGTAGGCATTCACGTTCTGACCGAGCAGCATGACTTCCTTGACGCCTTGCGCGGCCAGGCCGGCGACTTCCGTCAGCACGTCCTCGAAGCGGCGCGAGACTTCCTCGCCGCGGGTATAGGGCACGACGCAATAGCTGCAGTACTTGCTGCAGCCTTCCATGATCGAGACGTAGGCGACGGCGCCTTCGACCTTGGCCGGGGGCAGGTGGTCGAACTTCTCGATTTCCGGGAAGCTGATGTCGACCTGGGCGGCGCCGCTGCTGCGGCGCTCGCGGATCATCTGCGGCAGGCGGTGCAGGGTTTGCGGACCGAACACCATGTCGACATGGGGCGCGCGCTTGACGATGGCTTCGCCTTCCTGCGAGGCCACGCAGCCGCCGACGCCGATGATCAGGTCGGGGCGCTCGCGCTTCAGTTCGCGCAGGCGGCCCAGGTCGGAAAACACTTTTTCCTGCGCTTTTTCGCGCACCGAGCAGGTGTTGAAGAGGATGACGTCGGCGTCTTCGGGTTTGTCGGTGCGAACCAGACCATCGGACGCGCCGAGCACGTCCGCCATCTTGTCCGAGTCGTACTCGTTCATCTGGCAGCCGAAGGTCTTGATGAATACTTTTTTCTGCATGGAATGCTTCGTTGTAAGGAGTGCTTACGCTTTGACAAAGCGTCAAGCCAGTTTACCGTAAATCCCTGTTTGCGACCAAAAACCAGCGTGCGGAACAGGCTGAATTAATGCTACCAAGAATTACTTATTGCTTTCCCTAATCCTATTGCCAATCTATTCAGATTGTTAAATTGCGAATTTTCACTAAACGGCTGGGCGCAAGGCAGAGTCAGGCTTTGCTCAAACTATTTCCTGTTGTAAATCAATACCTTCGCCTCAAATTCTTTTACACAAATTAGTGGGAGAAATCTCTTGCGTGCGCCACAAATAATCCCCATGTGTTGAAATGCCTATGTGACAAGCTTTCCACACGATAGCTTGATTTCCAACAATGAGTCATGTGCTCAGGACGGATGTGGACACGCCGTATGAGTCTGATAATTTGTTTGAAAGACAAGTGCGTTAGGGGAGTGTTAAGCAGAGCGCATGCACGCGGGCATGTTTCTTAAGCGGGAATTCAGATTGGTTCTGCAGACTCTGTCTGAACGATGGCTCAAGAGCGTGTTCGGGAACTTATGTTGACGAAAGGTAGTCATTAACAAAGTTCGTAACGGAACTATTTTAAACCACACTCACGAGGTAAAAATCATGGCACACCATGCTTTGTCTTCACAGGAAAGTTACAACCCCAACCACCTGCTGGACATCCTGCTTGGCAAGATGCAGCTGAAGAACGACGCCGCGCTGTCGCGCATGCTCGAGGTGGCCCCACCTGTCATCAGCAAGATCCGCCACCACCGTCTGCCGGTCGGCGCCTCGCTGCTGATCCGCATGCACGAAGTCACCGGCATGAGCATCCGCGACCTGCGCGACCTGATGGGCGACCGCCGCACCAAGTACCGCCTGTCCGACGCCCAGGGCCGTCCGAAGCCAGAAGAGAAGGCAGCCCAGGCCGCCGCGGCAGCAGCCCAGCAACAGCAGCAACAGCAGCAAACCCAGCAGCAATCGCAGAACAACGAAGCTTCTTCGTCGTCTGGTAACTATGCGCACTGATGCCGGCGGCATGGCAGCTTCGACTGCCGTGCCATCGGCCATGCGGGGCAGCGGCCTGGCGTCCTGAGGCGCCGCGCACGCTGTCCTTCCCCCTCTCGCATCTCCTCTGCCGCGACGCGGCGTTTCCTTCCTGAAGTACATCCGGTGCCCGTCCGGGCAGGCCGGTTTTCGTCCGTCGTATGCCAGTCCGGATGACCGGAGCGGGTTGAGCGGTCCCAAGCAGGCGCCAGCCGATTACGGTATTCTCGCCGTGCTTGTTTTTCCCTCTACAAAGGACACCCATGAAACTGTATTTCAGCCCCGGCGCCTGCTCGCTGTCCCCGCACATCGTCCTGCTCGAAGCAGGGCTGGCCTTCACCGCCGAGCGCGTCGACCTCGGCAAGAAGCTCACGGCCGGCGGCGCGGACTTCCGCGCCATCAATCCGAACGGATATGTGCCGGCGCTCGAACTGGACAATGGCGCCGTGCTGACCGAAGGTCCGGCAATCGTCCAGTACCTGGCCGATATCGCGCCCCAGGCCGGGCTCCTGGCGTCCGTGGGCAGCGTCGAGCGCTACCAGGCCATCAGCTGGCTGAACTACATTTCGACCGAGCTGCACAAGAACTTCAGCCCCCTGTTCAAGCCGGACTCGACCGATGACATTCGCGAGCGCGCACGCAAGATGCTGGCGCTGCGCCTCGGCCATGTCGCACGTCACCTGGAAGGGCGCGAATTCCTCGTCGGCGGCCAGTTCGGCGTGGCCGACGCCTACCTGTTCACCGTGCTGGGCTGGACCGACCTCCTCAAGTTCAGCCTGGCCGACTGGCCGCAGCTGCAGGCCTTCCGTGCGCGCGTCGCCCAGCGCCCCGCCGTGCAGCAGGCCCTGCGCGAAGAAGGCCTGATCAAGTAAACGGCCCCATCAAGTAAACAGGTCGCCGCCCACCCGCTTGGGCGGTAACATGGCCGCATGACGAACAAACGCTACATCGCCCTGCTGCGCGGCGTGAACGTGGGCCGCGCCAAACGTGTGGCCATGGCCGACCTGCGCAAACTCATCGAAGACCTCGGTTATGCCGACGTGCGCAGCATCCTGAACAGCGGCAACATCGTGTTCGGCGCCGACGAGCTCGACCCAGGCGTGGCCGCCGCGACCATCGAAGAAGGGCTGGTGCTCAAGCTGGGCGTGGCGGCGCGCGTGATGGTGCTGGCAAGCGAAGACCTGGCGGCGGTGCTGGCTGAAAACTCCCTGCTGCCGGTGGCGACCGACCACGCGCGCCTGCTGGTGTTCCTGCTGCCCGACGCCGCAGCGCGCGAGGCGGTGGCCCCGCTGCGCGAACGCGACTGGGGAGAAGGCGCGCTGGCGCTCGGCCAGCGCGCGGCCTATGTCTGGTGTCCGGAAGGGGTGCTCGACAGCGCCGCCGCGACGGCGCTCGGCAAGCAATTGGGAGACGCGACCACGTCGCGCAACTGGAACACCTTGTGCAAGCTGTATGCGCTATGCACCGAACCTGCGCCGGCGCCGCGCGGCGCATGAAGCGCGACGCCTGAACCGGAAACCCGAAGCCCGCCCCCTGGACTGCGGCGCCTGAAGCGCGGCGTTTCGACGCATCCGCGCAGCGCCGGTGGCGCCAGCAGCGTCCAGCAGCGCCCAGCGATTTCACCCGCGCTACTTGAATTTCTCGTTGCTGTCCCGACGTGCCCGGTAGCCGAGCAGGACCAGGCCCACCAGCATCATGGCGAACACTTCCGGTTCCGGCAGCTCCGACATGTGCACGGTGACAAAGTCGGAACCGGGCGTCACGGTCGGGGCGGCGACATGCGGCTGGGTTTGCGCCGCGTCATCGGCTGCGGCTGGCGACAGGTCGATGACGGCCGCTTGCGCCGCGCCGCCGACGACAAGACTGAGCGCTACTGCGAGTAAAAATCTGTTCACGATTGTTCCCTTCCTTGCAGATATTGCTGGGTACAAACGCCGTATCAAAACGACACAGCCAGCGCCGTCGACGCCATCCGGTCCACGAAAAGCATAGCAAAATCCGGCGCGCGCTTCGCGTCATTTCGCAGGAATGTCGCGCTGCATGTACGCCCGCAATGGGAACCGGGGGGCGTTCATTACGCGCCGGAAGTCTTGCCCGCGGCAGTCCACGCCATGTTAAAGAAATGCGACAGGCAGCGAAGCGGCGCATATCAAAGAAGCAAGGCTTCCGCCGGGCTTTGTTGAAACAGAATCAAGGTATTGCCGATTTGGATAGACGGACTGCTGATTTATTTGACAGGCTCACAACGATTTTGCTTGTCAAGTTTTCCAGCTATGACGCCAATCAAAATTTTTTAAGCCAGGCGTATACATCTCCGTTTTCTTTAGGGGTATAGTCTCCCTATCCCTATTGCCCTTGGGCATCAAATCGATGTCGAACAAGCACTTGTTCGACTCCACGCGGCTCCCGACGCCGACGCCGTTCCGACAAGCGCGACCCGGAAGGCCGCCTCCGTTTTTGCACTGTTGCATCACGCGCACCATACATTTGTAGAGTACCGATAATGCCCAACTTTGCCCGACTCCAGATCGCCTTCAAGAACATTTATGTGCGCATCGCCGCCGCCGTGTTGCTTGGAGCGATAGCCGGTGTGGCGATCTGGTCGGCTGACAAGCCCCAGGATCCAAGCCCGGTCGTCCACTCGCAGGACATTTCCGAGATCACGCGCCTGGCTGCGCAGAAGGACAAGCTCGACTTCCTGATGGTGGCCAAGCCGCTGTCCGAATCGCCGCGCTACGTGTTCAAGTTCAAGGGTTCGCCCGAACTGCACGTGGTCAAGGTGCCGAGCACCTCGCACCTGAGCCTCGAGCGCGAAGTGCTGCTCAAGAACGCGATCCCGTATTCGATCGCCAAGGACGACTTCCTGGCTTCGCACAAGGCCGTGCTCGACGAAGGCGGCAGCTTCGCGGCGGACAGCCTCGATTTCATGAAGCGCCACGCCTTCGAGATCGTCCTGATCCTGCTGATCGTCTACAGCCTGAAATTCGGCATCCCGGGCATGGGCGCGAGCGCGACCATGATCACGCCGGACAAGCTCAAGGGCAGCATGGACGACCTGATCGGCATGGAAGACATCAAGCAGGAAGTGCTGCACCTGGAAGACATGATCCGCAACCGCGAGGAATACCAGTCGCACAACATCGACAAGCCGTTCAACGTGATGCTGACCGGGCCTGCCGGCACCGGCAAGACCAAGCTGGTGGGTTACCTCGCCAAGCGCCTCGACATGCCGCTGATCTCGGCCTCGGGCTCGGCCCTGGAATCGGGTTACGTCGGCGGCGGCTCGAAGGCCCTGAACGCCCTGTACCGCAAGGCCTGCGCCAAGGGCAAGTGCATCATCTTCCTGGATGAAGCCCAGAGCCTGTTCATGCCGCGCGGCCGCAGCGAGAAGAAGTGGGAAGACGACACCGCCAACACCCTGCTGGGCCTGCTGGACGGCGTGAAGAGCGACAAGGGCCAGGGCGTGATCTGGGTCGTCGCCTCGAACTTCGACGACGCCTCGACCGAGATGGACGAAGCGATGCTGCGCCGCTTCTCGGTGAAGATCAACTTCCGCCTGCCGAACAAGACGGAGCGCCGCGAACTGCTGAAGAGCTTCCTGTCGCGTAAAAAAGAAGGCCTGGTCGACTGGAGCGACCTCGACCTGGACCAGGTCGCGGAAATCACCCAGAACCTGAGCCCGGCGCTGCTGGAAACCGTGGTCGAGCGCGCGTCGATGATCTCGATCCAGGAAAAGGCGATCATCAACACCGACCTGCTGTTCCGCGCCTACGAGCGCGCCACGATCGGCCTGACCGACCGCGCCACCACCGCGGAGAAGCACAAGCAGCGCGAGCGTATCGCCCTGCACGAGCTGGGTCACTTCTTCATGCAGATCGATCCTTACCTCCGCGCCGGCCTGAGCCTGGACGAAGTGAAGGAGAAGTCGCACCTGCTGAAGATCAGCACGGAAGCGGTCTCGAAGATCGGCGCCCTGGGCTATGTGCTGCAGTCGGGTGACGATATGTCGCTGCGCACGCTGGAAGAACTCGAGCGCGACGTCATCGGCCTGTACGGCGGCATGGCGGCCGAAGAGCTGTTCTACGGCGCCCGCGGCATCTCGGTCGGCGCCCAGAACGACATCGAAAAAGTCACGAAGATGCTCAACCTGATGGTCAACCGCCTGTCGATGTACTCGCGCTCGAAGATCGACTACAGCCAGCTGCAGAACGACGCCAGCGGCGAGCACACCCTGCGCCAGATGGAAGAAAAGGCGGACGAGCTCTACAGCTACACCCTGGGCGCGATGCGCGACTACCGCGCCATGATCGAGTCGATCAAGGACACCTTGCTCGAGCAGTACGTGCTGTCGAAGGATGCCGTGTTCGCGCTGCTGGAAGAGCGCAAGGAACTGCTGCAGTTCGCGCCGCGCCATGCCAACCTGAAGCTGTGCGCGGAGACCGGTGAGATGGTCGCTGCCTGATCATCCTGGACTTTAAAAAAACGCCGCGGCGCGCAAGCGTCCGCGGCGTTTTTGCATTCTGCGGCCCGTTCGCTAGACCGTCTCCAGCGGCGCATCCAGCCTGCCGTACTGGGCCAGCTGGTGCCGCATCAGCTCGGCGTACGGCCCCTCGCCCTGGCGCAGCAGCTCGGCATGGCTGCCCTGCTGGCAGATCCTGCCGCCGGCCAGCACCACGATGCGGTCGGCGCTGACGATGGTCGACAGGCGGTGCGCGATGATGATCGTGGTGCGTCCCTGCATCAGCCGGTCCAGGCCCGCCTGCACCAGGGTTTCGCTGGCGGCGTCGAGCGCGCTGGTGGCTTCGTCGAGGATCAGGATGGCCGGGTCGCGCAGCATCGCGCGCGCGATCGCAATGCGCTGCTTCTGCCCGCCGGACAATTGCACGCCCCGTTCGCCGACCACCGTGTCATACCCGTCCGGGAAGCCCAGGATGAAGTCGTGCGCCTGGGCCCGCCGGGCGACGGCTTCGACCTCGGCCTGCGTGACCTCGCGCTCGGGCACGGCGAAGCGGATGTTGTCCGCGATCGAGCCGGAAAACAGCGCGGGTTCCTGTTCCACCACGGCCACGTGGCGCCGCAGCGCCGACGGGGCCAGGGCGGCGGCGTCGAGCCCGTCGAACAGGATGCGTCCCTGGCCGGGCGCGTAGTGGCCGAGCAGCAGGTTGGCAATGGTCGATTTGCCCGCGCCCGAGGGGCCGACCAGGGCCACCGTTTCGCCGGCGGCCAGCGCCAGGTTCACGCCCTCGAGCGCGGCCTGGGCCGGGCGCTGGGGATAGCGGAAACCCACGTTGTCGAACACGATGCGCCCGGACAGGCTGGGCGGCTCGGCGCCGCCTTCGTCGCGCGGCGCCAGGCGCAGCAGCTCGAAGACGCGGTCGGTGGCGCCGAGGGTGCGCATCCAGCTGCCCCAGAAGTCGGTCAGCGCATTGGCCGCTTCGGTCACCATGGTGGCGTAGATGATGAAGGCGGTCAGCTCGCCCACCGAGAGCCGGCCCTGGCCGATCAGCCAGGCGCCGAAGCACAGGGTGCTGATCAGCGCCAGGTAGAGCAGCAGCGACATCAGGCCCTGGAAGGTCGACAGCAGCCGCGCGTTCGACAGCGCCGCAGCCAGGGCGCGGGCGGTGGCGGTCCCGTAGCGCGCGCTGGCGCCGGCCTGCTGGTTGAAGGCATGCACGAGCCGCACGTTGGCAAAATGTTCCTGCGCCACCTTGCCGCTGTCGGCCAGGCTGGCCTGCACTTCGCGCGCACGCTCGCGATAGCTGTTGCCGGAGCGCTTGCCGAGGTAGAGGCTGGCGGGAATGAAGAGCGCCAGCGGCACACTGAGCAGCGGCGACAGCGACAGCAGCATCGCCACGCCGCCGCCGAACACGCACAGCGAGCGCAGCACATTGGCGGCGCCGATGGTCAGGCTTTCGTGCAGGGACATCACGTCGCCATGCAGGCGGCTGGTCAGCTCGCCGACGTGGTGCTGGTCGAAAAAGCCGATCGGCTGGCGGATCAGGACGCCGAACAATTGCCGCCGCAGGCGGGTCACGATGTGCTGGCTGGCCGACTGGAACAGGTAGTAGCGCAGGGCCGACACCAGGGCCAGCAGGATGGCGGCGCCGACCATGGCCAGCACCAGGTGCGGCGGGATGCCGGTCTGGCGCAGTTGCTCGGCATGGTCGATGAACCAGGCGATCGCGCGCGGAAAGCCGAGCTGGATCAGCACGCCCGCGCCCATGCAGAGCAGGGCGGCGGCCAGGCGGCCGCGGACCGGGCGCAACAGGCGCAGGCGTTCGAGATGGGGCGCGAAGTTCATGCGGCGGCCTCCATGTCGGCCTGCGCCAGTTGTTCGACCAGGCTCTGCCAGTTCTCGTCGCCGATCAGCCCGGCCGCCTCGATGAGGCCTTCGTGGTTGATGAACATGTAGGCGGGCGAGGCCAGGCGCGGATTGAGGCGTTTGTAGTCCTTGGTGCGCAATTGCCAGACGGCACCGGGCAGCGCCGTGCCGCCCAGGAAGCGGCGCAGGCGGAAGGCCGGCTCGACGCTGGGGATGCGCAGCGCCAGGCCGGCCGCGGCTGCGCCCGGCAGCATGGCGGCGACTTCCGGCAGGCGGCCGCGGCACTTGTCGCAGCGGGTGGACAGGAACACCAGGGCGCAGGCCTGGCCCTGCGGCAGCAGCGGCGCGCGCCGGCGCGTGTCCATGTGGCGCGCCTGCACCTGGGGCGCACGCTCGCCGGGCATCGGCGCCGGCTCGGCCGTCATGTCGCGTTCCATGCGCGTGCGGCGCAGGACGCTCAGGCTCAGGTACAGGTTGAAGGCCAGCCCGAAGGCGAGGATGGCCAGGATCAGGAGCAGGAGTTGACGGTCCATCAGCGTGTTTTCCCCAGTACGACCAGGTCGTGGAAATGAACGGCGGCCACGCACAGCCAGGCGCCCATGCCCGCCGCCACCAGGGTTTCGCCGAACGGCAGCCTGCCTGCCGGCGCCAGGACCAGCCAGGCGAGCATCGCGGCGACCACCAGCAGGTTGCGCAGCACGTCGTAGCCGGAGAGCGGGCGCACCGACTCGCCGAAGCAGCTGCAGCGCACGATGCCGCGCGCCAGGAACTGGTAGCCCAGCACCGCGGTAAAGCTTCCCATCAGCGCCAGCGACAGGACCATGCCGGCGGGATGCGCCACCCCGATCACCATCGAGGCCGCCACCAGCTCGGCCAGGATGAGCAGGGGCGCCGCGAGCGCCGCCGCCGCGGGCGGCACGCCGAAGGAGGTGGCGAGCTCGGTGCGAAAGCCGGGCCAGCTGCGCAGCTTGCCCAGCACGGCGGCCAGCCACCACCAGGCCACGAAATGGCGGACGATTTCCGCAACGAAGAGCTGCATGCTCATGCGCCAACTCCGTCGGTCGCGGACACCCAGACCGGGGCCAGCGCGTCCACGTGGCGCCGCCGCAGCCGCACGCCGGCGCGGGTCGCCAGCAGGGCGTCGATCCAGGGGGCGTCTTCGGAAGCGCGCTGGGCGCCGCCGACCGTTTCCTGCAGCAGGGTCGAGATATCCCACCCCAGTGCTTCGACGGCGTCGTCGCGCCGCACCGGCAGGCCGAGCGCGGCCAGTTCGGCGCCGGTGATCGCATAGTTGTGCGAGTGGTAGCCGGCCATCAGCTTCTGCACCAGCTGGGCGTCGCCGGGCCGGGGCGCATCGGCGCGGGTGGCCAGCAGCTCGCCGGCGATCTGTTCGATCTCGAGGTTGGTGCGGTAGAAGGCGGTGAGCGAGGGCGGGAAGATGCTGTTGCACAGGAGGGCGAGCGCCTCGCTGCGCGCCTGCTCCGGCTCCAGCCCGAACCAGTTGGCCGCCATGTCGCCGAACTGCTTGATGTCCAGGCCGCTGAAGCTGCTGCCGTCGGCGCCGCCCAGGAGCGGATCGATCGGCGAAAACAGCGCCAGCTCGCCGGCGACGATCTCGTCCGCGCACAAGGTGAGCAGGGTGGCGGAGGACTGGCAGTGGAAGGGCACGATGAAGCTCAGGCGCCTGGCGTGGCCGCGCAGCAGCAGGGCAATGCGGCGCGCCGCGTTGACGATCCCGCCGCGCCCATGCAGGACGACGTCCAGGCGCTCCACCTGGCCGAACCTGCGGCAATGTTCGTACAGGGCCGGCAGCAGCTCGATATCGAGATGGGAGGCCGCCAGCACCAGCACGGTGCTGTTGCGCATGCGTTCGAGCATCCCGATGTGGCGCAGCAGATTGGGACCCAGGGATGGACTCAGCGTCGGCATGCGGCCCCCGCGATCAGCTGGTCGGCCATGGCTTCCAGCATCTTGAATTCAGGGATCAGCTGCTCGACGTAGAGGAACTGGCCGCCCGGGTTATTCTCGAGGAAGACATACTCGTCCCCAGGAGTGACGATCAGGTCCAGCGCGCCATATTCGAGGCCGTAGCTGTGGACGAAATCGACGCAGCGCTGCTCCACGTCCTGCGGCAGGCGCGTCGCCGCATACGGGATCTCGGCGGACATGTTGCGCGAATCGACCATGGTGCGCGCGTCGAGCTGGGAATCGATCCTGGCCGCGAACACGCGATCGCCGATCACGGTGACGCGCAGCTCGTACTGCTTCGGCACGTATTCCTGGAAGTGGCAGAACATCTCGTCGACCGCGTCGAGCTGCGCGAGCATCGTGTCCTCGACCAGGACGGTGCCCAGGCCGCCGGCGATGCGCTGCTCCGGCGCGAGCGTCTCGGCCGCCAGGGTCGGGCTGGACATGGTCTTGAATATTTTCCGGCCGTCCAGCGCCCGCAGGAACTGCCTGGCCTCGTCCGCCGAATTGGTGACGATCGAGGCCGGCACCCGGAAGCCGAGGCGCATGGCGCGCTTGAGTTGCTCGCCTTTCCATTGCGCGCCGCGCAGGACGCGCGGGTGGCTGATCCAGTAGCAGTCGAGGTTGTACAGGAGGCTGAACAGGGCCTGCTCGGTCTCGAGCTTGGCGAAGGCGCGCTCCTGGGGCGCCAGCTCTTCGCTGCGGTAGGCGAATTCCGCCGCCTTGCGCAGCCAGACGGCGCCGACCTCGTCCAGGTCGAGCCAGTCGTCGTCGTCGTTCAGCCGGCGGATGCGCTGGCGCACCTGGGCCGCTTCGAATGTCTGCACGCACTGGTAGTCGCGCGGGAAAGCATCGAGGTCGATGCGGAAAGGGCGGTGGCCCTTGGCGGCGAGGATCGGGACCACCAGGTCCGCGTGGAGGTCGCCGCTGTTGGTGACGATCAGGATGGAGTTACGCATGGGCACCGTTGTCTGGATGGATGAAAAAAGCCCCGCCAGGCAGGGCTTTTCGTCGCGCGAACTTAGCAGTAGACGCCGCCGTCCTCGCTCCACTGGTTCGAGAAGCGGTACATGTTGTTGTGGATGCTGGGGACGTCGGTGCAGCCGGCCACGGCGACACCGTCGCGCACTTTCCATTCCTGCGCCGGCTTGGCGTCCTGGGTCTGCTTGTCCGCCAGCTTGAAGGCGAACAGGGTCGATTGCGCTTGCTTCTGCATTTTTCGTTCCTTTAATAATGGTTGTCGTGCGGTCGATAAACGTCCTGCAGAAGCAGGACGTGTCGTTCGACAGGCTTAGCAGTAGATGCCGCCGTCGACTTTCTGGATGGTGGAGTAGCGGTACCAGCCGCTGTCCGGAACCGGGTCCGTGCAGCCGGCCACGGCGACGCCGTCGCGTACTTTCCATTGCTGGGCCGGCTGGGCTTCCTGGTTCTGCTGGTCCGCCAGCTTGAAGGCGAACAGGGTCGGTTGCTGTTGGTTTTGCATTTCTCGCTCCTTTTCAAGTCGTCGTGGTGCGGGCGGAAAAGCCATGCGGGGCAGGGCTCTTCCTTCAATGGCTCAGCAGTAGTCGCCGCTGTCGCTGCCGACCAGGCGGTTGCTTTCGCGGTAGGGTGCGCCTTCCTCGTCGAGGACCGTGCAGCCGGCCACGGAAACGCCGTCGCGCACTTTCCATGGCTGCGCCGGCTTGGTTTCCTGGCCGCGCTTCTCGGCCAGCTTGAAGGCGAACAGCTTGGTTTGCTTCTGGTTCTGCATGTCAGGATCCTTCTTTGGGTGTTGCTATGTAGGTGGCCGCTGCCCGAAAAGCCTTGCAGGGCAAGGCTTTCTCGTTCAATCGACTTAGCAGTAGATGCCTGCGTCCATGTCGCCCCATTCGCTCGTGTAACGCTGCATGAGGGGATCATTGTCGATGTAGGTGCAGCCGGCCACGGCAACGCCATCGCGCACTTTCCACTGCTGCGCAGGCTGGGTTTGCTGGTCGCGCTGGGCGGCCAGTTGGAAGGCGAACAGTTTGGTTTGTTTTTGGTTTTGCATTTCACAATCCTTTCTTGAGCGTTGTGATGCGATGGTGAAAAGCCTGGTGGGAGGCCTTTCGCGAAGTGAACTCAGCAGTAGACGCCGGCGTCGATGCCACCCCATTCGGTGCTTTCGCGCATCACGTAGGAGTTCCTTTCAGGATAGGTGCAACCGGCCACGGCAACGCCATCGCGCACTTTCCACTGCTGCGCAGGCTGGGTTTGCTGGTCGCGCTGGGCGGCCAGTTGGAAGGCGAACAGTTTGCTTGGTTTCTGGTTCTGCATTTCACAATCCTTTTTCGAGCGTTGAGATGCGATGGAGAACAGCCTCCTGCGAGGACTGCCGCTGCGTGAAATCAGCAGTACATGCCGGCGTCGGCGACGCCCCATGCGCTGGTGAAACGAAGCGAGAGGGAGAGCCTGTCGACATAGGTGCAGCCCGCGACGGAGACGCCATCGCGCACTGTCCACTGTTGCGCGGGCTGGGCCTGCTGCTCGCGCTGGCCGGCCAGTTGGAAGGCGAACAGTTTGGGCTGTTTCTGGTTTTGCATTTCAAGATCCTTTCTTGGGGTAAGGATGAAACTGCGGGATGAAACTGCGGGATGAAACTGCATGCGACAGGGTGTTGCGGGAGAGCGCCAAACGAAAAAGCCTTGCGTATGGCAAGGCTTCGTCAAGTTTGGCTCAGCAGTAGATGCCGGCGTCGGCGCCGCCCCAGGTGCCGGGAGCGCGGAAGTTGTCGTAGGCGTCAGGGCCGGAACAACCGGCGACGGCGACGCCGTCACGCACTTTCCAGGCTGCTTGCGGTGGGGTCTGCTTTTCCTGCTTTTCCGCGAGCTGGAAGGCAAACAGCTTGGCTTGTTTCTCGTTTTGCATTACCCGTTCCTTTCATTTGTTAAGGACGAACTTGCATTGCGCCACAATTGGTCGCGGATAAATACTAGATGTGCATCAACTAAAGGTCAATAAAATTTCTCTCATGCAACATGCATAGGATTTTTCCTACCCTGATCGGCTAGCGCACCGCGAAAAAAAGCCCGCTGTGCGCAGGGCGGCAGCGGGCTTGGATTGCAGCGGGTTCGGGTCAATGCTGGTGCTGCGCTTCCTTGAGCGTATCGATCACATAGCGCGTCATGCTGCCGGCCAGCTCGTGCTCGCCGAGGAAGACCTTGCCGCCCGTATCCTCGCGCAGCAGCTCGGCTTCCTGCTCGTTGTGGGTGCGCACGACGCAGCGGATACCGGGGTTGAGGGCCTTGGCCGTCTCGATCATGGTGCGCACGTGGAAGGTGTCGGGGGTGGCGATCACCAGCACCGCGGCGCGCGCGATGTGGGCCTGGATCAGCACCGCCGGTTCGGAGGCGTCGCCGACCACGGCCGGCTGGTCGCGGCGGCGCAGGGCTTCGACGATCTCGCGGTTCTGCTCGGCCACCACGTAGTGCACGCCCTGGGCCTTGAGGGCGTCGGCGATGCGCCGGCCCACGCGTCCGTAGCCGACCAGCACCACCTGGCCGGTGAGGCGCTCGTGCGGCACGCTCATCGGCAGCTCGGCCAGCGGGTCGGGCGAGCTTTCGAGCTTGCGCACCAGGTCCGAGTTCTTGCGCAGCCAGCGCTGCAGCGGCTCGATGGCCGTGAACAGCAGCGGATTGACGGCGATCGAGATGATCGCGCCGGCCAGGATCAGGCTCTGGCCTTCGGGCGGCATGAGCTCCAGCGAAATGCCGAGCGCGGCCAGGATGAAGGAGAATTCGCCGATCTGCGCCAGGCTGGCCGAGACCGTGATCGCGGTATTCAGGGGATAGCGCAGCGCCAGCACCAGCGCCATCGCGGCGATCGACTTGCCGAAGATGATGACGGCGATCACCGCCAGCACGTGCAGCGGCTCTTCGACCAGCACCATCGGGTCGAACAGCATGCCGACCGAGACGAAGAACAGCACCGAGAATGCGTCGCGCAGCGGCAGCGATTCTTCGGCGGCGCGGTGCGAGAGTTCCGATTCGCGCAGCACCATGCCGGCGAAGAAGGCGCCCAGGGCGAAGGAGACGCCGAACAGCTCCGAGGAGCCATAGGCGATGCCGACCGCCGCCGCGATCACGGCCAGCGTGAACAGCTCGCGCGAGGCGGTCTTCGCTACGCGCCACAGGAACCAGGGAAAGAGCTTGCGCCCGACGAGCAGCATGAAGGCGACGAAGGCGCCCACCTGCAGCAGGGTCTTGCCCAGCGCCATCCACAGCGAGTCGTCACCGCCCGCGCCCTTGCCGCCGAGGGGACCGGCCAGCGCCGGCAGCAGCACCAGCACCAGGACGGTCACCAGGTCCTCGACCACCAGCCAGCCGACCGCGATGCGGCCGTTCATCGAATCGAGCACGCCGCGGCTTTCCAGCGCGCGCAGCAGCACCACGGTGCTGGCCACCGACAGCGCCAGGCCGAACACCAGGCCGGCGCCCAGGCTCCAGCCCCACAGGTAGGTCATCCCGATGCCCATCGCGGTGGCCACCGCGATCTGGAGGATGGCGCCGGGCAGGGCGATCCTGCGCACATCGAGCAGGTCCTTCAGCGAGAAGTGCAGGCCCACTCCGAACATCAGCAGCATCACACCGATCTCGGCCAATTGCGATGCCAGCGACACGTCGGCCACGAAACCTGGTGTGGCGGGACCGATCAGGACGCCGGCGGCGAGATAGCCGACCAGCGCAGGCAGTTTCAGGCGAATGGCGATCATCCCGAAAATGAGGCCGAAGCCCAGCGCGGCGGCAATGGTGGTGATCAGACTGAGTTCATGATGCATGCAGTACAGCTCCTTATCAAAGTGAAATCGATCCAGTATAAGCGACGATGCCGCAAGGCTGGCAAAAAAATAGAGCGCGGCCTCGACCGCGCAGGTCATCCGGCGCGACCGACTCTGTCTATAATCGAATGAAAAAAGTGGTCATCAAGCCGCCAACCCACACAGGAGACAACATGAGCCGCAAGGTATGCGTTACCGGCGTCGGGATGATCCCGTTCGCCAAGCCCGGCGCGTCCGCGCCCTACCACGAGATGGGCGCGGATGCCGCCCGCGCCGCGCTGCAGGACGCGGGCGTCGCCTACGAAGACATCGAGCAGGCCTACGCCGGCTACGTCTACGGCGATTCGACCTGCGGACAGAAAGCCCTGTATGGCGTCGGCATGACCGGCATCCCCATCGTCAACGTCAACAACAACTGCTCGACCGGCTCCACGGCGCTGTTCCTGGCGCGCCAGGCCATCGCGAGCGGCGCGGCCGAATGCGTGCTGGTGCTCGGCTTCGAGCAGATGAGTCCCGGCGCCCTCGGCTCGGTCTTCACCGACCGCCCCGCGCCTTTCGACGACTTCGACGCCGTCACCGACCGCCTGGTCGGCAAACCCGAGATCCCGCTGGCGCTGCGCTACTTCGGCGGCGCCGGTCTCGCGCACATGGAAAAATACGGCACGCCGCTCGAAGCCTTCGCCCGCATCCGCGCCAAGGCCAGCCGCCACGCCGTGAACAATCCGCTGGCGCTGTTCCGCAAGGAGGTCTCGGCCCAGGACGTGCTGGACGCGCCGATGATCTGGCCGGGCGTGATGACGCGCCTGATGGCCTGCCCGCCGACCTGCGGCGCGGCCGCGGCCGTGCTGGTGTCCGAGGAATTCGCCAGGAAGCGCGGCCTGCGCGCGGATGTGCACATCGCCGCCCAGGCGATGACCACCGACCGCCCCAGCACCTTCGATGCGAATGACATGATGCGCCTGGTCGGCTACGAGATGAGCCGCGAAGCCGCCGCCAAGGTCTACGAACAGGCCGGCATCGGCCCGGACGAACTCGACGTCGTCGAACTGCACGACTGCTTCGCCCACAACGAACTGATTACCTACGAAGCCCTGGGCCTGTGCCCGGAAGGCGGCGCCGACAAGTTCATCCTCGATGGCGACAACACCTACGGCGGCAAGGTCGTCACCAATCCTTCCGGCGGGCTGCTCTCGAAAGGCCATCCGCTGGGCGCGACCGGCCTCGCGCAGTGTTTCGAGCTGACCCACCAGTTGCGCGGCACGGCCGGCGCGCGCCAGGTCGAGGGCGCGCGCACGGCGCTGCAGCACAACCTGGGCCTGGGCGGCGCCTGCGTCGTCACCATGTACCGCGCGGCTTGAGGAGGCATCATGGAGCTGATGATGCCTTCCTGGAGCAATCCGGAGCTGGAATCCTTCCGCGACGCCGTGCGCCGTTTCGTCGCCAGCGAGATCGCCCCGCACGGCGAACGCTGGCGTGAACAGCAGCACGTCGACCGCGACCTCTGGCGCAAGGGCGGCGAGATGGGCCTGCTGGCCGCCGACATCCCCGAGGAATACGGCGGCGCGGGCGGCAGCTTCGCCCACATGGCCGTGGTGTTCGAGGAGCTCGGCTATGCCGGCGACATGGCCTTCGGCCTGCACGTGCACGCCATCGTCGCCCACTACCTGCTGAACCAGGGCACCGAGGAACAGAAACGCCACTACCTGCCGAAGCTTGCCAGCGGCGAGATGGTCGCGGCGATCGCCATGTCCGAGCCGGGCGCCGGTTCCGACCTGAAGGGCATCCGCACCACAGCCGTGCGCAGCGAGGCCGGCTATCGCCTGAACGGCTCCAAGACCTTCATTTCGAATGGTTACCTGGCCGACCTGATCCTGGTGGTGGCCAAGACCGATCCCGCCGCCGGCGCCAAGGGCATCTCGCTGATGCTGCTGGAGACGCGCGACAATCCCGGCTTTCGCGTCGGGCGCATCCTCGAGAAGGTCGGGCAGAAGGGCCAGGACACCTGCGAACTGTTCTTCGACGACGCGCACGTGCCGCCGGCGAACGTGCTCGGAGGCGAGGAGGGCAGGGGCTTTGCCCAGCTGATGACCGAGCTGCCGTATGAGCGCACCATCATCGGCGTGGCCGGCGTCGCCGCCATCGAGCGCGCGCTGCGCCTGACGGTCGAGCATGCGAAGGAGCGCAAGGCCTTCGGCCAGGCGCTGATCGAGATGCAGAACACCCGCTTCGTGCTGGCCGAGATCAAGACCGAGGCGACTGTCGCACGCATCTTCATCGACCGCTGCGTCGAAGACATGCTGGCGGGTCGCATGGACACCGTGCGCGCCTCGATGGCGAAGTACTGGATCTCGGACCTGCAGTGCAAGGTGGTCGACCAGTGCGTTCAGCTGTTCGGCGGCTACGGCTACATGCTCGAATACCCGATCGCCCAGATGTACGTCGACGCCCGCGTCCAGCGCATCTACGGCGGCGCCAACGAGATCATGAAAGAGATCATCGCCCGCTCGCTATAGGGCATGACGTCGCGGTGTTTCATGCGGCGCCTGAACGCGTGGACGGCGCACAGGGCGCAGGAACGCCTGGTGAAAGGTGGAGCCGTCCACCCTACGGGTCCCGCATTTCGTGGTTTGTAGGATGGACACCTGTGTCCACGCTGTACAACTTCAGGCGTAGCCGCGGTGGCTTCGTCATCGAGAACCGTAGGGTGGGTTCTCGAACCCACGCTGTAGAGCATCTGATCAATCGGAGAGCCTGAACATGCCCGGCCCGCTAGCAGGAATCAAGATCATCGAAATGGTCGGCATCGGCCCTTGCCCCTTCGCCGCCATGATGCTCGCCGACATGGGCGCTGAGGTGATCCGCATCGACCGCAAGGCCAGACCCGGCGCCGACAACCCTTTCCCCATGCTCGGCACGAAGTTCGACGTCATGGCGCGCGGCCGCCGCTCGCTGGCGCTGGACCTGAAGCACCCGCAGGGGAGGGAAGTGGTCCTGCAACTGACAGCGCAGGCCGACATCCTGATCGAAGGCTTCCGTCCCGGCGTGATGGAGCGCCTGGGCCTGGGCCCCGACGCCTGCCAGGAACGCAACCCCGGGCTCGTCTACGGCCGCATCACCGGCTGGGGCCAGACCGGGCCCTTGTCGCAGGCCGCCGGCCACGACCTGAACTACATCGCCCTGTCCGGCATGCTGCACGCGATGGGGCGCGCCGATGCCCCGCCCAGCCCGCCCCTGAACCTGGTCGGCGACTTCGGCGGCGGCGCCATGATGCTGGCCTTCGGCGTGGTCTGCGCGCTACTGGAGGCGCGCACGTCCGGCAAGGGGCAGGTCGTCGACGCCGCCATGACCGATGGCTCGGCCCTGCTGGGCGCGATGATGTACGGCCTGCGCGCCTTCGGTTCCTGGCGTGACCAACGCGAAGCCAACATGCTGGACGGCGGCGCGCCCTTCTACGACACCTATGCCTGCCTGGATGGCAAATACCTGTCGGTGGGGGCGATCGAGCCGCAGTTCTATGCCCGGTTGCTGGAACTGAGCGGCGCCAGCGACCCCGCGTTCACGAAGCAGTGGAGCCAGTCGCGCTGGCCGGAGCTGAAGGAAAAATTCGCGCGCCTTTTCGCCACCCGCACGCGCGACGACTGGTGCGCGCTGCTCGAAGGGACCGATGCCTGCGTCGCGCCCGTGCTCGACATGGCCGAAGCCCCGCTGCACCCGCACAACCGGGCGCGCGCGAGCTTCGTCGAGATCGACGGCGTGACCCAGCCGGCGCCGGCGCCGCGTTTCAGCCGCACGGCGCCCGAAGCGGGTGCAGCGGCGGCAGCGCCGGGCCAGCACAGCGCCGCCGTGCTGGCCGACTGGGGCTGGAGCCTGGATGCAATCGAAACGCTGCGAAGCGCCGGGGTCATATAGGATTGCTACGGTAGAGATTCCTTACCATCACCGGAATGACCAAAGAACGCGAACTCGAACAATCGAAACGGCTGGCGCTGTCGTTTTTCATCGGCGCGGCCGCCCTGTTCGTGCTGAGTTTTTTCCTGCCGCAGAACTGGTGGACAGGATTGCTGAAGGCTTTTTCCGAGGCGGCCATGGTCGGCGCGCTGGCGGACTGGTTTGCGGTGGCGGCGCTGTTCAAGCGCATTCCCATCCCGATCGTCTCGCGCCATACCGAAATCATCCCGCAAAACAAGGTCAAGATTGCCGATAACCTCGCGCTCTTCGTGCGCGAGAAATTCCTCGATACCGAATCCATCGTCGGCCTGATCCGCAAGCACGACCCGGCGCAGAAAGTCGCCGATTGGCTGGTAAAGCCGAGCAATACCGGGCGCATGGGCGAATACCTCGTGAAACTCGCCTCCTGGATGCTCGACTTTACCGAGGACACGGCGGTGCAGAATTTCCTGCGCAAGGCGGTGCATTCGATGGTGAAGAGTGTCGACTTGTCGAAATCGGCCGGCACCATCCTGGAGAGCCTGACGCGCGGAGGGCGGCACCAGGAATTGCTGAACGAAGGCATTCACCAGCTCGCGAAACTGCTGGATAACGAGGAAACGCAATCCTATATTTCGCAGGGCATCGTCGACTGGCTGAAGGACGAATACGCCTTCATCGAACGCATGCTGCCTTCGGAACTGATCGGGCGAAAGGGCGCCGATATCGCTGTGCGCCTCGCTTCCGGCATCCTGAACAAGGTGAGCGAAGACCCGCACCATCCGCTGCGCCAGCGTTTCGACGTGTTCACGACCGAATTCATCGAGCGCCTGAAAGCCGACCCGGCATTCGCCGCGAAGAGCGAGGAAATCAAGCATTACCTGCTGAACGACGAAGCCCTCAACAATTACCTGGCATCGCTCTGGAACGATTTACGGGACTGGCTGAAAAAGGACCTGCACAGCGAACACTCGATGCTGCGCGGGCGCATCGAGGCGACCGGCGCCTGGCTGGGGCAGACCCTGGCCGAGGACCCGCAATTGCGCCAGTCGCTGAACGACAACCTGGAACTGGCCGCGCGTTCGGCCGCCCCCGAATTCGCGGTCTACCTGACCCGGCATATTGCCGACACCGTGAAAAACTGGGACAGCGGCGAGATGTCGGAACAGATCGAACTGAATATCGGCAAGGACCTGCAATTCATCCGCATCAATGGCACCGTGGTGGGCGGCCTGATCGGCGTGACCTTGTATCTGCTGTCCTCGCTGCCCGGTATGCTGTAATCAGCCAAACCTGGCAGCGCAATGCGGCGTCATGCCGGATGCGGCGGTAGTACTATTGGCTCATCCATCAACGGCAGGGGAAAGCAATGGAACAAGCGCTGGACGCGTGGCTTGCCGCGCACCCGGAAATCGAAGCCGTGCCAGGACGCGACCTGTTCATCGTCGCGCGTTATCTCGTTCCGATGGAAGCGGCCCTGATGCAGGGCTGCCTGGAAGCGTCCGGCATCCCGGCCGTGCTGGCCGATGCCCACCTGATGCAGACCGACCTGCTGCTGGCGCCCGCGCTCGGCGGCGTGCGCATCCTGGTGCCGGCGACCTACCTGCAGCAGGCCCAGTCGGTGATCGAGGCGTTCGGCCGCGGCGAATTCGAGCTCGACGAGAACGCCGACGTATAAAAGGGGGGGGAAAGAAACAAGCCCGCCGGTTCCTGCGAACCGGCGGGCTTGTTCGCCTGAGCGGCTTGGACGGCTCAAACGGCTTTGCGCTTGCGGCTGGCCAGTCCGGCGACGCCGATCATGAGCAGGGCCAGGGTGCCCGGTTCAGGCACGTCGGCATCGGCCGTCACCGCGGCGGCGCCGAAGATATTCATGCGCGGTTCGAAGGTCGAGGTGCCGTAGGCGACGAAATCGATGCCCAGCAGCCGGCGCGTGGGGTCGACCACGAAGCGGTGGCCGAACAGGGCCGGGTCGTCGGCGTTTTCATACACCGCCTGGTCCGACGACACGCGGTCGAGCGCATCGGCCAGGTAATAGGTGTCGGTGTTCGGCGCCAGGTCGTTGTACCAGTCGTTGACGACGGCGGTGCCGCCGGTCTCGTCGCCGTCGGCGTAGTGGAAGACCAGGTTGAGGAGGCTGTTGCCGCCGCCGGTCATCGCCGCCACGTGGATCTCGCGGTAGTAGCCGGCATCCAGGGCCAGGGAAACCGGCCCGGTTCCCGCGAACTGGAGCACGTTGTTCCCATCCGGGTTCACTCCATAGCCGAGCTGGATGGCGGGATGGTAGTCGTTCCCCGCATACAGCCCGGAATCGACCAGCCCGTTGCCGTTCGCGCCGGCCAGGTTGGCGGCCAGGGATTGGGTCAGGAAGACGAAGTTGCCGCCGGCGTTAGGCTGGTCGAGCGGTGACTGGCTGACGTCGCCGACGTTGGCGACGCCGTCGATGTTGTAGACGGACCCAAGGTCCAGTTGCACGACGCCGGCATGGGCGGCGGAGGCGCAGGTGCACAGACCGGCCAGCAGGATGTGGAGCAGTTTCATCAGGATTCCTCGTTATTGGAAGCGTTATTGGAATATGCGGACAGCTTTTACGCCGATGCAATAACCATGCCTATTTGACAAGTATCTGAATCTACTGGGAAATTTTTCCCTTATGCATCTTTCATGAGCGAAGTGTAAGCACTGCCGACAAAAGACGGGGGAGGGGAGCGGCCTTCCAAAGCAAAAAGCCCCTGGTCGCAAGCGACGCAGGGGCTTTTCTGACTTCTGGTGGTGATAGGTGGACTTGAACCACCGACCCCAGCATTATGAGTGCTGTGCTCTAACCAGCTGAGCTATATCACCGAAACGGGGTAAAACAAAATGGCTCGACTCGCGTGAGCCAAGCCATTCGTCTGAATTCCTGGTGGTGATAGGTGGACTTGAACCACCGACCCCAGCATTATGAGTGCTGTGCTCTAACCAGCTGAGCTATATCACCAAAGCGAACGACATTATCCAAGGCGGCGGCTGTGCTGTCAAGGCTACTGCCTTCAATCAAGCGGCTTTTTTGCTGCAGTGCTATTCGGGCAATCCATCGAGGTGGCGCAGGATCTCGCCGGCGGGATCGCGCCCGAGGAAATCGACGACGATCCGATCCGGCATCGAACGCAGCCAGGTCAGCTGGCGCTTGGCGAGCTGGCGCGTGGCGATGATGCCGGTTTCGCGCAAGCCGGCGCGGTCGATCCTGCCGTCCAGGTAATCCCAGCTCTGGCGGTAGCCGACGCAGCGCATCGAGGGCAGGTTCGGCGACAGGTCGCCGCGTGCGCGCAGGCGCGCCACTTCGGCCACGATGCCATCGTCGTCCGACTCGCCCAGCATCTGGTCGAAGCGCAGCGCGATCCGCTTGTGCAGCACGCTGCGGTCCGGCGTCTCCAGCGCGAACGAGACGAGATTGAACGGCAGCGCGGGCTTCTCGCGGCGCGCCAGCAGTGCCGACATCGGCCTTCCCGACAGTTCGATGATCTCGAGCGCGCGGTTGATGCGCTGGGCGTCGTTCGGCGCCAGGCGCTCGGCCGTGACGGGATCGAGCTCGCGCAGCTTCGCATGCATGCCGGGCCAGCCGATGCGCGCCGCTTCCTCGTCGATGCGGGCGCGCACGGCGGCGTCGGCGGTGGGCAGGTCGTCCAGGCCGTCGGTCAGGCCCTTGAAGTACATCATCGTGCCGCCGACCAGCAGGGGCAGCTTGCCGCGCGCGCTGATCTCGGCAACCAGGCGCAGCGTATCGTTACGGAACTGCATCACCGAATAGGCGTCGAGCGGGTCGATGATGTCGATCAGGTGGTGCGGCACGGCGGCCAGTTCCTCGGCACTCGGTTTCGCCGTGCCGATGTCCATCTCGCGGTAGACCAGGGCGGAATCGACCGAGATGATCTCGACCGGGCGCGCGCGCGCGATGGCAAGCGCCGCCGCGGTCTTGCCCGACGCGGTCGGGCCCATGATCGCCACGGCCAGCGGCCGGGCGTTATCCAATTTCTCTTGCATGTTTCTTATTGCCCGCGCAGGAACAGTTTGTCGAGGGCCGAGATTTCCAGCTGCACCCAGGTCGGGCGGCCGTGGTTGCACTGGTCGGCGCGCTCGGTGCTCTCCATCTGGCGCAGCAGGGCGTTCATTTCGGGGATCGTGAGGATGCGGTTGGCGCGCACCGCCGTGTGGCAGGCCAGCGTCCCGAGCAGTTCGTTGCGCCGTTCGATCAGCACGCGCGAGCCGCCGAATTCGCGCACGTCGCGCAGCACGTCGCGCGCCAGCGTCTGGGCGTCGGCGTTCTTCAGCAGCGTCGGCACGGCGCGCACGGCGAGGGTGGTCGGCGAGATCGCGGCGATGTCGAAGCCGAGCGCCTTGAGCGTTTCCTGGTTCTCGACCGCGGTGCCGACCTCGATCGCGTCGGCGAAGAAGGTCACCGGGATCAGGAGCTGCTGCACCTGCATGTCCTGGCCTTCGATCTGGGCGTCGAGCGCATTCTTCAGTTGCTCGTAAAGGATGCGTTCGTGGGCGGCATGCATGTCGACCAGCACCAGGCCCCGGGTGTTCTGGGCCAGGATGTAGATGCCGTGCAGCTGGGCCAGGGCGAAGCCGAGTGGGAAGTCGTCGTTGCTCGGCGCGGGCGATGTCGCGGGCATCGGCGCGATCGGGGCCGATGCGGCGGACGCGGCGGCGTCGCTACGATCGGAGACGTCGGCAAACAGCGCGCCGTAATTCGCGGTGCTCTGGGCCACGCCGGCCTGGCCGGCGGGCGCATCCCAGCGGCTGCCCGGCGGGTAGGGCGAAGGCGAGAAGGTCGGCGACAGTTGCGCGCCGAACGAGGTCTGCTCGTGGGGACGGCGCCAGCTCGACAGCGGAGAAGGCGCGATCTCGGCGGCCGTCAGCGGCGGCGGCACGCTGCCGTGGGCGGTGGCCGAGGTCTGCGCCAGGGTGCGCTGCACCGCGTGGAAGACGAACTGGTGCACCGCGCGGCTGTCGCGGAAGCGCACTTCGATCTTCGAGGGGTGCACGTTGACGTCGACCAGCGCCGGGTCGAGCTCGAGCGCCAGCACGTAGGAAGGGAAGCGGTCGCCGTGCAGCACGTCCTGGTAGGCCGCGCGCACCGCGTGCACCAGCAGCTTGTCGCGGACAAAGCGACCGTTAACGTAGAAGAACTGGCCGTCGGCGCGGGCTTTTGATGCGGTCGGCAGGCCGACGTAGCCGTGCAGGCGCAGCGGGCCGGCCGACTCGTCGATGGACAGACGGGCTTCGGCGAAATCGCTGCCCAGGATCTGGCTGCTTCGTCTCGCCATCTCGCACACGTTCCAGTGGTCGATGGTGCGGCCGTTGTGGGTGAGGCTGAAGGCCACGTCCGGACGCGCCAGCGCGATGCGGCGCACGACCTCGGCGCAGTGGCCGTACTCGGTCTGTTCGGACTTCAGGAACTTGCGGCGCGCCGGGGTATTGAAATACAGGTCCTGCACGTCGATGGTGGTGCCGAGCGGCCCGGAGGAAGGCACGACCTGGCCCAGGTGCGAGCCGACGATTTCCCAGGCATGCGGGGCGTCCTTGGTGCGCGAGGTGATCGACACCGCCGCCACCGAGGCGATCGAGGCCAGCGCCTCGCCGCGAAAGCCCAGGGTCGATACGTTCTCGAGGTCGGTCAGCGAGGCGATCTTCGAGGTCGCATGGCGCGCCAGCGCGAGCGGCATCTGGTCGGGCTCGATGCCGCGGCCATTGTCGGTGATCGCGATGCGCTTGACGCCGCCTTCCTCGAGGCGGACCGTGATCTGGGTGGCGCCGGCATCCAGCGCATTTTCCAGCAGCTCCTTGACGACGGCGGACGGCCGCTCGACGACTTCGCCGGCCGCGATCTGCGAGATCAGCTGGTCGGGCAGTTGCTGGATGGGACGGTGGGTGGGGACGGGCGCGTTCATCCCCCGGATTATACCCGCGACGAATTCGCTCAAGGCGCCCGCCGTTCCGTCCTGTCTTATTTCTGCTCGCGCACCGGAATCGGCGCATTGCACAGGTCGACATGACCGGCCGCGAACACGTTCCACGGGCCGCCGCGGTTGCGCTGGGCCTCGACCACCTTCTGGTAAGTCGCGCTGTCGGTGCGCATCACCTCGACCTTGCTGCGCTCTTCCCTGGGCACGTCGGCCGCGACGCGGAAGGACTTGATCGGCACCTGCATCTCCGGCTTGTCGTAGAAGCCCATCGGCGCCGGCCCACGCGGCATGCTCGACAGGAGCGGCATGCCGGAGACGACGCGCCCGACCACGGTGATGTTGCGGTCCAGCTGGCGCGGCGCCTGGCCGGTGACGACGTAGAGCGCGGTGCCGCCGCCGCTGTCGGCCTCGTTGTCGCGGCCGACGCCGACCATGGCGTAGCAGTGCGCCAGCCAGGTTTCGCCCGTCTTCGGATCGCGCCCGACCGGGAAGCCGTTCGAGTGGCCGACCTGGGGCGCGTAGCCGTCGACATCCTTCATGCGCGTGAACTGCTTGTCGTTCTTCATCGGCACGGTGAACTCGGCCTTGAGCTTCATTTTCGCGTTCTTCACCGGGCGCGGGTTCTTCTCGTCCGGGTCGCCCCACTGGACCACGAAGTTGTCCTGCGAGCGCAGGATGACGAGGCCGTCGAAATACTGTTCGCGCGCCAGCGCCTTGATGTTGGCAACGTGGTTCGGCGCGAAGGGCGGGGCCAGCTCGATCACCACGCGTCCGCCAGGCAGGTCCATGTAGAGGGTGTTGTCGGGGTCGAGGGGGCGCCAGTCGGCCGCTTTCGATGCCTTGACGATCTCGCCGACGCTCGGTTTCGGCGGCAGCGGCTTCGGTTCGGCCGCCTGCGCCTGGCTGCCCGCGAGCGCCAGCGCAACACCGGCCGCCATAGTCTTGATCCCTGCCTTCATCTCCCCTCCCGCTTGTTGTTAGTGTGAGGTAATTGTAGACGTGAAACTGAGCATGTCGACAACCATTTCGGAAACTTAACGCTCCCTTAAATATCGCACGCGACCTTGCCCGCTCGAAGACTTTGGCTGGCTGACTGATGGTATGATGCGGCGTTACCGTTTAGGAAAATTATGGATCTGATGCAATTTTTCGACATGATTCTTCATGTCGATAAGACGTTGGGCGTCCTGTTGGCTCAATACGGCGTTTATGTCTACATCGTCCTGTTCGCGATCGTATTTTGCGAAACCGGCCTCGTGGTCCTGTTTTTCTTCCCGGGCGATACCCTGCTGTTCATCGCCGGCGCTTTCTGCGCCACCGGCCAGATGAGCTATCCACTGCTGATGGCGCTCCTGATCATCGCCGCCGTCACCGGCAACACACTCAATTACTATATCGGCGAAGCCGTCGGCCAGCGCATGTTCACCCACGATTACCGGTGGATCAACAAGGACGCGCTGCACCGCACCCACGATTTCTTCGAAAAGCACGGCGGCAAGACCATCATCCTGGCGCGCTTCGTGCCGGTGGTGCGCACCTTCGCGCCCTTCGTCGCCGGGGTGTCGGACATGACCCACTGGCGTTTCCAGCTCTACAACGTCACCGGCGCCGTGCTGTGGGTGGCCAGCCTGGTGACCGCCGGCTACTTCTTCGGCAATATCCCGATCATCCGCGACCACCTGACCGAGATCGTGCTGGTGGGCGTGAGCGCGGCCATCGTGCCCCTCATGCTGGGCGGCCTGTACAAGTTCGGGCGCCGCATGCTGAGTCGATAAGGTGTTTCCTGATTGACCAGAGCGCCGGATTCTTCCGGCGCTTTGTCGTTTACGGGCGCATTTTTCCTCAAGTTTCCGACTGGAAGCGTCGTTAAAGCATGGTAAGCCACTTCCACGAACCCCATGCGTAAGCTCATCACCCTGTTCGCTTGCAGTATCGCCATGCTCCACGCAAGCGCCAACGAAGCGCCGGTCCCCGCCGCCAAGCCGGACGCGGACGCGGCCAGGAAGCTCGCGGCCGAGCTGTCGAAACCGGCCAGCGCCAAGCCGGTCGAGAAGGCGTCGATCGCGGCGCTTGCCGCGGCCGCCGACAAGGAAGTCAAGGCCGAGAAGCCGGCCAAGGCGAGCGCCGCCACGGCCGACCGTGTGGCCTCGAGCATTTCCGCGCCGAGCGAGGAAGACGCGCAGGTCGAGCTGTCGCTCAAGATCGCCGAGCGCCTGGCCGAGATGCGCGCCAAGCAGGCCGCGCGCATCGCCGCTGCCAACCGGGCGAAAAAGGCGGCCGAGGCGAAGCGCAAGAAGGAGGCGGCGCTCGCGGCGGCGCCGAAGATCAGCAACCATTGGGACTACGAAGGCGAGTTCGGCCCCGAGAACTGGGGCAAGATCAACCCGGCCTGGTCGCAATGCGGCAGCGGCAAGCGCCAGTCGCCGATCGATCTGCGCGACGGCATCAAGGTCGACCTCGCCGAGATCGACTTCAATTACCGGCCTTCGCTGTTTACCGAGATCGACAACGGCAAGACCGTGCAGGTGAATGTCGCGGGCGGCAATTTCATGACGATTGGTAACCAGAGCTTCGAGCTGGTGCAGTTCCACTTCCACCGTCCGTCGGAAGAGAAAATCAACGGCAAGGGCACCGAGATGGTGGTCCACCTGGAGCACCGCGGGCCGGGCGGCAAGCTGGCCATCGTCGCCGTGCTGCTCGAGCGCGGCAGGGCCAACGAGGCGATCCAGACCGTGTGGAACAACATCCCGCTCGAAAAGCAGCAGCAGGTGGCGCCCGGGATCGAGATCGATCCCCTGGAATTGCTGCCGGAGCGGCGCGAGTACTACACCTACATGGGCTCGCAGACCACGCCGCCCTGCCTTGAAAACGTGCTGTGGCTGGTGATGAAGCAGCCGATGACGGCGTCGCCGGCCCAGATGGCGCTGTTCTCGCGCCTGTATCCGCTCAATGCGCGGCCCGTGCAGGCGGGCGAGGGCAGGATGATCAAGGAATCGAACTGAAACGAAAGCCGGCTTATGCCGGCTTTTTATCGTTGACGCGACAGAGGACCCGTAGGGTGGGCGCCCCGTGCCCACGCGTGAAGCCTGCGTCGTGTTGGCGTTGGTGAAGCGCCACGTCTGCTCATCGTTCACGCGTGGGCACGGGGGCGCCCACCCTACGAAACGTGGTACTCGCCCACCCAGCGCTCGCCCGGCTGCAGCGTCGGCCCACCCAGCTTCGCCGGCTCGATGCAGACGAAACGCCGGTATTCGTCGTCCGCCATGTCCGCCAGCGCCGCCGCGTCGTCAGGCCCCGGATTCCACACCACCGCATCGGTAAAGCCTTCCTGCCGGATCGTCAGCATCAGGCCGCCGTCGACCAGGGCCAGCGGCGGGGCGATGCCTTCGTACACGCGGTCGAACTTGTCCGCGATGACCAGCTCCTCGCGCTCGACGCCGTTGATGCGCACCGTCGCGATGTCGTCGACCAGGTGATAGGTGTGCAGGGCCGCCGCGAACGGGAAGGCGTCGCCGCCCGTATTGCGCACCTCGAAGCGCATCGCCAGTTCGTTGGCGTGGATCGCCACGCGCAGCGTCAGCGCGAAACCGTGCGGCCAGGCCTGCGCGTGCCTGGGGTCGAGGTCGGCCGCGTCCAGGGCGAACAGGGCGAAGGCCCAGCCGTTGTCGACACCCGTCTCCAGCACGCGCCAGTTGCTCACGCGCGCAAAACCGTGGCGCATGCCGCTGCCGCGCTCGGCGAACTGGGGGAAGATCACGGGCACGCCGCCGCGGATCGCACGGCTGCCGTCGAGCGCCGACCTGGCGCTGCAGAACATGCGCTCGCGGCCATCGGCGCCGCGCCAGGAGATCAGGTGGGCGCCGTACAGGGTGATGGTGGCCTGCGCGCCGTCGGGCGCGCTCAGCAGGAGGGCCGGGAGCTGGCCGTAGGTGGTGGAAATGGCGGCGTCCGGGTTCATCATGTCGGTAACAGGTCGCTAACGGATTATCGGGACCGCGTAGTATGCCATGAGCGCGCACGCCGCCCCGCGCGCGGCGCCATGCAAGCGGGCGCGAACACGGCGTGCCATCTTTTACACTTGGGTCATGGGTTCGGTGCGACGCATCCGCGGACAGACGAAGGAGGGGAGCATGAAGACAGCAGTGTTCAGCGCACGCCGCTACGACAGGACGATGCTCGAGCGCGCCAATGCCGGCGCCGGCCACCAGTTGCTTTTTTTCGATGACCGCCTGACGGCCGAGACCGCCAACCTCGCCGCCGGTTGCGAAGCGGTGTGCGTGTTCGTCAACGACACGGTCGATGCCCGGGTGCTGGACATCCTGGCGGCCCAGGGAACGCGCCTCGTGGCGACGCGTTCCACCGGCTATAACCAGATCGATACCGCCGCGGCCGAGCGGCATGGGATCGCCGTCGTCCGCGTCACCGAGTACTCGCCGTATTCCGTTGCCGAGTTTGCTGTCGGGCTGCTGCTGGCCGTGAACAGGAAAATTGCCCGCGCCAGCGCCCGCACGCGTGACGGCAATTTCGACCTGGAGGGCCTGATGGGCGTGGACCTGCACGGGAAGACCGTCGGCGTCATCGGCACCGGCAAGATCGGCGTGATCTTTGCCAGGATCATGACGGGCTTTGGCTGTCATGTCCTGGGGTACGATCCCTACGTTAACCCCGCGTTCGAAGCGGCCGGAGGGCGCTATGTGCCGGTCGACGAGCTGCTCTCGTCCAGCGATGTGGTGTCCCTGCATTGCCCCTTGACGAAGGACACCGCGCACCTGGTCAATGCGCAGACCCTGGCGCGCGCCAAGCGCGGTTGCATCCTGATCAACACCAGCCGGGGCGGTCTGGTCGATACGGACGCGGCCATTCGGGCGCTGAAGTCCGGGCAGCTGGGCGGCCTGGCGATCGACGTCTATGAACAGGAAGCCAACCTGTTTTTCCAGGACCTGTCTTCCACGATCATCGCCGACGACATCATCCAGCGGCTGGTGTCGTTTCCCAACGTGATCGTGACCGGCCACCAGGCGTTCTTCACGGAGGAGGCGATCGGCCAGATCATGCAGACCACCATCGACAGCATCACGGCCTTCGCGCGCGGCGAGAAGCTGGTCAACCGCGTGCCGTCGGGCGGCAGCGGCCTGGCCGGGGAGTGACGCGCCTCAGGTCGTGCGGCTCTTCGCCATCGGCGGATTGGCCGAGAAGTAGCGCTTGATGCCCTTGGTGATGGCGTTGGCCAGTTGTTCCTGGTAGCCGTCGTCCTTGAGCTTGGCTTCCTCTTCCGGATTCGAGATGAAGGCCGTCTCGACCAGGATCGAAGGAATGTCCGGCGCCTTCAGCACGGCGAAGCCGGCCTGCTCGACGGCGGCCTTGTGCAGGCGGTTGATGCCGCCGATCTCGCCCAGCACGGCCTTGCCGAGTTTCAGGCTGTCGTTGATCTGGGCCGTGGTCGAGAGATCGAACAGCACGCTGGCGAGCTGCCTGTCGTGGCGCGCCAGGTTCACGCCGCCGATCATGTCGGCCTTGTTCTGGTCGTTCGCCAGCCAGCGCGCGGCGGTCGAGGTCGCGCCTTTTTCCGACAGCACGAACACCGAGGACCCGCGCGCGGTCGGCACGGTGAAGGCGTCGGCGTGGATCGAGACGAAGAGGTCGGCCTGCACCTTGCGCGCTTTTTCCACGCGCTTGCCGAGCGGGACGAAATAGTCGCCGTCGCGGGTGAGCATGACGCGCGTGTTCGGCAGCGCTTCCAGCTTGGCCTTCAGGCGCTTGGCGACAGCCAGCACGATGTCCTTCTCGCGGGTGCCGGTAGCGCCGATGGCGCCCGGGTCCTCGCCGCCATGGCCGGGGTCGAGCGCGATGGTCACCATGCGCACCACGTTGTTGGCGGGAGGCGTCGCCGGCTTGGCGGCCGGTTTGCCCGGCGTCGGCGTCGGCTGCACCGGACGCGCCGGCGGGCTGCCGTCCATCGCGGCGATCTCGGCTTCGATGCGCCCCACCGGATCGGGGACGGGCGGCTGGATCGGGGCGGGCTCGGCCGGGACCGCGGTCGGGGTGCCGTCGCCGGGCGACCACTCGCCCTTTTCGATCAGGGCCAGGATCGGGTCCGGCTCGTGCACCGGATAGAGGTCGAAGATCAGGCGGTGTTTATACGTGCCGACCGGCGCCAGCGTAAACACCTGGGGCTTGATTTCTTCCTTCAGGTCGAGCACCAGGCGCACCACCCGCGGGCGGTTCTGGCCGACGCGCACCTGCTTGATGTAGGGATCGTTCGGCTCGACCTTCGCCACCAGGCTTTTCAGGGTGTCGTTCAGGTCCAGGCCGTCGATGTCGACCACCAGGCGCGGCGGATCGGCCAGCAGGAAGTGCTCGGTCTTGAGGTCGCTGTCGTTTTCCAGCGTCACGCGGGTGTAGTCGTCGGCCGGCCAGACGCGCACGGCCAGGATCTGGGCCGCGCGCGCGGGCAGCGGAGACAGGACCGACAACAGCAGCGTGCCGCCGGCCTTGAGCAGGGTGCGGCGCCGCGCGCCGGACGTCAGGGGGGAGGAGCGTAGGAGAGGCGGTCGAGGCATAGCAGGCCTAATTCGGACAACGCCTGCAATTCTACCTCACGGCCGAGGCCGCTGACCTTAAGCAATACTTTAACGTCGGGCAATGGCAACACTGGTTCGCCTTTTTCCGGCCATTCGACGATGCAGATATTCCTACCGTCGAAGTCGTCGCGAAAGCCCGCGTCAAGGAATTCCTCCGGGCTGGACATGCGGTAGAGGTCGTAGTGGATCACGTTGACCGGCTGGCCGCCGATCTGCACGCGATACGGTTCCGACAGGGTATAGGTCGGGCTCTTGACCGTGCCCTGGTGGCCGGCCGCGCGCAGCAGGGCGCGCGTGAGCGCGGTCTTGCCGGCGCCGAGGTCGCCGTGCAGGTAGATGACCAGGCCGGGAAGGACGGCGCGCGCCAGTGCGGCGCCGAGGGCGGCGGTCGCCGTTTCGTCCGGCAGGTAGGCTGTGAAGTGCTGCATCAATTAGAATGTCATGTTTGGCGGCGCGCTCGCGCCGCGATTGTCGTCCTTGCCAATGTCCTATAACGCCCCCGACCTGCATGAACTGACGCGCGCCATCAAGGCATGGGGCGCGGAGCTCGGCTTCGCCGACGTGCGCATCGCCGATGTCGACCTCGCGCACGCCGAGGAGGGCCTGCGCGCCTGGCTGGCGGCGGGCCATCATGGCGAGATGGATTATATGGCAAGCCACGGCATGAAGCGCGCCCGGCCCGCCGAGCTGGTGCCCGGCACCGTGCGCGCGATCGTGGCGCGCATGGATTACCTGCCGAAGGACGCCGGCGACTGGCGCGCGCACGAGGCGGCGCGCCAGCGCGACCCGGGCGCGGCGGTGGTCTCGGTGTATGCGCGCGGACGCGACTACCACAAGGTGCTGCGCAACCGCCTGGCCCAGCTGGCCGAACACGTGAAGACCGAGATCGGCGAATACGGCTACCGGGTGTTCACCGATTCGGCCCCGGTGATGGAATTGCCGCTGGCGGAAAAATCCGGGCTCGGCTGGCGCGGCAAGCACACCCTCCTGCTCTCGCGCGAGGCCGGCTCGACCTTTTTCATCGGCGAGATCCTGGTCGACCTGCCGCTGCCGGTCGACCAGGCAACCAGCGCTCACTGCGGCCAGTGCAGCAACTGCATCGACAAGTGTCCGACCGGTGCCATCCTGGGGCCGGGGCGGTTGGACGCGCGGCGCTGCATCTCCTACCTGACGATCGAGCTGAAGGGCAGCATTCCGGTCGAGCTGCGTCCGCTGATCGGCAACCGCATCTACGGTTGCGACGACTGCCAGCTGGCCTGCCCCTGGAACAAGTTCGCGCAGCGCGCGGTGCTGCCCGACTTCGACGAGCGCGACGGCTTCGGCGAGTCGACGCTGGTGGAGTTGTTTGCGTGGGAAGAGGAAGAATTCAACCGCCGTACCGAGGGGAGCCCGATCCGGCGCATCGGTCACGAACGCTGGCTGCGCAATCTGGCGGTCGGGCTGGGCAATGCGGCTGCGGGACGTGCCGGCGACCCACTCATCGTGGCCGCCTTGCGCGCACGCTCGGAGCATCCATCCGAGCTGGTGCGGGAGCACGTGGCCTGGGCGCTCGCGCGCCACTCCTGCGCCTGACGGAACCGCTCAGGCGCTCCAGACTCACAGCTCGATGCGCTTGGCGCGCAGCGCCGACCAGTCGCCATCGATCGAGATCATCGCCACGGCCGTGATGCCTTGTTCCTTCAAGTAGGCGTTGATCGAGTCGCGATTGATGTCGGTCGCTTTCGAGGCGGTCTGTTTCAGGTAGGCGATCCATAGCGAGCCCTTGTCGCCCAGGCGTTCCTTGGCCAACGGCACGTACTGTTCGAGGTCCTTGCGGTTCATGCAAAAGACCATGATGACGTCGAAGGGACCATCGCCTTCCTTCATGAGCTCCTGCGGAAACTGCGACACGACGGAAGGATGGACTCCGCCATTGAGTACCTGCATGGACTTCGCATTGCGCAAAAACATCCTGTCTGCAACTGTCTTTTCGTTCATCTGCTTTCCCTAAAGAAGTTGGCGTCGCGCAGCGCGGGGCAGCGACGCGTTCAAATTGATTTTACAAGCGATCCCCAAAATGGACGGCTTTTGGCACGTCCTGTGCGCGCCCTCCTGGAACCAATAGTCATGGCTGAGCTGTCGCGGCTTGCGACGTGCTGGAAGCTGGGGGAGGGCGGGGCTGGAAGCGGGGATAGCGCTCAGGTAGGGGCGGATTGAGCTATCGCAAGGGATATGCTGATGTTTGTGGGGCTGTTGCCTGGGCCGTTATTGGTGGGCCTGATCCGCGTGGGCACAGGTGCCCACCCTACGGGACACGTTAACGATCCGGGGTTGACATGAGCGCCTTCGCACGCGCATTTGCGGATGGCGTGGGGCTGTTGCCTGTGGCGTTATCGGTGTGCTTGATCCGCGTGGGCACGAGTGCCCACCCTACGGGACACGTTAACGATCCGGGGTGTACATGAGCGCCTTCGCAAGCGCATTTGCTGATGGCGTGGGGCTGTTGCCTGTGGCGTTATCGGTGTGCTTGATCCGCGTGGGCACGAGTGCCCACCCTACGGGACACGTTAACGATCCGGGGTGTACATGAGCGCCTTCGCAAGCGCATTTGCTGATGGCGTGGGGCTGTTGCCTGTGGCGTTATCGGTGTGCTTGATCCGCGTGGGCACGAGTGCCCACCCTACGGGACACGTTAACGATCCGGGGTTTGCATGCGCTCGCAACTGGCGGTAACCGTAGGGTGGGCTCTCGAGCCCACGCGGATTCAAGGGACCGATAACAGGACACGCAACAGCGCCACGAACTTCAACCCGCGCCTACTTCAACAATCCCGCCAGCTCCACCGCCGTCTTCACCTGCATCTTGTCGAAGATATGCGCCCGGTGCACCTCGACGGTCCGCATGCTGATGCCCAGTTCGTCGGCGACGACCTTGTTCATCTTGCCGGCCAGGATCAGGTCGAGCACTTCGCGTTCGCGCGCCGACAGCGTGGCCAGGCGGGCGCGCACCTGGTCCGAGGCCGCGGCCGCGCGCGAGGCGGCCAGGGCCTGGTCGACACGGTCCATCAGCTGGTTGTCGTTGAAGGGTTTTTCGAAGAAGTCGAAGGCGCCGCGCTTGAGCGAGTCGACCGCCATCGGCACGTCGCCGTGGCCGGTCAGGAAGATGACAGGAAGGCGCGGCAGCAGGCCGCGCCCAATCAACTGGTCGAACACGGCCACGCCGTTCATGTCGGGCATGCGCACGTCAAGCAGCACGCAGTCGCCGCTGGGGTCGGGTTCGCCGACGCTGTCGAGGAAGGCCTGGCCGCCGGCATAGCCGCGCGCCGTCAGCCCGCGTGACTGGGCCAGCCACGCGAGCGCATCACGGATGACTTCTTCGTCGTCGACGATATGCAGCATGCGGTTCTCCTTGGAGCGCTATTTTAGCTCAGGCACGGCCGCCGCTGCATCCTGGCGCGGCAGGCTGAAGGTGAACACCGTGCCGCCGGCCGGATTCGGCGCATGGGTGAGGGTGCCGCCATGGAATTCGATCGCCGTGCGGCAGATCGACAGGCCCATCCCCATGCCCTCGGCCTTGGTCGAGAAGAAGGGCGAGAACAGGCGCTCGGCGACATCGGGTGCGATGCCGTGGCCATGGTCGATCACCGACACCGACACCTGGGCCGCGTCGGCGGCGGCGGCGATGCGCAGGATGCGCCGCGCCGGCGGCGCCTCGGCCATCGCCTCGATGCCGTTGCGTGTGAGGTTGAGCAGCACCTGCTCCAGCATCAGGCGGTCGGCCAGGACGGTGGGCAGCTGTGGCGGCAAACTGATCTGGAGCGACACATAGGACTTGCGGGCCTGCAGCTCGATCAGGGCGCGCACGCCGTCGACCACGCTGCTGATCGCCACCTCCTCGCGCTGCGGTTCGCTCTTCTTCACGAACTCGTGCACGCTCTTGATGATCTGGCCGGCGCGCTGGGCCTGCTGGCGCGCCTGCTCGAGCGCGCGGCGCAGCAGGGTCGGCTCGACCGGCACGCCGGTGTCGGCGCGTTCGAGCACGTTCAGCGCCCCCGCCGTGTAACTGGAAATCGCCGCCAGCGGCTGGTTCAGCTCGTGCGCCAGCATCGACGAGATCTCGCCCATGGTGGCCAGGCGCGCGCTCGCTTCGAGCTTTTCCTGCTGCTGGCGGTTGAGTTCCTCGGCCTTCTTGCGGTCGGTGATGTCGAGGATGGAGCTCATCCAGCCGGTCTGCCTGCCGCGGCTGTCCACCAGCGGCGCCTCGAACACCAGCACCGGCACCCGCACCCCGTCCGAGCGCTGGAACACGGTCTCGAACTGCGGGGTGATGGTCCCGGCCAGCACGCCGGCGAAGCGCTCCTCGTACTCGCCCATCGCCTCCGGCGCCCAGTAGGGCATCGGCGGCTTCTTGCCGACCAGTTCCTCGGGCGGCAAGCCGACCATCTGGCAGAAGGCCTTGTTGACGTAGGTGACGCGGCCCTCCAGGTCGCGCGCGCGCAGGCCGGTCAGCAGCGAATTTTCCATCGCGGTGCGAAAGGCCATCTGCTGGCGCAGCGCGCTTTCCGCCGCCAGGGTGCGCGAGATGTGGCGCCACAGGGTCATGAGGCTGATCAGCAGGCCGAGCGCCAGCACGATCACCGAGCCGACCAGCAGGTTCGGCAGCAGGCGCGGCGCGCCTTTCACGCTGTCGGTCTCCAGCACGATCGAGCTGCCCGGCAGGTCGAGCGCGCGCCGGTGCGTGTAGACGCCGCGCCCCGGGCCGCCGTCGGCGCGCTCGGCGATCGGGCGGTCGTCGCGGTCGACCAGGGCAAGGGCATTGTCCTGGGCGAACCACCAGGGTACGGTCTCGTCCAGCAGGACCTTCAGGCTGTAGCTGGCGACCAGGCTGCCGGCATAGTTGCCATCCTTGTACAGCGGCAGGTAGTAGTCGATCATGCCCGGCGCGTGGGCGCTGGCGCCGTAGGCTTCGGTATAGCGCCCGGCGCGGGTCAGGCGCGCCATTTCCTGGGTTTCCACTCCCACTTTGGCCAGGCCGCCGGGCGGCAGTTCCAGGCCGTGCCGGGCCAGCACGGCGCCGTCGGCGCCGAGCCAGAGCACGCGGCGCAGCTCGTGGCCGTTCTTGAACATCTGGACAAAGCGCGCCTGCAGCTGCTCGGGCGCGGGCGGCTTGGTGACCAGGTCCGCGCCCAGGCTTTCCAGGGCTTCCTCGCTGCGCGCCAGCTCGAAGCGCAGGGTCTGCTCGACCCAGAGCGTATCGGCGATCAGCTGTTCCTGGCGCTCGTTGGCCTCCATCTGGCGCGCCTGCCAGGGAAGCCAGATCAGCACCGCCAGGAAGAGCAGCACCAGCAGCACCGGCACCAGCCAGCGCCAGGGGCGGGAGAGGCTGGCGCGACGCGGCAGCCGGAAAGGATTTTTCATGCGATACCGTAGAAGGTTTCTGATTCCGATGTTATTGTGGAAATTGGCAATTGCAAGGCAAAATGAAGCTGGACCGACTGGTTCGCGCCGGTCAATACAATAAATCGAGACACCGAGGAGACATCATGCAGATCAAGACCCTGGTCGCGGCCTTCGCCGTTGCCCTTTCCATGAACGCCGCCTGGGCCCAGGCCCCCATCGTCATCAAGTTCAGCCACGTGGTGGCGACCGACACGCCGAAGGGCCAGGCCGCCGAGCGCTTCAAGGAACGGGCCGAAATGCTGACGAAGGGACGCGTGAAGGTCGAAGTGTATCCGAACAGCCAGCTCTACAAGGACAAGGAAGAACTCGAAGCCCTGCAGCTGGGCGCGGTGCAGATGCTGGCGCCGTCGCTGGCCAAGTTCGGCCCGCTGGGCGTGAAGGAGTTCGAAGCCTTCGACCTGCCTTACATCTTCCCGTCGAAGGCCGCGCTGTACGCGGTGACCGAGGGCCCGATCGGCAAGGGACTGCTGAAGAAGCTGGAGCCGAAGGGCATTACCGGCCTGGCCTACTGGGACAACGGCTTCAAGATCATGTCGGCCAACAAGCCGCTGCACGTGCCGGCCGACTTCCGCGGCCAGAAAATGCGCATCCAGTCCTCGAAGGTGCTCGACGCCCAGATGCGCGCCCTCGGCGCCAACCCGCAGGTGCTGGCCTTCTCCGAGGTCTACCAGGCCTTGCAGACCGGCGTGGTGGACGGCACCGAGAATCCGCCCTCGAACATGTACACCCAGAAGATGCACGAGGTGCAGAAGCACCTGACGGTATCGAACCATGGCTACCTGGGCTACGCCGTCATCGTCAACAAGAAGTTCTGGGACGGCCTGCCGGCCGATATCCGCGGCCAGCTCGAGCAGGCCATGCGCGACGCCACCACCTTCGAGAAGGCGATCGCCCAGCGCGACAACGACCTGGCGCTGGAAGCCATCCGCAAGGCCGGCAAGACCACCATCTACAACCTGACGCCGGCCGAACAGGCGCAGTGGCGCCAGGCCCTGCTGCCGGTGCACAAGAAGATGGAAAGCCGGATCGGCAAGGACCTGATCCAGGCGATCGCCCGGGAAACCGCGAAGAAGTAAGCCGGCCGGGTCAGCCGGCCCGACCCGCCGGCGGACCGGGCACGTTGTAGGCGCGGCCCTGTTGGGGCCCGCGTGATGCGTCGCGCAGCGCTGCGCGACGCATGCGCGTTCCCGGCTACGCGCACTCCCTGCCTCCTGAAAGACATCCATGAAATTCCTCGATCGACTCGAAGAATGGATCATCGCGACCCTGATGGCGGCGGCGACCGTCGTCATCTTCATCGCGGTGGTCCATCGCTACCTGTCCGGGCTGCCGATTCCGGCGCTGCAGGACTACCTCATCCAGATCAACACGAGCTGGGCCCAGGAACTGTGCATCTACATGTTCGTGTGGATGGCCAAGTTCGGCGCGGCCTACGGCGTGCGCACCGGCATCCACGTCGGCGTCGACGTCCTCGTCAACCGCCTGAACCCGCGCTGGCGCGCCGGATTCATCGTCTTCGGCCTGCTCGCCGGGGCGCTGTTCACCGGCATCGTCGGCACCCTGGGCGCCAACTTCGTCTGGCACATGTCGGAGACCGAGCAGACCTCGGCCGATCTCGAATGGCCGATGTGGATCGTCTACCTGGCGGTGCCGCTCGGCTCCTACCTGATGTGCTTCCGCTTCCTGCAGGTGATGGTGAACTTCATCCGCACCGGCGAAGTGCCCCACCACGACCCGGCCCAGGTCGAAGGCCTGGACGACGCCGACCTGCCGATCTCGAAAGGCGCCGCATGAACGCCGCCATCATCTTCGTCCTGCTGCTGCTCCTGATGCTGACCGGGATGCCGATCTCGATCTCGCTCGGCCTGACGGTGCTGGCCTTCCTGTTCACGATGACCACGGTGCCGATCGAGTCGGTCGCCCTGAAGCTGTTCACCGGCATCGAGAAGTTCGAGATCATGGCCATTCCCTTCTTCATCCTGGCCGGTAACTTCCTGACCCACGGCGGCGTGGCGCGGCGCATGATCCGCTTCGCCACCTCGATGGTCGGCCACTGGCATGGCGGCCTGGCGCTGGCCGGCGTGGTGGCCTGCGCCCTGTTCGCGGCGGTGTCGGGGTCGAGCCCGGCGACCGTGGTGGCGATCGGGTCGATCATCCTGCCGGCCATGGTCAAGCAGGGCTACCCGAAGCGCTTCGGCGCCGGCGTGATCACGACCTCGGGCGCGCTCGGCATCCTGATCCCGCCCTCGATCGTGATGGTGATGTATTCGGTGACCACCAACACCTCGGTCGGCGCACTGTTCATGGCCGGCGTGGTGCCGGGCCTGATGCTGGCCTTCCTGCTCGGCCTGACCACCTGGGTGCTGGCGAAGAAGCGCGGCTACCCGCGCATGGCCCGGGCCAGCTGGGGCGAACGCTGGGACGCCTTCCGCAAGAGCGCCTGGGGCCTGTTCCTGATCGTGATCGTCATGGGCGGCATTTATTCCGGCGTGTTCACGCCGACCGAGGCCGCCGCGATCGCCGCCGTCTACGCCTTCGTGATCTCGGTGTTCGTCTACAAGGACCTGCGCCTGGAACAAGTCGGCAGGGTGCTGCTGGACTCGGCCTCGCTGTCGGCGATGCTGCTCTACATTATCACGAATGCCGTGCTGTTCTCGTTCCTGATGACCAGCGAGAACATCCCGCAACAGATGGCGGCCTGGCTGACCGGCCAGGGCCTGGGCGTGGTCGGCTTCCTGCTGGTGGTGAACGTCTTGCTCTTGCTTGCGGGTAACGTGATGGAGCCCTCATCGATCGTGCTGATCATGGCGCCCATCCTGTTCCCGGTCGCGGTGCAACTGGGAATCGACCCGATCCACTTCGGCATCCTCATCGTCGTCAACATGGAAGTGGGCATGTGCCATCCTCCCGTCGGGCTGAACCTGTACGTGGCCTCGGGCATCACCAAGATGGGGATTTCGGAACTGACGGTGGCGGTCATGCCCTGGCTGCTGACCATGCTCGGCTTCCTGCTCCTGGTGACCTACGTGCCGGCGATCTCGCTGTGGCTGCCCAACCTCGTCTACGGCTGATTCTCGAAAATCGTATATAAAAAACTATTCTTTGCCGGCACAGTTGCGTTATGATGGAGCGCTGCCGGCACCAAAGTGGTGCGGGCATACCGGACACAAGTCTTGGGGAGTGAGAGAAAAGCACGGTAGTCCATACCGGAGATCAGGTGAGGAGACACACGTTCGACAGAAGCTGCGGGTACGCCTAGTAGCCGGGACGTGACCATGATTCAAAAGCGCACTTTGTGCGCTTTTTTTTTGCGCGCGGCGATTCCGGGATGCGTTGCGGAGCGATGTCGCGCTGTCACGGACTGGCGGAAGGGCCGCAGCCGCGTGGGCACGGGGTGCCCACCCTACACGGCGTATCGTCCCTGGCGAACGATGTGGGGTACACCGCTTCCCGTAGGGTGGGCACCCCGTGCCCACGCGTTACGTGCGGCTCCGGTGAACGCCTGCGGCAACCTGGCGCTCGCGCCGCCTCGCCATGGCCGCCAACGCGGGTTTACGCCGCCAGTTCCTCCAGCGTCCGCGCATCCACCGGCCGGCTGAACAGGAAACCCTGCCAGGCATCGCAGCCGATCTCAGCCAGGAAACAGCGCTGCGCCTCGGTTTCCACCCCTTCCGCAATGATCCCCAGGCCCAGCGACTTGCCGAGCGCGACCACGCTGCGCGCGATCGAGGCGTCGTTCGGGTCGTCGAGCACGTCGCGCACGAAACTCTGGTCGATCTTCAGCTGGTCCAGCGGCAGCAGCTTCAGGTAGCTGAGCGAGGAGTAGCCGGTGCCGAAGTCGTCCAGCGCGAAGCAGATGCCGTGTTCGCGCAGTGCGCGCATCTTCCCGATCGTTTCCTCGATCCCTTCGATCATCAGGGTCTCGGTCAGCTCCAGCTTCAGGCGCGCCGGGTCGGCGCCGGCGCCGCGCACGATGGCGAGCGTCTCTTCGACGAAGTCGCTCTGCAGGAACTGGCGCACGCTGACGTTCACCGCCAGCGTCAGGTGGGCGGTGGCGGGCGCGGCGGCCCAGCGCGCCAACTGCTCGCAGGCGGAGCGCAGCACCCAGCGCCCGAGCGGCACGATCAGTCCGGACGTCTCGGCGATCGCGATGAAGCCGGCCGGCCCGATCAGCCCGCGCTGCGGGTGCTGCCAGCGCACCAGCGCCTCGGCCCCGGTCAACATGCCCCTGCCGTCGACCTGGCCCTGGTAGTGCAGCACGAATTGCGACTGGCGCAGGGCCTCGCGCAGCTCGGTCTCGATGGCGGTGCGGTAGGTCACTTCCAGTTCCATCGAGGTGTGGAAGTAGCGCAGCGTATTGCGGCCCTGGCGCTTGGCTTCGTACATGGCGAGGTCGCCGCGCCGCATCAGGTCGTCGAGCTGCTGCTCCTTCCCGGTGCACAGCGTGACGCCGATGCTGCAGGTGGCGTGGTGCGCGGCGCCGCCGACCTCGAAGGGCTCGCGCAGCGCCGCCAGGATCTTGTGGCCGACCGCCTCGGCATGGCGCGCGGCCTCTTCCTCGCTGGCGCCGACCGCCTCGAGCAGGATCACGAATTCGTCGCCGCCCAGGCGCGCCACGGTATCGCTCTCGCGCGCGCACAGCAGCAGGCGCGCCGCCACCTGCTGCAGCAGGTGGTCGCCGACCACGTGGCCGCGGCTGTCGTTGAGGTCCTTGAAGTTGTCCATGTCGAGGAAGAGCAGGGCGCCGACGCGGCGGTTGCGCCCGTGCTGGCCGATGCAGTGGTGCAGGCGCTCGTACAGCAGACGCCGGTTCGGCAGCCCGGTGAGCGAATCGTAATAGGCCAGCTGGACGATCTTCTCGTCGGCCTGCTTGCGCGCGCTGATGTCGGACTGGGTGCAGACGAAGTTGGTCAGCTCGCCGTCGGCGTTGCGCACCGCGCTGACCGTCAGCCAGGCCGGGTAGGACTGGCCGTTGCGGCGCCGGGTCCAGACTTCGCCCTGCCAGGTGTGCTCGCGCCGCACCGTCTCCCACATCCGCTCGCGGTAGTCGTCGCCGTCCTGCTCCAGCGAGAACGGCGGGAAGGCGGTGCCGGGCAGCTCGGCCGCGGGACAGCCGGCAAGAAGCCCCCAGGCCTCGTTGGCCTCGATCATGGTCGCATCGGGACTGAGCACGCACATGCCCTCGCCGGACTGGAACACGGTGGCGGCGATGCGCAGCGATTCCTCGGCCTGCTTGTTGGGCGTGATGTCGGTGGTGATGCCGCACAGTCCATAGACTTCGCCGTCGCGCGCCAGCGGCACCTTCGTGGTCTGGTAGATCTTCTCGCCCAGGCGCTCCTCGACCACATGACGCCGGTGCTCGACGAGCGGGACGCGGTCGCTGGCGCGGGTCATGCGCGCCAGCGCAGGGCCGAACAGGGTCTCGTCGACCTGGCCGATGATGCTTGCAGCGGGGCGGTTCAGCATACGGCACATTTCGCCGTTGACGTACTGGTAGCGCGACTGCATGTCCTTGATGTAGATGAGGCTGTCGACGCTGTCGAGGATGGTGTTGAGTTTTTCCTCGTTCTCGCGCAGTTCGCGCGTGCGCGCCGCCACCTCGGTACGCAGCCAGCTCGCCACCGCCAGGCTCGAGAGCAGCAGGCCGACCGCCACCGCCAGCGCCCACCACAGGCTCGAAGGCACGGGCTGGGCGCTGTCGCTTGCCTGCGAGCGGCGCAGGGTGGCGAAATACACCGAGTCGGAGTCGGCGCGCCAGGCCGACAGGTGGCGGTCGATGGCGTCCAGCACGGCCTGGTGGCGGCCGGGCGTGGCGGCGTAGTACAGGCGCGCCGGATTGAAGACGACCGCGGTCGCATCCAGTCCGTGGCGCGCCGCCTGGAGGTCGCCGAAAAAGTGGTTGGCCGCCACCGCGTCGGCTTCGCCGCGCGCGACCATGGCGAAAGCGCGCTCGAGCGAGGCTGCCGGCACCAGCGTCACGCTGGCGTCGTAGGCTTCGAGCACGCCCGGCAGGTTCTGGGCCTGGACCGAGCCGGCCAGCACCGCGACGCGCTTGCCCTTCAGGGCCGGCAGCGAGCGGATCGCATTGCCCGGCGGCGCGTAGATCTGCGACCAGCTGTGCAGCGCGGGAATGCGGTGGAAGGAGAAGGAGCGCGAGCGGCCCTCGGACCAGGCGACATCGGGCAGCAGGTCGATGCGGCCGGCGGCGAGCAGGTCGAGGCACTGGGCCCATTCGCAGGGCACGAATTCCAGGGTCCAGCGCTCGGCGCTGGCCATTTCGCGCAGCAGGTCGACCAGGATGCCGGCCGCCTGCTCGCTCTCGTTCATGAACACCTTGGGTGCGTTGGCATAGACGCCGACGCGCAGCGGCGTGGGCGGCTGGGCGCAGGCCTGGGCCAGGCAGCCTAGCAGTGAAACGAAAACCAGGAGGCGTCGTACGCGCGGCATATCGTTCGGTGTCGATGTTTGATCACAGGATAGACGTTTTCGCAAGGATGGGCCGCCACGGACGAGCAATTGCTTCAGCGAAAAACAGTGGTGGATGGACGGCGCGAGGAGTAAACTGCGCACCATGAATACACCACAAGGCAGCGAGCTGTTTTCCGCCATCGTGCCGGCGTCTTTCGGCGCCATCGGCATTCGCACCGAGGCCGAGCGCGTGCGCGAACTGGTCTATCTGCAGCCGCGTTTCGGCGAGAAGTCGCCCGAGAATGCGACGGCCGAACTGGCCGCGCGCCAGGTCGAGCGTTACCTGGCGGACCCCGATTTCACCTTCGACCTGCCGCTGCTGGACGCAGGCAGTCCCTTCCAGCGCCGCGTCTGGGAAGCGATTCAGGCAATTCCGCGCGGGACCGTGCGCACCTACGGCATCCTGGCCAAGGAGCTCGGCTCGGCGCCGCGCGCGGTCGGCCAGGCCTGCGGCGCCAACTGGTTCCCGCTCGTCATTCCCTGCCACCGCGTGACCGCCGCGCGCGGCCTGGGCGGCTTCGCCAGCAACGACGACGAGAACGGCTTCCACCTCTCGGTCAAGCGCTGGCTCCTGCGCCACGAGGGCGCCACCGCATCCCCATGGCAGCAGCAGTCGATCTGGGACTGATCGACGAGTTCTGCGACACGCTCTGGCTGGAACACGGCCTGGCGAAGAACTCGCTCGACGCCTACCGGCGCGACCTGCGCCTGTTCGCCGGCTGGCTGGAAAAGAAGCGGCCGGGACGCGGCCTGCTCGCGGCCGGTCCCGAGGACCTGGCCGGCTATTTCGCCGAACGTCATGCCGACACCAAGCCGAGCACGGCGAACCGGCGCCTGTCGGTCCTGAAGCGCTTCTACCAGCTGGCGCTGCGCCGCAACCAGGTGGCGGAAGATCCCTGCCTGAAGATGGCCACGGCGCGCCAGCCGCTGCGCTTCGTGCACACGCTGTCCGAAGAACAGGTCGAGGCGCTGCTGGCGGCGCCCGACGTGTCGACCCCGCTCGGCCTGCGCGAGCGCACCATGCTCGAGCTGATGTATGCGAGCGGCCTGCGGGTGTCGGAACTGGTGGCTCTGAAACTGGTCGAACTGAGCCTGAACGATGGCGTGCTGCGCATCACCGGCAAGGGCAGCAAGACACGTCTTGTTCCCTTCGGCGAGCAGGCGCGCATCTGGATCGAGCGTTACCTGAAGGATGGGCGCGGCATCATCCTGAACGGGCAGGTCGACGACGCCCTGTTCGTCACGGGCCGCGGTGGGCCGATGACACGCCAGATGTTCTGGATCCTGATCAAGAAACACGCATTAAAAGCGGGCATCCGCGCTCCGCTGTCGCCGCACACGCTGCGCCATGCCTTTGCCACCCACCTGCTGAACCACGGCGCCGACCTGCGCGTGGTGCAGTTGTTGCTGGGCCACGCGGACATTTCAACCACACAGATTTATACCCATGTTGCGCGCGAGCGCCTCAAGCACCTGCATGCACGTCATCATCCACGTGGTTAATTCAAATCCTGAAAGCATAACTGGCGCATAATAGTTCGAGTTCGCATCACCCTTTCATGTCAGCTTGCATACGAGGAAATCATGGCAAAGACCAACTTCCAATACGAAAAGCGGCAACGGGAACTGGAAAAGAAGCGCAAGGCGGAAGAAAAAGCCCGGCGCAAGCTGGAAGCGAAGAGCAATCCGAAACCGGCGGAGGGGGAGCAGGGGGAGTCGGTAGAAGTCGAATCGGCCGAAACGCAGGAGCAGACCTAGCGTCTCCGTAGGGTGGGCTGTGCCCACGCGAAACGCGCCGTAGCGTTGGCTTGTTTTGAAAGTTGCGGTCCGATCGGACGCGCAATATCTTGAGCATACCTGTTGCTCTACCTGCTCGATCGTCGACTCAAGCAACAGAGCGATGCCGCAGCACTGTTCTCCAGGATACGCTGGTCGAAGGCGTATCGTTGGGCTCGAACACCGCTGACACTGCGGCGCGTTCCGCGTGGGCACGGAGTGCCCACCCTACGGGACTAGAACACCGCTGACACCGCGGCGCGTTCCGCGTGGGCACAGTGTGCCCACGCTACGAGACGCGCCGCAGGCTGTTACGCGCTTTCCTTGGCAATCGCCGGCAGCTCGTCCGCCACTTCCTCGTGTCCCTTGGCGAACCAGCGTTTCGCGCGCTTGCCGAGGTTGTCGAGGTAGCTGTAGGCCACCGGCACCACCACCAGGGTCAGCAGGGTCGAGGTGATCACGCCGCCGATCACCGCGCGGCCCATCGGCGCCTGGGTTTCGCCGCCGTCGCCGGCGCCGATCGCCATCGGCAGCATGCCGAAGATCATCGCCAGCGTCGTCATCAGGATCGGGCGCAGGCGCACCTGGCCGGCCTCGAGGATGGCCGTGAACTGGCCCTTGCCCTCGCGCTGGCCGTGGTTCGCGAAGTCCACCAGCAGGATCGCGTTCTTGGTCACCAGGCCCATCAGCATCACCACGCCGATCACCGAGAACACGTTCAGGGTGCTGCCCGTCACCAGCAGCGCCACCAGCACGCCGATCAGCGACATCGGCAGCGACATCATGATCGCGATCGGCTGCAGGAAGCTGCCGAACTGCGAGGCCAGCACCAGGTAGATGAAGATGATCGCGATCACGATCGCCGAGCCGAAGTTGGCCATGGTCTCGGCCATCTGCTGGGCGTCGCCGCCGACGTCGAAGCGCACGCCTTCCGGCAGCTCGATCGACTTCATGGCCTTGTCGATGTCGGCATTCACGTCGCCCGACGGACGGCCCTCGACGCCGGCATAGATCGCGACCCGGCGTTCCAGCGCCTGGCGCTTGAGCACCTGCGGGCTGAACGAGGGCACGAACTCGACCACCTGGCGCAGCGGCACCATGATCGGGTTGCCGGCCGCATCCAGGCGCGAGGACGCCAGCGACAGGTCGGCCAGGTCGGCCACTTTCTGGCGCCCGCTGCGCGGGAGCTGGACGTTGACCTGGTAGTTCTGGCCGTCCGGCGCCAGCCACTGGCTGATCTCGTCGCCGGCGACAAACGGACGCAGCGCCGCGCCGACCTGCTGCACCGACAGGCCCAGGTCGCTGGCCAGTTCGTTGTTGATGCGGATGACGGTCGCCGGGTTCGCGCCTTCCTGGCTGTACTCGATGTCGGCCACGCCCTTGATGGCGCGCATCTTGTCCATCAGCTTGTGGGCGACCGCGTCCAGCTTGGCTTCGTCGCGGCCCAGGATGGCGATGAAGATCGGCTTGTTCCCGACCGACATCGTGATGCCGGCGATCGAGGACAGGCGCTCGCGGATCACCGACTCCATCTCTTCCTGCGAGCGGCGCTTGGTCTTCTTGACGTCGGTCAGCTTCAGCACGACCTGGGCGCTGTTGTGGCCTTCGTACATGCCGATCGCGCTGCTGATCGAATCGATCTCCTTGTACTCGCGCAGGATGTCCTCGACCTGTTTCACTTTACCGTCGGTATAGGCCAGGCTCGAGCCGACCGGGGTCTTGAAGCGCATCTCGATGAAGCCGTTGTCGGTCTTCGGCGCGAATTCGCCGCCGATCATCGGCACGAGAAGCAGGCTGCCGACGAACACCGCCAGCGCCAGCGCCAGGGTCGACTTGCGCCAACGCAGGGCCAGCGCCAGCACGTGGCCGTACCAGACGTGCACGCGCTCGATGCCGTGCTCGATGCGCGCCATGATGCGGCCCAGCCAGGGCGCGTACTTGAAGCGGTCCTTGACCGGGTCCGGCCACACCGAGGACAGCATCGGGTCGAGCGTGAAGCTCACAAAAAGAGACACCAGCACCGCCACCGCCACCGTCACGCCGAACTGCAGGAAGAAGCGGCCGATGATGCCGTCCATGAAGGCGATCGGCACGAACACGGCGACGATCGCAAAGGTGGTGGCCATCACGGCCAGGCCGATCTCGTTGGTGCCGTCCTCGGCGGCGCGCATGTGGGACTTGCCCATGCCGAGGTGACGCACGATGTTCTCGCGCACCACGATCGCGTCGTCGATCAGCAGGCCAATGCACAGCGACAGCGCCATCAGGGTCAGGAAGTTCAGCGTGAAGCCGAAGTAGCGCATCGCAATGAACGAGGCCAGCACCGAGATCGGCAGGGTCAGGCCGGTGATGACGGTGCTGCGCCAGGAGTGCAGGAACAGGAACACGATCACCATGGTGAGGATGGCGCCCTCGATGATGGTGCGTTTCACGTTGTCGAGCTGGTGCTGCACCGTGGTCGACTGGTCGTCCATGATGCGGAAGTGGACGTCGGCTGGCAGGGTCTTGCGCATCTCGTCGACCATCTTGATCACGCCGGTGCCGACTTGGACGGTGTTGGCGTCCTGAACCTTGGTGATGTCGAGCGAGATGGCGCGCTGGCCGTTGACCCGCGAAATCGAGGTTTCCTCGCGTTCGCCGTCGACCACCTCGGCCACCTGCGACAGGTAGACCGGGCCGCTGGCGCGGCGCGCGACGATGATGTTGTTGAACTCGCGCGCCTCGCGCATCTTGCCTTCCACGCGCACCAGGCGCTCGGCGGCGCCGTACTGCAGGTTGCCAGCCGGGAGGTTGGCGTTGGTCGCCTGGATCGCGCGCAGCACCTCGTCGATGCCGATGTTCTGGCTGCGCAGCTGCTCGGGCTTGACGTGCACCAGGATCTGGCGCGTCGCCACGCCGCCGGTGCGCACTTCGCCCACGCCGGCCACGCTCTGCAGGCGCTTGACGATGACCTGCTCGGCCAGCGTCGACAGAGCGCGCATGTCGCGTTCGGTGGAGGTGACCGACAGGCGCACCACCGGCTGCTGGTTCTCGCCGTCGGCGCGGATGATGAAGGGCTCCTTCACTTCCTTCGGGAAGCCCGGCCGCACGCGCGCGACCTTGTCGCGCAGGTCCTGCATCGCCTTGTCCATGTTGGTGGCGATGTGGAACTCGACCGAGACGCCGCTGCGTCCTTCCCAGGAGTTACTGCGGATGTTCTTGATGCCGCTGACCGTGTTGATGACTTCTTCCATCGGCCGCGTGACGTCGTTCTCGACCTGTTCCGGCGAGGCGCCCGGATACTGGGTCTCGACCCAGGCATAGGGAATGTCGACGTTCGGCATGCTCTCGACGCCCAGCGAGCGATACGAGAACAGGCCGAGCACCATCAGGCCGACCATGACCATGGTCGCGAAGACGGGGTGGCGGATGCTGACTTTGGTGATCCACATGGCTCAGTCCTTCTTCGCGACGACGAGAGAAGAATCCGTCGCTCCAGCCCGCGCCGAGGCGCCGGCTTGCGCTCCTGGCAGCTTCACCTGGGTGCCCGGCTTGACGCCGTCGAGCGGCACCGCCAGCAGCACGGCGCCGGCGTCCAGGCCGCCGGTCACTTCGGCCAGGCCTTCGTCCTCGTTGCGCATGCCGAGCTCCACAGGCTGGGCCACGACCTTGCCGCCGTCGACCCGGTAGACCACGTCGCGCTGGCCGTCCTTGCGCAGGGCGGCCAGCGGCACGATCGGGCGCGCGCCCGTCTTGTCGGTGGTGATCTGGCCCTTCGCGAACATGCCGGCGCGCAGGGCGCCATCGGTATTGGCCACGCTGATATACACCAGCATCGCCCGCGAACCGGCTTCGGCCGCCGGATTGATGCGCGCCACCTTGCCGGTGAATTCGCGCGCGTCGAAGCCGTCGACGCGGAAGCGCACGTCCTGGCCGACCTGCACGCGCGGGATGTCGGAAGCGGGAACCTGGGCGTCGAGCGTCAGGTGCGCGAGGTCGACGATGGCCATCACCGGGCTGTCCGGCGAGAGCTTTTCGCCGGCCTGCACGAAACGCTTGCTGACCACGCCCGACAGCGGCGCGCGGATGGTCGTGTCGTTCAGGGCGATGCGGGCCAGGTCGAGCTGGGCGCGTGCGGCGTCGACCGCGGCCTGGGCCAGTTCGACGCTGTTCCTCGTGGTGTCGAAGGAATTCTGCGAGATGTAGTTCTGCGCGAGCAGGGCGCGGCTGTTGGCTTCGTTCTTGGTCGCCAGCGCCAGGCGCGCGTTCGCTTCCTTCAGCGCCGCGTTCTGCTGCGCCACGCGGGCGCGCGCGTCGGCGTCGTCCAGGCGCGCGATGACCTGGCCGGCCTGCACGCTCATGCCTTCGCGCACGGTGGTCTCCAGCACCACGCCCGAGACCTTGGACTTGACGGTGGCCTGGGCCAGCGGTGCGAGCGAGCCCGACAGCGGCAAGCGCAGCGCCAGCTCGCGCGCCTCGATCGTGACCACGTCGTTCTGGGCCAGTTCGAAGACGGTGGTCTTGGGAGCCGCCTTGGCCGCGGGCGCGGCGGGCGCCGGCTGGCCCTTGCCGGCGAACGCATACCAGCCGCCGGCGGCAAGCAGCGCCAGCACCAGCGCGATGGCCGGCTTGCGCCAGCGGCGCCGGGTTGAGAGGGGAGTGGCGTTGGAAAGCGGCAGGGTTTCGATTTTCATGGCGGCCGTTGTTTGTATTGTTGGAAAGCACGGGAGACAGGGCGCGTGCTCCGCCTTGTCTTCAAGGCGGAGCTCCGTGCGCATGGTGAGGAATATAGAAATTGGCAACTTGGCGCGCCATCGGAATGCGACAAGCAGGCGTTTCCGGACGCTGAAGTGCAGAAAAAGCGGACCAAACGCTGCGGCGCCGGGCGCGCCCGCATGCGGCCCGGGCCTTTGCGTGCCCGCAAACGTGCCCGGCGGGGTATGGACAAGAATGGCTCGATGCAGATGGCATGTCCGTCGCGTTTACCTATAGAAAGGTTCCCTGTGAAAGAGGACTTGTCCGCACCGTCGCCGATGGCCTTGCCCGATGGGCAGGGCCGGGAAGCGCTCGATGCGCTCTACCGCTTCGTGGCGGCCATCGAGCTCACGCCCGCGGTGGCCGTGCACAGCCAGGACCGCGAGGGCATCGTGCGTTTCTGGAACCGCGCCAGCGCCGAACTGTTCGGCATACCGGCGCAGCAGGCGGTCGGCCAGCCTTTCTCCAGCCTGGTCTCGCACCTGGAGCAGCAGGACGAATTCGACCGCGCCATCGAATCCATCTGGTCCACCCTGGCGGCGCCGCCGGCGCGCGAATGGCACGTGGAGCGCCCTGATGGGCGCCGCCTGTGGCTGCATTCCAGCCATTTTCCGGTGATGGGGGAGGGCGGGACCCAGCAGCTGTTTTGCATGGAAATGGACGTCACCGCGCGCAAGGAGATCGAAAGCACGCTGCAACAGGCCGCGCTGGTGTTCGACAATTCGCGTGACGCCATCCTGGTCATGGACCACGATTACCGCGTGTTGGCGGTCAACCGCGCCTACACGACCATGACAGGCTTCCATGCGCACGACGTCATCGGCGCCAGCCTGCCCAGCCTGCGCCTGGGCGTGCAGGACCAGGCCTTCTACGACCGCATCCGCCGCCACATGGACACGCACGACCACTGGGAGGGAGAGTTGTGGAGCGTACGCAGCGATAACGCCACCTTCCCGATCCGCGCCTCGCTGTCGGCGATCCGCGACGGGCAGGGCATGGTGACCAGCTACATGGCGCTGCTGTCCGACATCACCGACCGCAAGCGCCTGGAAGAGGAAACCCGGCACCTGGCCCACCACGATCCGCTGACCAACCTGCCGAACCGGGTGCTGTTCATGGATCGCCTGGCCCAGGCGTTGGCCGCCAACCGCCGCCAGCATGCCGAGTTCGCCCTGATGTTCCTGGATCTCGATCACTTCAAGAGCATCAACGACACCAACGGCCACGAGGCCGGCGACGCCGTGCTGCAGGAAGTGGCGGCGCGCCTGACGCGCTGCGTGCGCGGGGTCGACACCGTGAGCCGCCTGGGCGGCGACGAGTTCGTGGTGCTGCTGACCGACATCGGCGGCGTCGACCAGGCCGCCCACGTGGCCGCCACCGTCATGCAGTCGGTGGCGCGGCCGGTACAGACGGGCGGGCGCGAGATCAGCCTGTCGGTCTCGATCGGCATTGCCATCTGTCCCAGCGACGGCCAGGATGCGAAAACCCTGCTGCGCCATGCCGACGTGGCGATGTACCACGCCAAGCAGAACGGACGCAACGAGTTCTGCTTCTTCAGTCCGGCCATGAATGCCCATGTGCACGAGCGCGTGCAGATGGAAAACCGCCTGCGCCGGGCCCTGGCCAACGACGAGTTCGCCCTCGACTACCTGCCCGAGATCGACATCGCCAGCGGGCGTACGGTCGGCGTCGAGGCCCTGATCCGCTGGCGCGACCCCGAGCGCGGGGTGCTCCTGCCCGAGCAGTTCATCCCGGCCGCCGAGGAGTCCGGGCTGATCGTGCCGATCGGCCAGTGGGTATTGCGCGAAGCCTGCCGCCAGGCGCGCCAGTGGCGCGACCAGGGCTATCCGGTGGTGGTGGCGGTCAATCTCTCGAACGTGCAGTTCATCCACAACAACCTGGTGCACTACGTGGACGAAGCCTTGGCGGGTTCCGGGCTGGCGCCCGAATACCTCGACCTCGAGATCACCGAGGCGGTGGTGATGAACAGCGGGTCGGCCACGCGCGAAACCATCGAGGCGCTGCGCGCGCGCGGCGTGCAGCTCACCATCGACGACTTCGGCACCGGATTTTCCAGCCTGACCGGGCTGCGCCGGCTGCCGCTATCGAAACTCAAGATCGACCGCAGCTTCGTCGACGAAATCACCCGCACGCCCGAGCAGGCCGTCATGATCCCGGCCATCATCGCGGTGGCGCGCAGCCTCAAGCTGCGGGTGGTCGCGGAAGGGGTGGAGACCGCCGAGCAGCTGCACTACCTGCAGCAGCACGGCTGCGACGAGTACCAGGGCTATTACGCGGCGATGGCGGACGGGGCGCCTCCACGTATGCCGCCCTTCACATCCCCGCGTCCATGAGGCCGTGGCTTTCGTCGTACAGGCGGATGCGCGCCAGCACCTGGCCGTGGTCCGAGGCTTCCGGCAGCTCCAGGTCGAGGTGGTCGTTCAGGTAGAGCACGTCCAGCACCTCGCCGATCGCGTTCGGCAGCGCGGCATTGAATTCTTCCGACACCAGGATGTGGTCGATGGTCGAGTAATGGCCTTCGTGCACGCTCGAGAAGCCCAGGTGGCGCGCATGATCGACGCGGCGCTGCACCTGGCTGGCGTCGTACAGGCGGTCGCCCATCGGCGTGCCCGCGCCCAGCACGATGCTGGTGGTGACCGAGTCGGCCACGTCGTTGAAGTCGCCCAGCACCACGCGCGGACGGCGGTTGGCGCGGCCCATCTCGGTGAGCAGCACGCGCAGGGCGGCCGCCTCCGTGCCGCGCCGGATCAGGGAGCGCAGGCAGGCCAGCGCGTACAGCGCCGGGTCCTCGCCGGTGTCGCCGGTGCGGTAGTCGGGCCGGCGCGACTTCAGGTGCACCACCACCACGTCGACCGTCACGTCGGGCGAGACCTGGATCACGGCGTGCAGGGGCGCGCGGGTGAAGCGGGCCGCATCGCGGCTGCCCGGCGGCAGCTCTATGCCGCGCGGGAATTCGCTCAGGGGGGCGGGCGGGGCGGCCAGCGGCAGGCGCGAGACCAGCGCCACGCTCGGGGTCAGGCGCATCGCGGCCGGGTCGGGATCGAAGCCGGCGTGGAAGGCTTCGCGGTAGCGCCGGGTGCGCGCCAGCACTTCCTTCAGCGTCGCCTGCGAAAAGATTTCCTGGAAGCCGATCACGTCGGCGTCGAGCAGGTCGATCTGGTGCGCCGTCCAGTTCAGCTTGGCTTCGTATTCCTCGGGAGTCGTGGGCAGCAGGTTGTCGTAGAGCTTCACGCCCGGCGGCGCCAGGTTGCAGACGTTGAAGGTCGCAAAACGTATTTCTTGCTGCATAATAGAAACCCCTTTATCCAGTGTTTAGCGTATCACGCAATGGCAAAGAAAGAGCACGTTTCAGAGACGCCCGCGACCGGGTTCCTGCGCAAGCACAGGGTGGATTTTTCCGAACATCCCTACGCCTACGAGGAGCATGGCGGCACCGCGGTATCCTCGCGCGAGCTGGGCGTGCCCGAACACGACGTCATCAAGACCCTGGTGATGCAGGACGAGGCGGCGCGCCCGCTGATCGTGCTCATGCACGGCGACTGCAAGGTCTCGACCAAGAACCTGGCGCGCGCGATCGGCTGCAAGTCGGTCGAGCCCTGCAAGCCCGAGGTGGCGCAGCGCCATTCGGGCTACCTGGTGGGCGGCACTTCGCCTTTCGGCACGCGCAAGGCGATGCCGGTGTATGTCGAGGAAAGCATCCTCGAACTCGGCAAGATCTACATCAACGGCGGACGGCGCGGCTACCTGGTTGGCCTCGATCCGCGCGTGCTGGTCGACGTGCTGGGCGCCAGGTCCGTCCAGTGTGCGCTGGCCGACTGACTTTCGCGGCGCTGCGGGCTAGTGTATATTCACGAGCCCGTTCCACACGGGAAATAATAGAGAGATAACATGAATACCTTGATCGCCGTCGTTGCCGCCTATTTGCTGGGTTCGGTTTCCTTTGCCGTCGTGATGAGCCGCCTGTTCGGCCTGTCCGACCCCCGCACCTACGGCTCGAAGAACCCGGGCGCCACCAACGTGCTGCGCAGCGGCAGCAAGAAGGCGGCCATCGCCACCCTGATCGGCGACGCCGCCAAGGGCTGGCTGGCCGTGTGGCTGGCGGTGCAGTTCGGCGAGGCCTACGGCATCGAGCGCGACGGCGTGGCGCTGGTGGCGATCGCGGTCTTCCTCGGCCACCTGTGGCCGGTGTTCTTCCGCTTCGTGGGCGGCAAGGGCGTCGCCACGGCGCTGGGCGTGCTGCTCGGCCTGAATGTCTGGTTGGGCCTGGCGACCCTGGTCACCTGGCTGGTGGTGGCCTACGCCTTCCGCTATTCCTCGCTGGCGGCGCTGATCGCCTCGCTGTTCGCCCCCTTCTACTATGGCCTGCTGTTCGGCGTGAACGAGATCCTGTTCGCCGTGGCCGCGATGAGCGCGCTGCTGATCTTCCGTCACGCCAAGAACATCGGCAACCTGATCGCCGGCAAGGAATCGCGTATCGGCAGCAAGGCCGCGGGCGCGAAAAAGAAGTAGTCGGAAAGTCAAGCGGCAGTTGATTCTCCCGCAAGCATGCCCATATGGGGTCAAAGCCGGCGCGTTGTGCGCCGGTATTCATTTCAGGAAGGCGGTGTAGCGTGAGCAAGCAATTGAGGATTGATTTCGTGTCGGACGTGTCGTGCCCGTGGTGCGCGATCGGCCTCAAGTCGCTGGAGCAGGCGATCGAGCGCGTCGCGCCGGAGGTCACGGTCGACCTGCATTTCCAGCCCTTCGAGCTGAACCAGGACATGGGGCCGGAAGGGCAGGACATCGTCGAGCACATCACCGAGAAATACGGCGCCACGCTCGAGCAGCAGATCCAGTCGCGCGAAACCATCCGCCAGCGCGGCGAAGCGGTCGGCTTCACCTTCGACATGGCGCGCCGCGGCCGCATCTACAACACCTTCGATGCCCACCGCCTGCTGCACTGGGCCGAGTCCCAGGGCCGCCAGCACGCGCTCAAGCTGGCGCTGTTCGAAGCCTATTTCACCCACTGCGAAGACCCGAGCTCGCGCGAGCTGCTGGTGCGCGTGGCCGGCCAGGTCGGCCTCGACACGACCGAGGCGCAGCGCGTGCTGGAGTCGGGCGAATTCGCCGACGAAGTGCGCGAAGCCGAATTCTTCTTCCAGCGCGCGGGCATCCGCTCGGTGCCGGCCATCGTCATCAACCAGCGCCACCTGATCTCGGGCGGCCAGCCGCCGGAAGTGTTCGAGCGCGCGCTGCGCGAGATCGCGGCGCAGGGCGAGGCGCAGTTGGGGTAAGCCGTGGGGGCGGCGTGTCTGCGCCGATTTCACTGCAGTAGATCCGCAAACTCGACGCGGCGTTCCGCGTGGGCACAGGGTGCCCACCCTACGGTTCGCGCTAACGCAAAGAACAACTGCAGCCGTTTTTTTACTCACGCCAGCGACCGTAGGGTGGGCGCCCCGTGCCCACGCGAACGCCAGCATCGCGTTGACGCGACCTCGGTCCGACTGTCAGCGAAGCGCCAGCGGCTCAATCGATCCGCCACGAACCTCACACCAGATCCAGCACGATCGGCTGATGATCCGACGCCGAAGTCTCCGACTGCACCTCGACATCCGCGATCCGCGGCGCCAGGTCCTCGGTCACGAAGAAATAATCGTAGCAATCGGGCTTCTCGGGCCAGGCAAAGCCGTGCAGCCCGGCCGTCGGCGCGCGCGCATGGTCGGGATGGCGTGCGCGCCAGGCGTCGACCAGCGCCAGCTCGCCCTCGGCCGGAGGCGCGAGCAGTGCGGCGTATTCGGGCGACTCGGGCTGCAGGTTGAAGTCGCCGCAATAGATCGCCGACGCCGGCAGGAGTCCCAGTTGATAGGGCGCGTCCATCTCGGGATTGGGCTGGAAGGTGCGGGCCCGTGCGCAGGCCTGGGCATGCAGCTCGCGCAGGCGGCGCACCTGGGCGCTTCTTTGCAGCTGCGAATAGTATTCGAGATGGGTGGTCACCAGGCGCAGCTTGGAACGCGGCGTATCGAGCACGACCTCGATCGCCCCGCGCGGCATGCCCTGTGAATGCGCCGGATCGGCCGGCCAAGGCAGCAGGTGGCGGTGGGCCTGGGTGATGCGGAATTTCGAGAGGATCAGGTTGCCGAACAGGCGGGGAACATTGCTGCGGTAGATTTCGCTGGGGGCGTACTCGACCGGATGGTAGCCGCCGAAGGCGCCTGCCAGCTGCTTGAACTGGTTGGCGCTGGCGCTTCCCTCGAGCTCGGGGTGGTTCGCAGCCACTTCCTGCAGGCAGATCACGTCAGGATTGAGCCTGCGCAGCACGTCGATGATTGCGTGGATACGGATGCGCCCGTCCCTTCCACAGCCCCAATGAATGTTCCAACTCACAACGCGCATGTAGGACCTCCGAAAACTGAACCGCCAGATATTGCCACTCTTTGGCATGCGCGGTCACACGGTAGGATCGATGTCAGCGTTGCAAGTTCACCATTCTCCGGCGTTTATCCGACCCCGATCAGGCCGCTTCCAGCTCGTCCAGAGGCCAGCGCGGCCGCACGTTGAAGGCGTAATCGCGCGTGGCCAGCGCCGGATTCCTCTCCAGGCGCATGGCGCCGGCAAAGGCGATCATGGCGCCATTGTCGGTGCAGAATTCCAGCTCCGGATAGAAGACGCGGAACTTGCGCTTGGCGGCCGCCGCGTTCAACGCGGCGCGCAACTGCTTGTTGGCGCCGACGCCGCCGGCGATCACCAGGCGCTTCAGGCCGGTGTGGCGCAGCGCGTTGACGCATTTCGCGGTCAGCACGTCGACGATCGCGTCGACGAAGCCGCGCGCGATGTTCGCCTTGTCCTGTTCGCAGATATTGGCGATGACCTTTTCGTCGTGGTTCTTCACGACGGTGAGCACCGCGGTCTTCAGGCCCGAGAAGCTGAAGTTGAAATCCTTCGAATGCAGCATCGGGCGCGGCAGGGTGTAGGCGCTCGGATCGCCGAACTCCGCCAGGCGCGAGATCGCCGGACCGCCGGGATAGCCCAGGCCGAGCAGCTTGGCCGACTTGTCGAAGGCTTCGCCGGCGGCGTCGTCCAGGGTCTCGCCGAGCAGGGTGTAGCGGCCGACGCCGTCCACCCGCATCAACTGGGTGTGGCCGCCGGAGACCAGCAGGGCGATGAAGGGGAAGTCGGGACGCTCGCTCGCCAGCAGCGGCGAGAGCAGGTGGCCCTCGAGGTGGTGCACGCCGAGCACCGGCTTGTCGAGCGCCAGGCCCAGGCTGCAGGCGACCGAGGAGCCGACCAGCAGCGCGCCGGCCAGGCCCGGACCCTGGGTGTAGGCGATGGCGTCGATGTCGGCCTTGGCGATGCCGGCACTGGCGATCGTCTGTTCCAGCAGGGGCAGGGCGCGCCGGATATGGTCGCGCGAGGCCAGTTCCGGCACCACGCCGCCGTACTCCTCGTGCATGGCGACCTGCGAATGCAGGGCATGGGACAGCAGGCCGCGCTCGGTATCGTACAGAGCCAGGCCGGTTTCATCGCAGGAGGATTCGACGCCGAGAACAATCATGGGAACAAGCGGAAGGGGAAAGCGGAATTCGACATTGTAAAGCACCCGGGCGGCCGGTGCTGTGGCCGGTGGGGGAATACCGGCGGCGGTGTTGTATGCGTGGTTCGTAGGGTGGATACCTGTGTCCACGCGGTTTCACCGGTTGTGTACCTGCGGTGGCTTTCTTATCCGCGATAGCTGTGTGGGACGTAGGGTGGGCTCTTGAGCCCACGCCGTCTCACCGGTTGCTTATTAGCGAAGGGTTCTTCTACCGGAAATCGTTGCACGATAGTCCGCGCGCGCTCCGGCACCCGCTGTCATGATCGACGCCGCGTGCTTGCATATGGTGAGACAGCGTGGGCTCGAGAGGCCACCCTACGAAAACCTCAAGGCCGCTGCAGCAGCTCCTTGTGCGCACTCTGCAGCATCGCCACGGTGTCTTCCCAGCCGATGCAGCCGTCGGTCACCGAGCAGCCGTACTTCAGCTGGGTCAGGTCGGCCGGGATCGGCTGGTTGCCGGCGACGATGTTCGATTCGATCATCACGCCGACCAGCGAGCGGTTGCCGTGCCTGATCTGCTGGATCACGTCCGACATCACCAGCGGCTGCAGTTCCGGCTTCTTGTAACTGTTCGCGTGCGAGCAGTCGACCACCAGGTTGGCCGGCAGTCCGGCCTTCTTCAATGCCTGCTCGGCGATCGTCACCGACACCGAGTCGTAGTTCGGACGGTCGCCGCCGCCGCGCAGCACCACGTGCCCATAGGCGTTGCCGCGGGTGCGCACGATCGATACCGTGCCCTTGTCGTTGATACCCAGGAAGGCGTGCGGATTGGCCGAGGACAGCACCGCGTTGATCGCGATGCCGACGTCGCCGTCGGTGCCGTTCTTGAAGCCGACCGGGGTCGACAGGCCGGAAGACATCTCGCGGTGGGTCTGCGATTCGGTGGTCCTGGCGCCAATTGCGGTCCAGGCGATCAAATCGCCCAGGTACTGGGGCGAGATCGGGTCCAGCGCCTCGGTCGCGGTGGGCAGGCCCAGCTCGCACACGTCCAGCAGGAAGCGGCGCGCGCGCTCCATGCCGACGTCGACCTGGAAGGAATCGTCCATGAACGGATCGTTGATGTAGCCCTTCCAGCCGGTGGTGGTGCGCGGCTTCTCGAAATACACCCGCATCACCAGCAGCATCGTGTCCGCCACTTCTTCCTGCAGCTTCTTCAGGCGGCGCGCATAGTCCAGGCCCGCCTCCGGATCGTGGATCGAGCAGGGACCGACGACCACGAACAGGCGCCTGTCCTTGCGGTCGAGGATGTCGCGCAGCGCGGCGCGGCCCTGCATGACGGTGGTGAAGGCGCGCTCGGTCAGCGGCAGCTTGGCGTGCAGCTCGGTCGGGGTCGGCATGCGCCCGAACGAGGTAACGTTGGTGTTTTCGATATCTGGTGTAATCAGCATGATGCGTCCGTGAGGCAAGTCGGATGGGCCAGTGTAGCGCCAAAAATGCATGTTTGCAGCAGACAGGGCAAAAGCGGCGGGCCGAATCGATACGGCGAGCGACGCGGCGGCGCAACGGTGTAAGCTAGCGCCCATGCACACCGATTACGAATCCGATCACCCATCCTTCGCCGCCGCCCGCTTCATCAAGGAGATCGGCCGCGGCGTCAAAGGCGCGCGCAGCATGTCGCGCGAAGACGCTGCCCTGCTGTATGCCGCCATGCTCGAGGGCCGCGTGTCCGACCTCGAGCTGGGCGGCATCCTGCTGGCCATGCGCATCAAGGGCGAGTCCGTCGAGGAGCTGGCCGGCTTCATGGAGGCCGCGGAAGCCTCGTTCGCGCCGCTGCCCACGCCGCCGGGCGAGTTCGCGCCCGTGCTCATCCCGAGCTACAACGGCGCGCGCAAACTCGCCAACCTGACGCCCCTGCTTGCCCTGCTGCTGGCGCGCGAGGGCGTGCCGACCCTGGTGCATGGCGTGCGCAGCGATCCGGGACGCGTCACCACGGCCGAGATCCTGCTCGAAATGGGCCTGGCCGAAGCGGGGTCCAGCGCCGAGCTGCAGGACGCCTTTGCGGCGCGCCGTCCGGCCTTCATGCCGATCGAGACCCTGGCGCCGGACCTGGCGCACCAGCTCTCGCTGCGCCGCATCCTCGGCGTACGCAATTCCACCCACACGCTGGTGAAGATCCTCCAGCCCTTCGACGGCCCCGCCCTGCGCCTGGTCTCCTACACCCATCCCGAATACCTCGAGACCCTGGGCGAATACTTCAGCACGGCCGCGCCAAGCGGGCGCGGCGACGCCTTCCTGATGCGCGGCACCGAGGGCGAGACGGTGGCCAATCCGCACCGCGCCCAGCGGATCGACTGGTTCCACGCCGGCACGCGCACCGTGCTGGTCGAGCGCGATGCGCCCTCCGACGACCTGGCCGAGGTGCCTGGCGCGCGCGACGCAGCGGCGACCGCGGCCTGGATCGCGGCCGCGCTGCGCGGCGAGGCGCCGGTGCCGCGTCCGATCCTGGTCCAGGTGGCCGAATGCGTGCGCGTGGCGCGCGCCCTCCGCCGCTGAACCGCTGAACCGCTGAACCGCTGAACCGCTGAACCGCTGAACCGCGCCTTCGCGCGGGTCCGGCCCGCCTGCCTTGCCCGCTATCCTGCGGGGTTTCCTGCTCCGGCTCTTCCTCATCCGAGGAGGCGCCGGCTCGTCCTCACCCTGCGCGCGCCTTTCCGCACTCCTGTACGTTGGAAATCCACAACAATTGTGTGTGCCGAGAACATTTTTTATGCGGTTCACATTGTGTGTAACTTCAGGTTGTCCGCTTTACACCAAGAGTAAGAACTGCGCGCATGTTCCAGCCAAGTTTGGCCATCCCCTGTCTTTACGCGTCGGTGGATGCTGTCGAATTAACAATCTTTAGATAAAAAAGCAAGCATTCTTACTTTTTTAGAGCATCGGTTCGATGATATTGCTCAAGAAACACGCTATTATTTTCTTGCAACATAGCAAAACGATACTGAAAGGAAATGTTCGGTGTTTCTCTGCTGTCATTCTCCTTGCGGTGCCGTTAGACGAACAAGTCCGGTGTTTCGGCACCGGTCCTCCAATTTTGAAGGATGACCAGAATGACCAAGCAATTCCGCTCCGCCTCCAATGGCCTCAAGTTCGCCGTACTGGCGCTGGCAATCGCCGGCGCCGGCAGCGCACAAGCCGCCACCGCCAACGCGACCTCGACCAGCACGGTCGTCGCGCCGATCAACATCAGCAAGACCGCCGACCTGTCGTTCGGCAGCTTCGCGGCGGGTGCGGCCCCGGGTTCGGTGACGGTAAGCCCGAACAACACGCGCGGCGTGAGCGGCGGCGTGATCGCCATGGGCGGCACCGCCACCGCGGCGCAGTTCAACGTGACCGGTGAGGCGGGCAGCGGCTACGTCGTCACGCTCGGCGGCTCGACCGAGCTGACCTCGGGCGGCAACACGATGCCCTTCACCCCGGTAAGCGATTTCACCGCCAGCAGCATCACCACGGGCAACGTGACCACCAGCACGCTGACCGGCGGCGCCCAGACCATCTACGTCGGCGGCGTGCTGAGCGTGGCGGCGAACCAGGCGGCCGGCGAGTACACCGGCACCGTCACCGCAACCGTCGAGTACCAATAAGGCGGAAAGAGCGGTGCAGCCGTTTCGGATGACGTCGCGCATCGTGCCGGCTCGCCGCTACCCTTGCCTCCTGGCTGCCTGTCTCGCCGCGTTCGCGTCGCTGTTCGCGCCGCTGGCGCGCGAGGCTGGCGCCCAGCAGATTGTGCTGAGCAATAACCGCGGCCTCGACTTCGGCCGCTTCGTTGCCGGCAGCGGCGGCACCGTCGTGATCAACCCGAACGGCTCCCGTTCGCGCACCGGCGGGGTCGTGCTGCTCAATTCCCCGGGCGCCGGCCAGGCGGTCTACAGCGTCGGCAAGAGCAGTAACGGCAATGGCGCCAAGGCCGTCATCGTGTCGCTGCCGGCCAACGGCAGCATCCGCCTGACCAGCGGCAACAGCAGCATGGCCGTCGGCGGCTTCGTCAACGCGCCGGCTGCGCTGCTCACCGTGCCGGCGGGCGGCACCACGCTGTCGCTGGGAGCCACGCTGACGGTGGCGCCCAACCAGCCCCCCGGCAAGTACACCGGCAGCTTCCCCTTGATCGTCAATTTCCAGTAAGCCTGTGGCCGGAACGCCCGGCGTCGCCGCAGCGAAAGGATTTCACCATGTTTTTCCCCATGTTCGCACCTGACTCCATCCGGCGCCCCGGCCTGGCGCGGTGGGCCTTGCTCGCCCTGCTGGCCTGCGCGCTGCTGGCGCAAGCCCTGCCTGCACAGGCCGAACTGATGCTGCATCCGACGCGCATCGTCTTCGACAAGAACCTGCGCGCGGCCCAGATCGAACTGATCAACACCAGCGCCAAGCCGGCCAGCTACCGGATCTCGCTGGTGAACCGGCGCATGACCGAGGCAGGACTGTTCGAGGCCGCCGATACCCCGCTCGAGGGCGAGCGTTTCGCCGAGCCGATGCTGCGTTACTCGCCGCGCCAGGTCACGCTCCAGCCCGGCACTGCCCAGACGGTGCGCGTCATGCTGCGCAAGCCGGCCGACCTGGCCGAAGGCGAATACCGCTCGCACCTGCAGTTCGACAAGCTGCCCGAGGTCGAGGGCGAGGCCAGCATCGAGAGCCGCGGCGCCACCGGCAGCCAGATCGGCGTGGTGATGAATGCGCTGGTCGGCGCCTCGGTGCCGGTGATCGTGCGCCACGGCAATCTCGACGCCGAGGTGAAACTGGGCGGCCTGGCGCTGCAGAAGGAGGGCGCGCGCCAGCAGATGCTGGCCCTGCAGTTCGAGCGCGCGGGCGGCAGTTCGGTCTATGGCGACCTCGACGTACGCTTCACGCCGCGCGGCGGCAAGCCGGTCAACCTGGCCCAGGTCGGCGGCATCGCCGTCTACACGCCGAACCGCCTGCGCAGGGCCCTGGTACCGCTGCAGGTGCCGGCCGGCGTGAACCTGGCGGCGGGGACGATCGAGGTCAACTACCGCGCCCGGCCCGAGGCGGGCGGCAAGTTGCTGGCCCAGGCCAGCCTGAACCTGCCTTGAACGCGTGTAGCGTTCTCGACAGCTTTTTGTTTTCTTTTTCAACACGTTTCAGGTAATAATTTGTTGTCGGGCCGACACCTGTCGGCTGACAACACGTTTTCGCGATCGATGCAGGCACTCCGAACGGGCTTACTCATTGCAGGACTGATCCTGCTGCCCGCGCTTGCGCAGCCCGCCCTGGCGGCGCCGGCGCAACAATCCGAAGCCAACCTGGTGCTGCTCGAGGTACGCCTGGGCAACGAGGTCTTGTCCGACGCCGTGACCGGCTACGAGATCGGGCGCGACGTCTTCCTGCCGCTGGGCGAAATGGCGCGCCTGCTGACCCTGGCGATCCGCGTGACGCCGGGAGAGGGGCGGGCCAGCGGCTACCTGCTGTCGGAGGCGCGCGGCTTCAGCCTCGACGTGCCGGGCCGGGTGGCCGACATCGAAGGCCGGCACGAGGAGCTCGACCGTTCCCGGTTCAAGCTCCAGCCCGACGACATCTACGTGGCCAGCACACTGCTGGCGCGCTGGCTGCCGGTCGATCTCGACCTGGACATGTCGAACCTGGCGCTCAAGGTGCGCCCGCGCGAGCAGTTGCCGCTGCAGGCGCGGCTGGCCCGTCGCCAGCGCGGCAACATGCCCGGCACACCCGGCGGCTACATCGACCCGGGCTATCCGCGCCTGGCGACGCCCTACCGCCTGGCCGATGTGCCCTTCATCGACCAGACGCTCGGCCTGACCACCAGCAAGACGGATGGCCGGCGCCAGACCGAAGCGGCCTACACCGCCTACCTGACCGCCGACCTGCTGGGCATGGAAGCGGCCCTGTACGCCAGCCGCAACCGCCACGACCCGTCCTCGGGCCTGCGCCTGACCCTGGGGCGCCACGATCCCGAAGCCGGCTTGCTCGGCCCGCTGCGCGCCAGCACCGCGCTGTTCGGCAGCGTGCCGCTGCCGGGTGTGGCGAACATTTCCGCCAGCAGTCCGACCGGCAATGGCCTGGTGCTCAGCAACCGGCCGCTCGACCAGCCGACCAGCTTCGACCGCCACACCTTGCAGGGCGCGCTGCCGCCGGGCTGGGACGTCGAGCTCTATTACAACGACGCGCTGGTCGGCTTCCAGCAGTCCCGACCCGACGGCAAGTACAGCTTCGAGGACCAGCCGCTGGCCTATGGCCCGAACGAATTCCGGCTGGTGTTCCATGGCCCGCTGGGACAATTGCGGGTCGAGCGCCAGAGCTTCCTGCTGGAGCAGTCCGCCGTGCCGCGTGGCGCGCTGTTCTACGACCTGGCGGCCCATCGCGATCTGCAGGGGCGCGGGCGCGCGCTTGCCCAGTTCGAATGGGGCGTGAACGAGCACCTGAACGCCACCGCCGGCTGGCAGCGCGTCCCCGGGCTCGATGGGGCCGGGCGCGGCTATGCCAACGCCGGCCTGCGCAGCTACTGGAATACGCTGATCCTCATTGCCGACGCGGTGCGCGCCGACGACGGCGGACGGCTGGGCCAGATCGGACTGAAGACGCGCGTCGGCAACGTCGCGCTGTCGGCCAGCCGCGCCCGCCTGGACGGTTTTACCAGCGATTATTTCAACCAGACGGCAGACCCGGTGCGCATCCGCGACGAGCTGCGCGCCGAGGGCGGCGTCGCGGCCGGGAGCGGGAATTATTTTCCGCTGGCGCTGCAGCTGCGGCGCGACCAGCTCGCATCCGGCACCGAGAATACCGAGGTCCAGGCCCGCATCGCCGCTTACCGCAACGGCATGGCTTTCAGCAATGCGTTGCGCTGGCAGTCGCTCGGCGGCAGCGAGATCGCCGACGGGCTGTTCCAGGTCAGCCGCCGGGTGGCCGGCGTCGGCCTCACGGGCCAGATCCAGTATGCGGTGGCGCCCGAGGCGAGCCTGGGCAGCGCCGCGCTCTCGGCCGACTATTACCTGACGGACGGCTACCTGCTGAACCTGGGCCTGACACGCATGTTCCAGAACCGCGAGCTGCGCGCCAACGGCGCGCTGAACAAGAGCCTGGGCAGCTATGGACTGGGCGTGAGCGGCTTTTGGTCGAACCGTCACGAGTACGGCCTCGGGCTGCAGTTCTTCATGGCGATGGGGCTGGAGCCGCGCGGCGGACGGCTCCTGACCGATGCCCAGCCGATGGCGAACATGGGCTCGGCCTCGATCCGCGTCTTCCTCGACAAGAACCTGAACGGGAAGATGGACGAGGGCGAGGAGCCGATCGGCGGCGCCGGCTTCATCGTCAACGGCGCCAACTGGCTGGCGCGCACCGACGCGGCCGGCATGGCCTGGCTGGCGCGCCTGCCGGCACACCAGAACACCGACATCGGCCTCGACCCGGCCACGCTCGAGGACCCGCAATGGCAGCCGCGGGTCAAGGGTGTGCGCATCGTGCCGCGTCCGGGCAAGGTCAGCCAGGTCGAGTTCGCCGTGAGCGTGACCGGCGAAGTCGACGGCACCACCTACCTGTACAGCAAAGGCAAGCGGCGCCCCATCGGCGACCTGCAGCTCGAACTGGTCGACAGCGCGCGCAAGGTGGTGGCCACCATGAACAGCGCCGGCGACGGCTATTACGTCATCACCGGCATCTTCCCCGGCGAGTATTTCCTGCGTGTGGCGCCCGAGCAGCTCAAGCGCCTGGGCCTCACCGACACCGGCATGCACATCATCAGCATCGCGCTCGACGGCACCGTGCTCAACGGCCGCGACCTCTACGTGCAGGACGGCGACGAGGTGTAGCACCGTCGCCCGCTTTTCGCGGCCGGGCTGTGCGCTGGCTCCCTGAACGTTTACAATGGACGGTTTGGCGATTCACGGGGAACCTGCGAGGGCAGGGCGGCAGGCATGGCAAAACAATTCGATGTAGCGGTAATCGGCGCGGGCGCGGCCGGGATGATGTGCGCGGCCGTGGCCGGCCAGCGCGGCAAGCGCGTGGTGCTGATCGACCATGCCGGCAAGCTGGCGGAAAAGATCCGCATTTCCGGCGGCGGGCGCTGCAACTTCACCAATATCAACGCCACCCACCAGAACTACCTGTCCGAGAACCCGCACTTCTGCAAGAGCGCGCTGTCGCGCTACACGGCCCAGGATTTCCTCGCGCTCGTGAAGCGCTACCGCATCGCCCACCACGAAAAGCACCGCGGCCAGCTCTTCTGCGACGACTCGGCCGAGCAGATCATCGACATGCTGAAGTCCGAATGCCTGAAGGGCGAAGTCAGCTGGCGCATGCCCTGCAAGGTGGAATCGATCGACAAGATGGAAGACGGCTTCGTGATCGCCACCGACCACGGCGACATCGCAGCAAGCAGTGTCGTGATCGCCACCGGCGGCCTGTCGATCCCGAAGATCGGCGCAACCGACCTCGGTTACCGCATTGCGACCCAGTTCGGCCTGAACGTGGTCGAGCCGCGCCCCGGCCTGGTGCCGCTGACCTTCGACGGTCCGAGCTGGGCGCCGTTCGCGCCGCTGGCCGGCATCGCGCTGGAAGTCGACGTCACAACCGGCTCCGGCAAGGGCAAAGGCGCCAGGAAAGGCTATTTCCGCGAAGACCTGCTGTTCACCCACCGCGGCCTGTCGGGCCCGGCGATCCTGCAGATTTCCAGCTACTGGCAGCCAGGCACACCCATCGTGCTCGATCTGCTGCCGGAAATGGACGTGGCCGAGGAATTGATCGGCGCAAAGACGACAGTCAAGAAGCAGCTCGGCAACGTGCTGGCGCAATGGCTGCCGGCGCGCCTGGCCGAAGGCCTGCTGGTCGCCAACGGCTTCGCTCCCGACGCGCGCCTGGCGGACATGCCCGACGCCAAGCTGCGCAAACTCGGCGACGCCATCAACCGCTGGGCCATCGTGCCGACCGGCTCGGAAGGTTACCGCAAGGCCGAGGTGACCCTGGGCGGCGTCGACACCCGCGAGCTGTCCCAGCAGACCATGATGGCAAACAAGGTTCCGGGCTTGTATTTCATCGGCGAAACCGTCGACGTCACCGGCTGGCTCGGCGGCTACAATTTCCAGTGGGCCTGGGCCTCCGGCTTCGTCGCCGGCCAGAGCGTGTAAATAGTTGCGGCGTCCGGTTTCTTCCGCGCCAGCGACCCGCGGCGTAACCCGTAGGGTGGGCACTCGTGCCCACGCGGACTCGACAAACCACTGGCAGGGCAGGCAACAGCCCCACTAACGCATGCCCACGAAGCTCCGCGCCAGCGACCCGCGGCGTAACCCGTAGGGTGGGCTCCCGAGCCCACGCGGACTCGACAAACCACCAGCAGCGCAGGCAACAGCCCCACTAACGCATGCACACGAAGCTTCGCGCCAGCGACCCGCGGCGTAACCCGTAGGGTGGGCTCTCGAGCCCACGCGGACTCAACAAACCACTAACAGCGCAGGCAACAGCCCCACTAACGCATGCCCCACCTGACGGATGTAGCAAATTGAGCACATCCCAGTAAACTCTTCCACTGCTTGTCAAAAGCTGCTAGAATTTCGTTCTTCCCTAAATCCAACGGTTTGATTTTTACATGACCACTATCCGCCTTAAAGAAAACGAGCCGTTCGAAGTCGCTATGCGTCGCTTCAAGCGCACTATCGAAAAAACCGGTCTGCTGACTGAACTGCGCGCTCGCGAGTTCTACGAAAAGCCAACTGCAGAGCGCAAGCGCAAGCTGGCCGCTGCCGTGAAGCGCCACTACAAGCGCATCCGCAGCCAGCAACTGCCGAAAAAACTGTACTAAGACTGTCCAGTCGGCCACAATCCGGTGACTGCGGGCATCTGCCCGTTCCCGGTAGCTGCTAGAAGTCTCTTGAACCCGCCCTGGTCGTGACCGCGGCGGGTTTTGTTGTTTGCACCCATCTATCTTCGAGGATGCCATGAGCCTGAAAGAACAAATCTCCAACGACATGAAAGCGGCAATGCGCGCCAAGGAAGCCGGCAAGCTGGCCACCATCCGCCTGCTGCTGGCCGAAATCAAGCGCAAGGAAGTCGACGAGCAGATCGAAGTGAACGACCAGCAGACCATCGCCATCGTCGAAAAGATGATCAAGCAGCGCAAGGACTCGATCACCCAGTTCGAAGCCGGCAACCGTCCGGACCTGGCCGAGATCGAAAAAGCCGAGCTGGAAGTGCTGGTCGCCTACATGCCGGCCGGCCTGTCGGACGAGGAAATCGCCGCCGAAGTCGCCGCTGCCGTTGCCGCCTCGGGCGCAGCCGGTCCGCAGGACATGGGCAAGGTCATGGGCATCGTCAAGCCGAAGCTGGCCGGTCGTGCCGACATGACGGTCGTATCGAACCTCGTCAAGAAAGCGCTGTCGGGCGCGTAATGGATCGCAAACGCAACAAGGAGGCCTCTTCCGGGCCCTCCTTGTTGTAAATCAATTTCCAGCGAGCCCTGCGGTATAGTCTGACCTGAGACAAACACTGTGTAAGCCAAGTGATTCCGCAATCATTCATTACCGATCTGCTCAACCGTGTCGACATCGTCGATGTGGTTGGGCGCTATGTTCAGCTGAAAAAGGGCGGGGCCAATTACATGGGCCTGTGTCCTTTCCATAGCGAAAAGTCCCCCAGCTTCACCGTCAGCCCCACCAAACAGTTCTATCACTGCTTCGGCTGTGGCGCCCACGGCACCGCGATCGGCTTCCTGATCGAATACTCGGGCATGGGCTTCGTCGATGCCGTGAAGGACCTGGCCCAGAACGTCGGCATGATCGTGCCCGAGGCCGACGACAAGATCCCGCCCCAGCAGCGCGCCGCCCAGCAGGCGCAGTCGCTGGCGATGACCGACGCCCTGTCCCAGGCCTGCGACTATTACCGCGCGCAACTGCGCCAGGCGCCGAACGCGATCGCTTACCTGAAGAACCGCGGCCTGACCGGCGAAATCGCCGCCCGCTTCGGCATGGGCTATGCGCCCTCGGGCTGGGACAACCTGCGCTCGGTGTTCAAGGACTACGACGCGCTGGCCCTGGTCGAATCGGGCCTGGTCATCGATAAGGTCGACGAGGACGGCGGCAACAAGAAGCGCTATGACCGCTTCCGCGAGCGCATCATGTTCCCGATCCGTAACACGAAAGGGCAGGTGATCGGCTTCGGCGGCCGCGTGCTCGACGGCGGCGAACCGAAATACCTGAACTCGCCGGAAACGCCGCTGTTCCAGAAAGGCCTGGAGCTCTACGGCCTGTTCGAGGCGCGCCAGGCGATCCGCGACGCGGGTTATGTGCTGGTAACGGAAGGCTACATGGACGTCGTCGCCCTGGCCCAGCTCGGCTTCCCGCAAGCCGTGGCCACGCTCGGCACCGCCTGTACGCCGACCCACGTGCAAAAGCTGCTGCGCCAGACCGACAACGTCATTTTCAGTTTCGACGGCGACAAGGCCGGCCGCCGCGCCGCCCGCCGCGCGCTGGACGCCTGCCTGCCGCAAGTGAGCGACAACAAGACCATCCAGTTCCTGTTCCTGCCGCAAGAGCACGACCCGGACAGCTATGTGCGCGAATTCGGCGCGGATGCTTTTGCCCAGGAGATCGCCGAGGCGATGCCGCTGTCGCAATTCCTGATCCGCGAAGTGACGGGCGAACACGACCTGTCCACGCCGGAAGGCCGCGCCAAGACCCAGTTCGACGCCAAGCCCCTGTTGCAGGCCATGACCCCGTCTGCTTTGCGCCTGCAGATCGTGCGCATGCTGGCGAGTTTGACCGAATCGACACCTGCCGAGATCGAAAGCCTGTTCGAGTTGTCCAAGCCGGTATCGGTCGCGCGCAAGGCGCCGCCGCGCCAGGGGCGTCCGGAGCCGGTCGGGCTGGAACTGCAGATGCTGCGCATGCTGGTGGCCCATCCTTCGCTCTCGCTGAGCCTGGACGAAACGGCGCTGCGCGCCTTCGACTATTTCGGCGAAGAAGCTGCCGAGGCACTGCGCCAACTGGTGGCGATGGCCCAGGCGCTGGGCGAATACGGCACCTTTGCCGCGCTGTCCGAACAGCTCAAGGAAGCGAGCAGCGAGTACGACCGCATCATCGCGGAGATCGCCTCGGAACCCGAATCGGATATCGAAGCGGACCGTATCTGGATGACTAGTGCCGTGAGGCAAATCAAGATGGATGCTTTGAAACAGGAGTTGAACCAGTTGTTTTCTTCTGGATTGACCCCAGATCAGGTGAGTACTCGCTATCGCGAAATCACAGCACAGCAGGACCTCTTGACGCGCGAGGCGGAGGCGGCGATGACGCCGCGCTGAGCGCGGAGGACTGTTGCCTCTATGGCACGGTTTGGTTCTGGAAAAAAGAGGGGTGCGTGCTATAATAAAACGCTAACTATTGCAACCTTTGAAACGATTTTCGTGTCAAAAGCGGCGTGGAGTTTCAGTTAGCGGGGCAGTGTTGTACGCTGTCTGCAGGGTGATGTAAGGTAACAAAACTTTATCTTTAACCATCGTAAAGTTAGTCGTTGTGACATCGAAAGCGCCTGTGCCAACCAAGAAACCCGAACCCAAAGTGGCTGCCAAATCCACCAGAGCGTCCGCCAAGGCGGACAAAGCGCAAGACAAGGCCGAAGTTCGCACCAGCGCCGCGCCTGTCGTCAGCCAGACCACCGATGCCGCCGCCCTGGCCGCCATCGATACGTCGGGCTACGTGCTGCCGACCGTGAAGGTCCCGGGGCGCCGTGGGCGCAAGCCGAAGGAATTCACGCCCGAGAACGACGAAGTCGCCGCGCTGAACGCCGTCGAACGCGCCGAAATGAAGGCCGTCGACAAGGCCAAGGCCAAGGACCGCAAGGCAAAAGAAAAAGCCCTGCTGAAAGACGCCTTCTCGTCCGACACCGAAGCGAGCGAGGAAGAGCTCGAGATCCGGCGCCAGAAACTCAAGGCGCTGATCAAGTCCGGCAAGGAACGCGGCTTCCTGACCTACTCGGAAATCAACGACCACCTGCCCGACAACATCGTCGATCCGGAGGCGATCGAAGGCATCATCGGCACCTTCAACGACATGGGCATTGCCGTGTACGAACACGCGCCCGATGCCGAAACGCTGCTGCTGTCCGACAATGTTGCCACCGTCACGAGCGACGATGAAGCCGAGGCTGCCGCCGAAGCCGCGCTGTCGACCGTCGACTCCGACTTCGGCCGCACCACCGACCCGGTCCGCATGTACATGCGCGAAATGGGCTCGGTCGAGCTGCTGACCCGCGAAGGCGAAATCGAAATCGCCAAGCGCATCGAAGACGGCCTGCGCGACATGATCCAGGCCATCTCGGCCTGCCCGGTGACGATCGCCGAAATCATCTCGGCCGCCCAGCGCATCGAGAACGACGAGATCAAGATCGACGAGATCGTCGACGGCATGGTCGATCCGGAAGATCCGGAAGAAACCTCGCCGACCGCCGTCGGCCCATCCTCGGGCGACAGCGACGAGGACGAGGAAGAGGAAGCCGAGGACGAGGAAGAGGAAGAGGAAGAAGAGCCCGCCGCCAGCCCTGGCGCCGCCGGCTACTCCGCCGAACAGCTCGAAGCATTGAAGGTCTCGGCCCTGGAAAAATTCCACCAGATCGAGCAGCAGTTCGACAAGATGCGCAAGGCCTTCGAGAAGGACGGCTACAACTCCAAGGCCTACGTCAAGGCCCAGGAAGCCATCTCGAACGAACTGCTGGGCATCCGCTTCACGGCGAAAGTCGTCGAAAAGCTGTGCGACACCCTGCGCGGCCAGGTCGACGAAGTGCGCCACATCGAAAAGCAGATCCTCGACGTGGCCGTGAACCGCTGCGGCATGCCGCGCGCCCACTTCATCAAGGTCTTCCCGGGCAACGAAACGAACCTGGAATGGGTCGACGGCGAAGTCAACGCCGGCCACGCCTACAGCGCCATCCTCGGCCGCAACATCCCGACGATCAAGGAGCTGCAGCAACGCCTGATCGACCTGCAAGCCCGCGTCGTGCTGCCGCTGCCGGACCTGCGCAACATCAACCGCCAGATGGCGGCCGGTGAAATGAAGGCGCGCAAGGCCAAGCGCGAAATGACCGAGGCCAACCTGCGTCTCGTGATCTCGATCGCCAAGAAGTACACCAACCGCGGCCTGCAGTTCCTCGACCTCATCCAGGAAGGCAACATCGGCCTGATGAAGGCGGTGGACAAGTTCGAATACCGCCGCGGCTACAAGTTCTCGACCTATGCGACGTGGTGGATCCGCCAGGCCATCACCCGCTCGATCGCGGACCAGGCGCGCACCATCCGTATTCCGGTGCACATGATCGAGACCATCAACAAGATGAACCGTATCTCGCGCCAGATCCTGCAGGAGACGGGCGCCGAGCCGGATCCGGCGACGCTTGCGATCAAGATGGAAATGCCGGAAGACAAAATCCGGAAGATCATGAAGATCGCGAAAGAGCCGATCTCGATGGAAACCCCAATCGGCGACGACGACGATTCGCACCTGGGCGACTTCATCGAGGACAACAACACGCTGGCCCCGTCCGACGCAGCCCTGCATGCCTCGATGCGCGGCGTGGTGAAGGACGTGCTGGACTCGCTGACCCCGCGCGAAGCCAAGGTGCTGCGCATGCGTTTCGGCATCGAGATGTCGACGGATCACACGCTGGAAGAAGTCGGCAAGCAGTTCGACGTCACCCGCGAGCGCATCCGCCAGATCGAAGCCAAGGCCCTGCGCAAGCTGCGCCACCCGTCGCGCTCGGACAAGTTGAAGAGCTTCCTCGAGGGCAGCAGCTGATTGTTGGGCTGCCGACCGATTGTAAGCTTGACGGCTCTAGTGTAAAAGCAATATCCTCTCGCCACTCTGCTGCACGGTTCCGCGCCGTGTAGCAGGCGGCGAGAAGTTTCTTCTTGCCATTGTTCCGATTTCTGGGCCTCTAGCTCATGCTTGGTTAGAGCAGCGGACTCATAATCCGTTGGTGCCGTGTTCGACTCACGGGAGGCCTACCAATAATGTCAAATACTTATCGCAGAATGTTGTGTGATCTAAGTATTTGATGCTCTTGATTTCGGTAGAGGAATCGCACTTGTTGGTGCCCGGTTCGACTGCTATCGAGAACGCGTGCAGGGATCTGCGCCATCCTCTTCCTGCTCCGAACCGTCTTGCCGACCGGGTTCGTATCTAGCAGGCGTTACTTTCCCGCCTCCCGCTGGATGCCTCCAACGACAGTGCCGGCGTCACCGCCTGGCTCGCCACGGGTAGCGCCGTTGTCGCCTTGAAGGCGTCGGTGGCGAACCGTTGCAGATTGATGGCTGCGTTGACGTCGCGGTCATGCCGAACGCCGCATTCGCAAGTCCAGCTTCTTTCACTCAGCCTCAGCATGCCGTTCCTTTTTCCGCAGCACGAACATAGCCTGCTCGAGGGATACCAACGATCAACCAGTACGACTTGTGTTCTAAAGCGTAGCGCCTTGTACTGCAGCTGGCGCCGGAACTCGTAGAATCCAAGGTCGACAATACTCCGCGCCAAGCGGCGATTGCCCAACATCCCTTTCACACACAAGTCTTCGATCGCAATCGCTTGGTTTTCGCGGCACAGGCGGGTCGTGAGCTTATGCAGAAAGTCTTTTCGTATTCGGGCGATGCGGGCATGCAATCGTGCCAGTGAATTTGCCCCTTTTATTCGGTTCTTGGATGTAGGAAGTCGAGTTCCCTTGGGTATGTCGCGTCCGATACCGGCGCCGGCCCTGGCTGCGTTGTGCTTGCGCACCTGGCGCCGGCCACGGATGCGCAGGCAGCGCAGAGCTGACAGCAAGGGGCGCGGTGCAGTGAGCTTCTCGCCGCTGCTCAAGGTCGCCGCAGTCGTTATCCCCAAGTCAATGCCAATGACGTTGTCGCCCATGCGCGCAGCCTGGGCAACTTCATCGGGAACATCGACCTGCACTGCAAGGAACCAGTGCTGGGCTTCGCGCGACACGCTCGCCCCCATGATCTTGCCCGGAAACCGGAGTGCTTCAGAAAGCATGACGCGCCCGACTTTCGGCAGAATAACGCTCCTGCCATCGATGCGGAACTTGTCGTTCGCAACATAAAAGCTGTCGCGGCAGCGTCCCTTCTTCTTGAAAGCTGGTGGATGGGCCGGCAGGTGCGCTTTGACCGCATTGAAGTAGCGGTTGAGGGCGCAAGCCAGGTGCGCGAACGGCTGTGCATGTGCATCGCGGTGAATGGCCCGCAGCCACGGATTACCTTCGCTATCGAGCCAGTCGGGATGGACGTACTTGATCGCGTTGAACTGCTTTTTCAGGCCCATCGCGTTAGGTCGTAGACCGCGTGCCTCTTGGCGCTGCCATTCGGCCAGCGCCCAGTTCCAAACCCGACGAGCTGTGCCGGCCGCGCGTCTGAAGTAGTCGCACTGCGCAGGAGTCGCGTCGAGACGGATGCGATGGGCCAGGAGCATGGTTCGAAACGAACATGATGGTGTCGGGTTAGATGGGAACGTGCCAGCCTGGTTCCGCGGGGGCGCAACTCGATATGGACTTCCCCGCAAGGATGGGCTCCTCCGAAGTCAGTTTGCCGATGTCCCTGAACCTGCTGCCCAAGGTGCGCAGGAAGCTGCGTATGCGGTCGCCGCGGCAGGTCCAGTTGCCGAGCACCTGGCCCCTTGCACCGACACATCCCCAAGCTCCCACACACCACCTTGCTCCGCCCCTCCCATTTGCTAGACTGATTCAGTCACCCCATCACCAACGCCACCACACAACGACGCGTGCCCGCCGGTAAGCTGGAGGCCGGCGCCGCCCAACGGCCTGAATCCGACTAACAAGCCCGTCAGCCGGCCCCAGGCCCCCCTGCTGTTTGCCACCGCAACCACATCAAGGAGGGGATCATGATGAACCACATGGAAAGGGTCAGCCGGCTGCGCACCATGCTGCGCCAGGTCTCGCCCGGCGACGATCTCGACGCGCTGCCCATCCCGCCGCCCGAGGAGGTCGCCGAGCTGCAGCCGCTCGACGTCACCGGCGACCACCGTCCGCGCGCCGTCCCGCAATTCGGCTACCAGGACGCCCTCGAGGGCATCCGCAAACTGAAGGAAAAACGCGACGACCAGGTCAGCCCCGCCGAGCTCTTCGGCGTCGAGGCGATCGTGCTGGCGCGCGACCGGCCGGCCGTGTTCGTGCGCGCCGGCACCTATGACCACCTGGGCGGCATCTGGGGCGAGCTCGATACCATGGAGGTGCGCAACCGCATCAATCCGCTGCTCGGGGCCATCGGCCGCATCGAGCTGCCGAACATGTACACGGTGCCCTACGGCGGCACCGGCTTCCTGGTCGGGCCCTCGCTCCTGATAACCAACCGCCATGTCGCCCGCCTGTTCGCCGAAGGGCTGGGGGCCGAGGGGCTGGTCTACCGTCCCGGCGACGCCCTGGTCGACTTCGAATGCGAGGTCGACAGCGATCCGGAGAGCGCCTCTTACTTCACCATCGAACGCGTGCTGATGATCCATCCCTACTGGGACATGGCGCTGGTGCAGGTGAGCGGCCTGTCGCCCACCTACCAGCCCCTGACCCTGTCGGTGCAGGCGCCGGAAGACCTGGTCAACCGCGACATGGTGGCGATCGGCTATCCGGCGCGTGACGACCGTAACGACCTGGCGCTGCAGGACCGCATCTTTGCCGGCGTCTACAACGTCAAGCGCTTCCAGCCGGGCAAGGTGCGGCGGCGCAACCGGGTGCGCAGCTTCGGGAACGAGGTCGAGGCGATGGTGCATGACAGCTCTACCCTGGGCGGCAACTCGGGCTCGGCCATCATCGAGGTCGGCACCGGGCGCGTCATCGGCCTGCATTTTGCCGGCGAATACCTGAAGGCCAATTACGCCGTGCCGAGCTATGAGCTGGCGCGCGATGCGCGGGTGGTCGATGCCGGCGTGCACTTCGAAGGCCGGATCGCGGTCACCGACCAGTGGCAGCGCGCCTGGAGCGAGGCCGACCGCCATGAGGCGCCCCGCGCCGCGCCGCCCACGCCGCGGCCGGAGCAGGGCGCAGAGCCCAGCGTGCCCGACGTGAGCGTCGCACCGCCCGTGGCAAGCGAGCCGGGCGTGCTGCAGATCCCGATCAACCTGCGCATCACCGTCGACGTGAACGGGGCGCCGGAAGTCGGCGTCACGGTGGGCGGCGAACGTGCGCGGGCCGCCGCGCCGAGGGCGCGCACGCGCGGGCGCATCTCGATGCGCGAGCTGCAGGAAATGATGCGCGATCCCCAGGTCGACGAAGCCGAGCTGCGCGCGTATTTCGTCGGCGACCCGTCTGTCGCCAAACCCTTCGCGCCGGGCGTGATCCCGAACCCGGCCCTGGTCGACATCGCCGAGCCGCGCGACATCGTCGAAGGCGCGATGATGATGTCCTGGGCGAATGGCCTGAGCCGCTTGCGGCGCCAGGAGCTGTTCCGGGCGCGCATGGTGACCGGCGACCGGCGTCCGGTGCTGGTGTCCGAGGGCGACTCCTGGTTCCAGTTCCCGGTGCTGCTGTCCGACGTGGTCGACGGCCTGCAGGGCGACTACAACGTCTGGAGCGTGGACGCGGCCGGCGACACCCTGCAGAACATGGTCCATGACGGCGCCGAATACATGCAGGCGCTGCGCCGCAATGCCGGCTCCGTGCAGGCCTTCCTGTTCTCCGGCGGCGGCAACGACATCGTCGGCGAGGATGCGCGCGGCAAGTCGGTCATCACGCAGATCGTCAGGCGTTTTGAAGCGGGCAAGCCGGTTTCCTGGTACGTCGATACCCCGGCCGTTGAGCAGAAGATGCGCTTCGTGGAGGAGTGCTATCGCCGCGTGCTGGATAACGTGGCGCGCGAATTCCCCGAGCTGCCGGTGGTCTGCCACGGCTACGACTACGCGATTCCCGGCGGCGGACCCGGCGAGACGCGCAGCCCCGGCTGGGCCGCGGTCGACAAGTGGCTGGGCAGGCCGATGCGCGACGAGCTCGGGATTGCCGATCCGGCCCTGCAGCGCGCCATCGTCCAGGCGCTGATCGACCGCCTGAACCTGATCCTGCAGCGCCTGTGCGGCGCAAGCTACCCGTCCGGGATGTTCCGCAATGCCTGGCATGTGGACGTGCGCGGCACGGTCGGCAGCCGCTGGGCCGACGAGCTGCACCCGACGGACGAGGGCTTTTCCTCGGTCACCGGCCTGTTCGGAACGACGCTGCGCAAGGCCCTGCGCCTGCCGCAGGAAGGCATCGCGCCGGCCTCGGTGGAGGAGCCGCGTACGCCGAATCTCGGCGACGATGTCGAGGCCGAGGAGCGGCCGCTGGAAATGAGCTCCTCCTCGTACATCGACTCCGCCCGCAACCTGGCCCGGCCCTGGCGCATCGCCCAGGCCCTGGTCACGCTGCGCGACGAGATCAACCGCCAGGCGCCGAACCGCAGCAAGATCAGCGACGGTTCGATCGGCGACGCCGCGCACCGCACGCGCGACTCCGACCACAACCCCTGGATCGAGGACGGCGACACCGGCGTCGTCTCCGCGCTCGACATCACGCACGACGCGGCGGGCGGCTGCAGCGCCGAGAGACTGGCCGAGTCGCTGCGCTCCGGGCGCGATCCGCGCGTGAAATACGTGATCTGGAACCGGCGCATCATGAGTTCGTACACCAGCAACGGTATCGCGCCCTGGACCTGGCGCAGCTACAGCGGCTCGAATCCGCATACCAAACACCTGCACATCTCGCTCAACCCGGACAAGACTTCCTACGATTCGACCGCGCCATGGAGCGTGTCGGTGTAAAAACAGGCGCCGGATGCGCAGCGAAAGTGCCCGACCGGTTCGGGCACTTTCTTTTTCACGTCCCGGCTCGCGTCAATACCAATATTCAACTTTCGTAGTCGATGGGAAATACTTTTGATCTACCTCAAGGACTAACCGCCTTGGTCTGGGTCATTCTTGCGTCCGCGTAATTGAACGTGTACGGAGAAGACGATGCGCCGCCGCGCATCGCATGCCAATGAAAAGAAAAAAATTCGACATCGACGCCATGACCGACCTGATGGCGCCGGACCCCATCACCTCCCGCCAGTACCGCGCCTACCTCGAATTCGACGAACACGACGCCCAGCTCCTGCGCGACGTCCATCCCTACCTGAAAGCCCACCAGTCCGAGGTCGTCCTGTCCTTCTACGAGCACCTGCTGCGCTTCCCGCGCCTGCAGAGGCTCCTCGACGACCGCCACGCCTTCGTCCGCCTGAAGCACCTGCAGGCCGCGTACTTCGACAGTCTCACCGCCGGCGACTACGACGCGGCCTACGAGCGCAACCGCGTGCGCGTCGGCCTGGTCCACCAGCATGTCGGGCTGGAGATCCGCTGGTACATCGGCGCCTACCGCAAATACCTCGCGGAGCTGGCGCCGGTCCTGCGCAAGGCGCTGGCGGATACACCCGACAAGTACCAGCCGACCTACGACGCCCTGTTGAAACTGATCTGCCTGGACATGAGCCTGGCGCTCGATACCTACGAGCAGGCCGGGCGCATCGAATTGTCGGGCCTGAAGAACTACGCCGAGCAGGTGCTGACCAGCCTGCCGTCGGGCGTGATGGTGGTCGACGCGGCGCGCCAGGTCCGCACCATCAATCCGGCGATGTGCACGATGCTGGGCGTGGCGGCGCCGCCTTCCGTGGGCATCGACTTCCTGCCGATTCCCGCACTGCGCGAGGCCATCGATGTCGCGCTGCGCGCGCCCGCGCATCGCGAGGAACTGATGTTGACGCTGCAGCCCGGAGGACTGTCCGGCCAGCCGCGCTACCTGCGCTGCGCGCTGTCGCGCGTCTGGCTCGACGGCGAAGACCTGTTGCTCCTGATCGCCGAGGACCTCACGGCGCCGATGCGCGCCAAGGCCGCCTTGCACGACAGCGAAGAGCGCTTCCGCATCGCTTTCGATCATGCGGCGGTCGGCCTGGCCCAGGCGGCGCGCGACGGACGCTGGCTGAGCGCGAATCGCAAGTTCCAGGACATCGTCGGCTACAGCGAAGAGGAGCTGAAGACGATGAATTTCCGCGACATGTCGCTGGACCAGGAGCTGCCCGCCAGCGAGGCGCCGCTGCGCATGCTGCTGGCCGGCGAGATTCCGAGTTACGCGATCGAGAAGCGTTACGTGCGCAAGGACGGCGAGCCGGTGTGGGTGAACGTGGCGGTGTCGCGCATGGTGTCGAGCCGGGGCGACGTCAACCTGATGATCGTGGTCGAGGACATTGCCCGGCGCAAGCAGTACGAGCACGAGCTGCGCCACATGGCCAGCCACGACGTGCTCACCGGCCTGGCCAACCGCAGCCTGCTGATGGACCGGCTCGACCAGGCGCTGGCGCTGGCGCACCGCAGCGGCCACCAGGTGGCGATCCTGTTCATCGACCTGGACCGTTTTAAAACCATCAACGACAGCCTCGGCCACGAAGCGGGCGACCACGTGATCATCGAAGCCGGCCGGCGCCTGTCCAGCATGGTGCGCGAGGGCGACACCGTGGCGCGCCTCGGCGGCGACGAGTTCGTGGTCCTGATGCCGGACCTGGACGACGCCGGCGGAGCCGCGGTGCTGTCGGCGAAACTGCTCGAAGCCCTGCTGCTGCCGATGAACGTGCTTGGCAACGAGTTTTCTCCGGTCGGCAGCATCGGCATCAGCATCTATCCGCGCGACGGCATCGACAGCAATGCGCTGCTGAAGAACGCCGACGCGGCGATGTACCGCGCCAAGGAACTCGGGCGAGGCAACTTCCAGTTCTATACCGAGGAGATGAATGCGCGCACCCTGGACCGCCTGCGCCTGGAGAGCGGCCTGCGCCGCGCCCTCGAACGCCACGAGTTCGTGCTGCACTACCAGCCCCAGATCGACCTGGCCACCGGCGTGCAGGTCGGCGTCGAGGCGCTGCTGCGCTGGTGCCCGCCGGGGAGCGAGCCGATCGCGCCGGCCGAGTTCATTCCGATCGCCGAGGAGACCGGCCTGATCGTCCAGATCGGCGCCTGGGTGCTGCGCGCGGCCTGCGAGCAGCTCGTCGCCTGGCGCGATGCCGGCCTGCCGTCGATGACGGTGGCGGTGAACCTGTCGGCGCGCCAGTTCCACCAGCAGAACCTGGTGCAACTGGTCGGCCAGATCCTGGCCGAAACCGGCTGCGACGCCGCCCAGCTCGAACTCGAGATCACGGAAAGCGTGGTGATGGCCGACCCGGTCGGCGCCACGGCGACGCTGCAGGAACTGAGCGACATGGGCGTGAGCCTGTCGATCGACGACTTCGGCACCGGCCACTCCAGCCTGAGCTACCTGAAGCGCTTCCCTATCCACGCCCTGAAGATCGACCGCTCGTTTGTCCGTGACCTGACGACCGATGCCGACGACGCCGCGATTGTCTGCGCCGTGATCGCGCTGGCGCACACGATGCAATTGAAGGTGATCGCCGAAGGCGTGGAAACCGAGGAGCAGCTGGCATTCCTGCGCGAGCACCGCTGCGACCAGTTCCAGGGCTATTTCTTCAGCCCGCCCGTGAGCGCGGAGCGGCTGCGCAATGCGATGGAACTGCGCGGCGAGGCGCAGCCGGCGCTGCCGCCGCGTACTGCCGCCGGGTAAGCGGCGAGAACAGGCGGCAGGAATGAGCGCAGGGCGGCGGGGCGAGCCTGGCCGGAGTGTTCAGCGCGCCGCGTAATACTTCGCCAGCTCCGCGATCTCGGCATCGGTCAGATTGCGCACGGCGTTGCGCATCTGCCGGTTGATGTCGTTGGCGCGGCGACCGTCGCGGAAGGCGTGCAGCTGGTCGCGCAAATAGGTTTCCGAGATCCCCTCCAGCACCGGCGTGGCCGGACGCAGCGCATGCGGGCTGTGGCAGGACGAGCAGGCGCCGACGCTGCGCATCGGATCGCCGTTGCGCACCAGGCGCGGCGTTTCGTGTGCCGACGGGGCGATATCGGCGATGCGTTCGCGTTCGAGCGAGGCGTAATAAGCCGCCAGGTCGCGCATGTCCTGGTCGCTCAGCTCCATTACCAGCGGGCGCATGATGGCGCTCGGCCGGTGGCCGGAGGCAAAGTCGCGCAGCTGCTTGTAGGTGGCCGAGGCCGGCTGGCCCGCCAGGTGGGGCGTGCCGGCCGGGCTGGTGCCGCGTGCGCCGTGGCACATGGTGCAGGCCATCGCCAGCGTCGCGCCCTTGCCGACCGATGCGCCGCCGTTCACGTCCATCATGTTGGCGCTGACGATCACGCTGGTCGGGAAGCGCTGCTGCTCGGCCGGCAGGCCCGCAGTCTGGAAGGGCGCCGGTGCGCCGGCCGCGCTGCAGATGGCTTCCCACAGGCTGGCCATGGCGGCGCGCGCATGCGCTTTCGGCAGCCAGACGAAGCCGACCAGGGCCGCGAGCAGGGCGATGCCGGCGAGGATGCCGACGCTGACCGTGAACCAGCGGTTCCGGAACGAGAAGGTCTTCTCCGTGCTCATGGCTGGCTCCCCACCGGCACGGCCGGCACCGAGGTTTGCTTGAGCGCCATCAGCTGGCTGATCGGGTAGCCGTAGTTCACGACCGACAGGCCGATCATCAGCGCCAGCCACAGCGCGTAGCTGTTGAGTGCAGCCGGCAGCCGGCCTTCGTTATGGGCCGCCTGGCTGAAGCGGAACTCCGGCAGCTCGATGCGCAGGCTGCGGTGGCCTCCCAGCAGCACCAGCAGGAACAGCAGGCCGGAGATCACCAGGATCAGGCCGCCGATGAAGGTGATGATCACTGCCAGCGCCTGCGGCGCGATTTCCGGATTGCTGTAGTCGAAATAGGCCATCCGGCGCGGCATGCCGAGGATGCCGACCACGTGCCAGGGGAAGGTCAGCACGATCATGCCGATGAACCACATCCACAATTGGGTGCGCATCAGGCGGCCACTGGCGAGCTGCTTTCCGGTCAGGTGGGGCCACAAATCGTAGGCCAGCGCGAAATACATGATGACGATGGCGCCGCCGAAGATCAGGTGGAAGTGGCCGGTGATCCACTGCGTGTTGTGCACGGCGAAGTCGAGCTGGTAGCTCATGTTGATGAGGCCGCCCGCGCCGCCGAAGCCGAGCAGGATGAAGGAGAACGCCACCGCCAGCATCATCGGGTTCTTCCAGGGCAGGGCCTTGACCCAGCCGAAGGCGCCCTTGCCGCCGCGCAGGCGCCCCGCGATCTCGACGGACGCCGTGATGGTGAAGATGGTGAGCAGGGTCGGCACCGAGACCATGCCGGTGAACACCGCGTGCAGGAATTTCACGCCCGAGCCCACCTGCGGGTCCTGGAACAGGTGGTGCACGCCGATCGGCATCGAGAACACCAGGAACAGGATGAAGGAGATGCGCGCCATCTTGTCGCTGTACAGGCGCCCGCCGATCGCCCGCGGCACCAGGGTGTAGAAGGCGATGTAGGCGGGCATCAGCCAGAAGTAGACGATGGCGTGCAGGGTCCAGGAGAAGAACACCCGCGCCAGGCCGGCGTCGATGGTCGACTTGAAGCCGAGCGCCACCGGCAGGATCATGAACAGGATCTCGATGGCGGCGCCGAGCGAGGTCCAGGCCCAGAGGTAGGCGCCGGCGAGATTCGCGAACATCGGCAGCGGCACCGATTCGCCAGGGTGGGCCTGCTTCCAGACGCGCAGGTTGACCGACATCAGCGCCACCCAGATCCAGGAACCGACCACCACCAGCACCACGCCGATGTAGTAGAAGGCGTTGCCGATCAGGGGCGGATAGAAGGTGTAAAGCACGGTGGCCAGGCCCATCGAAACCGGCACCATGGCCGTGACGGTGCCGATCACCACCAGGAAGAAGCCGATCCAGGCCCAGCGCCGGCCGACCAGGCTCTGCTTGAGGGCAAGCTCGACGATGGCGTAGCCGAAGCCCATCGCCACCAGGGTCGGGAACACGTAGCCCATGGCCGAGCCGTGGGCGGTGACGGCGCGGTAGTAGAGCTCGGGGTTGCCGATCCAGTCGCGCAGCGGACTGCGGATGTACATCTGCCATTCTCCCAGCAGCAGGGCAACGAAGAAGGCGATGAAGGCGATCCAGAAGTGCGCGAGGACGAGGCGCTTGGTGTCATTGTTCAGCACAGCTCAACCTCCTTCCGCCGGCGGCCTGGCGCATGAATTCGGCCTTCTCGATGATCTTCACGCGCGCCCACATCGCGGCGTGGCCGACGCCGCAGTATTCGTGGCAGGGCATCATGTGCTCGCCGGTGTTCTCGAACTTCGTGCGGAAGTTCGAGATGTAGCCGGGCACGAGCATCAGGTTGACGTTGCTTTGCCCGACCGAGAAGCCGTGCACCACGTCGGCCGCGGTGCCACGGATGTGGATGGGCGTGTCCTTCGGCACCAGCAGGCAGGACGGCGTGAACGAATACTGGTTGGCCAGCACCCGCACCGTCACCGTGCCGTCGGCTTCGGCGACCGAACCCAGGTTGGTCTCGATGAATTCGCCCGAGATGTGCAGGGTGCCGGGGTCGATGGTCTCGGTGCGCACCGGCGGCATCGCGGCCCAGTGCACGCTCATGTAGGCAATCATGCCGACCAGGAAGGCAATGATCAGGCCGACCAGGATCGCCCAGCGCGATTCGGCCGCGTGGGCGACCGCCGCGCCGGCGGAAGAGGGGTGACCGGCCGCCATCTCAGTCGCCTCCGCGCGCGAGATACACCAGGACGTAGAAGGCGACCCAGATCGCCAGCACGATGACCACCGCCAGGCCGGCCACCGCAAAGGCGCCGCCCGGGCCCCGGGCCACCACGGCGTCGACCTGTGCCTGGTCGTGGCTGGCATCCCGCTCCATCGGTTCCAGAATCATGCACGCTCCTCGATCACGTTGACTTGTTCAAGCGTTTTATTCAACCGCGTTGTTCCACCGCGCTATTCAACCGTTGCTGCACGCAAGTCGTTCACCTCGCGCACGCCCACCGGCGCGCCACGGTTGCCCCAGGCGGTGCGGATATAGGTGACCACCGCCGCGATGTCGGCGTCGGACAGCGAGTGGGCGAACGGCGGCATGCCGTAGGGCATGGGATTGCGTCGGGTGCCGGGCGGATAACCGCCATTGAGCACCATGCGGATCGGGTTGACGGCGGACGTCATCGTGATCGACTGGTTGGCGGCCAGCGGCGGGTAGTGCGGCAGCTTGCCGCGCCCCTGGGCGCCGTGGCAGTTCGCGCACTGGGCGTCGTAGATGCGCTTGCCTTGCGTGAACTGCTGGGTGACGTTGGCGCGCGCCGGTGCGGCGGCCGGGTCGTTGGCGAGCGGCTGGTCGGCGGGCAGGCTCTTCAAATAGACCGCCATCGCGCGCACGTCCTCGGTGGTGAGGAACTGCAGGCTGTTGAAGGTGACCTCGGCCATCGGGCCGTAGACCGTGCCGCGGTTCGACACGCCTTTCTGCAGCAGGTCGATGATGTCCTGGATCTCCCAGGTGCCCAGGCCCGCTTCCTTGTTCGAGGTGAGCGAGGGCGCGTACCAGTTCTGCATCGGGATCAGGCCGCCCTGGAAAGCGCGTTCTTGCGAAGAGCCGCCCAGCGCGTTGATCGGAGTGTGGCACATCGCGCAGTGGCCCAGGCCCTCGACCAGGTAGGCGCCGCGGTTCCATTCGGCCGACTTGGTCTTGTCGGGCACGTACTCGCCTTCCTTGAAGTACAGCGTGCGCCAGCCGATCAGCAGGGCGCGGTTGTTGTAGGGGAAGCGCAGGTCGTGCTGGCGCGAGGCCTGGCGCACCGGCGGCACCGAGCGCAGGTAGGCATAGATGGCGTCGGTGTCGGCGCGCGTGACCTTGGTGTAGCTGGCGAACGGCATGGCCGGGTAGAGTAGGTCGCCGTTGCGCGAGCGGCCGGTGCGCATCATCTTGAAAAAGTCGTCGGCGCTCCACTTGCCGATGCCGGTGTCGGGATCGGGCGTGATGTTCGGCGCGTACAGGGTGCCGAAGGGCGTAGGCATGGCCCGGTTGCCGGCGAAGATCTTGCCGCCGGGGACAGTGTGGCAGGCGATGCAGTCGCCGGCCTGGGCCAGGTACTTGCCGCGCTCGATCAGCGCCTGCTGGGCATTGCGCGCGGGCTGGGCCGCAGGCTTTGCCGTCTGTTGCGCCAGCGAAGGGCCCTGGGCCGCGACCAGCAGCAGCGCCGGCGCCAGCCAGCCGGCAACAAGCCTGAGAAGTCGGGTCGGTTTCATTTACGCGCCTCCTGCTTCGGCTGGGGCTGGCTGCCGCAGGCGAGCGGCAGGCGGGCGCTGCTCGCCTTGGCGGGGCGGACGTTCGTGACCGGCAGCGAGGCCAGGTAGGCCGATACCGCCGCCACCTCGGTCTCGCTCAGGGTCGAGGCGATCACCTGCATGCAGTCGGGCGCAAGGGCTGTGCGCACGCCGTAGCGCCAGGCGCCGAGCTGGGCGCTGACGTAGTCGGCGCGCAGGCCCAGCAGGCCCGGGATGCCCGGCTCGTGTCCGGCCAGACCGGCGCCATGGCAGGCGGCGCAGGCCGGCAGGCGCTTGCCCGGCACGCCCTGCGTGACGATGCGCTGGCCCTCGGCCAGTTGCTGGGCCGAAGCCTTCACGGGCGGCTGGGCCAGCGGCGGCGGGTTCTGGGCGGCGAAATGCTCGGCCATCTTGTACAGGTAGGCGTCGGGCAGGTAGGCCAGCAGGTAGTTCATGGGAACGTACTTGCGGCGTCCGTCGCGGAAGGCGATCAGCTGGTTATAGAGGTAACCGGTGGGCTTGCCTGCAAGCCGGGGGAAGTAGACGTTCTCGACGCCGCGCCCGGCGGCGCCGTGGCAGCCGATACAGGCGGCGACCCGCGCTTCCATGGTGTCCGGAATACGGTCGGCTGCCGTTTGCTGCGCGAGGGCGGCAAGCGGCGACGCGAACAGAACAAATAAGATTGAACCAAGGGAAACCTTCAATGGAAACTCCCGCAGCGTCTTCTACATGATTCGGCCCGTTTCGAGACGGATTGGCAAGAAAGGTAGCATATCGGTCATGAACACGGCGCACACAGCGCTAACGCGACGGACGGCGCCGCGGGCAGCCGCAGCCGATTCGGCCGGTCAGTTGCCCGGTTGTTCAGCCGAGTACGGGCGCCAGTTCCCCGTGCCGGTCCAGCGCATAGCGCTCCAGGTCGCGCGCCAGGAAGAGCTTGCCGTCGTACTCGGCGCGCGCTTCAAGCTCGATCTCGCCCAGCTCGTGGTAGCGCGGGCTGAAGTGGGTCAGCACCAGGTTCGGCAAGCGCACTTCGCGGGCAAACGCGGCGACCATCCTGGCCGAGCTGTGCTGCGGCCCGGGTCCCACTTTTTCCAGGATCGCCTGGGTGTAGGTGGCTTCATGGATCAGCACGTCGGCAGTGGATGCTTCCGCCGCCAGCAGGGCGGGGGTGTCGTTGTCGCCGGCGACGATGAGCTTGCGCGCCTTGCGCGGCTGCAGCAGATAGTCGGCGCTGCGCGCCAGTGTCCCGTCGGGCAGTTCGATGTCCTCGCCCGCCTGCAGGCGTCCCCAGCCCGGGCCGGAAGCGATGCCGTCGCCGCGCAGCTTGTCGATGTCGAGCCGGCGCTCGAGCTGCTTTTCGGTGAAGCTGTAGGCGAAGGTCGGGACGCGGTGCGACAACGCGGTGGCGCGCACCCGCAGGTCGGGCAGCTGGTCGAGGTCCATCGCTTCCTCGACATCGACGAATTCCAGCGGGTAGGGCAGGGCCAGCTCGGTCGTCTCGCGCACCGCGTTCACGAAACGCCGCACCGAGGGCGGCCCCACGACCAGCAGCGGCGCCGTGCGATTGAGCAGGCCGGCGCTGGCGAGCAGGCCCGGCAGGCCGTAGCAGTGGTCGCCGTGGATGTGGGTGACGAAGATCGCGCCCAGCGTCATCAGGGAATAGCCGGTGCGCAGGATGCGGTGCTGGGTCGCTTCCCCGCAGTCGACCAGGTACCATGCCTTGGCGCCGGGCGCGCGCAGCGCCAGGCCGGTGACGTTGCGGGCGCGGGTCGGTGTGCCCGCCGAGGTGCCGAGAAATTGGAATTCCATCGCTGTTCGCCGATCGTGGATATCGCTTACGATTATCGAACAATGGCCGGGATATGGCAGAACAGTACCGGGCGTCACTACCCAACTCAGCGAAAGAAACCATGCACCTGCTTACCCAAGAACTCGACGACGCCTGCGCCGCCCTGGCGCGCATCCTGCTGGCCCGCAACCAGGGCGTTTCCCAAGACATTCTCGAGACCGTCACCCATCGGCTGGCGCAGGAAGCTACCCAGCATGCCGAGTACGTGGAGCTGCTCGGGCGCGACCCCAACATGGTGACGCGCGCGGTGGTCTATCTGTCCGACACCCACGCTCACCCGGAGCTCGGCAGCGACACCGGCTGGTTCCGGCCGATGCTGGCCTGCCTGCTGGAGCTGGCGGCGCCGAGCCTGGCGTTGTCCGGGGCGGGGGCGCGCTTCCTGGTCGATGTGGAGGAGGGTGTGGCGCAGTCGATTGCGGACAACGCGGGGACGCGCTGAGGGTGTTCAATGAGCAATCAGTTGGATTGCTTCTGCCATTCCATCTGTGTCATTGACGGGAATTGATGTTGGTGTCGAAGCTCATGTTTTTTTTAAGGCGCTAAATACATATTTGGTTGATGATTCAAAAAGTTTGTAATCCTGCACGTCGTCGAACATCTGTTGCTAACATTCGATGGCCTGAGACGGACAATTTTTCATGAAAGGGATTAAAGCCATGAGTGGCCGTTTAAATCAACATTTAGTTCAGGCTATTGCAGATATCGCAATTTTTCTAGAGTTTACCGGCGAAGAGTTGCTGGATCAGGATGCTTCCATTGAGGCAATGGAACAGCTTGCAATGGAGTTGCAACTCATGGATAAACAAGATCGGGATGATTTGTCTCGACAGTTAAAAGACATTGGGCTCCGGCACGAAGATCAACGTAAGGCAACCTTTTTACAAGCCTTGCCAGAGGCTTTTGGGCTGAATTGAAAGTACGAGCATGACTGGGCAGCCAATGCTGATTTCATTGACCCAAGATGATTCGCGGCTGCATACGAAGAGCGAAACTGAGAGAATAAAATGGCAGACGTCGAGATGCTGAAGACGCCGAGTTTTTCGAGTATTTGCTGGATGAGGAAGAGCGTGATCGATGAAGTTTTGCAAAAAAAATGGCAAAGTGCAAGTTCAGGATGAGTTGCATCCTGAAGTTGATAGGCCACGCATTCAGAACAAAGCATGGGCAGCGGGGCTTGCGTCCTGGAGCGTATCCAGGCTGGCCACCCAGGCGGAGTAGCCAAGCGATGATATGGGGACAGCATCTCAAGTTGGTGAACAAAGAAGAAAGTCTTCTGTACTGGGTGCTGATGCGGCTGGTCGAGCCAATTCCCGGCCGCGCGCTGAATGCAAGGCTGAAGTATGTCTTGTGCCCTGACGGCGGTCTTTCAGGAGATCCCGGCTGGACGATAGATCGGTCGGATAATGCGGGAAGCATCAGCTACGAGGTCATCAGCGACCTTGGATACCATGACTCACCTTTTTCCCGGCGAACGTATAGCGACAGTATCGTTCGATTGGCCACGCTGAGAACTTTGCAGGCGGTGGCGGCCGCGTATCCGGAGCGTCAGGGAGAAGTGCTGGATACCATCAGGGAGTTCGGGCTCGCCGCCGATGGCGTCAGCCCACAAACAGGCAAAACATGAAAAATCGGCTCTTCAAAAAAGTAGACTGCCAGGGCGACCCACATTGGTTGGTCGAAGAATTTTTTAATTCAATTTACCAGCAGGACCGCTTTATGCGGGCATTGCCACTCATCGTTGGCAAAAGCGGATAGGGCGTGAATGAGGAATACTGTTTTTTCCCCGACCTGGCAGATCCCGACCCGGTTTACCACTTTTCCGGCGTGACATTTGGTACCTTCGAGCACGAAGTCGTCGTTACTGACGAACAATGTGCTGCGTATTTGGAGGAAGCCTGCGCCCTTTACCTTGAAGTACACCCGGAGTACGAGGGAACGATTCGAAGTATTCTCGCATCGGGCGCCTGACACGAGTTGCTTGCTGCGTCTCTCAACGCCCCACGCGCCGCAGCGTCGGCAAATACCGCCACAAATACAGGCTGACGCTGCACCCAATCACCACCAGCGCAATCCGCAGCCCCAGGTTCTCGAAACGAACCATCGCCAACACGAGCGAACTCCACATCATGACCGACGCCACGATCTTCGCGCGCAACGGAATCCCGTTGCCGGCCTCGTAATTGCGCAGGTAGACGCCGAACACCCGGTGGTTCAGCAGCCAGCCGTGCAGGCGGTCCGAGCCCCGTGCGAAGCAGGCCGAGGCCAGCAGCAGGAAGGGCGTGGTCGGCAGCAGCGGCAGGAAGAGGCCGAGGATGGCGAGCAGCAGGGACAGAACGCCGGCAATGTTGAGAAGGAGCTTCATGGGTTGTCAGTATGCGCCCACACCCTCAAGGGTTGAAAGAAAATTTCATAATGGAAGTCAATTCGAAATAATATTTCATCACCCGCTTTCTTCGCCTCGTGCTTTGAAACAACAGTGGAATGCATATTACTTGCTCTAAAGACACTTCAGCTATAAGATTTATACGTTTTTTCCTTCAACCGTCGTCCATCCGACCCTCGTCTGCCGGGTCGTTCCCGGCCATGCCCCATCAGATCGACACGTCGCTGCGTTTCGTTCGCGCTGTGCGCCCCTATTTTCGCCGCGCGGTGCTTCTGCGTCTTGCACTTTTCCTTGCGCTTGCGCTGCCGCTGCTGTGGCTGCTGATCGCGCGTGCGCATTTCGAGCTGGCGACGACCGCACGCGCGGAAAGCCATCGCAACGTCCAGAACCTGTCGCATGCCTTTGCCGAGGAAGTACGATCGACCGTCACGACGATCGACCTCTCCCTGAGCCAGTTGCGGCTGAGCTGGCTGCGGCATCCGGATCACTTCGCACAGGTCGTGGAAGAACTCAACGACCACTTGCATGGCCAGTTGAAGATCAACGTGCTGGTGACCGACGCGCGCGGCGTCGTGCAGTTCGCAAGCAGCGGCAAGCTCTCCCGACCGGTCGACCTGGGCGACCGCCCGCACGTGCGTGCGCAGCTCGACAGTGCAGGGCGCGACCGCCTGGTGATGGGCCAGCCGCTCAAGGAGCGCATCTCGGGCTTGTGGATGATCCACTTTACACGGCCGATCTACCGCGAGGACGGGACGCTGGCGGGCGTCATGGCCGCCACTGTCGCGCCGGCCCACTTCTCCCGTTTCTACCGCACCATCGACCTCGGCGCGAATGCCTCGATCGCACTGGTGCGCACCGACGGCGTCATCGTTGCCCGGACCTCGCGCTCGCGCGAGGCGCACGACAGCGGCCGCACACTGGCCGGGGCACCTTACACGCCCGATAGCCCACCCTATGGCGTCTTCCAGCGCATCAGCCGCGTCGACGGCATCGAACGCTACTACGGCTGGCGCACCCTGCCCGAATACGGCCTGGTGGTGACGGTCGGCCAGGCCGTGGCGGACGCCCAGGCGCGCTACGCCGGCCAGCGCACCCTGCTGGTCGGCATCGGCGGGGCGGTGACCCTGCTGCTGGTGTTCGGCGGCTGGGCCGCCTTCACCGCGGCCGACAGCCGGCGCCGCGCCGTGGCCGCCCTGGCCGCGGCCGAGGCGCGCTGGAAGCTGGCGCTGAACGCGGCCGGGGAGGGCGTCTGGGACTACAGTTTTGCGACCCGCATGATCACGCTGTCGCCGAGCGCCCAAGGCATCGTCGACGCACCGGGCGGGCTGCTGCGCTTCGACCGCGCCGCCTTCCGCGCCATGTCTCATCCGGACGACGTCGACGCCATGCTGGTCGCGCTCGACGAGCACCTGGGCGGCGCCACGTCGCATTACACGGGCCAGTACCGCACCCGGCTCGGCAACGGCAACTGGCGCTGGATCCTGGCGCGCGGCCGGGTGGTCGAGCGCGGACCCGGCGGGCAGCCGCTGAGGATCGTCGGCACCGTCGCCGACATCGACGCGCGCAAGCTGCAGGAAGACGAGATCCGCCACCAGGCCCACCACGACATGCTGACCGGCCTGCCGAACCGCCTGCTGTTCGGCGACCGCCTGCGCCAGGCCCTGCTGGCCGCCCAGCGCGAAGGGCACAAGCTGGCCGTCATCTTCTTCGACCTCGACAAGTTCAAGCCGGTCAACGACACCTGGGGCCATGCGGTCGGCGACGTGCTGCTGCAGCAGGTCGCCACCCGGGTGAGCGGCGTCCTGCGCGCTTCCGACACGCTGGCGCGCATCGGCGGCGACGAATTCGTCGTGCTGCTGCCGCGCATCGGCGCCGCGCCCGACGCCCGCCGCGTCGCCGAGGAGATCCTGGCGGCGCTCAACCGCCCCTTCGAGCTCGAGACGGCGACCCTGCATATTTCCGGCAGCCTCGGGGTGGCGGTGTATCCGGATTCGGGACTGGACGCCGACGCGCTGCTGCACCATGCCGACCAGGCGATGTACGACGCCAAGCTCGGCGGGCGTGGGCGCGTGGCCGAACGCCTCGCCGCTTGAGCAGCCCCAGCAGCCTCAGCGCAAGAGACGCATCCCTTCCATCACCAAGCCGCTGGCCGGCAAGGTCGGCATGCGCGACAGGCTGATCGCCAGGTCCTGGGGCGGCAGCTCGTAGGCCACCTCGGACGCCAGCAGGCGCAGGGCGGATTTCGTCAGCTCCACGGTGAGCATTTCGCCGGGGCAGCGGTGGCCGCTGGCGTAGTCGCCGGCGCCCTGGGGGATGAGATCGTAGCCGCTGCCTTCGCGGCCCTCGAAACGCTCCGGGCGGAAGTGTTCGCCATCGCCGCCCCAGCTGCCCGGGTGGCGGTTGGTGCCGTAGAGGTCGAGCAGCACCCAGTCGTTCTTCGCAAAGCGCAGGCCCTGCCATTCGAAGTCTTCCAGCGCCCGCCCGCCCACCGCCGGGAAGAAGGGATAGTAGCGGCGCACCTCCTGCACGAACATCTCGAGCGCGGCGTCGTCGCCGCCGGCCAGGCGTTCGCGCCAGGCGGGAAACTCGTGCAGCGCCAGCGCGCCGAACACGATGTAGCGCGCCACCGCCACCACCGGCCGCAGGATGTTGATCAGTTCGACCGCCGCATGCTCGCTCGACAGCACCTCGCCGTCGGCATCGATGTGGAAGGCGATCGTCGCGGCCGGGCTGTCCGGATCCGCCGGACCCTCGGTGCGCATCGCGTTGATGCGCTCGCGCGCCCATTGTTCGGTATGCCGGCGCAGCGACTGGCCGAGCCAGTTGCGCGGGCCCACCGCGCCGGCGCCGTCGATCATGGCCGAGAACTCGGCGGTGCGCAGCACGGCCTCGTCGGCGTTGGCCAGCGGCACCCCGGCCCAGGCGCAGGCCGCGCGGCACAGCACCGCCTGCGCTTCCTGGATCAGCACCACCTGGCGCGTGCGCGCCCACAGCGCGAACTGCTTGCGCCACTCGGCCTCGGCCAGCGCCACCAGGCGCGCCCTTTGCGCGGGCGACTGCAGGTTCATCATCATCGCCTTGCGCACCCGGTGCATCTCGCCGTCCAGGACCTGGGTGCTGCCGTGGTCCTGCAGCAGCGCCAGCGTGGTAGGCGGGATCGCGCGGCGCCGCGTGAAGCGTCCCGGCTGGTAGAACATGCGGGCGGCGGCCTCGCCGCGTACGCAGACCACCCGCTTGAGCATCAGGCGCGTGCCGAAGATGTCCGAGGTCAGGGCATCGCAGCGGTTGCCGATGAAGCGGTAGCCCTCGCTCAGCAGGGCATAGGTATTGTCGAAACCCGGCGCTTCGGGAATGGCGCGGTGGACCGGCAGGACGGGCTGGCGAAGGTCGTTCATGGCATTCTCCCATTCTCCTTTTGGGCCGAGTGTGCCAGAGGCCGCGTGCGCGCAATGTGCGCCAGCGCCCTTATGGCCGTGCATGAGGGGTAGATGCAACGGTTTGGTGAGATGAAACGGTGATCTCGCGGCATATCGTTCGGGTAGGGTGGGCGCCCCGTGCCCACCAAACGCCTGCGCCGCGATGACGCCTCCCTGGCGCCGCGTCTGCTCATCCACCTGGTGGGCACGGAGCGCCCACCCTACGGGCCGTATTGCGCAATGTCAGCCGTGCTGCGCATCGTATCGGGAACCGCACAAGCGAAAGCGCATTCCAAGCATCCGACGCTCCCTTTTTCAGGAGGCATGATGAGCCGCTACCGCAAGCGCCTGCCCCAGCTGGGCGGGCGGATGTTCCTGTCCGATGCCGGGCTGGAAACGATGCTGAGCTTCCAGCAAGGCTTCACCTTGCCCTCGTTCGCCTCCTTCGTGCTGCTGCGCGAGGAGCGCGGCCGCCAGGCCCTGCGCCAGTATTTCGAGCTGTTCGCGCGCATGGCCCACGAGCACGGCGCCGGCGCCGTGCTGGAAACGCCGACCTGGCGCGCCAACCGCGACTGGGCAGCCCCCCTCGGCTACAACGCGCTCGCGCTGGCCGAGGCGAACCGGGCCGCGGTGGCGCTGCTGGCCGAGGTGCGCGAACGCTGGGACAGCCCGGCCAGCCCGATCGTTATTAGCGGCAACATCGGCCCGCGCGGCGACGGCTACCGCGCCGACCGCCGCATGAGCGCCTTCGATGCGCGCGACTACCACCTGGCCCAGGTCGCCACCTTTGCCGGCACCGAGGCCGACATGGTCGCCGCCTTCACCATGACCTATCCGGACGAGGCGATCGGCGTGGTCGACGCCGCCGCCTCCTGCGACATGCCGGTGGCCATCTCCTTCACGCTCGAGACTGACGGCCGGCTGCCCTCGGGCGACGCCTTGTCGGAGGCGATCCTGCGCACCGACGCCGAGACCGGCAGCTATTGCGCCTATTACATGATCAATTGCGCCCACCCGAGCCACATCGAACCGGCGCTGGAGGAAGACGGCCCCTGGCGCGAACGCATCCACGGCCTGCGCGCGAACGCCTCGCGCCGCAGCCACGCCGAGCTGGACGAGTCGACCGAGCTCGACGACGGCGATCCGGACGAGCTGGGCGAGGAATACCTGATGCTGCGGACCTTGTTGCCTCAGATGAACGTGGTGGGCGGCTGCTGCGGCACCGACGAACGCCATGTGGAGGCGATCGCGCGCAGCCTGGCGCGCGTCGCGCCTTTCGATGCGCGCTGGAGGACAGTCCCGGCCGGCGGAATGCCTAGCGGCCAGGGCCCGCGCTAGCCTGGCCGGGGCCGCTCTCGACCTTGCCCGCGGCTTTGCCCGCGACCTTGTCCTCGCAGCGCGGCAGGTAGATGCTGACCGTCGTGCCTTCGCCGGGCGTGCTCGCCAGGCGGATATGGCCGCCGCTCTGCTTGACGAAGCCGTGTGCCATCGACAGCCCGAGTCCGGTTCCCTTGCCTTCGGGCTTGGTGGTGAAGAAGGGCTCGAAGGCGCGCTCCATCACGTCCGGCGGCATGCCCTGGCCGGTGTCCGAGACCGCGACCAGCACGTAGTCGCCGGGCAGGATCTCGGGATCGCCGCTGCTGTCGACGCTGGCGTTCTCGAGCCGGATCGTCACCTTGCCGCTGCCCTCCATCGCGTCGCGCGCGTTGATGACCAGGTTGAGCAGCACGTTTTCGAGCTGGTTCGGGTCGACCAGGGTGTTCCACAGCCCCTCGGGGGCGCTGCGCGCGATCTCGATCGATTCGCCGGCGGCGCGGTGCAGCAGGCTGTCCATGCGATCGAGCAACTGAGCGACATTGACCACGCCCGGATGCAGCGGCTGGCGGCGGGCAAAGGCGAGCAGTTGCGAGGCCAGCTTCGCGCCGCGGTCGACGGCGTCGAGGATGCCGTGCAGGCGCTTCTCGCTGTTCTTCCCGGACTTGAGCATCAACTGCACATTCGCGCTGACGATGTGCAGGATGTTGTTGAAGTCGTGGACGACGCCGCCGGTCAGCTTGCCGACCGCCTCCAGCTTCTGCGAGCGCGCCAGCGCCGTGCGCGCCTCGTCGAGGCGCTGCTGGCGCAGGCGTTCGCGTTCCTCGAGCTGCTTGCGCGGGCGCAGGTCGCGGACGAAGGCGCTCGCCCCGTGGCCGACCTCGGCCGGCAGCAGGGCCACCACGATCTCGACCGGCAAGGCCTTGCCGTCCCGTCCCAGCACGCTCAGCTCGGCCGGCTGGCCAGGGGCGATGGCCTCGCCGTCCTGGGTGCGCAAGGCCGCGAAGCCGGGCGCGCCCGGCAGGCGCTGCTCCGGCGCCAGCAGCAGTTCGCCGGCGTCGCGTCCGAGCGCTTCCTGGGCGCTCCAGCCGAACAGGCTGGCCGCCTGGGCGTTCCAGTCGGTGATGCGCCCGGCGGCGTCGACCGCGACAAAGGCGTCGTGGGCGCTGTGCAGGATCACGTTCATGCGCGCGCGTTCGGCCGCGATGCGCTCGTAGGTCTGGCGCAGCTCCAGGGTCATGGCGTGCGCCAGCTGCAGCGCGCGGCGCCGCTCGCTGGCCAGCAGCCAGACCACCAGCGCCAGCAGGAAGCCCAGGCCGATGCCGGTGATGGCGATCACGCGCGGGCGGCGGGTGTCGAGCCGGGCCTCGAAGGCGGGCGAGGAGGCGAGTTCGAGCGTCCATGGCCGGCCCGAGATCGTCGCCACCAGCGTGCGCCGCCACAACGGGCTGCGCCAGGCCGCCGCGGACTGCGAACGGAACAGCAGGGCGTCGGGGGCGGGCCGTGCGCCGTCGTAGATCGTCACGTCGAGGTCGGACGCGTTGGCGCCGCCGACGCCGCGCATCAGGTCGTTCATGCGGAAGGGGGCATAGACCCAGCCGATGATGGCGGCGCGGCGCTCGGCGAGGGTCGCGGCCGGCATGCCCGCGTGGTAGACCGGGAGGTACATCAGGAAGCCGGCCTGGGGGTTGCTGCCTTCCTGCACCAGCACCACCTTGCGCGACAGCGCCGCCGTGCCGCTGTCGCGCGCGGCGGCCATGGCGCTTTGCCGCACCGGTTCGCTGTACATGTCGTAGCCGAAGGCGCGCAGGTTACGTCCCGTGAACGGTTCGATGTGGGTGATCGAGGTCACGATGGGGCGCTCGCCCGCGGGGTGCACGGCATAGCCGGGAAAGCCCCGGGCGCGCATCGCGGCCTCGTGGGCGGCGAGGCGGCCGGGCGGCACGATGCTGGCGATGCCGAGCGCCTCGATGCCGGGGAAGTGTTCCTGCAGGTTCTGGATGCGGAAGTATTCGGCGAACTCGCGGCGGTCGACGTCGACGCTGCCGCGCACGAAGCCGCGCAGGCCGCGCAGCACCTGCTCGTAGACCGCCATGCGGCGCACGGTGGCGGTGGCGAGTTCGCGCGCGCGGTAATCGAACTGGGCCGCCATGTCGGCGGCGGCGTCGCGCCTGGCGCCGCTCCAGGCGGCCCAGGTGACCAGCAGCGAGATCGCGAACACCAGCGCGGCCAGCATCAGGGGACCCCATCCCCGCCGCGCCGGGGCATGGGGGATGGGGCTGATCTGGTCGGGGTCTGAACGCTGCATGTAGTCGGTTGCCGTGCGTCCGCCTGGACGAAATGGAAAATAGGTGGCCTCTCGGTGGCGAAAGCATACGCATCTCATCGTCGCCGGGGCGCACAGGAGGGGCGGGAGGGCGTGCCCGCCAGGACCACGATTTTACAAGAATCAATATTCCCGTTATAAAATCGGCCGCCTTACCACGCTCACGTTCCCTGAAAGAACCCATGCATCCCGCCTTTCGCCGCGCCTCGCCGCTGTGGGCCCTTGCCGCCGCCGTGCTGCTGGCGCTGCTGTGGGGCGCGCTCGCGCCGCTGCGCTATCCCAGCCACGAGCGCGTGTTCGAGATCCCGCCGCAAGCGCTCGAGCCGGCGGCGGGCGAGCGGCGCGTCCCGCTGCCGCGCTCGCTGCAACTGACGCTCGGCGTGCAGGACGTGCTGCTGCTGCGTAACCGCGACCGTGTCGGCCACGTGTTCGGGCCGCTCCAGTTGCGTCCGGGGCAGGAGTTCCGGCTGCCGTTCGAGCAGCCCGGCGACTACCGCTATGCCTGTCCGGCCGTGACAGGCGGCGAGCTGCTGGTGCGCGTCGTGCCCTTGCCCGATCCCGGTTGGGATCGCCTGCGCTGGCGCCTCGGCGCGCTGGTCGACAGGCTGCGCCACCTGCCCCTGGTCGCCCCCCGGGATTGAAAGCGCGGTCCCGCGCCGGCGTCGGCAATCGTGCTGCCGTCAGGCGGGCGATTCTGTCATCATGGGGCATGGCGACGATTTCCCTTCCATTGTTCCCGCTCAGCACCGTGCTGTTCCCGGACGGTGTGCTGCCGCTGCAGGTGTTCGAGGCACGCTACCTCGACATGGTCAGCCGCTGCCTGACCGAGGACGCGCCTTTCGGCGTCGTCCTGCTGACCCAGGGACATGAAGTGCGCGAGCGCGGCGGCCGGCCCGAGCGTTTCGTCGAGGGCGGCACGCTCGCCACCGTATGCGAAACCGCCGCCACCTCGCCGGGGCTGCTGCAAGTCGTCTGCCGCGGCGGCGGCCGCTTCGAAGTGAGGTCCTCGCAGCAAAAAATGAACGGATTGTGGATGGCGGAGGTCGAACTGGTGGAGGGCGACCACGCGGTGCGGATTCCGTCCGAGCTGCAAGGCGCGGCCGATGCGCTCGACCGGGTGCTGGCCTCGCTGCACGACGTGCCGCAGGAGCGCTGGCCGGTGCAGCCGCCGTTCCGGCTCGACGACTGCGGCTGGGTCGCGAACCGCTGGTGCGAGCTGCTGCCGCTGCCCAATTCACAGAAACAAAACATGCTCATGCTCGACAATCCGGTGATCCGCCTCGAGCTGCTGCACGACGTGCTGGACGAACATGGCCTGATTACTTCCTAGCGCTGCGATGAAATTCTCGGACGAACTCCTGATTGCATTCGTCAACGGCGAGCTGGCCGAACCGGCACGCGCCGCCGTCGAACGCGCGATCCGGGCCGATCCCGCCATCGCCGCGCGTGTCGCCCAGCACCGGGCGCGGCGCAGCCGCGTCTACGGCGTCGTCGCCGGCGGGCGCGACGGCGGCGGCCACGCCCCTGCCCAGGGTTGCCAGGGCAGCGCCAAGGTGGTCCAGCTCGACACCATCCGCGCCGCCCGCCTGGGCCCGCTCGCCGCGCCGCCGTCTCCCGCGCCGCAATGGACGCGGCGCCACTGGGGCGCGCTGGCCGCCGCGGTGGTCCTTGGCGCGCTGGCGGGCGCGGGCGGCTGGCATGTGCTGCAGGACGAAGCCGAGCTGGCCTCGCTGAGCGGGGCGGGCGGGGCGCTGGTGGCGCAAGGCAACCTTGCCGCGGCGCTGACCGGGCAACTGGCCAGTCCCGGCCCCTCGGGGCGCGTGCGTATCGGCATCAGCTTCCTGGCCAAGAACGGCGCCTACTGCCGCAGCTTCGTGATGGATACCACCGCCGGCCTGGCCTGCCGCGAGAGCGGGCAGTGGAAGATCCCGGTCCTGGCCCAGGGCCCGGCAGGCGCCGCCTGGATGGATGGGACGGTGCTGCCGCCGGCAGTGCTCGACGCCATCGACCAGCGCATCGAAGGCACGCCGCTGAGTTCGGCGGCCGAGCGCGCGGCGCAGGCGCGCGGGTGGCGCTGAGGCGTTCGCATCCCGAATGCTTTCGCCTCCAGGCATGTGTGGATGAACGTGCAGTGCCTTGGGGTGGGCGCCCCGTTCCCACCTGTTTCACTTCCATTCGGGAAACCCGGTGGGCACAGGGGCGCCCACCCTACGGATCAGGCGGCCACGTCGATACTGGCTTGCGCCGCCTGCGGCGCATAGGCCTGGCGCACTTCCTGCTCCCGCCCGCGCTGGGCCGGTTCGGCATCCCGCGGCGCCTGTGCGGATTGCTCGGCCTGTTGCGCCAGCTTCTTCTCGTAGGCGATGCGTTCCTGGTCGCTCACCTTGCGGTCGTTGTTCGTGTCCGCTTCGGCAATATAGTCCGTCGATTCGCTGTCGCTGCTGCTCGCCGCGCCGCCGGCCGCGCCTGCCGCGCCGGCCGCAGGGCCTGACGCGGCCGCCGTGTCCCCGGCTCCCTCGGCCGACGCGGCCGCGTCGCCTTCGCCCGACCCTGCCTGTACACGCGCCGCATCGGCCTGCGCATCGAGCTGCGCGCCCAGGCGATCGACCGCGTCCGACTGCGCGCTGCGGGTCACGGCCGCGCCGCTGTCCTGCACCTGGCCATTCGGCGCCAGCGCGGCCGTGCCTGCCTGGGCCGCTGCCTGCGCCGCGCCGGCCTCCTGGGTCTTGCGGCCCTTGACACGCGCCAGCAGCGACAGCGCCGCGTTCGAGCCGCCGATACCTGAAACCATGTTCTTTCCTTTGCAATGATGACGTCAGGCTATTTACGGCTGGATCGAGCCGGAAACGCAGGGCAGGGGATGTAAAGCCGGGTAAAGCCGATTTGCAAAAACGGCAATCCGCAAGACCGGGGGCGCGCACGATTTCATATACACTCCCGTGGATTTGAGGTAACCTTGAGGGCGCTACATAGTGTCTCTACGTCCGCGCCTCGTTTTTGCCTGCGCAACGTGCCTACCGAGCCGGCCACGGGCCGCGCACCAGTCGGCGGCAAGCCCGCCCATCCAGAGTTCTGCGCGCCGACCCTGCGACCGAGGCGCCGAAGCGAAGCGGCCGTAGAGCGGAACGATTTAATGCCTGGAAAGAATAATGTCTGAAACACCGATGAACAACGAGGCCGAGGCAGTTGCCGCGACAGCAGTGCCGGGCGTGCGCTTTGCCGACTTCGGCCTGGCGCCGGAGATCCAGCGGGCCCTCGCCGACCAGGGCTACGTCCATCCGACCCCGATCCAGGCCCAGGCCATCCCGATCGTGCTGCAAGGCCGCGACGTCATGGGCGCCGCCCAGACCGGCACCGGCAAGACCGCCGGCTTCTCGCTGCCGATCATCCAGTTGTTGATGGCGCACGCCAACAGCAGCATGTCGCCGGCGCGCCATCCGGTGCGCGCCCTGATCCTGTGCCCGACCCGCGAACTGGCGGTGCAGGTGGCCGACAACGTCAGGGCCTATGCCCAGCACACCCCGCTGCGCTCGACCGTCGTGTTCGGCGGCATGGACATGAAGCCGCAGACCGAGACCCTGCGCCGCGGCGTCGAGATCGTGATCGCCACCCCGGGCCGCCTGCTCGACCACGTCGAGCAGAAGAACATCAGCCTGGCGCAGGTGCAGATGCTGGTCATGGACGAAGCCGACCGCATGCTCGACATGGGCTTCCTGCCCGACCTGCAGCGCATCATCAATTTGCTGCCGAAGAAGCGCCAGAACCTGATGTTCTCGGCCACCTTCTCGCCCGAGATCAAGAAGCTGGCCAACAGCTTCCTCGACAAGCCGGTGCTGATCGAAGTGGCGCGCAGCAATGCCACCGCCGAGAAGGTCACGCAGGTCGTCTACAAGGTCGACGAGGAGCAGAAGCGCGACGTCGTCGAATACCTGATCCGCCAGCGCGAGCTGAAGCAGGTGATCGTGTTCTCGAACACCAAGATCGGCGCCTCGCGCCTGTCGCGCCACCTCGAACAGTGCGGCATCAAGGCCTCGGCCATCCACGGCGACAAAACCCAGCAGGAACGCATGGCCGCCCTCGACGCCTTCAAGAAGGGCGAGATCGAGGTGCTGGTCGCGACCGACGTCGCCGCGCGCGGCCTCGACATCTCCGACCTGCCGTGCGTGATCAACTTCGACCTGCCGTACAACGCCGAGGACTACGTGCACCGCATCGGCCGCACCGGCCGCGCCGGCGCTTCGGGCGACGCGATCTCGGTGTACGCCGAGAAGGACGAGCGCCTGCTGGCCGACATCGAGAAGCTGATCAAGCAGACCATCACCCGCGGCGAACTGGCCGGCTTCACGCCGCGCGCACGCAGCCGCGAGCGCGACCGCGAAGGCGAGCGCGCCGAGCGTGGCGAACGCCGCGCCCGCCGCGAGGCCGAGCCGGCGCGCAGCGAACGCCCCCCGCGCAGCTACGGCGCCGGCGCACTGCCGCGCCGCGAGAAGGTCGATCCCTGGTTCCTGAAGCCCTACGAGCCCTCGAACGCGCCGAGCCGCGACAGCGCCCAGGCCGCGCCGGGCGCGCCGGCCAAGCCCAAGCAGAAGGTTGCTTTCCTGCTCGGCGGCATGCCCAAGTCCCAGGCCTGATCGAAGGCTGTCCGTAGGGTGGGCGGCTGCACCCGGAAAGCTGCGGTCACGCGGCTTCAATGCCGCCCACGCGTTCAACCAGCCCTCGCACAGCCGCCGCGTTGTTTCATGCGTGATTTGGACGCGTGGGCGGCGCACCTGCCGCTTCCGTTCTCATGCATGAGTGGAGCCGCCCACCCTACGGTGACCGGCGCCCATGCGGTTGCCCGGCCTCACGATACCGCCGGCAGAATCGCCCGCACCCGCGACAGCAGTTCTTCCTGCCGGTAAGGCTTGCTGAGCACGTCGAGCGGCTGGGTGCGTCCGGTGGGGGAGGGCAGTTCTTCCATGTAGCCGGTGGTGATGAGGATGGGCGTCTCCGGACGCCGCTCGCGCACCCGTTCCGCCAGCTGCAAACCGTTCATGCCGCCCGGCATGATCACATCGGTGAACAGCAAATCGATCTTCCTGTCTTCCTCGAGCAGTTCCAGCGCGCGTTCGCCGCTGGGCGCCGAGACCACCGCATAGCCGGCCGCACCGAGCATGCTTTCCGCCAGTTCGCGCACGTCCTCGTTGTCCTCGACCACGAGGATGCGCGGCTTGTCCGTTTCGTCTTCCGGCGTGGCCGCCGGCGTATCGATCGCGGCCGGCGCATCGGCGGCGTTGTCGGCCACCGGGAAGGTCATGCGCACCGTCGTACCCTGGCCGGGCGCGCTGTCGATCTCGAGGCGCCCGCGCGACTGCTGGACGAAACCGTGCACCATCGCCAGTCCGAGGCCCGTTCCCGGACCCTTGGTGGTGAAGAAGGGCTCGGTCGCGCGCCGCATCACTTCCGGCGTCATGCCTTCCCCCTCGTCGATCACGCAGATGACCACCTGGTTGCCGCTGCCATCGGCGCCGCCGCGCAGCAGCGAGGTGCCGACCTTGACCCGGCCGCCGTTCGGCATGGCGTCGCGCGCGTTGATCAGGACGTTGAGCAGCGCCATTTCCAGGTGGGTGGGGTCGAGCCTGCAGTTGGGCAGGCCGGGCTTCAGGTCCAGGTGCAGCTCGACCTTGTCGCCGAGGGTGCGCACCAGCAGTTCCGAAAACTCGACCAGGAGGGCGTTCAGGTTGACGCGCCGCGGCTCGAGCCGCTGCTTGCGCGCAAAGGTCAGCAGTTGCTGGGTGAGCTTGCCGGCCCTCATGGCGGCGCGCTGGGCGCGGCGGATCGGCTCGCCCGCGGTCGGGTTGCCGCCCAGGCCGAGCAGGGCCAGTTCGAGGTTGCCGTTGATGACTTGCAGCAGGTTGTTGAAGTCGTGCGCCATCCCCGCCGTCAACTGGCCGATCGCCTCCATCTTCTGCGCCTGCAGCGAGGACTGCTCGCTCGCGCGGCGCTCGGTGACGTCCATCTGCGAGGCGAAGAAGTACAGCAGCCGTCCTTCCTGGTCGAAGATCGGGCCCAGGTAGAGGGCGTTCCAGAACGGCGTGCCGTCGGCCTTGTAGTTCAGGATGTCGAGCGCGATGGCGCGCTGTTCGCTGACGGCCTTGCGGATCTCGGCCACCGTGGCAGGGTCGGTCTGCGGCCCCTGCAGGAGGCGGCAGTTGCGGCCGATGACGTCCTTCTCGTCGTACAGGGTGAGGTCGAGGAAGGCGCGGTTGACGAAGACGATCGGGTTGTCCGGCTGGCGCGGATCGGTCACCAGCATCGGCATGCGCGTCATTTCGACGGCCGCGAAGAAGATGTTGCCGCGGTCCTCCAGCCCTTCCTTGCCGATGTAGCCGGCCTGCCAGTGACGCACGCCGGGATTGCCGAGCGGGTTGAAGGAATTGCCTTCGAGCTCGCCATCGGCCGGCACGCCCACGCTCTGGCCTGCGCCCTGCGGGTCGAGGTCTTTCGCGTCGTCGTCTTCGCGGTGTGATCCGGTTGCCATTGCCATTCCTCGGGAAACTCGTGGGCGCGCGAAGCGGGTTCGCGGCGACTTGATGCAGCCATCCTAACGGCGGCGCGGCGCCTGGACTGTGCGGCGGCACACGCTGGGGCCACCATGGTTTGCGCTTGCGCGCGCCGGCCGCGAATATGCTGGGAGATCGGCCCGCCGGGTGCTAAAATCTTGCAACTTATACATGCAAGAATGACAGATGAAAAGCGTCACCACGATCCCCGGGCAGGCAAGGCACACCAGCGACAGCGGGGCCGCGGCCGGCGTCGGCGTCATCGATACGCCGGGCGTCTATCCGGCGGAGGGCGGCGGGCCGTCCGACCATCTGTCGATGCGCTTGTTCGGCGCCGCCTTTCTCTACCTCTTGCTGCCGACGGCCCTCGTCCTGATCGCGTTTCAATCCTGGAAGATTGCGCTTCCCACCGCCGTCGCGACCGCCGCCGCCTGCTGGTGGCTGGTCCAGGCGCTGCGCGCCGCCCCGCGCGCCCAAGCGGCCAGCCTGCGCGATACCTGGCCCTACCTGCTGATGGCGGCAGGCTTCGTCTGGCTCTCCGGCGCGCTTCCGCCGTTCGCCGAAACGTATGACTGGCAAAAGCACTACGCCCTGTTCAACGAACTCGTCGAGCAAGCCTGGCCGGCCGCCGTGCCGAACGGCGGCGCGCTGGCCACGCTGCGCTATTCCCTCGGCTACTACGTGGTGCCGGCGCTCGTGGCGAAACACGCGGGCTACGCATTCCTGGGCGCGGCCATCTTCGCCTGGACCACGCTCGGGCTTTACCTTGCGCTGGTGCTGGCCTTTCATGCGCGCTCGCGCCCGGTGGCCTCCCGCTTCCTGCTCTGCGCGGTGTTCCTCCTGTTCAGCGGCGCCGACATCGTCGGCCGCTACCTCACCGGCTTCGTGCACCCGGTGCCGATGCATTTCGAGTGGTGGGCCAAGTTCGGCGAGCTGCCCTCGTCGACCACCAGCCTGCTGTGGACGCCGCAGCATGCGCTGTCGGCCTGGCTCGGCACGTTCCTGGTGCTGCGTTTTCCTGCCCGCGCCCTGCAATGCGCCGGCGTACTGGGCGCGGCCATCGCGGTCTGGTCGCCGTTCAGCGCGGTCGGGCTGGCGCCCGTGTTCCTCTGGGCCGTGCACAAGGTCGGTTTCCGTCCCATCCTGGGCTGGATGAACCTGCTGGCCGCGCCGGTACTGCTTGCCGTCGCGGGCTATTTTCTGACGCGGGGCTCGGCGGGCATTCCCGCCGGTTTCATCTGGACCGCCCTGGACTTCCGTTTCGGCACCTGGTGCGCCTTCATCGTCCTCGAGTTCGGCGCAATTGCCCTTGCCCTCTACCTGGTCGAGCGGCGCAACGCGGCCCTGATCGTCACCGGCGCCGGCTTCCTGGCGCTGCTGTCGCTGTTCAGCATGGGCGCCTACAACGACCTCCTGATGCGCGGTTCGATTCCGGCGCTCGCGATCCTGGCGGCGCTGGCGGCAACGTCCGTGGCCTCCGCCCCGAACACGGCGCGCAAGGCGCCGCTGGTGGTCTGCCTCGTGCTCGGGCTGGTGACGCCGCTCGGCGAAATCATGCGCGGGATCAGCGGGGAGCGCATGCCGAAGAGCGCCAGCTTGCGGATCGACGACGTGCTCAGCGGCCCGGGGCAAATTCTTGCTCCCCAATATTTAGCGCCCGGCTTCAGCGGAACGCTGCGGCGCACCCCCGTGCTCGCCCTGCGGGACCTGTCATTTTCCGGCTTCGGCGAAGGCCGGATCGACACCGGCCGCAAGCGCATCGAAGCGGACAGCTTCACCGATGCGGCGCTGATCACGGCGCCGATCTCCCTGCCGCGCGGATCGTACGAGATCGAAGTCGAGCTCGACCTGGACGTGAAGGCCGGGCCGCGCAGCACCCATGCCGCCCACCTGTCCCTGCACGGCCAGCATTTGCTGGCGACGATCGGCGACGCCACGGCCAAGGGATACGTCGTCAAGGGCTATTTCCGCGTCAAGGATGCGCCCGTCCAGTTCGCGCTCGGCCTGGGCGGCTGGGCGGAGGGCAAGGGCGTCCTGGAACTGAAAAAACTGACCATCAGCAGGATCGCCACGACGGGACGCTAGTCCGGCGCCTTCGACGCGCGCACGCCTGATTCCGGATGGCGTGAATCGGTGTCAACTGCTATGATCTATAGTCGAGCAAAATAGACAAGACAAACATGCATCACAGCCACACATTCGAGCAGGCCCTTGTCGGGAAAAAAGTGCTGGTCACCGGTCATACCGGCTTCACCGGCGGGTGGGCCTGTCTCTGGCTGAAGTCGATCGGGGCCCAGGTCCACGGCTTTTCGCTGCCCCCCGAAACCACGCCTGCGCTGTTCGATGCCACCGGCCTGGCGGGCGAGGTGCCGACGACCTTCGGCGACATCTGCGATCCCGACCTGCTCGCCACCACCGTGCGCGACTTCGAGCCCGACCTGATCCTGCACCTGGCGGCCCAGCCGCTGGTGCGCCGCTCCTACCGCGAGCCGGTCGCGACCTTCGCCGTCAACGCCCAGGGCACGGCCCATGTGCTGGAGGCGGCGCGCGCGGTCAAGAGCGTGCGCGGCGTGGTGTGCGTCACGACCGACAAGGTCTACAAGAACAACGAATGGGCCTGGCCCTACCGCGAGAACGATCCGCTCGGCGGCAAGGACCCCTACAGCGCCTCGAAAGCGGCCGCCGAAATGGTCATCCAGAGCTACGCGGCCTCCTATCCCTGGAAGGAAGGGAAGGGGCCGGCGATCGCGGTCGCGCGCGGCGGCAACATCATCGGCGGCGGCGACTGGTCCGAGGATCGCCTGATCCCCGACTTCGTGCGCGCCCTGGTCGACGGTCAGGCGATGACCCTGCGCTATCCCGACGCGACCCGTCCCTGGCAGCACGTGCTGGCGCTGGTGCACGGCTACCTGATGCTGCTCGCGGGACTGGTCTCGGACAAGCCGGAACACTACGCGCGCGCCTGGAACCTCGGCCCCCAGGACACGAAACACTATTCGGTGCGCGACGTGCTCGAGCTGCTCAGCGCCCACTGGTCGCGTCCCCAGCTCGAGTACATGGACAACCCGCTGCCCGAAGCCGGCGCGCTCGCCCTCGACAGTTCGCTGGCGCGCAACCAGCTCGGCTGGCTGCCCGTCTGGGATACCGAGCGGGTGGTTGCCGAGACGGCTGCCTGGTACCGCGACTACTATGCCGATCCGGCCGCCGCACGCGACATCACGCTGCGCCAGATCGAGGCCTGGCGCCAGGGCATCGGCCAATGAAGTTCATCGTCGGCGGCCGCGGCCGCCTCGGACAGGCGCTCGCGCGGACCTGGGACGCGGACGAGGTGCGCAGCCTGGCGCGCGCCGACTATGCCGACTGGGCCGACGCCGGCGGCGCGGCGCGCGTGCGCGACTTCTTCGCGCCCTGGGCCGGGAGCGGATCCACCGTCTTCGTCGCCTCGGGCGTGCTTGACCCCGCGCTGCCGGCCGCCGAGCACCAGCGCGTCAACGTCGACCTGCCGGCGGCCATCCTCGCCGGCGCCGGCGCCCATGGCCTGCGCGTGGTCACCTTCGGCACGGTGATGGAATGCCTGCTGTCGCAGCAGAATCCGTATGTGCGCAGCAAGGCCGCGCTCGGCCGGCACGTCGCCGACCTGGCCGCCGCCGGCGCCCCGGTCGCGCACGTGCGCGTGCATACCCTGTTCGGCGGCGGCGCGCCCAGCCCCTTCATGTTCCTGGGGCAGATGCTGGCGGCGCTGCAGCAGCGCACGCCTTTCGCCATGACCCTCGGCAGGCAATTGCGCGAATACCACCACATCGACGACGAGGCGCGCGCCATCCGCCTGTTCGACGAGGCGCAGGTGAGCGGCGTCGTCGAACTGAGCCATGGCGAGCCGCTCAGCCTGGCGGAACTGGCCCGGACCGTCTTCTCGGCCTTTCGTGCAGACGACTTGTTGCGCCTCGGGGCGCGTCCCGAGCCGGCGGAAGAGAATTTCGCCACCGTGCTGGCGCGCCACCCGCTGCTGCCCGAACAGGCTTACCGCCCGGCGCTGCCGGCCATTGTCGACTACCTCAAGGACTGCGGCGTACGACCGCCGGAATGACCCTTAGCATCGCCACCGATACGTGAAAACGCCACTGATCTCCATTTCGATCCCGGTCCTGAACGAGTCCGGGAATTTGCACGCGCTGTATGCCCGGCTCGACGCGCTCGGGCGCAGGATGCAGGGCAAGTGCGACCTCGAGTTCGTGTTCTCGGATAACCACTCCGACGACGAAACCTGGGCCATGCTCTCCGAGCTCGCGCAGCGCGACCCGCGCGTGCGCGCCATCCGCTTCTCGCGCAATGTCGGCTTCCAGCGCTCGATCCTCGCGAACTACCTGCATACGCGCGGCGACGCCGTGATGCAGATCGATGCCGACCTGCAGGACCCGCCGGAAATGCTCGAAACCTTCTTCGAGAAATGGCAGCAGGGCTACCAGGTGGTCTACGGCATCCGCCGCAAGCGTCCGGAGTCCTGGCTGCTGCGCAATTTCCGGCGCCTGGGCTACTGGGCGATCGACAAGGTCAGCGAACACCCGATTCCCCGCGACGTGGGCGACTTCCGCCTGGTCGACCGCAAGGTCATCGAGGCGGTGCTCAAGGTCCGCACCTCGAACCCCTACCTGCGCGGCATCATCGCCGGACTCGGTTTCAACCAGACCGGCGTCGTCTACGACCGCGACGCCCGCGTCGCCGGCGAGAGCAAGTTCAACGTGTCGCGCCTGGTGCAGCTCGGCCTGACGGCGGTGTTCAACCATTCGGTCGTGCCGCTGCGGGCCGCCTCCTTCCTTGGCCTGGTCATCCTCGCCATGAGCTTCGTCGGCGCCGCGTATTACCTCGCGCTGCGCCTGTTCCAGCCCGAGCTGCCGCGAGGCCTGGCCAGCATCCACATCCTGGTGCTGTTCGGCATCGGACTGAACTCCTTCTTCCTGGGAATCATTGGGGAATACCTGCTGCGGATCTACCTCGTGGTGCGCTCCGACCCGGTGGCGATCGTCCAGCACAGCCTCAATTTCTCGTCCTCAGAACTCAAACTCTAATAGGTCTCCCTACGATGAAAGCAGTCATTCTTGCCGGCGGTCTCGGAACGCGCATCTCCGAAGAGTCCGATACCAAGCCGAAGCCAATGGTCGAAATCGGCGGCAAGCCGCTGCTGTGGCACATCATGAAGAACTATGCCCACCACGGCATCAACGACTTCGTGATCTGCCTCGGCTACAAGGGCTATGTGATCAAGGAGTTCTTCTTCAACTACTACCGCCACCTGTCGGACATGCGCATCGACCTGAAGACCGGCGAGCACAGCATCCTCAACAGCCACTCGGAAGACTGGCGCATCACCCTGGTCGACACCGGCCCGGAAACCATGACCGGCGGGCGCCTGAAGCGCGTCGCGCCCTACCTCGACGGCGAGACCTTCTGCATGACCTACGGCGATGGCCTGTCGAACATCGACATCGGCGCCGAGCTGGCCTTCCACCGCAGCCACGGCAAGCTGGCGACCGTCGCGGCGGTGCAGCCGCCGGGCCGTTTCGGCGTGCTCAACATCGACGACGCGATGGGCGTGAGCTCGTTCGAGGAAAAGCCGAGCGACGAGATCGGCTGGATCAACGGCGGCTTCTTCGTGCTCGAGCCCGAGGTCATTTCCTACATCGAGGACGACAGCACCTCGTGGGAGCGCGCGCCGCTGGCCAACCTGGCGAAGGATGGCCAGCTCGCCGCCTTCCAGCACACCGGCTTCTGGCAGCCCTGCGATACGCTGCGCGACAAGCGCGAACTCGAAGCGCTGTGGGCCGACGGCGCGCCGTGGCGCGTCTGGAATCGTTAATGAGTGACAGCAAGAAGTCCGGCGGCTGGCTGAAGCACGCCGCCGGCGCTTTCATCACCATCGCCTGCGTCGTCGTCATCGCCCGCCAGGTCAAGCTCGACGAAGTGCTGGCCGCGATCCGCCATTTCGACTGGCCTTACCTGGTGTTCGGCGTCGCCTTCCTGGCCTTCGGCTATGCGCTGCGCGTGCTGCGCTGGTCGCTGCTGCTGGGCGCCACCGGCGCCCCTGTCCGCTTCGGCAACTGCCTGGCGCCCTTCCTCGGTTCGATCGCGCTGAACAATGTGCTGCCGCTGCGCCTGGGCGACCTGGTGCGCGCCTTCGTCTTCCCGGCCGCCATGGGCGTGCCCCGGACCACCGCCACCAGCAGCCTGGTCATGGAGCGCCTGATCGACCTGATGACGCTGCTGTGCTGCCTGGCCATCGGCCTGTTCGCGATCCGCACCGCCCAGGTGCCGGCCATGATCTCCGAATCGGCGCTGACGCTCGCGGTGCTGGGCGGCCTGGCCCTGGTGCTGACCTTCCTGTTCAGCGGCCTGCTGGCGCGCATCCTGGAAGACGCGGCTGGCCGCCAGCCGGCCGGCAGCCGCCTGGCGGGCGTCCTGGCCACGGTGGCCGGCCTGCTGCGCGGTTTCGAGGCCATGTCGCGCCCGCGCGTGCTGGTCGCGACGCTCCTGATCTCGATGCTGGTCTGGGTCGGCGAGTCCGGCCTGTTCTATTTCATGATGCGCGGCTGCGGCCTCGACGCCTCGCCGCCGATGGCCCTGCTGGTGATGGCCATCGCGACGCTGTCGACGCTGGTGCCGTCCTCGCCCGGCTATGTCGGTCCTTTCCACCTCGCCGCCTTCACCGCCATTTCCCTGGTGGGCGGCAGCGCGGCCCAGGCCGGCAGCTTCGCCGTCCTGTGCCACCTGGCCCTGTGGTTGCCGACCACGCTGGCCGGGGCCATCGCAATCCTGTTCCGTCCCGAGCTGTTCCGCGCCGCGCGCGGCGCCACGCGGACGGAAGTACCCGTTAACTGAGTAACACGAAGATAGATACCTACGCGATGAATAAATACGATGTAGTAGTGGTGGGCGGCGGCTTTACCGGCCTGACCGCGGCCTATGTGCTGTCGAAGCAGGGCAAGCGCGTCTGCGTGCTGGAAGCCGACAAGACCCCGGGCGGCCTGGCCGGCACCTTCGAGTTCGGCGACGGCGTCACGCTCGAGAAGTTCTATCACCACTGGTTCAACAACGACGTCTTCGTGCCCGAGCTGGTCAAGGAACTGGGCATGGACGGCGACGTCATCCTGCTGCCGACCCGCACCGGCATGTACTTCAACGGCCGCATGTGGAAGCTGTCGACGCCGCTCGACCTGCTGCGCTTCAAGGCGCTGTCGCTGGTCGACCGCATCCGCCTCGGCCTGCTGGTGTTCCAGGTGCGCCGCATCAAGGACTGGAAGACCATCGAGCACCTGAGCATCCGCGAATGGCTCGAAAGCCTGGCCGGCAAGAGCGTCTACAAGATCGTCTGGGAGCCCCTGATCACCTCGAAGTTCTCGGTGTATGCCGAAGCCGTGAACGCGGTCTGGATGTGGAAGAAGCTGGTGCTGCGCGGCAGTACCCGCAACGACAAGGGCGGCGAGGAGCTGGCCTACTTCAAGGGCGGTTTCGGCCGCCTGGCCGAGGCCTTGGTCTCGGCGATCCGCGCCAATGGCGGCGAGGTGCGCTACGGCGCCGCCGTGACCGGCATGCAGACCGAAGGCAAGCGCGTCACCACGGTGCGCACCGTTAACGGCGAAGTGGCGGGCGAGCGTTTCCTGTTCACCCCGGCCTTCCCGCTGATCGCCGACATGTTCGAGGGCAAGGCCCCGAGCGACTGGCTGGCCAAGCTGCGCCGCGTAAAGTACCTGGGCAACATGTGCCTGGTGCTGCGCCTGAAGCAGAGCCTGTCGGAAACCTACTGGCTCAACGTCAACGACCCGGGCTTCCCCTTCGTGGGCGTGATCGAGCACACCAACTTCGACAAGCCGGAAAACTACAAGGGCTCGCACATCGCCTACCTGTCGCGCTACCTGGCGACCGAGGATCCGGTCTGGGCCTACAACGACGAGCAGTACTTCGAGTTCGCGCTCGAGCACCTCAAGCGCATGTTCCCGAAGATGGACAAGTCCTGGGTGCAGGAATACGCGGTGTGGCGCTCGGAATACGCGCAGCCGGTCACCGAGCGTAACTATTCGGAATACGTCCCGGGCCAGGAAACGCCGTACGAGAACGCTTTCATCTCGACCATGGCGCAGATCTATCCGGAAGACCGCGGCACCAACTACGCCATCCGCGAAGGCCGCAAGATCGCCGCCGCGCTGGCCTGACCCGGAGCGAGTTCGACAAGCCGATGCAGAAATCCCTGTTCCCCTGGTACGCCGCGGTAGCGCTGGCGGTCGGCGTCCTCCTGGTCGCCGTCAACGTCGACGTGGTCTGGAGCACCTCGGTCGACCTGGCCCACCACTATGCGCTCGTGTTCCGCCTGTCCGAGAACTGGCACTTCGTCCCGGACGACCCGACGCTCGGTGAGATGAACGTGTACCCGCGCGGCAGCCATATCGCCGCCGCGCTCGCGGGGATGGCCTTCGGTTCGCCCTTCATGGGCCTGCACGTGGTGGCGCTGGGCTCGATGGCGCTGCTGTGGATGTCCTGCCTGGCGATCCTGTACGCGGCGCCGCGCCGCACCGGGCCGCTGAGCGCCCTGGTGCTGGCGCTGCTGGTCGTGCTCAACTTCGGCGGCTTCCGCCTGCACGGCGCGGAAATCTCGCAGAACTATCATTACGCCCAGCTCGTCGCGCAGGCGCTCGTGTTCGTGGCCCTGGCGGCGGCGATCCGCCTCGAGGGCAGGGTGCACCGCTTCGGGATCTACCTGTTCCTGCTGGGCGCGCTCCTGGTCGTGATGCCGGTGCACCTGCTGCCCGCGCTCGAGCTGCTCGGCGTGCTGGCCGGCCTGCTGCTGCTCGACCTGGTCGTGGCGCCGGGCGGGACGCGGGCGCGCCTGCGCGGCGTGCCGGTGGCGGTCGCGGTGCTGGCGGCCGGCATCGCCATCGTCGTGCTGCATCCCACCTTCGCGACGATGCGCGCCATTTCCTCGCACAACGGCGGCGCCAGCCTGGGTCCCCTGGGCCCGGTGTGGTCGGTGGGCCTGGTCAGCGTGATCGTGCTCGCCTCGGTGGTCCCGCTGCTGCGCGCCTGGCACCGCGACCGCGCCACCCATGCGATGTACAAGTACCTGGCGCTGTACGGCGCGGCGATCGCCGGCCTCTGCCTGCTGCAGATGCTGCTGCGCCACTTCAACCTCGGCTCCGATTACGCGGTCAAGAAGTATGCCTACGGCCTGGCCACCTTCCTGTTCCTGCGCCTGGCGGTGTGGCTGGGCGGCGTCGCCGCGCGGCGCGTCGAAGCGAAGCCGGCGCTGGCGCGGCTGGCCGGCGCCCGGGCCTTCCAGGTCGGCGTGTTCGGCCTGGCCCTGGCCGCCACCGTGCTGGGGGCGACGCGCATGCGCCACGAGCTCGATACCGTCGAAGTCGTCGGTGTCGAACGCCAGCTGCTCGCGCTGCGCACCGGCCCATTCGTCGCGGCGCCCGCAGGCAAGCACAACCTGGTGCTCGACACCGGCATGCCGCCCGTCGTCGACTACATGTTCTCGCTCACGGTGGCGCATACGCCGCGCAGCGTCGGCGAACCGGCCTTCATCGTCGGCTCGGACCTCGGACTGCTGGCGCAGTACGCGCTGCTGGTGTCGGCGCATGGCCATTCGCGCTTCCCGGCAGCCGCGCAGTGCACGAAGGCCCAGTCGGAATCGCTGCTGGTGCTCGACGCCGCCTGTGTCGCCGCCACGGCGGGCCAGCCTGGCGCCGCGGTCCCCGCGGCGGCCGCACCGTGAAGCCGCCCGCTATGCCGGTGTCCCTGTCGCGTCTCCAGGTTGTCCTGCTGTGCTGCCTCGGCCTGTTGCTGGTCGTCCTCAACCTCGATACCGGCACCAGCAATTCGATCGACCTGGCCCATAACTATGCGCTGGCCTTCCGGCTGGCCCAGGACTGGCGCCTGGTGCCGGGCGACCCGACCCTCGGCGAGATGAACTTCTACCCGGCCGGCAGCCACGCGCTGGCCGCCTGCCTCGGCATGCTGCTGAACTCGACCTTCCTCGGCCTGCAGGTGACGGCGCTGGCCGCCGTGGCCCTGGTCTGGGGCGCGCTGGTCTACCTCGTCAACACGCTGCCGTCCCGGGTCGCGCTGGCGGCCTCGGTGCTGCTGGGCGGCCTGCTGTGGGCCAACCACCGCTTCCTGGGGCTGGACCTGCACGGCAGCGAGATCGTCGGCAACTTCTTCTATCCGCAGCTGGTCGCCCAGGGCCTGGCCCTGCTCGCGATCGCGATCGCGGTCCGTCTCGACAAGGAGGGAACCCGGCTGCATGCCGTCGTGTTCCTGATCGCCGCCATCTACGGGGTCGCCTGCGTCCACCTGCTGCCGGCGCTGGAATTGCTCGGCACGCTATGCGGCGTGCTGCTCCTGCATGTCCTGACCCTGCCCGGCCCCTGGCGCACGCGCGTCCCCGCGCTGCTGGCGGCGGCGCTGGCCGCGCTGGCGGGGCTGCTGGCGGTCGTGCTGAACCCGTCCTTCGCGGCCATGCGCAAGATCTCCGAGATCAACGGCAACCTGACCCTGGTCCTGTTCTCGGGCAAGCCGGCGCTGGTGCTGCTCTGCCTGGCCGCGCTGGCCGCGGCCCTGCTGCTGCTCGCGCTCTGGAACCGGGACCGCAACGGACTGCGCGCCCTGAAATTCCTGGCCGCCTACGGCGCCAGCATCGCCGGCCTCTGCCTGTTGCAGCTGGCGCTGCTGCAGTTGAACTACGGGTCCGACTACGCGGTGAAGAAGTACGCGTTCGGCCTGAGCAGCTTCCTCGTCGTGACCCTCGCCATCGTGCCGGCCTGGCTGCTGGCGCGGGCGGCCGGCGCGCGCGCCTTGCCGCCGCCGGTGGCCAGCGTGGCGACCACGCTGGCCGCGCTGGCCCTGCTGGGCGTGGCCTTCACCTGGTGCGCGCGCTGGGCCAAGCTGAACGACAACTCGGACGTGGTGGCGATCGAACGCCAGCTGCTGACGGTCCAGCGCGGCGCCCTGTTGCCGGCGACCGACGGCAAGGCCGACGTCGTCGTCGACCTGAAGGACCAGTCGTGGACGATCAACTACCTGTTCTCGATCGCCCTGGCGCACACGCCGCGCGATCTGGCCATGCGCCGCGTCCTCGAGACCAACGACCTGGGGGCGCTGGACCAGTACCACACCATCCTCAGCTCGCGCGGCGCGTCGCGCTATGGTTTCTCGGGATGCGAACGGGCGGGCTCGGGGCCGCTCCTGATGCTCGACGCCGCCTGCGTGGCGAAGGCGGTCGAGGAGGCCAGGATCTGCAAGCGCGTCGTCGATTTTTCCGAGCGCGGCAAGCTCGCGCCCTTCATGCTGAGCGGCTTCAGCTGGCCCCAGCCCGAGCAGCGCTGGACGGACGGGCCGAAGTCCACCTTCACCTGCGTGCTGCCGGAGCGCTTCACGTCCGCCACGATCTCGCTCAGTCCCTTCCTGCACGCCAGCCACCAGCGCCAGCGCCTTGCATTCTCGGTCAACGGCGGTACGCCGGTGCGCGTCGAGTTCACGGGCGAGGCCGCCCCGCGGCAACTGACGCTGCCGCTGCCCGACGCCGCCCCCGGCGCCACGCTGGTGTTCACGCTGGAGACGCCCGATGCGAAGTCGCCCCAGGAACTCGGCATCAACGGCGACTGGCGCCGCCTCGGCGTCGGCGTGACGACGCTGCGCTTCGAGTAAGCATTCAACCATCAGAACAAGCATGACTACAGAACAAGCATGAACACGTCGGTCTTTGGCGCGCCCGCCTGGCGCAACCCCGGTCTCGCGCAACGCCTCGTGCTGTTGTGCGCCTTCCTCGCGCTGTGTATCGGACTGGTGGCCCGCTACCAGTTAATGAACGGCTTCACCATCCTGCCCGGCGACCGTTACGACGTCGTCATCTCGACGACCATCCTGGAGCACTGGTACCACGTCTTCACCGGCCAGGCCAACTGGGCGGAGGTGAATTACTTCTATCCGAGCACCAGGACCATCGCCTCGACCGATGCCTACTTCCTGATCGGGATCGCGTACTTCCCCTTCCGCCTGGCCGGCCTGGATCCCTTCCTGGCCGCCGAGCTGGCCAACTTCCTGGTGCGCGCGGTCGGCTTCGTCGGCATGTACCTGCTGGCGCGGCGCGTCTTTTCGTTCTCGTTCTACTGGGCCCTGCTGGCGGCCGGCCTGTTCACCATCAGCAACGGCATGGCCGCGCACAGCTCGCGCATCCAGCTGGTCGCGGTGGCGTTCGCGCCGGTGATCTGCCTGTTGCTGTGGAACGCGATCAAGGCCTTCCTCGACGGCGCGGTGGCGAAATTCCTGCGCTACGGCCTGGCCGCGGCCCTGCTGTACGGCGCCTGGTGCCTGACCTGCTTCTACATCGCCTGGTACTTCACGTACTTCTTCACGGTGGCCATCGTCGTGATCTTCATCCGCGCCGGCAGCGAGGTCCGCTCGCTGCTGTGGCTGCGCTTGCGCACCCAGTCCGGCGCGCTGCTGGTGGTGCTGGCGGGGACGGCCCTGGCCATGGGGCCCTTCGTCTACGCCTTCCTGCCGAAGTCGCGCGAGGTCGGCGTGCGCGCCTACGAATCGGTGCTGTCGAATACCATCCCCTGGCAGGACATCCTGCAGGTGGGCACCGACAACCTGATGTTCGGGCGCCTCTACAACTCGGTCCTGCGCCTGGTCTCGCCCTCGTACGTCCCGGTCGGCGAGTATGCGACGACCGGCTTCGCGCCCATCCTGTTCTTCCTGTTCGCGGCCGGCTGCATCCAGCTGCTGCGCAAGTCCGGGCGCCGCAGCATGGTGCTGCTGCCCTCGATCGCCCTGGCGACCTTGCTCACCTGGGTGCTGGCGCTGAAGATCGGCAGCCACAGCGGCTGGTACTTCGTCTACCACTTCTTCCCCGGCGCCAAGGCGCTGAACGTGGTCGCGGTCTACCAGCTCTTCCTGGCGCTGCCGGTGGTGCTGATCGCGGTGCGCTACCTGTCGACCCAGCGCATGGGGACCTCGATCGCGCTCCTGCTGGCCGGACTGCTGGTGGCCGAGGAGCTGACCAAGCCTTACCTGAACCTCGACCGCCAGGCCGAAATCGCGCGCATCGCGTTGCCGCAGGCGCCGCCGGCGGCCTGCAAGGTGTTCTATGTGTCGGGCTGGGAAGGGCAGGCCACGCTCGGCGGCTTCCCGGAGCCGGTCAACCACGCCTATGCGCACAGCGTCAGCGCGATGATGATCGCCCAGGTCGTGCGGATCCCGACCATCAACGGGGTCGCTTCGTTCACGCCGAAGGAATGGAATTCGGGCGCCCCGAACAGCCCGGACTACGACGACCGCGTGCTGGCCTACGCGCGCCGCTACCAGATAAGCGACCTGTGCAAGCTGGACCTGAACACCAAACAGTGGCGCATGGTGTCGGCCCAGGACATCGCCAACGCTCCGGACGTCTATCACCCCTACTACAAGAAGGGCGCCTGGCCGGGCGTCATCGTCGCCGAACAGGGCCTGTCCTTCGTCGAGCCCTGGGGCGTATGGTCCCAGGACGACGAGGTGCGCTTCGATTTCTCCGCGCCTTTCCCGGAGCGCTTCCAACTGCGCCTGCGCGCGCACGCCTTCGGCAGGAACGCGGGCAAGGAATTCACGGTCCAGGTCGGCGACCAGGTGCGGCGCTTCACCGTGGCCGCGGAGAACGGGGAGTTCGTCTTCGATTTCGACAACCCGGGCCGGGCGAAGACCCTGGTGCTGCGCATCCCGGCGGCGGTCTCGCCGATGGAGCTCGGCATGAGCAACGACGTACGCCGGCTCGGCATCGGCGTCACCGAACTGCAGGTCGTGCCGCAATAAACGGCGGCGACAGGATGTAGGAAAAAGGGCGGACACCGTAATGGTGTCCGCCCTTGTCGTTTCGCTTCCCCGTTCTGGCGCTGCGCGTCCCTAGCGGCCGGGCGTCCCGAGCAGGGCGAGCAGGAGCGCGGCGTGCTCGGGGCTCGGCAGCGCAGACGCATCGCCGCCGCCGTCCTCGAGCACCACGCTGGCCGGCTGGGCCGCCTGCGGCTGGCGCGCCATCCAGTCGTCCAGCCCGGCCTTGACCGCGTCCGATACGCACAGCAGCACGTCCGCATGCGCGCAGGCCGCGGCCAGGCCGGCGTCGTCCGCGCCGGGCAGGGCGCCGACGCGCAGGCCGACGCGCACGCCGCGCTCGCGCATGCGCGCATACAGGCCCTCGGCGGCAGCCTGGGCGATGGCGCCGGGTTCGTCCGCGCCGTAGTACAGGTCATAGGGACCGATGTCGACGGCGGCGTCAGGAGCGCTGCCCGGCATGCCGAGCAGGCCGCGCGTCAGCGCCCGCGCATAGCGGACATGCCATTGGCCGCCCTGCTGCGAGCGCAGCACCGGTTCGACGCGCAGGCCCGGGACCGACAGCTGGAGCAGGGCAGGCAACTGTCGCCGCAGCGACGCCGTTGCGGCGTCCGCCGTCCCGGCGGCGATGGGCGTGACATCGACCAGCAATTGCCGCTGTCGCAGCGGGTCGGGCATGCCCGCCAGGCACAGCGCCAGCTCGCGCAGGTAGGCTTCACTGTGCGACAGTCCCGGGATGTCCGCCAGCGCGCGCAGCAGGGCCGGGCGCCCCGAGCGCGCCCGCAGCGCGGCGCGGTCGAGGATCTCGGCATAGCGGCGCGCCTCGTCCCCGGCGTCGGGGCCGGGCTCGACCAGGCTCCAGTTCGCCGTCGCCTGGGCGCCGTACCAGCGCTGCGCCAGCTCGCACGTCGCGGGCGCGTCGGCGATGACCCAATGCGCGCCTTCGAGCGCGCCCAGGTTGCAGGGGTAGCTGCGCGCGGCGGCGTCCGGTCCCTCGGCCATCGCGGCGGCCACCGCCTGGTAGCCGTGCGCCTCGTACAGGGCGTCGGCCCAGCCGTCACCGTCGTCCCCCGCCGCCAGCAGCGCCTCGCCGAGGAAGAAGTCGCGCAGCACGACCACGCCCGGATGCTGCGCCGCCAGTGCGAACAGGTAGTGGTGCGCCGGGTCGTTCCCGAACTGGTAGAGGACCTGGTCGTAGCTGCCGGCGTGCTGCGCGAACCACTGCGCGGAGCGCCGCGGCAGCGCCGCCAGCGCGGGAGGAAGGACCACCTCGTCCTGGTCGGCGACCAGGTCGATGTCGAAGCGCTCGGCCAGGGCCGGCAGCAGGCGCAGCGCCTGGGCCGCGCTCGCGGTGGCCAACGGCGGCAGGGGCGACACGAAGGCAAGCTTGCGGCGCGGCGCGCCCGCCGCGGCCGGGGCCGGGGCCGGGCGCGCGTGGTGCGCGGCGAGGGCGCGCAGCGCCTTTTGGGCGGTCACGTCCCAGGAGAAGCGCGCCGCCTGGGCGCGGCCGTGTTCGCGCAGGCGCGCCTGGACCGCCGGGTCGCCCAGCACCAGGGCGATCTTGTCGGCGATCGATTGCGGCGAGGCGGCGTCGAACAACGCTTCCTCGCAGCCGATGACTTCGGGGATGCTGGTGTTGTTGGCGCCGATCACGAGCGCGCCGCAGGCCATCGCTTCGAGCGCCGGCAGGCCGAAGCCTTCGTGCTTGGAGGGGAAGACGAACAGGGCGGCCGAGCGGTACAGCTCGACCAGTTCGGTGTCACTGACATAGCCGGTCAGGACCAGCTCGTCGGGTCCCAGGCGATGGTGGCGCGCATGCTCGGTCATCACCCGCCGTTCGTGCTCGCCCAGCTTGCTGGCGATGACCAGCTGGTGGCGCGCGCGCAGCGTCGCCGGCAGCAGGCTGTAGGCGACGATCAGGCCGTCGATGTTCTTGCGCGCATCGAAGCCGCCGGGGGCGTACATGATGATGTCGCGGACGATGCCCAGGCGCGCGCGCAGGGCCGGCAGTTCCGGCCCCGGCGGCGCCGGGCGGAAGCTGTCGTCGACGGCGGTCGAGATCGCGACCACGCCCTGGGGATCGAGCCCGAGCGCCTCGATCGCTTCCTGGCGCGTGTAGTCCGAGATCGCCAGCAGCAGGCCGGCCGCGCGCAGCGAGGCGATCTTGCCCGCGTAGTGCTGGCGCTGTTCCGGCGTGCCCAGGTAGGCGTCGGGATTCAGGAAGGGAATCAGGTCGTACAGCACCACCGCCGTGCGGCCCGGGTCGGCGAAGCGTCCGGCCGAGACGACCGAATCGTCGATATAGCCCTCGAACAGGCTGGTGACCAGCACGACGTCCGGCGCCAATTGTTCGATGAAATGTTCCCGCAGCATCTCGGCGGCGCGGCAGCGCGCCGTGTTGGCGCTGTTGATCTCGGCCACCGGGGTGACGATGTCGAAGACCCGGATCCGGTCCTGGGGGACCAGGCCGTCGAAAGCGCGCCGCAGGTCGGCGATCGCCGGCGCCAGCGCGCCGTTCAGGGCCAGCCAGACTTCGTGTTCGCCGGCGTTGCGGGCCACGCCGAGCGCCAGCGCGAGTGAATAGCGCCCGATGCCGCGGAAGCGGCTTTCGGACTGGGCGCCTTGCATGTCGATAAGAATGCGCATGGTTCTTTCCTTCGGTCGAGCGCTGGTTCGGCAGGCGCCGCGCGCCATGCTTGCCGTACGCACGCCAGGACCGCGACGGGTACCGGTGCTTCGATGGAAGGGGCAGGGCACTTCGGATCGGCGGCAGCTCGCCTTGGCGGGCTGCCGGAACGGATGCGCGGCGGCGCTGACGGTGTATGGCAGAGTAAAATTATAACACCGGGCCATTCCGGCAGAGCCCGCGCGGGGACGCATGCGAACAGGGCGCAGGGGCGCGCCGGCCGCGCCGGGAGGAGCCGCGCACTGCTGAGCCGGTGGTTTCCCCGGCCTTCGGCAGCGATGTATAATCGCCAACTGCGCCTGCGGACGGGCTGCCGTTGCCGCCCCGATCCACCTTGCGCACGCAGCCGGCGCGGTCCAGGCGCCCCGTGTCCGGCCTGTCCCGGTGCGCCGGCACCGGCTCGTTAAATTAGAAAGTGACTCATGTTTGGGATGTTGTCAGGCGCCTGGCGCTACCGCTTCTTTATCCTCTCGTCCATTCAAACCGAATTGCGCACCAAGTTCATCCGCAGCCGCCTGGGCGGGCTGTGGATGATCCTCAATCCGCTGGCCCAGGTCGTCATCTTCGCCTTCGTCCTCTCGGCCGTGCTCTCGGCCAAGCTGCAGGGCGTCGACAACCGCTATGCCTACGCCATCTACCTGATGTCCGGCACGCTGGGCTGGTCGCTGTTCGCCGAGATCGTCAACCGCTGCCTGACGCTGTTCATCGATAACGGCAACATCCTGAAAAAGCTCGCCTTCCCGAAGATCGCGCTGCCCCTGGTGGTGGTCGGCAGCGCGCTGGTCAACAACCTGTTGCTGCTGCTGGCGATCCTCGCCATTTTCGGCGTGCTCGGCCACCCGCCGGGCCTGGCCCTGCTCTGGCTGCCCGTGCTGATGCTGGTGGCGATCGTGCTGGCGCTGGGACTGGGCTTGCTCTTCGGCGTGCTCAACGTCTTCATCCGCGACGTCGGCCAGGTCGTTCCTGTGCTGATGCAATTTCTTTACTGGTTCACACCAGTCGTCTATATGGTGCACATTATTCCCGAGCAGTACCGGGCCTGGCTGTCGCTGAACCCGCTGATTCCGCTCATCACCGGCTACCACGACGTGATGCTGTACAACCGCACGCCCGAGTGGAGCGGCCTGGCCGGGACCTTCCTGATCGGCCTGGTGCTGTCCGGCTTCTCCCTGGTGATTTTCCGTAAAGCCAGCCCTGAAATGGTGGATCAGCTATGAGCGGCGAACTGCACGTCCGGGGCCTGGGCAAATCCTATCGCAAGTGGGGCAGCGAGCTGCGCCGCTTCGCCTCGTGGTTCTCGCGCTCGATCGCCCCGCGCGAAGAGCACTGGGTGCTGCGCGACGTCAGCTTTTCGGTCGGCCCCGGCGAGGCGGTCGGCGTGATCGGCCAGAACGGCGCCGGCAAGAGCACCCTGCTCAAGCTGATCACCGGCACCATCCAGCCGACCGAGGGCCAGGTGCAGATGCACGGCCGGGTCGCCGCGATCCTGGAGCTCGGCATGGGCTTCAATCCCGACATGACCGGACGCCAGAACGCCTTCCACTCGGCCGGCCTGATGGGCTACAGCCGCGCCGACATCGAGCGCGTCATGCCCGAGATCGAGGCCTTCGCGGAAGTGGGCGAATACTTCGACCAGCCGATGCGCACGTATTCGAGCGGCATGCAGATGCGCGTCGCCTTCAGCGTCGCCACCGCCTTCCCGCCCGACCTCCTGATCGTCGACGAGGCGCTCTCGGTCGGCGACAGCTATTTCCAGCACAAGAGCTTCGACCGCATCCGCCAGTTCAAGGAGGCCGGCGTGTCGATCATGTTCGTCAGCCACAGCCCGAGCGACATCCGGACCCTGTGCGACCGCGTCATCCTGCTCGACAAGGGGCGCATCCTGCGCGACGGCCTGCCGGACGAGATCGTCGACTACTACAACGCCCTGGTCGCGCAGAAGGAAAACGCGCAGCTGAACGTGGAACAGCGCCGCGCCAGCAATGGCTGGCTGCTGACCAGGAGCGGCACCGGCGAAGCGCGCATCGAGAGCCTGCGCCTGTTCGACAGCGCCGACGGCAGCGAGGTCGCCGTGGCGCAGGTGGGGCAGGCCCTGCGCCTGCGCCTGGTCGCCTCGGTGCAGGAGGCGATTCCGCGCCTGGTGCTCGGCTACATGATCCGCGACAAGCAGGGTCACGTGGTGTGGGGCACCAACACCTGGCATACGCGCCAGATCCAGGAGGGGGTCGAGGCCGGCGAAAAAGTCGTGTACGACATGGAGTTCAGTTGCGACCTGGGACCGGGATCGTATTCGGTCTCGCCGGCCCTGGTCAGCTGCGACACCCACCTGAGCGACAATTACGAATGGGTCGACAACCTGCTGGTGTTCGACGTGGTCAACGTCAGCCGCGACTTCTTCATCGGTTCAACTTCTTTAAATGCCCACTTCGCGGTCAGCCGCGAACGTGAGGACGCTACCCAATGAATTTCGTTTCATACGCACAGAACTTCGAAGATGTGATGCTGTGGCGTGCGCTCAAGCACGTCGAGAACGGCCTGTATGTGGACGTCGGGGCCCAGCACCCGCGCGTCGATTCCGTCAGCCGCGCCTTCTACGAGCACGGCTGGCGCGGCGTGCACATCGAGCCGGTGCAGGCCTATGCCGACCTGCTGCGCGCCGACCGCCCGGACGAGACCGTGCTGCAGGTCGCGCTGTCGGACGCCGAAGGCGTGCTCGAACTGAAGGTCATCCCCGAGACCGGCCTGAGCACCGCCGTCGATGCCTACGCCGAGCGCCATCTCGCCGAGCACGGCTTTGCGCACACCGTCGTGCCGGTGCCGATGCTGACCCTGAAGTCGGCCCTGCGCTGGCTCGAGGGGAAGGAGGTGCACTGGCTGAAGATCGACGTCGAGGGACTCGAGGAAAAAGTGCTGCGCGGCTGGGATCCGGCCGTGCTGCGGCCCTGGGTGATGGTGATCGAGGCCACGGTGCCGACCAGCACCGAGACCGACTATGCCGGCTGGGAGCCGCTGGTCACCGGCGCCGGCTACCGCTTCGCCTGGTTCGATGGCCTGAACCGCTTCTACGTGGCCGAGGAGCATCCCGAACTGCTGGCGGCCTTCGCCACGCCGCCGAACGTGTTCGACGCGGCGCGCCTGAGCGGGCTGGCCAGTTCCGAACTGTGCCGCGGGGTCCAGATCGCCCATGACGCCGAGATGGCGCGCCTGCGCGAACAGGCCATCGCGCTCGAGGCCGAGCTGGCGGAGCTGCGCGAACGGGCCGCCACGCAGGGCGACGAACTGGCGCTGGCGCGCAGGAAGGCGCAGGACGCCGAGCACTCGCTCGCCACCGAACACGAACGCGCGACGAAGCTGCAGGCCGAGGTCGCCGCGCTGCGCGACCTGGGCCGCCTGCAGGCGCACATCGACTGGATGCAGGGCCAGTGGGAAGCGGCCATGCGCAAGGCCGAGGAACTGAACCGCGCGGCGGGCGACTCCCAGGCCGCCGTCGAGCAACTGCGCCGCGACCTCCAGAGCATGCATGCCAGCACCTCCTGGCGCATCACGGCCCCGGTGCGCCGCACCGCCGACCTGATCCGCTGGGCCACGCGCCTGCCGGTCAGCACCGCGCGCGCCGGCGCCGGACAGTCCAAGCGCGTGGTGCGCGGCGTGCTGCGCCGGGCGCTGTCGAACCCGGCCGTCAAGACGCGCGCGCTGCGCCTGCTCGCCGCCGCGCCCGGCCTCGAGCTCGGCGTGCGCCGCCTGGCGCTGCGCGCCGGCCTGACGGTCAGCCCGCACATCAGCCCCGTCGCCCAGTTGTCGTCGGGAGCGCCGGCGCCCGCGGCGGCGCACGAGGTCGACGAGCGCGTGTTGCGCGAACTCTCCCCGCGCGCCACCCGCATCCTCGAAGAAATCCGTAAAGTCATCGACACCAAGGCACACTGATGCGTATTGTGATCGACATGCAAGGGGCGCAGGCCGAACACCGGTTCGACCGCGCGGGACGCAGCGCGCTGTCGCTGGCCACGGCCATCGCGCGCCAGGGCGGGACCCACGAAGTGATCCTGGCCCTGAACGGCCTGTTCCCCGGCACGATCGAACCGATACGGGCCGCGTTCGGCGAGCTGCTGCCGCAGGCGCAGATCCGCGTCTGGTACGCCGCCGGCCCCCTGGCCGCGCGCGACGCGGGCAACGAGGGCCGGCGCGCCTTTGCGGAGTCGGTGCGCGAAGCCTTCCTGGCCAGCCTGGGCGCCGACGTGGTCCTGGTGACCAGCTGGTTCGAAGGCTACGCCAGCGACGCCGTCACCAGCGCCGGCGCCTTCGCGCCGCATCCGCCGGCCGCGGTGCTGGTGCACGACCTGCGCGCGGCGCGCGAGCCGCGCCTGCTGCGCGACGCGGCCCAGGCCGCGCATTACCGCGGCAAGCTCGAACAGCTCAAGGGCGCGCAACTGCTGCTGGCCCTGGAGCCGGCGGTGGCGCAGGACGTCGCCGGGCTGCTGGGACGCGAAGCGGTGAACCTCGCCGAGGGCGCCGCCGACGCGGGCGCGCCGGCAAGCTGGGACCGGCTGGCGCGGCGCGCCATCGAAGCCCTCGAGGCGCTCCATGCGCAGCGTGCGCCCGCCGCCACGGACGGCGCGGCGCCCGATGCCGATGCCCTGCTCGGGCAACTGGTCGCGCGTCTTCCGCAAGCGCTGGGCAAGACCGGAAATGATACGGAATTGCGCAAGTGGGCGTATTTTTTGAGTCGCTTTCCCCAGGGCGGCCGCAGCCGCCAGTTGTTCGTCGACGTCTCCGAACTGGTGCGGCACGATGCGCGCACCGGCATCCAGCGCGTCACGCGCAGCATCCTCAAGGAATTGCTCGACCATCCGCCGTCCGGCTACCAGGTCACGCCGGTGTACGCCACCGCGGGCGTCCCGGGCTACCGCTACGCGCGCAGATTCGCCGCCCAGTTCCAGGGCCTGGCCGGCGCCGGGGCCGACGAGCCGATCGACTACCAGCCGGAAGACGTCTTCCTCGGCCTGGACCTGCTGCCGCACCTGGTGCCGCAGCAGCAGCAGACCCTGCAGGGCCTGCACCGCGACGGCGTCAAGGTCTACTTCGTCGTCTACGACCTGCTGCCGGTCCTGATGCCCGAATGTTTCCCGCCGGGAGCGCAGCAGGGCCACCAGGCCTGGCTGGAAGCGATCTCGGCGTTCGACGGCGCGGTCTGCATCTCGCGCGCCGTCGCCCTCGAGCTGGCCGAGTGGCAGCGGGTGCACGCGCCCGCCCGCCTGCGGCCTTTCGACATCGGCTGGTTCCATCTCGGCGCCGACGTCCAGAACTCGCTGCCCACGCGCGGCCTGCCGGACGACGCCCCGCGCGTGCTGGCGCAACTGGCCGAGCGTCCGACCCTGCTCGCGGTGGGCACGATCGAGCCGCGCAAGCACTACGGCCAGCTGCTCGAAGCTGTGGAACTGCTGTGGGCCGAGGGACGCCAGGTGAACCTGGTCATCGTCGGCAAGCAGGGCTGGATGGTCGAGGAGCTGGCGCAGCGCCTGCGCCGCCATCCGGAATGCGGCAAGCGCCTGTTCTGGCTCGAGGGCGTCAGCGACGAATACCTGGAGCGGATCTACGCCAGCACCAGCGGCCTGGTCGCCGCCTCGGTGGGCGAGGGCTTCGGACTGCCGCTGATCGAGGCGGCCCAGCACAAGCTGCCGATCATCGCCCGCGACCTGCCGGTGTTCCGCGAAGTGGCGGGCGAACGCGCCCTGTACTTCGGCGGCCGGCTGCCGCAGGACCTGTCCGCCGCGCTGGCGACCTGGCTGAACCTGCATGAAGCGGGCGCCGCCCCGTCGTCGGCCGGGTTGCCGTGGCTGACCTGGGCCGACAGCGCGCGCCAGCTGATGCAGGTGGTGCTGGGCCAGGCGGGCCGCGCGGCCCAGTTGCTGCCCGCGCCGCCGGCGCCGCCGCGCGAGCGTCCGCGGGTGCTGACCCTGGCGCCGTATCCGGTGCGCCGTCCGCGCCACGGCGGCCAGTTGCGCGCCGCCGCCATGCTGCGCGTGTACGAGGCCGCCGGTTTCGACGTGCATCCGGTCGGCTTCTACCAGGCCGAGGCCTATGAGGCGGCCGACATCGGCCCCTACGACATCGCCTTCCCGCCCGACAGCCCCTTCCGCAACTATCTCGGCGTGCCGATGCCGGCCCTGTCCGACTTCCTGATGGGGCCTTTCTCGGTCGCCTCGGACAGTGTGTTCCGCCAGGTCGCGGCCGCCCTGCCGGGCCCGGTCGACGTGATCCAGGTCGAGCAGCCCTGGCTGTACGCGCTGGCGCGCTGGCTGCAGGCCGAGCTGCCCCAGTGCCGCGACGCCATCCTGGTCAACAGCTCGCACAACATCGAGGCGCCGATGAAGCGCGGGATCCTGGCGCAGCAGTGCGACCCGGCCCTGATCGAGCACGCGGTGGCCGACATGTCGGCCGTCGAGCGCGAGCTGGCCCACGATGCCGCGCTGTCGCTGGCCGTCACGGTCGAGGACGCGGAAGTGCTGCGCACCTACGGCGCGGCGCGCGTGCTGCATGCTCCCAACGGCATCAGCCCATGGCAGGCCGACCCCGCGCTGTGCGAACAGTGGCGCGCGCGCCTGCCGCAGCAGCCGTGGCCGATCTTCATCGCCAGCGCCCACCCGCCCAACTTCACCGGTTTCATCGACGCCGTCGGCGACACGCTGGCCTGCATCCCGCCCGGCTCGAAACTGGTGGTGGCCGGCGGCGTCGGCCCGCATCTCGAACGCGCCCTGGCCGATTCGCGCTGGCGCGACCTGAACCTGGAGCGCCTGCAGGTGCTCGGCGTGCTCGACGACGCCGACCTGGCCGCGGTGAAGAGCCTGGCGCACACCTTCCTGCTGCCGATCGGCGCCGGCGGCGGCTCCAACATCAAGACCGCCGAGGCGCTGTACTCGGGCCGCCCGGTGATCTGCACCAGCACCGCGCTGCGCGGCTTCGAGCATTTCGCCGGCCTGCCGGAAGTGACGGTGGCCGATACGCCCGAACAGTTCCAGGCCGCGATCCGCAACGTGCTCGAACGCGGGCCGGTGCCCTCGGCCGGCGGCGACATGCGCGCCAGCCTGACCTGGGACGCCTGCCTGGCGGCCGTACCGCGCGAAGTGACGCGCATCCTCGAACAACGCAAGGCTCCCGCATGACCATCTGGCTTGACGTCACCACCACGCGCGGCTGGAGCCGCCCGGCGCTCGGCATCGTCCGCGTCGAGGCGGAAACCGCGCGCCAATTCCTCCAGTCCGGCGACCCCGGCATCCGTTTCTGCCGCTTCGACCTCGACTACGGTTCGTATTTCGAGGTCGGCCCCGAAGAGCTGAGCCATGCCCTGGCCCGCATCGACGCCGGCGGCGAACAGCCGCCCGCGGCCCCGGCCGCGGCGCCGCTGCCGCCGCCGGCGCAGCCCGCCGCCATCGGCGTACCCCAGCAGCATCCCTGGAAGCGCGCCGCCCGGCGCGCCCTGTCCGTCCTGCCGCGCACGCTGCAGGGCCGGGCGCTGGTCTTCGGGCGCGCCCGCATGGACGGCGTGCGCGGCATGCGCGGCGCCCTGCGCGAAGCGCGCCGCAGCGCCGGACTGCTGTGGCGCGGCGTGCCGCAAACGGCCGCGGCCGCGGCGCCGGCCCCGGCGGTGCTGGTGAAACCGGACATCCTGTTCGGTCCGGGCGACGTCTACGTCTCGCTCGGCCTGGACTGGGACCAGAAGGACTTGCCCTACCTGTACCAGCTCAAGCGCCAGCTCGGCCTGAAGGTCTTGCTGATGTGCTACGACATCATCCCGATCCGGCTGCCGCACCTGTGCGTGGCCGACGTGGCCGCCAAGTTCTCGCGGTATTTCCTCGACGTCGCGCGCTGCGCCGACCGCATCGTCTGCATCTCGGAGTATTCGCGCCGCGACCTGCGCAAGTTCCTCGAAGCGTCGAACGCGCCGGTGCCCGAGCTCGACGTCGTCCGGCTCGGCTGCGAGATCGCGCGTGCCGACGACCGCCCGCCCTCGGCCGCCGTGGGCGAGGTGCTGGGGCACCGCTTCATCCTGTTCGTCTCGACCATCGAGCGCCGCAAGAACCACGAGACCCTGTACCGGGCCTACACGCGCCTGGTCGACGCCGGCGTGACCGACCTGCCGCTGCTGGTCTTCGTGGGCATGGCCGGATGGGGCATGAACGACCTGATGTCCGACCTGAAGCTGGACCCGCGCATCCGTCCCTACCTGCGCATCCTGAACCACGTCTCCGACGGCGACCTGGCGCGCCTCTACCAGCACGCCTATTTCACCGCCTACCCGTCGCTGTACGAAGGCTGGGGCCTGCCGGTGGCCGAGAGCCTGGCCTACGGCAAGTTCTGCCTGGCCTCGGACGCGGCCTCGATCCCGGAAGTCGGCGGCGACCTGATCGAATACGTCGATCCCTGGAACGTGCCGCGCTGGGCCGAGCGGCTGCGCTGGTACATCGAGCATCCGGAGGAAGTGCGGGCGCGCGAGGAAGCGATCCGCGCGGCCTACCGTCCGGCCAGCTGGAAGGCCACCGGCGCCACCATCGTGGCGGCGGCGCATGCGCTCAGGCTGGGGCAGGGCGTGGCGGCCTGAGGCCGCGGCGCCGCCTCGCGTGAAACTTTTCGAATTGGCAATTGGGTCCGATTCGGCAATAATAACCGCTCTTTTTCGATACACAGGTTCAGCCGCATGAATTCCAAGGACGCTATCGCGGTCGTCATTCCCAGTTACCGCGTGACCCGGCATATCCTTGGCGTGATCGCATCGATCGGACCGGAAGTGAGCCGGATCTACGTGGTGGACGACAAGTGCCCGGACGGCTCGGGCGCGCTGGTGCGGGGCAATTGCACCGACCCGCGCGTGCGGGTGATCGAGCATGCCGAAAACCAGGGCGTGGGCGGCGCCGTGATGAGCGGCTACCGCGCCGCGATCGAGGAAGGCATGGAGGTCATCGTCAAGGTCGACGGCGACGGCCAGATGGACCCGCGCCTGATTCCGCAGTTCGTCGCGCCCATCCTGCGCGGCGAAGCCGACTACGCCAAGGGCAACCGCTTCTTCGACCTCGAGCAGATCGGCGCGATGCCGCCGATGCGCCTGTTCGGCAACGCCGTCCTCTCGCTGATGACCAAGCTGTCCTCGGGCTACTGGGACCTGTTCGACCCGACCAACGGCTATACCGCGATCCACGTCGACGCGGCGCGCCACCTGCCGTTCAACAAGATCAGCCGCCGCTATTTCTTCGAGACCGACATGCTGTTCCGCCTGAACACGCTGCAGGCGGTGGTGGTGGACGTGCCCATGGATGCCCACTACGGCGACGAAGTGAGCAACCTGAAGATTTCCAAGATCGTGACCGAGTTTATGCTCAAGCACGTGCGCAACTTCGGCAAGCGCATCTTCTATAACTACTATCTGCGCAACATGTCGCTGGCCTCGATCGAGCTGCCCCTGGGCCTGCTCATGTTCACGGTGGGATCGGTCTTCGGCGCGGTGCACTGGGCCGAGTCGGCGCGGGCCGGCGTCGAGACCCCGGCCGGCACCGTCATGCTGGCGGCCGTCCCGATCCTGATGGGCATGCAGCTGATCCTGGCCTTCCTGGCGAACGATATCGCCTCGGTGCCGAAGCGTCCGCTGCACAAGAAAACCCGCCCCTGGCGCCAGCCATGCGCGGACTGAGCCTGCTGTCGCCGCAATTCCTGGTGTACGTCACCGGGGGCGTGCTGAGCGCGGTGATCGATATCGGCCTGCTGCAGCTCCTGATCGTCAACGGCACCGATGCCTTCGTGGCGACCTCGGTCGGCTTCCTCGCCGGCCTCGGCGTCAACTACGCCTTCCACGCGAAAGTCACCTTCAAGAACGTGACCAGCCTGCGCACGCTGTCGCGCTTCCTCTGCCTGGTCGGCCTGAACTACCTGATCACGCTCGGCCTGGTGGCCCTGTCCCTGCAGCTGTTCGATCAGGCGCTGGTGGGCAAGATCCTGTCCTTGCCCGTCATTGCGGTCAACGGCTTTATCCTCGGCAAAATCTGGGTGTTCAAGTAAGGCGCTGGCCGCTGCCTACGTCCAGGGTGCGGTAGCGCTTTTCTCCGAGAATCACCGCAAGCAGTTGCTCGGCGCTTTGCGCCCAGCTCAGCCAGGGCATGCCGGCCGAGGGCGGCGCCTTGCCGGCCGCCGCCAGCGCCAGCCAGGACTGGATCGCCTGCGCCAGCGCCTGGGCGTCGTCGCCCTCGAAGAAGAAGGCGTGTTCCCCGGCCACCTCGCGAAACACCGGCAGGTTGCGGGCGATGATGGGCAGGCCATGGCGCGCCGCTTCGATCAGCGGCAGGCCGAAGCCTTCGCCTTTGGATGCGGCCAGCAACGCCGAGCTGGATTCGTACAGCCGGGTCAGCATCTCGTCCGACGCGCTCGGCAGCCAGAACAGCTGCTCGTCCAGGCGCGGATGCTTCTCGAGTTTCCTGATCAGCTTTTCCACCAGCCAGCCGGGCTTGCCGACAATCACCAGGTTGAGCGCCACGTTCTGCGACCACAGCAATTCGCAGGCGGCCAGCGCCTGCTCGTGGCCCTTGCGCGGCTCCACGGTGCCGACCATCAGGAGGGTGGGGCGCTGCGCGGCGCTGGACAGCACCTGCTGCGCATTCGGCGCCAGGCCCGTGCTGGGAACGCTGGCGGCCAGGTCGGCGCCGAGGTGGAAGTAGTCGAGGCGCAGCGGCGTGGCGCGCGGCGCCGGATGGGCCGCGAGCCAGTCCGCCACCTCGTCGGCCACGGCGCGCGAGATGCACACCAGGCCGTCGGCCTGGCGCGCGATGGTCTCGATGTAGCGCCGGATATACGCCGATGAGCCGTAGGCGAAGGCGTCTTCCTGCAGCAGCGGCAGCATGTCGTAGACCACGAAGAAGAGCGCGACGCCGCGCTCGCGCATGTCGGCCAGCAGGGCTTCGTTCTGGGCGGTGCTGTTCGGCGTCAGGTCCAGGCCCAGGAAGACGTCGCCGGGCTGGTGCGCGATCGGGGCGTCGTCCAGGCCGGGATTGGCGATGCCGGCGAGCGTGAAGGTGAAATCGCGCGCGTAGCGGTAGCGGCGCTCGCTGCCGTCGGCATATACCGGCTCGACCCGGTAGCCGGGCGGCGGCGTCTCCAGCAGGGAGAGCAGGATGCTGCGGACCACGCGCGAGATGCCGGTTTTCAGGTCGACCTGGGCCATCGCGGAGACGTCCACCAGCAGCTGGCGCGGCCGCGTGGGCGGCAGGTCGGCGGCGATCGCCTGCGCCGCCGCGAGCAGCTCCGGGCGGCGCGGGTCGGCCGGAACGCCGAGCCCGCGCAGCAGGGCGCGGTAACGCGCGCCGGGGCCGGTCTGCGCCGCGGTCTCGATGGCCTCGGCATACTTCACCGCCGCGGCGGCGTCCGGCGCGGGCAGGAGGCGCCAGTGCCCGGCGCTGCCGGGACCGTACCAGTGCGCGGCCAGGTCGGCCATCGCGGGGGTGTGCACGATCACGCCGGCGGCGCGCTCGAGCACGGCCCTGTTGGCCGGGTAGGCGCGCATCGCCTCCGGCGCGCCGAGCGCGTCGCAGCGCGTCAGGGCGCGGTAGCCGTGCGAATGGAACACGGCCTTGCGCAGGGCCTGCGGCGCGGCGGCCCCGATCGCCTCGCCCAGGAAAAAGTCGCGCAGGACCACGATGCCCGGATGGCGCGCCAGCAGCCCGGCCATGAAACCATGGGCCGCCGTATTGGCGAAGTCGTACACGATGCGCTCGCAACGGGAGGCATGCTGTTCGAACCAGTCCGGCGTGTGGAGCGGGAAGGGCGCGTCGCCGGCGGCCGCCGGCGCGACCAGGTGGATGTCGTAGCGCGGCGCCAGCGCGGCCAGCAGCGCCGCCGTGTCCTGCGCGAGCGGCAGCGGGGCGATCCAGGCCAGCGCCGGCCGCGCGGCGGGGGCCGCCGCCGGCAAGGCGGCGCCGGTCTCGCCGGCGCGCGCCAGGTCGAGCAGCGCCTCGCGCGCCGGCTCGGACAGGTTGACGTAGTCCGCCGGCAGCGGTCCGGACCAGTCCGGCGCCAGTTCGGCGGCCGTGACCGTGCGCGTCGGGGCGGCGCCTTCGGACAGGCGGCGCAGGGGGCCGTGCAGCTGGGGAAAGCGCTGCAGCAGCGCGAACGCGATCCGGCGCGCCCAGGTGCTGTGCTTGATGCGGCGCAGCCAGCCGCGCAGGACTTCGCCTGCCGGCGCTTTGGGTTCGGCCGCCGGCTCGGGCTGGCCACGGCGGGAATGGCCGTTCATTGCTGTTTCTCCATGTGCGTGTAGTGACGTGCCGGCGCCGGCAGGCCGGCCATCGCGTTCATCTTCCAGGTTGCGGATCGAAGGCCGCGTGCAGCAGCGCGAGCGCGCGGCGCGCGCTGCCGCGCGGACCGTCCGTCGCCGCGCCGGGCGGCCAGGACGCGACGCGCGCAAGCGCGCCTGCGCGTCCCTCCCCGGCAATCTCTGCCAGGACGTTCCCGCCCGGCGCGCCGGAAGCGCACAGCAGCAGGTCGCTGTGCCGCAGGAGCGCAACGGACGGCTGCGGCGCGCGCACGATGCACGCGATGCGGCCGCCGAACTGGCGCACCGCCTCGCACACCGGCAGCAGTGGCGCGACATGTTCCGGCGCGGCCTCGGTCAGCAACAGGATATCGCCCGGCTGGATATCGATCTGCTCGGCCGGGCAGGCTTCAGGCGCGATGCCGAACAGCGCGGCGGCCACGGCGCCGGCGCGGTGCAGGCTGCCTTCGCGCAGCTGCACCAGTTCGATCGGCGTGGCCGCGTCTTCCAGCAGGCACAGCGCGCGGACGACCTCGTCGACCGCAGCGCCGGACGCCGCCGTGGTGACGTCGACCAGGATGCGCGCGCCGCGGTTGAGCCGCAGGTTGCGCTCGGCGTGGCGCGCCACCTCGTCGATGACGGCGTCCGGCGGCGCGGCCCCGCGCCAGGCGGCGGCGATGTGCGCGGGCGCGCGGCGCCAGCTTTTCTCGGCGCCGGCGCGCAGGGCGGCCGCCAGGCGCAGGGCATGCGTCGCCGTATCGGCCTGCCCGTCGTCGTCCAGTACAAACAGCGCGGGCAGGGCGGCCGGCGGCCAGCCCTGGCGCAGCGCTTCGGCCTGCCGCCCGGTCTCGAGCACCAGGCAGCGCAAGGCTTCGAGCAGGCTGCGGCCGAGCGGACGGGGCGTGCCGCCGCCCGCCGCGCCGGGGCGCTGCGTGGCGAGCAGGCCTTGCAGCCCCTGGTCGCGCAGCAGTTGGGAGAGCGCGGCTTCGTTCACGGGCGGGGCGGCCGGCGCGGCGGCGTCCGCCTCCTGCTGGAGCAGCAGCACGCCGGGTGCGGAGCGGATCAGGTCGACCAGCTCCGGCGTCAGGGTGCGGGGCGTGGCGATGTAGAGCACGGTATCGAAGCGGCGCCATTCGCGCGGCAAAGTCCCGTCCCCGCCGTCCTCGCCGACCGGTTCGATGTCGGCATGCGCGGCCAGGGCCGACACGCGCGCCAGGGCCCGTTCGCGCTGCGCGCCCGGTGGAGGGGCCGGCAGCACGGCGACGCGCAGGCGCGGCCCGGGATCGGCCGCCGCGCGCGCCTGGCGCCGGTGCAGCGCCGTGTCGATGGCCTCCCAGGCGGCCCGCGCCGTCCTGTCCCAGCTGAACCGGGCCGCGCGCGCCAGGCTCCAGGCGCGCAGCTCGGCGCGCCAGGCGTCGTCGGTGAGCGCGCGCAGCAGGCTGGCCGAGATCGCGTCCGGCGAGGCGGCGTCGAACAGCATGTCGGCGCGGCCGGCCACTTCCGGAATCGAGGAATTGTCCCCGGCAATCACGGCGGCCCCGCAGCCCATCGCTTCGAGCACCGGCAGGCCGAAGCCCTCGTACAGCGAGGGGAACACGAATACCTTGCACCCGTTGTACAAGGCCAGCAGTTCGTCGTCGCCGATGCGCCCGGTCACCACCACATGGTCGTGGCGCAACCCGGCGTTCGCCACCTGCAGCCTGAAGAGGTCGATGTCGCCGACTTGGTTCACGACCAGTTGATGGGTGTCGCGCACGCTTTGCGGCAGGCGCGCGAAGGCGGCCAGCATGCCGGACAGGTTTTTCCGGTAGTCGCTGTTGCCGGTGTAGAGCACGAAGGGCCGCTCGATGCCGAAGCGGCGCAGGTCGGTCGCCGCCAGCGCCTGCGGCGGCAGTGGGCGGAACATCGCGTCGGCCGCGCCCGAGATGTTGACCACGCGCTCGGGCGCGATGTCCAGCAGGCGGATGGCGTCGTTGCGCGTCGCTTCCGAGATCGCGAGCAGCAGGTCGTACTGCCCGAGCGCGGCCAGGCGGCGGGCATACCACTGCTTGTAGTCCGGCTCGGCATCGAGGTGCTGCTTCGGGAAGAGCCAGGGGATGAAGTCGTAGAGCACCGCCACCCGCAGGCCGCCGGGCAGCCCGCCTTCGGCCTGCGGCACCAGGCCGCGTTCGCCCCAGCCTTCGAAGGGACTGGCGCAGAGGATGGCGTCGGCGCCGACCGCCTGGTAAGCCGTATGGATCAGGGCCGAGGCCAGCTTTTCCTGGCGCAGGTCGCCGCTGCGGCGCGGGTCGAGCGGAGGATGGGTATAGGCGGCGTAGGCGCCGGGGGCCGCCAGGCCGGCGAATTCGGCGCGAAACTGCGCCACCGAGTCCGGGTAGAGGCCATTGGCGAGCAGCCGCATCTCGTGCGCGCCGGCCTGGGCCGCCATCGCCCTGGCCAGCGACAGGGTGTAGCGGCCTATGCCTCGGAAACGTGATGTGGTCTGCGACGGGAACAGGTCGAAGATCAGCCGCATCGACCCGTTTCCTTGTTCGCGGGGGCGTCGAGGTGTCGCAGTTCGCGCAGTTCGTCGAGGATCATGGTCTTGAAGCGGGGACCCAGCACCGTCGCCGGGCCCGAGGGCGGGGGCGCGGACGGCGCCGTCTGGTGCGCGTCGGGCGGGGCCATGGCGTCCTTGATCCGCGACTTGAAGCGCTGCAGCAGCGCGGGATAACGCAGGGCCACGCGCAGGGCCAGCCGCTTGAGGACGGGGCTGGCCAGCACCAGGCCGATCAGGCGCCGCACCAGGCCGCCGCCGCGGCGCGCCGGCGGGTGCGCGGCGGCATCCGTGGCGGCATCCATGGCAGGAGGCGCGGAACGGGGATTCAGGGGCGAGCGCGGGGCCGGTCTTAGCATCCCGGCATTATAGTGGATGCCGATCCGGCCGGCCCGGACGGGAGACCGGCGGACACCACGACAACCTGCGCGGCATGGAGCCGCCGCGCAGGCGCGCCGCGTCAGGCGGCCTTGCTGGCGCCCACGCAGTGCGGGCAGGACACGCCGTACACGTAGTCGGGCGAGAGCTGCTGGCGCGGCGTGACGACGGCGCGGCAGGCGAAGCACTGCACGGTCTCGGTCGGCTCGAGCTTGGGGTTGAGCGCGGTACGGTAGTCGAACACGAAGCAGTCGCCGGTGTAGTGGGCGCCGCCGACTTCCTCGAAGTACTTGAGGATGCCGCCCTCGAGCTGGTAGACGTTGTCGTAGCCGATGTTCTGCATGTGGATCGCCGCCTTTTCGCAGCGGATGCCGCCGGTGCAGAAGGTGACCACGGTCTTGCCCGCGAAGTCGTCCTTGTGCGCGGCGATCACTTCCGGGAACTCGGTGAACTTCTTGATCCGGTAGTCGACCGTGTTCTCGAAGGTGCCGACGTCGACTTCGAAGTCGTTGCGGGTGTCGACCATCACGACCGGCTTGCCCGCGTCGTCGTGGCCCTGGTCGAGCCAGCGCTTGAGCGTGGCCGCCTCCACCGATGGCGCGCGGCCCAGTTCGGGCTTGATCAGCGGCATGCGCATGGTGATGATTTCCTTCTTGATCTTCACCAGCATGCGCTTGTGCGACTGCTCGTTCGAATAGCTTTCCTTCCACTCCAGGTCGGCCAGGCGCGCGTCGCTGCGCACCCAGTCGAGGTAGCGGTCGATCTGCTCGCGCGGGCCGGACACGAACATATTGATGCCTTCCGGCGTCAGCAGTACCGTGCCTTTCAGGCCGAGTTCGTTGCACAGCGATTGGTATTGACCGCGCAATTCGTCCAGATTGTCGAGAGTGACGAATTTATAGGCGGCGACATTGACGTGGGTGTTGACGGGGGACATGGCTATAGGGGACGAAAGACAGGCCGATATTATAGAGCAGGCGCGGGCGCGGTCTTCAATGACGGGGCCCGCACAGGCCCATCGCAGCGCCGGGCTGTTGTGTTTTCGCAGGCATGCCCCGATTGTTGTTGAATTGCAACTAGCGGGCGCCCGGCGCCGCCCGCGGCGGGATCACGGCCGCTGCCGCCGTGCCGCCTGACGGGTTAAAATGACGGGATGAGCTCCCCGATCTTCACCCACCTTCGCGTCCACTCCGAATACTCCATCGTCGACGGCCTCGTGCGCATCGACGAGCTGGTGGGCGCCGCCGCCAAGGACCAGCAGCCGGCGCTGGCCGTCACCGACCTGGCCAACATGTTCTGCATGGTGCGCTTCTACAAGGCGGCGCGCGGGAAGGGGATCAAGCCCATCGTCGGCGTCGACGCCTGGATCACCAACGACGACAACCGCGACAAGCCGCACCGCCTCTTGATCCTGGCGAAGAACCACACGGGCTACCTGCAGCTGTGCGACCTGCTGTCGAAAGCCTGGCTGACGAACCAATACAAGGGCCGGGCCGAGATCCGCGTCGAATGGCTCGAAGCGCTGGCGACGAGCGTCTCCACGCTCGAGCCCGACGTCGACCAGGCCAACGCCCTGATCGTGCTCTCGGGCGCCCACTTCGGCGACATCGGCCAGGCCATCGAGAACGGCGACCTGGCGAAAGCCGAGAAGGCCGCCGAGCGCTGGGCGCGCATCTTCCCGGGCCACTTCTACATCGAGATCCAGCGCGCCGGCCAGGCCAACCAGGAGCAGCAGGTGCGCCATTCGGTGGCGCTGGCTTCGCGCCTGGGCCTGCCGGTGGTGGCGACCCACCCGGTGCAGTTCCTGAAGAAGGACGAATTCATCGCCCACGAGGCGCGCACCTGTATCGCCGAAGGCGAGATGCTGGCCAACGCCAAGCGCGTGCGCCGCTTCAACGAGGAGATGTGCTTCAAGTCGCAGGCCGAGATGCTTGAATTGTTCAAGGACCTGCCGGGGGCGCTGGCCAACTCGGTCGAGATCGCCAAGCGCTGCAACGTGACGCTCACCCTGGGCAAGCCCCAGCTGCCTGACTTCCCGACGCCGGAAGGCATGACCATCGACGACTTCCTGGTCGCCGAAACCAAAAAAGGCCTGGAAGAGCGCCTGATCCAGCTCTTCCCCGATCCGGCCGTGCGCGAAAAGGAGCGGCCGCGCTACGAGGCGCGCCTGGAGTTCGAGAACCAGACCATCATCAAGATGAAGTTCCCGGGCTACTTCCTGATCGTTGCGGAGTTCATCCAGTGGGGCAAGAACAACGGCGTGCCGATCGGCCCGGGCCGCGGCTCGGGCGCGGGCTCGCTGGTCGCGTATGCGCTGAAGATCACCGACCTGGACCCGCTGAAGTACAACCTGCTGTTCGAGCGCTTCCTGAACCCGGAACGCGTCTCGATGCCCGACTTCGACATCGACTTCTGCCAGGAAAAGCGCGAACTCGTCATCCAGCACGTGAAGGACCTGTACGGCCGCGACGCGGTCTCGCAGATCGCGACCTTCGGCACCATGGCGGCAAAGGGCGCGATCCGCGACGTCGGCCGCGTGCTCGACTTCGGCTACAACTTCTGCGACGGCATCTCGAAACTCATTCCGTTCAAACCGGGCAAGCCGGTGTCGATCGCCGAAGCCATCGAAGAGGAACCGCTGCTCAAGGAACGCCTCGAGAACGAGGAAGAGGTCAAGCAGCTGCTGGACCTGGCCCAGCAGGTCGAGGGCATTACCCGCGGCATCGGCATGCACGCCGGCGGCGTCCTGATCGCGCCGGGCAAGCTCACCGACTTCTGCCCGCTCTACACCCAGGGCGGCGATGCCGGCGTCGTCTCGCAGTACGACAAGGACGACGTGGAGGCGGTCGGCCTGGTGAAGTTCGACTTCCTGGGCCTGACCACGCTGACCATCCTCGACCGCGCGGTGAACTACATCCGCGCGCTCGATCCCGCGGACGCCGACTTCAACCTCGAGACGCTGCCGCTGAACGACCGGCCGTCTTATAAACTGCTGTCCGACGCCAAGACCGTCGCGATCTTCCAGCTCGAATCGCGCGGCATGCAGGGCATGCTGAAGGACGCGCGTCCCGACCGCTTCGAGGACATCATTGCGCTCGTCGCCCTGTACCGTCCGGGCCCGATGGACCTGATTCCCGACTTCTGCAAACGTAAGCACGGCGAGAAGTTCGACTACCCGGATCCGCGTACCGAATCGATTCTGTCCGAGACCTACGGCATCATGGTCTACCAGGAGCAGGTCATGCAGATGGCGCAGATCGTCGGCGGCTATTCGCTGGGCGGCGCGGACATGCTGCGCCGCGCGATGGGTAAAAAGAAGCCGGAAGAGATGGCCCAGCACCGCGAGATCTTCCGCGCCGGCGCGGCCAAGGATGGCTTGAGCCAGGAAAAGGCCGACGAGATCTTCGACCTGATGGAGAAGTTCGCGGGCTACGGCTTCAACAAGTCGCACGCGGCCGCGTATGCGCTGCTGTCGTATCACACGGCTTACCTGAAGGTCCACCATACCGCCGCGTTCATGGCAGCCAACATGTCGCTGGCCATGGAAGACACCGACAAGATCAAGATCCTGGTCGAGGATGCGATCGACGTCTGCAAACTGACCATCCTGCCGCCGGACGTGAACGAATCGCAGTTCCGCTTCACGCCGGAAGGCCAGCCGCGCTCGGTAACCGGCAAGCAGGTGTCGAACATCCGCTACGGCCTGGGCGGCGTGAAGGGCGCCGGCCAGGGCGCGATCGAGGCGATCATCGCGGCGCGCGAAGAAGGCGGCAAGTTCAAGGACCTGTTCGACTTCTGCAAGCGCGTGGATAAAAAGCAGATCAACCGCCGCACCATCGAGTCCCTGATCCGCGCCGGCGCGATGGACGCCTTCGGCGTCGACCGCGCCGTGCTGCTCGCGTCCGTCGCCTTCGCCATGGAAGCGGCGGGCCAGGCCGCCGCCGCCGCCAACCAGGTCAGCCTGTTCGGCGGCGACGACTCCGACCTGATCGCGCCGCCCGACTACGTCAAGGCCACGCCCTGGACCGACCGCCAGAAGCTGGCGGAAGAGAAGATCGCGCTCGGCTACTACCTGTCGGGCCACATGTTCGATTCGTATGCCCAGGAAGTGCGGCGCTTCGCCAAGACCAAGCTGAAGGACCTGGAGCCGTCGCGCGAGCCGCGCATGCTGTGCGGCGTGATCACGGGCGTGCGCACCCAGATGACCCAGCGAGGCAAGATCCTGATCGTGGCGCTGGACGACAAGACCGGCGTGGTCGAGGTCACCATCTACAATGAACTGCTGGAGCAGCACAAGAACATCTTCAAGGAAGACGAATTCCTGCTGGTGGTCGGCAAGGTGTCGGAAGACCGCTTCAACGGCGGCCTGCGCATCACGGCCGAGAAGGTGTTCGACATCGCCGCAGCGCGCATCCACTACGGCCACAAGCTGGAGATGGATGTCGAATGCACGATCAGCCCGGCAAAGATGGCCGAGGTGCTCGCTCCCTACCGCAACCCGGACGGCCTGCCGGTCAGCCTGCGCGTGAAACCGCAGGGCATCGAGTGCACGCTGCAACTGGGCGACGAATGGCGCGTGGCGCCGTCGGACGCGCTCAAGCACGCGCTCGAGCTGAACCTGGGCGCGAAGGACGTGGCGGTCGAGTACTGACGACGCGCCTGGCGCACGCGACTATGCCGGCCTGGCCGGCTTCACGCATCGCAGCCCCCCGCTCGTCCGCGGCGGAGCGGGGCCGGCAGCGTACGCGGCCACTTGTGTTGGCAGCTATGGCACCATGGGCGATAATGGCCGGATTTATTGTCGTCCTGTCCATCAGCACATCCGTCGAATCGCCCGGATCGGGCTCCGGCAGCATGGTGTCAACCAAGTTGTATTGTCGAGCATGAATAATCTCCACGCTGTGATGAATAAAAATACGCAAGCGACCCGATTGGCCTCATCGCTGCCATGGGCCGGCGTCCTGGTCTTCCTGGTGCCCGCCCTCAGTCTCATCACATCGTTCGGCATCGGCCTCGGCAGTTTCCTCTTCGTGCTGGCCTTGCCTTTCGTCTGGCGCGAGGGCCGGCTGGCCATGGCGCGCCATTGGCCCGCCGTGCGCTGGGTCGTGCTGGCCTTCGCTTTCAATTTTGCCGTGACGCTGGCCTTTTTCGCATTGCGCCCCGAGCAGCCGCTCAATAGCGTGGAAAAGCCGCTGCGCATGTTCTGCGCCGTCAGCGCGCTCATGGTGGTGCTGGCGACGGCGCCGCCGCGCCGCGCGCTGTACTGGGGCGCCGCCGCCGGCGCCGTGGGCGCCTTCCTGCTGGTGGGCTACCAGCGTGTCGTCCTGGACATCGAGCGGCCCGGGGGGCTGACCAATGCTGTCATCTTCGGCGACATGGCCGTGTGCCTGAGCCTGGTCGCGCTGGCGGCCGCGATCGAAACCAGCCAGCGCCGGCACTACACCCTGTGGCTGGTGCTCGGGGCGCTTGCCGGCGTGCTCGCTTCGTTCATCAGCGCGACCCGCGGCGCCTGGGTGGCGCTCGGCCTGGCAGCCCTGCTGCTCGGGCGCCATGTCTTCATCATGCGCAGCACGCGCATGCGTGTGCTGTTGCCCGCCGGCCTGGCGCTGGTGGCCTCGCTGTACCTCATTCCGTCCAGCGGCATGCAGGAGCGGGTAGCGCAGGCGATCAGCGACGTGCGTGCCTGGAACAATGGCGGCGACAAGTTCACGAACGTGGGCATCCGGCTCGAACTGTGGAAGGGCGCCGGCATGCTGGTCGCGGAGCGGCCCCTGCTCGGGCGCGAACCCGCGCTCGCGCATGCCCGGATGAAGGAATATGTCGCCGAGGGCCGCCTCGATCCGGTGGCGCTGGCGCCGCTGCACCTGCATAACGATGCCCTCGACGCGCTCGTCGGCGGGGGCGTGCCGGGACTGCTGGCATGGATCGGCATCCTGCTCGCGCCGTTCGTGTTCTTCGCGCGCGAAGCCAGGCAGGCCGCCGGCCGTGATCACGCCCGGTATGCCCTCGCGCTGGCGGGCATGCTGATCCCGCTCAGCTACTTCGGCTTCAGCCTGACCGACACGATGTTCTGGTCGGTAAAGCCCAGCATGTTCTACGCGCTCATGGTCTTCATCCTCATGGGCCTCTGCCTGAACCAGAAAGAAAAATTTGGAAACTAGCACCATCGTCAAACGCCTGCTGGCGATTATCAAGCCTTACCGCTCGCGCGCCTTCCTGGCGCTGTTCGCGATGGCCGGCACCGCGGCGACCCAGCCGCTGCTGGCCAAGGCGCTCGAACTGCTGCTCGACAAGGGCTTCGGCCCGAACAAGGTCGAGTTCAGCCTGTGGCTGGTGCCCGGCATCCTGATCTCGATCTTCGCCCTGCGCGGCGTGTTCACCTTCTCGACCGCCTACCTGAACAACTGGGTCCTGAGCCGCGTGCTCAACGACCTGCGCCGCATGGCGTTTTCGCGCGTGCTGCGCCTGCCGGTGGCGCGCTTCCACGAGGAGTCGACCGGCAAGATCATCAACACCGTGATCGGCGACGTGCGCCAGGTGGTCGACATGATCAATTCGGTCTTCGTCGCCTACGTGCGCGACGTGCTGGTGGTGGTCGGCCTGCTCGGCGCGCTGCTGTACCTGAACTGGCGCCTGACCCTGATCGCGATGGTGGTGGTGCCGCTGACCGCCGTGATCGTGCGCACCACCACCGGCCGACTGCGCCGCCTGAACCGCGAGAACCAGCGCGTCACCGCCGAGATGACCCAGGTGGTCGAGGAAGCCACGCGCGGCCACCAGGTGATCCGCGTGTTCGCCGGCGAAAGCTACGAGCGCCGCCGTTTCGAGCGGCGCAGCGAAGCCATGCGCGGCTTCTCGCAGCGCATGACGGTGGCCTTTGCCGCCACCACCCCGATCACGCAGGTGGCCACCGCGGTGGCGGTGTCGGTGGTGATCGTGATGGCGATCCAGTCCGACATGACGGTCGGTGAATTCACCAACTTCACCACCATGATGCTGATGCTGCTCACGCCGCTCAAGTCCCTGGCCGAGGTGAACGGCCCGATGCAGCGCGGGATCGCGGCGGCCGAGACCGTGTTCTCGATCATCGACGCGCCGGTCGAGCACGACCCCGGCACCCGGACGATCGAGCGCGCCCAGGGCCATTTGCAGTTCGAGCACGTGAGCTTCACCTATCCCGGCGCCCAGGCGCCGGCCCTGTCCGACATCACGCTCGACGTGCAGCCGGGGCAGACGGTGGCCCTGGTCGGGGTCTCGGGCGGCGGCAAGTCGACCTTTGTGAACCTGGTGACGCGCTTCTACGATCCGCAGGGCGGGCGCATCCTGCTCGACGGCATTCCGTACGAGGAGCTGACCATGGCCAGCCTGCGCCAGCAGCTTGCAATGGTGAGCCAGAACGTGGTGCTGTTCGACGACACGCTGGCGGCCAACATCGCCTATGGCGCCGACAATATCGACTACGAGCGCCTGGCGGCGGCGATCAAGGCCGCCCACCTGACCGACGTGGTGGCGAAGCTGCCGGAAGGCGTGGAGGCGAGGATAGGCGAGAACGGCATGCGCCTGTCGGGCGGCCAGCGCCAGCGCGTGGCGATCGCGCGCGCGATCTACAAGGATGCGCCGGTCCTGATCCTGGACGAGGCGACCTCCGCGCTCGACAACGAGTCCGAGCGCGCGGTCCAGGCCGCGCTCGACACCCTGATGGCGGGCCGCACGACGCTCGTGATCGCGCACCGCCTGTCGACCATCGAACGCGCCGACCGCATCGTGGTGATGGAAGCGGGCCGCATCGTCGAGCAGGGCACGCACGACGCGCTGCTGGCGGCGAACGGCATGTATGCGAATCTGTACCGCCTGCAGTTTGCGGCGGCGACCAGCGCCTGAGGACAGGCGGGAAAGGTCGTTAGAGAGACGAAAAACGCCTCGGGTTGCGTCGCGCAACCGGAGGCGTTTTTGTTGATGGTGTTGGCTGATCTGGAAGGTGGGCACAGGGCGCCCACCATGACGCAAGAATAGCCGCGTGGCCGTTAGAACTTCCGCAACCCGTTCGCCAAGTTGGTGAACAAATTCGCAAAACGATAAAACGTCTTATACGCAAACCGCTTCAGCCCCAGCACGAACCCCTTCTCGCGCTGGTTGCGCACGTCGATGCCGATCACGGAATCGGCATGGGTCGGATAGACGCCGTGCGGCACCACCGCATGGATCAGTTCCCCGTGGTCGAAGGTGTACTTCAGGAAGAGGTCGATCGGCGCCCGGATCGTGCGCGCATGCTCCAGCAGGCGCTTGGCGCCGCGCGGCGTGATCACGTAGCCGGTCATGCACATGCCGACGTCGAGCTGCTTGACCAGGCTGAAACGCGTTCCTTTATCCGAGGTCAGCACCGTGTGCTTTTCCAGCGGCTCCAGGCGGACGAACGAGACCTGGTCGGCGAACTGGCCGATGTAATCCAGGCCGGCTTCGAAGTCGGGCGTGAGCTCGAAGTCGTCTTCCAGCACCACCACCGGCTCGTTCAGGGCGATGCAGCGTTCCCATGCCAGCAGGTGGCTGACATAGCAGCCCAGCTCGCCCGGCGCGGCGCGCCGGCGTCGGTGCACCAGGAAGCTTTTTTCGTCGTAGCGCTGGAGGTAGGGATGCTTGTCGACCCTGCCGTCGACGGCGTCGATGAACTCGAAGGGGAGATGGCGCTCGCCGAGTTTCTGCGCCGCGCGGGCGCGCCGCTCGACGCTCTTCGGAAGACTGATGACAAGTATTTTCAAGGTAAGCCTGTAAGGATGCTGAATGACCGGGCGGTGCCGGCACAGGCGCAATGTTACCCGATCGGACGGGCGGCGTGCGGCGCGCCGCGGGGCCGCCGTGGGCCGCAAACGAAAACCGCCGCCCGCGCATGCTCGCGCCGGGCGGCGGCAGGGCCGTCAGGCCGCGTCAGCTCGCGTAGTGCGCCGCTTCGCCGGCGAGTTCGCCGTCGTCGCTCGCGTTCTCCTCGAGCGCCCTGATGTAGCGCGCCAGGGCGTCGTCGAGCGAGGGCAGCAGCAGGCCGCGCTCGCTGCCCAGGGCGGAGTAGTGCGGACGCACCGCCACGTAGCCGGATTCGGCCGCCGGGCGCTCCTGCAGGCTGCCGGCGTCGATGCCAGCCGCCGCGGCCGCCTTGCGCGCGAGTTCGGCCCAGGTCACGGCCTCGCCGTTGCTCAGGTGCCAGACGCCGCGTTCGCGGTCGATCAGCAGGTCGAGGCTGGCGTTGACCAGGTCCGGGACGTAGGTCGGCGAGACCACCAGGTCGTTCGAGGCCCTGAACGGCTGGCCCGAACGCAGGGCCTGGAGCGCCTGGGTCACGAAGTTATGGCGGTCCCAGGGGCCGAAGAAGGAGCTGGTGCGGATCACCAGCGCCTGCGGATCGGCTTCCAGTACGCGGCGCTCGGCTTCGGCCTTGCTGCGCCCGTAGACGCCCAGCGGCGCCACCGGGTCGGACTCGACGTAGGGCGTGTCCTTGCCGCCGTCGAACACCAGGTCGCTCGAGAAGGTCATGAAGCGGATCGCGTGGCGGATGCAGGCCAGCGCCAGCACCGTCGGGCCGTGCGTGTTGGCGAACATGCAGGCTTCGCTGTCGGTCTCGGCTTCGTCGACGCGCACGTAGCCGCCGGCGTTGATGATGGCCCAGGGCTTGAAGCGCTGGATCGCCGCCTCGACCGAGGCCGGATCGGTGATGTCCATTTCCTGGCGCGTCAGGACGTGGTGCGCGAGATTGCGCTTTTCGCAGATGCGGGCGAAGGCCGAGCCCAGGGTGCCGGTGGCGCCGGTGATCAAGATGGGCTGCACATGTTGCGACTTGAACTGGTTGCGCACCGCGATGTCGGCCACCGCCGTACGCGTGGCGACCGGCTTGCACAGGAAGCGTCCGGGGCGGCGCCACCAGCCCTGGCCCTGCAGCACCGGGTTGGTCAGCGGACGGCCGGACGCGAGTTCGCGCATCAGGGTGGCCACCGCGGTCGGACGCGGTTCCGGCCCGCGCACGTCGAACGGACCCGGCTCGTAATAGCCGCGGCATTCGGTCACCAGGCAGTTCCAGTCGTAGGAGCCGAGCAGGGCCCAGACCGTGACGGCGCGCACGTCGGCGCCCCCGGCCTGCACCTTCTTGGCCGCATTCCAGATCTCGAGCAGCCAGCGCATCTGGTCTTCGCGGTTGGCGTCGATGTGGGCCTCGGTGATCGCGATCGGCAGGCCGTAGCGCTCCCAGGTTTCCTGCAGCAGCGGGCCGATGCCCGGGGTCGGCGTCGCCAGCACGCGCGGGGTCTCGATGTCCGCATGGGGCACGCCGTCGTACTCGTGGCAGCGGTCCTTCGGATAGCGCTCGGTGCGGTGGTCGAGCCAGCGCTCGCTGGTGGCGTAGTAGTTGACGCCGATGATGTCGGGCGGGCAGGGATTCTTGCGGAACCACAGCAGGTCTTCCGGCGTCGCGCCGGACTTGATCAGGTAATCCCACAGCGCGTGTTCCTGGTCGACCTTCCCGCACAGGAGGTCCCAGCCCAGCCAGCGCCGCTCGTTGAAGAAGTCCGCCAGCCACTGCATCTCGGGGGTGCCGTAGGTTTTCGACAGGTCGTCGGTCTGCACCAGCTTGGCCTCGGGGTTGACGGCGCGGATGGCGCGCATCGACAGGACCGTGGCGCGGCACTCGATCAGGAGCGCCTGCACGAAGGTCTCGTGGCTTTTCCCGTGGGGGTACCAGACGCCTGCCAGGCCCGAGAAGCGCGCCGTGGTCAACGGTTCGTTGACCGGGGTGTAGTACTCGGCCCAGGGGTAGCGTGCAGCTACCGCACCGGCGTACTCGGCGAGCTTTTCGGGAAAGGCTGGGTCGACCAGGCTGGTATGTTCCGGACCGCTGCCATGGTGGACCAGGCCGACGATCGGGGTGACGCCGAGGCGCTGCAGGGCGGGAAGGCGTTCGTCGGACCAGGACCAGTCGGCGCTCTCGATGCCGTTCGGCGCGGTGCGCTCCCACAGCACGGGATAGCGGATGGCTTTGATGCCGAGCGAGGCGAAGCGCTCGATGTCCTGGAGGCGGTCGGCGTGGCCGTTGCGGTCCATCTGGCTGAAGTACTGGTCGCGCACGCGGTTGACGGTGCATTCAAGTCCGCCCCAAAGCGCCAGCTCTGGTGCGGAATCTGGCTGGATTTGCTTGTCAGTGTTCATGAGTAATGCCTGCTTTAGTGAAGACAGACTTAAGCCTAACGGCCTCGGAGCGACATTTATGTGAAACGGCGAACATAACGGGGAAATTTCGGACTAGTCCTACTTTTTGTCTTCGTATCCGTTTCCTCTGCTAAATAACATTGATCTGTCTCTAAAACGTGCGACGTTGTCAGGCCGGGAAATGCAAAATTGTGTCATAATTGCCTGTTCGGCAAGACATTCTGGCCGGTGAAAAGGAGTCAGCCGATGTATATGGTGTACTGGACTATGGTCGAGGAAACGGAAAGCACCCCGCATGCGCAGGCCTTCGCCACCGACGAGATGGTCAAGGCCATGGGGTTCATGGAAGAGCTGCGCAAGCGCCAGCGCGGCGGCGAGGGCGTGCGTTTCGTGACCATGTGTTCCGAGCACCCGGACGTCGTCGGCCACCCGGGCGTGGATGTCACCGGGCCGGACTACAACTGGAAGAAGCGGCGGCGCTAGGGGGACGGGTTCGCGGCGGGCCATGCTGCATTCATTGAATTGACGGGAAAACTGGCATATGCTTGCCATACAAGCATGATGACAAGGCAACCGGCCCCGCGCCAGGCTGCCGTCCTGGAGACAGACATGAACCACCCCGTCATCCCGATCGCGCCGGCCGGCCCGAGCCGCCAGCGCAAGCGCGAGGCGCCCAAGGGCCGCCGCGTCGATCCGCAGGCCCTGGCCGAGGTGCGCGCCCTGCTGGGCGAAGCGCCCCGCCGGCCCGACCTCCTGATCGAGTACCTGCATGCCATCCAGGACCGCCATGGCTGCCTGGCGAGCGCTCACCTCGCCGCGCTGGCCCAGGAGCTGGACCTGGCCCAGGCCGAAGTCTTCGAAGTCGCCACCTTCTACCACCATTTCGACGTCGTGCGCGAGGGCGAAGCCGCGCCCGCCGCGCTCACCGTGCGCGTATGCGCCGGCCTGTCCTGCGAGATGGCGGGGGCCGACGAACTCCTGGCGAAGCTGCCGGGCATCCTCGGGCGCGAGGTCAGGGTGCTGGCCGCCCCCTGCGTCGGCCGCTGCGAGCAGGCGCCGGCCGTGGTGGTGGGGCAGCACCCGGTGCCGCGCGCAAGCCTGGAAGAGGTGCTGGCGAAGGCGAGCGCCGGCGTCACCGCGGACGTGGTGGACGGCCATGTCGACTACGCCGCCTACCGCGCGGACGGCGGTTACCGGCTGCTGCGCGCCTGCGTGGCGGGCCAGCACGACGTGGAAACCGTGATCGCCACCCTGGAGGCCTCCGGCCTGCGCGGCCTGGGCGGCGCGGGCTTCCCGCTGGGACGCAAATGGCGCATCGTGCGGGCCGAGCCCGGGCCGCGCCTGATGGCCATCAACATCGACGAGGGCGAGCCCGGCACCTTCAAGGACCGCGTCTACCTCGAACGCGACCCGCACCGCTTCCTGGAAGGCGCCCTGATCGCCGCCTGGGCGGTCGGCATCGAGGCCATCTATATCTACCTGCGCGACGAATACCACGGCTGCCGCGCGATGCTGGCGGCGGAGCTGGACAAATTGAACGCGGACCCGCCCGTGCAGGGCATGCCGCCGATTATTCTCCGGCGGGGCGCCGGCGCTTATATCTGCGGCGAAGAGTCGGCGATGATCGAGTCGATCGAGGGCAAGCGCGGCATGCCGCGCCTGCGTCCGCCCTATGTGGCGCAAATCGGCCTGTTCGGGCGTCCTACACTGGAGCACAACTTCGAGTCGCTGCACTGGGTGCGCGAGATCCTCGAGCGCGGCGGCGACTGGTTCGCCAGCCACGGACGCCATGGCCGGCGCGGCCTGCGCTCGTTCTCGGTCTCGGGACGGGTGCGCGAACCGGGCGTCAAGCTGGCCCCGGCCGGCATCACGGTGCGCGAGCTGATCGAGGAGTATTGCGGCGGCATGCAGGACGGGCACAGCTTCTACGCCTATTTGCCGGGCGGCGCCTCGGGCGGCATCCTGCCGGCCGCGCTGGGCGACATCCCGCTCGACTTCGACACCCTGCAGCCATATGGCTGCTTCATCGGTTCGGCGGCGGTGGTGGTGCTGTCGCACCGGGACAGCGCGGTCGCCGCGGCACGCAACACGATGCGCTTCTTCAAGGACGAGTCCTGCGGCCAGTGCACGCCCTGCCGCGCCGGCACGGCCAAGGCGCTGGCCCTGATCGAACAGCCGCAGTGGGAGTGGGATAGCGGCCTGCTGGCCGAACTGTCCCAGGTGATGCGCGACGCCTCGATCTGCGGCCTGGGCCAGGCGGCGCCGAACCCGGTCGACTGCGTCATCAAGTACTTCCCACATGAACTGGGGGCAGCATGAACGCCGATATTCCCCGCATCGCATTCGAACTGAATGGCCGCAGCGTCGAGGCGCTGCCCGGCGAAACCCTGATCGAGGTCGCCCACCGCGAGGGCGTCGAGGTCCCCCACCTGTGCTACAAGCCGGGCATGGAAGCCGTCGGCAACTGCCGTTCCTGCATGGTCGAGATCGATGGAGAGCGCGTGCTGGCGCCCTCGTGCTGCCGCCACCCGGCCGCCGGCATGAAGGTCAGCACCGAGAGCCCACGCGCCGTCGCCGCGCAGAAGATGGTGCTGGAGCTGCTCGCCTCCGACGCGGGCGGCCCCCCCGGTGGTCCCGTGGGCGATGCAGGCTACACCCGCGACAACGAGCTGAGCCAATGGGCTGCAAAGCTCGGCATCGAGCAGCCGCGCTTCGCCGCCACGCGCGCCCAACCCGCGCGCGACGCCACCCACGCCGCCATCACCGTCAACCTCGACGCCTGCATCCAGTGCACGCGCTGCGTGCGCGCCTGCCGCGACGAGCAGGTGAACGACGTCATCGGCCTGGCCTTCCGCGGCCAGGACGCGAAGATCGTGTTCGACCAGGACGATCCGATGGGGGCCTCGACCTGCGTCGCCTGCGGCGAGTGCGTGCAGGCCTGCCCGACCGGCGCGCTGGCCCCGGCGCGCGGCGTCGCCCTCGAAGTCCCCGACAGGGAGGTCGACTCGGTCTGCCCCTATTGCGGCGTCGGCTGCCAGCTGACCTACAAGGTCAAGGACAACCGCATCCTCGAGGTGGAAGGGCGCGACGGGCCGGCCAACCACGGCCGCCTGTGCGTCAAGGGCCGCTACGGCTTCGACTATGCCCACCATCCGCACCGCCTGAAGAAGCCGCTGATCCGCCGCGCGGGCGTGCCCAAGACCGGGGAGTTCACGATGGACCCGGAGCGCGTGCTGGAAGTGTTCCGCGAGGCGAGCTGGGAAGAGGCGCTCGAACTGGCCGGCGGCAAGCTGGCCCGGATCCGCGACCAGCACGGCGGCGCGGCGCTGGCCGGCTTCGGCTCGGCCAAGGGCAGCAACGAGGAAGCCTATCTGTTCCAGAAGCTGGTGCGCACGGGTTTTAAGACCAACAACGTCGACCACTGCACCCGCCTGTGCCATGCCTCCTCGGTGGCGGCGCTGCTCGAAGGAATCGGCTCTGGCGCGGTGTCGAACCCGGTGATGGACGTGATGCGCGCAGAGGTCGTCGTGCTGATCGGGGCGAATCCGACCGTGAACCATCCGGTGGCGGCCACCTGGATCAAGAACGCGGCGAAGGCCGGCGTGAAGCTGATCGTGCTCGACCCGCGCCGCTCGGAGCTGGCGCGCCACGCGCACCGCTACCTGCAGTTCAAGCCCGACACCGACGTCGCCCTGCTCAATGCGATGATGCACGCGATCGTCGACGAGAAGCTGGTCGACCCGGCTTTCATCGCCGAACGCACGGTCGGCTACGCGGAGCTGGAGGCAAACGTCGCCGGCTACAGCCCGGAAGCGATGGCGCCGATCTGCGGCATCGACGCCGGCACCATCCGCGAAGTCGCGCGCCTGTACGCCACCTCGAAGGGCTCGATGATCCTGTGGGGCATGGGCGTGTCCCAGCACGTGCACGGCACCGACAACGCGCGCTGCCTGATCGCCCTGTCGCTGATGACCGGCCAGATCGGCCGCCCCGGCACCGGCCTGCATCCGCTGCGCGGACAGAACAACGTGCAGGGAGCCTCGGACGCCGGCCTGATCCCGATGATGCTGCCCGACTACGGGCGAGTGGACGATCCGGCCGTGCGCGCGAAGTTCGACCAGGCCTGGGCCGCCACGCTCGACCCGCAACCCGGCCTGACGGTGGTCGAGATCATGGATGCGATCGACGCCGGCCAGATACGCGGCATGTACATCATGGGCGAGAACCCGGCCATGTCCGACCCGGACGCGAACCACGCGCGCGCCGCCCTGGCCTCGCTCGAGCACCTGGTGGTGCAGGACATTTTTCTCACCGAGACGGCCTACCTCGCCGACGTGATCCTGCCGGCCTCCGGTTTCCCCGAGAAGACCGGCACCTTCACGAATACCGACCGCCTGGTGCAACTGGGCCGCCAGGCCATCGACCCGCCGGGCGAAGCGAAGCAGGACCTGTGGATCATCCAGCAGATGGCGAACCGGCTCGGCCTGCCGTGGAACTACGGCCACGTGTCCGAGGTCTTCGACGAGATGCGGCGCCTGATGCCGAGTATTGCCGGCATCACCTGGGAGCGCCTGGAGCGGGAAGGCGCCGTGGTCTATCCCTGCCGCGTCGAGGAGGACCCGGGCCAGCCGGTGGTGTTCACCGACGCGTTCCCGCGCGTGGGGGGCAGGGCGCGTTTCGTCCCGGCCGACATCATCCCGGCAGACGAGCGCCCGGATGTCGACTACCCGATGGTCCTGATCACCGGCCGCCAGCTCGAGCACTGGCACACCGGCAGCATGACCCGGCGCGCCGGCGTGCTGGACGCGATCGAGCCCGATCCGGTGGCGCTGGTGCATCCGCTCGACCTGCAGCGCCTGGGCATCGCGCCGGGCTCGGCGATCACGATCGCTTCGCGCCGCGGCGAAGTGGTGCTGTGGGCGCGCGCCGACGACAGCTCGCCCGTGGGGGCGATCTTCGTCCCGTTCTGCTATTACGAAGCGGCGATCAACCGCCTGACGAACGCGGCGCTCGACCCCTACGGGAAGATCCCCGAATTCAAGTATTGCGCGGTCAGGATTACCCCGGGCGGGGAGGTCGCACCGCAGGGCAGCTACGGTGGCGGCCAAATTCTGGCGGACGTGGCACAATTGGCAACATGAATTGCCCAGACCTGTCCCGTTACCGCCCCCTGCTGTCCGATGCGCGCGCCGATCTCACGCATGAGGTAAGCGTGCTCGACGAGCGCGGCCGCCGCTCCACGATCGCGATTCCCGCCGAGCGCCCGCTGACGGTCTACGTCGACAAGCGCGAGCTCGTCACCCTGATGACCCTGGGCGGCGCGCCCGAGGCGCTCACGCTCGGCTACCTGCGCAACCAGCGCCTGGTGCGCGCCATCGAGGACGTGGTGTCGGTGCAGGTCGACTGGTCGGTCGACGCGGTGGCGGTCGTCACCAGGAACGGCATCGCCGACGTCGAGGAACGCACGGCGAAGAAGGTCGTGACCACCGGCTGCGGCCAGGGCTCGGTGTTCGGCGGCCTGATGGACGAGGTCGACCGGATCGCGCTGCCGGCCGAGGCCCGCCTGGCCCAGGCCAGCATTTACCGCATCGTCGAGACCATCCGCACCCAGCAGTCGATCTACAAGCAGGCCGGCTCGGTGCACGGCTGCGCGCTGTTCTCCAACAGCGGCGAGCTGCTGTACTTCGTGGAGGATGTCGGCCGCCACAACGCCGTCGACGCCATCGCCGGCCTGATGTGGCTGGAAGGGATGCGCGGCGAAGACAAGGTCTTCTACACCACCGGCCGCCTCACGTCCGAAATGGTGATCAAGGGCGCCCAGATGGGCATCCCCTTCCTGCTGTCGCGTTCCGGCACCACCCAGATGGGGCACATGGTGGCGGAGAAGGTCGGCATGTCGCTGCTGGCGCGCTGCACCGGCAGGCACTTCCTGCTGCTGTCCGGCCAGGAACGGATCGTGTTCGAGCCCGAACTGCTCGAGCAGCCGCTGCCCATCCGTTCGTGACCCGGCCGTCCGCATGACCCTGTTCGAGGCCACGCGGCATGCGTTCGTGCTGCTGTTTTCCGGCGACGCCGCGCTCTGGTACATCGTCTGGGTCTCGATCAAGACCAGCGTGATCGGCCTGCTGCTGGCCACCCCGCCCGCCGTCCTGCTCGGCTACGCCATCGCCATGCACCGCTTCCCGGGCCGGCGCATCGCGATCTGGCTGGCGCAGTGCGCGCTCTCCCTGCCCACGGTCCTGATCGGCCTGCTGCTCTACCTGCTGCTGTCGCGGCGCGGACCGCTCGGCCCCCTGGAATGGCTGTTTTCCCAATCGGGTATCGTTCTCGGGCAGTTCGTGGTCGGCCTGCCGGTGCTGCTGGCCTTCACCCTGGCGGCGGTGCAGGCGCTCGACCCACGCTATGCCGAGACCGCGCGCGCCCTGGGCGCCTCGCGCTGGCGGGTGCTGGCCACCGTGCTGCACGAGGCGCGCTACGGCGTGATGGCGGCCGTGATCAGCGGCTTCGGCCGCGTGATCTCGGAAGTCGGCTGCGCGCTGATGGTGGGCGGGAACATCGAGGGCCAGACCCGCACCATCACCACGGCCATTGCGCTGGAGACCAGCAAGGGCGAGTTCGCGCAGGGCATTGCGCTGGGCATCGTGCTGGTGACCCTGGCCCTGGTGATGAATGGCGCGCTGATGCTGCTGCAGGGCGAAGCGCATACCGCCGGAGGACGTCCGTGAGCACCTTGCTGACCGTGCGCGGCCTGCGCAAGCGCCACGGCGAGCGCCTGCTGTTCGACATCGACGAACTGTCGCTGGACGCCGCCAGCGCCTACGTGCTGACCGGCGCCAACGGCGTGGGGAAAAGCACGCTGCTGCGCATCCTCGGCGGGCTGGAGACGGCCGAGGTCGACGCCGCCTTCTTCGAGGGCCATGCCGTGTCGCTGCATCCTTACCCGAAGGCGCTGCGCGAAGCCATCGTCTACGTGCACCAGCACCCGATCATGTTCTCGACCAGCGTCGCCGACAACATCGCCTACGGCCTGCGGGCGCGCGGCGAAGCGAAGGCGAACGTGAAGAAGGCGGTGGACGAGGCGATGAGCTGGGCCGGCGTGCGCCATTTGCAGGACACCGATCCGACCCGGCTGTCCGGCGGCGAAAAGCAGCGCGTGGCGCTGGCGCGCGCACGCGTGCTGAAGCCACGTCTGCTGCTGCTGGACGAACCGACCGCCAACCTGGACGGCATCGCGCGCGAGCAGGTGATCGCCCTGATTCCGACCCTGCTGGAGCAGGGCAGCACGGTGGTCATGGCCTGCCACGACCGCGACCTGATTGGGCTGCCCGGCGTGCAGCGCCTGAAGCTGCGCGACGGGCGGCTGGAACACCGCCCGCACAAGGGAGACGAGGTCTAGCGGCCCGCGTCCTCCAGCACCTGGCGCAGCGCCGCTTCCATGGTCTCGTAGGGCACGGCGCCGCGTACGGCCAACGCCTGGTCCCAGCCGGCGCCGGCGGGGCGGAACACCATGATCGGCACCCCGGCCACGCCCAGCGAATGGGCCAGCTTCTGGTCTTCCAGCACCTCGGCGGTATGGCGCGCGCTGCCGAGCGCTTCGCTCAGGCCGAGGCGGTCGACGCCGCATTCGACCCCGATGTCTTCCAGCACGCCCGGATCGCCGATGTCGCGCCCGTCGACGAAGAAGGCACGGAACAGCGCCTCGTGCATGCCGTCGAAACGGCCCTGTTCGCGCGCATAGGCGACCGCTTCAAAGGCTTTCCTGCTGCGCGGCTGTACGGGCGGCAGCCGCAATGTCATGCCGCGCTCGGCGGCCATCGGGTAGACCGAGCGGTTCCAGGTCGTGTGCAGGTATTCGCCGTCCGGGTCGAGCGTCGGCTTCGGATCGGGGCGTAGTTCGAAGGCGCGCCAGGCGACTTCGAGTTGCTCCCCGTAGGCCTGCTGCAGGCGCTGCACGGCGGGGAGTTCGAGGTAGCAGAAGGGGCAGACGTAGTCGCTCCAGATGTCGAGGCGGATGGATGGTGTGGTCATGGCGCGATGTTAGGGCGTTTCGCGTGGGGAGGGCGCACCCCTGCCGGCACCCGGTCAGGACGCCTGTTCGATCGCGTGCGCGAGGTTGCGGCGGGCGGCGGCCTCGAAGCGTTCCTGGCAGGGCAGGGTGTGGAAGATACTGTCGCGGTCGAGGAAGCCCTGCAGGATCTGCCTGCGCTTCTCCATGAACAGCGCCTGCGGCACATGCGCGTACTCGGCGCGGATCTGGGTCTCGTACTCGGCAAAGCGCCCGGGTTCCGCGCCGAGGATGGCCAGGTCGACGTCGGTCAGCAGTTGCGCGTCAGGCGTGGCGGGGAGGGCGTCGTGGCAGGTCGCCATGATCAGTGCGTGCACGCGCTCGCAGACACCGGGCGCCAGGCCGGCCGCCAGCAGGGCGTTGTCGGCCCACTCGGCCGAGCGCGCCTCGTTGTCGCGAGCGTGCACGTCGTAGACGCTGTCGTGGAACCACAGGGCGAGTTCGATCTCGGCAGGATGTCCGGCCAGATGGCGCAGCGCGTCGAAGTGGGCAAGGCACTCTTCGAGATGCTGCAGCGTGTGGTAGCGGCGCTGCGGTTCGCTGTACGCATCGAGCAAGGCCTGCAGCAAGCCGGCCGGAGCGGGCAGGCCCGGCGCATTCCACAGCTGTTGCCAGCGTGTCGAGAGGCGCATCAGCTGGATTCCTGCTGGCAGACGGGAGACGGTAATTCATGTACCGCCGTGCCGTCGTCGGAAATGACGAAGCCCCGGATGTGATGCGGCGCCGTCGAGGCTTGCACCTGTGTTGACCGGACTTGCGCGCCTTGCAGATGGATCAGCAGCACGCCCGAGGCAGCGCCGGGCGTGCGCAGGTAAAGCTGCCGAAGCGTGTCCACCCGGTTGCGCAGATGGTCCTGCTCGTGGCGGTAGGGCAGGGAGGTAAAGATCATCACGCGGAACTCGGCCTGCAGGACAAGCAGCTTGACGTAGTCTTCGACAACATTCTTCATCACTCCGTAGGCGGACGAGGCGCTCTTGCCGCCCAGTTCGGATTCCACGGCAAGATGCACGCCTATACTCTCCGGCACGATTGCGAGCGAGCCTGGCTGGATGAGGTTTTTCGGGTCGAAGGACGTCACCAGTACGTCGGCCATGTACTCGGACCCTTTTTCATGCCCGCACAGGACGGTGTACGGGAGCGCAAAATAGTCCCTGAACATGCGCTTGATCGAGCGCGTGATGTCCTTGGTCGCCTGTGGCGTATCGAGCGCCATGTGCGCGCAGAACGCATGGAAGAGCTTTTCATAGAGCGTTTCAGAACGCTCGCCGAAGCGATCTTGGCGGGATCGGAAAACGGACTGGTCCAAGGACTCGCCTACATCAGGATCACGTCGTACTGCTCCTGGTGGTAACCCTTCTCCACCTGCAGCGAAATCTTCTTGCCGATGAAGTCGCCCAGCATCGCCAGGTGCTGCGATTCTTCTTCCAGGAACAGGTCGACCACCTCTTGCGAGGCGAGGATGCGGAATTCGCGCGGGTTGAACTGCTTGGCTTCGCGCAGCAGTTCGCGCAGGATTTCGTAGCAGATGGTGCGCGAGGTCTTGACTTGTCCCTTGCCGCCGCAGGCAGGGCAGGGCTCGCACAGGATGTGGGCGAGCGATTCGCGGGTGCGCTTCCTCGTCATCTCGACCAGGCCCAGCGCCGAGAAGCCGCTCACCGAGACCTTGGTGCGGTCGCGCGCCAGCGTCTTCTTCAGTTCGGCGAGCACGGCGTTGCGGTGCTCGTTGTTCTCCATGTCGATGAAGTCGAGGATGATGATGCCGCCCAGGTTGCGCAGGCGCAGTTGGCGGGCAATCGCATGCGCCGCTTCCAGGTTGGTCTTGAAGATCGTGTCCGCGAAGTTGCGTCCGCCGACGAAGCCGCCGGTGTTGACGTCGATGGTCGTCATCGCCTCGGTCTGGTCGACGATCAGGTAGCCGCCGCTTTTCAGGTCGACGCGGCGGCCCAGCGCGCGCAGGATTTCCTCTTCCACGCCATATAAATCGAACAGCGGGCGCTCGCCGGTGTAGTGCTGCAGGCGCGACAGCACGCTCGGGGTGTACACCTTGGCGAATTCGACCAGCATCAGGTAGTTCTCGCGCGAGTCGACCTGGATCGTCGCCGTCTCTTCGTGCACGAAGTCGCGCAGCACGCGCTGGGCCAGGTTCAGGTCCTGGTACAGCAGGCTCGTGGCCGGGCGCGTGCGCGCGCCGTGCTGGATCGCGGCCCAGGTCTTGCGCAGGTAGTCGATGTCGGCGGCCAGGTCGGCGTCCGTGGCTTCCTCGGCCTGGGTGCGCACGATGTAGCCGCCTTTTTCTTCCGCCGGCAGCAGTTCCTGCATGCGCGTGCGCAGCAGTTCGCGGTCGCTTTCCTTTTCGATCTTCTGCGAGATGCCGATGTGCTTGTCCTGGGGCAGGTAGACCAGCATCCGGCCCGCGATCGAGATCTGGGTGGACAGGCGCGCGCCCTTGGTGCCGATCGGGTCCTTGATGACCTGCACGGTCAGCACCTGGCCGTCGTAGAGCAGCTTTTCGATGGGCGTGGGCGGCACGTTCGAATTGTCGTGCGGACGCGCTTCCCAGATGTCAGCCACGTGCAGGAAGGCCGCGCGCTCCAGGCCGATGTCGATGAAGGCCGATTGCATGCCCGGCAGGACGCGCACCACCTTGCCCGAATACACGTTGCCGGCCAGGCCACGCGTCAGCGTGCGCTCGATGTGCAACTCCTGCACCGCGCCCTGCAGGACCAGCGCCACGCGCGTTTCCTGCGGGGTGATATTGATGAGGATGTCTTCGTTCATGAGCGCTGCGCGTAAGGGATATTGTTCAGAGTGTCATGATACACGCTGGGATGGGGGAAGGTGGGGCCGCGGGGTGTTCCGCGGATGCCGATTGTGGTTCGGTAGGTCCGTGGCCGCGCCCGTGCGCCAACACGACGTGAACGTTCGCGTGGGCACGGAGTGCCCACCCTACGAGATGCGCCGCGGACTGCCGGAAACTTTGCGCAATTGTTTCGAAACGCGGCGGCTCCCGTAGGGTGGGCACCCCGTGCCCACGCGAAAGTGTGACCGGTGTTGGCGGGGAAGGCGGCAGCGGTAATGGCAGGCCACAGGCGAACGCCCGTCAGCCCACCTCCGTCAGACCTGCACGCCCACCTTGCGCAACAAGGCCGCCGTCTCGAACAGCGGCAAGCCCATGATGCCCGAATGGCTGCCCTCGATGTGCTCGATGAAGAGCGCGGCCAGGCCCTGGATGCCGTAGGCGCCGGCCTTGTCGTAGGGCTCAAGGGTGGCGCAGTAGGCGGCGATCTGCTGCGGCGACAAGCTGGCGAAGCGCACGTCCGAGACCTGGGTGATGTGCTCGGCAAAATCGGTGTAGTGCACCGCGACCGTGGTCAGCACCTGGTGGGTGCGGCCCGACAGGCGCTCGAGCATGGCTTGCGCCTCGGCCGGATCGGCCGGCTTGCCGAGGATCTCGTCGTCGATGGTCACCGTGGTGTCGGCGGTGAGCACCGGGCGCAGCGGCTGGCGGCGTTGCTGCAGGACGCGCCAGGCGAAAGCGCCTTTCTCGCGCGCCACCCGCACCACGTACTCGTGCGCCGGCTCGTTCGCCAGCACGTCCTCGGGAACGTCGACGCCGCGCGCCGGGTCGCTACGCAGGCTCAGCAGCTCGAAGTCGATGCCGACCTGGCGCAGCAGTTCGCGCCGCCGCGGGCTTTTCGAGGCGAGATAGATTTTCTTGTCGTGCGCTTTCATGGGGTAGGGGAGTCAGACGCGGTGGTACGGATGGTTCTGGGTAATGGACCAGGCGCGGTAGAGCTGTTCGGCCAGCATCACGCGCACCATGCCGTGCGGGAGGGTCATGCTGGAAATACGGATCATGCCTTCGGCACGCGCCTTCAGTTCGGGATCGAGGCCGTCGGCGCCGCCGATCAGGAAGGCGGTGTCGCGCCCGTCCTGCAGCCAGCCCAACAATTGTTGAGAGAGTCCAACACTTGTCAGGTCCTTGCCCCGTTCGTCGAGCGCGATGATGCGCACGCCTTTCGGCAGCACCGCTTCGATACGCTCGCGTTCGAGCGCCATCGCGGTGGCCGCCGTCTTGCTGCCGGAACGCTCGACCGGCTTGATCTCCTTGAGCACGATGCGCAGCTCGGGCGGCATGCGCTTCGTGTATTCCGCAAAGCCGGTCTCGATCCAGGCCGGCATTTTATGGCCGACCGCGGCAATGATGAGTTGCATCGAAACTTACTCGGCGGCCTTCTTGGTAACGCGCTTGATGACCTTCTTGACCGGTTCGGCGTCGGCTGCGGCAGCTTTCGGCGCACGCTTCGGCGGCTTGGCCTTGGTCGCTTCGACGGCGGCGATCTCGCTCTTGCTCGGCGCCACTTTCACGGTCTTGCCGACCGGAGCCTTCTTGGCGGCCGGCTTCTTCGCGGCGACGGTCTTCGTTGCGGCGGTCTTGGTGGCGGTCTTGCGCTCGCGCACCGGCTTGGCTTCCGGCTGGTCCTGGTTGGCGGCCAGGTGCTTCGACTTGGTCTTCGGCTCGGCGGCTTCAAGCGCTTCCGGCGTCGACTTGCGCTTGGCCGCGCCCAGCTTCACCGGCTTCTCGCCCCAGATTTCTTCCAGGCGGTAGTACTGGCGGATGGCCGGCTGCATGATGTGCACGATCATGTCGCCCAGGTCGACCAGGACCCATTCACCGGTGTCCTCGCCTTCCATGCCGACCACGTCGCCGCCTGCTTCCTTGACCTTGTCGCGCACCGAGGCGGCGAGGGCCTTGGTCTGGCGATTCGACGTCCCCGAGACCACGGCGATGCGGTCGAACAGGCTGGTCAGGTGGGTCGTGTCGAACAGCATGATCTCCTGGCCCTTGACGTCTTCGAGGGCGTCGACGACGACCGTTTGCAGTTTTTTGATATCCATTAGCTTCTGTATAAATTATGTTGTTGAATATAGTCTAGCACTACCCGCGCGAGGTACGCGGTCGGCGCGCTCTCCGGAACAGCGCCGGGCGCCGCGCCGGTTGCGCCTTCATCTCGTAGTGCTGCGCGCACCTGTGTGGCGGAAATATCCACCGCCAAGGTGTGCGCCAGGCACACCAGCCCGGAAGGCGTGGTGCGCACCTGTTCAGGCGGCGCCAGGCGCCGCGCGATTTCCTGCGCCACCTCCGGTGGCATCGCATCCTGCTCCAGCCTGTAGCCCGGCCGGGCTGCGACGCCAATATTGGCCAGCGCAAACAGTTCACGCCAGTCGCGCCAGCTGTCGAGCCTTTGCAACTGGTCCGCTCCCATCAGGAAGACGATGGAGACGTTTTCTCCCAGCTCGGCGCGCAGGCCGCGCAGGGTGTCGACCGTATAGGTCGGGTTGCCGCTGTCGATTTCGCGGCGGTCGACGATGGCCGCGAGGCCGGCGTCGCGAAACGCCAGCTCCAGCATCGCGATCCGGTCCTCGTCGCCCGCCTGCAGCGCGGCCTTCTGCCAGGGACGGGCCGGCAGCACCCGCAGTTCGCTCGGCTGCAGGAGCTCGACGAACAGGCGCGCCAGCGCGACATGGCCGTGGTGCACGGGATCGAAACTGCCCCCCAGCAGGGCGACGCATGGCATCACGAAGCGAGCCAGTCCCGGTGGGGCAGGAAGTCGGAATACAGTTGCGCTTCCGCGCTGCCCGGTTCCGGATGCCAGTCGTAGCGCCATTTGACGATCGGCGGGAGCGACATCAGGATCGCCTCGGTGCGCCCACCCGACTGCAGGCCGAAGTGCGTGCCGCGGTCCCACACCAGGTTGAACTCGACATAGCGGCCACGGCGGTAGGCCTGGAAGTCGCGTTCGCGTTCGCCATAAGGCGTGTCCTTGCGGCTTTTCAGGATCGGCAGGTAGGCATCGAGGAAGCCGTCGCCGACGCGCTGCACCATGGCGAAGGCCTCATCGAAGGGCAGCTCGTTGAAGTCGTCGAAGAAGATGCCGCCGACGCCGCGCGCTTCCTTGCGGTGTTTCAGGTAGAAATACTCGTCGCACCATTTCTTGAAACGCGGGTGCAGGTCTTCGCCGTAAGGCGCCAGCGCGTCGTGGCAGACGCGGTGGAAGTGGCGCGCGTCAGTCACGTTGCCGTAGTAGGGCGTCAGGTCCATGCCGCCGCCGAACCACCAGACCGGCTCCTGGCCCTCGGCCGTGGCCTCGAAGAAGCGCACGTTCATGTGCACGGTCGGCGCGTAGGGGTTACGCGGGTGCAGCACCAGCGACACGCCCATCGCTTCCCAGGCGCGGCCCGCCAGTTCCGGACGCGCCGCGGCGGCCGACGGCGGCAGGCTGGCGCCCATCACGTGCGAGAAGTTCACGCCGCCGCGCTCGAGGACATTGCCTTCCTCGATCAGGCGCGAGATGCCGCCGCCACCCTCGGGGCGTTCCCAGCTGTCGCGCAGGAAAGGCTTGCCGTCCACGTCCTCCAGCGCCGCGACGATGCGCGACTGCAGGTCGAGCAGCCAGGCTTTGATGGCGGATGGGGAAGGGGTGGACATGGATGCGTGCGGGGAAGTCAAAATTGAGGGCGATTGTACACTGTGCGGGGGTATGTACGGAATTTACGCCGGGTGGTGCTGTCTGGTGGGGTGCTGATCGGGGGGTGAGACGGCGTGGACACAGGTGTCCGCCCTACGAAAACTCTGCGGGCGGTGTACGGAATTTACGTCGGGTGGTGCTGTTTGGTGCGGCGCTGATCGGACGGTGAGACCGCGTGGGCACGGGGCGCCCACCCTACAAGGCGTCCGTAGGGTGGGCGCCCCGTGCCCACGCGTTACGAACCTTACCGAAGACCCGCAGCTGCGATGATGCGCCGGCTGGCCTTCGAAATCGCAACGAATGCCGCTTCTTACTTGATCCCGCGCCACCCGATATCGCGGCGGAACTGCGCGCCGTCGAAACGGATCTTGTCGACACCCTCATAGGCCTGCTTCTGCGCCATCTTGACGCTGTCGCCCAGGCCGACCACGCACAGCACGCGCCCGCCATTGGTGCGCAGGACGCCGTCGGCCAGGGTGGTGCCGGCATGGAAGGTGATGCATTCCGGCGCCTCGGCAGGGATGCCTTCGATGACGTCGCCCTTGCGCGGGCTGTCCGGGTAGCCGGCGGCGGCCATGACCACGCCCACGGCCGTGCGGCGGTCCCACTCGAGTTCGACCGCGTCGAGGGTGCCGTTGCAGGCGTGTTCGAGCACGGTGACGAAGTCGCTCTTCAGGCGCGCCATGATGGGCTGGGTTTCCGGGTCGCCCATGCGGCAGTTGAATTCCAGCGTGCGCGGGTTGCCTTCGGCGTCGATCATCAGGCCGGCGTACAGGAAGCCGGTGAACTGGATGCCGTCCTTGGCCATGCCCTGGATGGTCGGGTTGATGATCTCGCGCATCACGCGCGCGTGCATCGCCGGCGTGACGATCGGCGCCGGCGAGTAGGCGCCCATGCCGCCCGTGTTCGGGCCCTGGTCGGCGTCCTTCAGGCGCTTGTGGTCCTGGGAGGTGGCCATCGCCAGGACGTTCTTGCCGTCGCACATGACGATGAAGCTCGCTTCTTCGCCGGCGAGGAATTCCTCGATGACGATACGCGCGCCGGCGTCGCCGAAGGCGTTATCGGACAGCATGTGGTCGACCGCTGCATGCGCTTCCTCGAGCGTCATGGCGACGACCACGCCCTTGCCGGCCGCCAGGCCGTCGGCCTTGATGACGATCGGTGCGCCGTTCGCGTCGACGTAGGCGTGGGCTTGCGCGGCATCCGAGAAGCTCTGGTACTTCGCGGTCGGGATGCCGTGGCGCTGCATGAAGGCCTTGGCGAAGTCCTTCGAGCTTTCCAGCTGCGCCGCTTCGCGCGTCGGCCCGAAGATCTTCAGGCCGCGCGAACGGAACAGGTTGACGATGCCGGCGGCCAGCGGCGCTTCCGGACCCACCAGGGTCAGCGCGATGTGTTCGGCCACGACGAAGTCGGCCAGCGCCGCCGGATCGGTGATGTCGACGTTCACCAGGCGGTCATCGACCGCGGTGCCGCCGTTGCCCGGCGCGACGTAGACCATCTGGACGCGTTCGGATTGGGCCAGTTTCCAGGCCAGAGCATGTTCACGGCCCCCAGAGCCGACTACCAGAATTTTCATACGTGACGCTTTCGCTGCTTTATTCTTCGATGATGGCGTTGGTGTAGACGTCCTGGACATCGTCCAGGTTTTCCAGCGCGTCGAGGATCTTCTGCATCTTGACCGCGTCTTCACCGGTGAGCACGGTCTCGTTGTCCGGCTTCATGATGACTTCCGAGACCTCGGCCTTGAAGCCGGCCTTTTCCAGCGCTTCCTTCACGCCGGAGTAGGCGAACGGGTCGCACAGCACTTCGAAGCCGCCTTCCTCGTCCTGCACCACGTCGTCGGCGCCGGCTTCCAGCGCCGCTTCCATCAGCTTGTCCTCGTCCACGCCCGGCGCGAACTGGAACTGGCCGACGTGCTTGAACATGAAGGCCACCGAGCCCTCGGTGCCCATGTTGCCGCCGTACTTGTTGAAAGCGTGGCGTACTTCGGCCACGGTGCGCACCCGGTTGTCGGTCAGGCAGTCCACGATGATGGCCGCGCCGCCGATGCCGTAGCCTTCGTAGCGGACCTCTTCGTAGTTGACGCCCTCGAGTTCGCCGGCGCCGCGCTGGATCGCGCGCGTGACGTTGTCCTTCGGCATGTTGGCGTCGGCCGCCTTTTCGACCGCCAGGCGCAGGCGCGGATTGGCGTTGATGTCGCTGCCGCCCATGCGTGCGGCAACCGTGATTTCCTTGATCAGTCGGGTCCAGATCTTGCCGCGCTTGGCATCAGTCGCGGCTTTCTTGTGCTTGATGTTGGCCCATTTGCTGTGTCCAGCCATGTTCGAGAATTCCTTAGACGGTTTGGGACGCCCGTTGCCGCCGCACGCGGCGGCTTTTTGAGCTTCCCTTATGCAAGAGTGGGCGACATTTTAGCATGGGCCCCGCTCGCAAAACCGTGCCTCGAAGCTTATGGAAACAACAAGAGTGTCCCCCATGCGACGAGTCCCAGACCGCCGACGCAGGCCACCACCGTGCCGCCCGGCAGCAGCTTCTCGGCCAGGATCAAGGCCGCCAGTCCGACCAGGGCCGCCAGGTTGGTGACGCCGGCCGCGAACAGCAGCAGCATCAGCAGCCAGCACGAGCCGGTACAGTAGAGGCCGTGGGTCAGGCCCATGCGCCAGGCGCCGATCAGCCCGGGACGCCAGCCGGTCAGGACGAAGGCGAGCGGGTTGCGGCACATCTGCAGGCAGGCGTGCTTGGCGGGTGTCCACTGGTAGACGCCGGCGGCGACCAGGGCCAGGCCGCAGGCGCTGGCATTCTTGACGGCCATGCCGGGGTCGAGCGCGCCGGCGTCGTGCAGCGCCCACTGGGCCAGGGTGGCAAGCAGGCCGAAGCCGCCCCAGACCATCAGGTAGCCGGACACGAACAGCAGGGTGGCGAGATTCGGGTAGCGCACCGTGTGCGCCAGCCGGTTGATGCGGGCGAACAGCAGGATGGCCGGCGTGGCGGCCGGCAGCACCATGGCCGAGAGCATCGCGCCCCACATCGCCAGCACCAGCACCAGTTCCTGCGCGCGGTAGGGATGCGGCGCGCCGGCGAACACGGCATTGGCCAAGCCCGTGGACAGGCCTGTGGGCAGGGCGGCGGGTTCGACCGTCGAGATGCGCAGCGCCCGGAACACCAGGCAGGCCCAGCACAGCGCGACAAGCGCGGTCAGCCAGGCGATGACGAAAGGCCGATCGCGGCCGGCCGACGGGTCGACACGGACGAGCGCGGTCATCGGGCCGCCTCCATGCAGGCAAGGGTGCGGGCAAGGGGGCAGGCAAGTGAGGGCAGGGGCGGGGGCCACGCGTGCGAACGGCCGCGCCGCCGCTTCATGCTCCAGTTCGGCATTGTCGTTCCTCATGATTTGTGGATGTAGCGATTTGACTATGCGCATGGGCTTGCGTTCCGGGCTTCTGCCGAGCTCGATTTCGTGCTTGGTCGTACAATCGACGGATGACTCAGCATGCTCCAAGCGCATCCGCGGCTTCCATACCACGCTCCAGCCTTCTCGCCGGCCTGGCCATCGCCATTGGCGGCGCCGTTTTGTTTTCCACGAAAGCCGTGGTCGCCAAATTGCTGTATCGCTACCACATCGATGCGGTGACTTTGATCGCCTTCAGAATGTTGTTTTCACTTCCAGTGTTCGCTGCCGTCGCGCTCTGGAAGATGCGCACCGAAGCGCCGCTGAGCCGGCCTGACCGCTGGCGCATCGTCGGCCTGGGCCTGGTCGGCTATTACCTGTCGAGCTACCTCGATTTCCTCGGCCTGCAATACATCTCGGTCGGGCTCGAGCGCCTGATCCTCTTCCTCACCCCCACCTGCGTGCTGGCGATCACGGCCGTGTTCCTGAAGCGCCGCATCGCCGCCGTGGAGTGGTGCGCGCTGGCGCTGTCGTATTGCGGCATCGTGCTGGTGTTCGTGCACGACCTGGCCGGCGGCGCCGGCAGCACGGTGCTCGGCGCCCTGTTCGTGTTCGGCTCGGCGGCCAGCTATGCGGTCTACCTGCTCGGCTCGGGCGAGATGGTGCGCCGGATCGGCTCGCTGCGCCTGGTGGCCTATGCGATGTGCGTCTCGAGCGTGGCCTGCCTCGCCCAGTTCTTCCTGCTGCGCCCGGCGTCGTTCCTCGTGCAGCCGCTGCCGGTGTACGGCCTCTCGCTCGTGAATGGACTTTTCTGTACTATCTTCCCGGTGTTCATGACGATGGTCGCGGTGCAGCGCATCGGCGCCGCCACCGCCTCGCAGGCAGGCATGATCGGCCCGGTGTCCACGCTGTTCCTCGGCGCCCTGGTGCTGGGCGAGCCGATCACCGCCGTGCAGCTGGCCGGCACCGGCCTCGTCCTGGCGGGTATCTACATGCTGTCCCTGAAAAAATAGGAAAGAGACGACAAGAATGAAGCCACGCATCGCGCTCATCGCGCACGACAAGAAGAAGGACGACATGATCACGCTCGCCGCCGAGTACCGGGAATTCCTGGCCGGCTGCACGCTGTCGGCCACCGGCACCACGGGCGGACGCCTGATCAATGAACTCGGGCTGGACGTCGAGTGCAAGCACTCGGGTCCTTTCGGCGGCGACCTGCAGATCGGCGCCCAGCTGGTGATGGGGGAGATCGACTGCGTGATCTTTCTCCGCGACCCGATGACCCCGCAGCCGCACGAACCCGACATCAACGCCCTGGTGCGCGCCTGCGACGTGCACGACACCGCCTGCGCAACGAATATGTCGACGGCGCGCCTGGTGCTCACCCAACTCATGAATACCAACAACAAGGAGCAGACTCCATGATGGCCAAGGCGATCCGATTGACCCGCACCGGCGGCCCCGAAGTGCTGGAATACGTCGATGTCGAGGTGGGCGAACCGGGCCCGGGCGAGGCGCGCGTGCGCCAGCATGCGATCGGCCTGAACTTCATCGACGTCTATTTCCGCACCGGCCTGTACCCGATGCCCTTGCCCTCGGGCCTGGGCCAGGAAGGCGCCGGCGTGGTCGAGGCGGTGGGCGAAGGCGTGACCCATGTGCGGCCGGGCGACCGCGTGGCCTATGCCGGGCGCCCGAACGGCGCCTACAGCGAGGTGCGCACCATGCCGGCCGACATCCTGGTGAAACTGCCGGAGGCGATCGATTTCGAGACCGCCGCCGCCATGATGCTGCAGGGCCTCACGGTCCAGTACCTGTTCAACAGCACCTACAAATTGCAGCCGGGCCAGACCATCCTCTTCCATGCGGCGGCCGGCGGCGTCGGCCTGATCGCCTGCCAGTGGGCGCGCGCCCTCGGCGTGAACCTGATCGGCACGGTCGGGTCGAAAGAGAAGGGCGAGCTGGCCCTGGCGCACGGCGCAGCCCACGTCATCAACTACAACGACGAGGACATCGTGGCGCGCGTGCTGGAGATCACGGGCGGCAAGAAAGTGCCGGTCGTCTACGATTCCGTCGGCAAGGACACCTTCATCCGTTCGCTCGACTGCCTGCAGCCGCGCGGTCTGATGGTCAGCTTCGGCAATTCCTCGGGCGCGGTGCCGCCGTTCTCGCTGAACGAACTGGCCTCGCGCGGCTCGCTCTACATCACCCGCCCTTCGCTGGGCGCCTATGCCGCCACGCGTCCCGAGTTGGAGGCGATGGCCGCCGACCTGTTCCAGATGGTGGCCAGCGGCAAGGTGAAGGTCGGCATCAACCAGCGCTTCCCGCTGGCCGAGGCCGCGCAGGCGCACATCGCGCTCGAGGCGCGCCGCACCACCGGCTCGACGATCCTGCTGCCATGAGGGAGTTTTCCGACGACCGCGAACCGCAGGAGCCCGAGGCCGGGCCGCCGAAGTTCGGGCGCCTGCTGCTGGTGCTGGTGGCGGCGGTGCTGCTCATTATCGTCATCACCTTTGCCTCCGAGGCGTATTTTTCGTAGGGTGGGCACCCCGTGCCCACGCGCTACGCACGTCGACCGTTTGCCACGTGCCGTGACATGTCGCTCGCATCGTGACCGCGAGCCACGCATCATCGCGGCACAGCGATAACGTGCGGGCGACAAGTTGAGGTACGTGTCCGAAGGATGCGCCCGTAACGCGTGGGCACGGGGTGCCCACCCTACGGTCGAGTGTCGTGGCAAGATCGAGCGTATCGACCAATAAAAAAGCCGGGGCACGCCCCGGCTTCTCTTTTCCCGCCACCGGCTGTCACGCCGGCCCTGTCATCTCAACCATTCTTCTGCTGCAACTCGATGCGCCGCACGCCCCCGCTCGGTCCCGGGAAGCCCGCAAAGGCGCTCTGCACCAGCGCCGGCATCACGACCGGGGTCGACAGTTCCCGGCTCATGTTGTGCACGGTGACGTCGAACAGGCGCTTGTCGCTGGCGTCCTTGATCGACACCTGCAGCTCGCGGCGGTACTGGTTCTGGATCGACACTTCATATGCCGGGAAGGGGTTCCAGAACGGATCGTAGAACGGGTGGTGCCAGCCGGCCCAGCGGCCGCGTACACCGAAGCGCGGACCGAAACGCGGGCCGTAGCGGTAGTAAGGATAGAAGGGGGAGCCGGAGTACATCGAGATCGCCGGTTCGACCACGCGCACCGGCACCTCGGTCGTGGTGAAGCGCATCGCCACCTTCAGTGCGGCCGGGGCGGCCGGCGCTTCATGGAAGCCCAGTTGCGCAAGTTGCCCGCGCACCAGGTTCTGGTAGCTCTGGAATTCCAGGGTATTGTCCATCGCCGGCGGCGCCTCGAAGACATAGCTCTTGTCCGCGATCTGCGCCGGCCATTGGTGGAAGGTCGTGACATCGCTGCGGATGGTAGTCGCGCATCCGCCCAGCAGCAGGGCCATGGCGGCCGCGGCTGTCATCATGATCAAGCGTTTCATTCTTTCTCTCCAGTTTTTAGACGGTCTTTGGCCATCCTTAGATTGCGCCTATCACCGCATTTTCGCAGATAAATTTACAGACGGTTACCAGCAGGGATGGACGGACACATTGGGATACATGGAATTGGGAGCGCTCCCGGGCAAACCTTGTTGGTAGAATAAGACCTTCTTCTTCGACTGTATTTTTCGGAACAATCCCATGCGCACTGATACGCCCCAGACGATCTACCGGAAAGACTACACTCCGCCCAGCTACCTCGTCGACACCGTCGAACTCGGTTTCGACCTCGATCCCGCCCGCACCATCGTCGCCAACCGGCTGACGATGCGCCGCAATCCCGACAGCGCCCAGCGCGAAATCGAGCTGTACGGGGAAAACCTGGAGCTGGTGGCGCTGCGCATGAACGGCGACACCCTCGGCGAGAACGACTACCGCATCGAGGGCAGCCTGCTGACCATCCCGAACACGCCGGAGGAAGTGACGCTCGAGATCGAGACCATCTGCGCGCCGGAACTGAACACCACCCTGAACGGCCTGTACACCTCGAACGGCAGCTTCTATACCCAGTGCGAGGCCGAGGGTTTCCGCGCCATCACCTATTTCCCGGATCGCCCGGACGTGATGGCCAAGTACACGGTGATGCTGCGCGCCGACAAGGAAAAGTACCCGGTGCTGCTGTCGAACGGTAACCTCGTCGAAGAGGGCATTCTTCCCGACGGCCGCCACTACGCCAAGTGGGAAGACCCGTTCAAGAAGCCCTCCTACCTGTTCGCCCTGGTCGCCGCGCGCCTGGTATGCCAGGAAGAGACGTTCCGCCTGGCCGACGGCCGCGACGTCCTGCTCCAGGTCTGGGTCGAAGAGGGCAACCTCGACAAGACCGACTACGCCATGCAGTCGCTCAAGAACAGCATCCGCTGGGACGAGGAGCGCTGGGGCCTGGAACTGGACCTGGACCGCTTCATGATCGTCGCCGTGGGCGACTTCAACATGGGCGCGATGGAAAACAAGGGCCTGAACATCTTCAACACGAAGTTCGTGCTGGCCAACCCGCGCGTCGCGACCGACATCGACTTCCAGGGCATCGAGGCGGTGGTGGGCCACGAATACTTCCACAACTGGACCGGCAACCGCGTCACCTGCCGCGACTGGTTCCAGCTGTCGCTGAAGGAAGGCCTGACCGTCTTCCGCGACCAGGAATTCTCGGCCGACATGGTCGGCACCGAGACCGGCCGCGCCGTCGGCCGCATCGACCAGGTGCGCACCCTGCGCCAGGCCCAGTTCCCCGAAGACGCGGGTCCGATGGCCCACCCGGTGCGCCCCGATTCGTTTGTCGAGATCAACAATTTCTACACCGTGACGGTGTACGAGAAGGGCGCCGAAGTCGTGCGCATGTACCAGACCCTGCTGGGCCGCGAAGGCTTCCGCAAGGGCATGGACCTCTACTTCCAGCGCCACGACGAGCAGGCCGTGACCTGCGACGACTTCCGCCGCGCCATGGCTGACGCCAACGGCCGCGACCTGAGCCAGTTCGAGCACTGGTACAGCCAGGCCGGCACCCCGGTGGTGCGCGCCGAGACCCGCTACGACGAGATCGCCAGGACCTATACCTTGACCCTGTTCCAGTCCTGCCCGTGCACGCCCGGCCAGGCCAGCAAGTTCCCGTTCCACATCCCGGTGGCCGTCGGCCTGCTGGGGGCGGACGGGCGCGACATGCCGCTCACCATCGCCGGCAAGGAGCTGGGCACCACCACCGTGCTGGAGCTGACCGAAGCGCAGCAGAGCTTCGTCTTCGAGAACGTGCAGGAACAGCCGACGCCTTCGATCCTGCGCGATTTCTCGGCGCCGGTCATCCTCGACTACAACTACGGCGACGCCGACCTGCTGCACCTGTTCAGCCATGACAGCGACCCGGTGAACCGCTGGGAAGCCGGCCAGCGCCTGGCCATGGGCCGCCTGCTGAAACTCACCGGCGAAGTCGGCGTCGGCGCGCCCCTGAACCTGGACGACACCTTCCTGATGGCGCTGGGCAAGATGCTGGGCGACGAGGGCCTCGACCCGGCCTTCCGCGAGCAATGCCTGCTGCTGCCGTCGGAAACCATGGTGGCCGAGCAGATCGAGGTGGTCAACCCGCTGTCCATCCACCTGGCGCGCCAGTTCGTGCGCGCCAACATCGGCACCCGCCTGCGCGAGGAACTGCTGGCGCAATACCACGCCAACCAGACGCCGGGCGAATACAGCCCGGATGCGCTCTCGATCGGCAAGCGCGCCCTGAAGAACCTGTGCCTGGCTTATCTCACCGCGGCCCAGGACGAGGAGGGCCTGCGCCTGGCCCGGGAGCAGTTCGACAATGCCGGCAACATGACCGACCGCGTGGCCGCCCTGAGCGCGCTGCTGCACGCCCGCGCCCCAAGCGTCGACCAGGTCCTGCAGCGCTTCTACGACGAGTTCGAGGACGAAGCCCTGGTCATCGACAAGTGGTTCGCGATGCAGGCTTCGAGCGCCACCACCGATGTGTCGGGCGTGCGCGAGCTGATGCGCCACCCGGCCTTCAACCTGCGCAACCCGAACCGCGCGCGCAGCCTGATCTCGAGCTTCTGCGCGAACAACCCGGTGCAGTTCCACGCCCCGGACGGCAGCGGCTACGCCTTCTGGGCCGAGCAGGTGATCGCGCTCGACGCCCTGAACCCGCAAGTGGCCAGCCGCCTGGCGCGCGCCATGGACCGCTGGCGCCGCTACACCCCGGAGCTGCAGGAGCACATGAAGAAGGCGCTGCAGCAGGTGGCCGGCCAGCAGCGGCTGTCGAACGACGTGCGTGAGGTCGTCGGTAAAGCGTTGGCGAACTAAATAAAAGCATTCAATCCCAAGTAAAGGAAGTTCATGAAACGCGTCAGTCTCACGCAACACCTGGTGGAGGAGCAGCGCCTCCACAACACCATCCCGGCCGAGCTGCGCCTCCTGATCGAGGTCGTGGCCCGCGCCTGCAAGCGCATCAGCTACGAAGTCAGCAAGGGCGCGCTGGGCGACATCCTCGGCAGCGCCGACACCGAGAACATCCAGGGCGAAGTGCAGAAGAAGCTCGACGTGATCTCGAACGAGATCCTGCTCGAAGCGAACGAGTGGGGCGGCCACCTGGCGGCGATGGCGTCGGAAGAGATGGAAACCATCCACCCGATCCCGAACCGCTACCCGAAGGGCGAATACATGCTGCTGTTCGATCCGCTCGACGGCTCCTCGAACATCGACGTCAACGTCTCGATCGGCACCATCTTCTCGGTGCTGAAGGCGCCGGAAGGCATGGGCGAGCCGACCGAAGAGGCCTTCCTGCAGCCGGGCACGGCCCAGGTCGCGGCCGGCTACGCGGTCTACGGCCCGCAGACCATGCTGGTGCTGACCACCGGCGACGGCGTGCACTGCTTCACCCTGGACCGCGAGATGGGCTCCTGGGTCCTCACCCAGAGCAACATGCGCATTCCGGAAACCACCAAGGAATTCGCCATCAACATGTCGAACAAGCGCCACTGGCACGCGCCGGTGCAGCGCTATGTCGATGAGATGCTGGCCGGCAAAACCGGCGCGCGCGGCAAGGACTTCAACATGCGCTGGATCGCCTCGATGGTGGCCGACGTGCACCGCATCCTGAACCGCGGCGGCATCTTCATGTACCCGGCCGACATGCGCGACCCATCCCAGCCGGGCAAGCTGCGCCTGATGTACGAAGCCAACCCGATGGCGATGATCGTCGAGCAGGCCGGCGGCGCGGCCACCGACGGCAGCAAGCGCATCATGGAGATCCCGCCGACCAAGCTGCACCAGCGCGTGCCGGTCTTCCTCGGTTCGAAGGAGGAAGTCGAGCTGGTGACCCGCTATCACAGCGAGCACGCCGGCGAGCAGTGATTTTTTGGCAAATCCCGTGCGAAATTGCCGAGTCGGACTAGCACGTTTGCCACGTTGTTGCTAGAATACGGCTCTTCGTCGGGATTGCCTGGCGTAGAGCCGCTGTAGCTCAGTCGGTAGAGCAGCGCATTCGTAATGCGAAGGTCACCAGTTCGATTCCGGTCAGCGGCACCAGAATAAGTTAGTCAGATCAAGGGGTTACATGCTTTTGCGTGTAACCCTTTTTTCTTTTGTCGAGCTGGACGTGGCGCGTGTAACCGCTGTGTAACCCGTTTGACTCTACTAGGTGGTGATGTCAGTTTGCCGCAGCGCGTGAGCGGCTCCTTTTAAGGGGAGTGAAGTGCAGTTTATTACCAACGGTCCTGACATTCCTGATGCACTCCTGCAAGCGCATGAGGAGGGCCGCGTAGTTTTTTTCTGCGGCGCGGGCATTTCCTATCCCTCTGGTTTGCCCGGTTTTAAGGGTTTGGTCGAAAAGATCTACCAGCAAAATGGCACTCCGCTTTCTGAGATCGAGCGCAATGCCTTCGACCTTGGGCAGTTTGATGCCACGCTCGATTTGCTGGAGCGGCGTCTTCCAGGGCAGCGTGTCGCTGTCCGTCGTGCACTTGCGCATGCTCTCAAGCCAAATTTACGCATAAAGGGCGCGACTGCAACGCATGAGGCACTATTGCGCCTTGCATGCAGCCGTGAGGGCGCTCTGCGGTTAGTCACTACTAACTTTGATCGCGTATTCCACGCAGCAGCGAAACGTATAGGGCAGGCATTCCAAGAGTATGCGGCGCCAATGTTGCCGATACCGAAGAATAGCCGATGGAACGGACTGGTATACCTACATGGCCTGCTGCCTGTAAAGCCAGACGACACTGCATTGAATCGCTTGGTGGTTACCAGTGGTGACTTCGGTCTGGCCTACTTGACCGAACGCTGGGCGGCGCGCTTTGTAGGCGAGCTGTTCCGTAACTACGTGGTCTGCTTTGTGGGATATAGCATTAACGATCCGGTGTTGCGCTATATGATGGATGCCCTCGCAGCCGACCGGATGCTAGGCGAAGTCACACCGCAAGCCTGGGCGCTAGGTGATTGCGAGCCAGGGCAGGAGCATCGAAAGAAAATCGAGTGGGAGGCAAAAGGTGTCGCACCCATCCTTTACGAGGTGGCGGCTGGCAGCTACGACCATTCGATGCTGCACCAGACCCTGCATGCATGGGCAGAAACGTACCGCGACGGTGTATTAGGCAAGGAGCGAATCGTTGTCAGTCATGCCTTGGCGCGGCCGTCAGCCAGCACGCAGCAAGATGATTTTGTTGGCCGGATGTTATGGGCATTGTCCGACCCGTCCGGTTTGCCAGCCAAACGCTTTGCCGACTTCAACCCCGTCCCGTCGCTGGACTGGCTGCTGGAAGCCTTCTCAAAAGAATACTTCCGCCACAGTGATCTAGGCCACTTTGGCGTGCCCCCGCGCAGCGAAGCGGATGCCAAAATGCGCTTCAGCCTGATCAACCGTCCGGCGCCGTATGATCGTGCGCCATTTATGCTGTTAGCGTCGGGTGGCGTTATGGATAGCCATTGGGATGATGTAATGTCTCATCTTGGCCGCTGGTTGGTTCGACACCTCGATGACCCCGCTCTGCCCATCTGGATCGCGCAACGCGGAGGGCAATTGCACGCTCACTGGGCGCGGCTGATCGAGGACGAACTGGAACGCCTTGCATCGCTAGAGCGTGCCGGAAACAGTGCCGCGCTGGACGAAGTGCGATTGCACGCGCCACGGGCCGTTCCTGGCCCTTTGATGCGTACGTTGTGGCGCTTGTTGCTCAGCGGTCGGGTAAAGTCACCGTGGCGGCACGCTGACCTGTATGGATGGAAAGCGCGGTTAAATCGGGAAGGGGTGACCACTCTGCTCCGCCTGGAGTTACGTGAGCTACTTGCGCCAAAGATTGTTTTGAAGCAGCCGTTTCGCTTGAGTGAAGAGGCGGGAAGTAACGCAGAGCCGACGCTCATGCGGCATTTGGTGGACTGGGAGATGGTGCTGGCCGCCGATTATGTGCATTCGGCATTGTGTGCCCTTTCCAATGATCGCTGGACATCCGAGTTGCCCTTGCTGCTGGAAGACTTCCAGCAATTGCTCCGCGACGCCTTGGACCTGCGGCGCGAGCTAGGAGCCGCCAATGATCGCGATGACCGCTCGCATTGGGATCTCCCGTCTATTGAGGCACACCGGCAGAACCGGGGCTTCCATGATTGGGTTATCCTGATCGAACTACTGCGCGATGCATGGCTGGCGGTTTATGGTCTCGACGTGGCTCGTGCTGGGCGGATTGCACAGACCTGGTTCGATTTGCCCTATTCGACCTTCAAGCGCCTCGCTCTTTTTTCTGCTACCCGAGATCGGTGTGTTGCTCCCGACCAGTGGGTGGGTTGGCTGTCGGCCGATAGTGGGTGGTGGTTGTGGTCCATCAGCACCATTCGAGAAGTATGTAGGCTCTTAGTTTTGCAGGGCTGCCAGTTGACACCGTCCGCTCAGGCCCAGCTAGAAACTGCGATATTGGCTGGTCCTTCGCGCGAGATGTACCGGAACGAGTACGAACCAGACGAGTGGAAACATCTGGTGAATCGTTCGGTCTGGCTACGCTTGGCTAAATTGAGTACCTCACGCCCAATGCTAGGTGAGTCGGCAGCGGCTCGCTTCGCCCAACTTTCCAATGCGTATCCTAGATGGAAGTTGGCGGCTAACCAGAGCGACGAATTCTCCCACTGGATGAGCGGGACTGGTGACCCTGACTTTGAAGACACCAGGGACGTAGACATCGCTCCTCGAAAGCGACGTGACCTTATCCTGTGGCTTGTAAAGCCGCAGCCTGAACATCGTCCATTTTATGAGGATACTTGGCTTGATGTCTGTCGCACCCGTTTCTTCCACAGCATTTTCGCATTGTGTGATCTGGCAAAGGAGGGCGTATGGCCGGCGGAACGATGGCGCGAGGCGTTGCAGGTTTGGAGCGAAGAAGGGATGGTGCTGCGATCTTGGCGATACGCTGCACCAGTCGTACAGACCATGCCAGACGCTGTTATGCAGGAAGTTGTTCACGCTGTGGCCTGGTGGATTGACACCGTTTCCAAGTCGATCCACCACAATGAGGAAATTCTGCTGAAGTTGTGCCGTCGGGTCTTGGCGCTGTCGATTGAATCCGGCACTGGCATGGCGCGCGATGGTGAGCCAATCTACCACCCAGTTACGGAGGCCATCAACCACCCAGTAGGCCACGTCACGCAGGCACTGCTCAATCTTTGGCTCAAACGAAATCCGAACGACAACGATCAGCTTCCAGTCGATGTCGCGGCCTTATTTACTGAGCTGTGCGATCCGCAGGTAGACAGGTTCCGATCCGGTCGAGTTCTACTGGGTTCGCGGTTGATTGCACTCTTTCGTGTGGATCGAGCTTGGACCGAGCAACACCTGTTGCCCTTGTTTAGGTGGGACAATCCCAACGAAGCGCAAGCGGTATGGGAAGGGTTTCTATGGTCGCCACGGTGGCACCAGCCCCTGATGATTGCATTCAAGCCGCAGTTCTTGGCAAGCGCGAGGCATTACGCTAATTTGGGTGAACACCGTCAGCAGTTTGCAGCCTTTATAACTTATGGGGCATTGAGGTCAACCGAGGGTTACACCTTGGATGAGTTCCAGTCCGCTATTGCAGCCCTACCTCAAGAGGGGCTAGAGGAATGTGCTCAAGCACTTTCTCAAGCTCTTGAGGGTGCTGCCGATCAGCGCGAGGATTACTGGAAGAACCGCATACAGCCGTTTTGGCAGTATGTATGGCCCAAATCCCGCGACCTTGCGACGCCGCGAATCGCTGAGTCGTTGACCCGGCTGATTATCGCCGCTCGTGCCCAATTTCCGGCTGCTTTGGATGCGATGCATGACTGGCTGCAAAAATTTGAGCACCCACACCATGTGGTGCACCTGCTGAAAGAATCGGCGTTATGCACTCGATTTCCGGTGGACGCGCTGCGTCTGCTTTACGCTGTAATTGCTGACCAGCGATGGTTACCCTCGGAATTGGGGCAATGTTTGGATGAGATCGTGCAAGTCGCGCCGCAACTTGCACAGGATGGTCGTTATTTGCAGCTTCGGGTGTACTCGCGGAAAAGAGGAGGTTGACGTGGAAGAGCAATTGAGACACGCGAATGTGATGCTGTCTCAACTCGCGGAACAGGGCGCTCAGCAAGACCGTTCAGCAGATTATTTTTAAGTGGAGAAGGTGACCCATTTCCGCACAGTGGAGTGCATGCGTTTGTTCATCAATCAAAACGGTTGGTCGTTGGTCGCCGGCTGATGTATAGCCAAGCAGGTATCGCAGAGTTACCATAACTGCCATGACGAGTTTCCAAACGCCTTCGGTCCACCCATGCCCCGGCTGCAACACTTTTTTTCTTCGCCGGCGCTTGCGCAGCGCCAATTTTTTCGGCGTCGAGGACTGGTCGGATGGGAAACCGACCTGGACATGGCGCCAAGAGCCGTTGGTCCGCTGCAAAGCCTGCGCGGCCCTGTTCTGGCTGGACGATATCGAGCCTGTCGGAATCATGCCCCAAATGCCACGACCGATTGGGCGCTTCGCTCGCGCATGGCTGCGTTGGCGCGGCGACCCGGAAGGGCTGCTTCAGGACAAAGAGGAATGGTCCCAAGCGATGGCGTCATGGGGAGAGGCGCAGTACATCGGCAGCGTGAATTTTGACGACGTGGCATACGTCTTGGCACGATCCAAGGGCGTGAGCAGGGAGCAGCTTTTGTGGCTGAGGAATCGCATCTGGTGGGGCTTGAACGATCGCTACCGCAGCCGATTCGATGGCTCCCCCTTGCCCGACGTGCCCACCTGGCCACGGGCGGCTGAGCGTACCAATATGGAAGTGATCCTGGACATGCTGCGAGACGGTGAAGTGAAACCATGGAACATGATCCAGCAAGGTGAGCTGCTCCGGCTGCTGGGCAGGTTTGACGAAGCTGTCGCCATACTCAAGGCTGTGCCGGCAGACGGTCATAGCGAGGTCCGGGCAGCCAAGATTGAAGGACTCGCGAGACGCGGCGATATGCATGTGCGGGAATTAAGTCCCGCGACATGGTGAGGCCGCTTTCATTCCTGCCCAGCGGTTTCCAACGTGGTTGCCGCGTAAGTGAACTCAACATCGGCAGTATCGGCCGAGGTCGCAAACGCGGTCTACGACGCTACTCCAACCGCCTCAAGGGCGACCTGATCACGCCCGTCCGGCTGCAAAGCCTATCCTCGATAACGCAAAGCGTCCACCATCAAGGAAAATGCCGGCGATGGCTGCCGGCGGCTCGGGTAATACAAGTGATAGCCCGGGAACACGGCGCACCAGTCATCCAGCACACGGACCAGCCGGCCAGCATCAATATGGTGCTGCACCACTTCTTCCAGCGTAAATGCCAAACCCAAGCCCGCCAAGGTGGCCTTGATGATCTGCGGGAAACCGTTGAAGGTCAGCGTGCCCTCGACGCGGACATTCAGTTCCTGCGTCCCTTTCTTGAAGTCCCATGGCAGTAGCCCTCCGTGCGTCGGCAGGCGCACATTGATGCAATCGTGCTCGGTCAGGTCCTGCGGCCGGGTGAGCGGCGGGCGCCGGGCAAAGTAATCGGGGGTACCCACGACTGCCATCCGCACGTCCGGCCCGATGCGCACCGCGATCATGTCTTTTGCGATGGACTCGCCGAGCCGCACGCCAGCGTCGAAACGCTGCTCGACGATGTCCACCATCCGGTAGTCGGTATTGATTTCCACCTTGATGTCGGGGTACTGAGGCAGCAGGGCCGCGAGCTTGGGCAGCAATATTGAATCGGCCGCGTGTTCGGACGCCGTGATTCGGATGCTGCCAGCGGGCTTGTCGCGGAGGTCGCTCAGCGCAGCGAGATCGGCGTCGATGCCTTCCAGTCGCGGCCCAAGGGTTGCCACGAGACGTTCACCAGCAACCGTCGGCGCGACGCGCCGGGTCGTCCGTGTGAACAGCCGCAGCCCTAGTCGCTCTTCTAGTCCGCGAATCGTCTGACTCAATGCTGACTGCGACACGCCAAGCTGTGCAGCCGCGCGCGTGAAGCTGCCTTCACGCGCGACCGTGAGGAACGCGACTAAGTCATTGAGGTTCTCTTTCATTATTCATTAGCCTAACTAATCAAGGTATGCCGATTGTAGCGGCTTATCAAGAGGCGCCTGGCCCTTTAAAGTGGGTGCAGTCGATCGAAACGTGCCGGGTGGCGAGCACTCGGGATTGGATACAAGGGGAACAGAATGCAAGAACGTACGCTAGGAAAGAGTGGATTGCGGGTGTCCAGCATCGGTTTCGGATGCATGGGCTTGAGCTTCGGATATGGACCGGCAACCGAGCGACAGAGCGCCATCAGATTGCTCCAGGCAGCAGTCCAGCAGGGCGTCACGTTGTTCGATACCGCCGAAGCCTATGCCGACAACGAGGAAGTGGTCGGGGCAGCACTCGAACCGATGCGCGACCAGGTCGTCATTGCGACCAAATTCGGTTTTCGCGACGGTGACCCGAAAAAAGGACTCGATAGCAGGCCCGAGCGCATTCGGGCAGTCGCCGAGCAGTCGCTCAAGCGCCTGAGGACCGACCGGATTGACCTGTTTTACCAGCATCGGCCCGATCCGAGTGTTCCAATCGAGGACGTTGCGGGCACTGTGCAAGACCTGATCCGCGAGGGAAAAGTAAAACATTTTGGGTTGTCTGAAGCGGGTGTGCAGACGATACGCCGCGCCCATGCGGTGCAGCCGGTTGCCGCCTTGCAGAGCGAATACTCGCTGTGGTGGCGCGAACCCGAGGATGCGATCCTGCCGCTGCTTGAGGAACTAGGGATTGGCTTTGTGCCGTTTAGCCCCCTCGGCAAGGGTTTCCTGACGGGCGGGATCAATGCAGCAACTCAGTTCGACGCGAGCGACTTCCGTAACACCGTGCCGCGCTTCTCGCCAGAGGCACGCGAGGCGAACCACAAGCTGGTCAGCCTAGTACAGGATATCGCGAGGCAAAAGGGTGTAACGCCTGCCCAGATCGCCCTGGCATGGCTGCTGGCCCAGCGGCCGTGGATTGTGCCAATCCCAGGCACCAGCAAGCTCCACCGATTGCAGGAAAACCTCGGCGCCGCAACTGTTGAGCTAGTGCCCGCAGAGCTGAGCGAGATCGTCGAGGCGCTCGCGAAAGTGCCGGTGCAGGGCGAACGCTATGCACCGTCCTCCCAGAAGATGGTGGACCGCTAAGCCCAATGACTTCAAGCGCAGATTTGGTACAAACCAATGACCGTGTCCCTAATAAATTTCTGAAAGGTTGCACTATGGAATATGTAACTCTCAACAACGGCCTGAAGATGCCCATGCTGGGCTTTGGCGTGTTTCAGATCCCGGACCCCACCGAGTGCGAACGCGCAGTCGCCGACGCGATCGATGCGGGTTACCGGCTGATCGACACCGCCGCGTCCTACCTTAACGAAGAGGCAGTCGGCAGGGGCATCAAGAACAGCGTCGTCGCGAGGCAGGATCTGTTCATTACAAGCAAGCTATGGGTGCAAGATGTAGGCTACGAACGCACCAAGCTGGCGATCGACAAATCGCTGCAACGCCTACAGCTCGATTACCTTGACCTCTACCTAATTCACCAGCCGTTCGGCGACGTACACGGTGCATGGCGTGCGATGGAAGAGGCATATAAGAGCGGCAAGCTGCGCGCGATTGGCGTCAGCAACTTCCACCCGGATCGCTTGATCGACTTGGCTGTCTTCAACGAAGTGGTTCCCGCAGTCAATCAGATTGAAGTCAACCCTTTCCACCAGCAGGACGAAAGCATTGGATTCATGCGTCAGCAGGGCGTGCAGGCGCAGGCTTGGGCACCGTTCGCTGAAGGACGAAATGAGCTGTTTCAAAACACGGTCCTGGCAGGCATCGCCGAGAAGCATGGCAAATCGATCGGCCAGGTCGTGCTGCGCTGGCTGGTCCAGCGTGAGGTGGCCGTTCTCGCAAAGACTGTGCGTCGTGAGCGGATGGTGGAGAACCTGGACGTTTTCGACTTCATCCTCGACGAATCCGACATCGCCGCTATCGCGGCCCTCGAGACTGGCACCAGCAGCTTCTTCTCCCACCGCGATCCAGCCATCATTAAGTGGATGAGCGAACGTCGACTGGACGTCTGAGCGCGACAGTTAAGCCGAAGGGTGCCCTGCGCTTGCGCTTGGAGCAGCCAAAGTGCTGCAAACCGTGCTGGCAGGTTCTGCCGGGCACGGTCCGCACGATGCGCTCTCGTCAGTCGAGACCTTTCTCCGCGAGGAACTTTGACACGAGATCGGCGATCTGGACATTGTTCAGGTCAGACATAGGGAAGTGCGTGTTGCCCTTGATGCCAATTTCCGGGAGATGCACAAGGGTCACCTGACCCCCGTGCTTGTTGACGGTGTCGCGCCAATGCCGTGCCATCGTCAGGCGGGCACGCCAACTATCCTGGGCCGGCAGGTCGATCGCTTGGGTTGGAATGTTGTCGCCATAGAGAACCAAGATTGGAATGCGCGTCAGGGCCATGAACTGCGACATCGGCACTGCGGCACCTTGTACCGTGTCGAAGGCGCTAGGAATAGGCGCTGGCACTTCGCCTTCGGGGAAGACAAAACTGCTGCCAGGCTCGAAGGCAACAATTGCCTTGACCTTCCCGTTTTTGATCGCGGTCAACCAGCCGGGTCCGCCACCTTGCGAATGGGTGAACAGGATGCCGGGACCCACTTTGTCGAACACCGCCGACACGCCGTCGGAAACCACAGCCATATCGAACGGCCCGGTGTTCGGTGTCATCGCACGGAAGAACTGGTCGCGGGTCTGCTCATCGCGGGCAACCTGCACGCCCTCGAAGTAGTTTGGCCATAGTCCGATGCGGAATTGATTGAACCAGAGTTGCTCGTCTGGCGTTGGTTTGATGGTTGCCTCGACCATACTGCGGCCAGCATTGCCACGTCGTGGCTGATCGATCAGATACACCCCGAACCGGCGGCGCAGAAAGATATTCTGAAAGCCCTCGCGGCCGTCGGCCGTGGTTTCCCAAGTCTTCGAGAACTGACCCGCACCATGCCACATGACGATGGGGAGCTGTCGAGCATTCACCGGAATTTGGTAGAAGGCATAGGCATGGTCGCCATGGTAGGTCTGTCCATCGGGCGCCATGGGCTTACGCGGATTGAACGTGCCCGGCGCGGTGATCATCGTGCCACCGGCGGCGAAGCTCCCCTGCGCCTGAAGGTGGAGCGGGCCTGTTGACCCTTCGACGCTGCTGCCAGGTGTTGAGCAAGCGGAAAGCAGGACGACCAACGTCATCGTCAGCAGGTTCTTGGGATTCTTCATTTCTGTCTCCTGAGGATAAGGTGCGCTTGATGTTTTTTTCTGCCGGTGTCCACCTGCCGGCTTCCGCCACTTATGCGGCTGCGGCCAACTGCGGAGGCCGCCGTCTGTCGAAGATATCGGGGCAAGCAAGAGTGCCAATGTCTCTTTCACCAGCGTCGAGTGTAGCTGCGCTCGCTATGCCTGATAAGCCGGTGAAACCTGCATGCACTATTTAGCTCAGCTTATGAAAGTTGAAATGCAAATGCAGAAGGGGTGATTGTCTGGCAGTGACCGGCAAAGTCATCACACCGAAACCGCGTCTGTTCCCAAGTGCTTCAACGATTCATAAGCTGGCCTAATGACCTCTTGCGGATTTTGCCATCTATTCAGTTTCAATCGTGCTCGGTAGAGTTCGGCCAGAGATGGTGCCCACGCGACTACAGCGATAACGGCATTTCATCGATACCTGATCCGCAGGCTGCAAACGTCGATGCCTCGGCAGCGCAGTGGCCAGCTTGACGCTATTTTGAAGAGAGGTTGGAAATGTCGAAGTCGACGATGAAGAATGGATCGGACGCGGGTCGCCGGACCTTCCTGATGGCAGCAGGAAGTCTGGCTGCAACGCCGTTTGCAGGGAGTGCACTTGCTCAGGGAGGGGCGAAGGGCGGGGCATCTGCGAGTGCTTCGGCCGTAACCTTGTCGGCCCGCCGGAAACTCGGCAGATTAGAGGTATCTAGTGTAGGTCTTGGGGTGCAGAACATGAGCCGCACTTACCAGAGCACGGTCCCGAGCCGCCCGGAGATGCACAACATCATCCGAACTGCCTTCGACCGGGGCCTGACTTTCTATGACGCGGCCGAAGCCTATGGGCCGCACGAAGTAGAGCGCATCCTTGGCGAAGGCGTGGCGCCGTTTCGCAACAAGATCGTCATCGCGACCAAGTTCGGCTGGAACATCGACCAGGAAACGGGCAAGCGTTTACCGGGCCTGAACAGCCGCCCGGCTCACATCAAGGTGGTCGTCGAAGGTATGCTGCGGCGCCTGCGCACCGATCGCATCGACCTGTTGTACCAGCATCGGGTCGATCCGCAGGTGCCGATCGAGGACGTTGCAGGGGCAGTGCAGGACTTGATGAAGCAAGGCAAGGTACTGCACTGGGGACTGTCTGAGATGGGCCTAAAAACCCTGCGCCGCGCGCATGCCGCGCTGCCGGTTACCGCTGTCCAGAACGAATACTCGATGTTGTGGCGCGGGCCGGAAGAGGGCGTTCTCCAGGTCTGCCGCGAGCTGGGGATTGGCTTTGTCCCGTGGAGTCCGCTGGGCGTCGGCTTCCTCACCGGCGCCATTGACGCCAACACGCGCTTTGCTGACGGCGACATCCGCAAGGTCGAATCGCGTTTTGCGCCGGACAACCTGGCCCATAACCTCGCCCTGGTGGACCTGCTCAAGACCTGGGGTCAACGCAAAGGTGCGACGTCGGCCCAGATTTCGCTGGCATGGCTGATGGCGCAGCAGCCGTGGATCGTGCCGATTCCGGGCACGACCCAGATGGCGCACATGCTGGAAAACATCGGCGCAGCGAACGTGCGCTTTACGCCTGCCGAGATCGCTGACTTGAACCGTTCGGTTGCTGCCATTCAGGTGCGCGGCGCGCGACTTCCTGATGCGGTTCAGGTGTTCTCGGGTGTCGAGGCCCCTGCCAAATCCTGATCGACTACAAGCTGGTCGGGCGCCGGGGCGCCCGGCGAGCTGACTCACCACCAAGGACAACAGCATGAAAACAGTTTTTTCCACATCCCTTACCGCCTCGATCGCCGTGGTTTTCTGCCTGGTCTCGTTACCCGCACAGGCTCAGTCGCAGACACAGGCGCCACGGACAGCAGCGAATCCTGCTGCAAAGGAAACCCAGGCGCAAACGCCGGCCCAGCGCATGTACGGAGACATTGCACCGAAGTTTGCGGAACTCACAGACAAGGTTCTGTACGCGGACGTATGGGAGCGCCCTGGCCTGTCCAAGCGCGACCGCAGCCTCGTCACCGTCAGCGCGTTGATCGCCATGAACCGCCCTGACCAGTTGCGCTCACACCTACAGCGAGCGCGCGACAATGGCGTGACGGAAGCCGAGTTGATTGAAACGATCACGCACTTAGCGTTTTATGGAGGTTGGCCGAATTCTGTAACGGCGATTGCCGTTGCAAAGGAAGTGTTCCAGAAAAAATGAATTGCATCTGTCGCCGGGCCGGCATCTGCCTGTGCCGGTGTGCAATGCGCTCGACAACTGTCTGGCCCGGCCGGTTCAGGCCGGTTGCTACTTCAACCTGAGGCCACGATGACACGCCCCGACCCCATCACACGTAGACATTTCATCGCGCCTTTCGCTCTGCTGCCGCTGGCTGCCGCCGCTACGTCACTCGGCGCCACGGCCGCTCCCAAGCAATCCAAAGGCAAGCGCGCCCTTGTTGCCTATTTCTCGCGCAGCGGGAACACTCGTGTGATTGCGGGCCAGATCAGCCGGTCATTGGGCGCCGTACTCTACGAGATCGAGCCGGCCCAGCCCTACCCCGAGGATTATTTCCAGACGGTCGAGCAGGCGCGGCGCGAGCGCGATAGCGGGTTCAAACCACCCTTGAAAGGCAGCGTTTCCAACCTGGACGACTATGCGGTGGTGTATCTCGGCCTTCCAATTTGGGGCGAAACCGTGCCACCCGTCATCCGCTCCTTCCTGGCCACACACAACCTGTCCGGCAAGACCCTGATTCCGTTTATTACCCATGGAGGCTATGGCGTCGGCAACAGCAAGTCCGTGCTGGGAGCACATGCGCCCGGGGCGCGTCTCCTTGATGCTTCGTTGGTCATGCAGGCCGACCAGGAGCGACAGACGGTCGAGCGCGTTACGCGCTGGTTAGACGACGTCCAGCTACAGCGCAGACCAAGGGAATAGACAGCACATTCAGCGAAACATCTTTTGGCAGCCTAAGGCATGAGAAACCTGATCCATTTGGCTCTGTTGAAGTTTGATGGCAGGAACTGGCATTCCCCCACCAGTTCGGACACTTTCGATAGGTATGATGTCCCTATCGGAGGTATTACATGGCACGTGAAAGACGGTTGTTTTCAGAAGAGTTCAAGCGCGAGGCAGTCAAGCTGGCAGGC
>JBFLZJ010000007.1:258804-292698 GCA_040755875.1 Pseudomonadota bacterium | reverse complement strand
GGCATCCTGAGCATCATCTTCTGCGACCGTGAGGTAGCAAGAATCGATCTGAGAAGCCGCTAGAATAGACCTTGGTAGTGTTACCCATGTCCCTAGACATGTGTTACCTATGTCCCTGTGCTATACAGAGTGCCCACCCTACGGGAACCTCACGCACGCGCACCGCAGCTGTAAAGACTGTTCTCCCCAACTCTTCCATGTTAGATTTTCGTCACGGCAATTTACCGTACGACTAACTAGAAGAGACATCCATGCCCGCATCCACCCAGCGCACCCCGCGCATCCTGCGCACCGCCATCGCCGCCCTGTTCGTCCCCCTCGCCATCGCCGCCGCCACGCTGCCGGCGCACGCAGCGCCGGCAGCAGCAGCAAGCGCCTCCGCAGCAGTGAAGCCGAACGCCGCCTTCGACAAATGGGCGGACCAGTTCGCCCAGGAGTGGGTGCGCGGCAATCCGCAGTTCGCCACCGCCACCCAGTACTTCAGCGGCGCCGAACAGGATGCCCTGGACCGCCAGCTCACGCCCCAGACCCCGGCCCAGCGCAAGAAGATGATCGCCAAGGCGAAAGAGGGCATCGCGCGCCTGGACAAGTGGATGGCCGGTTCGCTCGACGAGACCCAGCGCATCTCGGCGGCAGTGATGCGCTGGTCGCTGACCAATACGGTGGCCAACGAGCCGTTCGAGGACCACGGTTTCGTGTTCCAGCAGTTCAGCGGCGCCCAGGTGAGCCTGGTCAACTTCATGACCCAGACCCACCCGATGCGCCGCGCCGCGGACGTCGACAGCTACCTGGCGCGCCTGGAACAGGTCGGCGCCCGCATGGACGAGGCGCTGGCGCGCGCCCGCGCCGCCACGGCAAAGAAGATGATCCCGCCGCGCTTCATCCTCGAACGCGCCCAGTACCAGGTCGACACCTTCCTCAAGCCCTCCGCCGCCGAGAACGTGCTGGTGACCTCGCTGGTGCAGCGCACCGCATCGCTGAAGGACCTGACGCCGGAAGCGCGCACCGCCGCGATCGCGCGTGCGACCCGCATCGTCGAAGACAAGATCCGCCCGGCCTACGCCCGCGTGCAGGCCTTCATGGCCGAACTGCACCCGAAGACGGACGACGTCGCCGGCATTTCGCGCCTGCCGAACGGCCTGGCCGCCTACAACCGCGCGCTGGCGAACTACACCAGCACCAACCTGACGGCGGAGCAGATCCACGCCATCGGCCTGCGCGAAGTGGCGCGCATCGAAGGCGAGATGGACAAGCACCTGCGCTCACTCGGCTTCAACGAGGGCAGCATCGAAGAGCGCATGAAGCAGCTCGACGCCACCTTCCAGCCTAAGGGCGAGGGAGACCCGCGTCCCGCGATCCTGGCGAAATATGCCGAGATGGTGAAGGACGCCGAGCGCCGCAGCGAATCGCTGTTCAACCTGAAGCCGCGCGCGCCGGTCGAGGTGCGCCGCGAACCGCCGCTGACCGAGGCCTCGGCCGCCGCCCACTACAGCCTGCCGGCGCCTGACGGCAGCCGTCCCGGCGTGTTCTGGGTGCCGATGCGCGGCCCGACCTTCAGCATGATCCGCATGCGCAGCCTGTCCTACCACGAGGCGGTGCCGGGCCACCACTTCCAGCTGGCGATCCAGCAGGAGCTGGCCGGCATTCCGAAGTTCCGCAGCCAGCGCATCTTCAGCGGCGGCAGCGCCCACAGCGAAGGCTGGGCGCTGTACACCGAGCGCCTGGCGGTGGAGCAGGGCTGGTATAAAGATGACGTTCCCGGCCTGCTGGGCGCGCTCGGCTCCGAGCTGTTCCGCGCACGCCGCCTCGTCGTCGACACCGGCCTGCACACCAAGGGCTGGACGCGCCAGCAGGCGGTCGACTATGGCATCAACGTCGAGGAAGTCGACCGCTACGTCGCCTGGCCGGGCCAGGCCACCGCCTACATGATCGGCATGCTGCGCATCGTCGAACTGCGCGAGAAGGCCAAGGCGGAACTGGGTAAAAAGTTCTCGCTGCCGGGCTTCCACGACATGGTCCTGAGCGCGGGCTCGGTGCCGCTGGATGTGCTGGGGCAACTGGTCGACCAGTGGATTGCGAAGGAGAAGGCGAAAGCCTGATACGCTGACAAACGGCTCTGGCCGACGGGCTCTTTCAAGCTGTCGGCCGGGACCGTAGGGTGGGCACCCCGTGCCCACGCGAACGTTCGATCAATCGACTGCTTCGTCCCGAATGGCGACGCCGGCGAGTAGGCGGAAGCGTTCCGGGAATGCACCGGGGCGCTCTTCCTTGACGCATTGCCACTGGTTCTGAATACGCCAACACAATGCCGGCTTCCGCGTGGGCACGGGGTGCCCACCCTACGGTTCGCGCCACGTGTCTCGTTCCTCATCGCTGTTCAACGAGCGCCACTCCGAGCGCGCCAACTGAGGCATAATCTGGACAGTTCCGTCGACCCCTCTCATAAAAGGAGCGCAGCATGGAAACCCAGGAATTGCACCGCGGACGCCTGATCGACCACATCCAGCTCGTCGTACGCGATTTACCCGCCTCCCGCAGGTTCTACGGAGCGGTCTTCGAAGTCCTGCAGATACCCATGGCAGGCGAGGGCGAGGATTATTTCTGGGCCGACGAGCTCTTCGTCTCGACGGCCGACAGCGAGGCGGCGCAGGGCGTGCTGACCGGCCGCCATCACCTGGCATTCCAGGCCGCCGACCGCGCCATGGTCGACGCTTTCTACCAGGCGGCATTGCAGGCCGGCGGCAAGGACAACGGCGCGCCGGGCGAACGCAACTACCACCCCGGCTACTACGGCGCTTTCGTGATCGATCCCGACGGCAACAACATCGAAGCGGTGTACCACGGACCGGCCACGCGCAGCGCGCCCTCGGTCAAGGTCACGTTCTAGGCGCCACGCCGCGGCTTTTCCGACATCGGTTGAACGCGTGGGCGGCGCGGATGGCGCGTTTGTTCAGCTTGCCAGGTGGAGCCGCCCACCCTACGCCATCGGACTGCACTGCTCGGTGCCGGCCGCGATCGCGCGCAGGCGCGCCGGTTCGAGCAGGGTGACCTCGCGCTTGTCGACCGCGATCCAGCCCTGCTTCTTGAAGCGCGACAGCAGGCGGCTGACGCTTTCGATGGTGAGGCCCAGGTAGTTGCCGATGTCCTCGCGCGACATGCGCAGCGCGAAGCTGGTCGAGGAATAGCCGCGCGCCGCATAGCGTGCCGACAGGTTCACCAGGAAGACCGCAAAGCGCTGCTCGGCGCGCATATTGCCCAGCAGGAGCATGACGTTCTGTTCGCGCGTGATCTCCTGGCTCATGATGCGGTGGAAGTGGCGCAGCAGGGCCGGCACCTCGCCGAACAGTTCCTCCAGGCGCGAGAACGGGATCTCGCAGACCTCGCTGTCCTCCAGCGCGACGGCGTCGCAATGGTGGCGGTCGCCGCTGATCGCATCCATCCCCAGCAGTTCGCCGGCCATCTGGAAGCCGGTGATCTGCTGCTCGCCCGCCGCGTTCACCTGGTAGGTCTTGAAGTGGCCGAAGCGCACCGCGTACAGGCTGCGGAAGGCTTCGCCCATGGCGTAGAGGCGCTCGTCGCGCTCGAGGCGCCGGCGGCGCCCGATGATCTTGTCGAGCCGGTCGATGTCCGCGTTTTCCAGGCCCATCGGCAGGCACAGCTGGTGCATGCTGCAGGCGCTGCAACTGGCTTTCAGCGCCTTGATGCTGATCGGAGAAGCGGCAGGGGAGGAGGTGGCTTGGTTCATCGGTCTAGGGGATCGAGGTGAATACGGGAATTATAGACCTGGCCGCTGTCGCGACGGCTCTTTTGCCCGCATCACTGTCCAGATGGAAAAAACTGATGAGCGCCTGCAACGGCGAACTGCGCCGGCGCGGGAATCGCAGGGTGCGTGACCAGCATGCCAATTGTGCGCATGTCCAGCCATGCTAGATTCTGGACACCGCAGATCACGAGGAGTGCTCATGTTCGGCCTATCGGCGTTGGATCTGGCACGCATCCAGTTCGCATTCACGATGTCGTTCCACATCCTCTTTCCCGCAGTGACCATCGGCCTGGCCAGTTACCTGGCCGTCCTCGAAATGTCCTGGCTGCGCACCAAGCGCCAGGTCTACGTCGATCTCTACCACTTCTGGCTGAAGATCTTCGCCGTCATGTTCGGCATGGGCGTGGTGTCGGGCATCGTGATGGCCTACCAGATCGGCACCAACTGGAGCAACATGTCCGAGTTCGCCGGCAGCATCATGGGACCGGTGCTGGCCTACGAGGTGCTGACCGCCTTCTTCCTCGAAGCCGGCTTCCTGGGCGTGATGCTGTTCGGCTGGAACCGCGTCGGTCCGCAACTGCACTTCCTCGCCACCTGCATGGTCGCGATCGGCACCCTGATCTCGGCCACCTGGATCCTGGCCGCCAACAGCTGGATGCAGACGCCCCAGGGCTACGCCATCGAGGGCGGGCGCATGGTGCCGGCCGACTGGCTGGCGATCGTCTTCAATCCCTCCTTCCCGTTCCGGCTGATGCACATGGTGGTGGCCGCCTACCTCACCACGGCCCTGATCGTCGGGGCCACCGGCGCCTGGCAGTTGTTGCGCCGGCGCGACAACCCGGCCGTGCGCAAGATGCTCTCGATGGCGATGTGGATGCTGCTGATCGTCGCCCCGATCCAGGCCGTCATCGGCGACTTCCACGGGCTCAACACCGCCGAGCACCAGCCGGCCAAGCTGGCCGCGATGGAAGGGCACTGGCAGAACGAGCCCGGCGAGGCGGTGCCGCTCCTGCTGTTCGGTATTCCCGACATGGAGGCCGAGCAGACGCGCTACGCCGTCGGCATCCCGCACCTGGGCAGCGTGATCCTCACCCACAGCTGGGAGGGCCAGATTCCCGGCCTGAAGGATTTCCCAAAAGATGAGCGCCCGAATTCCCTGATCGTGTTCTGGAGCTTCCGCCTGATGGTCGGGCTGGGCCTCCTGATGATCGCGCTCGGCCTGTGGAGCTTCCTGATGCGGCGCGGCGGGCGCATCTTCACCTCGCGGCGCTTCCTGCGCGCGGCGCTGTGGATGGGGCCGGCGGGCCTGGTCGCGATCCTGGCCGGCTGGGTCACTACCGAGGTCGGGCGCCAGCCCTGGGTGGTGTATGGGGTGCTGCGCACGGCCGACGCCGTCTCGCCGCACGGCGCCCCGGCCCTGGCGCTGACGCTGGCGATCTTCGTGGTGGCCTATTTCTTCGTGTTCGGCGCCGGCACCGCCTATGTGCTGCGCCTGATGCGCAAGGGGCCGCAGCACTTCGAGCTGAACCGGGCGCCGGAGGGCGGGCCGGGCGAGGTGCGCACGCCGATGCGTCCGCTCTCGGCCGCGGACGTGGGCAACGACGACGACGGCACCGCCGAAGGCGCCGCCGATGGCGACGGAAAGAGGAGCTGACATGGGCATCGACACCTCGGTCATCTGGGCCGTCATCATCTACTTCGCCGTCTTCATGTACGTGCTGCTGGACGGCTTCGATCTCGGCATCGGCATTCTCTTCCCTTTTGTGAAGCAGAAGCGCGACCGCGACACCATGATGAATACCGTCGCCCCGGTCTGGGACGGCAACGAGACCTGGCTGGTGCTGGGCGGGGAGGGCCTGCTGGCGGCCTTCCCGGTCGCCTATTCCATCATCCTCTCGGGCCTCTACCTGCCGCTGATCTTCATGCTGGTCGGCCTGGTGTTCCGCGGGGTCGCCTTCGAATTCCGCTTCAAGGCCAAGGAGCACGAGCGCCACTGGTGGGACAAGGCCTTCATCGGCGGCTCGGTGACGGCGGCCTTCTTCCAGGGCGTCTCGCTGGGGGCCTTCCTGGACGGGATCGCGGTGTCGGGCCGCAGCTATGCCGGCGGCGTGCTCGACTGGATCGCGCCTTTCCCCATCCTGGCCGGCTTCGGCGTCATCATCGCCTACACGCTGCTGGGCAGCACCTGGCTGATCATGAAGACCGAGGGCGAGCTGCACCAGCGCATGGTGCAGGTGGCGCGCCCGTTCGCGCTGATGCTGCTGGGCGCCATCGTGGTGGTCAGCATCTGGACCCCGCTGCGCGACCCGGCGGTGGCCGACCGCTGGTTCACCTTCCCGAACATCCTGTTCCTGGCCCCGGTGCCGGTGCTGGTGCTGCTGTCGATCGCGCTCCTGCTCGGCTCGCTCAAGGGCCGGCCGCACCGCTGGCCTTTTGTTGCGGCGCTGGCCCTGGTCTTCCTCGGCTACACCGGCATGGCGATCAGCATCTGGCCGCACATCGTCCCGCCCTACATCACGATCTGGGAAGCCGCCTCGCCCCCGGCCAGCCAGGGCTTCGCGCTGGTGGGCACGCTGTTCATCCTGCCGATCATCCTGATGTACACGATCTGGTCGTACTGGGTCTTCCGCGGCAAGGTCAAGGCCGACGCGGGATATCACTGATGCGCGCCCGCCTGCGCCCCGGGAAGCGGCCGGTCCCCCTGTGGCTGCGCCGCCTGGGCTGGATGGCCGGACTGTGGGCCGCCGGGGTGGCGGCCCTGTTCCTGGTCGCGAGCCTGATCCGCCTGATCATGCACGCCGCGGGCATGCGATAGAGGGAAAGCCCCGGTAAGGAAAGTTCAACCGTGCGCGCCTTTATGGTGCGGGGGAATACACTTTCGATGAAGATTTAATAACGGAGCGTATCAGTGTCCATGCAGTCTGCATCAAGCCTTCCTCCCTCCGCGGCGGCAAGCGAGTCCGCCGGCGCCGGCATCGCGGTGACACTGCCGCTGTCGGCCGAAGACCAGGCCAGGGCCGACCTGTACGCACTGGCCGCGCGCCTGCTGCTGGCGCCGCCGGGCGAAGTCCTGCTGGGGCAACTTGCCGCGGCCGACCCCATCCTTGCCGAAGGCGGCGAGCCGGGGCTGGAGCGGGCCTGGGAAAAGCTGGTGCTGGCCGCCGGCGTGATGGATGCCCAGGGCGTGCGCGAGGAGTTCGATACGCTGTTCGTCAGCGACGGCACGCCGACCCTCAACCCCTACGGTTCGCTCTACCTGTCCGGCTTCATGAACGATACCCCGCTGGCGGAGTTGCGCAGCGACCTGGCGCGCTTCGGCATTGGCCGGGTGCGCGGCGTCGCCGAATTCGAGGACCACCTGGGCGCGCTGTGCGAGACCATGCGCGTGCTGATCGCCGGCGGTCCCGGCATCCGGCGCCAGCCCCTGCACGAGCAGAAGGCCTTCTTCGACGCGCGCATCGCCCCCTGGTACGAGCGCTGCCTGGATGACATCCGCAATGCGCAAGGCGCGAACTTCTACAAGGTGGTGGCCGACTTCGTGGAGGCGCTGCTCGAGATCGAAGCCGTGGGCTTCGCGGTGGAAGAACTCGATGATTAACCCAACCCAGCGAACCGAGGACGATGCGATGGAACGCGATCATGAACACGAACACGCGCACGCGCAAGCGGCGCAGGGCGCGCCCGCCGGGACGCCCGATCCGGCGCGCCGCACCTTCCTGAAGGCCGCGCCGCTGGGCGCGCTGGCCGCGGTGGCCGGCGGCGCCGAGGCCAAGCCCGAATTGAAGCCTGCCGAGGCCGCCAAACCCCAGGTCAAGCGCGGCTACCACGAGACCGAGCACATTCGCCGTTACTACCAAACCGCCGCCTACTGGTGAGCGATCCCGGAGAGCAGACATGTCGTTAGTGAAGAGTTCGAGCAAGGAAGGCGCCGTTCGGGGCCTGAAACGGCGCAAATTCCTGGTCGGGGCCGGTGTCGCGGCCGGCGCCGGCGCACTGGCGCGCCAGCTGCCGCTGAACGTCATCGAGCCGGCCCAGGCCGCTGACCCGGTGGCCGACGCGCCGGTCAAGACCGAGATCAAGCACACCGTCTGCAGCCACTGCTCGGTCGGCTGCTCGGTCGACGCCGTGGTCGCCAACGGCGTCTGGGTGCGCCAGGAGGCGGCCTTCGATTCGCCGATCAACATGGGCGCCCACTGCGCCAAGGGCGCCTCGGTGCGCGAGCACGGCTTCGGCGAACACCGCTTGCGCTACCCGATGAAGCTGGTGAACGGCAAGTACACCCGCATCTCCTGGGACCAGGCGATCAACGAGATCGGCGACAAGCTGCTCGAGCTGCGCCAGAAGTCCGGTCCCGACGCGCTGATGGTGATCGGCAGCTCGAAGCACAACAACGAGCAGGCCTATTTGCTGCGCAAGTTCGTCTCCTTCTGGGGTTCGAACAACTGCGACCACCAGGCGCGCATCTGCCACTCGACCACCGTTGCCGGCGTGGCCCAGACCTTCGGCTACGGCGCGATGACGAACTCCTTCAACGACCTGCACTACAGCAAGGCCGTGCTCTTCATCGGTTCGAATCCCGCCGAGGCCCACCCGATCTCGATGCTGCACTTCCTGCACGCGAAGGAACTGGGCGCGAAGATGATCGTGATCGATCCGCGCTTCACGCGCACCGCGCGCTTCGCCCACCATTACGTGCGCGTGCGCCCGGGCACCGATATCCCGCTGGTCTGGGGCATCCTCTGGCACATCTTCAACAACGGCTGGGAAGACAAGAAATTCATCGCCGAGCGCACCTACGGCATGGACGACGTGCGCACGGAAGTGGCCAAGTGGACGCCGGACAAGGTGTCCGACATCACCGGCGTGCCGGAATCGGCCGTGCGCCTTGCTGCCGAGATGCTGGCCAAGAACCGTCCCTCGTCCGTGGTCTGGTGCATGGGCATCACCCAGCACCACGTCGGCACCGCCAACGTGCGCGCGCTCTCGATCCTGCAGCTGGCGCTCGGCAACATCGGGGTGCCCGGCGGCGGCGCCAACATCTACCGCGGCCACGACAACGTGCAGGGCGCCACCGACGTCGGCCCGAACGGCGACTCGCTGCCCGGCTACTACGGCCTGGCCGAAGGGGCCTGGAAGCACTTCGCGAACGTCTGGGGCGTCGACTACAACTGGATCATGTCGCGCTTCGGCTCCAAGGAACTGATGGAGAAGCCCGGCATCACGGTGTCGCGCTGGTTCGATGCGGTGAATGAGCAAAACCAGTATGTCGACCAGCCGTCCAATCTGAGGGCCGTGTTCTACTGGGGCCACGCGCCGAACAGCCAGACCCGCCTGCCCGACATGAAGGCGGCCATGCAGAAACTCGACATGCTGGTCGTGATCGACCCGTATCCGAGCATGACCGCGTCGATGCACGGGCGCACCGACGGCGTCTACCTGCTGCCGGCCGCCTCGCAGTTCGAGACCCAGGGTTCGTGCACCGCCTCGAACCGCTCGATCCAGTGGCGCGAGCGCGTCATCATGCCGCTCTTCGAGTGCAAGACCGACCACGAGATCATGTACCTGTTCGCGAAGAAGCTCGGCTTCCACAACGAACTGTGCAAGAACATCAAGGTCGTGCACAACGAACCGGTGGTCGAGGACATCCTGCGCGAGATCAACCGCTCCTGCTGGACCATCGGCTACACGGGCTGCTCGCCCGAGCGCCTGAAGCTCCACATGGAGAACAAGCACACCTTCAACCCGACCACGCTGCGCGCCGACCACGGTCCCTGCAAGGGCGACTACTACGGCCTGCCGTGGCCGTGCTGGGGCACGCCGGAGATGAAGCACCCGGGCACCCCCATCCTGTACGACCTGAACAAGAGCGTGGCCGAGGGCGGCCTGCCGTTCCGCGCCAACTGGGGCGTGGAGCACAACGGCGTGAGTCTGCTGGCGGCCGACGGCTCGACCAACAAGGACAGCCAGCTCGACGTCGGCTACCCCGAGTTCGACCACGTGTTCCTGAAGAAGCTGGGCTGGTGGAACGAACTCACGCCGGCCGAGCAGGCCATGGCCGAGGGCAAGAACTGGAAGACCGACCTGTCGGGCGGCATCATCCGGGTCGTCATCTCCCACGGCTGCGCGCCGTTCGGCAACGCGCGTGCGCGCTGCAACGTCTGGAACTTCCCGGACCCGATCCCGACCCACCGCGAGCCGCTGCTCTCGCCGCGCCGCGACCTGGTCGCCAAGTACCCGACCTACGACGACAAGGCCAACTTCCTGCGCCTGCCGACGCTCTACAAGGCGGTCCAGGCCATGGACTACTCGAAGGACTTCCCGCTGATCATGACCTCGGGCCGCCTGGTCGAGTACGAGGGCGGCGGCGAGGAAACCCGCTCCAACCCCTGGCTGGCCGAGCTGCAGCAGAACATGTTCGTCGAGATCAATCCGAAGGACGCGGCCCAGATCGGCGCCCGCATCGGCGAATACGTCTGGGTCGAGACGCCGACCGGCGCGCGCCTGAAGATGATGGCGATGGTTACCGAGCGGGTGCCGGTCGGCCTGGTGTGGGCGCCGTTCCACTTCGGCGGCTGGTGGATGGGCGAGGACCTCGAGAAACACTATCCCGAGGACGGTGCGCCGACGGTGCGCGGCGAAGCCATCAACACCGCCTGGACCTACGGTTACGACGCCGTGACGATGATGCAGGAAACCAAGGTATCGATGTGCCGCGTGGTTCGCGCCTGACCCGGCGGGCATGACGGACAGACCCGAGAAATCAGAGCAGAGGAGGCTGACATGGCCGCGAGGATGAAGTTCATTTGCGATACCGAGCGTTGCATCGACTGCAACGGCTGCGTTACCGCCTGCAAGAACGAGCACGAAACGCCCTGGGGCGTGAACCGCCGCCGCGTGGTCACGATCAACGACGGCGTGCCGGGCGAGCGCTCGGTGTCGGTGGCCTGCATGCACTGCACCGACGCGCCTTGCCTGGCGGTGTGCCCGACCAATTGCATCTACCACACCGAGGACGGCATCGTCCTGCACAGCAAGGACCAGTGCATCGGCTGCGGCTACTGCTATTACGCCTGCCCCTTCGGCGCGCCGCAGTTCGCCGGCACCGGGATGTTCAACCACCGCGGCAAGATGGACAAGTGCACCTTCTGCGCCGGCGGCCCGGAGCCGGACACCTCGGAAGCCGAGTTCAAGAAATACGGCCGCAACCGCATCGCCGAAGGCAAGCTCCCGGCCTGCGCGGAAATGTGCGGCACCAAGGCCCTGCTCGGCGGCGAGGCCGACCTGATCGCCGACATCTACCGCCAGCGCGTGGAAACCCGCGGCTACGGTCCCGAGCTGTGGGGCTGGAAGATCGCCTACGGCCGCCCGAAGCGCGGCGGCGAGATCAAGGCCAAGGGCGACCTGCCGCGCGAGAACCAGGATTCCGGCGACTTCCAGAACGGCGGCGGGAGGTTCACGCAATGAAGAAACCTGCCTATCTCATCCTGTTGCTGCCGCTGCTGCTGACTGGCTGCCTCGAAGTCGACCAGCACCCCGAATGGATCCGCGGCGAGTACGCCGGCAAGGACGACAACCGCCATTTCCAGACGCATTTCCACAATGACCGCCTGGCCTGGTCGGCAACGATCCAGAACCGCAACCAGAAGCAGAACGAATACAACCGCGCCAACCCTTGAGGAGCCATTCCATGCGAGCGAACCTGTTGTCCCTGCGCGCCATGCTGGCCCCGTTGCTGGCCCTGGTTTTTGCGCTGAGCCTGTCCAGCGCCTGGGCCGCGGTGCCGAACGAGCGCGCCCAGCCCGCCTATGCCGAAGAACAGACCATGCTCCAGATCGAGGGCGACGCGCGGGCGCGCGAACCGGGCCTGATGTCCTCGCAGTCCGGACGCGTGCACATGGACCGCCACTTCCTCGGCCAATACGGCGCGAGCGAGGGCAACGTCATCGTCCAGCGCGGCGGCAACACCTGGCGTGTCCTGCGCAATGGTCCGATCGCCTCGATCGCCGGCACCATCCTGATCGTCGTGCCGCTCCTGATCATCCTGTTTTACAAAACCATCGGGCCGGCGCGCGAGGAGCCGCAGTCCGGGCGCAAGCTGCAGCGCTTCACCAGGTGGGAGCGCCAGGTCCACTGGGCGACCGCGATCAGCTTCATCCTGCTCGCCATTTCGGGACTGATCCTCACCTTCGGCAAGAAGATCCTGCTGCCCTGGATGGGCCACGACTTCTACTCCTGGGTCGCCTGGATCCTGAAGTACGTGCACAACTTCATCGGGCCGCTGTTCGTCCTGTGTTCCATCGTGATGTTCTTCACCTTCGTGCGCCGCAACTTCTACAACCGGACCGACTGGCAGTGGGTGAAGGAGGGCGGGGGACTGATCTCGCACAAGCACGTGCCGGCCGGCTACTTCAACGCCGGCGAGAAGAGCTGGTTCTGGTTCGGCGTGACCCTGCTGGGACTGGTGATGTCGATCACCGGCCTGGTCCTGAACTTCGTGAATTTCGGCCAGACCCGCTACGTGCTGCAGGTGGCCAACTACCTGCACATCATCGGCGCCACCCTGTATGTCGCGGCGGCGATGGGCCACATCTACATCGGCACCTGGGGCACGCCCGGCGCCTACGAGGCGATGCGCCACGGCACCGTCGACGAGAACTGGGCCAAGGCCCACCACGGGCTGTGGTACGACGACGTGAAAGCGGGTGTGCCGGGCACCCCGGGCGTGGCCGCGCCTGGCGGTGCGCCGGACGCGCCGCGCACGCCGCCGCCGTCGCCCCGCCCGGGCCCCGCACACTGAGGACTGCAATGAAACGAACCACCATCCTGACCCCCTGCACGCTGGCCGCACTCGTGCTGCTGGCTGCCTGCAGCCGCAACACGGCGCCCGCCAGCGACGGCGTGATCCAGACCAAGTTCCCCGGCCAGGTCACCTCGGGCGGCGGCACCAGCGGCGAAGTGATCGCCCGCACCGCGCGTCCCGTCACCGATGCCACCTATGCCGGCGGCACCCCGGGCATCGCCGGGGGCTCCGGCGGCAATACCTCGGGCGCCGAGACCGGCGGCACCACCCGCGAGACCGGGCAGGGCCCGACCTCGGGCGTGACCCCGCCCTCGGGCGCCATGCAGGGCACCCAGACCCAGCCCGGCGACATGGGCAAGCCGAGCGGGCCGTCGGCGCAGGACCTGAACAAGGGTGCGGCCAGCAACGAGGCGCCCCAGGGCCCGGCGGCGCCGAACCAGATGGAGAAGAAATGATGAAACGACGGACTGCCGCACCCGCGGCGCTGTTGGCCACGCTGTTGACCAGCCTTGTGCTGGTACAGGGCGCCTGGGCGGCCCTGCCGAAACCGGTCCTGACGCCGGAGCAGCAGCAGGCCGCCGCCGCCAAGAAAGCCGATGCCGACGCCAAGGCGGCGAAGGACAAGGAGATGCTTGCCGCCTCGATGGACGCGGTCAGCGCGCGCTGGCGCTCGCAGGCGCCCAGCAAAGGCTGGAAGATCAACCCGCCGACGGCGATCGTCGCCCAGGCCCCCGCGGCCGGGATCCAGGCGCCCGGCACCGCCGCGCCCGCAACAGGTGCGCCCGGCGTCGGCTCGTCCGGCGTGACGCCGCCGAATGCCGGCGTGGTCGCAGCGGCGCCGGCCGGGGCCGCCCCCGGCACCTCGGCCGCTGCGCCGGGCCGCGGCGCGGCGCCGCTCAGCCCGCAGGCCCTGCAATCGGCCAACGTGCCGATCAAGAGCGAGAAGCTGGGCACCGCCGCGCCGAGCGCGGACGTCAAGACGGGACCGACGAAGTCGGTGCCGAAGGGCGCCTCGCCGGCGGTGGACAAGGGTAACGCGGACGCGGCGAAGAACCGATGAAGATGTCCAGCATGCCGATCGCGGTGATCATGCAGCGCCGCGCCGTCCAGCACCGCTGGGTGGACGAAGCCTGGGCCGCGGTGGGCGTGGTGCCCGACCGCGGCAACCTGGCGCCCCTGCAGGTGCTCAGCGAAAGCCCGGAGCGCGACTACTACCTCGTCTCCGGCCTCGAGCTCGAGCTCTTCACCGACGAGAACGAGGGCTACTACGAGAACTGCATGGCCCCCGAATCCAAGGTGTTCGTGCTCTGGCGCATGGTGGACGGCCGCGCGATGCCGGTGCGCGCCTCGGTCAGCTACGTCGAGGGCACGCGCATGTTCGACTCCGGCGAGTCGGCCGACGGCGTGACCATGCCGGCCGAGATCTACGCCTGGGTGGCCGGCTACTTGCGCGAGCACTACCAGCCGAAGCCGCGCCGCGGCCGCCAGCACGGCTGAGGAGGGCGGATGGCCGAAGAAGGATTCCTGAAGCGCTGGTCGCGCATGAAGGCGGCCGGAGGCGAGGTGGCCGAGGCGCCGCCGCGCCGGCCTGCGCCTGCGCCATCCGCGGCGGCCCCCGCAGAAGTGGCCGCTGCAGTGCCCTCTGCGGTGCCCGCTTCCCTGCGCACTGCCGCGCCCGCGCATGAGGCGCCGCCACCGACGCTGGACGACGTGGCGCGCCTGACGCCCGAGTCCGATTTCTCCGCCTTCGTCGCCCAGGGCGTCGACAAATCGGTCCAGCGCCTGGCGCTCAAGAAGCTGTTCTCCGATCCGCACTTCCGGGTCATGGATGGCCTGGACATGTACATGGACGACTACAACAAGCCGAGCCCGATGTCGGCGGCGATGCTGGCCGCGCTCGAGCACGCCAAGAGCGCGCTGCGGCCCTCCGAGCCGCACAAGCCGCAAGTGGCGGCCGACGCGGCCGACGCCGCCGATGCGGCGGTCGCGGCCGCGCCGGAGGGGGCCGCAACCGACGAGGCGAGCACCCCGGCGGCGGAGCCGCAGGGCGAGCCCGTGGCCGTGGACGGCGCGGTTCCGCCCGCCGAGGCCGCCTGCGGCGCCGTGGCGCCGCCGTCCGACCCGGAAGAAACCGACGCAACCCGCGCATCCATTCACGCAGCCTGCATCCAGACAGGCGCACACCCGCAATCCCTGCAAGGACAAGCATGAACATCCGATTCCTAGAAGGGCAGGCCGGCGATCCGCTGCAGGAACGCCGCAATGCCCTCGCCAAGACCGCCGCACTGCTGGCGGCCGACGCCATCGCCCCCGTCGAAGCCCCCGGTTCGGTGAGCTACCGCTCGCTCGGCCGTACCCTGGTCGTCGGCAGCGCCGTCCAGGCCTTGCCCTGGGCCGATCACCTGGCGGCGAGCCTGTCCGTCACCGTGCTGCTGCTCGACGGCATGGATGGCGCCGCCGCACGCGCCTATCCCGTCTTCGCCGCGCCTGCCGTGGCGGTCGCCGGCTGGCTGGGCGCTTTCGAGGCGCGCTGGCAGGGCCCCGGCCAGGCGCCCCAGCAGGCCAGGTTCGACCTCGTGCTCGACCTCTGTCCAAGCCCCTTGATCGCCAGCCACCAGAGCCCGCACGGCTATTACGCGCCGGGTCCCGACGAGGCCGCGCGCCGCGCCGCCGCGGCCGAGCTGGTCGAGATGATCGGCGAGTTCGAGAAGCCGAAGTATTTCAGCTACAAGGAGCGCCTGTGCGCCCACAGCCGCAACGGCCAGACCGGCTGCAACGCCTGCATCCAGATCTGCTCGGCCAAGGCGATCGCGGGCGCCAGCGACAAGATCCGCGTCAACCCCTACCTGTGCGCCGGCTGCGGCGCCTGCACCACCGTCTGCCCGACGGGGGCGCTCGGCTATGCCTATCCGTCCGCCAGCCACACCGGCAGCCGCATCAAGGCCGTCCTGAACGCCTACCGCGAAGCGGGCGGCGAGGACCCGGTCCTGCTGTTCCACAGCGAAGCCGGCGCCGGCCTGCTCGAAGCGCTGCAGCTTGATGCGGTGGACGGCATCCCGGGGCGGGTGATCCCGATGGCCCTGCACCACACGGCCTCGACCGGCATCGACGTCTGGTTCTCGGCGCTGGCCTACGGCGCCGCCGGCGTCACGGTCCTGATGACCGGCGAAGAGGCGCCGCAGTACATGGCCGCCCTCGACCACCAGATGGGCATCGCCCACACCGTGCTCGACGGCCTCGGCTACGCCGGTCCGCATTTCCAGCTGCTGCGCGTGAGTAACCCCGAGGAACTCGGCCTGGCCCTGCGCCATGCGCCGCGCGGCGAAGCGCCCGCGCAGGCGGCGACCTTCAACCTGGCGCAGGACAAGCGCAACACCCTGGACTATGCGCTCGAGCACCTGCTGCGCCACGCGCCGCAGCAGCCGCAACAGGTCGCGCTGCCGACCGGGGCGCCGTTCGGCGCGATCGCCGTCGATACGAAGAAATGCAGCCTGTGCATGGCCTGCGTCGGCGCTTGCCCGTCCTCGGCCGTGATGGATACGCCGGACCTGCCGCAACTGCGCTTCGTCGAGCAGAACTGCGTGCAGTGCGGCCTGTGCGCCAACACCTGCCCCGAGAACGCGATCGCGCTCGTGCCGCGCATGACGTTCGGCGAGGCGCGCCGCAAGACCGTGATCCTGAACGAATCCCAGCCTTTCCACTGCATCCGCTGCAGCAAGCCCTTCGGCACCCTGCACATGGTCGAGAACATGCTGTCGCGCCTGTCGCAGCACAGCGCCTTCTCCGGCAACCTCGACCGCCTGCGCATGTGTGGCGACTGCCGCGTGATCGACATGATGCAGCCCGAGGGCGAGTTCGCCGTGCCGCTGCGCCGGCCGGGCGGGCCCGTGCCGCGCAACTGATCTTGCTTGCGTAGGGTGGGCGGCTCCACCCGGGCGTCTGGCCGGATGCGCCCTCGACGCCGCCCACGCGTTTGACTTTCTTCCGAGCGGCCAGGCGGTTCGCCCTTGCGCTGAACGCGTGGGCGGCGCATGTGTCACGTCGTCATTACCTGAGGGGTGGAGCCGCCCACCCTACGGGTCTGCGGCCGCGATCACCATCGTTTGCATGCCCGTGTGCGGCACGACCACCACTGCCACGAACCGCACACCCGCGCTTACCCGCGCACACCCGCGCCGACCCATGGCACAATGTGCGCAAACAGACAACAAACGGCCGGTCCACGGCCTCTCACCAGCAACAGCGCACAGGAGACACCATGACCCCATACCAGCGCTTCGCCCAGGCGCGCGACTTCCTGCAACAACACCGTACCGACTACGACACGGCCTACGCCGGCTACCAGCCGCCCCAGCTCGACGAGTTCAACTGGGCGCTCGATTTCTTCGACGCCGAAGCGAAGGACAACCACCGACCCGCGCTGTGGGTGGTCGAGGAAGACGGGCGCGAGCAGAAGATCTCGTTCGCCGACATGGCATCGCGTTCGAACCAGGTCGCGCAATACCTGCAGCAATGCGGCGTCGAACGGGGCGACCGCGTGCTGCTGATGCTGCCGAACCGCGTCGAGCTGTGGGAGATCATGCTTGCCTGTATCAAGCTCGGCGCCGTGCTGGTGCCGACCACCATGCTGGTATCGAATGCCGACCTGCAGGACCGCATGGACCGCGGCGCGATTTCCCACGTGATCGCCCAGGTCTCGGAAGCCCACAAGTTCGAGGGCCTGACCGGCAACTTCACGCGCATCGCGGTGGGCGGCAGCCTCGACGGCTGGCACGACTTCGACGATTGCCGCCGGGTGCTCTCCGTGTTCACGCCGAAGGGCGTCACGCGCGCCAGCGATCCGCTGCTGCTCTACTTCACCTCGGGCACCACGGCGCGTCCGAAGCTGGTCCTGCACAGCCACCAGAGCTACCCGGCCGGCCACCTGTCGACCATGTACTGGATCGGCCTGCAGAAGGGCGACGTCCACTGGAACATCAGCTCGCCCGGCTGGGCCAAGCATGCCTGGAGCTGCTTCTTCGCGCCCTGGAATGCCGGCGCCACCGTCTTCGTCTACAACTACGAACGCTTTTCCGCCAAGGCGGCGCTGGAAACGGTGATGCGCTGCGGCGTGACCTCGCTGTGCGCGCCGCCCACCGTCTGGCGCATGCTGATCAAGGAAGACCTGAGCCAGTGGAAGCCGCCCCTGCGCGAGCTGGTCGGCGCCGGCGAACCGCTCAACCCCGAGGTGATCGAGCAGGTCGAGCGCGCCTGGGGCATCCGCATCCGCGACGGCTTCGGCCAGACCGAGACCACGGCCCAGATCGGCAATCCGCCGGGCCAGCTGGTGAAGCCCGGCTCGATGGGCCGCCCGCTGCCGGGCTACCGCATCGCGCTGCTCGACCTCGACGACCAGCCGGCCAGGGAAGGCGAAATCTCGGTGCGCCTGGACGCGAAGCCGATCGCCCTGATGCTGGGCTACGAGGGCGACGAGGACAAGACCGCCGAGGTCATGCGCGCCGGCCACTACCACACCGGCGACACGGCCACCGTCGACGAGGATGGCTACTACTTCTACGTCGGCCGCAACGACGACGTGTTCAAGTCCTCGGACTACCGCATCAGTCCATTCGAACTGGAGAGCGTCCTGATCGAGCACGAACAGGTGCTGGAAGCGGCCATCGTCCCGAGTCCCGATCCGCTGCGCCTGTCGGTGCCGAAGGCCTTCATCACCCTGCGCCAGGGCGTGGAGCCGTCGCGCGAGCTGGCGCGCGAGATCTTCGCCTTCGCCCGCGAGCGGCTGGCGCCCTACAAGCGCATCCGCCGCATCGAGTTCCGCGAACTGCCCAAGACCATCTCGGGCAAGATCCGCCGCGTCGAACTGCGCAAGGAGGAAGCGGCGCGGAACGACAGCGCGCCAACGGGTATTGAGTTCCGCGAAGAGGACATCGGCAACTGAAGGCGGCTGGCCGCGGTCGAATCGGGATCATCCAGCGCGGCTGAGCGGACCGCCAGGGCAAGGCGCATCGCCGAACGCAGTACGAGCGTACGGAGACGATGCAACGCCGCCATGGTGGTGTTGTCGGCCGCGCGTAATCCGAGGAGACCGCGGCATGGCTACCCTGTCCAGAATTACCCCCTGTTTGTGGTTCGACCAGCAGGCCGAGGAAGCGGCCGGCTACTATGTCGGCATTTTCCCGAACTCGCGCATCACCGGCCTTTCCCGTCATGGCGAGGCCGGACGCGAGGTACACGGCATGGCGCCCGGCACCGTGCTGACGGTCGCCTTCGAGCTCGACGGCAAGGCCTTCACGGCGCTCAACGGCGGCCCCGTCTTCACCTTCAACGAGGCGGTCTCCTTCCAGGTGCTGTGCGACACCCAGGAGCAGATCGACTTCTACTGGGACCGGCTGGGCTTCCAGGGCGACCCTGCCGCCCAGCAGTGCGGTTGGCTCAAGGACCGCTATGGCGTGTCCTGGCAGATCGTGCCGCGTCAGATGGCAGCCTTGCTGACCAGCCCCGACCAGGCGCGCGTGGACCGCGTGATGACCGCCTTGCTCAGGATGAAGAAGCTGGACGTCGACGCCCTGGTGCATGCGGCCGGGTAAGGCATGCCCGCGATCGCCGCGTCTTGCCGCGTCGTCCGGCGGCGCCGGGTCCGGCTATCGGTAGGGATCCCCGCCAGGGCTCAGGCAGCGGCCACGAACCACTGCCTGCTCGCCTCGTCCGCCGGGAAGAAGGCTTCCAGCCGCAGTTCGTGCACGGTGACGTCGTGCGGCGTCCCCAGCGTCGTGATGGTCGTGAACAGGTTCAGTTCGACCCCGTCCTTGCTCAGCTTCATGGGCAGGAAGGGCAGGGCGGCGCGCTCCAGGTTGGGCTGGCGCGCCGCCGTGTCGATGCCGGGCAGGGCCATCAATTCGTCCAGCAGGCGCGTCGCTTCGCTGCCGGGACCGTCGCCCATGGCTTCGCGCTGCACCCATTGCAGCAAATCGGCGGCCACATCTTCCCAGTTGCGCAGCCAGGGGCGCAGGCCGTTCGGATCGAGCGTCAGCTTCAGGATGTTCACCGAGCCGTCGCGCGGGATCGGCGCATCGGGCGGCATGCCCAGCAGCCAGCGCATCATGCGCGCCGCGGGGGCGTTGTGCATGACCAGGTTCCACAGGCGGTCGACCACCAGCGCCGGGTAGGGCGCCTGCTGGGCCAGCATGAAGTCGAGCGCCTGCTTCACCGCGTCCATGTCCGGGTCGGACAGGGCGCGCTCGCGGTAGGCCGGGGCGAAGCCGGCCGCGAGCAGCATCGCATTGCGCTGGCGCAGCGGGATGTCGAGCACGATGCCGAGCCTGAGGATCAGGTCGCGTCCGGGCTGGGCGCGCCCGGTCTCGAGAAAGCTCAGGTGGCGCTGCGAGATACCGCTGTCGGCCGACAGCCGCAGCTGGCTGATCCCGCGCTTGGCGCGCCAGTAGCGCAGCGCCGCGGCGAAGTCGCTGAAATAATGACTGCCTGCCGCGCCCGCCTCGACCTCGGTCATTCCTTTGCCCATGACGCCTCCTTCACCGGTTGCCGCGATTCTGCGCGATCGTCTCCGCGAACTCAAGCAGGTCGTGCTTGACCCTGGCCATGTCGGTGATGAACATGCCGTGGGGCGCGTTTTCGTACACGCGCAGGGTCGCGTCCGGAATCAGGCGCGCAGTCGGACGCGCGGTCAGCTCGAGCGGCGCGCTGGCGTCCATTTCACCGGCGATCAGCAGGGTCGGCACGTCGATGCGCGCCAGTTCGGGCCGGAAGTCGGTGTGCACGAGTGCGCGGTTGCAGGCGAGCAGGGCATGCAGCGAAGCGCCGAGCGCCATCTGCCTGACCCAGTTCTTCATGCCCGCCGGCGTCTCCGGATGGACGAAGGGGACCATGTTGTCCTCTATCCACTGCGGGAAGTCGCGCATGAGCTGTCCGCGCAGGGCCTCGAAGAAACCGGCGTCGATGCCGTCCGGATTGTCGGGCGTCTTCAGGACGAAGGGCGTCATCGTCCCCAGGAGCACGGCGCCGGCGACGCGCGCGCTGCCATGCCGGGTCAGGTAGCGCACGATCTCGTTGCAACCCATCGAGTGGCCGACCAGCACGGCGTCATGCAGGTCCAGGGTCTCGAGCACGGCCGCGATGTCGTCGGCCAGGGTGTCGAAGTCGTAGCCACTGCCGGGACGACGGACCGCCGGGTCCGTCGAGCGGCCGTGGCCGCGGCGGTCGAAGGCGATCGTCCGGTAACCGGCTTCCAGCAGGGCCAGCATCTGGTAGCTCCAGGAGTCCGAGGGCAGGGACCAGCTGGCGACGAAGACGACGGGCCTGCCGGCGCCCCAGTCGCGGTAGAACAGTTCCACGCCGTCGGCGCCGCGGATATAGCCGGGGCGGGCGATGCCGGCTTCTTGGATGGATGCGTTCATGGTGGACCCTTACGCGGCGTGGTCGAGGAAACCGGTGACGCTGGCCAGGCGGCCGTCGCCGGCGACGGTGGCGACATCCAGCCCGCGCGCGACTTCGAGGCCGTCCGGCGCATGCAGGGTCCACGCGAAGCGCAGCACGTCGTGGTGGCCGTCGGGCGTGCCGGCCAGCTCGAAGCGGTGGCCGGGAAAATGCTGCTGGGCGGCGGCGATGAGGGCGTCGATGCCGTCGTGGCCGGCGCCGTCCATCATCGGGTCGAGGTAGCTGGCGTCGAGCGTGAACAGGCGCGCCACGAGGGCGCGGCGCTCGGGGGCATGGCGTTCGTTCCAGGCTGCGAGGTACTGGCGGGCGAGCGAATCAGCGCGTTCCATGATGTTCTCCGTTTCGGTTGGGTGGATGACGGGACCCATTCTGCGCGGCGAAAGCGGATGCGGCGATTACCACCCAGGTAATGAAGCCACTGCGGAAGCCACGGCGCAAGGCGGGGCGCACATGGCCCGATACGCGCTCGTGTGCGGCGTGCAAGGTAAAATCGTAGAATAATGGTAATCATGCAATGTACGTAACATGCACCGATCCGCCGTCAGACTGTCGAAACCCACATGCCCACCAAGACCGCAGCCAAGGCCGATCCGGCCTACGAAGTGAAGAAGTCTCCGATCCACGGCAACGGCGTCTTCGCCCGGCGCCACATCGACGCCGGCGAGCGCATCATCGAATACCGCGGCGAGCGCATCAGCTGGGATGAGGCGACCGAGCGCGCGGCCAGGGCCGGCGGCCCGGTCAACCACACCTTCTACTTCACCCTGAACGACGGCCGCGTGATCGACGGCGGGCGGCGCGGCAACGACGCGCGCTGGATCAACCATGCCTGCACGCCGAACTGCGAAGCCTACGAAGAGGACGGGCGCGTCTACATCCACGCGCTCCATCCGATCGAGCCGGGCCAGGAGCTGAACTACAATTACGCGCTCATCTACGACGAGCGCCACACGCCGGCGTTGAAGAAACTGTTCGCCTGCTGTTGCGGCACCCCGGGGTGTACCGGTACCATGCTCGCCCCCAAGCGCCGCCAGAAGAAAAAGGCCTGAAGCCAAGGAAACAAGCACAACCATGAAGCCCATCGTCCGCAGTCTGCTGGAAACCGATCTTTATAAATTCACGATGTGGCAGGCGCTGCTGCACCGCCATCCGAACGCCCACGGCGAATACGAATTCCGCTGCCGGAACGAGCCGGCCTATCCGCTCGCCGAGCTGAAAGAAGAGGTCGAGCGCGAACTCGACCACCTGTGCGAGATGCTGTTCACCGAGGAGGAGGTCGACTACCTGCGCAGCCTGCGTTTCATCAAGAGCGACTTCGCCGACTTCCTCACGGTGTTCCGCTTCCAGCGCAAGTTCATCACGGTCGAAACCGACGGCCCCCACCTGCGCATCCGCGCGGTGGGCCCGGTGGTCCACGTGATGGGCTTCGAGATCTACGTCCTCTACATCGTCAACGAACTCTACTTCCGCCGCTTCGACCAGCAGGCCGCGCTCACGGAAGCACGCAAGCGCCTGGCCGACAAGATCGAGCAGTTCCGCGCCTTCGACCAGGAGCCGAAGCGCGCCAACCCCTTCGAATTCTTCGACTTTGGCGTGCGCCGCCGCTTCTCGGGCGAATGGCAGGACGAGGTGGTTGCGACCCTGGCGCGCGAGCTGCCCCAGTTCTTCAAGGGCACCTCGAACGTCTACCTGGCGCGCAAGTACAACCTGGTGCCGATCGGGACCATGGCGCACGAATACATGCAGGCCTTCCAGTCCTTCGGCGTGCGCCTGCGCGACTTCCAGAAGGCGGCGCTGGAAGACTGGGTGCAGGAATACCGCGGCGACCTCGGCACGGCGCTCACCGACGTGGTCGGGATGGACGCCTTCCTGAACGACTTCGACCTGTACTTCGCCAAGCTCTTCGACGGCCTGCGCCACGACTCGGGCGACCCGCTCGAATGGGGCGAAAAGGCGCTGGCGCACTACGCCAAGCTGCGCATCGACGCGCGCACCAAGCGCCTGGTGTTTTCCGACGCGCTCACGGTGCCGAAGGCGCTGGCCCTGTACCGCCACTTCGCCGACCGCGTCATGCTGGGCTTCGGCATCGGCACCCAGCTCACCAACGACACGCCCTACAAGGCCCTGAACATCGTCATGAAGCTGGTGCGCTGCAATGGCCAGCCGGTCGCCAAGCTGTCCGACACGCCGGGCAAGTCGCAATGCACCGACGAGACCTTCCTGGCCTACCTGCGCCAGGTATTCAACCATCCCGAGCAGAAGGAGGTGAAGGCATGAAGCGCGCGCTTCTTCTGGTGTCCGCGGCCCTGGCCCTGCCGGCACTTGCAGCCCCGGCGGCCGACGATCCGGCCGGCGCCATCGAGGGCGTCTACAAGCGCCGCTTCATGAACACCATCAATGCCGGCCCGGACCGCCCGGCCGAGCGCTACCTGGCCGAGGACGTGGTCGAGTTCGTGCGCGAGGACGCGGACCACGTCTACCTGCGCGCCCACCTCGAATTCGCCAACGGCCACATGTGCGGCGTCTGGGGCATCGCCCAGCGCGAAGGCGAGGACTTCGTCTACCGCCAGCAGAACAGCCTCGTGCCGGGCGAGGCGGCGTGCACGCTGCGCGTCAAGGTCACGCCGGGGAATATCCTGCTCGACGACCGCGACGCGGCCGGCACCGCCACCTGCCGCGCTCAGTGCGGCGCGCGCGGCACCCTGAGCGGCTACACCATCGAGCGCAAGGCGCGCCGTCCTATCCGCTACATGAACCGCCTGAAGGAATCGCGCCAGTACCGCGAGGCGATGCACGAGTACCAGGGGATGCAGCCGCCGCGCTATTGAGGGCGGAGCGTGGCGGGCGCCGCGGGTCTGGTATGCTTGAGCATTGCAATTCCTGCAAAGCCGGCGCATGCCGTGCCGCAATCACCGACAAGGAGATCGTCTTGAAAGCCATCGCCGCACTCGTGTTTTCCGCAGCCGCCGTCGCGGCCCCCGTGCTGCACGCCCAGGAAGCGCCGCAAGTCGCACCCGCTGTCGAAGCGGCCACGCGCTGGCTGGCCGTGATGGATGCCGGCAAGACCGCCGAGGCCTGGGACCAGGGCGCCCCCGTCATGCAGGCCGCCATCACCCGCGATACCTGGAACCAGGTCGGCACCCAGGCGCGCGCGCCGCTGGGGGCGGTGAAGTCGCGCAAGCAGACCTCGGCCACCTTCACCAAGACCCTGCCGGGCGTGCCGGAAGGAGAATACGTGGTGATCCAGTACGCCACCGACTTCGCCAACAAGGCCGGCATGACGGAAACCGTCGTGCCGATGCGCCTGCCGGACGGGACCTGGAAGGTGACGACCTACCTCATCCGCTGATCGCGACCAGCTTCCACAACTGGGTCGGCAGCGCCGCCGGGGCCTCGGGCTTGAAGAAGCTCGAATCCTGGATGTGCGAGGTCGTGACGTAGACCGTGCCGTCCGGCCCCTGGGCGAAGGTGTCGGGCCAGCGCAGGCGTTCGTCCTGCACCAGGGTGCGGATCGGGGCCTGCGGACCTTCGCCGAGATCCCGGGCGCGGACGGCATCGACCTCGACCGAGGTCAGCAGCATGACGTTCGTACCGCGCGGGATCAGCAGGCCGTCCGCGACTTCGTTCAGGCCGTAGGGCTCGACGCTGCCCGAGACATCGTCGCCGCGCATGCCGGCATCCATCAGCACCCGGGTCGGGATCCGGTACAGGGTGTCGCCCTTGATCGCCTGCCAGTACAGGTACTGGCCGTCGCCCGACAGCTCGATGCCGTCGGCCGAGAATTCGACGCCGCGTCCGTCCGGCCGGCGCAATTCCTTGCCGTCGGCCTTCACGTTCAGGCCCTTCTTCATCTGCGTCGTGTCGTCGCCATCGAGGACGCGCACGGCCTTGCCGCTGGCGAGATCGACGACCACGATGGCGCCGACCACGCCCGAATCGGTGATGTAGGCAAAGCCGCCATCCGGGGAAAAACGCACATCGTTCAGGTAGGAGCCCTGCGGCGCCACTTCCTCGCCGAAGGCGATGGTGCGCGCCACCTTGTCGCTGGCCAGGTCGACCTGGACCAGCTTGGCGCCGCCGGACACCAGGTGGCTTTGCGCCGGCGCCGCCGGGTCGAGCACCCACAGGCTGCCGCGCCCGTCGGCGACCACGCTCTGCACGCAGACCCAGTGGTCGCCGGGCGATATCTCGTCCTTCTTCGCATTGCGCCAGGCATTCCACTCGTCGTCCGGATAGGGCTTCAGGCCGCCATCGGGCAGCAGCTCGGCGACCGATACCGCCGTGTCCTCGGTCCAGCGCGGGAAGTTGACGAAGATCCTGTTGGTCTCCGAGACGGAGACGCCGGTCACCTGGTGCGCGAATGCGGCCACCTGTTCGATCTTGAATGCGGCTTGCCTGAAGTCTGGCGCGGATGCCTGGTCGGTCATGGGACTCCTTTCGAATGGTTGGTCAGGCCGCCTTGCGCAGCTTGCGCGCCGGCGGCGTCGGGTGTTCCTGTTCGTGGGCCAGGCGCTGCTGCAGCATGGCCAGCACCGCCGCCTCCTCGGGCTGCAGCGCGTGCAGGTCTTCGGTCAGCTGCTGCTCGGTGCGCTCGCGCAGGGCTTCGAGCACGCTGCCCTCCAGGTAGGCGTCGAGCACGGCCGGGTGCACGTAGCACTTGCGGCAGACCGAAGGCGTGTTGCCTAGCCTTTCGGCCACCGACTCGATGGCGCGCACGATGTTCTTCTTGGCCTGGGTTTCGGAGTCGAATTTCTCGAATTCCTGCAGGGCCAGGGCGGCCAGCACCGTGCCTGACCAGGTCCGGAAGTCCTTGGCCGTATAGTCTTCGCCGGTAATGGCGCGCAGGTAGTCGTTGACGTCGCTCGAGTCGATGCTGTGGGTCTCGCCTTCCTCGTCCACGTACTGGAACAGTTCCTGGCCGGGCAGGTCGCGCGAACTGCGGATGATGCGCGCCAGGCGCCGGTCGTGGACGTGGATCTTGTGGTAGACCCCGCTCTTGCCGCGGAAACGGAATTCGACGTCGCTGGCGTCGACCTTCACGTGGCGGTTGCGCAGCGTGGTGAGACCGAAGGATTTATTCGTGCGCGCGTATTCCTCGTTACCGACCCGCATCATCGTCGCTTCCAGCAGGTAGACGATGGTCGCCAGCACCTTCTCGCGCGGCAGGCCGGGCAGTTTCAGCGCGCGGTCGACTTCCTCGCGGATCAGGGGCAGGGCCTTGCCGAAGTTGATCATGCGCTCGTACTTCACCTCGTCGCGCACGTTGCGCCACTTCGGGTGGTAGCGGTATTGCTTGCGCCCTTTCGCGTCGCGCCCGGTCGCCTGCAGGTGGCCGTTGGCCTGGGGGCAGATCCAGACGTCCGTCCAGGCCGGCGGGATCACCAGCGACTTGATGCGCTTGAGCGTGGCCTGGTCCTCGACCGGTTCGCCCGTGGCGTCGATGTAGCGGAAGGCTGCGCCTTCCCCATCTCCTTCGCGTTCGCGCCGGATGCCCGGCTTGCTGTCGGTGACGTAGCGCAGGCCCGCGGCCTTGGCGGCAGCGGGCGGGTCTGCGAGGGGAAGCGTATTGTCTGCGGCTTGGTCGGCGCTCATCGTTTGTACCGGTCAGGAGTGGTGCATACGGGGCGATCTTACGCTTCTCGCTTCTGCGCACTGTACGGGACATAACGAAGACGCTGCAATGGCTGCTCCCTGCTCGGGCGACATTGCCGTAAGCCGTGATTGGCGATCCTCTTGTCGCAAAACCGGATTTCGATGCGCCATAACCGCAGTCCCTATGCACGGGGAATGATTAAATGATAATTTTCCCCATGTAAAAATTCTTCATATACACTCGGTACTGGCCTCTTGAGTGACCTTCATTCTTCATGCATCCTCGATGGTTTCTCATCGGCTGATCAGCGCATCTGCTCTTTCGTATGTTCTTAACCGATAAAGCGAGGGGAACGTCATGATTAGTTTGAAAAAATGTCTGTGCGTGCTGGGATTTGGTCTTGGGCTGGGCTTTTCCATGAGCTCGTGGGCGGTCCAACCTGATTGCGCCATGTGCGCGGCCTGGGAAGAGGATTGCGCGGCAGGTAATGCTCAGAACTGCGAACGCTACGAGTATTTCGACTGTTTCGTCAGGTTGACGTACTGCCCCCGCTAGGTCGGGCAGAAGGCCGGGGGCGTCCCTGGCCTTTTGCCGCAGGCAAGACGAAAGGATGGCGCATGACGAGGCATGCGATGACGGGCGAGGCAGTAGCGCTTGTTGGCGTGTTGACAACGACGCCTTCCCTGGCGGGATTTCCGCCAGGTAGTCAGCGGTAGCGCGCCTCGACCAAATCGATCTCGCGCAGCAGTTTCCTGGCGATGTCGTCCGACACCTTGCGCTGATGCGTCAGCGCCAGGATCGCCTTGCGCTCGGCCTGCAGCGCGGCCAGGCGGTATTCGCGCTCGGCCTGCTCGGCCACCCGGATGCGCGACGGCTCGTTCGGTCCGGTGCTCCCGCCCAGGCGGTGTTCGTACACCCCGCGCACGTGGTCGACCGCACTGGCGTGGATGTCGGCGTGCTCGCTCTCGCCCAGGTGGCTGTGGCCGGCGCGCTCGATCGCCTCGATCGCCGCCACCGCCGCGTTGTGGCGGGCCAGGTCTTCCTGGGCGGCTTCGGTGGTTTCTTCCGGCACCTCGAGCCCGCGCAGCACGCGCGGCAGGCCGACGCTGGCCACGACCAGGGACACGATGATCACCGCGCTGGCGTAGAAGATGACCAGGTCGCGCCCCGGGAAGGGCGCGCCGCTGGGCAGGGCCAGCGGCAGGGTCAGCACGCCCGCCATGGTGATCGCGCCGCGCACGCCGGCGAGCGAGGTGGCCAGCACCAGGCGGAAATTCGGCTTGTAGACCTTCTGGCCCTGGAGGCGGGCGTTGAGCAGGGTCAGGCGCAGCGAGACCCAGACCCAGACCAGGCGCAGCACGATCAGCGCCACGCTGAACAGCAGGGCGGTGCCGAGCAGGGACCATGGGGTCAGGGCCGCCTCGGGGCCGGCCTGGCGCAGCGCGCGTCCGATGATCTCGGGCAGCTGTTCGCCCAGCAGCACGAACATCACGCCGTTGAGCGAGAACTGCACCGTGTCCCAGACCACGGCGCGGCGCACCCGGGTGGTGGCCAGCGCGCGCCCGGACAGCTCGACATAGCTCATCGTGATGCCGGCCGCGACCGCGGCCAGGATGCCCGAGGCCTCGAGATGCTCGGCCGCGAGATAGGCGCCGAAGGGCAGCAGCAGGTTGACCAGGATGGGCGAGCCCGGCTCCTCGCCGAAGCGGGCGCCGGCCACGCGCTGCACGAAGGAGACCGCGACCGTGATCGCCACGCCGCAGGCGATGCCGGCCAGCGCCACCCACAGGAAGGTGACCGAGGCCGAGGCCAGCGAGAAGGCGCCGGTCATGGCGGCCGCCACCGCGAAGCGGAAGCACACCAGGCCGCTGGCGTCGTTGAGCAGGGATTCGCCCTCGAGGATGTGCATCAGGCGGTGCGGCACGTGGATGCGCGCGGTGATGGCAGAGACCGCCACCGGATCGGTCGGCGCGACGATGGCCGCCAGGGCGAAGGCGACCGGCAGCGGGATCGCCGGCACCAGCCAGTGGATCAGGAAGCCGGCGCCGACCACGGTGAAGACCACCAGGCCCAGGGCCAGCTCGAGGATGGTGCCCTTGTCACGGAACAGCCCGATCTTGGGGATGCGCCAGCCGTCCAGGAACAGCAGCGGCGGCAGGAACAGCAGGAAGAAGATCTCGGGGTCGAGGGTCACGCCATGGCCGAACACCCCGGAGATGACGGCGCCGAGTCCGATCTGCACCAGCGGCAGCGGGACCCCGAAGGGCAGCATGCGCACCAGGTAGCCGCTGCCGATTACCGCCAGCAGCATCGCCAGCACCACACCTACCGAATCCATCCAGTTCTCCTCAATGTCGAGCCTCGATGATACGGCATTGTCGGTCTGCCATGCTTCACGTGGCGTGACGCGGGGTTGGAGAAGAGAGTGGAAGGCCCGGCCGGCAGGCGCCGGCCGGGCAGGCGCTTCAGCGCGGGTGGTGCTGCGCCGCGGCCTCGGCCAGCAGGTCGGACAGCTCGACCGTGTTGACCGGCTTGACCATGTAGTGGTCGAAGCCGGCCGCGAGCGAGGCCTCGCGGTCCTGCTGGCGTCCGTAGCCGGTCATGGCGATCAGGGTCGCCCCGGTCGCCTGCGGCAGGCGGCGCAGGCGGCGCGCCAGTTCGTTGCCGTCGAAGTCGGGCAGGCCGATGTCGAGCAGGCAGACGTCGGGCGCGAACACCCGCGCCACGTCGACGGCGTCGGCGGCGCAGTAGGCGATCTCCACGGTGTGGCCGGCGGCGCCCAGGAACAGCTGCAGGGTGTGGACGGCGTCGAGATTGTCGTCCACCAGCAGCACCTTGAGCGGCGTCGCGGCCTTGGCCTGGCCGCGGGTCTGGGCCACCGTCAGCGGCAGCTCCTGGGTATGGCGCGGCAGGCGCACGGTAAAGGTGCTGCCCTTGCCCAGACCCGCGCTCTCGGCCTTGACGGTGCCGCCGTGCAGCTCGACCAGGCTCTTGGCCAGCGCCAGGCCCAGGCCCAGGCCGCCCTGCGAGCGGTCCGGGGTGCGTTCGGCCTGGGTGAACAGGTCGAACACCCGCGCCACCAGCTGCGGCTCCATGCCGATGCCGTCGTCGAGCACGGTCAGCACGTAGTCCGGGCCGTCCTGGAACAGGCGCAGTTCGATGCGGCCGCCCTCGGGCGTGTACTTGTTCGCGTTGTTCAGCAGGTTCGCCACCACCTGCACCAGGCGCTTGTGGTCGCCCTTGACGGTGGCCGCCTCGTGCGGCAGGTCGAGCACCACGGTGTGGCGGCGGGTCGAGATCAGGGGGCGGATCTGCTCGGCGGCGTCGTCCACCACCTTGCGCAGGTCCAGCACCTGGGTCGACAGCGAGACCAAGCCGCGCGTGACCCGCGACACGTCGAGCAGGTCGTCGACCAGGCCGGTCATGTGCTCGACCTGGCGCGCGATGATGGCGCAGGTCTGGGTGATCTGGGCGTTGTCCGAGTGTAGTAATTTCAACAGGTGCGCGCCGGTGCTGATCGGCGCCAGCGGATTGCGCAGTTCGTGCGCCAGCATCGCCAGGAACTCGTCCTTGCGCTGGTCGGCCGCGCGCAGCTCGCGCTCGGCCAGGCCGCGCGCCGCTTCCTTCTTCTGCAGGGTGGCCGCCATCTCGTCCAGGGCCTCGGCCAGCTGGCCGATTTCCTCGCGCTCGTAGGCGATGCCCGAACGGGCGTCGAGGTCGCCGGCCGCGATGCGGGTGGCGGTGTCCTTCAGCTTGCGCACGCGCTGCACGATCAGCACGTCGCCGGCGAGCCAGGCGGCCAGCAGGGCCAGCATGGTGGTGGCCAGCAGGCCGACCAGCGACATCATCTGGGCGCGGCGCGCGCCGGCGGTCACGGTCTCGGTCGGGATCCCGATCGTCACCGTGTAGTCGGACAGGGCCGGTCCGCCCACGCGGGCGAAGGTGTGCAGGCGCTCGACGCCGTCGTCGTCGCGGATCACGAGGGCGCGGCGGCCGGCGCTGTGCATCGCGTCGCGCAGGCGGCTCGACACCCGCGTGCCGAACCAGCGCTCGGGGTCGGGGCGGCGCGAAATGATGGTGCCGTTGGTGTCGGTCGTCACCAGCACCGAGCCTGGAGGCAGGTTGATGTCGTTGACGAAGGTGTCCAGGCCGGCCAGGTCCATCGCCGCGAACACCACCGCGACCACGTTGCCGGAGCGGTCGATCACGGGGTAGGTCAGGTTGATGGTGTGGCGCCGGATCACGCGGCCGAAGACGTAGTCGCCGGCGATGAAGCGGCGCTCGGCAATCGCGCGCTTGAAGTGGCTGCGGTCGCCCAGGTTCACCGGGTGCAGCATCGGCACCGCGCTGCAGCTGACTTCGCCGTTCAGCTGGATCAGGCCGAAGTTCACATAGCCTTCGTTGCGGTCGAGCACGTCCGCAAGCAGGGCGTTGCAGCCGCTCGTGGGGCCGAGCAGGTCGGGCACGCTGGCCAGGTCGACCAGGATCTGGCGCGCGCGCTCGATCGACTGCGCCTCGTTGGCGGCGGCCAGGTTGGTCAGGCGCCGCAGGTTTTCCTCGGAGGCCTGGACCGCCTGCTCGCGCTCGCGCAGGCCGCCGACGATCGTCATCACGGCCAGCGGCAGGATCGCCAGCGCGACCAGCAGCATCAGCCTGCTGCGCAGGCTGTTGAGCCGGAAGAAGCCGCCGGACTGCTTCATTTGCCGGCAGCGAACCTGTCGCCGAAAGCGATCACGCGCCGTACGCCTTCCATCAGCGTGGCGACATCGTCCGAGATATAGCCGATCCGGATGTAGCCCGGCACGCCCAGTGCGTCGCCCGGCATGATCGCCACTTTCTCTTCCTCGATCAGCGCTTCCGAGAACGCGACCGTGTCATGGGTGATGGCGCGGATGTCGCCCCACAGGTAGGGGCCGGAATCCGGGCTCGCCATGACGATCCAGGGCACCTCGGCGAAACGGCCCACCACCATGTCGCGGCGTTCGCGGTAGTCGTCGATCATGTGCCGCTGCACGCCGGCCTCGAATGCGGCGACGGTGGCGACCTGGGACAGGTGCGAGGCGGCGGCCGTGATCGGACCCTGCAGGGTCTGCATGGCGCCGACCAGCGCGCTGGGCGCCAGCGCGAAACCGATGCGCCAGCCCATCATCGCGTAGCTCTGCGAGGCCGAGAAGATGGTGACCACGCCCAGCGCGCGCCAGTCGCACAGCGAAGCGAAGCTGGTGTGGACCGGGCCGAAGGACAGGTGCTCGTAGCTTTCGTCGATGATGACCTGGGCGCCGGTGCCGGTCACCCAGTCGCGGATGTGTTCCAGTTCGGCGCGGGTGTAGACCTTGCCGGTCGGGTTGTGCGGGTTGTTGATGATGACGATGCGGGCCGGCTCGCAGGACGCCAGGAAGGCCGGCGTGATCTCGTCCGGCAGGTCGACCAGGACCGGGCGCAGGCCCAGCAGCTGGCAGGTGGCGACGTAGGCCGGCCAATGCGGCTTGAAGATCAGCACGCTGTCGCCCGGGTCGCTCATCGCGTACAGCGCCTCGTACAAGGCCTGCTTGGCGCCGTTGGTGACGATGACTTCGTCGGGGCGCGCCTCGACGCCGTTTTCCTTGCGCAGCTTGGCGCACAGGCGTTCGCGCACGTCGAGCGCGCCGACCACGCTGGTGTAGGGCATGGTGCGCACCTGTTCGACTGCGCCGCCGACGGCGTCGAGCACCGTGGCGGGGGCAGGGAAGTGCGAGATCGCGATCGAGAAATCGATTACTTCCTGGCCCTCGTTCCGCATGGTTTCGACGCGACCGTGCATGGCAGTGGTCGCCAGGGGCCGTGAGTTGGCAATCCGTTGTGAGATCTTCATCGTTCTTATCGAGTAGGTTATCGGTTGCAAATGTGTCTCAGATGTGTCGGCCCGGCACAACATTTCCTGATTGTACTAAATTCTGGGGCGCGCACGACAGCCAATCGAACTGTCAGGGCCGGGTTTGTCGAAGTATTTGACATCTAAACTATTTGCTCATCTAATATGCTGTAGAAAAGACAACCGGAGCCGCAATGAAGATCGTGTGCGTGGGAGGGGGACCGGCCGGCCTGTACGCCGCACTGCTGCTCAAGCAGGACGATCCTGCGCACGAGGTGACGGTGGTCGAACGCAACGGGCGTGACGATACCTTCGGCTGGGGCGTGGTGTTCTCGGACCAGACCCTGGGCAATCTGGAGGCGGCCGATGCGCCCACCGCGCGCGCCATTCTGAAAGCGTTCAACCACTGGGACGACATCGCCATCCATTTCAAGGGCCGCAGCGTCACCTCGAGCGGCCACGGTTTCTGCGGCATCGCGCGCAAGCGCCTGCTGGCCATCCTGCAGGCGCGCTGCGAGGAGCTCGGGGTGAGGCTCCTGTTCGAGACGCCGGTCATCGATGAGCTGGAGCTGGCGCGGCGCTTCCAGGCCGACCTGGTGCTGGCCGGCGACGGCATCCACAGCCGGATCCGCAGCCGCCACGCCGCAAGCTACCAGCCCGAGCTCGAGCAGCGCCACTGCCGCTACGTGTGGCTGGGCACCACGAAAAAGTTCGATGCCTTCACTTTTGCGTTCGAGCATACGCCTCAAGGCTGGTTCCAGGCGCACGCCTACCAGTACGACGGCGACACTTCCACCTTCATCGTCGAGACGCCGGAATCGGTCTGGCGCGCCAGCGGGCTGGAAGAACTCGGCGTCGAGGCCACGCTGGATTTCTGCGAGCGCCTGTTCGCGTCCCATCTCGACGGCCACCGCCTGATGGCCGCCTCCGGCCACGTGCGCGGTTCGGCCATGTGGACGCGTTTTCCGCGCATCGTCTGCCGCGAATGGGTGCACTGGGAAGAGATCGACGGCCGGCGCGTCCCCGTGGTCCTGATCGGCGACGCCGCCCACAGCGCGCACTTCTCGATCGGCTCGGGGACCAAGCTGGCGCTGGAAGACGCGATCGAGCTGGCGCGCCGCTGCGCCGGCCGCGGCGTCGCCGAACTGCCCCGGATGCTCGACGGCTACCGCGAGGCGCGCGCGGTCGAGGTGCTCAAGCTCCAGAGCGCCGCGCGCAATTCGATGGAGTGGTTCGAGAATGTCGAGCGCTACAGCGCCATGGAGGCCGAGCAGTTCGCCTATTCGCTGCTCACGCGCAGCCAACGCCTCTCGCACGAGAACCTGCGCCTGCGCGACCCGGCCTACGTGGCCGGCTTCGAACGCTGGCTGGCCGAGCGCGCCTGCTCCCAGGCCGGCCTGGCGGCGCCCGCCGAGGGGCCGGCGCCGCCGCCGATG
>JBFLZJ010000007.1:0-258794 GCA_040755875.1 Pseudomonadota bacterium | reverse complement strand
GCTGGCGTTCTGATGCAACATAAAGCCCTCTCTCTTTCAGGGGAGAGGGTTGGGAGAGGGGCTACGGCCTCTCGAACGTCTGACAACCTGGAGAGCGTGGGGGGGGGGGGGGGGGGGCGCGCCCCCCCCCGCCGATGTTCACGCCTTACCGGGTGCGCGGCGTGACCCTCAAGAACCGCATCATCGTGTCCCCGATGGCCCAGTACTCTGCGGTCGACGGCACGGTGGGCGACTACCACCTGATGCACCTGGGCGCGCGCGCCATCGGCGGCGCGGCCCTGGTGATGGCCGAGATGACCTGCGTCTCGGCCGACGCGCGCATCACGCCGGGCTGTCCGGGCCTGTATGCGCCGGCGCACACGGCGGCCTGGCGCCGCATCGTCGACTTCGTGCATGCCAACAGCGACGCGAAGATCGGCGTGCAGCTCGGCCACGCCGGCGCCAAGGGCTCGACCCGGCGCGCCTGGGACGGCATCGACCTGCCGCTGGAAGAGGGCAACTGGCCGCTGGTGTCGGCCTCGAGCCAGCAGTACATCGCCGGGGTGTCGCAGTGGGCGCGCGAAGCCAGCCGGATCGACATGGTGCGCATCCGCGCCGACTTCGTGCGCGCGGCCATGGCTGCCCGCGACGCCGGCTTCGACTGGCTGGAGCTGCACTGCGCGCACGGCTACCTGCTGTCGAGCTTCATCTCGCCGCTGACCAACCGGCGCGAGGACGATTATGGCGGCAGCATCGTGAACCGCTGCCGCTTTCCCCTCGAGGTGTTCGCGGCGCTGCGCGCGGTGTGGCCGCGCCAGTTGCCGATCAGCGTGCGCATCTCGGCCCACGACTGGACCCCGGGCGGCCTCACGCCCGACGACGCGGTGATCGTCGCGCGGCTGTTCCGCGACGCCGGCGCCGACATGATCGACTGCTCCTCGGGCCAGGTCAGCCGCGCCGAAAACCCGCAGTACGGGCGCATGTACCAGACGCCGTTCGCCGACCGCGTGCGCAACGAGGCCCGCATCGCCACCATCGCGGTGGGCGCCATCTACGAAGCCGACCACGCCAACGGCATCATCGCCTCGGGCCGGGCCGACCTGTGCGCGGTGGCGCGTCCGCACCTGGCCAACCCGGCCTGGACCCTGATGGAGGCCGCGCGCATCGGCTACACGGGCGCCGCCTGGCCGAAGCAGTACCGCGCCGGCAAGGCCCAGCTCGAGCGCAACCTCGAGCGCGAGCGCCAGCAGGCGGCCATGGGCGCACCGGCGGCCGTGGCGCCCCGGCCGCGCATGAACCCTGAAACCTGAATGCCAACCTGGAGTACACCATGCGATACCTGAAGGGCGAGCCGCACGAGCTCCCCGGCCACCGCGGCAGCCTGGCCGGCTATCCCGCCCAGCATTTCCTGTTCGAGGTCGAGAACGGCGTGGCGACGCTGACCCTGCACCGCCCCGAGCGCAAGAACCCGTTGACCTTCGATTCCTACGCCGAGCTGCGCGAGCTGTTCCGCGCGTTCGCACGCGCCGACGACATCCAGGCCGTGGTGCTGGCCGGCAGCGGCGGCAATTTCTGCTCGGGCGGCGACGTCCACGAGATCATCGGGCCGCTCACCAGGCTGGACATGCCCGGCCTGCTGGCCTTCACCCGCATGACCGGCGACGTGGTGAAGGCCATGCGCGCCTGTCCCCAGCCCATCGTCGCCGCGATCGACGGCGTCTGCGCCGGCGCCGGGGCGATGCTGGCGCTCGGTTCGGACATCCGCTACGGCACGGCGCGCAGCAAGACCGCTTTCCTCTTCACCCGGGTCGGCCTGGCCGGCTGCGACATGGGCGCCTGCGCGCTGCTGCCGCGCGTGATCGGTCAGGGCAGGGCGGCCGAGCTGCTCTACACCGGACGCGGCATGGGCGGCGAGGAGGCCGAGCGCTGGGGCTTCCTGAACCGCTTGTGCGCGCCGGAAGACCTGCTGCCTGAAGCCCAGGCCTTCGCCGCCGCGCTTGCGGCCGGCCCGACCTTCGCCCACGGCATGACCAAGAAGATGCTGCAGCAGGAGTGGAACATGGGCGTGGACGAGGCGATCGAGGCCGAGGCCCAGGCGCAGGCGATCTGCATGGCGACCAACGACTTCCACCGCGCCTACCACGCGTTCGTCGCGCGCGAGACGCCGCGTTTCGAGGGGGATTGAATGAGCGACACCAGCTATCTCGACTGGCCGTTCTTCGAGCCGCGCCACGCGGCGCTGGCGCGCGAGCTCGATGCCTGGGCCGCGCAGCACCTGGCGCTCGCGCATGGCGCGGATGTCGACGGCGCCTGCCGCGCCCTGGTCGCGCAACTGGGCGAGGCCGGCTGGCTGCGCCATGCGGTCGGCGGGCGCGACTACGGCGGAGCCCTCGACGCCATCGACACGCGCGCCATCTGCCTGATCCGCGAAACGCTGGCGCGCCACGCGGGCCTGGCCGATTTCGCCTTCGCCATGCAGGGCCTGGGCAGCGGGGCCATCGCGCTCTTCGGCAGCGAGGAGCAGAAGGCGCGCTACCTGCCGCGCGTGGCGGCGGGCCGGGCCATCGCGGCCTTTGCCCTGTCGGAGCCCGAGGCCGGTTCGGACGTGGCGGCCATGGCGTGCGCCGCGCGGCGCGATGGCGACGACTATATCCTTGACGGCGAAAAGACCTGGATCTCGAACGGCGGCATCGCCGACTTCTACGTCGTCTTCGCACGCACCGGCGAGGCCGAAGGCGCGCGCGGCATCTCGGCCTTCATCGTCGACGCCGACACGCCTGGCCTGGACATCGCCGAGCGCATCGAGGTCATCGCGCCGCACCCGCTGGCGCGCCTGCGTTTCGAGGGCTGCCGGGTGCCGGGGTCGCACCGCCTCGGCGCGGGCGGACAGGGCTTCAAGGTGGCGATGGCCACGCTCGACGTATTCCGCACATCGGTCGCGGCCGCCGCGCTCGGCTTTGCCCGGCGCGCCCTGGACGAGGCGCTGGACCGCGCCGCGTCGCGCCGCATGTTCGGCAAGACCCTGGCCGACTTCCAGATCACCCAGGCCAGGCTGGCCGACATGGCCACGAAGATCGACGCCGCGGCGCTGCTCACCTACCGCGCCGCCTGGGAGCGCGACCGCGGGCAGCGCGTCACGCGCGCGGCCGCCATGGCCAAGCTCACCGCGACCGAGAACGCGCAGCAGGTGATCGACGCGGCGGTCCAGGTGTTCGGCGGGCTCGGCGTCGTCAGCGGCCAGCCGGTGGAAACGCTCTACCGCGAAATCCGGGCCCTGCGCATCTACGAGGGCGCCAGCGAAGTGCAGCAGTTGATCATTGCGCGCGAGCTGCTGGGCGACCATGCGGCTCAGGGGGCGGCATGAGCGAGCTTCTGCACATCCTGCAGCCGCCCGGCTGGGTGCGCCCCAAGGGCTACGCGAACGGCGTGGCCGCTCGCGGCCTGCAGGTGCACGTGAGCGGCATGGTCGGCTGGGACGCCGAAGGGCGCTTCCACACCGACGACTTTGTCGGGCAGACGCGCCAGGCCCTGAGCAATATCCTGGCCGTGCTGGCCGAGGCCGGCGCCGGGCCGCAGCACATCGTGCGCATGACCTGGTATGTGCTCGACAAGCGCGAATACCTCGGCGCCGGGCCGGCACTGGGCGCGGCTTACCGCGAACTGATCGGGCGCCACTATCCGGCGATGAGCGCGGTGCAGGTGGCCGGGCTGATGGAAGAGCGGGCGCGGGTGGAGATCGAGGTTACCGCCGTTGTTCCGGATGTCTTCCCCGACTGAGCGCCGTGAGGGGCCCGATTCTGGTACGGTTGCTTTAACCGTAACATTGGAGCGACCATGAACCAGATCGTACGAGTGGTAGAGAGAATCGAAGACGCCGAGGCCGCGCGCCAGGCGCTGCTGGCCGAGGGGTTCGACGCGAACGGGATCGAGATCAGCCACACCGGCGACGAGGCCGGCCCCTCGGAAGCCAACTTCACGGTGGGCGATTCGCCCGCGGTGAAGGGCGGCACCGACTACAAGGACGTGTACGCGCCGGGGCTGGAAATCAGCAAGTGCATCGTTACCGTGACTGCGGCGGACGCCGCCCAGCTCGATCGCGCCGCGGCGATCCTCGAGCACCACGGGGCGAAGGACAACGATCCGGCGCACGCGGCCGCGCGGCGCAGCGGGATGTGAGGAACGCCCCGAAGAGGACTCCCGACGCTCATTGCGGAGCGTGTCCTATGCGTAGGTTACAAGCAGGCCGGTAGGGTGGGCGCCCCGTGCCCACGCGTGAACAATGAGCAGACGCGGCGCTTCATGAACGCCCACACGACGCTGGCTTGACGCCTGGGCATGGGTGCTTCACGAACGTCAACACGACGCGGACTTCACGCGTGGGCACGGGGCGCCCACCCTACGTATCTGATCCTGGTCCGGAGATGCATGGGTGCGTTGAACGCGTGGGCGGGAAACCCGCCCACCCTACGGGAACCAATCAGCTCCAGCTCAGGTCCGTCTTGCTGAGCGGCAGCTCATGCACCCGCTTCCCGGTCGCCGCGAAGATCGCATTGCACACGGCCGGCGCGAGCGGCGGCAGCACCGGTTCGCCCAGGCCCGTCACCGGGTAGTCCGTCTTCAGGAAGTGGATGTCGATCTGCGTCGGCGTATCCGGCATGCGCAGCAGCTTGTAGTCGTGGAAGTTGCTCTGCACGACGCGACCCTTCTCGATGTTCAGTTCCGGATACATCAGGGTCGACAGGCCGTCGATCACCGAGCCCTGCACCTGGTTCTCGGCGCCGCTCAGGTTGACGATCTGGGCGCCGATGTCGCTCACGACCACGACACGGTCGACCTTCAGCTGTCCGCTCTTCGACACCGTCACCTCGGCCACTTCGGCCACATAGCCGCGGTGGCTGAAGTGGAAGGCGACGCCCGCGCCCTGGCCGGGCCCGAACTTGCGCTTGCCCCAGTCGGCCTTCTCGGCCACGGCCTTGAGCACATTGCGCATGCGCGCCACGCTGTAAGGCTGGCCGCGCTCGCCCGTACCCGGGACGATGTCCTTGTCGCCCAGCAGTTCGAGGCGGAACGCGACCGGATCGCGGCCGGCGGCATGGGCCAGCTCATCGATGAAGCTGTGGAACACCCAGGAGAACACGCTGCTGCCCGGCGCGCGCCACGGACCCATGGGGATGCGGCATTCGAGCGCGGTCTGTTCCAGCAGGCAGTTGGCCAGCCAGCGGCCCGGGAACTCGTCCCCGGACAGGCTGCCGCCGCTGCCCGGCTGCAGGATGGACTTGCCTTCGCGCTCGACACGGTTGGCGAAGGTGACGAAGTGGTTGTGCCAGCCGACCAGCTTGCCGTTCGCGTCGACCGCGCCGCGCAGGTGATGGAAGCCGCCCGGACGGAAGTGGTCGTGCTGCAGGTCGTCCTCGCGGGTCCAGGTCAGCTTGACCGGGGCGCCGACCTTCTGCGCGATCGCGGTCGCCTCGACGATGAAGTCCGAGCTCAGGCGCCGGCCGAAGCCGCCGCCGCTGCGGATGATGTGCAGGGTGATCTTTTCCTTCGGGATGCCGAAGGCCGTGGTCACCAGGGCCTGGCCGGAGCCCGGGTTCTGGGTCGGCGCCCACAGCTCCAGCGTCCCGTCGGCCGGTTTGAACCAGGCGGTGCAGTTCTGCGGCTCCATGCTGGCGTGCGAGATGAAGGGATAGCTGTAGCTGGCCTCGACGGTCTTCGCGGCGCCGGCAAAGGCTGCGGACACGTCGCCGTCCTTGCGCAGGGTGGTCGTGCCCGGCTTGCCGGCAGCAAGCTTGGCCTGGGCGGCGAATTCAAGCCAGCTGTGGTTCGCGCCGACGCCTTCGTCCCACTTCACTTCCAGCGCGCGGCGCGCCTTGATCGCGGCCCAGGTCGAGGTGGCGACGATCGCGACGCCGGGGCGCAGGCCGTTCAGGTTCTCGGTGCCCTCGACGATGAAGGCATCCTTCACGCCGGACATGGCCTTGATGGCGTCGAGGTTGGCGCTGACCGGCTTGCCGCCGAACACCGGACATTTCGCGTAGACCGCGTACAGCATGCCGGGCAACTGGATGTCGATGCCGAACAAGGGCTTGCCGCTGACGATGGCCGCGTTGTCGACGCCGCCGATGCGCGTGCCGAGCAGCTTGTAGCTGGCCGGGTCCTTCAGCTGGACCGTGGCCGCATCCGGCACCGGCAGGGTGGCGGCGAGCGGCACCAGGGCGCCGTAGCCCAGTTTGCGCTTGCTCGGGCCGTGCACGACGGCGCCGTGCGCGGCGCTGCATTCGGACACCGGCACACCCCAGGTCTGGGCCGCGGCCTGCACCAGGACGGTGCGCGCGGCCGCGCCCAGGCGGTGGAAGTTCTCGTAGTTGGTCGGCGTCGAGGTCGAGCCGCCGGCGCCCTGGCTGCCGTAGGCCGGGTTCAGGTCGCCCTGGATGATGCGCACGTCCTTCCAGTCGATCTCGAGCTCCTCGGCGATGACCATCGGCAGCGAGGTCTTGATGCCCTGGCCGATTTCCGGCTGCTTCGACACCAGGGTGACGACGCCCTTGCGGTCGATGCGGATGAAGACGTTCGGCGTGAAGGCGTCGGGAGCCGGGCTCGACCCGGAGGTGGGCGCGGCCAGCGCGCCGCCCGCGCCCATGCCGATGACGAGTGCGCCCGCACCAAACGCGCCGGTGCGCAGGAAGTGGCGGCGCGAAGGGGAGACTGGTGCGCTCATTTCTTGCCCTTTCCGTTGGCGGCGATCTCGGCGGCGCGGTGGATGCCGGCGCGGATGCGGGTATAGGTGGCGCAGCGGCAGAGGTTGCCGGCCATCGCCTCGTCGATCTGGGCGTCGGTCGGCTTGGGATGCTGCTTGAGAAGGGCGCAGGCGCTCATGATCTGGCCCGACTGGCAGTAGCCGCACTGAGGCACGTCGAGTTCCTGCCAGGCCTGCTGCAGCGGGTGCTGGTGGTGCTTGTCCAGGCCTTCGATGGTGGTGATCTTCTGGTTGCCGAGGCCGGAGACCGGCATCAGGCAGGAACGGGTCGGCACGCCGTCGATGTGGACGGTGCAGGCGCCGCACTGGCCGGCGCCGCAGCCGTACTTCGCGCCGACCAGGCCCAGCGAGTCGCGCAGGGCCCACAGCAGCGGGGTGTCGGCGTCGACATCGACCTGCTGCCGCTTGCCGTTGATATTCAGCGTGTATTTACTCATGGACTAATCCTTGCCTGATCATAAACCTGAGCATGCTACCAAAACCCGGCAATAAAAAATCAGCCCCCGGCCAGTTTATTGTTGGCAAATTGTTGCAGTTAATTGGCGCAGCCACTGCCGCGTCGCGAACCCGCGACGATTCAGTGTCCGCTATGCGTTGCGCATGGTGCTTTTTTGTTAACTGCATATAATCGCCGCTGTATTGATGAACAGGCGACCCAACCATGGCCGACATGCAGTTTTCAAGTAATGTCCGGGATCTGAGCGACGCCACAGGCGTCGACGCCGGCTTCCAGTTCGAGTTTTATTGCGAGCGCTGCAGCGACCGCTGGCGCACCCACTTCAAGCCCTACCGCAGCGCCCAGGCGTCCGGCTGGCTGCAGAAGGGCGCCAGCATGTTCGGCGGGATCCTCGGCAATGCCAGCAGCGTGCTGTCCGGCATGGCGCAAGCGGGCTGGCACAGCGCGCGCGACGCGGCCTTCACCGAGGCGATCGCCGCCGGCAAGGCGCACTTCAACCGCTGCGGCAACTGCCACGATTATGTGTGTGGCCCCTGCTTCGACGCCGCGAACGGCCTGTGCTTCGACTGCGCGCCCAATGTCCAGGTGAAAATCACCCAGGCGCGGGCGGCGGGCGAGGTCTCCGCGGCATCCGAGCGCGCCACCGCGGAAGGCAAGGTGCGCGGCGGTCGCCATGACGTCGGCCAGGACATGCAACTGGTCTGCCCGCAGTGCCGGTCCGAGACTCACGGCGCCAAGTTCTGCCCCGAATGCGGATTCAGGATGGCCCAGCAGGTCGCGTGCACGAGCTGTGCGACCATGCTGCAGCCGGGGACCAAGTTCTGCACGGAGTGCGGGACGAGGCAAGCCTGAGCGGGAAGGCGCCGCCCGGTCTGGCGCAAGCGAGGTGGCAACGAAGTCGCAAGTGCGGTGACAAGGGAAGTGACAAGTGAGGTGACAAGGGAAGTGACAAGTGAGGTGGCAAGTGACCGGCGCATGCGCCGGCACCTGCGCCGGCCGCTCAGATCCCTTCCGGATAGGTCTCGGGCGGTTCTCCCGAATGCCAGCCGCTGGTGGCGTCGAGCGGAACCAGGGCGTTGGTGCGGTCGATGTGGATGATGGCGTCGAACTGCTGGGCCATCTGGGCGTTGAAGTAATGGCTCTGGCGCTCGGTCCGCGGGAGGTAGAGCACACCGATGGCGCGTTCCAGCCGGCGTTCGAGCATGAGGCGGCGCACCGGGGTGTCGTCGCGCAGGTTCAGGTAGTAGCGCGGCAGGCCTACGTGGTGCAGCAATTCCTCGTAGCTGCCGTGCAGGGCAGGGCGCACGCGCTTGCGCTCGGCCGGGCCGTCCCATTCCGACGCGGCCGTGACGTGGCCGTCGTAGGTGGAGAAGCCGATCAGGCAGGTCTGGCCGGGGTAGGCCTTGCGCGCCAGTTCGCCGACATTCCATTCGCCCAGCCCGCCCACTTCGGTGGCGCGGGCGTCGCCGATGTGCGAGTTGTGCTCCCAGACGACGATCTTGGCCGGCTCGCCGTCGCGCGAGAGGTGGCGCGCCAGCGCATCCAGGGTTTCCGCCATGTGGCTGTCGCGTAGGTTCCATGAGGAGACGCGGCCACGGAACATGGTCCGGTAGTATTCCTCGGCATTCTTGACCAGGCGCGCATTCTGCTGGGCGTAGAAGAAGGCGTCCTCGCTCGACGCGCCATCGGCCTGCATGTAGTCGAAGGCGCGCTGCTGCAGTTCCTGCAACTGGGTGAGCACACCCTGCTGGCAGGACTCGGACAGGCCGACGCCGGTGGCGTAGCCATACTGCTGGCTGTCCTCGCCGTAGTGGTCGAAGCAGGCATAGCGCCGCCGCGCCTCCTCGGCGGCGGTCGGGTCGACCTTGTCGAGGTAGTTCAGCACTTCCTTCACGGAAGTGAAGAGGCTGTAGAGGTCGAGCCCGTAGAACCCGACCTTGGGGCCGGCGCGCACGCCCTCGTTGTGCGTGCGCAGCCAGTCCACGAAGGTGGAGACGTCGGTGTTGCGCCACATCCAGGCCGGGAAGCGCTCGAAGCCGGACAGCGCCGCATCGGCCGTGCCATCCTGGCCTTCGCCGCGCACATAACGGTTGACGCGATAGGCATCGGGCCAGTCGGCCTCGACGGCGACCGCCGTGAACCCCTTTTCCCGGATCAGGCGCTGGGTGATGCGCGCCCGTTCCTCGTAGAACTCGTGGGTGCCGTGGGTCGCTTCGCCGATCAGCACGAAGCGGGCGTCGCCCACGAGGTTCATGAGGGCGTCGTAGTCGCCCGGCCCGCCGTCGAGCGGGTGGGCAGCATCCGCCAGGGCGGCGGCGCTGATGTCTGTCGCGCTGACCATGTTGCGCCCCGTTCTTTCTTAATGCAGAGTCAATGCAGGAAGCGGCTGCCCGATTTTTCGCGTGAAGCGGCGTCGCGCGGGATGACGCCGCGCTCGATGAAGTGCTTCATGCGCGCGAGGTCGTCGTCCATCTGGCGTTTCGGGTCCGAGCCGAGCAGCACCGCCAGGCCGTGGCCGACCATGCCGGCCGGCGGGGTGTAGGACAGGCGCACCGTGGCGAGGGTGCCGCCGCGGTAGGGCTCGAAGGTGACCGAGCCGGCGTTGGCGATCTGGGCGCCGGGTTCGCTGCGCCAGGCCAGGCGCCGGCCCTTCGATTGTTCGGTCAGCACCGAATCCCATTCGAACTGGCTGCCCGCCGGCCCCTGCACCACCCAGTGCGAGCGGCGGCGGCCGATGTCGCGCACCTCGATCACGTGCGACATGAAGCGCGGGAAGTTCTCGTAGTTGCTCCACATCTCGTAGACATCCTCGGGCGAGGCATCGATGCGGATCGATTTTTCGAGCTCGATGCTGCGGCCGGCGCCGCTGCCGCTGCTCAGCAGGTTCGACAGGCCCTGGCCGCCCGAGCTGCGCGCGGCCAGCGCCAGGCCGGCCAGGCCCAGCGCGCCGGCCAGCGGCGAACGGCGCATCAGGCCCAGCAGGCCGAGCAGGCCGCCGCCGACCACCGCCGGATTGCGCAGCAGGGCGGAGAGATCGTCGCGGCTGTGCAGGTTGAGCGCGCCCATCACGCTGTCGCCGGCCTGGCTGGCCAGGCGGCTCAGGCGCGAGCCGGCGACGTCGAGTTCGCTGCCGGTCGTATCGGCCATGCGCGAGACACCGTTCACGGTATCGTTCCAGACCCGGTGGGCGGCGCCGTCGGGCTTGGCCGATTCGAGCATGCGATTGGCGCGCGTTCCCGCTTCGTCGGCCAGGTCGCTGGCGGCATCGCCTGCCTGGTGGGCCATCGCGCCGACGCGCTCGCCGATGCCGTGCCAGACATTGCCCAGTGCGCTGCCGGTGCGCGAACCGGCGTTGCGGATCGCTGCGGTCGACATCGAGCGGCGTGCGCTGCCGCGGTCGGGGTCGAGCATGTACATCAGCAGGGCGCCGGCGGCGGCGCCGCCCAGCAGCTTGGCAAGATCGCCCGCTTCGAATTCGAATCCGGTCTCGGTGCTCGTCTGTTTCATGTTCTGTCCTCTCGGTTGGGTTGCTGATCAAGCCGGCGATCGTCCTGGTTGCGCCAGGCCATCGCCAGCAAATCCTGTACTTCCTCGTCGCTCGTCTGGTCGAACATGTCGTACCACTGGCTCACCGCGCGAAAGCGCGGCGGCGCGGACAGGCAGACCAGTTCGTCCACCTGCGGTTCCAGCGCGCGCAGCGTCTCCGGCGGCGCCACCGGCGCCGCGACGACCACGCGCCCGGCCTGCCTGCGGCGCGCGACCTGGACCGCCGCCGCCATCGTCGAGCCGGTCGCAATGCCGTCGTCGACGATGATCACCGTGCGCCCAGCCAGCGCGGGCTCGGGGCGGGCGCCCCGGTAGGCCCGGGCGCGCCGGTCGATCTCGGCCAGTTCGCGCGCGGTGATCGCATCGACCTCCTCGCGCGTGACGCCCATCAGGCCGGGCACGCCCGGCTGCAGCACCTGCACGCCGCCGCTGCCGACGGCGCCGATGGCGTACTCGGGCTGGTGGGGCAAGCCGAGCTTGCGCACCAACAACAGGTCGAGCTCCAGCTCCAGCGTCATCGCCACCGCGAAGCCGACCGGCACGCCGCCGCGCGGCAGGGCCAGCACGATGGCGCCGGGCGCCTCGTCCCCGCCCGCTTGCGTTGCGGCTCGCTGCGCAGGCCGGGGCGCGTAGGCGGCAAGCTGCCTGGCAAGCATCTTGCCGGCCTGGGCGCGGTTCTTGAAACGCTGAACGTCCGACATGTCGATGCTCCAGGCCCAGCGAGACGGCGCCGCCGCCCGCCCACGCCGGCCCGCGAAGGCCGCGCATGCGCAGGCGGACTTGCCGGCCGCCGCGCATCGGGCGGCAGGGTCCGGGCCGGGCAGGCTTACTGGATGGTCAGGCGCCGCGCCTCGCCGCCCTGTTTCTTGGGCAGCGTCAGGTGCAGGACGCCGTTCTCGAGTTTCGCCTGCGCCGCCGTATCGTCGACCTCGGTCGGCAAGGTAAAGCTGCGCATGAACTTGCGTGCTGAACGTTCAGAATACACCACGTTTTCACCCTCGCGCCGCTCGTTTGCCTTGCGGCATTCTCCCTCGATGGTGACGCGCTGGCGATCGATGGCGACCTTCACGTCCTCCTTGTCGACACCCGGCAGATCGGCCTGGATTTCATAGGCCTGCTCGGTTTCGCTCATGTCCAGCCGCGGCACGGCGGCGCCCGCGTCGCCGAGACGGCTGCCGCCCTGGGCCAGGGGCGCAAAGAAGTCTTCGAACATGCTTTCGACGAGGCGGCCGAACTGGTCCTCGACCGAACCGGGACGATAAGCCGACAGTGGCGTACTGCCTCTCCTGACGAGATTCATGGTATGCCTCCTTTCCTCATGATGAACATGCGCGGCGCGTTGGCCGCACCTGTTTTATAGGGCAGCGGCGCGGCGTTTTCAAGGCGCGCGGGACAGGAGAAACGGGGCCAGTGCGCGAGCAATTGCGCCAGTCCAGCGGACATGCGGAAAGAGGGAACCAGCGGCGCTCCGGACGGTCTGAACCATCCGGAGCGCGTGCTGGCGAGGGCAATCGAGAGCGCCCGACAAGACCTTCAGGAGGAGGGATGCGGCCACCCGAGGCAGCGTCGCAGACAGTACGCCTGCATGGCGAGACGATGCTACGCAGCCATGGCGGCGCTGCCAGGCGCTCTACGGCGCTCAGCCGAGCTGGCGGCGGTGGAAGCGCAGGTGGTCTTCGACGAAGGTCGAGATGAAGTAATAGCCGTGGTCGTAGCCCGCATGACGGCGCAGCTCGAGCGGCTGGCCGGCGGCGCGGCAGGCGGCCTCGAAGGCGTCCGGATTCAACTGGTCGGGCAGGAACTTGTCGGCCAGGCCCTGGTCGACCAGGATCCCCTGCGGGAAGCGCACCGGGCCGCTTTTCACCAGCTCGGTGGCGTCCCAGGTGGCCCATGCCGCGCGGTCGTCGCCAAGATAACCGCCGAAGGCTTTTTCGCCCCAGGGGCAGCGCGAAGGGGCGGCGATCGGCGCGAAGGCCGAGACCGAGCGGAACAGCTCCGGATTCTTCAGCGCCATCACCAGCGCGCCATGGCCGCCCATCGAGTGGCCGAAGATGCCGCAGCGTCCAGGGTCGGCGCCGAACTCGCGCATCACCAGCTCGCGCAGCTCCAGGATATAGCTGTACATGCGGTAGCGCTGGGCCCAGGGCTCCCGGGTCGCGTCGAGGTAGAAGCCGGCGCCGGCGCCGAAGTCCCAGCTGTCGGTTTCGCCAGGCACGCCGGCGCCGCGCGGGCTGGTGTCGGGAGCGACCAGGATCAGGCCGAGCTCGGCGGCGACGCGCTGGGCGCCGGCCTTGATCATGAAGGTCTCTTCGGTGCAGGTCAGGCCGGCCAGGTAGAACAGCACCGGCAGTTTCTGGTCCTGCGCGCCGGGCGGCAGGTAGACCGAGAACTTCATCGGCAGGCCGATGGCGCTCGAATCGTGCTGATAAAAACGCTGGATGCCGCCGAAGCAGGCGTGTTCGCTCAGGAGTTGTGCCATGTTGTTATCCGTTGTTGGGTGACGGTGCAAGTATGCCAGTTTGCCTGGCTTTGGGTGGAGCAGGGCAGTTTTGGATGTGTGCCGGGCGTGGCCTGTCGATCGATCATATGCCGTACCGCGTGGGCACAAGTGCCCACCCTACGAGAACCGGGTTTGGTAGGGTGGGTTCTTGAACCCACCCGGTACGACGTTCGATCAGCCGAAACGCAGCGCGCCAGCCTTCAGACGAACCCGAACGCCCCGAGAACGGCACCCGCCCCCAGCACCCACAGCAAATGAAGTTTCGTCCGCCAGATCACCAGGCAGCTGGCGATGGCCAGCACCCACAGCGGCCAGTCTGCCGCCCCGCGCGCGCCGGACGTGGCGAGGATCCAGGCCGTCGAGAGCAGCATCGCGATCACCATCGGCGCCATGCCCTGCTTGAAGGCGCGCACCGCGCGCAGTTCGCGGTTGCGGTGGCCCCATTGCGCCACCTGGTAGGTGAAGATGGTCGAGGGCAGCATGATGCCGATCATCGTGATCGCGACGCCAAGGAAGGCGGCGGTGGTGCTGCCGGCGTTCATGCCGACGTGCCAGCCCATCAGCGCCACGAACAGCACGTTCGGGCCCGGCGCGGCCTGGGCCAGGGCGATGGAATCGTTGAACTGGGCCTGGGTCAGCCAGCCGTGCTGTTCGACCAGGAAGCGGTGCATTTCCGTGGTGGTCGAGATCGCGCCGCCGAGCGACATCAGGGACAGCATCAGGTAGTGCGCGAACAGGTTGAGCCAGTCGTGCCAGGACAGGCTCAGGTGGATGGCCTGGGCGCTCATGACTTGAGCTTCCGGTAGGTCAGGAAGCAGCCGAGGCCGCCCAGGGCCGGCAACACGTAGACCAGCGGCGCCTTGACGAGGGCAAGCAGGACGAAGGCGAGCGCGCCGATGAGAAGGCACCAGGCCAGCGGCATGGGGTTGCGCGCAAGCGTGCTGGACAGTTTCAGGCCGGTGGCCGCGATCAGCCCGGCCGATACCGCCGCCATGCCGCGCAGGGCGCCGGCGACATACTGGTTGTCGGCGAAGCGCGCGTGCAGGGTGGCCAGCAGCAGGACCAGCACCAGCGGCGCCGCCAGCAGGCCGCCCAGCGCGGTCATGGCGCCGGCCAGGCCGAAGTAGCGCGCGCCGATCATCATCGACAGGTTGACCACGTTCGGCCCGGGCATGATCTGCGCCACCGCCCAGTCCTCGATGAACTCGTCCTGGGTCAGCCAGCGTCTGCGGTCGACGAGTTCGCGCTGGACGACAGCCATCACGCCGCCAAAGCCCTGCAGGGCCAGCAGCGTGAAAGCAATGAACAGGTCGGGCAGGGAAGAGGGACGCGGGCGGTCGCCCGATGATTCGGAGTTCATCCCGCGATTATCGCCTTGATATTGCTACTGCGCAACTAACCCCCTCCGATGCCGCGCATGACCTTGCCGCTGCCGCCGCATTGGGGGCAGGGTTTGCCGTCGGCCTGCTTGCCGCTGCCGGAGCAGGCGTCGCAGATGTCTTCGCCGGCGCCCGGGGTGCCCGGAGCCGCTTCGTCGCCAGGGTTCATATCCGGTTGAGATGTGGTGCTCATGGATGCCTCGCTGGGTGGGTTGAAGGGAGTCAGCGCGGCCATTCTAGGCGTGTTGCGAAACGGATGGCGCAACGCTGCCCTGCGGCATGCCTGCCTTTTCTTGTTTTTCGATGGAAAAATGACATTGACATTACCGCTTCTTGATCAATACTCCTTACGCAAGGAGTTTAACCACGACAAGGCGGGGGAAGGATGGAGCACACACCAGCAGAGTTGTGCGGCATGGCCGCGGATGGCAGGGGCGACGCCCGCAGGGATGTCCGGCAGCGCGCCATCGTCGACGACGGGATCGCAGTCCAGTTCAGTGCGAATACCATGTCCGCGGTCGAATACCTGCGCTCACGCAACATCGGACGCGCCGTGATCGAACGCGTCCTGCTGGAACCGCTCCGGCGACGTTCCCGACAGTAAAACAGTTGCTCTACAGTTAGGATTTTTGATATCAAAAGCACATGTTTGTGGCGTGCCGGAATGCCCGGTTATACACAAAAATTTCTTTTTTTCAATTCAATCCTTCCTGCAAACCTGTCTGCACAAATGCGTGCAAGTCATTGATTTTTCTGGTGTTCGGCATTGCCCGCCGTTTGGGCATTCTGTTGAAAGCCGCATCCCATCGCGCTTTCGGGATGTCAAGCCCCGGCTTTTCCACAAAGTTATTCACAAACTTTGTGGATATCCAGAAAACTCCTTTATTTCCGGCGACTTAGCACAGCTTGTTCGGGGAACGTTTGAAGTCGCTTCGAAGCGGGCGCGGCCTTTTTACGACAGACTCGTCGATCTGGAGTGCAAAATGCACTTGCGAAAGCTTACTGGACAAATGTACAGTTGAGCTGTTCGCTTCTTGCCATTCCATTCATGACTGTTGCCGCCGCTGCCGCACCTTCCGCTCCATCTTCAGCCGTTTCCGCCGACGACCCCTTCGCCGGCCTCAATCCGGCCCAGCGCGCCGCTGTCGAGCATGATATCGGAGCCCAAGCGACGCGCCCGCTGCTGGTGGTGGCCGGCGCCGGCTCCGGCAAGACCAATACGCTGGCGCACCGCGTGGCGCGCCTGATCCAGGGCGACGCCGACCCGCAGCGCATCCTGCTGCTGACCTTCTCGCGGCGCGCGGCCAACGAGATGACCCAGCGCGCCGGCAATGTCCTGCAGCGCATCATGGGCAGCGCCGGTCATGTGACGACCCAGGTGACCACGCTGCCCTGGGCCGGCACCTTCCACAGCATCGGCGCGCGCCTGCTGCGCGAATTCGCCGGCCGCATCGGCCTGGACGAGTCCTTCACCATCCACGACCGCGGCGACTCCGAGGACCTGATGGGCCTGGTGCGCCACGAGATCGGCCTGACCCAGACCCAGAAGCGCTTCCCGCTGAAGGGAACCTGCCTGTCCATCTATTCGCGGGTGGTCAATTCGCGCGAGCCGCTGGAGCAGGTCTTGCAGAGCACCTTTCCCTGGTGCGCGGAATGGGAGGCCGAGCTCAAGCGCCTGTTCGGCGCCTATGTCGACGCCAAGCAGGAGCAGAACGTGCTCGACTACGACGACCTGCTGCTGTTCTGGGCCGAGATGGCCGCCGACCCCGAGCTGGGCCCGGAACTGGGCGCGCTGTTCGACCACGTGCTGGTCGACGAGTACCAGGACACCAACCGCCTGCAGGCGGCGATCATCACCGGCATGAAGCCGGACGGGGAGGGCGTGATGGTGGTCGGCGACGACGCCCAGTCCATCTATTCCTTTCGCGGCGCGACGGTGCGCAACATCCTCGACTTCCCGAAGCAGTTCTCGCAGCCGGCCGAGGTGATCACGCTGGACCGCAACTACCGCTCGACCCAGCCCATCCTGGACGCCTCGAACGCGGTGATCGCGGCCGCGCTCGAGCGCCACGCCAAGACCCTGTGGACCGACAAGGCGGCGTCCAGCCTGCCGCAACTGGTCCTGATTCCCGACGAGGCCGAGCAGGCGCGCTGGGTCTGCAACCGCATCCTCGAGCACCGCGAAGCGGGCATCAGGCTGACCGCGCAGGCGGTGCTGTTTCGCGCCGCCAGCCACAGCGCGGCGCTGGAGCTCGAGCTCATGCGCCGGAATATCCCCTTCGTCAAGTTTGGTGGCCTGAAATTCCTGGAAGCCTCGCACATCAAGGATGTGCTCGCGGTGCTGCGCTTCGCCCAGAACCCAAGCGGCCGGATGGCCGGCTTCCGGGTGGCCCAGCTCATCCCGGGCATCGGCCCGGCCACCGCCACGCGCCTGCTCGACGCCGTCGCCGAGGCGCCGGAAGCCGCGCAGGCGGTGGAAGCCTTCGAGGCGCCGGCCAAGGCCCAGGGCGAGTGGCAGGACTTCGTGGCGCTGTACCGCCGCCTGCGCACGCCAGGGCTGCGCTGGCCGGCCGACCTGGAGCTGGCCAAGAACTGGTATCTGCCCCACCTGGAGCGCCTGCACGACGACGCGCAGGTGCGCGCGGCCGATCTCGAACAATTGACCCAGCTGGCAGGCGGCTACGGCAGCCGCGAGAGCTTCCTGGCCGAGATCACGCTCGACCCGCCGGAAGCGACCAGCGACCGCGCCGGCCCGCCGCTGCTCGACGAAGACTACCTGATCCTCTCGACCATCCACTCGGCCAAGGGGCAGGAGTGGAAGTCGGTGCACGTGCTCAACGTGGTCGACGGCTGCATCCCGTCGGACATGAGCACCGGCAGCGCCGAGGAAATCGAGGAGGAGCGTCGCCTGCTGTATGTGGCGATGACCCGCGCCAAGGAACACCTGCACCTGGTGGTGCCGAACCGCTTCTTCATCAAGCAGCAGGCCCAGATGGGCGACCGCCATGTCTATGCATCGCGCACGCGCTTCCTCACGCCGGCCATGCTCAAGCATTTCGAGGAGTGCGTCTGGATCACGGCCGACAAGGCGCAGTCGCGCAAGCCGATGCCCGAAACCGTGCGCATGCTGGTGCGCGATCGGGCAAGGAATGCATGGAAATGAGGTTGGGGAATCGGGCCGGGAATGGGCCCAGGAATCAGGCCGCGAAGAGGGAGTGAGAGGACGCTGGGCACCTGATTGGATGACTTATCCCCCGCGCAGCTTTTTTGTAGGAATCTTCCGATAGAGTCTTACAACAGCCCGGAAGGGTTTGTGCAAGTCATTGATTCTTAAGGGGCTTATTTTTGCCTCTGGAACGGGCATTTTGTTGAAACCCGCATCAATACTGCCCTCCCGGCTTGTCAAGAGGTGCTTTTCCACATAGTTATCCACATTTCTTGTGGATATCGGCGTTATCCTAATCAGATCAAGGACTTACAGCGCAATATCAAAGACAGTATTGACGGCGATCAATTCTATTGAAAACGGACGCTTCGGCCCTTTGTGTAAGATGGCCCATCCTCATTCATTGTCGAGTGCCATGTCCGCCAATTCCCCCTGCCTGCGTCACGTCGTGCTGTTCGCGTTCAAGGAAACCGCCAGCGCCGAGGACGTCGATGCCGTCGTCGCCGATTTCGCCACGCTGCCGCAAGCGATTCCCGGCATCGTCTCTTACGAATGGGGCACCAACGTCAGTCCGGAAGGCCTGAACGACGGTTTCACCCATTGCTTTACGCTCAGCTTTGCCGGCGCCGAGGACCGCGACGCCTACCTGGTCCACCCGGCCCACGAGCGTTTCGTCGGCACGCTGGGCAAGAGCCTGGCGCGTTCGCTGGTCGTCGATTACTGGACCCGCTAGCCTTCAGCCGGCAGCGACCAGGCCGCGGAGCCGCTGCAGGGCTTCCAGCGCCCCGAGCGGCAGGGCGACGCCCCCGCAGCCCTCCAGTTGCGGCGCGCGCGGGTTGATGCGCACGACCGGCGCCTGTTGCAGGGCGCTCATCCGCCGTACCGAGGGAATGTCCACCCCGGCGCCCAGCTCGATCACGACCAGCTTGCGCACCGCCCCGCGCCACGCCTGCAGGCGCTCGAACTGCCCGTCGGTGCGCGAAGCAATCCACGCGCCGTCGTTGAACATCAAAATGTTCGGCCGCGCCAGCGCGCCGCAGTGCGGGCAGCGCGGCGGGGCGCCGCGCAGGCGGCAGGCGGCGGCGTCGACCTCGGGAACGAAGGCGTCGGCGGGCCAGACCGCGTCCAGGCAGGGGCTCGTGCATTGCAGGTGGTGAATCGAGCCGTGGCATTCCACGATGCTGTCCTCGTCGAAGCCGGCGCGCTGGAACTGGCCGTCGACATTGCTGGTGAAGACGAAGGCGCCGTGCGACTTGCCGGCCGCCCAGTCGCGCAGGATGCCGAAGCCCGGGTGCGGCCGTGTGGCGCGGTACAGGGCCAGGCGATGGCCATAGAAACCCCAGGCCAGGGCCGGGTCGGCCGCGAAGCTGGCCGGGTTGGCGATTTCGTGGAAGGGCATGCGGGCCTGGCCGAGGGCGGGGTAGGCGCGCCAGAAGCCGGTGTTGCCGCGAAAGTCGGGCAGGCCGGAATCGACGCCCATGCCGGCGCCGGCGCAGATCATCAGGGCATCGGCCTGGTCGATCAGGCGCGCCGCCCGCGCCAGGTCCGCCTCAAGCATGCTCGCCTTCCCTGATCAGCCGGGTCAGCCGTTCGAGTTCGAGCAGGAAGCGCTCGCAGGCCAGCGCCGGCGGCCAGGGCTCCCAGGGCGTGCCGCCGTAGACCGCGGCCAGGGGATCGTCCTGCAACACCGCGGCGCGGATCTTCAGCGTGCCGCGCACCTCCTCGCGCGACCAGCCGGCCACGTGCACCGCCTCGCTGGCGGCGGCCAGGCGGTCGGCGCGCTTGTGGCGGGCGTGCTCGGCCGCCGTCCACGAGGGCAGGCCGTAGCGCAGGAAGACCACGTGCTCGAGGCGCTTGCTGAGCGCGCGGAAACCCTCGCCCAGGAAGGGCTTGATGACGGACAGGGCGTCGAAGCCCAGCAGGCCCTCCTCGGCGTCGTGCAGCAGTTCGCGCAGCTCCAGCAGCGGATCGACACGGCCGCCGAGCGCCGCGCGCTGCAACAGCATCACCGTGATCGAGTGCTGGGCCACCGACAGCGGCAGCGGCCAGGCCGAGTGGCCGCCCCAGCGGTAGGTGCGCGCCAGGCCGAGGGCCAGGTCGGCATCGTCCCAGTCGAAAGGGGTGGGATTGAGCAGGTCGAGACGCTTGCCGGATGGCATGCGCACCCAGGCGCGTTGCTGCACCATCAGCGGGGACGGGTTGGGATGATCATGCCGCCATTCTACATCCCGCGAAGGCGTTCCCGCCGTCACTCCGGCGGGAACGCCAACGGCTGTCGCGCTCAGGTCATTTGAATACCAGCGAGGCCCGCTTCGTGATGGGACCGCTTCCCAGCGATGGCGTGACGACCAGGTCGATCGTGTCGCTCACCCCCGATTGTGCACCGGGCACAGCCAGGGAAACCGTCTGCTCGGCCCCGCTGGCGGGGTAGCTGCGCGCGTCGCGGTAGCCGTCCGTACCGAGCACGGAAATGACCGACACCGAGCCCGCGGGCAGGCAGATGACCTTGGCGCTGGCGACATACGATTCGAACTGGGCCGGCGACGGCGGCGAGATGGTCAGTTCCCCGACCACCACACTGAAGTTATTGATCGACAGGGCCAGGCTTGCGACCAGCGGCGAGAATTTCACGGTCGGCCCGGTGATGGGCTGCGGCAGGGCGTCGATGAAGGGCGTCGCTTCGGCCTCGAAATAGTGGGCCGGCAGCTTGCTGATGAAGTAATCGGCCACGTTGTCGATCGTGTCGCCGACCGGATCCGGCACGCCCGGGCCCGGCGTGCCCGGGGTCGGCGGCCCGAAGAAGGCCTTGAATTCGCAGTAGGCGACGGTCGCGGCCACCGAAGCTTCGCACGCGGCCAGGATGGCAACCGCCGCCGGGGTGCCGGCGAAGACGGTGGAGCCGGCCAATGCCGCGCTGACCTGCACGCAGATGAGCGATCCGGAATTGAAGATCAGCACCGGGTCGACGCTGCACAGGGCGTTGATCGCCTCTTTCGCGCCACGCAGCGCGAGGTTCAGGTTCGCCGTGCTGACGGCGACATCGCGGGCGGCGGCCGGCAGGTAGGCGCGGTACAGGCCGGGCGACACGGCGCTGGCCTTGTAGGTCCCGGAATACTCGCCGGCGCGCAGTCCGACGAATACCGTGCCGTTGGCCGGCCCCGCGACGCCGCAATTGGCGGTGCGGATGTCGACCGGGATCTGGTTCGCGTGGCTTGCGCTGGCGGCCGCCGCGAACAGGCGCGCGGTGCCGGTGGCGCTGGCCGCGGCCTTCGGGGCCGGCACTGTCATCCCGGCATAGCGCGGACCCGGGGCGCGCATGCCGGCGGGAAGGGACTTGCCGGCGGCGGCCAGGTTGGCGCTGCCTCCGATCTTCGTCTTGAGGACATTTCCCGACACCGGCTCGGTGAACGAAACCAGCAGGCCGCCATCGCTCGTGGACTCGAAGCGGCCCCTGACCCCGTTCGGCGCGACGGTTTCGCGGCTGTCGGGGCCCGTGATGCGCACGATCGTCTTGCCCTTGGCGGTGCGGTGCGTGATCTCGTCGATCGACACCAGCACGCCGTTGACATCGCGCTCGCCTGCGTACTCGACCGCTTCGCCGCCGGGCTTGGTGACGACCAGGCCGACATGTTCCCCGGCTTCCTTCACCACCTGTACGGTGGCGCCTTTCTGTGGCAGGGTATAGCGCAGCTCCCAGCCCAGGGCCGCAAGATTCAGGGGGTAGGTGCGGTCGTGGCGCAGTTTCAGCCGCGCCTGCGAGGTAAGGCTCTTGCCGGCCGGGATGTCGCCGACCGCCACGGAGGCGCTGGTGATGGTCGTGCCCGGTCCGGCCGACTTCAGGACCGCCCGGACCGCCTTGCGCAGCGCCGTGTCGTCGTTCCTGACGGTGACCTTGAATTCATAGTCGAACGTGGTGCGGCCGACCCGGGTCTCGCTGACCTTCTGCAGGCCCGAGACGCTCAGGGGTTCCTGGGTGCTGGCGGCGCCGGCCAGCGTCTGGACGCCCGCATCGAGGCCGGGGCGGGTGTTATCCCCGCAGCCGCCGAGGAGCAGCAGGCAGGACGCCGCGCTGGCGGCCAGCACGCTCCGGTTGCGGCCGGGCGCGCGGCCGGCCGGCTCCTGGCGCGATCCTGGCCGGCGTGCCGTCCGCACGGACCGGGTGTCGCGGGCGATCCTGCACCAGGCCGCCGCCGCGACCAGGCCCGCCAGGAGCAAGGCGAGTGCGCCCGGCTCCGGAACGCCGGTGGGCGGCGGAACCTCCCCGGCGGGCAGCACTTGGCCCGCGTCGCGTACCGCGAACGTGGCGGGATCGATAATCTGGAACCATTGCGGCGGCAGCGGACCCGTGCCGATGAAGCTGGCAAGGACCGTGATGCCTTCGAGCGCGGCGCCCGGCGCGAGGCCGGCTCCGCCCGCCAGCACGTCGACGAAGCCGAACCCGGACAGGCCCGGCAGCAGGTCGGGATCGGCGGCGACGGCGATCGCATCGGTCCAGCCGGGCGGCTGGTCCGGTCCGACCGCGATGTTGCGAAATACCGCGGGATCGAAGTAGATTGTGATCTCCTCGATCGCGCTGGACAGGCTGTCGTTTTCGAGCGTGTAGGTGAAGCGGTAATCGCTTCCGCCCAGGTGCGTGGCCTTGTAACTGATAGTAGTTGCCGATACAGTTCCCGTGATTGCATAGAGTATGACGAAGAGCACCGCGACGAGATGTTTCATTGCTTGTCTCCAATGTTGGTTGAGCGCGTATGGTTGACTCTGTCGTGCGATTGCTTGCCGCGGCTTTCCTGCGGCATGAGGAACCGAAAACAACTTTCGGTAGTCCTGCTATGCATAAAACATGCCATTTTCCGACCAGGGCAGGTCGAGCCCCGCGATGCGAAACGGCGCAAGAGAAGACAGACGGGACAAGGGCCACAATGTAAGGAATGCCGACAGGCGCACGCGTCGTTGGCTGGGTCGGCGTTGAGCTAGTCGTCATGGCGTCCGGTGTCTTCGGCATACACTGGACTGTCTGCGTATTTTGGGAGAGCGGCGTGAACGAAGCCCAGGGACGGATAGAGTGCGACGTACTGGTCGTCGGCGGCGGGATCAACGGCGCGGCGATCGCGCGCGACGCCGCCGGGCGCGGCTTGCGCGTGGTGCTGTGCGAAAAGGACGACCTGGCCCAGCACACCTCGTCGGCCTCGAGCAAGCTGATCCACGGCGGCCTGCGCTACCTCGAACACTACGAGTTCGGCCTGGTGCGCAAGGCGCTGATCGAGCGCGAGGTGCTGCTGCGCAGCGCGCCGCACATCATGCGCCCGCTGCGCTTCGTGATGCCCCAGGACGAAGGCGCGCGGCCGGCCTGGCTGATCCGCGCCGGCCTCTTCCTCTACGACCGGCTGGCGCGGCGCGAATTCCTGCCGGGGTCCCACGCGCTCGACCTGCGCAGCCACCCGGCCGGCGCGCCGCTGCAGGACCGCTACACCCGCGGCTTCATGTACTCCGACGGCTGGGTCGACGACGCCCGCCTGGTCGTGCTCAATGCGCTCGACGCGCACGAGCACGGCGCGACCATCCTCACCCGCACGCGCTGCCTGGCGCCGCAGCGCCACCCCACCCACTGGAGCGTCACCCTGGATGGGGGCGACAGCCGCCTGCGGCTGCGGGCGCGCTGCCTGGTGAACGCCGCCGGACCCTGGGCCGCGCGCTTTCTCGACGGCATGCCCGACCTGCAGGGCCAGCGGGCGCTGCGCCTGATCAAAGGCAGCCACATCGTGGTGCCGCGCCTGTTCGAGCATCCGCATGCCTACATCTTCCAGCATCCGGACGGGCGCATCGTGTTCGCGCTGCCGTACGAGGGCGCCTTCACCCTGATCGGCACCACCGACGTCGATTACCGGGGCGACCTCGACAAGGTGGCGATCAGCCCCGAGGAAGTGGCTTACCTGTGCCAGCTGGCGAACCGCTATTTCCTGCGTGCAGTCACGCCCAGCGACGTGGTGTGGAGCTATGCCGGCGTGCGGCCGCTGGTCGAAGATGCGGCGGCCAGCGCCCAGGCCGCCACGCGCGACTTCCGGCTCGAGACCGACAGCGCCGGCGCGCCGCTGCTTTCCGTCTTCGGCGGCAAGATCACCACCTGCCGCAAGCTGGCCGAACAGGCCGTGGACTGGATCGCTCCCATGCTCGGCAAGGACGCCCCCGCCTGGACGGGCGACGCCTGCCTGCCGGGCGGCGACGTGGCCGGGCGCCGGCCCGACAAGCGCGGCGTGCTGGAATTCGGCGCCTGGACCGCCGCCCAGGCCGCTCGCTACCCCTGGCTGCCGCCCAGCCTGCTGCAGCGCTATGCGCGCGCCTACGGCACCCGCATCGACACGCTGCTCGCACGCCGCAACAACCTGGCCGACCTCGGCCAGGAAGTCCTGCCCGGCCTCTACGCGGCCGAGATCGAATACTTGGTGACCCAGGAATGGGCGCGCAGCGCCGCCGACATCCTGTGGCGGCGCAGCAAGCTCGGGCTGCACCTGGCGCCCGGCAGCGCCAGCCGGCTGGACGAGTGGCTGGTTTCCCGCCAGCCGGCCATGGCTTGTTGACCTGGGCGGCAGCCCGGCGCCGAATCAGGTCCCGTTGCGCTCCAGCCAGCCGTCGATTTCCGGCATGCGCTGGGCGCGCACCTTCAGGCGGTCCTGGATGGCCGACACCGCGGTCTCGGCATCGCGCCTCGCCTCGGGCGCCAGGTGCGCCTCGGCATAGGCGCGCACCTTGCCCACCATGTCCGGACTCGAGGAGCCGCGCGCCAGCATCGGGAAGTAGCGGCTGCGCGAGGTGGCGTCGATGCGCTTGTCGACCGCGGCCATGTTAGCGATCGCAAAGTCGAAGGCCATGTCGGGATGGTTGCCGGCCACGGCGCCGATCATCTCGGCGCCGATGGTGGCGCCTGGTTCGTCGCTGATCGCCAGCGCCAGCGCGCGCCGCGCCAGCGCCGGGTCGTTCGCCGTGGCGAGCAGGCCGTACATCGTGTCCTTGACCAGGGGCGAGCTTTCCGCGCGCGCGGCCGCGCGCAGCGCCTCCCAGGTCGCGGCATCGGCATGCTGGGCCACGACGGCCATGATGCTCTTGCGCAGCGCCGGCGGCACCGCCTGGGCGTCGGCGGCCATGGCCGCGTAGCGCCGGCGCGCCTCGGCTATGGTGGCGCGGTCACCCAGCTGCCCGAGGATCTCGATCAGGTCGGCGCGCAGGTTGACGCGCGAGCTGGTGTCGCCCGGCTGCGCGTTCCAGCCGATCCGCGCCATGACGGGGGCCAGGCGCGCCACCGCGTAGTCCGCGAAGCGCCGGCCATGGGCGTCGCCGCTCTCGTATTGCGCGTGGATCTGGGCGAAGGTCGAGGCGATCCGGCCCCAGACCTGCGGGTCGGCGTCGAGCGGCGTGGCGCGCGCCAGGTCGAGGAAGCTCGATGCCGGCTGCAGTCCGGCCATGCCCAGCGCCCAGCTGTCCGACAGCAGGCCGAGCTGGTCGATCGGCGGCAAGGCGGCAAAGCCGCCGGCGAGTTGCGCGAAGGCTTTCGGCGCATACAGGGTGCGGTAGTAGCCGCTCTGGCCGGCATTGACGACGACGGCGCCGCAGCCGGGGAGACTGAGCGTGCCCTTGCCGCCGGCCACCAGCGTGCTGGCCTGGCCGCTCGCGCCGGCGATTTGAGCGATGACCGGCACGCGCCAGGACAGGGGCTTGCGCTGCGGCTGGTCGCGCGAGAATTCGCCCTGGGACAACGCCACGGTGCTGCGTCCGTTCTTGCAGACCGGCTCGGCCACCCGGATCAGGGGCACGCCGGGCTGGAGCGTGAAGTCGTGGGCGATCGCGGTCACCGGCTTGCCGGCCGCGCGCTCGATCTGCCGCCACAGGTCGTCCGAGACCGTGTTGCCGTAGGCGTGCCGGCGCATGTAGCTGCGCACGCCGCGGCGCCAGGCGTCCTCGCCGACATAGGCCTCGAGCATGCGGATCACCGCCTCGCCTTTCGAGTAGGTGATCTCGTCGAAGGCCTGGCTGGCCTGTTCCACGGTCTCGACGTGCTGCACCACCGGGTGCGTGCTCGTCACCGAGTCGCGCTGCATCGCGTGGTCGCGCCCCTTCACCGCGCCCAGCGCGGTATGCCATTCCGGATGCAGGCGCGCCGTCATGCGGCCTTCCATCCAGGAGGCGAAGCCTTCGTTGAGCCAGAGGTCGTCCCACCAGCGCATCGTGACCAGGTTGCCGAACCATTGGTGGGCCATCTCGTGGGCGGCGGTGGCGAAGATTTCCTGCCTGTCGACCTGGGTCGAGATGGTCGGGTCGAGCAGCAGGGCGTATTCGAAGCTGAAGATCGCGCCCCAGTTTTCCATGGCCGAGAAAAACTGGCTGCGTCCGGGACCGGCCACGTTGTCGAGCTTGGGCAGCGGATAGCGCACGCCGAAGTAATCGTTGTACTCGCGCAGGATGGCTGTCGAGGAATCGAGCGCGAACTGCGCTTGCGCCAGCGCGCCGCGCCGCGTGACGACGCCCAGTTCGGTGCCGTCGACGCTGGCCGTCGCGCGTTCGAAATCGCCCAGCGCGAAGAACAGCAGGTAGGTCGACATCTTCGGCGTATCGGCAAAGCGCACCCGCACCCGGCCATCGGGGAGCGTGGTGGCCTGGGCCACCGGCATGTTGCTGACCGCCATCTCGCCGGCCGGGATCGTTGCCTGCAAGGCGAAGCTGGCCTTGTAGGCCGGTTCGTCCCAGGACGGGATCATGCGGCGCGCGTCGGAGTTCTCGAACTGGGTGAAGAGGCCGCGTTTCCTGCCTGAGGCGCTGTCGTAGTCGAGCGCGAACAGGCCCACCGCCTGGGTCTGGACCACGCCCGTATAGTCGAGGGCGAGGCGGTAGCGGCCTTTCGCCAGCGGCTTCGGAAAGCTGAAGGTCGCGGTCTGGGCTTCCTCGTCGACGGCGATGCGCGCGCTTTGCGGCGCGGCGCCGGCGCCGGCGCCGGCGCGGGGCGTCAGGGTCGCGCCGGCGAAGCTGAGCTCTGCCGCGTTCAGCGTGATGCTGCGGGTCGGCGCCAGCACCTCGAGATCGATCGCGACCTGGGCCGCGAAGCTGCCGGCGCCGGCGTCCGGGGTGATGGCGATGTCGTAGTGCAGCGGGCGGACGCCGCGCGGGAGCTGGGTGGTCGCTTCGCTGGCGGCCTGGGTGGGGACCGGGACGGCGGCGGTGGTGACCGTCGCGCTGCCGGCCAGGGCCAGGGCGACGGCCGCGGCGATGAGGCTATGGTGCATGTGGTTCTTTCGTCGAGTGGGTCTGCGACGGCGGCGCGGGCGGCGGCCATCCACGGCATCTTGGGGCCAAAGAACAAGGGTGTCAATCTATCAACCTTGTCCACACCGCATGCCGCCGGGTGCGCTATTATCGGGAAAGGCCACTCGGCTATATCTCGCTATAAACAACGACAACACCGGAGGAGACCATGAAACTCTACATCAGCAGTTACGCGCCCAACCCGCGCCGCGTGAGCATGTTCATTGCCGAGAAGGGCATCACCGGCATCGAGACCGTCATGGTCGACATCATGAAGGGCGAGCACCGCAGCGAGGACTACCTGGCCAAGAATCCGCTGGGCCGCGTGCCGGCGCTGGAGCTAAGCGACGGCCGCGTCCTGAGCGAGACGCGCGCGATCTGCACCTACCTGGAAGGCCTGCAGCCGGAACCGAACCTGATGGGCAAGGACTTCGAGGAGCGCGCCTTCATCGAGATGGCCGACCGCCGCATGGAACTGCACCTGCTGCTGGAAACGGCGAGCTGCGCGCGCCACACCCATCCTGCGCTGGCGGTGCTCGAGCAGCCCCAGTTCGCCGACTTCGGCGCGGCGATGGGCGACAAGATGCGCATCACCGCGCGCTGGCTCGACCAGGTGCTGGCGCGCCAGGAATTCGTCGCGGGCGAGCGTTTCACGATCGCCGACATCACGGCCTTTTGCGCGCTAGAGTTCGGGCGCGGGCTATTGAAATTCAAGCCGGGCGAGGAGGGGATGGCCCACCTGCAGGCCTGGCGCGACCGGATCGCGGCAAGGCCGAGCGCGCAGGCGTCGAAGTAGGATCCGTAGGGTGGACGGCTTTGCCGTCCACGCGTTTAACGGGGGACAGTGCTCTTCTGACGTCCACAGTACCCCGCACCACTTCCTTGCAAAACTCACTTTCGCCCTCGCAGCCGCTTTCTCAACCGGCATTCGCCGGGTCCACCAGTACACCCGGTGTACCCCATCGAAGTAAGGGGTGCTGGGTGTATGGTCTGTTGTTCCGAGTTTCATTTGTTCAAGAGATGGAGCTTCGTCAAGTCCACGATCATTTGGCGCTGTATAACTGGATCGGTTGCGCCGAAGCCAGCAAGGGCAAAGCGGCGTTGTCTTGGCATCCTGTTAGTTCCTCTTGCGCAAATAAGGAGCAGCAATTGAATTTCCAGACGTATTTGCGGGCAGTCGTGCCGCTCTTTTTGCCGTTTTCCCTGGCGTTCGCTCAAAGCGATGGCGACTTGGCGGCACATCGCGACGCCGGCACAGAATTCGCATTATTGGTTGCGCAAGCAGAGGAAGCGAACGACGATAAGGGACTTCAAACAGAAGAGGTCAATCAACTTGTAGCGATACTGAGCGATGAGAAGCGGCTTCTCAAGGCTGAGCAGTATCGTGCGAAAGAGCTCGAAGGTCTTTTCGACTTATGTGGCATCACGCACCGGGCAGTCATGTCGTTGGCCTTGTTCAGGATGAAGGAACATGTCGACCCCAAGGCCGAACCTCAGGTCGTTGTGGTCCAGGTGGCGGCGCTCATCCAGAAAAACGTCGAGTCCTTTAGTCGCCAACTACGCCATCTGCAGCCATTCTCGATTCGATGCGCAGCCAGGCAAGTACCGCCAATGACGGAATTCATCGCTTCGCTTGCGCCCGCACAGTTCACCGAGGTCCGTCGTCAAGGACTGGAACAAACGCGAGCCGGATTTGCGCAGATGTTCGTTAGCGTCATTCAGAGTCTCGGCGACTTGCGCTGCGATGAGGCATATCGACTCGCTCTTGTGCAGGCACTCGCGGATTCCGCGCCGGCCTTTGTCTCGACGATGCCAGTGGCTGTGCGCGTCCAGATTCGTTCGAATATCGGGGCTGTGGAAAAAGCATCGCCTCCCGGGTTCGACCCATTTATCAAGCAAATAGACAAGGCCCTGGCTGACAGCACGTGTGATGGACTGTGCCGTTTCTGAATAACGCAGGGCCTGTCATGTTTGCCAGGCCGCGTGGGAACGGGCGATGAGCTTGAACGAATGAAGCTCCGTTGACGATTCACCCCACCCGCTTGTACCACGCAAGATGCCCGAAAATCGGCAAATAAGCCGCCGCATTCGCATCGCTGGCGACGAGCTCGCGGTCGATCCCCAGCACACCGAAGCGCGACAGGCTGTCGTGGAACAGGCGCAGCACGCGCTGGCGCAGCATGGGGCCGAAGTCGGCCATGGCGCGGCAGCAGATGATGGCCTGGAATTCGTTGAACGAGGCGTCCGTCACCAGGTTGTACTGCGCCCAGGTGATGCGCGCGCGTAGGCGCGGCAACAGGCGGGCGCGTCCGTCCTGCACCTCGAAATAATCAAGCAGCATGCCGCTGCCGCCGCTGCGCACATAGTTCTCCTGCAGCGCCGGCAGTTCGGCGGCGGCGATGGTCGCCTCGCGCACCTCGGCCAGCAGTTCGTCGTTGGCCAGGGTCGCGAAGATCTCGGTGCGCGCGAGCAGGCCTTCCTCGGCCAGCAGGATCGCCAGCGACCAGGCTTCGCCCACGCCCGCGCACTCGGCCAGCCAGACTTTCGGCACCGCCACCGGGCGCAGGCTGGTGCCCAGCGCGATGCGCGCCTGGCTGGCGCAGGTCGGGTTGTCGAACAGGGCGGCCGGGGCCACCGCCAGCGCGCGCAGCAGGTTCGACGCCGCGCCGGGCTCGTGCAGCACCCGCTCCTGCAGGGCCGAGACGGTCCGCAAGGCCCGCTGCTCCATCACGTCCAAGAGCTTGCGCCGCAGCTGGGGGCGGTCGTAGTCGCGGAAATCGTAGCCGTGACGCTGAAACAGCGCCTCCAGCAAGAGCTCGATTTCCAGCTCCTCGACCGCCTGCGCGGCTGCAAAAGCGGCAAAGGCGGTCAATGCAGCCACACCCGCATCAGCGACAGCAGCTGGGCCACATCGACCGGCTTGGTGATGTAGTCGGAAGCGCCGGCGGCGATGCACTTGTCGCGGTCACCCTTCATCGCCTTCGCGGTGAGGGTAATGATCGGCAGCGACTTGAACTTCGGGATGCGGCGAATCGCCCGCATGGTGTCGTAGCCATCCATCTCCGGCATCATGATGTCCATCAGGACGATCTCGATGCTCGGGTCCTTCTCCAGCACCTCGATGCCGTCGCGGCCGTTCTCGGCAAACAATACCTGCATCTGCTGGCGCTCGAGCAGCGAAGACAGCGCGAAGATGTTGCGCAGGTCGTCGTCGACGATCAGGACCTTGCGGCCGGCCAGGCCGCCGTCGAGCGCGTGGATATCTTCCAGCATCTTGCGCTGGAGCTCGGGGAGCGACGCGTGCGAACGGTGCAGGAAGAGCGCGGTCTCGTCCAGCAGGCGCTCGGGCGAGCGCGCGTCCTTGATGACGATGGTCTTCGCATACTTCTTGAGCTTGGTGACCTCCTTGCGCGACAGCTCCTGGGCCGTGTAGATCACGATCGGCAGGTCGCGCAGCTCGGGCTTCTTGCCGATCTGGTCGAGCAGCTCGAAGCCCGAGATGTCCGGCAGCGTCAGGTCGAGCACCATGCAGTCGAAGTGGGCGCCGTCCAGCGCCTCGATCGCCGACTTGCCGTCGGTGGCGGTCACGATGTGCAGGTCGGCGTCGCCGATCAGGGAGACGATCGCGTCGCGCTGCGCCGGATCGTCCTCGACCACCAGCAGGCTGCGCTTGCCGCCCATCAGGAACTTCTGGATGCGCGTGAATTCCTCCTGCAGCGCCTCGCGTCCCACCGGCTTGTGCAGGTAGGAGATGGCGCCCTGGCGCAGCGCGCGTTCGCGTTCGCGCAGGGCCGACACCACGTGCACCGGGATGTGGCGGGTGCTCGGGTCGCGCTTGAGGCGGTCGAGCACCGTGAAGCCGTCGATGTCGGGGAGGTCGATGTCGAGCAGGATCGCCGACGGCAGGTAGTCGCGCGCCAGCGACAGCGCCGAGTCGCCGCGGTGGGTGACGATGCCCTTGAAGTTCTTCTCGCGGGCGAATTCCAGCACGGCCTTGGCGAAGCGGTCGTCGTCCTCGACGATCAGCACCGACGGGTCGCCCGGGGCGATCAGGCCGCGGTCGTCCAGCATCGAGGCGTATTCGACCAGGCCGCCGGAGGAGGGCGCCGGCACCTCGATGGTGGCCACGGCGCCGCCTTCGGCTTCGGCCGCGCTCAGCGCCACCGGCGGCGCCGGCGGCGCGGACTTGGGCGCTGCGAGGCGCGCCGGCTGCGGCTGGCGGGTCTGTTCGTAGTTGATGAAGCCGGCGCGGTTGTACGGCAGGTAGAGCGTGAAGGTCGAGCCGACGTTGACGATCGACTCGACGCGGATCTCGCCGCCCAGCAGGCGGGCCAGTTCGCGCGAAATCGACAGGCCCAGGCCGGTGCCGCCGTATTTGCGGGCGGTCGAGCCGTCGGCCTGCTGGAAGGCCTCGAAGATCAGCTGCAGCTTGTCCTGCGGGATGCCCACGCCGGTGTCGCTGACCGAGAAGGCCAGCACGGCGTCGGCATGCAGCAGGTGCGGGTGGTCGGCGGTCCAGCCGCTCGTCACCAGGCTGATGTTCAGCGACACCTGGCCATGGCTGGTGAATTTGAAGGCGTTCGACAGCAGGTTCTTCAGGACCTGCTGGAGACGCGTCGTGTCCGTCATCAGCGCGGTCGGCAGGTTCTCGGCCAGCTCCACCGTGAAGCCCAGGTGCTTGGCCTCGGCCATGTGGCGGAAGGTGCGGTCGACGTAGTTGCGCAGGTTCGAGAAGCGGTACTCCGAGACGTCCAGGGTCACCGTGCCCGACTCGATCTTCGACAGGTCGAGAATGTCGTTAATCAGGGTCAGCAGGTCGGAACCCGAGCCGTGGATGGTCTTCGCGAACTCGACCTGCTTGCCCGACAGGTTGCCTTCCGGGTTGTCGGAGAGCTGCTGGGCCAGGATCAGGAGCGAGTTCAACGGAGTCCTCAGTTCGTGCGACATGTTGGCCAGGAACTCGGACTTGTACTTCGAGGACAGGGCCAGCTGGGTCGCCTTTTCTTCCAGCGCCAGTTTCGCCTGTTCCACCTCGCGGTTCTTGCGTTCCACCTCGATGTTCTGCTCGGACAGCAGGCGCGCCTTTTCCGCCAGTTCCTGGTTGGTCTGCTGCAGTTCCTGCGCCAGCGACTGCGACTGGGTCAGCAGCGATTCGGTACGGCTGTTCGCCTCGATCGTGTTCAGGACCACGCCGATCGACTCCATCAGCTGGTCGAGGAAGGACAGGTGGGTTTCGGTGAAGCGGTCGAGCGAAGCGATCTCGATGACCGCCTTGACCTGCTGTTCGAACAGGATAGGCAGGACGACGATGTTGTTCGGCGGCGCCGAGCCCAGGCCCGAGGACACCACGATGTAGTCGCGCGGCACGTCGGTCAGCCAGATGCGGGTCTTCTCGACGGCGCACTGGCCCACCAGGCCTTCGCCCGGCAGGAAGGAGGTCGGCAGCTTGCGGCTGGAACGATAACCATACGATGCGATCATCCGCAGGCGCGCGTCGGCTTCCTGCGAGTCCATCATGTAGAACACGCCGTGGTGGGCCGAGACCAGCGGCGCCAGCTCGGACAGGATCAGCTTGGTCACCGCCTGCAGGTCGCGCTGGCCTTGCAGCAGTCGCGTGAAGCGCGCCAGGTTGGTCTTCAGCCAGTCCTGCTGCGCGTTCTTCTGCGTGGTTTCCTTCAGGTTGCGGATCATCTCGTTGATGTTGTCCTTCAGGTAGGACACCTCGCCGCGCGCTTCCACCTGAATCGAACGCGAGAGGTCGCCACGGGTCACCGCGGTCGCCACCTCACCGATCGCGCGCATCTGGTTGGTCAGGTTCGCCGCCAGCTGGTTGACGTTCTCGGTCAAGTCCTTCCAGGTACCCGCAACGCCCGACACGTTCGCCTGGCCACCCAGCTTGCCTTCCGTACCCACCTCGCGCGCCACACGGGTCACCTCGGATGCGAAGGAGGACAGCTGGTCCACCATGACGTTGATCGTGTCCTTCAGTTCGAGAATCTCGCCCTTCACGTCCACGGTAATCTTTTTAGAGAGGTCACCACGCGCCACCGCGGTCGTCACCGCCGCGATGTTACGCACCTGGCCCGTCAGGTTCGACGCCATGAAGTTCACGTTGTCGGTCAGGTCCTTCCAGGTGCCGCCGACGCCCGGCACATAGGCCTGGCCGCCCAGCTTGCCCTCGGTACCCACCTCACGCGCCACGCGGGTCACCTCGGATGCGAAGGACGACAGCTGGTCCACCATGACGTTAATCGTGTTCTTCAGTTCGAGAATCTCGCCCTTCACGTCCACGGTAATCTTTTTGGAGAGGTCGCCGTTCGCCACCGCGGTGGTCACCTCCGCGATGTTACGCACCTGGCCGGTCAGGTTACCCGCCATCGAGTTCACGCCGTCGGTCAGGTCTTTCCAGGTGCCCGCAACGCCAGGCACGTTCGCCTGGCCGCCGAGGCGGCCCTCGGTACCCACTTCCCGCGCCACGCGGGTCACCTCGGATGCGAAGGAGTTCAGCTGGTCCACCATGACGTTGATGGTGTTTTTCAGCTCGAGAATCTCGCCCTTCACGTCCACGGTAATTTTCTTGGATAAGTCGCCGTTCGCCACCGCGGTCGTCACGTCCGCGATGTTACGCACCTGGCCCGTCAGGTTACCCGCCATCGAGTTCACCGAGTCGGTCAAGTCCTTCCAGGTGCCCGCGACGCCCTTCACCTGCGCCTGGCCGCCCAGCTTGCCCTCGGTACCCACCTCACGGGCGACGCGGGTCACCTCGGATGCGAAGGAGGAGAGCTGGTCCACCATGACGTTAATCGTGTTCTTCAGTTCGAGAATCTCGCCCTTCACGTCCACGGTAATCTTCTTGGAGAGGTCGCCGTTCGCCACCGCGGTCGTCACCGCCGCGATGTTACGCACCTGGCCCGTCAGGTTCGACGCCATGAAGTTCACGTTGTCGGTCAAGTCCTTCCAGGTGCCGCCCACGCCCGGCACGTATGCCTGGCCGCCCAGCTTGCCCTCGGTACCCACCTCACGTGCGACTCGCGTCACCTCGGATGCGAAGGACCGCAGCTGGTCCACCATGACGTTGATGGTGTCCTTCAGCTGCAGGATCTCGCCGCGCACGTCCACGGTAATCTTTTTCGACAAGTCGCCGTTCGCCACCGCCGTCGTCACTTCCGCGATGTTACGCACCTGCGAGGTCAGGTTACCCGCCATCGAGTTTACCGAGTCGGTCAAGTCCTTCCAGGTGCCCGCGACGCCCTTCACCTGCGCCTGGCCGCCCAGCTTGCCTTCCGTACCCACTTCCCGCGCCACGCGCGTCACTTCGGAAGAGAAGGAGGAGAGCTGTTCCACCATGGTGTTCGCGGTCATTGCCGCCCGCAGGTATTGTCCTTTCAACGGGTGCCCGTCGACTTCCAGCGCCATGGTCTGGGACAGGTCGCCTTTCGCGACCGCGCCGATGACGCGCGCCATTTCCGTGGTCGGACGCACCAGGTCGTCGATCAGGGTGTTGACCGAGCTGATGATCGTGCTCCAGCCGCCGACCACGCCGGGCAGGTCGGCGCGCTGGGTCAGGTGGCCTTCGCGGCCGACCACGCGCGACACCTCGGTCACGGTCTCGACCATCTTCTGCTTGGTCTCGATGATGTCGTTGAGCGTATCGGCGATCTTGCCCGATACGCCGGTCCAGTCGGAAGGCATGCGTACCGAGAAGTCACCCTTTTTCAGGGCCATCAGCGTGGCCAGCAGGAGTTTCACGTCCAGCTGTTCAGCCATGTCGGTCAGTGTGTTCATCGACGGTAGTTCCTCGTTTTGGAGTTGGGTGGTGCGGCGTTCTTGTCATCCTCGCCCCGGCGCGGGCCTCGGGCGAGCGTATAGAAAACTGTTAAACAGAAAGTATTAGAAGATACTCTTGTGCGAAATCAAGTCAAGTCCGGTGGCACCAGGAACTTGCACAATTGAAATTAATATTGGACAAGCGCGCGGAGGTTAGCGTAAAAAGGACTTTGCGGTCGCACGGTTGATGTCGGTAGACAATTTACGTTGCGCAGTTGCGACATCGAATCTTCTGTCACAATTGCGGCGATATTGTTAAAATTGCCATGACGCATGCTTTTGTGACCGGCTTGCATTAGCATATACAGGTCATCACCAAGGAAGAAGCGAGCACGTATGGTCGAGACTGCACAACTGGTGCAGCTGATGGAAACCCAGGACTCCGGCGGTTGGAGCCAGGTCCTGTTCGGGCTGGCGCGCCAGCTCGGTTTTGATCAGGTGCTGTATGGCATGGTCGGCTCGCGCCATGCCCAATTCGAGCGCGCTTTCTTGCGCAGCAATTACTCGTCCGCCTGGCGCGAACGTTACGACGCCGAGCGTCTTGCCTATGTCGATCCGACGGTGGGCCATTGCCTGAGCAGTACGCTGCCGATCGTCTGGGAGCCGGCCATCTTCGACGGGCCCGAGGGGAGTGCGCTCTACGAAGAGGCCTGCGCCTACGGCATCCGCACCGGTGTGACGCTGCCTGTCCATGGGCCGAACGGCGAATTCGGGGTGCTCAGTTTTGCTTCGGATGCGCCGGCCGGCAGGGAATTTTCACGCAGCATTGCACACGTGATGCCGGCCCTGACGCTGGTGCGCGATTACGCCTTCGCGTCCGCCGTGCGTTTCCTGGGCGGCACGAACCATGCCGCGAGCGGGGAAGTCGCGCCGCGCCTGACCCGGCGCGAGCTGGAGGTGCTCAACTGGGTCATGGCGGGCAAGTCGTCTTGGGAAATTTCAAAGATCACCAATTGCTCTGAGGCGACCGTCAACTTCCACCTGGCCAATGTGCGCCAGAAATTCAATGTCAACACCCGCCAGCAGGCGGTGGTGAAGGCGATCTCGCTGGGGCTGATCAGCCCTGAAGATCGCCATCGTTGAGCTTACCGTTGACGTAGAGCTTCAGCAGGATCGCGACCGGGGCGGGAATCGCCAGCCCGGTCTCGAAACGGCTGCCGCTCGACTGGGTCACGCCGAAGCGGCCCCAGAATTTTTCCTGGCTCTCGCGCTTGCTGATGCGGAACTGTCGCAGGTCCACGTGCGGCGCGCGCGGCGGTTGCGGCATGGCGGCTGGCGGCATGGTCGGGCGGCCAAGCATGGATTCGCAGACGAAATCGTTCGGCATGGTGCGGTCTCCTCGTTGTTCAGTAGCAAAGCTTTAGTATTCCACCGTCGTTCCCCCCAGCCCACCTAGCAGTCCTGCTAGTTCCGTTTCTGCCCGGATTGCATGACGCTCTATGCGCTTCGCATACTTTTTCATCAAAACACAGGGAGAACGAAATGGCACTGCAAATCAACATCGCAGCACGACGCGAATTCAAGTCCCGCGATTTGTGGGAAATGCATACTCTTCGCGCCAAGGTCTTTCAGGGCCGCTTGGGCTGGGAAGTGCCGGTCCTGTCGGGAATGGAAATCGACGGCTACGACGCGCTCGAACCGCACTACATGATGATGCGCGAGCCCGGCGGCGGCGTCCTGCGCGGCTGCTGGCGCCTGCTGCCGACCGAAGGGCCGTACATGCTCAAGGACTCGTTCGCCCAGCTGTTGCACGGCCAGCCCGCGCCTTGCGACGAGCACATCTGGGAACTGTCGCGGTTTGCCATCGAAACCGAGGGCTGTAGCCACTTCGGTTTCTCGGAAATCACGATGGAGTCGATCGCGGCGATCATCCGCTACGGCCACGAGCAGGGCATCGAACGCTACGTGACGGTGACCACCACCGCGATCGAGCGCCTGCTGCGCCGCGCCGGCGTCGTCACCGAGCGCCTGGGTCCGCCGCTGGTGATCGGCATCGAGACCGCGGTCGCGCTGTATGTCGACATCGAGCCGACCTGCCGGGTGTTGTTCGATACGCGGCTGGCGAGCTGAGGCCGGCACGGGCTGCGGCGTGGACCGTAGGGTGGGCACTCCGTGCCCACGCGTTACGCACGGCGCCGTAGTCCGCGGCCGAGAAATATTGCCCGTAACGCATGCGACGGACAGGGTGCTGGCTACGCTCGGCGTTTCGAGCGGCAGGTCACGGCCAACGCAGGAAGGACGCGCCCGTAGCGCGTGGGCAGTGGGGCTGGCTAAATGCCAGCACCACAAAGTGCCCACCCTACGTCGGCGCCGCGGATCCGGCTCGGGTCCACGGCTTCGCGGACCCGACTCGCTTACTTCAACTGCTTGAGCAGGAAGGAATAGGTCAGCGCCCACATGCGCGCCTGCTGGGCGCTGTTGGCCGCGCCGGCGTGGCCGCCCTCGGTGTTCTCCCAGTACAGCACGTCGTGGCCCTGTTCCTGCATCAGCGCCGCCATCTTGCGCGCGTGGCCGGGGTGGACGCGGTCGTCGCGGGTCGAGGTGGTGAACAGCACGCGCGGGTAGTGCTTGTCCTTGAACACGTTGTGGTAGGGCGAGTACTTGCCGATGTAGTCCCACTGCTTCGGGTCGTCCGGGTCGCCGTATTCGCCCATCCAGGAGGCGCCGGCCAGCAGCTGGTGGTAGCGGCGCATGTCGAGCAGCGGCACCTGGCAGACCACGGCGTTGAACAGGTCCGGGCGCTGGGTCAGCGCGGCGCCGACCAGCAGCCCGCCGTTGCTGCCGCCCATGATGCCGAGGTGGCGCGGGCTGGTGAGCTTGCGCTTGATGAGGTCCTGCGCCACGGCGATGAAGTCGTCATAGGCCTTCTGGCGGTTTTCCTTCAGGGCCGCCTGGTGCCAGCGCGGCCCGAACTCGCCGCCGCCGCGGATGTTCGCCAGCACGTAGACGCCGCCCTGGTCGAGCCAGGCGTTGCCGATCATGCCGCTGTAGGAAGGCTTGAGCGAGACCTCGAAGCCGCCGTAGCCGTAGAGCACGGTCGGGTTCTTGCCGTCCAGCCTGGCCTTGCGCGGCATGACGACGAAGTACGGGACCAGGGTGCCGTCTTTCGATCTCGCCTCGAACTGCTCGACCTTGTAGGGGCTGGCGTCGAAATAGGCCGGCATGGCTTTCACGCGCTCGCGCGCGTCGACCCCGACCTGGCCCAGGTAGAGCGTGCTGGGGTGGAGGAAGTCGGTCACGGTCAGGAAGTACTGGTCGGAGTCGATGTCGTCCAGGGCCGCCACGGCCAGGGTGCCGATGCCCGGCGCTTCGACGTCGCGGCGCTGCCAGCCGCCGTCGGCGCGGCGCAGCTCGACCACGCGGTTCTTGACCTTGTCGAGGATGGTGAGCAGCAGGGCGTTCTTCGTGACCGCGACCCCGTCCAGCGAGGTGGTGGCGCTGGGCGTGAACAGCGGCTCGAAGCTGCGCTCGCCGCGCATGAAGGCGGCGAAATCGATGGCCAGCAGGCTGCCCTGGGGCCAGGTGCGTCCGCCGACCTGCCAGTCCGAGCGCAGCTCGACCAGCAGCTGGTCGCGCACGGCGTAGGCGTTGGCGTCGAGGGGCTTGTCGATCCTGACGAGTTTGCCGCCCTCGCGCAGGAACAGTTCGCTGGTGTAGAAGTCGATCTGGCGCTCCACGAACTCGCGCTCGAAGCCGGGCGTGCGGTCCCTGTGGGCCGATGCCGACAGGTCGGTGGCCTGGGCCTCGAACACGGTGCGCGCGCTGGCGAGCGGCTCGCCGCGCTTCCATTCCTTGACGATGCGCGGGTAGCCCGAGGTGGTCATCGAGCCGGCGCCGAAGTCGGTGGCGACGAAAATCGTGTCGCGGTCGATCCAGCCGATGCCGCTCTTGGCCTCGGGCAGGGCGAATCCATCGGCGACGAAAGCGCGCTCCTTGAGGTCGAACTCGCGCACCACCTTGGCGTCGCCGCCCCCGCGCGAGAGCGACACCAGGCAACGGTCGCCCTTCGGCTCCAGGCAGGATACGCCGGCCCAGACCCAGTTCTCGCCTTCGCTGCGCGCCAGCTCGTCGAGGTCGATCACGGTCTCCCAGGCCGGCGCCTCCTTGCGGTATTCGGCGAGCGTGGTGCGGCGCCAGACGCCGCGCACGTGTTTCGCGTCGCGCCAGAAGTTGTAGAGGTGCTCGCCATGCTTGCTGGCGTAGGGGATGCGGTCCCTGGCCTCGAAGATGGTCTGCAGGCGGGCGCGCAGCGCCTCGTGCGCGGCGCCGCCCAGTTCGCGCTCCGCGACCGCATTGTGTTCGCGCACCCAGGCCAGCGGCTTGTCGCCGCCGACGTCCTCGAGCCACCGGTGCGGGTCGGGCGGCGCGCCGGGCGCCCCTGTTTGAGCCTGTGCCGAGGCGGCGCCGAGCGCCGCCAGACCGAGTACCACTTTCGCTACCATTTTGCGCATTCGTGTGTATTTACTGTTGAGCGCCCCATGGCGCGTTGATCGCGTATATTACCAATTATCTAAGCAGACCCATCTGCAAGCGACCCCACCCTGCACGGCACCAGCGATGACTCTTTCGATCACACGCAGCATCGGCGCGGCTTTCGGCGCGCGCGGCATGCGCGGCACCACGCGGCTGGTGCTGTGGGGCGCCGGCGTCTGGTTCGCGCTGCTGGTCGGCGCGCTGCTGCACATGGTCGCCAGCCGCAATGTCGAGGAAGAGGCGCGGCGCCGCTTCGAGTACCGCGCACGGGCCGCCCAGGAGCGCCTCGCCGGCGCGATCAAGTCCTATTCCGAGGTCACGCGGGCCATGGTCGCGCTGTTTTCTTCCAGTAAAACGCCGGTGTCGCGCCTGCAGTTCCACGACTACGTGAGGCTGCTCGACCTGAAAGCCAACTATCCGGCGATCGACGCCGTGTCGTACTCCCAGGAAGTAAAGGACGCCGAGCGCGAAGCCTTCGTCGCCGCGGTGCGCGCCGACCGCAGCCTCGATCCGCTCGGCTATCCCGGTTTCGACATCCGGCCGCCGGGCCGGCGCCCCAGCTACAACGTGCTGACCTACATCGAGCCGCCCGAGATGCTGCACGAGAAATTCGGCATGGACATCACCGCCGTCGCGCCGGTCGCGGCGTCGATGGCGCAGGCGCGCGACACCGGCGCCATCAGCGCTTCCGGCAATCCGATCCGGGTCGAGGCGCCGGTGCCGCACATGGCGCTGGGCATGCGCGCGCCTGTCTACCGGGGCAACACGGCGCCCGAGAGCGTCGAGGAAAGGCGCGCCGCCTACGTCGGCGCGGTCGGCATCGCGTTCTCTGTCCCGCAACTGGTCGAAGGCGCGCTGGCCAAGGAGCAGGGGCATGGGCCGGCGCTGTCGCTGTCCCTGTTCGCGGCGGCGCCGGCCGCCGCGCCGACACTGGCGCTGGCCGCGGACGACCGCCTGCTCTACGGCGACGCCGGCGTGCGCACGACGCGCCCGGGCGACGCGTTCTTCACCGAGGTGCTGCCGGTCGACTTCAACGGCTCGCTGTGGAAGGCCCACTTCAGCGCCAGCAAGCGCGCGCTGTATTCGCCTTTCGACCGCTGGCTGCCGCTGCTCGCGCTGGCCATCGGTTTCGTCGGCACGCTGCTGGTGTACAGCCTGTTCCTGTCGCTGTACTGGTCGCGCCGCGGCGCGATCGACCAGCGCATCCTGCTCGACACCGTGCTCGACAACCTCGACGCCTTCGTCTACATGAAGGACCGCGACCGCCGCTACCGCTACGTCAACGCCAGGATGGCGCTGGCGCTGGGCCAGAGCGCCGAGCGCATCGTCGGCCGCTTCGACCACGAGGTGATGCCGCCCGGCCAGGCCGACAGCGCCTGGGAGCGCGAGCGCGCGGTCTTCGACGGCACCCGGCGCGCCAGCCAGGTCGGGGTCGACCTGCCCGACGGCAGCGCGCGCCAGTTGTGGGAGGTGAAGGTGCCGGTGCGCCTGGAGGGCGACGTCGGCGGCGTGCTGTGCGTGGCCACCGACGTCACCGAACTGCACCAGCTCAAGGCCCAGGCCGACGCCGCCAACCAGGCCAAGAGCGACTTCCTCTCGAACATGAGCCACGAGATCCGCACGCCGATGAACAGCATCATCGGCATGACCCACCTGGCGCTCAAGACCGCGCTCGACCCCAAGCAGCGCGACTACCTGGAAAAGATCTGGCACTCGGGCCAGCACCTGCTGGGCATCATCAACCACATCCTCGACTTCTCGAAGATCGAGGCCGGCCGGCTGGAACTGGAAGCGCTGGACTTCCGGCTCGACGCCCTGATGCACAACCTCGAGACCCAGCTCGGCGACGCCGCCGCCGCCAAGGGCTTGCGGCTGGTGTTCGACATCGCGCCCGAACTGGCGCGCCCGCTGCGCGGCGACCCCTTGCGCCTGGAGCAGGTGCTGCTCAATTTCACCGGCAACGCCATCAAGTTCTCCGAGCGCGGCAGCATCGTGATCCGCGCGCGCGCCGTCAGCGCCTTCGGCCACGAGACCATGGTGCGCTTCGAGGTCCAGGACCGCGGCATCGGCATCGCGCCCGAGGAGCTGGGACGGCTGTTCACGTCCTTCCACCAGGCCGACCCCTCGACCACGCGGCGCTACGGCGGCACCGGCCTGGGACTGGTGATCAGCAAGCAGCTCGCCGAGCTGATGGGCGGCGAAGTCGGCGTCGAGAGCACCCAGGGGGAGGGCAGCACCTTCTGGTTCACGGCGCGCCTCGGGCAGGGCGGGCGCGAGTCCCGGCGCGGCGCCGCGCCGGCGCGCCCCATGCCGGCGACCCCGGCGCGCCTGGACGGCCGGACCATCCTCCTGGTCGAGGACAATGTCTTCAGCCAGCAGGTCGGGCGCGAACTGCTGGAGCAGGCGGGGGCCAGCGTGACGGTCGCCGGCAACGGCCTGGAGGCGCTCGAGGCCCTGGGCCGCCAGCCTGTCGATTGCGTGCTGATGGACGTGCAGATGCCGGTGATGGACGGCTTCGAGGCCACGCGCCGCATCCGCGCGGACGCGCAGCTGCGCGACACCGTGGTGATCGCGATGACGGCGAACGCCGGCGTCGAGGACCAGGCACGCTGCATGGCGGTGGGCATGAACGACTTCCTGACCAAGCCGGTCGCGCCCCAGCACCTGGCGGCGGCGATCGCGCGCGCGATCCGGCGCGGCCCCTCGGCCAGCGGCGGCTTCGAGCGCGGCAGGGCCGCTCCCCAGGATGCAGGCTTGCCCGAGACGGCCGCCGCGCCGCCTGCCGCCAGGCCTGCCGCGCCGCCTGCCGCCAACCCGGCGCCGCCTGCCGCCAACCCGGCGCCGGCGCCGGGCGGGCCCGCGCCGCTGCTCGATACCGGCGTGCTGGCCAGCACCTTCGGCGACAATCCCGACAAGATGCGTAAATACGCATTCATGTTCCTCGACAATGCACGCGAGGGCCTGGCCGAGATCGACATCGCCCTGGTGTCGGGCGACCTGGCGCGCGCCGGCGCCGTGGCGCACCGCCTGAAATCCGCGGCGCGCGCAGTCGGCGCGATGGGTTTCGGCGACGTCTGCGATGAGCTCGAGCAGCAACAGCAGCGCGGCGCGCTGGCCCAGGGGCGGGCGCTGGCGGCGCGCCTGCGCAGCCTGTTCGCGCGCCTGGAGCGCCAGGTGTCGACGGAATTGGGCGCGCGCGCCACGGACACGCGCTGACGCGCCCCTCGGGTAGGCGCCGCGCCTTCCGCCGGCGCCCCAAAAAGAGTATCCTGTGGCGCCGAACGCCCAACCATATTCGATCTCCCCGACCCGATGTCCTCCACCATTACCCCCGGCCTGCTGATCCTGCATGGCAACCAGATGGAAATGCTGCGCGCAGCCGTCTTCGACTGGCTGCGCAACCATCCGCTCGGACCGCTGGAGCAGGAAACCATCCTGGTGCAGTCGAACGGCTTCGCCGAGTGGCTGAAGATCGCGCTGGCGAAAGACCTCGGGGTGTGCGCCGCCACGCGCGTGGCCCTGCCGGCGCGCTTCCTGTGGGAAGCCTACCGCGCCATGCTGGGCCGCGAGCGGGTGCCGACCCGTTCGCCTTTCGACAAGGACCCGCTGACCTGGCGCCTGATGCGCCTGCTGCCGGCGCTGTTGAAGGAGCCGGTGTTCGCGCCGCTGACCCATTTCCTCGGTGACGGCTGCCCGGAACGGCGCCTGCAGCTGGCCGAGCGCCTGGCCGACCTCTACGACCAGTACCAGGTCTACCGCGCCGACTGGCTGACCGACTGGGAAATCGGGCGCGACCAGTTGCGCCGCGCCGGCGGCGAGCCGGTGGCGCTGGGTTCGGATCAATGCTGGCAGGCGCGCCTCTGGCGTGCGATCCACGAGAGCATCCCGCCGATGCAGCGCGGGACCGGCCGCGCCGCCATCCACGAGGTGTTCGTCGCCAAGATCCTGTCCGGCGCGCCGCCCGTCTCGCGCCTGCCGCGCCGCGTGGTGCTGTTCGGGATGTCGGCCCTGCCTTACCAGACCCTGCAGGCGATCGCCGCGCTGTCGCGCCACACCCAGGTGCTGCTGGCGGTGCCCAACCCCTGCCAGTTCTACTGGGGCGACATCATCGAGGGGCGCGAACTCCTGAAAGCGGCGCACAAGCGCCAGCCGGAACGCGGCGGCGTCGACCTGGCGGCCGTGCCGATCGAGGAGCTGCACACGCACAGCCATCCGCTGCTGGCGAGCTGGGGCCGCCAGGGGCGCGACTTCGTGCGCATGCTCGACGAATTCGACAACGAGGAGGGCCGTCCGGAGACCGCCGGCGCCACCAAGCTGCGCATCGACCTGTTCTCCGATGGGGAAGGCGAGACCCTGCTGCAGCAGGTGCAGGCCGCGGTGCGCGACCTGCTGCCGCTGTCCGAGCATCCGCAGGCGCCTCCGCCGCTTGACGACCGCTCGATCGAATTCCACATCACCCACAGCACCCAGCGCGAAGTCGAGGTGCTGCACGACCAGCTGCTGTCCTGGTTCGAGCAGGACCCGAGCCTGCGGCCGCGCGACGTGGTGGTGATGGTGCCGGATATCGACACCTTCTCGGCCCCGATCCACGCGGCGTTCGACCAGCACCGCCGCAACGACCCGCGCTACATCCCCTTCGAGATCGGCGACACCCGCGACCGCAGCGTCAACCCGCTGCTGGTGGCGCTCGAATGGCTGCTGCGCCTGCCGCAGCAGCGCTGCCGCCAGAGCGAGGTGCGCGACCTGCTCGACGTGCCGGCGGTCGCCGCGCGTTTCGGCATCCACGAGGACGACCTGCCTACCCTCGGCCACTGGATCGAAGGCGCGGGCGTGCGCTGGGGCCTGGACCGCGAGCACCGCGCCGGGCTGGGCCTGGGCGCGGCCGGCGAGCAGAATGCCTGGATCTTCGGCGTGCGGCGCATGCTGCTGGGCTATGCCAGCGGCGCCGGCCAGCGCTACGGCGACATCGAGCCCTATGCCGAAGTCGGCGGGCTGGACGCCGCCCTGGCCGGCTCGCTGGCCCAACTGGTCGAATGCCTGCTCGAATGGCGCGCGCGCCTGGCGCAGTCGCTCACGCCAAGCGAATGGGGCGCGGAGGCGCGCGCCCTGCTGGCCGCCTTCTTCGACGGCCGCGACGAGAAGGACCGCCTGACCCTGTCGCAACTGAACGAAGGCCTGCAATGCTGGCTCGAGATGGTGGAAGCGGGCGGCTTCGACGAGCCGGTGCCGCTGGCCGTGCTGCGCGAGGCCTGGCTGAGCCAGATCGACCAGCCGACCCTGAACCACCAGTTCGTCTCCGGCGGCGTCACCTTCTGCACCCTGATGCCGATGCGCGCCGTGCCCTTCCGCGTGGTCTGCCTGCTCGGCATGAACGACGGCGATTTCCCGCGCCGTTCGCCCCAGGCCGACTTCGACCTGCTGGCCCTGCCGGGCATGCACCGTCCGGGCGACCGCTCGCGCCGCGACGACGACCGCTACCTGATGCTCGAAGCCCTGCTGGCCGCGCGCGACAAACTCTACGTGAGCTGGGTCGGCCGCAACGTGCGCGACAACAGCGAGCAGCCGCCGTCGGTGCTGGTGGCCCAGCTGCGCGACTACCTGCGCGCCGGCTGGCAGCTCGACCTGCGCGACATCACCCTGGAACACGCGCTGCAGCCCTTCAGCCGCCGCTACTTCGAGGAAGGCGGGCTGCTGACCTATGCGCGCGAATGGCGCGCCGCCCACGGCGCCGAGGAAGACGAGGCCGGCGATGCCTTGCCGCCATATGAACTGGAACCGGACTTCCGCCTCAAGCTGTCGGACCTGGCGAGCTTCCTGAAGCAGCCGGCGCGCTACTTCTTCCGCCGCCGCCTGGCCGTGATGTTCGGCGAGGCCGAGGTGGTCGGCGAGGACGAGGAACCCTTCGCCCTCGATGCGCTCGAACGTTACTTCCTCGAAGACAGCCTGCTCGACGACGCTGGCAAGCCGGAGGAGATCGACGAAGTACGCGCCACCCTGAACGCCCGCGCCGAACGCCTGGCGCGCGAGGGCGTGCTGCCGATCGGCCTGGTGGGCCGGCAGTGGCAGAAGGAGCTGGTCGACGGCCTGGTGCCGGTGCGTACGGCCTGGCTGAAGCTGGGCGCGCGCTTCCCGCAGGCCGCGCCCAAGCTGGCGGTCAGCCTCGAGCTGGCCGGCCTGCAGCTCGACGACTGGATCGACCGCCTGCGCAGCAACGGCGAACAGACCGCCTGGCTGATGCAGATTTCCTCGAAGGTAATGGACAAGGCCGGCAAGCCGCGCGGCGACAAGCTGATCGGCCCCTGGCTGCGCCAGCTCGCCGCCGGCGCTGCCGGAGCCAACGTGACCGGCTACCTGGTCGCGCGCGACGCCGTGGTGACGATGGCGCCGCTCGAGAGCGCGCAGGCCTGTGACGAACTGGCGAACCTGGTGCGCCTGTGGCGCCGCAACCTGGACGCGCCGCTGCCGCTGGCCTGCAAGACCGCGCTGGCCCAGCTGCAGGAAGGCGACCCCCGCACCGTCTACGAGGGCGGCTTCGAGATCTCGGGCGAGGTCGATGACCCTTGCCTTTCCCGCCTGTGGCCCGATTTCGCCGCCCTGACCGCGAGCGGCGCGTGGCCGGCGCTGCCCGAACAACTGTATGGAGGGCTGGCGAATTGGCTGGAACAGCAGGTCCAGGTCACCAGGCTCGATGGAGAAGAAGCATGAGCCAGCTCCTCAATGCCCTGACGTTCCCGCTGCACGGCTCGCGCCTGATCGAGGCCAGCGCCGGCACCGGCAAGACCTGGACCATCGCCGCGCTCTACCTGCGCCTGGTGCTGGCCCACGGCGGCGACGCCGCCTTCGCGCGGCCCCTGCTGCCCAACGAGATCCTGGTGATGACCTTCACCCGCGCCGCCACGCGCGAACTGTCGAACCGCGTGCGCGAGCGCCTGGTGCAGGCCGCCGCCTACTTCCGCGGCGAGCTCGATCTCGACGATCCTTACCTGGAAGCGCTGGCCGACAGCTACGACAGCGAGTCCGAACGCTTCGTCGCCGCCCACCGCCTGGTGCTGGCCGCCGAGACCATGGACGAAGCCGCGATCTTCACCATCGACGCCTGGTGCCAGCGCATGCTGCGCGAGCATGCTTTTGATAGCGGCAGCCTGTTCGACGAAGAGCTGGTCAGCGACGAGCGCGCGCTGTTCGAGGACGCCGCGCACGACTACTGGCGCCAGCACGTCTATCCGTTGAACAGCCATGCGCTGGCGGCCGTGCTCGACACCTGGCGCGACGTCGGCGCCCTGAAGTCGGCGGTGCGCGACCTGGTCGGGCGCACCACGGTGCTGGGCGCACCCGATCCCGAGCCGCTGGCCGCCCTGGTGGCGCGCGTGCAGCGCGACCAGCAGGCGGAGCTGGCGCGCCTGAAGGAAGGCTGGTTCGAGCGCGCAAACGAGATGGAGCGCTGGATCGCCGGCCACCGCGAGGTCAACGCCAGGTGCTTCAACGGCAACAAGATGCGCGCCGATTCGCTCGTCAAGTGGTTCGAGGCGCTGCGCGCCTGGGCGAACGACGCCGCGCTGCTGCAGCCGGACATCAACGAGACCGCATGGAAGCGCCTCACGGTCGAGGGCATCATGGACGCCTTCAGCAGGGACTTCAGCGCCGAGGTGCCGGACTGCTTCGACGCCACGGCGGCCCTGCGCGAGGCCTTGCAGGCGATAACCCCGCTCTCGCACGCGCTGCTGCGACATGCCGCCGGCCATATCAGCGCGCGCATGGCGGAACTCAAGCAGCGCACCCGCCAGTTCGGCTTTGCCGACATGCTCGTGCGCCTGAAGGAGGCCCTGGAAGGGCCGAACGGCGAGGCCCTGCGCCGGCGCATCGTCACGCAATACCCGGTGGCCCTGATCGACGAATTCCAGGACACCTCGCCCGACCAGTACCACATCTTCGATTCGCTGTACCGCGTGGCCGAGAACGACCCGAACGGGGGCCTGTTCCTGATCGGCGATCCGAAGCAGTCGATCTACGGCTTCCGCGGCGCCGACATCCACAGCTACCTGGCCGCGCGCCGCGCCACGCACGGCCGCCACTACCAGCTCGGCACCAACTACCGGTCCACAAGCGCGTTGGTGGACGCGGTGAATCGCCTGTTCCAGCACGCCGAAGGGCAGGGCGGGCATCCGGGCTATGCGGCGGGCGCCTTCCGCTTCCGCAAGGGCGAGGTCAATCCGCTGCCCTTCGAGGCGGTGCAGGCGGCCGGGCGCAAGGCCGAGCTGGTCGGCGTCGACGGTCCCTACCAGGCGCTGGCCATGTGCGCGACCGACGTCGAGGACATGAAGATGGACGAGTACCGCGAGTTCTTTGCCGAGCACTGCGCGGAGCACATCGTCAAGCTGCTGAACGACGAGCACGTCGGCTTCCTGGAGGAGGGGCGCTTCACGCGCCTGATGCCGGCCGATATCGCCATCCTGGTGCGCGACCGGCGCGAGGCGGCGGCGGTCCGCCACGCCCTGATGCGGCGACGCGTGGCCAGCGTCTACCTGTCGGACAAGGACTCGGTGGTCGAGAGCGAGGAGGCGCGCGACGTGCTGCGCTGGCTGCATGCGGTCGCGAATCCCCTCGACGGCCAGCTCGCGCGCGCGGCGCTGGCCACGCGCACGGCCGGCCTGCCGCTGGCGGAGCTGGCGAAGCTCTCCAGTGACGAGACGGCGTGGGAAGAGCGCGTCGAGCAACTCAAGACCCTGCACCATTGCTGGCAGCGCCAGGGCGTGCTGGCCATGCTGCGCCGCTTCATCCACGAACTCGGCCTGCCGGCCCGCCTGCTGCGCGAACCGGGCGGCGAGCGGCGCCTGACCAACCTGCTGCATCTGGCCGAGTTGCTGCAGGAAGCCAGCACCCAGCTCGACGGCGAGCAGGCCCTGATCCGCTGGTTCGCCGAGCAGGTCGAAGGCCTGGGCGAGGGCGGCGACGAGCGCGTGCTGCGCCTGGAATCCGACGCCGAGCTGGTCAAGGTCATCACCGTCCACAAGTCCAAGGGCCTGGAATACCCGCTGGTCTACCTGCCCTTCGCCGTCACCGCGCGCAAGACCGACAAGCGCAACCGCACCTTCTTCGAATACGTCGACGAGGAGGGCGGGCGCAAGATCGACCTGGCCCTGTCCGACGAGGCCCTGCAGGCGGTCGACCGCGCGCGCCTGGAGGAAGACCTGCGCCTGCTCTACGTGGCGCTGACGCGCGCGCGCCACTTCCTGTGGCTGGGCGTGGCGGCGATCGCCGCCGGCAGGAAGGGCGAGAACCGCCTGCACGAATCGGCGCTGGGCTACCTGCTCAGCGGCGGCAGCCCGGTCGCGGCCAGCAACCTGCACGAGCACCTGGACAAGCTGCGCGGCGACTGCGGCGGCATCGAGCTGCACAAGCTCGATCCGCTGGACGGCTTCACCGTGCTCGAGCGGGTCGAGACGCGCGCGCCCCTGGTCGAGCCGGCGCCTTTCGACGCCCACTTCGAGCGCGACTGGTCGGTCGGCTCCTTCACCTCGATCACCCGCCACACCACGGCGGTTCCCACCCCCCAGCGCGCGGCCGAGGAAACCCTGCTGGAGGAAGACGAGGTCGCGGTGGCCGCTCCGCGCGGCGAGGACGCGCCCTGGCACCGCTTCCCGCGCGGCTCGGTGCCGGGCAACTTCCTGCACGAGCAGCTCGAGTGGATGGGTCAGGAAGGCTTCGACATCGTCGACGACCCGAACATCGATGCGCGCCTGACCCAGCGCATCGAGCGCGCCGGCTGGGGCAACCGCCTGGACGATGCGCTGGCCTGGCTCAAGATGATCGTCACCACGCGCCTGCCGCCGCTGGGGGCAAGCTTGTCGGAGATCGCCGCGCCCCTGCCCGAGATGGAATTCTGGTTCCCCAGCGAAGGCCTGGCGGTGGGCGAGCTCGATCGCCTGTGCCGGCGCCGCCTGCTGGGCAACACGCCGCGTCCGACCTTGCCCGAGCGCGAACTGCACGGCATGCTCAAGGGCTTCGCCGACCTGGTGTTCGAACACGAAGGGCGCTACTGGGTGCTCGACTACAAGTCGAACGCGCTCGGCAATGCCGACGCCGCCTACACCAGGCGCGCGATGGAAGAGGGCATGGCCGCGCACCGCTACGACATCCAGGGCGCGATCTACATGCTGGCGCTGCACCGTCTCCTGAAGAGCCGCCTGGGCGAGTCCTACGATCCCGCGACCCAGCTCGGCGGGGCGATCTTCCTTTTCCTGCGCGGGATCGCGAACACCACGACCCACGGCTGCTGCCTGCTGGAGCCGGACCTCGAGCTGCTGGGCGGCCTGGACCGGCTGCTTGCCAAGGAAAGCCTCGTATGAAGCACGAAGTGAAGCAACAGATGAAACAAGAAGCGAAACAAGAAGCGAAACAGGAAGCCCAGGCCGGCGCCCAGCCTGAGGCTTTATGGGACGAAGTCGCGCGCCTGACCGAGGCGGGCGAGCTGCGCCGCCTGTCCGGCGCCTTTGCCCGTTTCGTCGCTTCCCTGGGCGGCGCCTCGCCGGCCATGCTGCTGGCGGCCACGGTCCTGTCCGAGCTCGAGGGGCGCGGCCACAGCTGCCTGCAGTTGTCCGACCTCGCCGGCGATCCGGCGGCCCTGCTCGGCTGGAGCCAGGAGCAGTGGAAGGGCCTGGCCGCCACCGTCGCGCCCCTGCCGAAGACGGCGAAAGCCTGGGCCGCCCAGCTGGCCGCCTGCGAGCAGGTCTGGCGCGTGGGCGACTTCGACTACGGCGAGCCGCTGGTCTTCGACGGCGAGCGGCTCTACCTGCGCCGCTACTGGCGCGACGAAACCGTGGTGGCCGACAGCATCCGCGCCCGCGCCGCCGCCGCCCGGCCCGTCGAGACGGCCAAGGTGCGTTCCTGGCTCGACCTGCTGTTCTTCTCCCAGCGCGCCAGCGAAAAGCCGGACTGGCAGAAGCTGGCCTGCGCCGTGGCCCTGCGCGGTTCGGTCGCGATCATCACCGGCGGCCCCGGCACCGGCAAGACCTATACCGTGGCGCGCCTGCTGGCGCTGCTGTTCGCCACCGCGCCGGACGCGGCGCGCCAGCGCATCGCCCTGGCCGCGCCCACAGGCAAGGCCGCCGCGCGCCTGAAGCAGTCGATCGACAAGGCCCTCACCGAACTGGCCGAGCGCGTCGGCGAAGCCCTGCCGCTGCGCCAGCTCACCGAGCGCATGGGCGCCGCCCGCACCCTGCACAGCCTGCTGGGCGCGCGTCCCGACAGCCGCGCCTTTGCCCACCATGCCGGCAACCCGCTCGACGTCGACGTCCTGATCGTCGACGAAGCCTCGATGGTGCACCTGGAGATGATGGCCTGCCTGCTCGACGCGCTGCCGCCGAGCGCGACCCTGATCCTGCTGGGCGACAAGGACCAGCTGGCCTCGGTCGAGGCGGGCGCCGTGCTGGGCGACCTCTGCCACAACGCCCAGGCCGGCGGCTACAGCGCCGGGACCGCCGAGTACGTGCGTATCGCCAGCGGCGAAGAGCTGCCGGGGGAATTCCTGGGCGGCGCCGGTCCGCTGGCCCAGCAGACCGTGATGCTGCGCCACAGCCGCCGCTTCGGCGGCCCGATCGGCCAGCTCGCGCTTGCCGTCAACGCGGGCGACGCCGCGCGGGCCGAGGAAGTGCTGCATGGCGACGGCGAGGCCGTGCGCTGGATCGAGCAGGCGCACCAGCACCAGGTGGTCCAGCTGGCGCTGGAGGGCTACCAGCCCTACTTGGAGGTACTGCGCGCGGGGCCCGACGGCGCCGCGCACGAGGACTGGGTGCGCGCCGTGCTGCAGCACTTCGAGGCCTTCCGCATCCTGTGCGCGGTGCGCGAGGGGGAGTGGGGCGTGTCGGGACTGAACACGGCGATCGAGCAGCGCCTGGAAGCGGCCGGCCTGCTGCGCCGCGGCGGCGAATGGTATGTCGGGCGGCCCGTGATGGTGACGCGCAACGACTACGGCATCAAGGTGTACAACGGCGACATCGGCCTGACCCTGCCCGACCCGGCGCGTCCCGGTTCGCTGCGGGTCTACTTCCTGGAAGGCGACGAAGTGCGCTCGGTCCTGGCCACGCGCCTGCGCAACGTCGAGACGGCGTATGCGATGACCGTCCATAAATCGCAGGGCTCGGAGTTCCGGCACACGGTGCTGGTGCTGCCCGAGGACCGGCACGGCATCCTGACGCGCGAGCTGGTCTACACCGGCATCACCCGCGCCAGCGCGAAGTTCACGCTGGTGTCGCCGGCTGGGGCGGTGCTGGCCGAGGCCGTCGGGCGGCGGACGCACCGGGCCAGTGGTTTGCGCAGCCTGATCGAGCGTTGACGCCGGCGCTCAAGCCATCGCAGGCCTGGCGCCGGCGCCTTCCCGGCTAGCCTGGATTCAGCGGGCCGGGGCTACCCGCCACACGGTATTCGACAGGTCGTCCGCGACGATGAGGGCCCCGCGCGGGTCGACGGTCACGCCGACCGGCCGTCCACGCGTCTTGCCGTCGTCGTCACGGAAGCCGGTCACGAAATCGACCGGCTCCCCGGACGGACGCCCGTTCGCGAAGGGCACGAAGATCACCTTGTAGCCCACGGGCTGGGCGCGGTTCCAGCTCCCGTGCTCGCCGACGAAGGCCCCGTTGGCGTACGCCGCCCCCATGGCCGGCACCGAGAAGGACACGCCCAGCGCCGCGACGTGCGAGCCCAGGCTGTAATCGGGCTTGATGGCGGTGGCGACCTTTTTCGGATCCTGCGGCTTGACGCGCGGGTCGACGTTCTGGCCCCAGTAGCTGTAAGGCCAGCCGTAGAACCCGCCTTCGCGCACCGAGGTCAGGTAGTCCGGCACCAGGTCCGGTCCCAGTTCGTCGCGTTCGTTGACCACGGCCCACAACTGCTTCGTCTCGGGATGCATCGCGAGGGCCGTCGGGTTGCGCAGGCCGGTCGCATACGGCTTGTGGGCGCCCGTGGCGGCATCGATCTGCCACACCATGGCCCGGTCGACTTCGGCCTCCATGCCGCGCTCGGTGATATTGCTGTTCGAACCGATGCCGACGTACAGGAAGCGCCCATCGGGGCTGACCGTCATCGCCTTGGTCCAGTGGTGATTGATCTCGGATGGCAGCTTCGCGATACTGGTCGGCGCGCCGCTGGCCCTGGTCTGGCCTTCCTGATAGTCGAAGCCGACCAGTTCGTCCTGGTTGGCGACATACAGCTTGTTATTCGCAAACGCCAGGCCGTAGGGGGCATTCAGGTTGTCCGCGAACACCGTCTTGAGTTCGTACTTGCCGTCGCCATCGGCATCGCGCAGCAGGGTCAGGCGATTGCCGCTCTTGGCCTTGGTCGTGCCTTTCGCCTTGATATAGCCGGCGATCACGTCTTTCGGCTTGAGCTTGGCCGCGTTGCCGCCGCGGCCCTCGGCGACCAGGATATCGCCGTTCGGCAGGACCAGGGTCTGGCGCGGAATCTGCAGATCGGTGGCGATGGCGGTGATGGTAAAGCCCTTGGGCACGACGGGTTGGCGATCGCCCCAGGCCTCCGGCTCGGCAATCTTCATGCTGGGTAACAATCCGCGCTCCGGTTCCGGCAGCTTGGGATCCGGCCCGCGCGCCTGCGTGCTGGCGCCTTTCTCGCCGCATGCCGTCAGCAGCAGCGCCGTGCTCAGTAATGTGACTAGTTTCAATGGTTTCATTTCGCCGCTCCCGGATGCGTATTCAATCCCACCCAGGTGCTGGCGCAGGCCAGCACGGTGACGATGACCGATAACACCAGGCCCGATGGCATGGAAGCCCAGGCGTCCTTCGCATGTTCGAAGGCGTTGATCAGCCCGAGCACGAAAGTCGCCAACAAGAGCAGGAAGTACATCGTGGGACGTCCCGCCTTGCGCTGCGCCCGAAGCAGGTTGATCAAGGCAGCAAGCAGGGCCAGGCCGCAAAAGAGCAGGCCACCGGCGATGAGCCAGGATGCGAAGTTATTCCACTGGATCTGGTAGGAATTGTAGTAGGCGATATCACTCAATAGTGCGCCCAGAAAGAGGGGAACGGTCCCGGCAAGCAGCGTTGCATGGAGCGGACCTGGATGGCTTCGATAGGCCGGACTGGCCGTCGCTGAAGAAGACATGGCATTCGTCCTTGTTAGTGGTTTTTCTTGGCCTGATCATATCGGCAATGAAATAGTCCTGTCGCATAATTGATCCGGGGCTTATAACGTTGTAGCAATCAGGAAATTGCAATACTATCCAGAACCTTGGGGTGCCTGGCGCCCATCGTTCTCCTGTAAGGACCTGATCGCATGAAGACTCTTCCCTCGAAGCTCCTGCTGGCCGCCTGTCTGTCGTCGGCTTTGCTGGCCCCGGCGTATGCCGCCAGACCCGCGCAAGCCGCACCGCAAGCCGGCCTGAAGGTGGACTTCCAGAAGTTCACCCTGCCGAACGGGCTCGAGGTGATCTTCCACATCGACCGCTCCGACCCGGTGGTCGCCGTGAACCTGACGGCGCACGTCGGCTCGTCGCGCGAGAAAGCCGGCCGCACCGGCTTCGCCCACCTGTTCGAGCACCTGCTGTTCCTGGAATCGGAAAACCTGGGCAAGGGCGGCCTCGACAAGATGACGGCGCGCATCGGCGGCTCGGGCGCCAACGGCTCGACCTCGCAGGACCGCACCAACTACCTGCAGACGGTGCCGAAGGACGCGCTCGAGAAGATGATCTGGGCCGAAGCGGACAAGCTCGGCTGGTTCATCAACACGGTGACCGATCCGGTGCTGGCCAAGGAAAAGCAGGTCGTCAAGAACGAGAAGCGCCAGGGCGTGGACAACGCGCCCTACGGTCACACCCGCTACGTCATCAACAAGGCCCTGTACCCGGAGAACCATCCCTACAACTGGCAAGTGATCGGCTCGCTTGAAGACCTGCAGAATGCGACCCTGGACGACGTCAAGGAGTTCTATCGCCTGTGGTACGTGCCGAACAACGTCACCCTGGTGATCGCGGGCGACTTCGACCCGGCCCAGGCGCGCAAGTGGGTCGAGAAGTACTTCGGCGAGATCAAGCGCGGCGAGCCGGTCAAGGCGATGGCCAAGCGTCCGGGCGTGGTGAAGCAGACCGTCAGGCTCGCGCACGAGGACAACTTCGCCAAGCTGCCCGAGCTGACCATGGCCTGGCCCACCGTCGAGGACCTGCACCCGGATTCGTATGCGCTCGAAGTGCTGGCCGAATACCTGTCCGAGACCAAGCGCGCGCCGTTCTACCAGGTCCTGGTGGAAGACAGCAAGCTGGCGCCAGCCGTCCAGATGGGCAACCAGACCGCCGAACTCGCCGGCCAGTTCATGCTGCAGGTGCGCGCCTTCGAAGGCAAGCCGCTCGACGAGGTGGCCGCCGCGATCGACCGCGCCTTCGCCAAGTTCGAGAAAGAGGGCATTTCCGAGCGCGACCTGAACCGCATCAAGGCCGGCCAGGAGACCCGCTTCTACAACGCGATGTCCAGCGTGCTCGGCAAATCGGCCATGCTCGCCGAATACAACTACCTGACCGGCAATCCGGGCCAGATCGAGGAGGCTATCCGCAAGACCCTGGCCGTCACCCCGGCCGACGTGCGCCGCGTCTACGACACGTATATCAAGGGCAAGCCGTATGTCGCGACCAGCTTTGTCCCGAAAGGCAAGCCGGAGCTCGCCCTGAGCGGTTCGGCCAAGGCCGACGTCGTCGAGGAAAAAGTGGTGCAGGGCGCCGAGAACGCGGTCGATCCGACGGCGAATGCCGAGTACACGCGGACCCCGTCGCGTTTTGACCGCAGCAAGGAGCCGCCTTACGGCGCCGCGCCGGTCGTCAAGGTGCCCCAGGTCTGGGAGACCAGGCTGTCGAACGGCATGCGCGTGGTCGGCATCGAGAACAGGGAAGTGCCGCTGGTGCAGTTCGACATCGCCATCGATGGCGGCCTGCTGCTCGACAAGCCGGAGAAGGTGGGCGTCGCCAACCTGATGGCGCGCCTGATGACCCAGGGCACCGCGAAGAAGACGCCGGAAGAGCTGGAAGAAGCGATCCAGCAACTGGGCGCGACGATCAATGTGTCGGCACGCATGGAAGACGTGCGCATCAGCGTCACGACCCTGGCCCGCAATTACGGGGCGACCCTGGACCTGGTCGAGGAAATCCTCCTGCAGCCGCGCTGGGACGAGAAGGAATTCGCGCTGATCAAGCAAAGCGTGCTGAGCCAGATCCGCCAGCAGGAAGCCGAACCGAACGCGCTGGCCGCCATCCACTTCGGCAAGCTCGTCTACGGCAAGGACGATCCCCGTTCGCGCAACATCCTCGGCACGACGGACAGCGTGAACGCGATCACCATCGACGACCTGAAGGACTACTACCGCGCCAACCTGTCGCCGTCGGTCGCCCGCATGCACGTGGTCGGCGCTCTGCCAAAAGCCGCGATTGCGAGTTCGCTGAGCAAGCTGAGCCGCGACTGGAAGGCGCACCCGGTCAAGCTGCCGGCGGCGGTGACGGCGAGCGCCCAGGCGCCTGCCAGGGTCTATTTCGTCGACGTGCCGGACGCGAAGCAGTCGGTACTGCGCATCGGCTACCGCGCGCTGGCGGCGACCGATCCGGACTTCTACCCGGCGACCGTGAGCAACTACATCCTCGGCGGCGGCGGCTTTGCCTCGCGCCTGACCCAGCAACTGCGCGAAGGCAAGGGCTACACCTACGGCATCAACTCCTCGTTTGCCGGCAGCGAAAGCGCAGGACCCTTCACCATCGCCAGCGGCGTGCGCAGCAATGTCACGCTCGAGTCGACCCAGCTGGTGAAGCAGGTGCTGCAGGACTATCCTGCGACCTATACAAAGGCCGACCTGGAAACGACCAGGAACTTCCTCATCAAGAGCAATGCGCGCGCCTTCGAGACGGCGTCGGCCAAGCTCGGCATGCTCGACAACATCAGCAAGTACGGCTGGCGCGCCGACTACGTCAAGCAGCGCGAAGGCATCGTCAAGGCGATGACCTTGCCACGGGTGCAGGCCCTGTCGCAGAAGTATCTCGATCCGTCGAAGATGGTGTGGCTGGTGGTGGGGGACGCGAAGACGCAGTTGCCGAGGATGCAGGAGCTGGGATTCGATGCGCCTGTCGTGATTGCCAGGTAAATCGTCTGGGCGGCGGCATCGCCTTTCGCGAGCACGATGCCGCCTACCGGTCAGACTTTGCGAGGAGAAGGTCGGCAACGGGCCCGAGCGGGCCATTGGAGACAAGCTGGCGTCGCTCTGCCTGTTCAAAGACAAGGCTTGCGGAGTCGCCTGATCACCCGTCGAAAGCGGCGCCGCCAAACGCGGCTGTATTCAGGATATGGGGACGTATCGTGTTTTCACACATTTTCATTGGCGTTAACGACTTCGAGAAAGCACTTCGGTTCTATATGCCTTTGATGGAAGAACTCGGCAACCGGCTCCGTTTCTGCGATCGAGTGCGCCCGTGGGCTGGCTGGCAGTCAGCGCCGGAGCCTCGACCCCTGTTTCTGATCGGGTCACCATACAACGGTAATGCACATGAGGCAGGTAACGGACAAATGGTAGCGTTCTCGACCCGCAGCCGAGCAATCGTGCGGGCCACCTATGATCTGGCATTGAAAAACGGTGGGTCATCGGAAGGCGCCCCCGGTTTGCGGCCTGAATATCATGAGCATTACTATGCGGCCTATTTCAAGGATCCGGAGGGTAATAAGTTGTGCGTCGTCTGCCACGACCCGGAGACCACTCATCACGATTGAGATCAGGGAAAACCAAGGAGCTTGGCCTGGCGTAGCGGCTTCTGCGTTTTCTGGTACTCGAAATGATCCACGATACAGTGCTGGATATTCCCATTGATGAGCTGAGCCGACACCTGTATTCAGGGAAGGCCTCTCAGCATTCTTGTTATATTGCTCGCCTGACCCTCACTCTTCGGCTCGACGCCGCAATCGTCCATCCCGCCATCTCATGACTCCTGCACGCCCCTGGTACTTCGGCTGGAACATCGTCGCCGCCGCCACCCTCCTGACCACGCTCACCGTCGGCATGCGCCTCGGCATCGGCCCCTTCTTCCTGCCCATGGTCGAGGACCTCGGCTTCTCCCGCAGCCTGCTGGCCTCGATCGTCGCCATCGGCATGCTGTGCTACGGCCTGGCGATGCCGCTGGCGGGCTACCTGGTCGGGCGTTACGGCACCCGCTACGTGCTCCTGCTCGGCACGGCGATCGTGTTCGCTTCCGTGATCTGGACGGTGAATGCGCGCACGCCTTTCAGCTTCCTGCTCGCCTTCGGCGTGCTGATGTCGGTCGGCCTGGGCTTCACCAGCCCGGTCGCGCTCACGCCCATCATCAGCCGCTGGTTCACGCGCCAGCGCGGCATGGCCCTGTTCTTCCTGTCGACAGGTTCGATGGCCGGCATGGCCATCCTGACGCCGGTGCTGGCCTCGGCCATCCATGCGGTCGGCTGGCAGGCTACGTTGATCGGCTTCGCGATCGTGTTCGCCGTGGTGACGATTCCGGCGGCGCTGTTCTGCATGCGCGAGCAGGCGCCGGCGCACACGGACCTGCTGCCGGACCAGGTCAGCGCCCAGGCCGCGAGCAGCACGCCGGCGCCGGTCAGCCTGTCGTTCAGGGAAGCGGTCCAGACCTCGCCGTTCTGGAAGATCGTGATCGGCCTGTTCGCCTGCGGCTTCAGCATGAACCTGCTCGGCACCCATGGCGTGCCGATGCTGATGGACCACGGCTTCGACGCCATGACGAGTTCCTACGGCATCGGCCTGATCGGCCTGGTGGCCATTCTCGGGACGCTGGTGCTGGGCCGCCTGTCGGACCGCCTGCCGCGCCGGAACATCCTCGGCACGATCTACCTGGTGCGCGGGCTCGGCTTCTTCGCGCTGCTGCTGGTCGGCACCCACTGGGAGCTCTACATCGCCGCGGCCATCGGCGGCATGGTCTGGGCCGGCAGCATCGCGACCTCGTCGGCGATGCTGGCCGATATCTACGGCGTGCGCCTGGTTGGCGTCATGTACGGCACGGCCTACCTCGGCCACCAGGTCGGCGCCATGCTCAGCTCCTGGCTGGGCGGCTGGGGCTTCGAGCACTTCGGCACCCATTGGGTGGCGTTCGGCATGTCCGGCGTGCTGCTGGTGATTGCGGCGCTGGTGTCGCTGCGCTTGCCGCTGAAGGGCTTCACGCTGATGGCGCCGGCGGTAGCCACGGGAAGGTGAACTGTCGAGTTATAGCAGCGGCTCTTTTTCGAAAGTGGGGATCAGCGCAGGATCGTTCCTGAACTTTTCGAAGAAGGCTTCGGCGTTACGGCAGAAGCGGTGGAAGAGGCGCCAGTATTCCTCGATGTCGTTGATGTTCGCATTGAAATTTTCGCCATCCCTGGCGCGAATGGCGTAATAACCGAACATGTAATAGGTCACCTCCGGGTCGACCAGCCGCGATTCGATCAGGATGGCCATTTCCTCTATAAACGTCAGGAATTTCCGGTTCGAGTTCCACATCTGCGGCTGTGCCAGCTGCTTGTCGTCCGCATCGAGATAGGACAGGACAGTCGACAGCACCGGGTCGTCGAAAAGGCGCCGATGCTGGTCCAGGAGGAATTCGGTCCGTTTCAGGCGCGCCGTCGCGTGGAGATCCCGCTGGTCCTGTTCGCGTTGTTGCCTCAGCCGCTTGAGTTCTTCCCAGGTCTTGTAGAGGCCGAAACCCGCCACGAACAGGCCGGCAACCACGCCGAGTATCTGGAAAACCGTTCCCCATTCCGCCATCGTGAGGCAGATGCCGTTGAGCGAACAGTATTGCGTTGCCGTCGTTTGTGCGAGTTGTGCGCCCATGATCATCCGCCCGAACGGTCGCGCCGGCTGCCGGAAGCCAGCGTCACGGAGCCCAGCTTACAGCAGTCCGGTCCCGTGCACGGCCCGCCGCCGTGACGCCGTGTGAGCGGGAAGCGACAGTTGCGCCAGCGCCGCTGTCTGGAAGCGGGTAAAGCGGGACGCCTGCGCCAAAGGCGTTCGCTCCCCGGCTATTTTTCGAGGCGCCGGAAAGGCCAGCGGCGGTAATGCGTGCGCCGGAATGGAAAGGGCGCGCAAAAGGACGCGAAAACAAAAAGGGATTTCTTCCCGAGGAAAAAATCCCTTTTATGGCGAAGACGAAGTCTTCGCGGCGATATGGTTCAGTTCAATTGCGGCGCTTGCGCGTCACCACCGCCTTTTTCTTGCGCGGCGTGACCTTCACCTTCGACTTGCTGCGCGACGAAGCCTTGGCTTTCGCCTTCAGGCGGCTGGCGCTGGCCTTGATCTTCATCGGACGGGCGCTCGCCACGACCGGATCCTTGCCGTTGATGAAGCGGCGGATGTTCAGCGCGTCCATGATGCGGGCCGAGGAGGCGCCGGCGTTGAGCAGGACCATGGTGGCGTTCTTGCCGCCGGCCTTGATGCTCATGATCAGGCAGCGGCCTGCTTCCTGGATGTAGCCGGTCTTCGACAGGCCGATGTCCCAGCCCTTGGCGCCGACCAGGCGGTTGGTGTTGCGGAATTCGACTTCGCGGCTGTTGATGCTGATGAGGTTCTTGGCATCGGTGGTGCGGTCGGTGATTTCCTTGTACTTGCTGGCGGCATTGGCCATCTTGACCAGGTCGGCCGCGGTCGAGCGGTTGTTCGGCGACAGGCCGGTCGGCTCTTCGATCACGGTGTGGCTCATGCCCAGCACGGCGATCTTGCGGCGCACGGCTTCCTTGAACGCGGGCAGGCCGCCCGGGTAGGTGCGGGCCAGCGAGGCGGCGGCGCGGTTGTCGGAGGACATCAGGGCCAGCTGCAGCACGTCGCCGCGCGGAATGCTGGCGCCGACCGGCACGCGCGAGCTGCTGTGCTTGAGCGTGTCGACGTCGCTGCGGTCGATCTCGATCAGTTCATTCATGTCCTGCTTCGCGTCCAGGATCACCATCGCGGTCATCAGCTTGGTCAGCGAGGCAATCGGAACGACGGCAGTCGGGTTCTTTTCAAGCAGAACCTTGCCGGTGTCATCTTCCACCACCAGGACCGATTGCGAACCGAACGGCACCGCGATTGCGGCAGCAGACGAGATCGACAACAGGACGGCAGCGAACAGTTTTTTCATCATGGGTGTCGGAGTGTGGAGTCGAATCGGTTGGGGGCCAAGGCGCCGTTGCGGCGCCACTTTTACGCGTCTTGCTGTAAGGCACACCTAAGTGTTGAACGATAGCACCGTGATTTAACGGTGTCTATGGCGCACAGGCCAAAACCGGGCTCATGTATTGGAATTTCCCAAAAAAAAGACCCTGCGTTGTAGCAGGGCCTTTTTAGACTGGCAAGAAACCGGTCTCATCCGTCAATACGCTCGGGCGATGCGCTTATTTCGACTGATAGATCTTGTCGAATTCGCCGCCGTCGTCGAAGTGCTTCTTCTGGGCGTTGCGCCAGCCGCCGAACAGCTCGTCCACCGAGAACAGGGTGATCGGCTTGTAGTTGGCGGCGTACTTCTTCATCACGGCTTCGTTACGCACGCGCAGGTAGTGCTTGGCGCCGATTTCCTGGCCCGCGGGCGAGTACAGGAAGTTCAGGTAAGCCGTTGCCGGCTTGCGCAGGCCGCGGCGGTCGACGACCTTGTCGACCACGGCCACCGGCGACTCGGCCAGGATCGAGACCTGCGGGTAGACCACCTCGAAATTGTCGCCGAACTCGGCGCGCACCATGCTCACTTCGTTCTCGAAGGTCACCAGGGCGTCGCCGATCTGGCGCTGGGTGAAGGTGGTGGTGGCGGCGCGGCCGCCGGCGTCGAGGATGGGCACGTTCTTGAAGATGCGGCCGACCAGCTCGCGCGCCTGGGCTTCGTTGCCGCCTTTCTTGAGCACCGAGCCCCAAGCCGCGAGATAGGTGTAGCGGCCGTTGCCCGCGGTTTTCGGGTTCGGGATCACGACCTTGACGCCCGGCTTGGCCAGGTCGTCCCAGTTCTTGATGCCTTTCGGATTGCCCTTGCGGACCAGGAACACCATGGTCGAGTAATAGGGCGCCGCATTGTTCGGGAACTTCTTGGCCCAGTCCTTCGCGACCAGGCCGCGGTCGGCCAGCATGTCGATGTCGTTGGCCTGGTTCATCGTCACGACCGAGGCTTCGAGGCCGTCCGCGACGGCGCGCGCCTGCTTGCTCGAGCCGCCGTGCGACTGCTTGACGGTGACGGTGTCGCCGGTGGCTTTCTTGTACTCGGCGATGAAGGCCGGGTTGACGTCCTTGTACAATTCGCGCGCCACGTCGTAGGACACGTTCAGCAGCTCGACGTTGGCGGCGCTTGCCGTGAGCGGCAGGGCGGCGCCGACGGCCAGCGCGAGGATCCAGCGGCGCAGGGGCAGGAAGGGTTGGTTCGGCATATGTTCTCGCTTTTTAGAATGCTGTGAAGACAGTGTGCATGTTCCGTAATTTCAGAGCAAAACGGAAGAATACTTTTGTCATATGCTTAGAAGCTGGCCAAGGTATGCATGGCATCCGGCAGACGAACCCGCTTTCGGTGTATAGTCCGGTCATGCATTATCCCTAGCGGATAATGTCTTGAAAGTAGCAGCAATCAGTCACGAATCATTGGGTTGGAAGTATGGGTATCGACATTCGCAAAGCAGCACCGGCCGACGCGCCTTCCGCCTGCGCCCTGTTGCGCCGCTCGATCGAGCAGGGCTGCGAGCTTGATCACCGCGGCCGTTCCGACGTCCTCGACGCCTGGTTGGGCAACAAGACGCCGGAAAACGTCGCCGCCTGGTTCGCTTCCCCGACCAACCACGCCATCGTCGCCGAGCGCGACGGCGAGCTGCTGGGCCTGGCGCTGCTGACCCAGGCCGGCAAGCTCGCGCTCTGCTATGTCCAGCCGGACGCGCTGCGCATCGGCGTCGGCCGCGCCTTGCTGGCCGCGGTCGAGGAGCAGGCGCGCGCCTGGAATATCCGCAAGCTCTTCCTGCACAGCCCCGAGAGCGCCGCGATGTTCTTCGAACGCCATGGCTACACCAATTCGGGCATGGACAAGTCCTGCTTCGGCCTCGAATGCAACCTGATGTGGAAATCGCTGGAGGCCGACCAGGCCGGCGGCGCCACCCAGAGCAAGCGTTTTTGCAATTGCAACCAATAAGCAACAAGTAAGGTATTCATTGTGCGAAGTTGTTGCGTTATAGTACGCAACTTCGCATAGATGAGTACCTTATGTCTTCCCGCAGAGATTTCCTCCAGCAAGGCATGCGCCTGTCCGCCCTCGGCGTTCTGGGCCCTGGCCTTGCAAGCAATGTCCTTGCCGCGCCGCAGGCGGCGCCGGCTGACCTGACTCCTCCTCCCGACCTGTTCGATGCCCAGGTGCTCGACCTCGACTTCTGGGTCAAGCCGCGCACCCTGAGCGTGACCCGTCCCGCCAGCGGCGAAAAGGCGAAAGTGCTGTACTGGAAGGATGGCGAGGTGATCGACTCGGCTTACCAGCAGCTCTGCCACCTGCTGCGCGACGTCAACGGCAAGGAAACCGCGCCGATCGATCCGAAGCTGCTGGAGATCCTGTGGAGCACCCAGGCCTTCATCGCCCGCTACGGCCTCGAGCAGCCGCTCGAGATCCTGTCGGGCTACCGCACCCCGGCGTCGAACGCGCGCCTGATCGAAGCCGGCGTGCCGGCCGCGCGCAAGTCGCTGCACATGACGGGCAAGGCCGCCGACATCCGCATTTCCAGCCTGACAGAGGAAGTCCTGGGCGGACTCGTGCGCAGCTTCCGTACGGGCGGAGTCGGGTATTATTATCGTTCCGGTCCCAAGGGCGGCTGGATCCATGCCGATACGGGGCTCAACCGTACCTGGAAGGGCTGATCCCGGGGCGCGGCAGGGGCCGCCAACTTGCACGGGTTTTTGCTGTCGAAGGGCCGGGCCGGCAATGTACACGCCGGAACACCGAAATCACCTCATGGAAGGAGAGAACGATGGCAACGATGAATGCACCCACGATGGATCGTCGGACCAGCCCCGAGCGCCGCCTCGCTTTGCGCGAAGGTCGCCGCTCGGCCATGTCGGCGCTCGATTACCTTGCGATGGCGCTCCTGATCATTGGCGGCCTGAACTGGGCCATGGTCGGCCTGTTCGATGTCGACATCGTCGCCACCATCTTCGGCCCGGGCAGTCCGGCAACCCGCCTGGTCTACGTGGTCGTCGGCCTGGCCGCGCTGTACTCGATCTACACGACGGCGAAGATGGCCACGGCCAAGCGCCATTGAGCGCAGACGAGGCAAGGGCGGCGCTGCGGAGCGTCCGTGTCGGCCTGATTTCCGATACCCACGGCCTGCTGCGTCCGGAAGCGCTGGACTTCCTGGCCGGCTGCGACCACATCGTCCACGGCGGCGACATCGGCAACCCGGGCATCCTCGAGCGTCTGGCCGAGCTCGCGCCCCTGACTGTCGTCCGCGGCAACAACGACCGCGAGGCCTGGGCCCGGGACCTGCCCGCGACGGCCTTGCTGCACTTCGGTCCGGTATCGCTGTACGCGATCCACGACCTGAAGGAAATCGACATCGACCCGGCCGCCGCCGGGCTGCGGGTGGTCGTGTCCGGTCACTCGCACCGGCCCGCCTGCAGCGAGCGGGCCGGTGTCCTGTATATCAATCCCGGCAGTGCGGGGCGGCGCCGCTTCAGTCTTCCCGTTTCCTGCGCCGAGCTGGTGCTCGCGGGCGAGCAAGTCCGGCCGCGCATCGTCATGCTGCTTCCCTAGGCGCACAGCGCGCTGGCGCGGCTCGTTTCCGCTTCCACTGGAACGGCGGCATGCAGCCGGGGCTCTACTGTCGCGCTAGCGCCGAACGCGGCGGTCCGCAATGTCAAAGTGCAAAACTTTGCGAATAAGACACAGAATCATCCACTTAAAATAAGATCTTAAGAAACTACTTTAAGTGCAAGTATGGCTCTGTTAGCATCTCCCGCTTGCATGGAGGAAAACATGGGCGAACTGAGCAGGAACGACGCACGAACCGACCAGAGAACCGCATCGCATGTGGACGAGGCATTGAACCTGTGCACCCGGCAGGGCATCGATCCCGCGCTGAGGCTGATGGAGCGCGCCGGAGTGCCGCGCTCGGTCGCGCTGCGCGTCCTGTGCTCCCCGGACCATTTCCGCAAGCAGGACCGGCGCCGTACGGCAAGGCCGGTACGCTGACCATGGCGGGCTTCCCCGCAGGGAGGCCATTACCGCCGATTTGCTCGACAGTATATCCCGCCGCGCAGCCGGCGCTCCCCCCCGCGCTCAGGCCAGCAGCACGTCCAGCTCGAGATGATTCACCGGTTTCGTCAGGTGATAGTCGAACCCGGCTTCGCGCGTCAGCCTGCGGTCGCGCTCCTGTCCCCATCCCGTTACGGCGATGATGCGCGACTGGCGCTGATGCTGGCGGCTGCGCAGTGCGCGCGCCACGTCCAGTCCGTTCATGCCCGGCATGCCGATGTCGAGCAGGATCACCTCGGGATCGAACTCGCCGGCCAGCGCGAGCGCCGCGGCGCCGTCGTGCGCCTCGCGCACTTCGTGTCCGGCCGCCTGCAGCAGGGCCACCATGCTCGAGGCGGCGTCGCGGTTGTCGTCGACCACGAGCACGCGGCGCGGGCGCAGCCTGGCCTCGTGGCTGATGCGCGGTTCCTCCGCGGCCATGCCGGCGGGACGCTCCGCCAGGGGCAGCCGGACCGTGAAGGTGGTCCCATGTCCCGCTCCCTCGCTGGCCGCCGCGACTGTGCCGCCATGCAGCTCGACGAAACCCTTGACCAGCGACAGGCCGATTCCCAGGCCGCCCTGGCTGCGTTCCAGCGAGGGCGTCAGCTGGGAGAACAGGCCGAAGATCTGGTCCAGGTGTTCCGGCGCGATGCCGATCCCCGTATCGGCAATGCTGATCTGCGCCTCCTGTCCAATGCGGCTGGCCTCGATCCGGACCAGGCCGCCGGGCGGGGTAAACTTGATGGCATTGTTCAGCAGGTTCAGGAAGCACTGGACGATGCGGGTCGCATCCGCGTCGGCGCTCAGCGGGTCGTCGGTGAGATGCACCGCCACCTCGTGGCCCGCCGCCTTCAGGCTCGCTTCCACGGCGTGCAGGGCGTCGGACAGGCAGTCCACCAGCGACACCGTCTTCTTCTGCAGCGTGACCTTGCCCTGGGTGATGCGCGAGACCTCGAGCAGGTCGTCGACCAGGCGGGCCAGGTGGCGCGACTGGCGGTCGATCACCGCCAGCGCCTTTTCGACCTGGGGCGGCGCCTGGCCGATCCGATTGATCAGGGATACCGCATTGCGGATCGGCGCCAGCGGGTTGCGCAGCTCGTGCGCGAGGGTCGCCAGGAACTCGTCCTTGCGCTGGTCCGCCGCTTTCAGCGCCCGCTGGGCTTCGGTCTGGGCGGCGATGTCGGTGTGGGTGCCGAACCACTGCAGCACCTGTCCGTCCATGTCCTTCAGGGGGAGGATGCGTGTGAGGAAGGGACGGTATTCGCCATCGGCGCCGCGCAGGTGGGTCACCATCTCGTAGGGTTCGCCGGCGGCGACGCAGCGCCGCCATGTTTCCAGCGCCTTTGGCAGGTCGTCGGGGGCGTAGCTCTGCTGCCAGCGCCAGCCCTCGGATTCGGCGGGGCTCAGGCCGGTGTACTCGTACCAGCGGCGGTTCAGCCAGTAGACACTGCCGTCCGGGGCGGACATCCACGCCAGTTGCGGCAACTCGTTGGCCAGCGTCCGGAAGTGGGCTTCGCGTTCGGCTTCCGCCTCCTCGCGGCGCTTCCTGTCGGTAATGTTGCCGATGACGCCGAACACCGCCACCGGCTTGCCCTGGTCGTCATACTCCGCCTGTCCGCGCCCCTGCGCCCACAGCAATTCCCCGCGGGCGTTGCGCACCCGGAACTCCATTTCGCAATTGTTCTTGCCCGCGATGCACTCGGACATCATCTGGCGCAGGGCGGCGCGGTCGTCGGGGTGCACGTACTGCATGAAGGCTTCCGCTTCCGGACGCAGGGTGCGCGGCGCCAGGCCGAGCATGTGTTCCAGCTCCGGGCTCCACCAGGTGCGCCTGCCCGGGAGCTCCTGCCTGAAGACGCCCATCTTGCCCGCCTGCAGCGCGAGACGCAGGGTCTCCTGCCGTTCGCGCAGGCGCGCCTCGGAGCGCGCCGTCTTCTCGGCCAGGCTGAGGTCGCGGTACATCCTCACGTGTTCGGTCAGCAGCATGATCAGCACGAAGCTCGAGGCGAACAGGGCGTAGATCCTGCCCGCGTAGAAGCCCACGTCCCATCTGCCCGCATTGAAGATACTGACGAGGCCGATCTCGAAGAACCAGGCTGCCAGGACCACCATCAGCCACAGGTCCAACGCGGCGGGCGAGCGGCGGCGAAACAGGACCGCCAGAGCCAGGCCGGTGAGGACCCACTGTGTGTAGCGCCCGAGGTTGAACCAGGTCGAATAGCGCGCTCCCTGGAGCATGGGCGGAAGCAGGTCGTTGCCGAGTATGGCCAGGGCGCTCAGGAGCATGGCGCAGGCAAGCGTCGCCAGCACCGCCCGCACTTCGGTACCCGGGGCGGCGTAGCGGCGGCCCTTGTCCTTGCACAGGGAATAGACGATCACGGCAAGCGGGAAGCCCGCATGCCAGAACACGTGCAGGTAAGCGGTCGTCTGGGCGCCGCCGCCGAGCAGGCCGGCAGGGGCGAGGGCGCCGGGGAAGGTCAACAGGTGGACGATGGCCATGACGGCCGAGTACAGGTAGCCGCAGGCCAGGATCAGGATGGCGTACTGCCGGTCCAGGCGCAGATAACCGAACAGCAGGGTCGCTGTGATCAGGTCGTTGATGACGACGACCGGCTGGTAGAGCGGAATGAACCAGTGGGCGACGCCGAGGTAGTCATCGGCAAACGGGATGAGCGAGACAAACATCCCGAGCGAGGCAAGGACCAGGGCCAGGGCCAGGCGCCTCGATGCCGCACCGGCCGGATACGCGGACAAGGTTCTCGATTGTCCGCCGGTGAGCTCCTCATCGATACGGCCTGCGCTTCCCGGTTCCAGCTGGGGCACGGAAATCTTCATGAGCGGTGCTGGCGCGGCTTCGAGGTAGAGTTCGATGCAGCATAGCAGAGAGCCGTGGCGCAAGTTGTCCGATTGGTCCCGCTGCGGGGCACACGATCGCTCGGAAATGCCTTAGCATACGCCCTTACGTATTCCTACCGCATGCCATGACCGCTCCCACTGATAACCCGCCGCGCTTCCGCCCCCGTCCCTGGATCCACCTCGAAACGCCCCAGGACGTTGAACTCTGGATCGACGAGCACAACCGGGCGATGCAGGAGCTGATCAGGCCGCAGGAGACCGGCTACGGCATCTGCTTCACGCTGGCCGAAGGCGGCAATGTCTACATGCAGACCGCCGAGGACGCGGTCGTGCTCGACGTCGAGCCGGAAGCGAGCTGGATCGCCCCCCTGATCGTCGCCGCCACGGGCGCCGAACCGCCGCCGGGGCAGTACTGGCTGCTGCCGGCCGACAAGCTGGTCCAGCTCATCATCGGGCTGTCGAGCCTGGTCGCCAGCACGACCCTGGTCGTGGGTCACCGCTTCGGGTCGCATGGGCGCCGGATGATGTACTGAACAGGCGCCCGCGCTCCGCGAAGCCTGGGTGTAGGGTGGACGGCTCCACCCCGGGGCATGCGTTGACGCGGCGTGTGCGCCGCCCACGCGTTCAACGCAAGTATGAAAGAGCACGGCCGATCCGCCGTCGCCTGAACGCGTGGGCGGCATCGCCGCCGCGTGCACCTTCACACCCGGGTGCAGCCGCCCACTCTACGCCCCCGCACCGGGGGCGGCCATGTTCAGGCCTCAGAAGTGGTGATACATGCCCACCGAGAAGGTCCGCGTCTCGATGCCCGTCTGCGGCATCGCGCTGCCCGCGACCAGCGGCAGGGCGACGCTGTTGAGGATGATGGTCGAGGCGCCGAAGTTGCGTACCGAGCCGGCGCGCGCATACAGCGCGGTGCGGCGCGACAGGTCGTAATCCGCGCCCAGCATCAGGCCCAGCGCCGAGGAATCGGCCGGACGGCCGGCATTGTCGCGCGCGCGCTCGGTGTCGCGGTAGACGGCCGAGGCGCGCCAGGTCGTGCGGCCTTGCGGCAGGATCGCGCCCAGCGTGACGAGCGAGGCCTCGCCGGCCTGGGCCGCCTTCGGCTCCATGCGCGCGTAGGACGTGGACAGCACCAGCTTGCCGTTGTCGAAAATTGCGCCCACCGACGGGATGTCGGTGCGCACGCTCTGCATGGGCAGGCCGGCGCCGACGGACACCGGGCCGCTCCACGTCTGGATCAGGCTGGCGGCCACGTAGAAGGGGCCGCGGTTGTAGGCGACCACGCCGCCGCGCGTGCCCACCTTCGGTTCGTTCGCGCCCGAGGGATTGGTGGCGTAGATGAGCTGGGCCGACACCGGGCCCAGGGCGCCAGGGGTGGCGTAGGTGATCGACTTCGGCACGCGCACCGGCAGGGTGCCGGCGCCCGGGCCGAGATCGGTGTTGGCGCCGGCGCCGCGCGGCGTCTGCATGGCGCCGCCGCCGACCCAGGTGTAGACCGAATTCGTGTTCACCAGCATGAAGGGATCGATCAGCAGCGGCAGCATCGCGTTGATCTGGTTGCCGACGCGGACCGTGCCCCAGGTGCTCGAGCGCAGGCCGATCCAGGACTCGCGGTTGAACAGGGCGCTGGCCTGCTGGGCGCCGTTATCGGCATTGAAGCCGGCTTCGAGCTTGATCTCCGCCTTCAGGCCGCCGCCCAGGTCTTCCGAGGCGTACAGGCCGAGCTTGGAGCTGTAGTTGCCGCCGCTTTGGGCCTGCCAGCGGCCGCGCCCGTGGTCCGTCGTCGCGTACATCGCGCCCATGTCGACGGTGCCGTAGATGCGCACGGCGTCGGCGCCGCGGCCGTACTCGGGCAACTGGGCCATGCGGGTCATCAGGTAGGGAACCGTCTGGGCGCAGGCGGGAGCGAAGGCGACGGCAAGGGCGGTGCAGAGCAGGGCGCGGCGCAGCGGGCGCTGGCCAGAAGAGAGGCTTGGCATTCGATAAAGTGGGTGAAAATTGCAGGCGCGAATTATCCCATAGGGGAAATCCATGCGCTTCTCAAAATTTATTTGCTGAAACTATTGTTGTGTTTAGGCAACATATGTCGGGGCGGGGAGGCGTCGTTCCATCGTGCGAGCGAGCGGGCGCCGTACTGGTTCTGTGGGGCGCTCGCCTGTGCGCACGGGGTCTTTCGTGTCCGGACTCACCCGGTCGTTTTTGGCAACCGTCCTCACAAAAAAACAGCCCGCCGAAGCGGGCTGTTCTCCATCGCGCGAACCGTCTTACATGTTCGGATAGTTCGGTCCGCCGCCGCCTTCCGGCGTGACCCAGACGATGTTCTGGGTCGGGTCCTTGATGTCGCAGGTCTTGCAGTGCACGCAGTTCTGGGCATTGATCTGCAGGCGGTCCTGGCCTTCGTCGGTCTTCACGAATTCATACACGCCGGCAGGGCAGTAGCGCTGCTCGGGGCCGGCGTACTTCGCCAGGTTGACCTCGACCGGGATCGCCGGGTTCTTCAGGGTCAGGTGCACCGGCTGGTCTTCCGCGTGGTTCGTGTTCGAGATGAACACGGACGAGAGGCGATCAAAGGTCAGCTTGCCGTCCGGCTTCGGATACACGATGGGCTTGAAGTCCGAAGCGGGGCGCAGGCACTCGTGGTCGGCATGCTTGTGACGCAGCGTCCACGGGGCCTTGCCCTTGAACAGGATCTGGTCGATGCCGGTCATGATGGTGCCCAGGTACAGGCCCTTGCTCATCCAGGGCTTGAAGTTGCGCGCCACATACAGCTCTTCGTGCAGCCAGGACTGCTTGAAGGCTTCCGGATAGCTGCTCAATTCGTCGTGCTGGCGGCCGGCCGCGAGCGCGGCAAAAGCCGATTCCGCCGCCAGCATGCCGGTCTTGATCGCGCCATGGCTGCCCTTGATGCGGGAAACGTTGAGGAAGCCGGCGTCGCAGCCGATCAGGGCGCCGCCCGGGAACACGGTCTTCGGCAGGGACTGCAGGCCGCCGGCCGTGATGGCGCGCGCGCCATACGAAATGCGCTTGCCGCCTTCGAAGTAGCCGCGGATCGCCGGGTGGGTCTTATAGCGCTGGAATTCCTCGTACGGCGACAGATACGGGTTCTGGTAAGCCAGGCCGACGACATAACCGACCGCCACCAGGTTGTTTTCCAGGTGGTAGAGGAAGGAGCCGCCGTAGGTGTCGCTCGGCAGCGGCCAGCCGGCCGTGTGGATCACCAGGCCCGGCTTGTGCTTGGCCGGGTCGATCTCCCACAGCTCCTTGATGCCGATGCCGTAGGTCTGGGGATCCTTGCCCTTGTTCAGGTCATATTTCGCGATGAGCTGCTTGCCCAGGTGGCCGCGCGAGCCTTCGGCGAAGAAGGTGTATTTCGCGTGCAGTTCCATGCCGAGCTGGAAGTCCGGACCAGGCTCGCCGTCGCGCTTGACGCCCATGTTGCCGGTGGCGACACCCTTGACCGAGCCATCCTCGTTGTACAGCACCTCGGCCGCCGGGAAGCCGGGGAAGACTTCCACGCCCAGGCTTTCCGCCTGCTGGCCCAGCCAGCGCACGACGTTGGCCAGCGAGACGATGTAGTTGCCGTGGTTGGTGAGCGACTTCGGCACCATGAAGGACGGCGTCGCGTACGACTTGGTCTCGGTCAGGAACAGCACCTGGTCTTCGGTGACGGGGGTGTTCAGCGGCGCGCCGAGCTCTTTCCAGTTCGGGAACAGCTCGTTGATCGCGATCGGGTCCATCACCGCGCCCGACAGGATGTGGGCGCCCAGTTCGCCGCCTTTTTCGAGCACGCAGACCGACACGTCCTGGCCCTTCTCAGCCGCCAGTTGCTTCAGGCGAATCGCCGCCGACAGGCCCGCCGGGCCGCCGCCGACGATCACAACGTCGTACTCCATTGCTTCGCGCGGGCCGTATTGTTCTAGGATGTTGATAGGCTCTGTCATGGTCTTCTAATGGGTTAAAAAAATTTAAGCACGAGTGTGCGGGTTTTTGGGGCCATTTGCAACTTAGCCAGCTATTTTAGGGCGAAAATTAGATGTGGCAATCTAATAGCTGATTCTGTGACATCATTATGCCAAGAGCGCCCGACAAAGCCGCCATGACGGCGGCGCGTCGTCTCGCCGTACGCTCGTGCTGTCTGCGACGACGCTCCTTGCCCTGAGGGCTTTGTCGGGCGCTCTCATCCAGTCGCCGCACAGCACATCGGCGCATCGCCAACACCAGCACAGGAGCCAACGTGGGCATCGAAGTGAATTACGAGGGGAAGATTGCCATGGTTACCGGGGCCTCGAGCGGCCTCGGCGCACGCTTCGCGAAAGCGCTGGCCGGCGCCGGCGCCCAGGTCGTGCTGGCCTCGCGCCGCATCGAGCGCCTGAAGGAGTTGCGCGCCGAGATCGAAGCCGACGGCGGCGCCGCCCATGTGGTCGCGCTCGACGTGACCGATCTCTCCAGCATCAAGGCGGCCATCGCCCACGCCGAAACCGAAGCCGGCCCGATCGACATCCTGGTCAACAACTCGGGCGTGCAGAGCACCCAGCGCCTGCTCGAGGTCACCGAGGACGATTACCAGTACATCATGGACACCAACCTGCGCGGCGCCTTCTTCGTTGCGCAGCAGGCGGCCAAGCGCATGATCCAGCGCGCCAAGGGCGACCCGCGCAAGCAGCACCGCATCGTCAACATCGCCTCCGTCGCCGGCCTGCGCGTGCTGCCGCAGATCGGCGTCTACTGCATGAGCAAGGCCGGCGTCGTGCAGATGACCAAGGCGATGGCGGTGGAGTGGGGCAAGTACGGCATCAACGTCAACGCCATCTGCCCCGGCTACATCTCGACCGAGATGAACGAGGAGTATTTCGAGACCGAGCAGGGGAAAAAGCTCATCGAGCTGCTGCCGCGCAAGCGCCCCGGCAAGCCCGAAGACCTCGACGGCCTGCTGCTCCTGCTCGCGGCCGACGAGGCGCACTTCATCAACGGCGCCATCATCACGGCCGACGACGGCATGACGGCGCAATAGCCTGTAAGATGCGCCCCTTGCGGCAGGCGGCGCCGGCGACGGCGCCTTTTTTATTGTCTTCACCGAAGTGGCAACACTCGTCAGCAGGATTATGAGCAACAAGAAGTTGGTACACACGATGCGGATGCCAGTCCGCTGGGGCGACATGGACGCCATGGGCCATGTCAACAACACGGTCTATTTCCGCTACATCGAAACGGCGCGCATCGCCTGGCTCGAACAGGTGGGCGCCTTGCCCGATCCGACCCGCACCGGGCCGGTCCTGATCAACGCCCAGTGCTCCTTCCTGAAGCAGCTGAAGTACCCGGCCGAGATCGAGGTCACTTCCTGGGTCGGCCCGCCGGGACGCTCCAGCTTCGAGGTCTCGCACGAGATCCGCCTGGTCGGCGCCGACGGCCAGGCCGGCGACCTGCACGCCGAAGGCGCGGCCAAGATCGTCTGGGTCGATTTCGCGGCCGAGAAATCCGTGCCGCTGCCGGATGCGATCCGGGAGTTGCTGCCGGCGGCTTGAATCCACCGCATCCCGGCCCGAGCCGGGAACACGGGCGCCCGGCAACCGCGCCTGCCGGGCGTCCAGGAGGCGCGGGGCGCCTCCCTGTCGACGCGTCAGGCCGGTTTGCGGCGGCGCGCCGCCAGGGCCGCCGCGCCCAGGCCGATCAAGGCCAGGCTGCCCGGCTCCGGTACGTCGGTGCCGGACGCGTCGTCGAATACCACGTTATCGAAGGTGAAATGGTCGTCGATGTAGCTGACACGGAATTCGTCGATGCCGGAGAACAGCGCGCCGAAGTCGAAGCTGCCGACATCGTAGGCCACGTCGACCGAGCCGAGCAGGTTGCCGTCGAGATAAGCCGAGAACCTCGCCGGGCCGAAGCCGCCGTCCGCAATCATGTCGACGCTGTTCAAGGTGAAGACGCCGTTGTCGTCGAGCGTGAAGATCGCGAGGCCGGAATCCATGTGGGCCATCGCTTCGCCTGGCCAGTTCCAGACCGTGGCAGACTCCATCGTCATGCCCGCTTCGCTGTAGTTGGAAAAGTCGGTCAGCCCGGAAAACGTGACGACGCCCGCATGTGCCTGGCTCGTGCCGATGGCGAGCGTGGCGCTGATCAGCAGGTGTTTCAGAGTGGAAGTAAGTTTCATGGTCATCCCTATGGTTGAATATTGCTGTCGGTTTTTTATGGCTTGCCCGTGCTGCGCCATATTTACAGCAATACTCATGCCTGAAAGAATTTTCTTTTTTGAAACAAATACTTGCCGGCCGGACTGAGGCGGCAACGGGGCGGGATGTAAAGAAACTCGACGGCAAGGCAGGAGCGCCAGCGGAAGGCGGTGGGAGCGCCTCGACCACTGCGCTTGCCGCACATCTTTCCAGAATTCAGTGGGATCAGCCGGCCGCGGGCCGCAGGCATCGCCATGCCCTAGCGCGCTTGCGGGCGCTTTCCAGCGTGACCGCCGCGTGCGCACGGCTGACCCAGGCATGTTGAGGAAGCAAGACCTAGAGGCCTTTCTCGGTCGTTCGTGACAATCTGTGAGTTTTGAAAGGCTTGCGCTATGGCAAGATCGCGCCTTCGTCGCCTGGGCGCCGGCCGCCTCGCAGGCCCTGTCCCTGTGCCTGTCCTATTCAGCCCGCATGATTGTGTCGCAAAACAACGCTGCTTCTTGCAGGACTGTTCCTACAAGCAAAGCCGCCGATTATAATTCCACCCAGCCTTTCCAAGGCGCACGCTTGCGCTCAACGTCCTTCCACCGCCGGTCCGATTATGTCTAAACACGAGGTCGCTTTCTCCATCGCCCGGCACGCTGCCTGGGCGCCCGGTGTGACCTCGCCCGAGCAGTGGGCTGCCTGGGCGAGCGCGCCCTGGCCGTTGGTGCGCGGCGAAGACCCGAAGGTGGCGCCCATGCCGGCGATGCTGCGCCGCCGCGCCGGCTTCCTTGGCCGCATGGCGCTGGAAGTGGCCTACGCGTGCCTGGGCCAGGAGCGCGACGTGCCGACGGTGTTCTGCTCGCGCCATGGCGAAGTGGGACGCGCCGTCGAGCTGCTGGGCGACCTGGCGCGCGGCGAACCGCTGTCGCCGACCGCTTTCGGCCTGGCCGTGCACAACGCCAGCGCCGGCCTGTTCTCGATCGCACGCACCGATCGCGCCAACCACGTCGCCCTGGCGGGCGGCCAGGCCACCATCGAGCACGCGGTGATCGAGGCCTGCGGCCTGCTTGCCGACGGCGCGCCCATGGTGCTGCTGGTGGCCTGCGACGAGCCGCTCCCGGAGCCGCTGGCCCATTTCGAGGATTGCGACGAACAGCCCTGGGCCTTTGCCTGGGCGATGGTCCCGGCCGGCCTGGACGCGGTGCGCCTGGCCTGGCATGCGGAAGAGGGCGAAGCCACCCGCTCCCCGGGCGGCCTGGACCTGCTGCGCTTCCAGTTCGGCACAGGCGCGCCCCTGGTGCGCCATGCCGGCGGCCAGCGCTGGACCTGGAGCCGCGATGCTTGACAAGGCCTGCCTCGGCTGGCGCGTGTTCGCGACCGGCCTGAGCTTCGCATTGTTCGGCCTGGGCGGCCTGCTGCTGCGCGTGCTGGTCTTCCCGCTGCTGGCGCTGTGCGTGCGCGATCTCGACGCCCGCAGGCGCGCCGCGCGCGGCATCATCCGCCTGAGCTTCCGGGCTTTCGTGGGCATCATGCGCCTGCTGGGGGTGCTGCGCTACGAAGTGCGCGGCCTCGAAAAACTCGAGCGCGAGGGCCAGCTGATCCTGGCCAACCACCCGACACTGATCGACACCGTCTTCCTGATCGCTTTCGTGCGCAACGCCGACTGCATCGTCAAGGGCGGCCTGTCGAACAATCCTTTCACGCGCGGCCCGGTGCGGGCGGCGCGCTACATCTGCAACGACCGCGGCCCGGAGCTGGTCGAGGATTGCATCGCCTCGCTGCGCGCGGGCGGCAACCTGATCATCTTCCCGGAAGGCACGCGCACCCCGCGCGGCGGCGCCATGGAACTCAAGCGCGGCGCGGCCAACATCGCGGTGCGCGGCGCCCGCGCGGTCACGCCGGTGGTGATCCGCTGCGAGCCGCCGACCCTGGGCAAGGGCGACAAGTGGTGGCACGTGCCGCCGCGCCAGGCCAGTTTCCGCATCGAGGTCAAGGACGACATCGGGGTCGAGCGCTTCGCCGCGCCCGGCGTGAGCGAAGTGATGGCGGCACGCCGCCTGACCGAATACCTGCAACATTATTTTATGGAAGAAGGCCAGCAACATGCTTGAACAGGAAGTGAAGGAACTGATCATCGATGTCCTCCAGCTCGAGGACATCGCCCCCGCCGATATCGACAGCGAGGCGCCACTGTTCGTGGAAGGGCTGGGCCTCGATTCGATCGACGCGCTGGAGATCGGCGTGGCGCTGCAGAAGCGCTACGGCATCACCTTGTCGGCCGAATCGCAGGAGACGCGCCGCCATTTCGCATCGGTGCGCGCCCTCGCAGCGATGATTGAAGCTAACCGCAAGAAGTAGGAGAAGGCCATGGTAGCCATTAACGATATGAACCGCGACGAACTGTTTGTCTGGATCGCCGACCTGCTGGCCGAGATGTTCGAGCTGGACCGCGACGCGCTGACCCCGGAATCGAACCTGTACGCCGACCTCGACATCGACAGCATCGACGCCGTCGACCTGGCCGTGAAGCTCAAGCAGATGACCGGCAAGCGCCTGCAGCCGGAAGTGTTCAAGACCATCCGCACCATCGACGACGTGGTCAACGCGCTGGCCGGCCTGGCCGAAGAGCAGGCGGCCTGAGTCCAGTGGCCTGGAATGTCCTGGCGGGGGCGCTGACGCTGCTGTATCCGCTGGCGATCTGGCTCGGCCACGGCAGCATCGAGCCGCGCTGGATGGCGGGCCTGCTGCTGCTGACGGTCGCGACCCGGCTGCCCGCGCTCAAGCTCAACGCCTCGGCGCGCTGGTCGGCGGCCGGCGCGCTGGCGCTGGTGGCGCTGGCGGTCGCCTCGAACGCGGTGCTGCCGCTCAAGCTGTATCCGGTGCTGGTCAACAGCGCGCTGCTGGCCGCCTTCGCCTACAGCCTGGTGTCGGGTCCGTCGATGGTGGAGCGCCTGGCGCGCCTGCGCGAGCCGGATCTGCCGCCCGAGGCGGTGGCCTACACCCGGCGCGTGACCCAGGCCTGGTGCGTGTTCTTCGTCGCGAACGGGGCGATCGCCCTGGGCACCGCGCTGTTTTCCCCGGAAGCCGTGTGGTCGCTCTACACGGGCGTCGTCTCCTACGTGCTGATGGGTTTGATGTTCGGCGGCGAATACCTGCTGCGCATGCGTTTCAAACGGCTGCATCATGTCTGATTTTTTTGCTCGTATCGCCGCGCGCGACCCGCTCGCGCTGGCCGGCTGGCGCGGCGGCGACGCCGTGCGCCATGGCGCCCTGCTGGCCCGGGTGCGCGCCTGGACCGCGCTCGGCCGCCGCACCGGGACCACCCAGGTTGCGCTCTTCCACGAGGACAGCCTGGAGTTCGCGGCCGCGCTGCTGGGCGCCTGGCTGTCGGGGAAGACCGTGTGGATGGTTGCCGACACCCTGCCGGCGAACTGCACCGCCCTGGCCGCCGAAGTCGGCGCCTTCTGGGGCAGCTTCCCCGCGTCCTGCTCGCCAGGTTCGCCGGCCCCGGGCGACGACTGCCGTGCTCCCTGGGTGGCTCCCGCGCCGGACTTCCCGGCGATGGTGGTCTACACCTCCGGCAGCACCGGCGCGCCGACGCCCATCCGCAAGCAGCTCGTGCAGCTGCTCGGCGAAGTCGCGGCGCTGGACGCCCGGTTCGGCCCCGCCCTGGGCGGGCTTGATGTGCTGGCGACGGTCTCGCACCAGCACATCTATGGCTTGCTGTTCCGCGTCCTATGGCCCTTGCTCGCCGGGCGCGCGATCCATGCCGAACGCCATGAATTCCCCGAAACCCTGGTGCACGCGCTGGCCCTGCGGCCCTGCCTGCTGCTGGCCAGCCCGGCCCACCTGAAGCGCCTGCCCGAGCACCTCGACTGGCGCGGCGCACGCGACCAGCTGCGCGCCGTGTTCTCGTCCGGCGGCATGCTCGAAGCGGGCGCCAGCCTGCACGCGCGCACGCTGCTCGGCCGCGCCCCGATCGAAGTCTACGGCAGCTCGGAAACCGGCGGCGTGGCCTGGCGCCAGCGCGGCCAGCAGGCCGACGAGGGCTGGACTCCCTTGCCCGGCGTGGCCTGGCGCATCGATGCCGACGGCCTGCTCGAAGTGCATTCGGTGCAGGCGGGGGCGGGCGGCTGGCAGCGCCAGTCCGACCGTGTCGAAGCGCTGGACGAGGGGCGCTTCCTGCTGCGCGGACGCGCCGACCGCATCGTCAAGATCGAGGAAAAGCGGGTGTCGCTCGACGCCGTCGAACAGGCCTTGCTGGCCACCGGCCTGGTGCGCGAGGCGCGCGTCCTGCCTTGCCCCAAGACGGAGCAGGGCGGTGCGCGCCAGGCGCTGGCCGCCTTCGTGGTGCCGGGCGAGGCCGGCGCGGCGTTGCTGGAGGAGGGCGGCAAGAACGCCCTCAACCTGCGCCTGCGCACCCTGCTCGCGGGCAGCCTGGAAGCGGTGGCGCTGCCGCGGCGCTGGCGCTACCTCGACCGCCTGCCGGTCAACGCCCAGGGCAAGACCACCCAGGCCGAGCTGCTGGCACTGCTCGGCGCCGACGCGCAGCGCCCGCGCTATCCGGCGCTGCGCGTGCTGGAACAGGAGGCCGGCCGCGCGCTGCTGGAACTGACGGTGCCGGCCGAGCTGCTGTATTTCGACGGCCATTTCAGCGTCGCGCCGGTGCTGCCGGGCGTGGTCCAGGTCGACTGGGCCATCCATTACGGCCGCCGCTACCTGGGCCTCCCGGGCGGCTTCGCCGGCATCAATGTCCTGAAGTTCCAGCAGATGATCCGGCCCGGACAGCCTGTGCGGCTGGAGCTGGTGCACGACGCTGCCAAAGGCAGCCTGAACTTTCGCTATTTTTCCGAAGCGGGCGCCCATGCGAGCGGCCGCGTACTCCTAGGGACCTGAACCAGCATGTTGAACAAAAAATTTTCGCCGGAGCGCCAGAGCGCGTTCGAAGCACGCTTCGAGGCGCAGAAGATCGCCTATGGCCCGGTAGTGTTCCAGTGCGTGCGTTACGCCTGGAAGCGCGGCATGCTGCAGGCGATCGCCGACGCCGGCGACACCGGCCTCTCGGTCGGGGAACTGGCGTCAAACGGGCAGTGGACCCCCTACGTGCTGAAGGTGGTGCTGGAAACCTGCCTGTCGGCCGGCGTGGTCTACCTGAGCGAAGGCCGCTACGTGCTCGACAAGGCCGGCTTCGTGGTCCTGACCGACCCGATCACCCAGGTCAACATCGACTTCAACCACGACGTCTGCTACCAGGCCCTGTTCGACCTGGACAAGACCCTGGACGCCGAGAAGCCGCTCGGCCTGAAGGTCTTCGGCGACTGGCCGACCCTCTACCAGGGCCTGTCGCAGCTGCCCGAGCCGGCGCGCACCAGCTGGCTCGCCTTCGACCACTACTACTCGGACACCTCCTTCCCGGAGATCATGCCGGACGTGTTCGCGACCGCGCCGAAGCGCGTGATGGACATCGGCGCGAATACCGGCAAGTTCACGCTGGCGGCGCTGGCGGCCAGCCAGACGGCCGAGCTGCACCTGGTCGACCTGCCGGGCCAGCTCGCGGTGGCCGAGACCAAGCTGGCCGAAGCGGGCCTGCGCGAGCGCGCCCACCTGCACCCGACCGACCTGCTCGATTATGAGAAGCCGCTGCCTTCCGGCATGGACCTGATCTGGATGAGCCAGTTCCTGAGCTGCTTCTCGGAAGAGGCGATCGCCAGCATCTTCCGGCGCGTGGCCGCGGCGCTGGCGCCGCGCGGCCAGGTGCTCGTCATGGACACCTTCTGGGACCGCCAGCGCTACGACATCGCGGCCTACTGCCTGATCAACACCTCGCCCTACTTCAACAACCTCGCCAGCGGCAACAGCAAGGTCTACGAGAGCGAGGACTATATCCGCCTGGCGCAAGCGGCCGGCCTGGAACTGGTGACCGCGCGCGACGGCATCGGCTACTGCCACTCGCTGCTGCGCTTTGCAAAGGCAGGCTGACGTGTTCACTCCCTGCGTCGTCATCCCCGTCTACAACCACGAGCACGCGATCGGCAAGGTGCTGGACCAGGTTCTCGCGCACGGCCTGCCATGCATCCTGGTGGACGACGGCAGCTCCCCAAGCTGCGCCGCCGTGCTCGACGCGCTGGCGGCTGCCCACCCGGGCCGCGTGGTGCTGGAGCGCCACGCCGTCAACCAGGGCAAGGGCGGGGCGGTCCTCAGCGGTTTCGCACGCGCCGCGCGCGAAGGCTACAGCCACGTGCTGCAGGTCGACGCCGACGGCCAGCACGCGGTCGCCGACATCCCGCGCTTCCTCGACGCCGCCCGCGCCCGCCCGAAGGCCGTGGTCGCCGGCTGCCCGCTGTACGACGAGTCGGTGCCGGCGCTGCGCCTGTACGCGCGCTACCTGACCCACGTCTGGGTCTGGATCAACACCCTGTCGCTGGCGATCCGCGATTCGATGTGCGGCTTCCGCGTCTACCCGGTGGCCCCGGTGCTGGCGCTGGCGAAACGCCGCCGCCTCGGCCTGCGCATGAACTTCGACATCGAGATCCTGGTGCGCCTGTACTGGGACGGCGTCGAGGTGGTGAACCTGCCCACCAAAGTGGGCTACCCGGAGGACGGCGTCTCGCACTTCAAGGCCTGGACCGACAACGTCCTGATCACCCGCCTGCACGTCGCCCTGTTCTTCGGCATGCTGCCGCGCATTCCCTCGCTGCTGGTGCGCAAATGGCGTTGAGCCGGACGGGCGACACGCGCCACTGGGCCGCCATCAACGAAGCGAGCTTCGTGGCCGGCATGCGCCTGCTGTTCTGGGTCTGCCGGGTGTTCGGGCGCTGGCCCTTCCGGGTCGTCCTGTACCCGGTGCTGCTGTGGTACGTCGCGACCCAGGGCCGGGCGCGCAGGGTCTCGGGCGACTACCTGCGCCGTGTCGGCGCGCCCGCCGGGCTGCTGGGCGTGCTGCGCCATTTCGGCGCCTTCGCCGAAGCCATCCTCGACAAGATGCTGCTCTGGGGCGGCCTGTTCGACTTCGAACGCGTGCGCGTGCACGGCGCCGAGCCGCTGCTGCAGCGCATCCGCGAGCGCAAGGGCGCGCTGCTGGTCTGCGCCCACCTGGGCAACCTCGACCTGTGCCGCGCGCTCTCGCTGCGCACGCCGGGCCTCAAGATCACGGTGCTGGTCCATACGCGCCACGCCGAGGCCTTCAACAACATGCTGGCCAGGCTCGATCCGCGCAGCCAGCTCAACCTGATGCAGGTGACCGAGATGACGCCGGCCATGGCCATGGCCCTGTCCGAGCGCATCGCCCAGGGCGAGTTCGTCGTCATCGCCGGCGACCGCGTGCCGGTTTCCGCGTCTTCGTCCAATAAGGCCCGCGTCGCCCTGGCTCCCTTCCTGGGCCAGACCGCCGCCTTCCCGGTCGGCCCCTACGTGATGGCCTCGGTCCTCGGCTGCCCCCTGTACACCATGTTCGCCACGCGCCAGGGCGAGCACTACGAGCTCCACTTCGAGCGCCTGCGCGAAACCGTCAGCCTGCCGCGCCGCGAGCGCGACGCCGCGCTGGCCGAGCTGGCCGGCGACTATGCCGCCCGTCTCGAGCGCCATGTGCGCCGCGCGCCGCTGGAGTGGTTCAACTTCTACGACTTTTGGCATTTACCCGGATCGGAACGTCCCCATGCAGCTCACTGACCTGAAGACTCCCCAGCGCGCCGTGCGCTTCGACCGCGAGCGCCTGGCGCTGCGCGACATCGTCGACATCGCGCGCGGCAGCGCCCGTCCGGAGCTCTCGAACGACCCGGCTTTCCGCGCGGCGATCGCGCGCGGCGCGGACTTCCTCGACCGCCTGCTGCGCGAGGACGGCGCCATCTACGGCGTGACCACCGGCTATGGCGATTCCTGCACGGTGCCGGTCCCGCTGTCCCTGGTGTCGGAACTGCCGCACCACCTCTACACCTACCACGGCTGCGGCCTCGGTGCGCATCTCACGCCGGCGCAGACGCGCGCCGTGATGGCCGCGCGCCTGGCTTCGCTGTCGAAGGGCTTTTCCGGCGTCAGCCTCGACCTGCTCGAGCAGATCGTGCGCCTGTTCGATGCCGGCCTCCTGCCGCTGATCCCGAGCGAAGGCTCGGTCGGCGCCAGCGGCGACCTGACGCCCTTGTCCTACCTCGCGGCGGTGCTGTGCGGCGAGCGCGAGGTGCTGCGCGACGGCGTGCAGGTGCCGGCCGCCCAGGCGCTGCAGGACGCCGGCATCGCGCCGCTGCGCCTGCGCCCGAAGGAAGGGCTGGCGATCATGAACGGCACCGCCGTCATGACCGGCCTGGCCTGCCTGGCCTGGGACCGCGCCGACTACCTCGCACGCCTGGTCACCCGCATCACCGCGCTGGCCTCGTTCGCGCTGGACGGCAACGACCACCATTTCGACGAGACCCTGTTCTCGGTCAAGCCGCACGCCGGCATGCAGGGCGTGGCCGCCTGGCTGCGCCAGGACCTGGAGTACGCCGGCCAGCTCGAGCGCAACGGCAAGCGCCTGCAGGACCGCTACTCGATCCGTTGCGCGCCCCACGTGATCGGCGTGCTGGCCGATGCGCTGCCGTTCTTCCGCGAGGCCATCGAGAACGAACTGAACAGCGCCAACGACAACCCCATCATCGACGCCGAGGGCGAACGCGTGCTGCACGGCGGCCACTTCTACGGCGGCCACATCGCCTTTGCGATGGACGGCATGAAGAACGCGGTGGCCAACCTGGCCGACCTGCTGGACCGCCAGATGGCGCTGCTGGTCGACGCCCGCTACAACCAGGGCCTGCCGGCCAACCTGACCGGCATCGAGGGCGAGCGCGCCGCCATCAACCACGGCCTGAAGGCCCTGCAGATCAGCGCCTCGGCCTGGACCGCGGAAGCGCTGAAACTGACCATGCCGGCCTCGGTGTTCTCGCGTTCGACCGAATGCCACAACCAGGACAAGGTCAGCATGGGCACGATCGCCGCGCGCGACTGCCTGCGCGTGCTGGAGCTGACCGAGCAGGTCGCGGCCGCCTTGCTCGTCACGGTGCGCCAGGGCGTCTGGCTGCGCCAGCGCGTGGACGCGGCGCGTGCGCTGCCGGCGCCGCTGGCGCGCATGATGGACCTGCTGGGCCAGGACGTCGCGCCGGTGCTGGAAGACCGCCGCCTCGATCCGGAACTGCACCTGCTGCTGGGCCGCATCCGCGACCAGGCCTGGAGCCTGTATGCGTAAAGGGAAAACGCCCAGCCGCTGGTCGGCCGAGGTCGAGATGCAGGTCCAGTTCTTCGACCTCGACCCGATGCAGATCGTCTGGCACGGCAACTACGTCAAATACCTCGAGGTGGCGCGCTGCGCGCTGCTCGACAAGATCGGCTACAACTACGAGCAGATGCAGGACTCGGGTTACATGTGGCCGATCATCGAGATGAACCTGCGCTACGCCGGCCCCGCCACGTTCGGGCAGCGCCTGCTGCTGCGCGCCGAGATCGTCGAGTGGGAAAACCGCCTGCGCATCGACTACCTGATCAGCGACGCCCAGAGCGGCAAGCGCCTGAACCGCGCCACCACCACGCAAGTCGCGGTCGACATCAAGAGCGGCGAGATGTGCTTTGTCTCGCCCCCCATCCTTTTCGAGAAGCTTGGAGTACAGGCACCATGAAACGTATCCTCGCCCTGGTCGTGCTGGCCGCCGCCATCGGCGGCGCCAACGCGGCGGCACCTATCGCCAAGATCCAGTCCATGCTGGCCAAGCCCGAGCAGCTGTGCGGCCGCTTCGAGCAGACCAAGCAGCTCGCCGGCATGAAGAAGCCGCTGGCGTCCAGCGGCCGCTTCTGCGTCGTCGCCGGCAAGGGCGTGCTGTGGCGCACCCTGAAACCCTTCCCGAACACCCTGCGCCTGAAGCGCGACGAGATCGTCCACATGCAGGGCGAGCGCGTCGCCATGCGCCTGGACGCCAGCCAGGAGCCGACGGTACGCATGATCAACGGCGTGCTGTTCTCGCTGCTGGCCGGCGACCTGGGCCAGCTCGATTCCCTGTTCGAGGTCGACGGATCGGTCGCGGGCGACGCCTGGAAAGTCTCGCTGAAGGCGCGCAGCCCGGCGCTGGCGCGCGCGATCGGCGCCATCTCGCTCGACGGCGGCGCCTATGTGCGCAACATCCGCATGGTCGAGGAGAGCGGCGACCGCACCGACATCGGCTTCACCGACATCAAGACCGGCCCCGGGGCGGTCTTGCCTGAAGAGGCGGCGCTGCTGTGATGACGCACAAGCGCCTTGCGCTCCTGTGGGCGCTGATCGTCTGCCTGCTGGTCGGGCACAACGCCTGGCTCTGGCTGGGCAAGCGCATCGTGCCCGACACCGACATCCTGGCGCTGCTGCCGCTGGAAGAGCGCGACGCGGTGCTGCAGGAGTCCTTCACCCACATGGTCGACAGCGCCCAGCAGCGCGTGGTGGTGCTGGTCGGCGCCCGCGAATGGGACGAGGCCGGGCGCGCCGCCGACGCCTTCCGCGCGGTGCTGGCACCGCACGGCGAGCTGATCGCGCTCGATTCCATGGGCGAGGAGAGCCAGGCCAACTGGCTGGCCGGCCTGCAGCCGCATGCCACGCTGCTGGTCGGCGCGGCCCAGGAAAAGCAGTTGCGCGAGGAGCCGGCCGCCTTCTGGACCGGCAACGCGCTGGCGCGCCTGTACAGCGCCTTCTCGGGACCGAAGCTGGGCGCCTTCCGCGACGACCCCTTCGGCCTGTTCGCGGGCTGGGCCCAGGAGCGTGCAGGCGAAACGCCGGTGCGTCCGCGCGACGGCCGCCTGTTCGTGGCCGGGGAGGGGCGCCAGTACGTGCTGCTCACCTATACGATGAAACCCTCGGCCTTCTCGCTGGGCGCCCAGCAGCGCGTGGTGCCCCTGCTGGAGGAGGCCGCCCAGGCCGTGCGCCAGGCCGTGCCTTCGGCCGAGGTGATCAAGGCCGGCGTGGTGCTGCACGCGGCCGCCGCCGGCAGCCAGGCCAGCCGCGAAGTGCACACCATCGGGCTCGGTTCGCTGCTCGGCATCGTGCTGCTGACCTGGCTGACCTTCCGCTCGGTGAAACCGATCGGCCTGACCCTGCTGGCGATCGGCGTCGGCTTCCTGGGCGCGCTCTCGGTCTGCTGGCTGCTGTTCGGCCGCATCCACCTGCTGACGCTCGTCTTCGGCGCCAGCCTGATCGGCGTGGCCCAGGACTATGGCATCTATTTCCTCTGCCACCGGCTCGGCGCCGACCGCGGGCTCGATTCGCCGCGCCTGCTGCGCCGCCTGCTGCCCGGCCTGGGCCTGACCCTGTTGGCCGCCGTGATCGGCTACATGGGCCTGGCGCTGACGCCTTTCCCTGGCCTGCGCCACATGGCGGTGTTCTCGGCGCTCGGCCTGGTCTTCGCCTGGCTGACCGTGGTCTGCTGGTTCCCGCTCCTGATCAAGGCCGACACCCTGCGCGCCGGCCCGATCGCGCGCCGCTACCGGCTGCTGGTGACCAGGTGGCCGCGCGTTTCGAACGGGCCGCTGACCCTGGCGCTGGTCGCGCTGCTCGGCGTGTTCGCCGTGCTGGGCTGGACGCGCTTGGAGACCAACGACGACATCCGTTCGCTGCAATCCTCGCCGCCGGCGCTGGTGAGCGACCAGATCAAGCTCGGCAAGCTGCTCGACGCCCCGAGCCCGGTCCAGTACTACCTGGTGCGCGGCGCCTCGGCGGAAGAAGTGCTGCAGCGCGAGGAGGCGCTCAAGCGCCGCCTCGATCCGCTGGTCGGGGAAGGCCACATCGCCGGCTACCAGGCGCTGTCGAACTGGGTGCCGTCCGCGCGCACCCAGGCCGAGCGCCTGGCCCTGGTCGACAGCAAGCTGCTGGGCGCGAACGGCCCGCTGGCCGCGCTGGCGCGCGAGATCGGCGAGGACGCCGCCTGGGCCGCCGAGACCGGCGCCCACCTGCGCAGCACCGCCGCGACGATGCGCCTGGAGGACTTCATGCGCACCCACGCCGCCGAGCCCTGGCGCCACCTGTGGCTGGGCCAGGTCGACGGCGTCTACGCCAGCATCGTCGGCCTGCGCGGCATGCAGTACGCCTCGATTCCCGTACTGGGCCGCGCCGCCGAGGGCATGGAAGGCGTGCAGTGGGTCGACAAGGTCGGCGGCATCTCCTCGGTGCTCGGCCGCTACCGGGCCTACATGGGCTGGGTGGTGCTGGGCGCCTATGCGGTCGTGTTCCTGGTGCTGCTGCCGCGCTACCGCGGCCGCACCTGGCGCGTGCTGGCGCCCACCGCGCTGGCCAGCGGCCTGACCCTGGCCCTGCTCGGCTACTTCGGCCAGAGCCTGCAGCTGTTCCACGTGCTGGCCCTGATGCTGCTGCTGGGCGTCGGCGTCGACTACGGCATCTTCATGCAGGAAGACCACGAGCGCGGCGCGGATGCGCCCTGGCTCGCGGTCGGGCTGTCGGCGGCCAGCACCCTGCTGTCGTTCGGCCTGCTGGGCCTGTCCGGCACCCCGGCGCTGCAGGCCTTCGGTCTCACCATGCTGCTGGGCACCGCGCTGGTCTGGCTCGGCGCTCCCTGTTTTACCGTGACAAAGGAAGAACCCCATGTATCGGCTGTCCTCGCTTAGCGCGCGCAAGGCCCTGAAGGGCCTCGCGCTGTTCGCGGCCGCGTTCGCGCTGGCCGGCTGCGCCACCAAAGAAACCGGGCCGGCGCGCCTTGGCCTGCGCCTGGCGCCGGCGGCGCTGGGCGACACCATCAGCGTGCAGCAGCACCTGACCGTGGAGCGTGGCGGCAGCACCAACGATCTCGACGCCGCCCTCGAGGTCGATCCGGGCAAGGTCAACCTGGTCGGGCTGGCGCTGGGCATGCGCGTCCTCAGCCTGCAGTTCGACGGACGCGAGCTGACCGAGTGGCGCCATCCGATGCTCCCCAGCCAGGTGCGCGCCGCCGACGTGCTGGAAGACGTGCAACTGACCCTGTGGCCGGTCGAGGCGATCGCCGCTGCGCTGCCGCCCGGCTGGAAGATCGAAGAGCAGGGCCTGCGCCGCACCCTGCGCCTGGACGGCGAGGTGGTGGCCACCATCACCTACAGCGGCGCTCCGCGCTGGCAGGGCAAGGCCGTGCTGGACAACCAGCGCTACAAATACCGGCTGACCATCGTGTCGGCCACCGAATGAGGTCCGCAATGCTTTACCTGAACGACTGCGCGCTGATCTGCGCGCTTGGCGACGAGCGCACGGCGCTCAAGCGCCGCCTGCTGGACGAGGCCAGCTCCGGGCTGGCGGTGTCGGACGCCTGCTCGCCCGGCCGTCCGCTGCCGCTGGGCCGGGTCGAGACCGCGCTGCCCGACGTCGGCCACCTGCCGCTGCCCCTGCGCAGCCGCAACAACGCGCTCGCGCTGGCCGCGCTGGCCCAGATCCGTCCCGCGGTGGATGCCGCCATTGCCCGCTACGGCGCCGCGCGCGTCGGCGTCATCATCGGCACCAGCACCTCGGGCGTCGGCGCCACCGAGGCCGCGCTGGCGGCCCACCTGGGCAGCGGCGCGCTGCCGGAAGACTTCCACTACGGCCAGCAGGAGATGGGTTCGCCGGCCGCGCTGCTGGCGCGCGAACTCGGGGTCCATGGACCGGCCTACGTGCATTCGAGCGCCTGCTCGTCCAGCGCCAAGGCCCTGGCCAGCGCCGCGCGCCTGATCCGCATGGGCCTGGTCGACGCGGTCGTCGCCGGCGGCGTCGACACCCTGTGCCGCTTCACCGTGGCGGGCTTCTCCGCCCTCGAATCCGTCAGCCCCGTGCAGTGCCAGCCGCTCAGCGCCGGCCGCCAGGGCATCAACCTGGGCGAGGGCGCCGCGCTCTTCCTGATGAGCCGCGAGCCGGCCGCGGTCGCCCTGTGCGGCTGGGGCGAGTCGTCGGACGGCCACCACATGTCGGCCCCCGATCCAGCCGGCGGCGGCGCGCGCATCGCCATGAGCGAAGCCCTGCGCCGCGCCGGCGTCCAGGCGTCCGACATCGACTACATCAACCTGCACGGCACCGCGACGATCCAGAACGACGCGATGGAGTCGCGCGCCGTGGCCGAGCTGTTCGGCCAGGATGTCGCGGTCAGCTCGACCAAGCCCTTCACCGGCCACACCCTGGGCGCCGCCGGCGCGGTCGAGGCGGCCTTCTGCTGGCTGGCGATGCAGGACGATAACCCGGAGGGCAAGCTGCCGCCCCACCTCTGGGATGGCGCCCAGGATCCGGCGCTGCCCGCATTGAACGCGGCGGCGCCCGGCGCCCGCCTCGGCCGGCCGATCCGCTATGCGCTGAGCAACTCCTTCGCCTTCGGCGGCTCGAACGCGACCCTGGTGTTCGGGAGGACGGCATGAACCTGCCCGACATCCAGACCCTGGTGCCGCACAGCGGCGCCATGTCGCTGCTCGACACCCTGCTGGCCGCCGACGCCGAGACGCTCACCGCCCAGGTGACGATCCGCCCCGAGACGATGTTCCTGGCCGACGGCGCGGTCGGCGCCTGGGTCGGCGTCGAGTACATGGCGCAGGCGGTGGCGGCCCACGCGGGTCATGCGGCGCGCCTGCGCGGCGAACCGGTGCGCGTGGGCTTCCTGCTCGGCAGCCGGCGCTATGCCTGTTCGGTCCCGGCCTTTGCGCTCGGCAGCGTCCTGAACATCCACGTGCAGCGCGCGCTGCAGGGCGAGAACGGCCTGGGCGCCTTCGACTGCCGCATCGTGGAGGCGGATGGCGGGGCGGAGCTGGCGAGCGCCACGATTACCGTGTTCCAACCCAATCATGTTGAAGAGTTTTTGCAACGGAGTTCCGAATGAGTAGTATCGACAAGAGTGTGCTGGTAACCGGCTCCTCGCGCGGCATCGGCAAGGCGATCGCGCTGCGCCTGGCGCGCGACGGCTACCAGGTGGTGGTGCATTGCCGCAGCCGCCGCGCGGAGGCCGACGCTGTCGCCGCCGAGATCGAAGCCGCCGGCGGCAAGGCCCGCGTGCTGCAGTTCGACATCGCCGAACGCGAGGCGACCGCCGCCGCGCTGGCCGCCGACATCGAGGCCCACGGCTGCTACTACGGCGTGGTGGCCAATGCCGGCGTCGCGCGCGACACCGCCTTCCCGGCCATGACGGGGGAAGAGTGGGACCAGGTGCTGGGCACCAATCTCGACGGCTTCTTCAATGTGCTCAACCCGCTGGTGATGCCCATGGTCCAGCGCCGCAAGCCCGGCCGCATCGTGACCATGGCTTCGGTGTCCGGCCTGGTCGGCAACCGCGGCCAGGTCAACTACAGCGCGGCCAAGGCCGGCATCATCGGCGCCACCAAGGCGCTGGCGCTGGAACTGGCCAAGCGCAACATCACCGTCAACTGCGTGGCGCCCGGCCTGATCGAGACCGACATGATCGAGGAGGTGCCGATGGAAGAAGCCCTGAAGATGATTCCGGCGCGCCGCGTCGGCCGGCCGGAAGAAGTAGCGGCCGCGGTCAGCTACCTGATGTCGGAAGACGCGGGATATGTGACGCGCCAGGTGCTGTCGGTGAACGGAGGCCTGGCATGAACCGCCGCGTCGTCGTCACCGGCATGGCCGGCATCAGCCCGCTCGGCAACGACTGGACCACGGTGCGCGAGCGCCTGGGGCAGTACCGCAACGCCATCGTGCGCATGGAGGACTGGGCCGACTACGAAGGCCTGAACACGCGCCTGGGCGCGCCCGCCGCGCCCTTCGAGCTGTCCGAGCGCTACAACCGCAAGGCCACGCGTAGCATGGGCCGGGTGGCGCTGCTGGCCACCCGCGCCAGCGAACTGGCCCTGCAGGACGCCGGCCTGCTCGACCATCCGCTGCTCACCAGCGGCCGGATGGGCGTGTCCTTCGGCTCCTCGGCCGGCACCACCAGCGCGATCGGCGACTTCGGCCGCATGATCGAGGAGCGCACCACGCGCGGCATCAACGCCACCACCTACATCAAGATGATGGCGCACACGGCGCCGGTGAACATCGGCGTCTTCTTCGGCGTGACCGGGCGCGTGTTCACGACGTCCTCGGCCTGTACCTCGGGCAGCCAGGGCATCGGCTATGCCTACGAGGCGATCAAGAGCGGAAAACAGGTCGCGATGATCGCCGGCGGCGCCGAGGAGCTGTGCGCGACCGAGGCGGCGGTGTTCGACACCCTGTTCGCCACCAGCACCCGCAACGACACCCCCGAGGCCACGCCGCGTCCTTTCGACGCCGAGCGCGACGGCCTGGTGATCGGCGAGGGCGCCGGCTGCCTGATCCTCGAGGAGTACGAGCATGCGCTGGCGCGCGGCGCCACCATCTACGCCGAGCTGGTGGGCTTCGGCACCAACAGCGACGGCACCCACGTCACCCAGCCGAACGCGGCGACGATGAAGGTGGCGATGCAGCTGGCCCTGCAGGATGCGGATCTGGCGCCGGAGGCGATCGGCTACGTGAACGCCCACGGCACCGCGACGGCCCAGGGCGACCTGGCCGAGACCCAGGCCACGCACGAGGTGTTCGGCAGCCGCATGCCGATCAGCTCCCTGAAGAGCTACATGGGCCATACCCTGGGCGCCTGCGGCGCGCTCGAGGCCTGGTTCAGCATCGAGATGATGCGCGAGGGCTGGTTCGCGCCGACCCTGAACCTGAACCAGGTCGACCCGCAGTGCGGGCAGCTCGACTACATCCGGGGCGAAGGACGAAGCCTCGACTGCGAATACGTCATGTCGAACAATTTTGCGTTCGGCGGTATCAACACGTCGTTGATTTTCAAACGATGGTCTTCTCCAACTTGAAAAGGGAACAAGAATGAAAACTACTCGCCGCGTCCTGCTGGCCGCCTCGATCGTCGTCGCACTGCCGCTGGTGACCGGCTGCGCCACCAGCATCAAGGCCTCGTCCACCCAGAATCCGGCTCCGGCCGTCGCTTTCAAGTCCTACGGCCGCATCGACGTCAAGCCGGTGGCCTACAAGGCCGGCTACAACGGCAACCCCGCCGCGCTGGCCAAGATCGGCGCCAACCTGGACAAGAACCTGGCCCCGTCGCTGCAGCAGTGGAACAGCCGTCCGGCCAACGGCCGCACCCTGACCGTCGAGCCGATCGTCGAAGAGATGTCGTTCAAGAGCACCACCAAGCGCGTCTTCCTCGGTCCCCTCGCCGGCAGCTCGGGCGTGCTGATGCGCGTGACCTTCCGCGACGAGACCGGCAAGGTCATCGCCACGCCGGAATTCTTCCAGCGCTCGGGCGCCATGAGCGGCGGCTTCACCCTGGGCGTCAACGACAACATGATGCTGACCCGCGTGGCCCAGCTGGCCAGCAACTACATCGTCGCCAACTACGACGCCGCCGTCGGTGGCCCGTCGGGCGCCGACGACAGCGCGGTCGCCGCGAACTGATGTCCTGCCGGCGCGGCCCGCTGCCGGGCCGCGCCTTTCCACTCACCTTGAATGCGAATAACAACATGAAAAAACTCACCCTCAGCCTCGCCGTCGCCGCCGCCGTCTTCGGCGCCGCCCTGCCGGCGCAAGCCCGCGACACCAAGCTGATGCTGCCGCTGGAAGGCGCGCTGGCCGACAACAACGCCAAGGAACGTCTGGGCGACACCGTGAAGTTCTATTTCGGCGACCAGAAGACCCCGAAAGTGCTGCAGAAGCTCGGCAGCGACCAGACCAGCCAGAAGACCAACTCCTTCGGCAAGTCGGCGGAAACGGCCTGCAACTGGGCCTTCCTGTCGGCCATGCTGCGCCTGCAGGCGCGTGCCCGCGAGCTGGGCGCGAACGCCGTCGTGAACATCGTCAGCAACTACAAGAACATCGAACATTCGAGCGCGACCGAGTTCGAATGCCACGATGGCGCGATGATGACCGGCGTGGCGCTCAAGGGCGACTTCGTCAAGATCAAGGATTAAAGGGGCAGGCCGGCGGCGTCGCGATGGCACCCGATACGCTCCTGTGGCTGAGCGACACCGCCACGCTGCCCGACGCTGCCTGGACCCGCCACGCGGCCTGGCTGGGCGAGTCCGAGCGGGCCCGCCTGGCGCGCTTCGTGCGCGCCGAACGCCGGCGCCAGTTCATCGCCGGGCGCGCGCTGCTGCGCCTGGCGCTGGGCCGGCTGCTCGGCCTGGCCCCGGAATCCTTCGCCATCGAGGAACGGCCGGGCAGGGCGCCCGCGCTCGCCGTCCCGGCCGGCGCCGGGGTATCCTTCAGCATCTCGCACAGCGGCGCCTGGGTCGCCTGCGCGGCGAGCACGGCCACCGAGGTCGGTGTCGACATCGAGCGCCTCGATCCCGCCCGCGACGTCCTGGCGCTGGCCGAACACAGTTTTTCCTACGACGATGTCGAGGCCCTGCGTCTTTGCCCGCAAGAGGAGCGGACAGGGCTGTTCTACCGCCTGTGGTGCCGGTACGAGGCCCACATCAAGCTGGCGCGTCCGTCCGGGCGCGACTATCCCTTCGAACTGCCTGGCCTGGCCGGCGCACTGAGCTGCGCCGCGCCGCTGGCCGCCGCGCCGCGGCCGCTCCTTGTCTCCCTCGACGGCTAGCCGTCCGCAGTGTGCTTCACAGCGCCCTCAGCGCGCCACGCCCACCAGCTTGTGCACCAGTTCCGACGAGGTCGAGGCCGAGAACTTGCGCATCAGTTTCGCGCGGTGCATCTCCACCGTACGCGGGCTGAGGTCGGTCTCGCGCGCGATCACCTTGCTGGTCTTGCCTTCCACCAGCAGGGCCGCGATCTCGCGCTCGCGCGGCGTCAGTTCCGCCGTCACGGGACGCTTCTCGCTCACGTCCTCGAAGGTCCACACGCCCGCGCCGAGCGGCTCGGCGGCGTTCAGCGCGCGCCCGGTCACGTGGCACCAGAACAGCTCGCCGTCGCCGCGGCGCATGATGCGCTCGTCGGAATAGCGTCCGCGCGCATTCATGATCGGCACGATGCGGTCCCCGGTGCGCAGGAATTCGTCCATGGTCGGGTAGAGCACCGCGAAGGACTGGCCGTCGAGCTGGCCGCGCTCGTAGCCGAACATGGCGGCCAGGGCCGCATTGCAGGACTGGATCACACGGTTTACCGAAATGCACATGCCCACCGGCGCATGCTGGAAAATCATTTCGTAATCAATGGCGTATGATGAATTCATCTGATGCAGGTCGACTGGAGGACAGGGTAGGAGCGAGCCGGTATTTCTACGGTATTGTGCTTTTGAGAAGCGTATTTTATGCTGGTTTCTCTACTCTGCAGTACATAAAGAGCTTTCGGCTTAACCATTAAAGGGACGGGTATGAACAAAGTGTATCCTGACGCGAGATCGGCGCTGGCCGGTATCGTCCAAGACGGCCAGACGATCGCCGTCGGCGGCTTCGGCCTGTGCGGCATTCCCGAGGCGCTGATCGAAGCGCTGCGCGATTCGGGCGTGAAGAACCTCACCGCGATTTCGAACAACGCGGGCGTCGACGGCTTCGGCCTCGGCCAGCTGCTCGAAACCCGCCAGATCAGGAAGATGATCGCTTCCTATGTCGGCGAAAACAAGGAGTTCGCACGCCAGTTCCTGGCCGGCGAGCTCGAGCTCGAATTCACCCCGCAGGGCACGCTGGCCGAGAAGCTGCGCGCCGGCGGCGCCGGCATCCCGGCTTTCTTCACGAAAACCGGCTACGGCACCATCGTTGCCGAAGGCAAGGAAACCCGCGAGTTCGACGGCGAGCACTACGTGATGGAGCGTGCGCTGGTGCCCGACGTCTCGCTGGTGAAGGCATGGAAGGCCGACAAGGCCGGCAACCTGGTGTTCCGCAAGACCGCGCGCAACTTCAATCCGAACGTGGCCACGGCAGGCAAGGTCTGCATCGTGGAAGTCGAGGAACTGGTCGAGATCGGCGAGATCGATCCGGACCAGGTGCACACCCCGAGCATCTTCGTGCACCGCATCGTCCACAATCCGACGCCGGAAAAGCGCATCGAACAGCGCACCGTCCGTCCCAACTAAGACCGCATTCGGAGAACAACATGGCATGGACTCGTGATGAAATGGCCGCGCGCGCAGCGAAGGAGCTGCAGGACGGCTTTTATGTGAACCTGGGCATCGGCCTGCCGACCCTGGTCGCCAACTACGTACCGAAGGACATCGAAGTCTTCCTGCAGTCGGAAAACGGCCTGCTCGGCATCGGTCCCTTTCCGACCGAAGCCGAGGTCGACGCCGACCTGATCAACGCCGGCAAGCAGACCGTCACCGCGCTGCCGGGCGCGGCCTACTTCAGCTCGGCCGATTCCTTCGGCATGATCCGCGGCGGCAAGATCAACCTCGCCATCCTGGGCGCGATGCAGGTCTCCGAGCGCGGCGACCTGGCCAACTGGATGATCCCGGGCAAGATGGTGAAAGGCATGGGCGGCGCGATGGACCTCGTCGCCGGCGTCAAGCGCGTGGTCGTCGTGATGGAACACGTCGCCACCGCCAAGGACGGTTCCACCAGCCACAAGATCCTCAAGAAGTGCGACCTGCCGCTGACCGGCGTGGGCGTGGTGGACCGCATCATCACCGACCTGGGCGTGATCGACGTCACCGACACCGGCCTCAAGCTGGTCGAGCTGGCGCCGGGCGTGAGCAAGGAACAGGTGCTGGCGGCCACGGGCGCGGAACTGGACGCGTCGGCGGTCTGATACCGCCGCGCCACGAAGAAGGGGACTGGATGCCAGTCCCCTTTTTTATTTCCGGCGCCGATCCCGCGGCGGCCCCGGGAAGCGGCCTTACTGCCCGGCGTCCCCGATGGGCTGGCCCTGGGCCGCCGCGATCAGGCGCTTGCTCAACTCTTCATTGTCGCCGCCGAACCTGTCGCCATTGTGGAGGGTGACGGCCACGATCCCCGCATCGATGTCCATCTCGAGCTGGCTATAGAAATTCATGATGTAGCCGCCGTGGCCGACCAGGCGATGGCCGTTCACCGTGCGCACCCACTCGCCCAGGCCATACCCGGTTGCCTCGCCGCTGGGCAGCACGTGGCTGGTATTCATGCGCCTGAGGCTGGCCGGCGAGACGATTTTTCCCGCCTGTAGCGCCAGCATGAAGGCGGCAAGCTCGTCGACCGTGCTGACCATGCCGCCGCCGGCGTGCAGGTTGCTGTTGGCGATCGGCATCGCAGGCCTGGGACCGGCCTGGTAGCCGGTGACGAGGCCGGGGTGGAAGCGTTTGTCGTCACCCGGGCCGGTATGCCGCAGTCCCAGGGGCTGGACGATGCGGCGGTCGAGAAAATCGAAGAATTCGCTGCCGGACACCTTCTCGACTACCTGCGCGAGCAGGTGGTAGCCCGTGTTGTTGTAGACAAACTTGGCGCCTGGCGCGAAGTCGAGGGGACGCGTGCGCGCGGGCGCAACCAGTTCCTCGAGCGTGTGCTCCAGCCTGGCGGTCGTGCGCCAGTAGCCCGAGTCCATGGTCAGGTTCGGGATGCCGCTGGTGTGCGTCAACAGGTGTTCGATCGTGACCTTGTCCCAGTGCTTGGGCGCATCCGGCAGGTAGCGCGACACCGGGGCATCGAGCGCGATTTTGCCTTCGTCCACCAGCAGCATGATGGCGGTGGCCGTGAACAGCTTGGTGGTCGAACCGATGCGAAAGACGTGTTCGGGGCGGACCGGCACGCCCAGCTCCACATTCGCCATCCCGTAGCCCTTGCGCAGGAGCGGCTTGCCGTCCTTGACGACCAGGGCGGCGACGCCGGGCAGCTCCGGCCGGAAGCGGCTCGCGATCATGGCGTCGAGGGATTGTTCAAGGGTCGGCGGATCGTTCGGCGCCGCCATGACGGCCAGCGGAAAACAGAGCAGTACGGCCAGTCGCTTCATCGGGGCCTCGGCAGGCAAACAAGGAAATATCAATTGTATTCCGGAATGTAGCCGAAAAGGCAACGGCTTCCCCGGAAAGCCGCGTTCGCATGGCAAAAAAAGGGCGCTGGAATGCCAGCGCCCTGTGTCATTGCGGGGTCCCGCGAGGCATCAGAGCGTCCAGACGTACTGGACCGGAACCCATGCTGCCTGCGCCTTGCCGTTTACGGTCGCCGGTGTGAACCTGCATTTCGCGATCGCCACCCGGGCCGCTTCGTCGAGCGAGGCGTCGCCGCTCGATGTGACCACATTCGCCTGCGAGACCGTGCCGTCGGCCTCGACCCTGAAGCGCAGCGAAACCGTGCCCTGCGCGCGCTTGGCCAGGGCCTCGGGCGTGTATTGCGGCTTCGCGCAGGTATCGAACTGCGCCAGCGCGCGGGTCGCGTTCGGGTTGGTGGCGATCGTTTCGTGCGCGGCCAGCTGCGCCTGAGGCTCGATCGGACCCTGGACTGCGGCCGGCGTTTGCGCACAGCCGGCGATGCAGGCCGCGGCAAGGCCGAGCACGGGAATCGCGGCTTTCCAGTTCAATGCCTGGGTGTCGGGACGTAGCAGTCGTTTGATGCGTTGCATAAGATCTCCTCCATTGGCCGCCTGGGCCAGGTCGTGGGTTGAAAACTGGCGTTTCTCCAGTTCGGAAAGCGCGAGGGCGAGGCGCCGCGGTTCGCCCAGGCTGCCGGCTGCCAGGTCGTCCGCGATGTGTTCGCGTTCGACCCGGATGCGATGCGAGATCCACCACACCGCCGGGTGATAGAAGAGCAGCGACTCGATCACGCCCTGGGCCAGGTTGACCAGGTAGTCGCAGCGCTTGACGTGCGCCAGCTCGTGGGCGAGCAGGGCTTCGAGCAACGGGGCCGGCATGCCGGTCAGCAGCGCGGCCGGCACCAGCACCACCGGCTTGAGCCAGCCGGCCGTGACCGGGCTGGCCAGCCCTTCGACCACCCGCAGCCTGACCTGGCGCGCGATGCCCAGGCCGCGCGCCATGCTGGCGAGCCGCGCCTGCCACTGCGCATCCGTGACCTGGGCGCGGGAAGCCTGCCTGACCCACAACAGCCCGAGCGCCATGCGCAGGGCCAGGGCCCCGGCGCAGAAGGCCCAGGCGCCGACGATCCAGGACAGGCTGTCCTGCAGCAGGGTGGTCCAGCCGGCAGCCTGCGCCTCGCCGCGGCTTGCCAGCCACTGGCCCAGGGGCAGGGCCGCTGCGCCGGCGGCATCGCCGCCGTTCGAGAGGCGCAGCACCAGGGCCGCGGCCGGCCAGAGCAGGCAGAGCAGCAGGGCGCTGCAGGCGACCAGGTAGCGCGATTCGGCGCGCGCATTGCGCAAGGCCGTCAGCAGCAGCGCCGCGGCGCAGCCGATCAGGGCGCCCTGCCAGAGGAAGTCCACCAGCACCCAGCCGAGCTGGGCAACGAAAGCCTGGGCCGTCATTCCTTGTCCTCCTTGAGCAGCTTCTCGATCTCGGCGCGTTCCTTCTTCGAGATGCCGCTCTTGAGGGCGGCCAGCACCAGGGCCTTGGCCGAACCGGCGAAGGCGCGCTGCATCAGGTCTTTCAGCAGGTTGGTCTGCAGCGAATCCTGGGGCTGGGCCGGGGCATACACATGCGAACGCTCGCTCTCGTCACGGATCAACAGGCCCTTCGTGTGCATGATCTGCATGAGCCGCAGCACGGTGGCGTAGGTGACGTCGGGGCGGGTTTTCTGCATCGCCTCGTGCACCTGGCGCGCGGTGGCGGCGCCGAGCGGCCAGAGGACCTGCAGGAGATCGAGTTCGGCCGCGGTCGGCTTTGGGAGGTCGGGAGTGCTGGGCATGGTGTTTCCTCGGTTGGCAAGCGGATTCGAACCTAGAATAGCCTGTCTAGAAAAGATTGTCTACTAAATCGGATCGGCAAGAAAAGTTTGTAGACAGTTCTGTCTACATTGCTCTATGCTCGGGCTTCCACCACCATCCCGGGAGAACCGATGCTCCAACGTCTTGCCCTTGCCGCCGCGTTCGCGGCCCTGCCGCTGCTGGCGCTGCCGCGCGCGGCGGCCGCTTCGCCGCTGCCTTCCTATCCTTTCGTGCATGTGAGCGCCGACGCCTCGGTCTACCGGGTGCCCGACATCGGCACGGTCGACTTCGAGATCCTGGTTGCCGACGCCGACCCGGAACTGGCGCGCGCCACGGTCGAAACGAGGATTGCCGAGATTCGCAGCTTGCTGGAGGAGCAGGGGGTGCCGCTGGACGGCCTGGAAACGCGCGACGTGCGCAAGGAGCTGCGCAAGGGTGTGCCGGTAGAGGCGCCGGTCTATGAAGTGCGCTCCAGCGTGCGCGTGAACATGCGCGACCTGTCGAAGTGGCGCGCGGTGGTGGCGCCCCTGCTCGGCATGCCCAACCTGAACAGTTTCGCGACCACCTTCGATACCAGCGAGCGCGAGCAGGTCGAGGCCGACCTGATGATGGACGCCCTGCGCGATGCGCGCCGCCGCGCCGAGCTGATCGCAAAGGGTGCGCGCCGCAAGCTCGGCGCGGTCACCGCCGTGACTCCGGGCGGGGTGAAGAACGTGGGTTATTCGATCGGCCTGCTGCGCGCGGACTTCATGGAGCGCCGCGGCAGCGAGGCCAGGGTGAAGGCAGACGAGTTCCTGGCCATCGAGGCCCTGAAACTCGTGCAGCCGGTCGACGTTGTGTTCCGCCTCGAGTAAGGAAGCGGTTCGTCAGCGCTTGAGCACGTTCAGCACGGCCAGGCTCATGGCCTGCGCCGCCGTCTTGATCGACGGTTCCGGCACCGGCGTGTAGAAGGGCGAGTGGTTGAAGGCGACCGGCTTGCCGCCTTCGCGCGCCGCTTCCTGCACGTCCTTCGGGTCGTACACGCCGGTGAAGAAGAACACCGAGGGGATGCCCTGGTTGACGAACTGGGAGAAGTCTTCGCTGGCGGTCATGGCCGGCATGCGCCGGGCGTTGGCCTCGCCGAAGGCATCCTTGAAGACCGGTTCGAGCTTCTGCACCAGCGCCTCGCTGTTGACGATGGCCGCGCCGCCCGGGATCAGCTCGACCTGGGGCGCCGGCGCATTGGCCATCGCCGCCGAAGCCACGGCGATGCGCTTGACGCCGTCGAGCAGCTTGGCGCGCACCTGCGGGCTGTAGGAGCGGATGGTGCCGCGCACCTGCACGCTGTCGGGAATGATGTTGCCGACCGTGCCGCCGTTGATCGCGCCGATCGTCACCACGCCGAATTCCTTCGGGTCCTTCTCGCGGCTGATGACGGTCTGCACGTCGACGACAAAACGCGCCGCGATCGCGATCGGGTCGATCGCCTGGTCCGGCGCCGAGCCGTGGCCGCCGCGGCCCTTGAAGACGATCTCGATCGCGTCCGAATTCGAGGACACCGCCCCCACGTTATAGCCGACTGTGCCGTGGGCCAGCGGCCAGGAATGCAGGGCGAAGGCATAGTCGGGTTTCGCCCAGCGCGTGAACAGGCCGTCGGCCAGCATGGCTTTCGCGCCGGATACCGTTTCCTCGGCCGGCTGGGCGACGAACATCAGGGTGCCGCTCCACTGCGACTTCATGTTCACCAGGGTGCGCGCCGTACCCAGCCAGGCCGACATGTGGATGTCGTGGCCGCAGCTGTGGGCGGTGAAGCTCTCGCGGCCGTCGCTGGTGGCCTTGTAGCGGCTGGCGTAGGGCAGGCCCGACTTTTCCTCCATCGGCAGGCCGTCCAGCTCGGTGCGCACCATGACGGTCGGGCCCGGGCCGTTCTTGAGGATCGCGACCACGCCGGTCTTGCCCACCTTTTCCGTCACGGTAAAGCCGAGCTTGCGCATTTCCCCGGCCAGCTTGCCGGCGGTGCGCACTTCCTGGAAGGCGAGCTCGGGATGGGCGTGCAGGTCCTTGTAGACGCCGTCGAGCCAGGGATAGCTGGCGTTCACGCTGGCGGCAACCTCGGTCTTCAGCGAGGCGGGCTGCTGGGCCTGGGCGTTCAGGGCCAGCAGGGAGAGGGCAGTCATGGCGGCAAGCGGGGCGGTGTGGCGCAGTCGGATGGTCAAGGCGTTTTCCTCGTAGTGAATGAGCGTGGACGGAACTAAACAGCTTCGGGCAACTTTCCAAAATGATACATCTTCCGTGTGCTGAACGCTTGGCCGCACGCGTCAAGTCTACCGTGCCGCGCCCTCCCAAAAATGCCTTTACTATAAGTCGACTTGCTGCACTGCCGCAGACGGCGGCGGGACAAGACGGACCCATCAAACGGAAGGATCCCGACACATGGACGACCCAATCGAAGCGAAAATTTCCCGGCGCGACCTGCTCAAGACGGGCGCGCTGGCGGCCACCGCGGCGGCGGTGCCGCTCGGCGCCGCCGCCCAGGCTCCATCCGGGGGCGCCAACCCGGCCTTGGCCCCGGCCACGCCGCCGGTGAGCGCAAAGACCCGGCTGCGCGTGAACGGCCAGGTGCACGAACTGACCCTCGACACCCGCACCTCGCTGCTCGACGCCCTGCGCGAGCACCTGCACCTGACCGGCACCAAGAAGGGCTGCGACCAGGGCCAGTGCGGGGCCTGCACCGTCATCGTCGACGGCCGCCGCATCAATTCCTGCCTGAGCCTGGCCGTCATGCACGACGGGGGCGACATCACCACCATCGAAGGCCTGGGCCAGCCCGGCAGGCTGCACCCGATGCAGGCGGCGTTCGTGAAGCACGACGGCTACCAGTGCGGCTACTGTACCCCGGGGCAGATCTGCTCGGCGGTCTCCGTGCTCGACGAGATCCGCCAGGGCCTGCCCAGCCACGTGACGGCGGACCTGAACCAGAAGCCGCTGCTGTCCATCGACGAGATCCGCGAACGCATGAGCGGCAACATCTGCCGCTGCGGGGCCTACTCGAACATCATCGAGGCGATCACGGAAGTCGCCGGATCGGGAGGCAAGGCATGAAGGCATTCACCTACCAGCGCGCGCGCACCCCGGCCGAGGCCGCGCAGGCCGCCGAGCGCACGCCCGGCGCGCGCTTCATCGCCGGCGGCACCAACCTGCTCGACCTGATGAAGCTCGAGATCGAAACGCCGCCGCACCTGATCGACGTCAACCACCTCGGGCTGAACCGGATCGAGGCCACGCCGCAGGGCGGGCTGCGCATCGGCGCCCAGGTGCTGAACGTCGACCTGGCCAGCGACGCCAGAATCCGTCGCGACTACGGCGTGCTCGCGCGGGCCCTGCTGGCCGGCGCCTCGGCCCAGTTGCGCAACAAGGCGACCACCGCCGGCAACCTGCTGCAGCGCACCCGTTGCCCCTACTTCTACGACACCGCCCAGCCCTGCAACAAGCGGGCGCCCGGCAGCGGCTGCTCGGCCATCGGCGGCTACAACCGCAACCATGCGATCGTCGGCCACAGCGAGGCCTGCATCGCCACCCACCCGAGCGACATGGCGGTGGCGATGCAGTTGCTCGATGCCGGTGTCGAGACCGTGCGCGGCGACGGCAGCACCCGTGTGATTCCGATCGCCGATTTCTACCGGCTGCCGGGCAACACGCCGCACATCGAGAATACCCTCGTGGCCGGCGAACTGATCACGGCCGTGACCCTGCCGGCGCCGCTGGGCGGACGCCACTTCTACCGCAAGGTGCGCGACCGCGCCTCTTACGCTTTCGCCCTGGTGTCGGTGGCCGCCGTCGTGCAGCCCGACGGCAGCGGACGCGTGGCGCTCGGCGGCGTCGCCCACAAGCCCTGGCGCGTCCCGGCCGCGGAAAGCGCCATGCCCAGCGGCGCCAACGCCGTCGTCGACCGCCTGCTCGAAGGCGCCAAGCCGACGGCCCAGAACGCATTCAAGGTCCCACTGGTCCAGCGTACGCTCGAATCCGTGCTGGCGGAAGGAAGGAAAGCCTGAGCCATGAAATTCACGACACCCGCCACCACCAATCCGATCGACCAGATGAAGGTCGTCGGCAAGCCGGTCGACCGCATCGACGGCCCCTTCAAGACCACCGGCACCGCGCGCTACGCCTACGAGCAGCATGAGGCGGCGCCGAACGCCGCCTACGGCTATGTCGTCGGCGCGACCATCGCCAAGGGACGCATCGCCGCCATCGACGTCGAGGCCGCGCGCCGCTCGCCGGGCGTGATCGCCATCGTCACCGCCGCCAACGCCGGCAAGCTCGGCAAGGGCAAGTTCAACACCGCCAGACTGCTGGCCGGGCCCGAGGTCGAGCACTACCACCAGGCCGTGGCCGTCGTGGTCGCCGAGACCTTCGAGCAGGCGCGCGCCGCCGCGCCGCTGGTGCGCGTCGAGTACGTGCAGGAGAAGGGCCGGTACGACCTGGAAAAGGCCAAGGCCAGCGCCAAGCTGCCGACCACCGACGACAAGCCGGAAACGAAGTTCGGCAACTTCGCCGCCGGTTTCGCCAGCGCCCCGGTCAAGCTCGACGCCACCTACACCACGCCCGACCAGTCGCACGCGATGATGGAGCCGCATGCCTCGATCGCGTCCTGGAGCGACGGCAAGCTGACCTTGTGGACCTCGAACCAGATGATCCACTGGGGCACCCAGGACATGGCCAAGACCCTCGGCATTCCGGTCGAGAACGTGCGTCTGATCTCGCCCTATATCGGCGGCGGCTTCGGCGGCAAGCTCTTCCTGCGCTCCGAGGCGCTGCTCGCGGCGCTGGGCGCGCGCGCGGCGAACCGCCCGGTGAAGGTGAACCTGACCCGGGCGCTGATGTTCAACAACACCACGCACCGCCCGGCCACCATCCAGCGCATCCGCATCGGCGCGACGCGCGAGGGCCGCATCACGGCCATCGCCCACGAAAGCTGGTCGGGCGACCTGCCGGGCGGCCAGCCCGAGACCGCGGTGCAGCAGACCCGCCTGCTGTATGCCGGCGCGCACCGCCTGACGCGCCTGAACCTGGCCGAGCTCGATCTGCCCGAGGCGAACGCGATGCGCGCGCCCGGCGAGGCCCCGGGCATGATGGCGCTGGAAATCGCGATCGACGAGATGGCGGAGAAGCTGAAGATGGACCCGGTGATGTTCCGCATCATCAACGACACCACCAGCGACCCCGAGAAGCCGGCCCGCAAGTTCTCGCAGCGCCGTTTCGTCGAGTGCATGCGCCAGGGGGCCGAGCGCTTCGGCTGGAACAAGCGCCAGCCTGATCCGGGCAAGGTGCGCGACGGCCGCTGGCTGGTCGGCATGGGCGTGGCATCGGCCTTCCGCAACAACCTGGTGATGAAGTCGGCGGCCCGGGTGCGCCTGGACCGCAACGGCGTCGTCACGGTGGAAACCGACATGACCGACATCGGCACCGGCAGCTATACCATCATCGCGCAGACTGCCGCCGAGATGATGGGCGTGCCGCTCGAACGCGTGGTGGTCAAGCTGGGCGACTCGACCTTCCCGGTGTCCGCCGGTTCGGGCGGGCAGTGGGGCGGCAACAGCTCGACCGCCGGGGTCTACGCGGCCTGCGTCAAGCTGCGCGAAGCGGTGGCCGCAAGGGCCGGGCTGGATGCGGCGAGCGCCGAATTCGTCGACGGCGCGGTGCGCGCGGGCGGCCGTTCGGTGCCGCTGGCGCAGGTGGCCGGGGCTGCGGAGGGCGGAGAGATCGTCGGCGAGGACACCATGGAGTACGGCGACCTCGACAAGAAATTCCAGCAGTCGACCTTCGGCGCCCACTTCGTCGAAGTCGGCGTCGACGTCGCCACCTGCGAGGTGCGCGTGCGGCGCATGCTGGCGGTGTGCGCGGCCGGGCGCATCCTGAACCCGAAATCGGCGCGCAGCCAGGTGATCGGCGCGATGACCATGGGCGTGGGGGCGGCGCTGATGGAAGACCTGGTGGTCGACAAGCGGCGCGGCTTTTTCGTCAACCACGACCTGGCGGGCTACGAGGTGCCGGTGCACGCCGACATCCCGCACCAGGAAGTGGTCTTCCTCGACGAGACCGATCCTGTCTCTTCGCCGATGAAGGCCAAGGGCGTGGGGGAACTGGGCATTTGCGGCGTCGGCGCGGCGGTGGCGAACGCCATCTACAACGCGACCGGCGTGCGGATCCGCGATTATCCGGTCACGCTGGACAAGCTGCTGACCAGGATGCCGCTGCGGGCTTGAGGCCGCGGCATCGCGGGACTGCGTCGAGCGCGGTGGACGGTCTCCCGTCCACCGCGTTCCATTGTCCCTGGCGTTCCCGCACACGCATCGCGGGCGGCCGCGCCTGTCGATCCACCACGGTGCACGGCCTCACTGTTTCTGAATCCTGTTGTGCACCTCATTGATCGTCATCAGCGCCGCCGATCCATAGAACTTGTGGTACTCCGCCACCATCTCGCCGTTGACGATCACCGGGTCGAGCGCGACGTACTTCTGCGCCTCCTCGATGTCCGGCGTGGCGAACACGAAGATCCCGCGCCGTCCTTCCTTGCCGTCGAGCGGCCCGGCCAGCACCAGCTTCTTCTCGCCGGCGAGCCGCGCCATGTTTGCGAAGTGGCCGGCGAACATCTTCTTGCGCGCTTCAGGGTCCTCCATCTTCTTCGGCCCCGTCTTCAGGATGACCAGCACGAACTGGCGCATGCCGCGCTCGTCCGCGCCGAGCGACTGGGCGAGCGCGGCATCGTAGGAAGGGGCAGGCGTGGCCTGTGCATGGCCCTGCAAGGGCAGGGCGAGCGCCGCGCAGGCGGCCAGGGCGTACTTCCACATGTTTGTCTCCTCGGTCTTGTTGTAGCCGGGCAGGGTAGCACGAGGCGCTGACGCTGAATGAAAAACGCCCCAACGAGCCGGACGCAAGTCCAGCCGGTCGGGGCGATGGCCCTGGCGCCAATGCGGCGCCAGGGCAGGGGCAGATTAGTACTCGTAAGCGCCGATGTCGTGCGCGCCACCGCGCGGACGGGCCACGCCGGCGAAGTCGACCTTCGGTGCACGGGTTGCGGTGCCCTTGTTGACCGCGGGCGAGGTGCTCTTCAGGCGGTAGTCGCCGGTGCCGTTGGCCTGGTAGTTCACGAACTGCGGTTCGGCCGAGACGGTGCCGGTGACGGTGCCCTTGGCAAGCCAGGCGCGGCCGGTATTGAACACCAGGTTGTTGGCGTAGCGGTTGTTGGTGCCGACCTTGCCCATCTCGGTGATGCCGTAGCCGTTGCGGTAGACGATGTTGTTGGCCACGTAGTTGTTGCTGGTGCCGGCGGCGGTCGCGCCGCTGTCGCCGTGACCGATCACGATGCCCATCTTGTTGCCGAAGATGGTGTTGTTGACGAAGGTGTTCGATGTCGCGCCATGCCAGCTGTTGATGCCCACCGACGCCACGCCCGAGATGATGTTGTTCGAGACGATGTTGTTCTGGTTGGTCACGTAGACGCCCTGGACGGTGTTGCAGCTCTGGGCAGCGACCCATTGCGCGCCGACGTTGCGCACCACGTTCGAATCGATGACCGCGCCGCCGCCCGGACCCCAGGCGTCGATGGCCGCGCCGCCGCTGCCGTTGCAGCCGCCGCTGACCTTCAGGTCGTGTACGAAATTGTTCGAGATGATCTCGTGGCCGCCTTCGGCCAGGATGCCGATACGGCCGGAACCGCTGATGTCGAAGCCGACGATGTCGACGTAGGCGCCTTTCGAGTTCCAGCCGAGGCCAGTGCCCGAGAAGACGATCTTGGCACCCCATTTCACGTCCGACTGGAAGCGGATGCGGGCAGTCGCGGTGCCGCTCTTGGTGGTGCGGATGCCGGCGCTCGACAGCGAGGGAGCGGCGACTTTGTAGGTGCCCGGAGCGACGTGGATGACGTAGCCTGCGCGCGCCAGGGCGTCGGCGCGGGCGATGGTTTTCACCGGCTTGGCTTGCGTGCCCGGGTTCGAATCGGAACCGGTCGGCGAGACGTACAGGTGGCCGGTGACGGTGGTGGCGCTCGAGAGCACAGGGGCGGTGGCGACGGTCGGCTCGACGCTTGCGGCGCTCGGGGCCACGGAGTCGTAGGCCGGTTCGACCAGCATTTCCTTGGCGGTCTGGGCCGAAGCCGAGCCGGCCAGCAGGACCAGCGCGCTGGCGCACAGGAGTGGATTGAGACGGACGTTTGCAACAACAGGAGCGAATTTCATCAAAACTTACCCTAGCTAAATAGCGTGAAAGAGTAAGCTTTGAGGGGTGGAAACTTCCTAAGTTCAATGTTTTGGGGAAAAATTTCCGCGCGTTATGAAGGCGTACATACAGTTTCAAATGAGGAAAGCGCGGGCGGCGCGGAAGCGCCCGCCTGTGTAGCGGGAAGGAGAACAGCGCCCGGGAAGCCGTTACCGGCAGCCCTGCGCCACCGGCAGCGTTGCCGGGCAGGACCTCAGCGCCCGGCCAGCAGGCTTTCGAGCGACTTCCAGTCCACCGGTTTGGTGAGGTGGTGATCGATGCCGCTGGTCTTCGAGCGCACCCTGTCCACCAGCTGTCCCCAGCCGGTGAGGGCGATGATCTTCATCGAGGCGAAACGCGGGTCGGCGCGGATGCGCTGCGCCACCGCATAGCCGTCCATCCCGGGCATGCCGATGTCGAGCACCACGGCGCGCGGCGGGGCGGCCGCCATGGCATCGAGGGCAGAGAGCGCCGCCGGTCCGTCGTAACGCACCTCGACCGTGGCGCCGCTCATTTCCAGTAGCAGGCGCAGCGAATCGGCGGCGTCGCGGTTGTCGTCCGCCACCAGCACCCGGCAGCCGTGCAGCGCCGCGGCGCCGGCGGCGCCCTCGGGCTGGGGCGCGGCGCCGTCGCCGCCGGCACGCAGGGGCAGGCGCACGACGAATTCGCTGCCCTGGCCCTGGCCGGCGCTATGGGCCTCGACGGTGCCCCCATGCAGCTCGACCAACTGGCGCACCATGGTCAGGCCGATTCCCAGCCCGCCCTGGTGCCGGTCCGAGGGCGCGTGGGCCTGCGCGAACATCTCGAACACATGGGGCAGGGCGGCCGCGTCGATGCCGATGCCGGTGTCGCGCACCTTGACCTCGGCCGCGTCGCCGTCGCGCCGGGCCTCGAGCCAGATGCGCCCGCCGCGGTCGGTGTACTTGGCCGCGTTGTTGAGCAGGTTGGCGAAGACCTGGGTCAGGCGCACCTTGTCTGCCTGGAGCGTCAGGGGCTCGGCCGGGAGCGACACCGTGAAGGCGTGCCGCGCCCCGTCGATCGCCGGCTGGCTGGTCTCGATGGCGCTGGCGAGGATGTCCGCCAGGGCCACCGGCGCCTTGCTCAGGCCGATCTTGCCGCGGGTGATGCGCGAGACATCCATCAGGTCGTTAACCAGGCGCACCATCTGGCGCACCTGGCGGTCGATCATCTCGACGATGCGGTCGCTCGCGCGCCGGCCCTCGGGGTGGCGCAGCAGGTGCACCGCATTGCTGATCGGCGCCAACGGATTGCGCAGTTCATGGGCGAGGGTGGCGAGGAATTCGTCCTTGCGGCGGTCGGCGTCGCGCAAGGCTTCTTCGGTCTGGACGGTGGCGCTGATGTCGATGCAGATGCCGACGTGGCCGCGGAAGCGCCCGTCCGCCCCGAACCAGGGCGCGCCATGGGCGTCGAACGGATGCCAGCCGTTGTCCTTGATGCGGATACGCACGCGGCGCTGGTACCTGGCCTGCCTGCGCAGCGCGCCTTCCACGGTCTCCAGGTAGGGATGCAGGTCGTCCGGGTGCAGGACCGCGTGCCAGCCGTGCCCGAGCAGCTGTTCCGGCGTCAGGCCGACGACCTCGAGGTAGCGCTGGTTGAAATAGACGGCCTTGCCCTCGGCGTCGACCTGCCAGATCAGGGCCGGCGAGGCGTCGGCCAGCGCCCGGAAGCGCGCCTCGCTTTCGCGCAGGCCCGCCTCGGCCCGCTTGGCCGCGCCGATGTCGAGGATGAATTCGACGCACAGCGACTCCATGCCCCTGTCGGCCACCCGGGTCGGCGCGAACAGGCCCCAGAAGCGGCTGCCGTCCCTGCGCAGCATCTGCTTTTCGAAAGGGGCGGTGTGACCGCGGGTTTCCAGCTCGTGCGCGGCCTTGTTCGTCACCTCGAGGAACTCGGGCGGCGTGAGGCTGTGCCAGTCAGGCAGGGCCAGCAGCTCGTCGCGGCGGTAGCCGGTCATGCGCTCGAAGGCCGGGTTGGCGTCGACGATGGTCCCGCTGAGCTTGAGGAACAGCACGCCGACGGTTTCGATCGACAGGGCGGCGCGCAGTTGCGCCTGGGCCTCGAGCAGCGCCGATTCCACCTGGCGCCGCTGGTCGACTTCGTTCTGCAGCCGCGCATTCGACTCGGTCAGCATGCGGGTGCGCTCGGCGACACGCTGTTCCAGCTCGTACCTGTATTGCCGGGCATCGGCCAGCGCCGTCACCGTCCGGTGCGCCGCCGAGGCATACGCGGCCAGGCTTTGCAGCACGCGCACGTCTTCGGCGTCGAAGCGCCGCTCCGGCGAGTGCGCGATCACCCACACGGTGCCGATCGGCTCTCCGCCGGCGGTCCAGGGAGCGAGCAGGCACTCGTGGATGGGCGGACCAGTGCCGCGCAGGGAGGGAAAGCAACGCTCGGGCCGATCGACCAGCAGCACCGTGGCGCGCTCGAGGACAATCCCGCAGGGACTGGCATCGCGCGGCAGGACCGTGCCGAGGCTGCCCGCCAGGGCGCCGGCCGTGACATGCCACCGGAAGAGGCTGGCGTCGCCGTCGTGCTCGAGAATGCTGACGCCGGCCGAGTCCGCATGGCAGAGCTCGATGACGAGCTCGGCCAGCTTCTGCAGCACCCGCTGCGGCTGGCTTGCCATCTCGGCGGCGAGCAAGGTGAGGGCGCGGTTCTCGGCCGCGAAATCCGGAGCGCGGGCCGGCCGCAGCGCCAGTTCGGCGGTGATCAGCACGTCGTCCACGGTGGTCATGCCGGTATCCTGCCCGCTGGCCATCTTGCCTCCGGTCCGGCGCGTGCCGGGCCATCCCGGTGCGCCCGAAACAGTGGCAAAGCTTACCCCGGCGGGACGCCTCCCGGCGCACCGCAGCCTGTCCGGTCCGGGCACGCTGGACGCCCGGCCGCGATGTCCTTCTTCGCCAGCGCCACCGCGGCCGCAAGCGCCTCCTTGGCCGGCGCCCGCACGTCGGGAATGACGCCGACACGGTCCCAGTCGCTTTTCGTGACCGCGTGGATCACGCGGCGGGTCGCGATCATCGGCACCAGGTGGCTGGTCACCGGCCGGCCGAAACCGCCATGCGCGCCGCCGCGGGTGCGCTCGCCGACGACCTTGGCGCGCCCCAGCTTTTGCAGCGTGTAGGCCAGGTTCTCGGCCGCCGAGAAGGTCTGCGCGCTCGTCAGGATGTAGACCGGCTTGCTGCCGCCGAAGCGTTCGCCCGGCACGCTCGGGTCGGTCCAGGCCGCGTGCCGCGTGCCCAGGCGGCGGTCGTACTGGTCGTACAGGTGGACCGGCGTGTCGTCGTAGAGGTAGCTCGCCAGCACCGCGATCAGCTGCGGCGAACCGCCGCCGTTCTCGCGCAGGTCGAAGATCAGGGCGTCGGCATCGGCGACCCCGCTCATGAGCCGGTGCACGAAGGGCGCCGCGTCCTGGGCCGGATAGAAGCCGTCGAAACGGACCAGCGCGATGTTTCCGTCCAGCCGCCGCGGTTCGGCGAAGCCGTAGTTGTCGGCGCGCGCCTGGGCGCGGCGGGCTTCCTCGCGCTGCTTCGCGGCGGCGGGGCTGGCGGGCGCCGCCTGCGCCAGCTGGTCTTCCTCCATGTAGGCGACCTCGGTGTGGGAATCGCGGCAGATGGCGTCGATATCCCGGCTCAGCCTGGCCGCCAGCTCGCGCGAGGCGACGATGCGGTCGTACTCGCCGCGGTCGCGGCGCCGGCGCAGGTCGCGGGCGACGGCGTCGCCGACTTCGGGAAATACGTAGGTCTTTTCGAAGGCGGCGGCGATGTCGTCGATGGCCTGGGCGCGCTGCCCGGGTGTCAGCGGGGCTTCGGGCGCGGCCGCAGCCATGCATGAAACCAGGAAGGAAGCCGTGATTGCCAACTTGACGAAGTGTTTCATGCTAGATGATGGTAGTTCGATTGCTGCCATCCTAGCAAGGCCCGGCGCGCGGCGCAATGCGCATCGCATGGGGCACGCAGCGCCAAGCACATTCCCGGACGAACTTGTCCGCCTAGGCTGCGCGCTGGGGCCTCGCCAGCGAATAAGCCACTTCGGACGCACTGACCGGCGCCCTTTGCCAGCCTTGCGCGGCATAGAAGCGGTCCGCCCTGGTGCCGGCGGTGGTGCTCAGGTGGACCGTGTCGTGACCGATCTCGAACAGCCAGGCGACCGCGCGCTCGAGCAGGGATGTGCCGAGACCGCGCCCTTCATGGCCGGGCAAGACGAACAGCGCCCAGATCGAGGCCTTGACCTTGTCCGCGTAGCAGAAGGCGACGATCTCGCCGCCGTATTCGGCCACCCATCCGCGTCCCGATTTTTCCAGGAAGTCCTCATACATGGCGTGGGTGGCGCGGCTGGGGTCGGACAAGACGTTTTCGGTGACGGCCAGCCGGATGCGGGACATGGCCGGGATGTCCTTGCTGTCGGCTTGCCTGAACAGGGGAAGGGGATGGGTTGGCATATCGTTTGTCGTTATCGTTACGGTGATGGGTGCGCGTACCAGAGGCCCGCATCACGGGCAGGTCGCGTCGGTCGTATGCCCCGCGCCGAGTTCCGCAATGCGTTCCCGCAGGCGGCCGGCCCTGGCGGTGTCGTTTTCGGACTGCGCCATCCTCGCCAGGATGGCCACCTGCGCGGTCCGCATCGCGTCGGCGGCGCAGACGGCTACATCGGGCTTCACGCCGACCCCTTCCCAGTTCGTCTTCGTGACCGGGCTCACCGCGCGCCCCAGGGGCAGGAATACGCTGAAGTTCGGCAGCAGGCGGACATCCATGCCGGGATTGGCGCCGCCGCTGCTGGTCTCGCCGACGATGGTCGCGCGCTTGAGATTCTTGAGCGCGTAGGCGAAATCCTCGGCTGCCGAGAAGGTGTGCCGGCTGGTGAGGATGTACACGTCCTTCTTCTGGCCATAGCGCAGCCCGGGCACCACGTCGGCGCTCCAGCGCTGTTCGAGGCGGTCGCCTTCGCGATAGTAGAAATCGTTCAGGCGGGTCCGCTTGTCGAACAGGTAGCTTGCCAGCAGGGTCACGGTGGCGGCGTCGCCTCCACTGTTATTGCGCAGGTCGATCACCAGGGCGTCGGTATGCGCGAGCACGGTCATGGCGGCGGCGAGCGTGTCGGCCGCATCCTGTGCCGGCGCGAATCCCTCCAGTTCCAGGTAGCCGATGTTGAAGGGCAGGTGCTCGATCTTCTTCACCCCGAAATTGCCCGATCGCATAATCGCCAGCCTGCGGACGCTGTCCTCCGGCGTGGGCGCGGCTTGCGGCCTGCTCGCCGGGATCGGCTCCTCGCTGTAGCTCACACGCAGGTGCCGGTCTCCAGTCGTGGCCTGCAACTCCTGCGTCAGCGCCTCGGACAACTGCCGTGCGCTGGTCATACCGTCGTAGGCGCCGCGCTTGTGCCGGGCGCGCAGCGATGCGCCGGCCTTGTTCGCCATGTCCGGGAACGCGTATTTGCCCGTCACTTCCTCGGCCAGCCTGTCGATCAGTTGCTGGCGGCTCGCGCCCGTCATCCGCATGTCGGCCTGGCCGGAAGCGCCGGGCGCCTGCGCCAGGGCCGCCGTGCACGCCAGGGCGGAGACGAGGAGGGTGGCGGCGATGGTGTGCAATGCTTTCATGTTGTCCCTGGAGTCTGGCCCGGCTTGCGGGCATTCGACAGGCCGATTCCTGTCGGGATTTCATATAGGGAAAGATTGCAAAATTTCAAGATCTGCCGGCGCACGAGGACGCGGCGACGGCTGCGCGCTACTCCTTGAAGTACACGACCTGGTGACTCGTCGCCAGCAGTTCGCCCTGTTCGCTCCACATCTCCGCGCTCTGGTCGAAGAAGCCATTCCCGAAGCGCAGCGCGCGGGCCACGCCCAGCAGGGGCGCATCGCCCTGGGCCTCGAGTTGCCGGGCGTCGGCGTGGAAGAAGGTCGTCAGCGCCACGGTGCCGATCGCCACCCACCTGGGCCTGCGCACGAAGATGCGCGGGTAGAAGGCGTCGGACATCGCCGCCAGCGAGAGGAAGTCGAGCGGCCGGCCGGGGTTGTCGCGGATCCACATGCGGGTCTGGGAGGTTTCGCTGGCGGCGTCCGTGACGAGCGGCGCGCCGTCGACGAAGCGCATCTCGTAGCGTGCGGTCCAGGCGGCGCGCGCGATGGCCGGGGCGGGGGCGATGCTGGCGGCGGGCGGCACGTCGGGGAAGACGGCGTCGAGGGCGGCCCAGGTGTCGCGGCGCAGGGCGGTCACGAAGGTGGCGAAGGCGGCGACCTCGTCGTTCTGCAGCAGCTCGACCAGCCAGTGCTGGGTCGTGCGGTTGGTGCGCACGATCCGGGTCTGCACCGAGAAGGCGCCGTCGGCGATCGGCGCGGCGAAATGCACGGTCTGCGATACCGGCTCGCCCAGGCGCTGCGGGTGCCCCATCACCGCGTTCAGCAGCGTGGCGGCGATCACGCCGCCGAAGGGGCCGACCATGTTGCCGTAGCCCGGATGGGTCTGGCCATGGAAGGCGTTGTCGTCCTCGCCCGTCAAGCTGATGGCGGCGTCGAAGTCGTGCTGCCGGTTGTTGTCGCTCATGTCGTTCATGTCGCTGTCCCTTTCTGCCCTCGGCGCCGGGCTGGCGTGCATCGCTCTTGTATTTCCAGCAAGCGATCTTAGCATTGCCCGGGCAGGTTTGCCTGTGGCAGCAGGGACGAAAAAAAAACCGTGCCGGGGCACGGTTTTTTTAGGGACGCGCCTGTCAGGCGGTCGAGGCTCAGGCAGCTTCGCGCACCGCCTGCAGGTTCTTGCTGTCCTCTTCGACGTAGGTGCCCGACAGGACGGCGTTCATGCGGTCCTTGTCCAGTTCCTTTTCCCACTTCGACACCACCACCGAGGCCACGCCGTTGCCGACGAAGTTGGTCAGGGCGCGGCATTCGCTCATGAAGCGGTCGATGCCGAGGATCAGCGCCATGCCGGCCACCGGGATGGTCGGGACCACGGCCAGGGTGGCCGCCAGGGTGATGAAGCCGGCGCCGGTGATGCCCGATGCGCCCTTCGAGGTCAGCATCGCCACGGCGAGGATGGTCAGTTCCTGGGTCAGGGTCAGCTCGGTGTTGGTTGCCTGGGCAACGAACAGGGCGGCCATGGTCATGTAGATGTTGGTGCCGTCCAGGTTGAACGAGTAACCGGTCGGAACCACCAGGCCTACCACCGACTTCGAGCAGCCCAGCTTTTCCAGCTTGCGCATCAGGGCCGGCAGGGCGCTTTCCGACGAGCTGGTGCCCAGCACGATCAGCAGTTCTTCCTTGATGTAGGAGATGAACTTGACGATCGAGAAGCCGGTCATCTTGGCAATGAAGCCGAGGACGACGAAGACGAACAGCGCGCAGGTCAGGTAGAACGAACCCATCAGCTTGGCCAGCGGGACCAGCGAGGCCAGGCCGTATTTGCCGATGGTGAAGGCCATCGCGCCGAAGGCGCCGATCGGGGCCAGCTTCATGACGATGTTCACCACGCCGAAGATGACGTGCGAGAAGTCCTCGATGATGCGGGTCATCGGACGGCCGCGCTCACCCAGCATCGACAGGGCCACGCCGAACAGGATCGCGATCAGGAGCACCTGCAGGATGTCGCCCTTGGCGAAGGCATCGACGAAGGTGTTCGGGATGATGTTCATGAGGAAATCGACCGTGCTCTGGTGCGAGGCCTTTTCCGTGTACTGCGCGATGGCCTTGGTGTCGAGGTGGGCGACGTCGACATTGAAGCCGGCGCCCGGCTTGACCAGGTTGGCCACGACCAGGCCGATGACCAGGGCGAAGGTGGACACGACTTCGAAGTAGAGCAGGGCCTTGCCGCCGACGCGGCCGACCTTTTTCATGTCCTGCATGCCGGCAATACCGGCGACGACGGTACAGAAGATCACCGGCGCGATGATCATCTTGATCAGTTTGATGAAGCCGTCTCCCAAAGGCTTCATCTTGGTGCCGAGCTCGGGGTAGAACACGCCGAGCAGTACGCCCAACACGATGGCGAACAGCACCTGTACATACAGGATTTTATAGAATGGCTTTTTCATGACAACTCTTCACGAGAGGTTGATGGTGAAGACATCATCACAAAATCTCACGGCGGCGCATATTGTGGATATCCGCAGGTCCGTGAATGTCGGTCATATCGTTTGTTGATTACAACGATGATGGTTGATATCAATTTCCGTAATGACAGATGGTGGTGCATCGCGGCACCACGGAGGGGCGTGCCGGGTTTGTAGGGTGGACTCCCGAGTCCACGCGGTGCGGCGTATGCAAGTCGATATGCTTGCGAGTGGACGGGCGCGCATCGACACGAAAGACAGCGTGGACTCGGGAGTCCACCCTACCAAACCATCGCGGCCGGCGATCGTTTCGTCAGGTAGGATCAGCGGCGATACACCTTCCCGCCCTTCATCACCAACCCCACCTTGCGCAGCGCGGCAATGTCCGCCGTCGGATCGCCCTCGACGGCCACCACGTCGGCCAGCGCGCCCGGCGCCAGGCGGCCCAGGTCTTTCTCCTTGCCGAGGATGCCTGCCGCCACCGAGGTCGCGGCGCGCAGGGCCTCCGTGGGCGTCATCCCCAGGCGCACCATCCACTCCAGCTCGCGCGCATTGGTCCCGTGGGTGAAGACGCCGACGTCGCTGCCGTTGCCGATCACGACGCCCAGCCTGCGCGCCAGCTGGAAGGCGCGCGCCGCTTCCTTCATCGAGGGCGTCGGCTCGCCGCCGCGCACGTGCTTCTGGAAGTATTCGCCGATCGCCTCCGGCGCCGTGAGCGTCGGGATATAGGCCGTGCCGCGTTCCTTCATCAGGCGGAAGGTCGCCTCGCTGGCGCCATAGCCGTGCTCGATGGTGTCGGCGCCGGCCAGCACGGCCATGCGGATCGCCTCGTCGGTGCTGGCGTGGGCCGCCACCTTGCGCCCGCTGACGTGGGCGGCCGCGACCATCGCCTTCATTTCTTCGAGCGTGAAGGTGGGGCGGCTGGTGCCGTCCACGCCGGTGCGGTAGTCGGCGTAGAACTTGATCCAGTCGGCGCCATGCGAGGCCTGCTCGCGCACCGCCTTCGTCACCTCGTCGACGCCGGTCGCCTCCTGGGCGCCGTAGGGGATCTCCATGTCCGGGCGGTAGCTGCGCTCGGCCGGGCCATAGCTGAAGCTGGCGACGATGGCCTTGGTCGCGATCAGGAGGCGCGGGCCTTCGATCACGCCCTGCGCGATGGCGCGCTTGATGCCGACGTCGGCATAGTTGGCGCCTTCCGTGCCGAGGTCGCGCAGGGTGGTGAAGCCGGCCTGCAGGGTGTCCTTCGCATGCTTGCCGGCCAGCAGGGTGCGGTACTCGACCTGCTCCTTGATCACCTGGTCGTCCCAGGTGGTCTCGTTGTAGGGGTGGAGCAGCACGTGCGAGTGCAGGTCGATCAGGCCCGGGATCAGGGTCTTGCCGGGCAGGGCGATGCGCTCGGCGCCGGGCGGCGCGCCGATCTTGTCTGCCGGGCCGACTTCCTTGATGCGGCCGTTCTCGACCAGCACGGCCCAGCCGGCGCGCGCCTGGCCCTCGCCGGTCCAGACGCGGTCGGCGGTCAGGAGGATGGTTCCTGGCTCGGCAGCGTGAGCTGCCTGGGCGGCGGCGAGCAGGGTGAGGGCGGCGAGCGCGAGTTTCCTGGTCCAGCGAGGCATGGCGGCTTCCAAAAAGTTATGAAGATGCAATGATAATGGAGTCCGGCGGCGCTGCGCAGCAGCGCATGCGGTATCCTTGCGCCCGGGCGCGGCTCGAGCGCCATCACGAATCGAAAGGCAGGAATGACGCAGGCAGGGGGGAAGCAGGCAGGAGCGCCCGAGGTGACGCCGCTGTTGCAGCAGGCGGTCGCCCTGCACCAGAAGGGACGACTGCAGGAAGCGGAGAAACTGTACCGCCAGGTGCTGGCGCTGGCGCCGGGCCAGTTCGACGCGCTGCATTTGCTGGGCGTGATCGCGCGCCAGCAGGGCGATGCGGCGCAGGCGGTGGAACTGATCGGGCAGGCGATCGCGGTCAAGCCGGACCAGGCGAACGCCCACTGCAACCTGGGCGCGGCGCTGCAGGACCTGGGCCGCGGCGAGGACGCCTTGGCCAGCTACGACGAGGCCCTGCGCCTGCATCCCCGCTACGCCATGGCCTTCGCCAACCGTGGCAACGCGCTGCGCAAGCTCGGACGCGCGCGCGAGGCGGTGGACAGCTACGACCGCGCGCTGGCGCTGCAGCCGCGCTATCCGGAAGCGGCCTGCAACCGCGCGGCGGCGCTGCTCGACCTGGGCGAGCCCGAGGCGGCGCTGGACAGCGCCGGGCGCGCGCTGGCCGACCAGCCGCGCCATGCCCAGGCCCTGTGCGTGCGCGCCAACGCCCTCTACCTGCTGCGCCGCCTGCGCGATGCGCTGGCCAGCTACGAGCATGCGCTGGCGATCGACGAGCGCATGGCCGAGGCCCAGGCCGGGCGCGCCCTGACGCTGCACCGCCTTGGCCGTTTCGACGAGGCGCTGCGCGGCCACGACCGGGCGCTGGCGCTGCGTCCGCACCATGCGGCCACCCGCGAGCAGCGCGCCGCCACCCTGGTCGCGCTCGGCCGGCGCGACGAGGCGATTGCCGAGTACCAGGCCGTGCTGCGCATGCTCGCGGAGCAGGGCGGCGACACCGCCCGCATCGGCTTCGCCCTGGCCGCCCTCGGCGTGGGCGAGACCCCGGAGCGCGCGCCCCGGGATTACGTGAAGGCCTTGTTCGACCAGTACGCCGGCCACTTCGACCAGCACCTGACCGAGGTGCTGGACTACCGCACGCCGGAGGCGATCCATTCGGCGCTGGAGCGCGCCGGCGCGCCGCCCGATGGCGACGTGCTCGACCTGGGCTGCGGCACCGGCCTGTGCGCGCCCAGGCTGCGGCCGCGGGCGCGCAGCCTGGCCGGTGTCGACCTGTCCGAACGCATGCTGGACAAGGCGCGCGCGGCCGGGCTCTACGACCGCCTGGCCTGCGCCGACATCACGGCCTTCCTGGCGAGGGAGAGCGCGGCGTTCGACCTCGTCGTCGCCGCCGACGTCTTCGTCTATTTCGGCGACCTGGCCGAGGTGTTCGCGCAGGTCAAGCGCGCGCTGCGCCCGGGCGGGACATTCTGCTTCTCGACCGAGACCTGCGACGGGGAAGGCTTCGTCCTCCAGGCCTCGAACCGCTACGCCCATGCGCCGGGCTACCTGCGCGCGCTGGCCCGGGCCCAGGGCTTCGAGGTGGCGCTGCTCGAGGCGGCGCCGCTGCGCCTGGAAAACGGCGTGGCCATCGTCGGCCAGGTCGCCGTGCTGCGCCTGGCGGCGGGCGCTTCCTGATCAGGCCGAGCGCGTGCCACGGGTGTGCACGCCCAGGCACAGGGCGCCCGTGAGCAGCGCCAGGCTCACGTGCAGGCCGTAGAGCGGCAGGAAGTCGGCCCGCGCCAGGCCCGCGTGGCCGACGAACAGCACCGTGACCGCCACCCCCAGCACCGTACCCAACTGGCGGATCGCCTGGTTCACCGCGCTGCCGACCGCATACTGGCCCGGAGGCAGCTGGGCCACCGCCGCGCCCGACAGCGAGGGCAGCACCATGCCGACGCCGGCGCCGCTGAGCAGCAGTCCCGGCAGCCACTGGCTGGCGTAGGCCGGCTCGGCGCCCGGGACCAGCAGCAGCCATAGCCCGCTCAGGGCGTAGACCAGCGCGCCCGTCACCAGCACCCGGCGGTGTCCGTAGCGGCCGGCGACGCGTCCGGCCAGGATCGCGGTCGGCACCACCGTCAGCGGCCCCGGCGTGACGGCCAGGCCGGCCGCCGCCAGGCTGTAGCCCCAGACCCCGGTCAGGTAGGCGAAATAGGAGAAGAACATGATGGCGAAGGCCATGCCGAAGCTGAGCGTGGCCAGGTTCACCAGGCTGTAGCTGCGGTTGGCGAACAGGGCCAGGTCGACCAGGGGCGCCTGCGCGGTGCGCGCCCAGATGACGAAGGCGGCCAGCGCGACGAAGCCGGTCGCGGCCAGCACGGCCAGTTCGGTGCGCGTCCATTGCGGCGAATCGGATTGCGTGATCGCCATCGCCATCGCGCCCACCGCCAGGATCAGGAGCAGCATGCCGACGACATCCACGCGCGCGCTGCGGGCCGCCGCGCGGACGTCGCGCAGGCGCGCGGCGCCGAACCACAGCGAGAGGGCGCCCAGCGGCAAATTCAGGTAGAAGGCCCAGGGCCAGCCGAAGCGCTCGACCACCAGGCTGCCCAGGCTGGGGCCGACCGCTGCCGCCAGGCCGCCGACCGCGCCCCAGAGGCTGACCGCGACCGCGCGCTTCTCTTTCGGGAAGGCGTCGAGGACGATCGACAGCGAGGCCGGCGTGAGCAGCGCCGCGCCGAAGGCCTGGGCGACGCGCGCGGCCACCAGCAGGCCGACGCTGTCGGCCATGCCGCAGGCGGCCGAGGCGGCCAGGAACAGCGCGACGCCGGCCAGGAAGACGCGCTTCCTGCCGTGGGCATCGGCCAGGCCGCCGGCCGGAACCAGCATGGTCGCGTACACCACGGTGTAGGCGTTCAGGACCCAGGACAGGTCGGCGGCCGTCGCGGCCGGGAAGGCCCGCTGCAGGGCGCCGAAGGCGGCGAACAGCACCGTGCTGTCGAGGGACACCAGGAAGACCGCGATGCTGGCGATCCAGAAGGTCGGCCAGGGCGAACGCTGGGCCGCCGTGGCTGCGGGGGCAGGGACGGGGGCGATGGTCGGTGTGCGCATGGAAGGCTCCGCTCAGCGGGTGTGATCGATGTAGATGCCGGGTTCGCTCGACAGGCCGCGCTTGATCTCCTGGGTCCACTCGTCGATCGCGACCTCGCTGTCTCCCGCCTCCAGCGCCTGGTAGGCGCGCGCGACCACGAAGTCCGGGGAAAGCTTGGGCGCGTCGAAGCCCCGGGTCAGGTCGGTATCGATGAAGCCCACGTGCAGGCCGAGCACTTGCGTGCCCTGTGCGCGCAGCTCGTTGCGCAGGCCATTGGTCAGGCTCCAGGCCGCCGCCTTCGAGACGGCATAGCCCGCGAGGATGGGGGCGCTCAGCCAGCTCGACACCGACAGCACGTTGAGCAGGGCGCCGCCGCCGTTGCGCGCCAGTACCGGTGCAAAGGCCTGGCTCACGCGCAGCATGCCGAACACGTTCGTCTCCAGCATGCGGCGGGTGGCCTCGATGCTGTCCGCGGCCAGCAGGCCGCCGGTGGTGGCGATGCCGGCGTTGTTGACGACCAGGCTCACGTCGCCGCAATCGGCGGCGGCCGCGGCGACCTGCGAGGGATTGTCGACGTCGAGTGCGATCGGGACCACGCCCGGCAGGGTGACCGCGCCGGGGTCGCGCGCGGCGGCGTAGACCTTGCGTGCGCCCTGGGCCAGGGCATGACGGGCAAAGGCAAGGCCGAGGCCGCGGTTGGCGCCCGTCACCAGGACGGTGGCATTCTGGAGCTTCATGATTGTTTCCTTTCAGGCTGGTTGGACTGCGGTTCACTAGGATATGATGTCCGTCATATTTTGCTTCGGCAAAAAGGCTGCGCAAGGCAGCCTCAGGGTAATGATTCAGGTGGGAGGGCGGTCGTACTGCTCGAGGATGGATGTGCGCGCCGCCTGCAGCAGTTCGCCGGCGCCGTCGCCCAGCACCCGGGCCAGTTGCACGGTGCCCACGAGGCTGCTGGCGATGACGGCGGCCTGTTGCGGGTCCGCGCCCGCGGGCAGGGCCTGCCGCACCGTCTCGATCAGGCCGAGCACGCGGCGGCGCGAGGCTGCGCGCACGTCTTCCTGCTGGCGCACCATTTCCGAGCCGAGGGCGGCGACCGGACAGCCCATGTCCTGCGCGGCCAGGTGTTCGGGCGACAGGTAGGCTTCGACCACGGCGCGCAGGGGGCTGGCGCCGGCTTCGAGGCTGGCGGCGATGCGCCTGCCCAGGGTCTTGCTGCTGCTTGTTCCCGCATGCTCGACCGCAGCCGCCAGCAGGGCGTCGCGCGACTTGAAGTGGGCGTAGAAGCCGCCGTGGGTCAGGCCCGCTTCCTTCATCACCTCGGCCACGCCCACGCCGTCGTAGCCGTGGCGCCGCACCGCGCGGGCGGCGGCGTCGAGGATGCGCTGGTGCGACAGTTCGCGCCGGGTTTGCTTCGATTCGGTGTTCATGATGCGGCTTCGCTGGAATATGATGATTTTCATATTATGATCATCATATTTTCAAGTCAAGCGAAATCCGCGCCGCACGGGGCGGCGCGTCCGGCTCAGCGCATGAAGCCTTCCAGCTCGGCCGCAATCTGCTGCGCCAGCTGGTGGATATGGTAGCCGTCGACGAAGCCGTGGTGGGCCTGGACCGAGAAGGGCAGGGCCAGGCGGCCATCCGCCGCCTCCCTGAAGCGGCCCCAGGCCAGCGAGGGAATGTCGGGCGCACCCAGGGTGGCGGCCGGGTGCTGGATGGAGGTGAAGTCGAGCCAGGGGATGCAGGTGATGAAGACCTGGTCCTTCACCTGGCGCGGCGACAGGGCGGCGTACTTGTTGTTCAGCGCCTGCATGGCGCTGGCTTCATCCCGTGCGGCCACGCTGCGCGCGACGAATTCGCGCAGGTCGTCGGACCAGTCGAACAGGGCGAAATTCAGGTCGTGGTGCTGGTTGGTGACGGTAAACGAGGGCATCAGGCGCTCGATCTCGATCACCTCGCCTTCGAAGACGCGGTAGCGGAAGTTCGGGATCTTCAGCACCGCGCGCAGCACGGCGCAGAGCAGCACGTGGAAGGGCCCCAGGCCTTGCGCCTTGCACCAGGGGCGGAAGTCCGGCAGGTCCATCGTGAAGCTGAGGTTGACCGCCGGGCTGTCCATGCGGTCGAAGAGGTCGAAGCGGTCGCGCCGCCGTTCAAAGTGCTGCATGCAGAGCCTGCCTGTCGAAATCGGAGGGGCGGGATTGTCGCACAGGTTGTTCGTAGGGTGGACACCTGTGTCCACGCGGTCTGGCCGGTTGAACAGAAGCGAATATGAGCCTAGCCGCGGCGCGTGTCGGCAAACGGTGATCCCGCGTGGGTTCAAGAACTCACCCTACAACTTGCCGGGATGTTCGTAGGGTGGGCTCTCGAGCCCACGCGGTCTGAACGCCTGATCAGAAGCGAATAGGCGCGTAGCCGGCGGCGCGTGCCGGCAAGCGGAGGCCTTACTGCGCCGCCCAGCCCCCATCCATGTTCCACGCCACGCCCCGCACCTGGGCGCCGGCGGGCGAGCAGAAGAACACCGCCAGCGCGCCCAGTTCGTCGGGCGTGACGAACTCGCCCGAGGGCTGTTTTTCGGCCAGCAGCGCGCGGCGCGCGGCGTCGTTCGACAGGCCTTCGCGCGCGGCGCGGTCGTCGACCTGCTTCTGCACCAGCGGGGTCAGGACCCAGCCCGGGCAGATCGCATTGCAGGTGACGCCGGTCTGCGCGGTTTCCAGCGCGGTGACCTTGGTGAAGCCGACCAGGCCGTGCTTGGCCGCGACATAGGCCGACTTCTGCGCCGAGCCCACCAGGCCGTGCACCGAGGCCAGGTTGATGATGCGGCCCCAACCCTTCTGCTTCATGCCGGGCAGGGCCAGGCGGGTGGTGTGGAAGGCCGAGGTGAGGTTGATCGCGATGATCGCGTCCCATTTCTCGACCGGGAATTCGTCCACGCTGGCCACATGCTGGATGCCGGCGTTGTTGACCAGGATGTCGACGCCGCCGAACTTGTCGGCCGCGAAACGCATCATCGCCTCGATCTGCTCGGGCCTGGACATGTCGGCGTTGTGGTAAGCCGTCTGCACTCCGAACTCCTGGCCGACGTCGGTGTAGAGCTTCTCGATCTGCTGGGCGTCGCCGAAGCCGTTGAAGACGATGTTCGCTCCCTGTTCGGCCAGCGCACGCGCGATTCCCAGGCCGATGCCCGAGGTGGAGCCGGTGACGAGCGCCGTTTTACCGCTTAACATGCTGGATTTCATTGTGCCCTCTATAAGTATGGTGATCGGGGGTACTTCCTCAGAATTGGTAGAATTCTAATCGTACTGGCGGCTAAAATGTCGCCTGCGGTTGCACGGCGGCCAATATTGTCAGGATGGAGCAGGGGATGAGCGCAGCGGGGCAGGGACGGAGCGAAGCGAGATTGAAGAGCGTGCAGTGCAGCTCGCCGGCCGGACTACACCGCATCGCCTACAAGGAGTGGGGCGATCCCGCGAATCCGCGCGTGCTCGTCTGCGTGCACGGGGTGACCCGCGTCGGCGACGATTTCGACGACCTGGCGCGCGCCTTGTGCGACGACTACCGCGTGGTCTGCCCCGACGTGGCCGGCCGCGGCCGCTCGGATCGCCTGGTTGATGCGCGCCTGTACGCCGTGCCGCAGTATGTCGCCGACATGGTGACCCTGATCGCCCGCGTGACGGCGAACGATGAGGCGGGCAAGGTCGACTGGTTCGGCACCTCGATGGGCGGACTGATCGGCATGGTGCTGGCCGCGATGCCGGACACGCCGGTCGCCACGCTCGTGCTCAACGATATCGGGCCGGTACTGGACCAGGGCGCGATGCGCCGCATCGCCGACTACATCGGCCAGGACCTGCGCTTCCCCGACTTCGAGAGCGGGGCGCGCTTCGTGAAGGACGTATCGAGCTCCTTCGGGCCGCATTCGGACGAAGAGTGGAACAAGCTGGCCGGCGACGTGCTGCGCCAGGCGCCGACCGGCGAATGGGTGCGCCACTACGACCTGGCCCTGGCCGAGCCCTTCAAGGCCGTCACCGCCGAGCGGGCGGAGCTGGACCAGGCGGCGCTGTGGCGCGCCTTCGACGCGATACGCTGCCCGACGCTGCTGGTGCGCGGCGAGCTGTCGGACCTGCTCTCGCGCGAGACCGCGCTGGAGATGACGCGGCGCGGCCCGCGTCCGAAGCTCGTCGAGATCGCCGGCGTGGGCCATGCGCCGACCTTCGTGCATGCGGACCAGATTGCCGTCGCACGCGAATTTTTACTGGGCTGACCAGCCCACCGTTTTAGAAAGAGACCATGGAAATCAAACGACTGCACGTAGGCAAGCGCCTCTCCGAAACCGCCATCCACAACGGCACCATCTACCTGGCCGGCCAGATCGCCGAGGACACCACCCAGGGCATCGAGGGCCAGACGCGCGAGGTGCTGGGCCACGTCGACCGCCTGCTGATGGAGGCCGGCAGCGACAAGACCTGCATCCTGATGTGCCAGATCTTCATCTCCGACATGGCCCACTTCGCCGGCATGAACGCGGTCTACGACGAGTGGGTGGCGCAGGGCCACACGCCGCCGCGCGCCACCGTCGAATCGAAGCTTGCCAACCCGGCCTGCCTGGTGGAGATCGTCGTCACCGCGGCGCTGCGCTAAGCAATGGTATCCACCGCCGCGCTCGGCGACGCCACCACCCAGCTGATCCAGGGCCTCAGTCCCGAGGAGTGCGCGCGCGTGCAGCACGCATTGGATTATGCCGCGGCCGCCTATGGCGAGCGCGTGATCGTCTCGGGTCAGAACGCCTTCGAGTTTTCGCTCGGGGTGGCCGGCACCCTGGCCTACCTGCGCAGCGACGTCGAGACGCGCATCGCCGGCCTGCTGTTCGAGCTGGCCATGTTCGAGCCCGAGCTGGTCGAGACGCTCGAACAGCTGTTCGGCGCGGAGGTGGCGACCCAGGTGCGCGGCGTGCAGCAGCTGATCCGCCTGCGCGACCTGACGGTCGGCCAGCAGGCGGTCGGGCGCGGCAAGAACGCGGCCCAGCAGGCCGCCGCCCACATCGAGACCCTGCGCAAGATGCTGCTGGCGATGGCGTCCGACATGCGCGTGGTGCTGGTGCGCCTGGCCTCCTGCGTGACGATGCTGCGTTACTTCGCCGAGCAGAAGCGCTTCGACGACGTCACCCGCGACTACGGGCGCGAGGTGATGGACCTGTATGCGCCGCTGGCCAACCGCCTGGGCATCTGGCAGCTGAAGTGGGAGCTGGAAGACCTGTCCTTCCGCTTCCTGCAGCCGGAGACCTACAAGCGCATCGCCAAGATGCTCGAAGAGAAGCGCATGGCGCGCGAAGGCTTCGTGCAGTCCGCGATCGACCGCCTGCAGGCGGAACTGGCGGCAGCCGGCATCAAGGCCGACGTCAGCGGCCGGCCGAAGCACATCTACAGCATCTGGAGCAAGATGCGCGGCAAGGACCTCGATTTCTCCGAGCTCTACGACGTGCGGGCCTTCCGCGTGATCGTCCCCGACATCAAGACCTGCTACACGGTGCTCGGCCTGGTGCACAACATCTGGACCCCGATCCCGAAGGAATTCGACGACTACATCTCGCGGCCGAAGCCGAACGGCTACCAGTCGCTGCACACGGTGGTCACGGCCGAGGATGGACGGCCCCTGGAAGTGCAGATCCGCACCCAGGAAATGCACAACTTCGCCGAGTACGGGATCGCCGCCCACTGGCGCTACAAGGAAACCGGCGGCTCGACCTTCAAGGGCGAGAAGTACGACGAGAAGATCGCCTGGCTGCGCCAGCTCCTGGCCTGGAAGAGCGACGTCGCCGACGCCGTGGCCGGCGAGGACGTGCAGAAGGAGTGGGTCGAGAAGCTGAAGGCGACCACGCTCGACGACCGCATTTTCGTGCTCACGCCGCAGGCGCGGGTGCTGGAACTGCCGGTGGGCGCGACGCCGATCGACTTCGCCTACCACCTGCACAGCGAGGTGGGCCACCGCTGCCGCGGCGCCAGGATCGACGGCGTCATGGTGCCGCTGAATACGCCCCTGAAGAACGGCCAGACCTGCGAGATCATCACGGCCAAGGGCCCGGCCGGCAGCGCCGGACCCTCGCGCGACTGGCTCAGCCCGGGCTATGCGGTCAGCAGCCGCACGCGCTCGAAGATCCGCGCCTGGTTCCACGCCCTGGACCTGGCCGAGACCCTGGCGCAGGGGCGGGCGCTGGTCGAGAAGTCGCTGCAGCGCGAAGGCAAGACCGCGGTCAACCTGGAGGCGCTGGCGCACAAGCTCGGCTTCGCCAAGGTCGACGAACTGTTCATCGCGGTCGGCAAGGAAAAATTCAGCCTGCGCCACGTCGAGGCGGCGCTGCACGAAACCGTGGAGGCCCCGCCGCTCGAGGACGCGGCCGTGGTCAACAAGAGCCGCGCCTCGAGCGTGGAGCAGGGCGCGAAGTCGGGCGTGCTGGTGGTCGGCACCGAAGGCCTGATGACGATGCTGGCCAAGTGCTGCAAGCCGGCGCCGCCGGACCCGATCGTCGGCTTCGTCACGCGCGGCAAGGGCGTCTCGATCCACCGCCTCACCTGCAAGAACTTCGCCGAGATGCGCGCCAAGGCGCCCGAGCGCGTGATCCAGACCGAATGGGGCAGCGCCGGCAGCGACACCGTCTACCCGGTCGACATCTTCATCCTCGCCGGCGACCGCCAGGGCCTGTTGCGCGACATCTCGGAAGTGTTCTCGCGCGAGAAGATCAACGTGACCGGCGTGAACACGCAGAGCGCGAAAGGCCAGGCGCGCATGGTCTTCACCGCCGAAATCGGCTCGACCGGCCAGTTGCAGAAGGCGCTGTCGGCGATCGCCGAGGTGGCCGGCGTGCTCGAAGCGCGCCGTTCGTAGGGTGGGCACCCCGTGCCCACGCGAACATTCGAGCAGCCGACTGCGGCGCAAACCGGCGCGGCCACCAACGCCGGTCGCGGCATCGCGCCCGAGGTCGACATGATACAAACCGCCGCACCAGCCCATCAAACCCGTATCATATGACGATGCGCCGCACCCTCCACCTGAGCACCCGCCCCAGCCTCTGGGGCCTGGCCCTGGGCCGCTACCTGCGCAGCTGGTGGTACATGTTCCATCTCGGCGCCATCGCCCTGGTCACGGCGCTGACGCCCTCGACCTACAGCCGCGCCACCCGCCACGCCACGGCCAGCTACATCCATGCCGGCACCTGGAAGGTGCTGCCCTGGTTCACGCTGCTCTCGGCCCTGATCAGCCTGGTCATCATCCGCATCGTGCTGGTCACGGCGCTGAGCTACGGCCTGTCGCGCTACGCGCTGGAGATGGTGGTGCGGGTGCTGGTGCTGGAACTGATTCCGCTGTCGGCGGCGCTGTTCGCGGCGCTGCGCGCCGGCATGGCCTTCGACGCCACGGCCCTGGGCCTGGCGCGCGCCGGCCTGCCCACCGCCGAGATCAATGCCGAAGCGCTGCGCCGCCTGCGCCGCGACCTGGTGCCGCAACTGTTCGCCAACGCCTTCTCGGTATTGAGCCTGGCGATGGTCAGCTCGACCATCGTGCTGGTGCTGGCCTACCTGAACGTCTACGGCCTGTCGCCCTGGGGCCTGCCGGACTACACCCGCACCGTCGGGCGCGTGTTCGACCCCATCGTCACCACCGGCTTCGTGCTGAAAACCGTGCTGTTCGGCCTGGCGGTCGCGGTGATCCCGACCGCCGCCATCCTGGAGCTGCAGCGCTACCCGCGCCGCCTGGCCTCGAGCGTGCAGCCGGGCGCGCTGCGCCTGCTGTTCGTGCTGCTGCTGATCGAGGGCGCCTCGCTCGCCATCAAGTACATCTGACCTCCGCATTCGACCCTACTGACCATCCTCCACCATGATCGACAACACTCCCGACGAACCGGCCCACGTGGAAAGAAAGGCGATGATCCTGCTGGTCGTCGTCGCGGCCCTGATCGTCGCCTTCATCCTGTACGTGATGTATGCGCGCGGCGTGTTCGAGCCGACCCAGAAGCTGATTCTCGAGACCGACAACTCCGAGGGCGTCATTCCCGGCATGGACATGAGCTTCGCCGGCTTTCCGATCGGGCGCGTGCGCCTGGTCGACCTGGCCAAGGACGGCAAGGTCAACATCGTGATCGACGTGTCGAAGGAAGACGCCAAGTGGCTGCGCACCTCCAGCGTCTTCACCCTCGAGCGCAGCGTGGTGGGCGAGACCCGCATCCGCGCCTTCACCGGCCTGCTGGACGATCCGCCGCTGCCGGACGGCGCGGTGCGCCCGGTGCTGCGCGGCGACGTCACGGCCGAGATCCCGGGCCTGGTCGCGACCGCGCGCTCGCTCCTGAACAACCTGGAAAACATGACGGCAGAAGGCTCGTCCATCAGCGGCAGCCTGGAGAACATCCAGACCGTGACCGGCCGCCTGTCGGGCAAGTACGGCCTGCTCGGCGGCGCCCTGGGCGACGACGAGGCGGCGAAGTTCGTCCAGACGCTGCAGCGCGTCGACGCGCTGCTGGCCAAGACCGACCAGCGCCTGTACGGCAGGAAGGGCATGGTCGAGGATGCCCAGGCGGCCGTGGTCGAGCTGCAGGGCGTGCTCCAGGACGCGCGCGCCACCCTGAAGAAAGTCGACGCCGTGCTGGTCGAGGCCCAGGCCGTGGGCGCGAACGCGCGCGTGGCGACCGACGACCTGGGCGCCCTGCGCGGCGAGGTCGACGCCAGCCTGCGCAAGGTGAACCGCCTGGTGGACGAAGTCAACCGCAAGTGGCCCTTCGGCCGCGCCAACCAGGAGATCAAGCTGCCATGAAGCTGCCCGCGATCGTTTGCGCATTGCTGCTGGCCGCCTGCGCCAGCCAGCCGGCGCCGCCAGTCTGGCAGGCCGATGCCAAGGATGCCCTCGATGGTTTCACCGACGACTATTTGCGCGGGAACACCGCCGCCGCCAACGTCGAATTCGCACGGGCGCGGCGCGAGACCGCCAGCACCGGCCGCGCCGACCTGGTGGCCCAGGTCGAGCTGGTGCGCTGCGCGACGCTGGCGGCCAGCCTCGAATTCGACGACTGCCCCGGCTTTGCCGCGCTGGCGCCGGACGCGACGGCGCGGCAGCGGGCCTATGCCGCCTACCTGGCCGGGCGCTGGGAAGGCCTGGACCTCGCGGCGCTGCCCGAACAGCATCGGCCGGTGGTGACCACCGGGACCCTGGCCGGCCTGGCCGATCCGCTGGCGAAGCTGGTCGCGGCCGGCGCCCTGCTCAAGGCCGGCCGCATCACGCCGGGCGATATCGAGGCCGCCACCGACACGGCATCCGGCCAGGGCTGGCGCCGTCCGCTGCTGATGTGGCTGGGCGTGTCGCTGCAGCGCGCCCGGGCCGCGGGCGACAGCGCGGCGGCCGCGCGCATCGAGCGGCGTATCGCGCTGGCGTCGGGCGCCGTCCCGCGGCGCTAGGACCGCCGCCGGCGGTTCCCGTGGGCGCCTGGGCGGGGCGGCTGAAACGCTCCCGCGTCCCGGCGGCCCCGGCGGCACCTGTCTGCGCAGGCAAATGTCGGGCACGGCAGTGCTCACGACGCAATGGGCGGTCTGTCCATGGGGCCTTCTGCTAGACTGGCCCCATGGCCACGTTGTCGACTTCCCGCGAGCATCGAGTGCGTGCGTTGCACCCGGCAACGCTCGCCACGCTTTTGTGCGGCGTGGCTGTCAGTTGGCTGCTGTTCTATTTCCTCCAGGCGTCCGAGCACGCCCGCAACGATGCCGAGGTCGATCGCCGCGTCGAGGCCCGGGCGGCGGCCGTGGCGCGCAGTTTCGACGGCGCCGCCGAAGCGATGCGCGCGACCAACCTGCTGCTCGGTTCGACGAGCGGCGTGAGCGACGCGCAGTTTGCTGATTTTGCCGCGCCGCTGGCCGGCGCCCATCCCTACATCCAGGCGCTGACCGTATTTCGCTTCGTGCGCGGGGAAGAGCGCGCCGCCTACGAGGCGCAGCGCCGCCGCGACTGGCCGGGTTTCGAGATCCGCGAGCGCCGCGACGACGGTTTCGTGCGCGCTGGTGTGCGCCCCTGTATCTGGCGCTCGACAAGATCATTCCGGTGCCGGTCGACTACGTCGCCCATGGCTACGACATCTGGGCCTTCCCGCCGCACCGCGCGTTCGTCGAGCGCGCGCTGGCGAGCGGCTCCTGGACCGCCAGCGGCGTGATTCCCCTGATCGAGCCGCGCGGCGGCCGCGGCATCGTGATTGCACTGCCGCTGCGCAGCGCCGGCGCGCCAGGCGGCAGGCCCGAGGGCGTCACCGAAGTGGTGGTCAACGTCGCCGACCTGGTCGAGCAGAACCTGCTGCGCGCCAGCCTGCTCAGGCACGGGGGCATCGAGCTGGCCCTGCTCGGCAAGGCCGACGGCAAGTCGGGAATGCTGGAGGTGGCGCGCTACGGCAGCGCCTTCCCGGACGAGCCGCGCTGGTGGGGCGCCCTGGCCGGCGCCCACATGGTCGAGCGCAAGCGGCGTTTCGACGTCTATGGCCAGCCCTGGGAGCTGCACGCGCGCTCGGGCGAACCCGCCTCGCTGCATGCCGGCTCGATCGCGCTGCTCGTGCTCAGCCTGGCGTTCACGCTGGCCCTCACAAGCTACGTGCAGGCCAGCGTGCGCCGCAGGCGCCAGGTCGAGCAGCTGGTCGACCTGCGCACCGCCGACCTGCGGCGCACCTCGGAGACCATGCGCCTGTACTTCCGCGCCATCGAGTCGAGCGCGAACGCCGTGGTCCTGGTCGGCGCGACGCGCGACGACTACCCGATCGAGTACGTCAACCCGGCCTTCGAGCGCATGCGCGGCTACGCCGCGCGCGAGTTGGTCGGCAAGCCCCTCGAGGACCTGATCGACGCCCTGCCGGAGCAGGCGGCCGTGTACGAGCTGCAGAACAGCATGCGCCAGGAGCGCGAAGGGCATGCGCTGCTGCGCCTGCGGCGCAAGGACGGCAGCGAGTTCTTCGCCGAGGTCTATGTGGCGCCGGTGCTGGGCGAGGGCGGCAAGGTCGAGCATTTCGTCATCACCGAATACGACGTCACCACCACCAAGGAATACGAGGCCCAGCTCGAACACCGGGCGCGCTACGACGCCCTGACCGGGCTGCCCAACCGTGTCCTGCTCGGCGACCGCATCGAGCGCGCGATCGCCTACGCGCGCCAGCACGGGCAGGCGCTGTGGGTGGTCGCGCTCGACCTCGACCAGTTCAAGTACGTCAACGACAGCCTGGGACACCCCGCGGGCGACCGTCTCCTGAAGCAGGCCGGCCAGCGCATCTGCACGGCCGTGGGGCCGGCCGACACCGTGGCGCGCACCGGCGGCGACGAGTTCGTTCTGCTGCTGGTCGACCGCGCCGGCGCCGACCAGGCGGCGGCGACGGTCGGCGACGTCCTGCATGCGGTCGGCCAGCCTTTCGAGGACGAGGGCCAGCGCATCCACGTCGGCTGCAGCGCCGGCATCGCCAGCTTTCCGGCCGACGGCGAGGACGCCGAGACCCTGGTCAAGCACGCCGAGATCGCGATGTACGGCGCCAAGGAGGCGGGGCGCAATACCTTGCGCTTCTATCTGCCGGGCATGAACGAGCGGGCGCTGGACCGCCTGGCGCTGGCCGAGGCGCTGCGCGACGCGCTCGGCGCCGGCCAGCTCGAGCTGCATTACCAGCCGCAGCTGGTGCTGGCGTCGGACCGCGTGGTCGGCATGGAGGCGCTGATCCGCTGGCGCCATCCCCGGCTGGGCATGCTGGGGCCGGACCGCTTCATCACGCTGGCCGAGGACACCGGCCTGATCGTGCCGATCGGCGCCTGGGCGTTGCGCTGCGCCTGCCTGCAGGCGGCGCACTGGCAAGGCGCCGGGCACGGGCCGCTGCGGGTGGCCGTCAACCTGTCTTCGCGCCAGTTCAGGGAGCCGGGGCTGGCGGAGCTGGTGCGCGAAACCCTGCGCGAGACCGGGCTGCCCCCATCCTGCCTGGAGCTCGAACTGACCGAGAGCCTGGTGATGGACGACGTGGAGCTGGCGATCGCGGCCATGCGCGACCTGAAGGCCATGGGCGTGCAGCTGGCGATCGACGACTTCGGCACGGGCTACTCGAGCCTGGCCTACCTGCAGCGCTTCCCGATCGACGTGCTGAAGATCGACCGTTCCTTCGTACGCGACATCGAGACCGATGCCGGCAGCGCGGCCATGGTCGCGGCCATCGTCTCGCTGTCGCACGACCTCGGCATGCGGGTGATCGCGGAAGGCGTGGAGACCGCGCCGCAACGCGAATTCCTGCGCGCGCGCGGCTGCGACGAGATCCAGGGTTACCTGTTTAGCCGGCCCTTGCCGGCGGCCGGCTTCGAGCGGCTGTTGCAGGGCCTGGCCGCGCGGGTCTGATTCCTCGAGAGCAGGACGCGGCGGGTGCGGGATGGAGGCCGGCGCAAGCCACTGTCAGAGCGCGTGGCCCAGCGCGGCGACCCGCGGCAGCGCAGGCCGCGCCGCTTCGACGGGCGGGCGCAAGGCCCAGGGCAGGGCATTGTGGATGCTGGTGGCCGCGATCGCCGCCTGGCCGGCCGCCACTGCGATCTGGTTCAGGCCCAGCACCACGTCGCCGATCGCATACAGGCCGGGCACGTTCGTGCGCTGGTGGTCGTCGACGACCAGCTTGTCGCAGTCGCCGGTATGCGCGCCGAGGTCGGCCGCCAGTTTCGAGCGCGCCGACTCGCCCAGCATCGGGTAGAACACGTCGAACTCGCGGCTTTCGCCGTCGGCGGTGTTGAGGATGGGCTTCATGTCCCGGCTCATGGACACGCCGAGCAGGGGCGACTCGATGTAGCGCACCCCGGCCACTTCGATCTGGCGCCGCTCCTCGTCGCTCAGCATCGATTCCTTGCCGCGGTCGAACAGGGTGACGTCGGCGCTGAAGGAGCGCATGAAGAGGGCATGGCCGACCGGATTTGTCTCCGAGGTGACGACGGCGATGCGCTTGTCCATCACGTCGTAGCCGTCGCACACGGGGCACAGGCGCACGGCGCCGGCGGCCACCGCCTCGCGCCAGTTCTCGATCGGCAGCCCGCAATCGGCCACGCCGGTGGCCAGCAGCACGGTCAGCGCGCGCACGGGGCGGGTCTCGCCGGCGTCGTCGAGGTAGTCGGCCACGAAAGTGCCGTCCTCCAGGCGCAGCCCGGTGATTTCGCCATGGCGCACTTCGCCGCCGTAGCGCCCCAGCTGTTCGGTGAGATTGACCAGGAGCTGCGAGCCCGGCACGCCTTCGGGAAAGCCGGGATAGTTGTGCGAGACGGGAATCAGGCAGAGGCGGCTGTTGCCCTTGTCGATCACCACGATGTTGCGGGTGAAGCGGCGCAGGTAGATGGCCGCGGTCAGCCCGCCGGGGCCGCCGCCGATGATCAGGGTGTCGAAAACGTGTGCACTGAGATGGTCGGGAATATGGTCCATGCCCTGATTATCTGGAAGCGGGCTGGCGGCTCCTATCGGCGCGCGAGCCCAGCCCGGGTAAGAAGACGCTTACAGCGTTACAGGGACTTGCCGTCGAGCGCCTCGGGCTGCAGGGTCACGTGGTCGATGCCGTGCTTGTCCAGCAGCATGGCTTTCACCCGGCGCAGCACCACGGGCCATTCGGCCAGGTCCTTGATCTCCAGGTGGCCGATCAGGGCCGGGTGGCCGGGCGACATGTCCCAGACGTGCAGGTCGTGCACCGACAGCACGCCCTCGACCTCGGCCAGGTCGGCGCCCACCTGCAGGTAGTCGATTCCGTGCGGCACGCCTTCCATCAGGAAGTGGTAGGACTCGCGCAGGATGCCCAGCGTCGACTTCAGGATCAGCAGCGAAACGAAGATCGACAGGATAGGGTCGATGCGTACCCAGCCCGTGAAATAGATGATGGCGCCGGCGGCGATCGCGGCCACCGAGCCGAGCAGGTCGCCCAGCACGTTGACCAGGGCGGCGCGGGTATTGATGCTTTCCGTGTCGCGCGAGAGCACCCAGGCGACCACGATGTTGATGGCCGCGCCCAGGGCCGCGACCACCAGCACCACGCCGCCCTGCACCGGTTCCGGGTGGGTCAGGCGCTGCACCGCCTCGTAGACGATCCATGCGACGAGCGCCAGCATCGCCAGGCAGTTGACGAAGGCGGCCAGCGCCTCGGCGCGCACGAAGCCGAAGGAATGGCGGCTCGAGGGCGGGCGCTTGGCGATCAGTTGGGCCAGCAGGGCCAGGCCGAGGGCGGCGGCGTCGGTCACCATGTGGCCGGCGTCGGAAATCAGGGCCAGGGAATTCGAGACGAAGCCGGTCACCACCTCGACCAGCGCGAACAGCAGGGTCAGGACCAGCGCGATGCCCAGGGCCTTGTGGCTGCGCGCTTCGATGGTGTGGCCGTGGCGGGCGTCGCCGTCGAGGTGGGCATGCAGGTGTTCGGAACTGGGCGCCTGGTGGTGGGCTTGCTGGGATGACATGGTTGAGACGTGAGAATTCGACAAGCCGGCAGTGTAATGGATATCGGCATCGCCGCGGGGAGGGCGGCCAGGTCCGGACCTGCGCCGGGCCTGCACCGGGCCGACATTTACTTAATTCCGATCAACCCTTGCATGGGAGGCGCGCTGTCTCTATAATGCACGTCATCGGGCGGTTAGTTCAGCTGGTTAGAATACTTGGTCGACATCCAAGGGGTCGCAGATTCGAATTCTGCACCGCCCACCAGAACATCAGATAAGCGCGGGGAACTACGGTTTTCCGCTCTTGTCGTCCTAGTAAGAGCGAGAAAGGCACAAACGGTTATGACACCGCGAACTACAACCTGGTTGTGGGGGAATCGCTAGACGCGGTACGGTGGCCTTTTGTCCGAACAGACTCGACAACACTGAGAAAACGCGCCTGGTGCGCGTTTTTTTTCGCCCCAATATTTTCCATTTCAAATTTATTAATCTTAGCGGGCGCAAGCGGCGCCGATTGGAGATCAAGATGTTGAATGTGCGACTCCCGGACGGCTCCAGCCGTCAATTCGAAGGACCGGTCACCGTGGCCCAGGTGGCGCAGAATATCGCCCCGAGCCTGGCCAAGGCGGCCCTGGCCGGCAAGGTCAACGGCAAGGTGGTCGACACCTCCTTCCTGATCGAGCAGGACGCCGATCTCGCGATCGTCACCGAGCGCGATCCGGAAGGCCTGGACGTCATCCGTCACTCGACCGCCCACCTGCTGGCCTACGCCGTCAAGGAACTGTTCCCGGAAGCCCAGGTCACCATCGGCCCGGTCATCGAGAACGGCTTCTACTACGACTTCTCGTACAAGCGCCCGTTCACCCCGGACGACCTGGCCGCGATCGAGAAGAAGATGGCCGAACTGGCCAAGAAGGACGAGCCGGTCACCCGCAAGGTGCTGCCGCGCGACGAGGCCGTGGCCTACTTCAAGTCCATCGGCGAAGACTACAAGGCCGAGATCATCGCCTCGATTCCGGCGAACGAGGACGTGTCGCTCTACTCGGAAGGCAAGTTCACCGACCTGTGCCGCGGCCCGCACGTGCCCTCGACCGGCAAGCTGAAGGTCTTCAAGCTGATGAAGCTGGCCGGCGCCTACTGGCGCGGCGACTCGAACAACGAGATGCTGCAGCGCGTCTACGGCACCGCCTGGGCCAAGAAGGAAGACCAGGAGCAGTACCTGCACATGCTGGAAGAGGCCGAGAAGCGCGACCACCGCAAGCTGGGCAAGCAACTCGACCTGTTCCACTTCCAGGAAGAGGCGCCGGGCCTGATCTTCTGGCATCCGAAGGGCTGGACCGTCTGGCAGCAGGTCGAGCAGTACATGCGCAAGACCTATCAAAGCACCGGCTACAACGAAGTCAAGGCGCCGCAGATCCTGGACGTCACCCTGTGGCAGAAGACCGGCCACTGGGACAATTATCGTGACAACATGTTCACGACCGAATCGGAAAACCGTTCCTACGCGCTCAAGCCCATGAACTGCCCGGGCCACGTGCAGATCTATAACGCCGGCCTGCGCTCCTACCGCGACCTGCCGCTGCGCTACGGCGAATTCGGCCAGTGCCACCGCAACGAGTCCTCGGGCGCGCTGCACGGCCTGATGCGCGTGCGCGGCTTCACCCAGGACGACGGCCACGTGTTCTGCACCGAAGAGCAGATCGCTCCCGAGGTGGTGGCTTTCCACGCCCAGGCGATGAAGGTCTACGACGACTTCGGCTTCGCCAACATCGACGTCAAGATCGCGCTGCGTCCGGAAAACCGCATCGGTTCCGACGAGGTCTGGGACCAGGCCGAAGAGGCGCTGCGTTCGGCGCTGCGCGGCTGCGGCGTGGAGTGGACCGAGCTGCCGGGCGAGGGCGCCTTCTACGGCCCGAAGATCGAGTACCACCTGAAGGACAGCCTGGGCCGTCCATGGCAGGTCGGCACCATGCAGGTCGACTTCTCGATGCCGGGCCGCCTGGGCGCGGAGTATGTCGCGGAAGACAACACCCGCAAGGTCCCGGTCATGCTGCACCGTGCGATCGTCGGCTCGATGGAGCGCTTCATCGGCATCCTGATCGAGAACTACGCCGGCGCGCTGCCGCTGTGGCTGGCGCCGGTCCAGGTCGCTGTGCTGAATATTTCTGACGCGCAAGCCGATTACGTCAAACAGGTGGAGGCAAAGCTGCGCGAAGCTGGCTTGCGCGTTCACGCTGATTTGCGGAACGAGAAGATTACTTATAAAATTCGCGAGCATTCCGTCCAAAAACTGCCGTACATCCTGGTGGTGGGCGACAAGGAACGTGAAGCAAATACGGTGGCCGTGCGTGCCCGCGGCAACGTCGACCTGGGCGTCATGTCCGTCGACGCGCTCGTGGAGCGTCTGGTAGGCGAAGTCGCTGCGAAGACGAAATAAGCGCTACAATACGCCCGGTCAAATTTAATACTTTCGAAGGAACAGACATAGCTACTGACAAACAGCATCGCATCAACGGCGAAATCACTTATCCGGAAATGCGCCTGAACGGTGTGGACAACGAACCGCTGGGCATCGTGAGCCTGGCGGAAGCGTTCCGCCTGGCCGAGGAAAAGAACGTCGACCTGGTGGAAATCGCACCGAACGCGAATCCGCCGGTCTGCCGTCTGATGGACTACGGCAAGTTCAAGTACTCGGAGCAGAAGAAGGCCCACGAAGCCAAGCTGAAGCAGAAGGTCATCCAGGTCAAGGAAGTCAAATTCCGCCCGGGTACCGACGAGGGCGACTACAGCATCAAGCTGCGCAACCTCATCAAGTTCCTGGACGAAGGCGACAAGACCAAGATCACGCTGCGCTTCCGCGGCCGTGAGATGGCGCACCAGGACATCGGTTTCCGCATGCTCGAGCGCCTGAAGGCCGACCTCGAGCCTTACGGCCAGGTCGAGCAGTTCCCGAAGATGGAAGGGCGCCAGATGATCATGATCATCGCGCCGAAAAAGAAGAAGTAATTCTTCGTTTCGCCAGATTCGCCTTGGGCCAGGTCCGGCGCCGCAGCGTGAGCTGCCGCGCCGGGCCTGGTCTTTGTTGTTTTTGCATTGATGAACGCCGATTGCATCGGTATTTTCGCGCTGGGGAAGCCTTGATGTGTTGCGGCTGATCGTCCGCTCTGCCGCGTGGGCTCGAGAGCCCACCCTACAAACCCCTGAGCTGCAACACTATTTCCCCACAACCTGTGCTAGAATCTACGGTTCCTGTTTCTCGAAACAGGTTGTAGTGGGTCCAGCGCTCGCTGCAAAACAAGTGAAAGCAGGCATCTAAGAGCAGCGTCGCTGCCACCTGCAATCCTGTTACATATGAGGCTGTCCGTCAAAGGGCAGAAGACTATGCCAAAAATGAAAACCAAGAGCTCCGCGAAGAAGCGTTTTCGCGTGCGTCCGGGCGGTACCGTCAAGTCGGGCATGGCGTTCAAGCGTCACATCCTGACCAAGAAGACCACCAAGAACAAGCGCCAGCTGCGCGGCACCCGTAACATCAATGCGTCGGACGTGACCAGCGTCTACCGCATGATGCCATCTGCTTAATCTCACACTAAGGAGCGAATATGCCTCGAGTAAAACGTGGGGTTACTGCACGTGCCCGTCATAAGAAAGTTCTTGAGCTTGCCAAAGGCTACCGTGGCCGTCGCAGCAAAGTATTCCGTATTGCCAAGCAAGCAGTCATGCGCGCTGGCCAGTACGCATACCGCGACCGCCGCAACAAGAAGCGCGTCTTCCGCGCACTGTGGATCACCCGTATCAACGCTGCATCGCGTTCGCACGGCATGACCTACAGCGCGTTCATGAACGGCCTGAAGAAGTCCGCGATTGAACTGGACCGTAAAGTCCTGGCCGACATGGCTGTGCACGACAAGCCGGCGTTCGCCGCGATTGTCAACACCGTCAAGGCCAAGCTGGCTGCCTAAAGCAACCGGTTAGCAAGACCAGCGCCGCGGCAACGCGGCGCGAAAAGAGCGGGGCAGAGGTTGAAACCTGTGCCCCGTTTTTGATTATAAGTACCCGAAAAGAGCCGGCGGCCTGTCGCGTTTTCGCAACTGTCAGCCGCGCCGTTCCAGGGTCCTTGTGGCGTCTCCCGCCACCCAAAAACAGGAAAAGAATACGCATGAACTCGCTGGAAGAACTCGTCGTCTCGGCCCAGGCTGACTTTGGCGCCGCCACTGACGCGGCCGCGCTGGAAAACGCGAAAGCGAAATACCTGGGCAAGACCGGCCAGGTGACCGAACTGATGAAGGGCCTCGGCAAGCTCGAGCCCGAACAGCGCAAGGCCCAGGGCGCCCTGATCAATGCCGCAAAAGAAAAAATCGAACAGGCACTGACCGCGCGCCGCGAGGCCCTGGCGAACGCCCAGCTGGAAGCGCGCCTGAACGCGGAGAGCATCGACGTCACCCTGCCGGGCCGCGGCCGCTCGGTCGGCGGCATCCACCCGGTGATGCGCACCTGGGAACGCGTCGAGCAGATCTTCCGCTCGATCGGCTTCGACGTGGCCGACGGCCCGGAGATCGAGACCGACTGGACCAACTTCACCGCCCTGAACAGCCCGGAAAACCACCCCGCGCGTTCGATGCAGGACACCTTCTATATCGAGGGCCAGGACAGCACCGGCAAGCCGCTGCTGCTGCGCACCCACACCAGCCCGATGCAGGTGCGCTATGCCCGCACCCACACGCCGCCGATCAAGGTGATCGCGCCGGGCCGCACCTACCGCGTCGACTCCGACGCTACCCACTCGCCGATGTTCCACCAGGTCGAAGGCCTGTGGATTGGCGAAGACATTTCCTTCGCCGATCTGAAGGGTGTCTACCTGAACTTCGTGAAGGCCTTCTTCGAGACCGACGACCTGCAGGTGCGTTTCCGTCCATCCTACTTCCCGTTCACGGAACCCTCGGCCGAGATCGACATCGCCTTCGGCTCGGGTCCGCTCAAGGGCCGCTGGCTCGAGGTGTCGGGCGCCGGCCAGGTGCATCCGACCGTGGTGCGCAACTTCGGGCTCGATCCGGAAAAATTCATCGGCTTCGCGTTCGGCTCCGGCCTCGAGCGCCTGACGATGCTGCGCTACGGGATCAACGACCTGCGCCTGTTCTACGAAGGCGATCTCCGTTTCCTGAAGCAGTTCAATTAAATGGGCCTCATGAACCTACTGCGCGTTGCATTTTCGGTCTGCGCCGCCAAGGCGATAGCTCGCTGTACGCTCGTACAGCTGCGCTTCTCGACCGAAACTGCCGCCGCTCGCTACGGTTCCTGAGACCCATTTATTTAGAAGAAAACCTGATAAATAGCGCAGCTACAAGGTAAAAAGATTATGCAATTCTCCGAAAACTGGCTCCGTTCCCTGGTCGATCCGAAAATGAATTCGGACGAGCTGGCCCACCTGCTGACGATGTCCGGCCTTGAAGTCGAGGAAGTGGAAGCCGTCGCGCCGCCGTTCTCGAACGTGGTGGTGGCTGAAGTCAAGGAAGTCGCCAAGCACCCGAACGCCGACCGCCTGAACGTCTGCCAGGTCGACGTCGGCACGGGCACCCTGCTGAACATCGTCTGCGGCGCGCCGAATGTGCGCGCGGGCATGAAGGCGATCTGCGCCAAGGCCGGCGCCGTGCTGCCGCCTGGCGCCGACGGCAAGCCTTTCGAGATCAAGGTCGGCAAGCTGCGCGGCGTCGAGTCGCAGGGCATGATGTGCTCGGCCAAGGAACTGAAGATCTCGGAAGAGGGCAGCGGCCTGATGGAGCTGCCGGAAGACGCGCCGGTCGGCACGAACATCCGCGACTACCTCGGCCTGAACGACCTGAAGTTCACCATCAAGCTGACCCCGAACAAGGCGGACTGCCTGTCGGTGCTGGGCGTGGCGCGCGAAGTCGCGGCCCTGACCGGCTCGCCCCTGAGCTTCCCGGGCACCCGTCCGGTCGCCGTCAACAGCGACGAAGTCCTGCCGGTGAAGATCTCGGCGCCCGAGCTGTGCGGCCGCTTCACCGGCCGCGTGATCCGCGGCCTGAACGCGAAAGCCGCCACCCCCGAATGGATGAAGCGCCGCCTGGAACGCTCGGGCCAGCGCTCGGTGTCGGCCCTGGTCGACATCTCCAACTACGTCATGCTGGAAGTGGGCCAGCCTTCGCACGTGTTCGACCTGGCGAAGATTCATGGTGCGATCGACGTACGCTGGGGCAAGAAGGGTGAATCGCTGAAGCTCCTGAACGGCAACACCATTGAAGTGGACGAGTGGGTCGGCGTCATCGCCGACGAGAAAGAAATCGAATCGCTGGCCGGCATCATGGGCGGCGACTCCACCGCCGTCACCCTGGACACCACCGACATCTACCTGGAAGCCGCTTTCTGGTGGCCGAACGCCATCCAGGGCCGCGCCCGCCGCTACAACTTCTCGACCGACGCGGCGCACCGCTTCGAGCGCGGCGTCGACTACGCCGGCACCGTCGACGCCATCGAGCGCATCACCGCGCTGATCGTCGAGATCTGCGGCACCGGCGACACGAAAGTCGGCCCGGTCGACGACCAGGTCGTCAACCTGCCGCAGCGCGCGCCGGTCACGCTGCGCACCGCGCGCGCCGCCAAGGTCATCGGCGTCGACATCACCGACGAGATGGTGGACGACATCTTCACCCGCCTGGGCCTGCCGTTCACGCGCGAAGAGGGCAAGTTCCTCGTCACCGCGCCGTCCTACCGCTTCGACATCGAGATCGAGGAAGACCTGATCGAGGAAGTCGCGCGCGTCTACGGCTTCGAGAACATCCCGGCCAATCCGCCGGTGGCGCCGAGCGCCATGCTGATCGAGCCGGAAAACACCCGCTCGCTGTTCGCGGTCCGCCACCAGCTGGCGGACCTGGGTTACCAGGAAGTGGTCAACATGAGCTTCGTGGAAAGCGCCTGGGAGCAGGATTTCGCCGCCAACGAGCAGCCGATCAAGCTGCAGAACCCGATCGCGAGCCAGATGAGCGTGATGCGCTCGACCCTGATCGGCGGCCTGCTGGCCAATGTGCGCTACAACCTGAACCGCAAGGCCGGGCGCGTGCGCGTGTTCGAGGTCGGCGCCGTGTTCAAGCGCGAGCCAGGCGCCGTCGACGGTCCGCTGTCGGTGGCCGGTTTCGACCAGCCCAAGCGCGTCGGCGCCATCGCCTACGGCCCGGCCGTGGACGAGCAGTGGGGCGCGGCCACCCGCGCGGTCGACTTCTTCGACGTGAAAGCCGACCTGGAAGCCCTGTTTTCGCCACGTGTGGTACGCTTCAACAAGGCTGAGCACCCGGCGCTGCACCCGGGACGCTGCGCCGTGGTCGAACTCGACGGCCGCGCCGTCGGCTTCATCGGCGAACTGCATCCGCGCTGGCTGCAGAAGTACGACCTGCCGCAGGCGCCGGTGCTGTTCGAGGTGGACGCCGCAGCATTGCAGGAACGCGTGGTCCCGCGCTACAGCGAGATTTCGAAGTTCCCGGGCGCCACGCGCGACCTCGCGCTGGTGGTGAAACACGCCGTGCCGGCCCAGGCCGTGCTCGACACTTTCACTGCCGCGGCCGCCGCTCATCCGAACGGCAAGATTCTGCAAGCCGTTGTTTTGTTTGATGAATACCGCGGCAAGGGCCTGGAGGCGGACGAAAAATCGCTTGCTTTCCGCTTTAGCTTGCAAGATACTCAATCGACCTTGCAGGACGACGCCGTGGAGGCCGTGATGGCTGCCGTGGCCGAGGCGGCAAAAGAAAAACACAGCGCAAAATTGCGCGGGTAATTTCCAAAACACGTTTGATCTGAAGGCAGGGCTTCAAAATTAACCATAACGACGTAGACACGGCCGTATTCCAGGAGGCACTGGCGGCCGACCTGCATCGCGCGATGCAGGTGGCGCGGGTAAGGAAGGAAGCCGAGAAGGACCTGCCGACCCTCACCAAGGCCGAGCTGGCCGAGCTGCTCTTCGAGCAGGTCGGCCTGAACAAGCGCGAGGCCAAGGACATGGTCGAAACCTTCTTCGACGAGATCCGTAACGCGCTCGAGCGCGGCGAGGCCGTCAAGCTGTCGGGCTTCGGCAACTTCCAGTTGCGCGACAAGCCGCAGCGGCCGGGCCGCAATCCGAAAACCGGGGAAGAGATCCCGATCACGGCGCGCCGCGTCGTGACTTTCCACGCCAGCCAGAAACTGAAGGGCATGGTCGAAGAGACCAGCCCGGCGTCGCTGGCGCGCGCTGCATAAGTGAGCCATGAACGACCGTCCGAACAAGAACGAACTGAGCGCGCTGCCGCCGATCCCGGCCAAGCGCTACTTCACGATCGGCGAAGTCAGCGAATTGTGCGGGGTCAAGCCGCATGTGCTGCGCTACTGGGAGCAGGAATTTACTCAGCTTAAGCCGGTCAAACGCCGTGGAAATCGCCGCTATTACCAACACCACGAAGTGTTGCTGATCCGGCGTATCCGCGAGTTGCTGTACGAGCAGGGCTTCACCATCAGCGGCGCCCGCAACCGTCTCGACAGCCGCGCCAGCGACCTCGCCGGCGGCATCGAACCGGCCCCGATCGAGGAAACGCCGAGCGTCGATGTGCCGAAGTTGCGCGAAGAATTGCTCGGCATTCTCGCATTGTTAAAGCACGGTTCCCGGCCCGCGTGAGTCTGGTGTAGCTCAAGCATTCGTGCGCCTGTTGTAACAGGGCGTGGGAATGCTAAAATGTTACATGCGCTTAGCTCAGCGGACGCATGACAGCCGGGCGTGGAAAACCGTTCCCCCGGCTCTTTCCTGTGCCAGGAAAATTTAAGGGAAGACAATGATACGCGTTGCCATTTGTGACGATCACCAGATAGTTCGAGCAGGTTTCAAACAGATTTTCTCGTCTTCCGGCGAGTTCGAAGTCGTCGCCGAAGGCGCCACCGGCCGCGAGGCCCTGGACATCGCACGCCGCGAGATTTGCGACGTGCTGCTGCTCGACATCGCCATGCCAGACCAGAGCGGGATCGATATCCTGCGCACCATCCGCCAGGGCCAGCCGAACCTGCCGGTGCTGATCCTGTCCGGCTACCCGGCACAACAGTATGCGCTCAACCTGTTCAAGATGGGCGCGAACGGCTACCTGAACAAGGAGTGCGAGGCCGACGAGCTGAAGACGGCCGTGCGCACCGTGTACCAGGGCCGGCGCTACGTGTCGTCGACCGTCGGCGAACTGCTGGCCCAGAGTTTCGACCGTGACCCGAACACCGCGCTGCACACCGAACTGTCGGACCGCGAATTCCAGGTGTTCCTGCGCCTGGCCAAGGGCGCAACCGTGTCTGACATCGGCAATGCGCTCTCGCTGTCGATCAAGACCGTGTCCACCTACCGTACCCGCATCATGGAAAAGATGGGCCTGCAGTCGAACAGCGACCTGACCTATTACGCCATGAAAAACAACCTGCTCGACTGAGCAGGCGTCCGGACGCCGCCCGGCGTCCGCCTCCGCCGGCCCGCGAGCCGGCACGCGGCCCCAGGCCGCACGCAAGCCGCCGCGTCGTGACCGGCCGTGCGCCGCTCACCCGCATTCTGTTTCCTCCCGCCTACACTTCAGCCCCTGAGGGCTGCGCCCATATCCGGACCGGGCTATAATCGGCCCGGTCCGCAAGTTGCGCGAAAGGAACCCAGCAGATGTATTTCACCATCGATCCAGCTCCCCAGCGTGCGCGTGCGCTCCCGCTGTACAAGACACTGCTGTGTTTTGCCTGCGTGCTCATCCTGGTGGTGAACGGCTACTTCCTGCTGCGTAACCTCGATGGCCTGAAAGCCGCCAACACCCTGCAGGACCGCACCGCCCAGGTGACCGACGAGCTGCAGCACCTGAACCTGCTGGTAACCGATGCCGAAAGCAATTTGCGCGGCTATTTCCTGTCGGGCTCGGAGCTCTACCTGGGCAGCGTGCAGACGGCGCCGACCCGCATCGACCAGCAGTTGCACAAGCTCGGCAGCCTGCTGGCCGACAACCCCTCGCAACAGAAGAACCTGGCCCAGCTGCGTGTGCTGGTCGAGCGCCAGCTCGGCATGATGCAGCAGGCGCTGACGATCTACCGCCAGGGCGGCCTGGACGACATCCTCACCATCACCGGCACGCCCAGCGACGGCGACAGCGACGAGATCCGCCTGCAGGTCGTCATCATGCTGAGCGAACAGAACGAATTGCTCAATGCCCGCAGCGGCGCCTTCTACGGCCAGTACCGGCACGCGGTCCTTCTCGGCCTGGGCATCAACGCGGCCGCGATCTTCGTGCTGCTGCTGTTCTATCGCTCGGTCCGCCGCAGTTTCGCCGCCCGCATCGACGCCGAGCACGCCCTGCAGCAGACCAACGAACAGCTCGAATCCATCGTGGCGCGCCGCACCGAGCAGTTGTCGGTCCTGTCGCGCCACCTGATCCACGTGTCCGAGGAAGAGAAGTCCAAGCTCGCGCGCGAACTGCACGACGAGATGGGCGCCAACCTGACCGCCATCGGCATGGACCTGAACACGGTCGCGGAAGCGCTGCGCGGCACCCATCCGGACCTGGTCGCCATGCTGACGCGGGCGCGCGGCACCCTGGTCGACACCGTGCAGCTCAAGCGCCGCATCGTCGAGGACCTGCGTCCCAGCCTGCTCGACAACCTGGGCCTGACCGCGGCGCTGCAGAGCTATTGCGAAGACTATGCCCGCGTCACCGGGCTGGACTGCGACGTGCTGGTCGAGGGCGACATCGACGCCGCCGGTCCCATGCACGCGATCGCACTGTTCCGCATCGTCCAGGAATCGCTCAACAACATCGCCAAGTATGCCCAGGCGAAAAGCGTCATCGTCCACCTGGGGACCGAGGACGGCGAATTGACGCTGGAAGTGAGCGACGACGGCATCGGCATCCCGCCGGACGCCTTGACGCGCTCGAAGTCGCACGGTCTGCTGGGAATGCGGGAGAGGGCCTTGCTGCTGGGAGGGAAACTCGAGGTCGACCGTGGGGTCAACGGGGTGGGAACCTGCGTTCGCGCCAGCATTCCGCTGGATCCGCAGTCGTCCGCGGCGTCCTTGCCCGCGGGGCCGGTCCTGAGCCTGGCGGCTGTCGGTAGTGCCGGCAACGCCGGCGCCAGGGCCGGAGCGCCGGGCCCATCGCCAGTCTTGCCGGCGATGGGGGACGACGATCTTGGGGAAATCCGGGCCTAGGCGCTGCCGGCCCGGGGTGTTTAACGCGCCACGTCCATCAGCAGGCGGTCGTATTCGGTCTTCGCGACCTTGTAGCATTCGCCCGCATACTCTTCCAGGCCGGCGCGGTCGAGGACCGTGATGTTGCCGCGGCGGTACTGGATCAGGCCTTCATCCTGCAGCTTGCCGGCGGCCGCGGTGATGCTCTCGCGGCGCACGCCCAGCATGATGGAGATGAGTTCCTGGGTCACCTTCAGTTCGTTGCCCGGCGAGCGGTCCAGGCGGTCGAGCAGCCAGCGGCAAAGCTTCTGTTCGATCGAGCTGTGGCGGCCGCCGACGGCGTTCTGGGCCATCTGGGCGAACAGGGCGTTGGTGTAGCGCATCAGCAGCTGGGGCAGGGCGCCGCCGCGGTTGAAGGCGTCACGCAGGTATTGAGTCTTCAGGCGGTAGCCGTAGCCGGCGCTCTGCACGACGGCGCTGCACATGGCGCGCTCGCCCATGAACAGCGACACGCCGACCACGCCTTCATGTCCTACCACGGCGATCTCGGTGGTGGCGCCGTCTTCCATCACATACAGCAGCGACACGATTGCCGTGGTCGGAAAATACACGTATTCCAATTTGCTGCCATACTCAAACAATTCCTTGCCGAATGGCAGTGGAACAAGTTCCAGGTGCTCGAACAGGGTTTCCAGGTCTTGGCGTGGGAGCGCGGCCAGCAGTTCGTTCTGCTGGGTACCGCTGACACTGACAACTGGACGCGACGCAGCTTTGATTTCTTCCTTGGTCGAAGGAATCTGGTTGACCGATTGCGCTTTTTGCGTGGCACCACCAAGTTGAGCGTTGTTCATTTTCTGTCCTCTTATCTCTAGCTTTACTACGTCAGGGGCGATTGCTGGAGGCACTGTTGACACTGCCTCATCGCGATGTGTGTACATTAAAGCTATAGTCTGTTGCCGAACATAAGATTAGGGGTTGCCCCCGTGTAGGCTGGATGTAGGATGTTTTGTCAGTCCAGTCCTACTAGGAAAGATGCGCCGAATCACTGCCTTGCTCATGCTTTTGTTTGGGGCAGGAAAGGGATTTGCTCCATAATGTGCGCCGAGGCTATTTCCCCCGTATTTTTCCTTCAATCCGTTCGCGCATGCACATCCTGCTCGTGGAAGACGACGCCGTCCTCGCCGACGGCCTGACCCGCACCCTGCAAGCCCAGGGTATGCAGGTCGAGCTCGCGCGCGACGGTCTCCAGGCCGACGCCCTCCTGCAGCGCAAGCCGCCCGTCGTCGCCGTGCTCGACATCGGCCTGCCCGGCATCGACGGCTTCGAAGTAGTGCGGCGCCTGCGCGCCCGCGGCGACGCCACCCCGGTGCTGCTGCTGACCGCGCGCGACGCCGTCGAGGACCGCGTGCGCGGCCTGGAGACGGGCGCCGACGACTATCTCGTGAAACCCTTCGCCACGCCGGAACTGGTGGCGCGCATCCGTGCGCTGGCCCGGCGCAACGCCCCGAAAAGCCATGTGCTCGCGCTCGGCAACATCGTCCTCGACAGCAGCGCGCGCCGCGCCCGTGTCGGCGAACGCCCGCTCGAGCTGTCGGTGCGCGAGTGGGCCGTGCTCGAATACCTGCTGCAGCACGCCGGCCGGGTGGTGTCGAAACAGCAGATCGTCGACGCCATCGCGCCCTGGGGCGAGGACCTGACCCTGAACGCGGTCGAGGTCTATGTCTCGCGCCTGCGCCTCAAGCTCGACGGCGCCGGTGTCTCCCTGCGCACCATCCGCGGTTTCGGCTACCTGCTCGAAGCGCTTGCATGAGCAGCATCCGGCTGCGCCTGCTCAAGTGGCTGGTCGCACCCATCCTGGTCGTCAACCTGGGCGCCGCCGCGCTGACCTACCTGCTCGCCTGGACTCCGGCCCAGCTCGCTTTCGACGAGGGCCTGCGCAGCGCCGCCGGCGCCCTGGCGGCGCGCGTGCGCAGCCAGGGGCCGGCGGCGCTGGCGGAGCAGGGCGCGCTCGGGGATGGCGCCGGCGAGGCGAGCTGGACAGCTTTGCACGGCGCCGACGGCCGCGTGCTGGCCGGCAGCCCGCTGCTGCCGCGTCCCGAAGGCGCGGGCCTGCTCGATGCGCGCCTGCAGGACGAGCCGGTGCGCATCGCGGTCGCCGCGCTCGACTGGCAGGGCGGCAAGGCCTGGGTCAGCGTGGCGCGCACCGTGCGCGCGCGCCAGCAGGTGCGCGCGGCCATCGTGCGTTCGCTGGTGCTGCTCGAAGTCCTGTTCAGCCTGGCGCTGGTCGGGCTGGTCTGGTTTTCGGTCGGGAATGGACTGGCGCCGCTGGCGCGCCTGCGCGCCCGGCTCGATGCCCGCGGCAGCGCCGACCTTGCCCCGCTGGACGACAGCCAGATGCCGCGCGAACTGATCCCGGTGGTCGACGCCTTCAACGCCCTGCTGGGCCGGATCGCGGCCGGCGCCCGCGCCCAGGACGAGTTCCGCGCCAACGTCGCGCACCAGTTGCGCACGCCGCTGGCCGGCCTCAAGCTCCAGCTCGAGTGGCTGGCCGCGCGCCATGCCGGCGACCCCGAATCGGCGCGCTCGACCAGCCTGCTGCTGCAGGCCATCGACAGGATGATCCGCCAGACCAACCAGCTGCTCTCGCTCGAACGCGCCGAGCCCAACCGCTTCGCCCGCGCGCGCCTGGCGCCGCTCGACCTGTCCGAACTGGTGGCCGAGACCATCGGGCATTTCGTCGAACAGGCGGCCAGCAAGGACATCGACCTGGGCTTCGAACTGGCGCCCGCCCCGATCGAGGGCGATCGCTTCCTGCTGCGCGACCTGATCGACAACCTGATCGACAACGCGCTGCGCTACACCCCGGCCGGCGGCCGCGTCACCGTGGCCTGCGGCCCGGGCGGGGCCGGCAGCCTGCTGCGGGTCGAGGACAACGGCCCGGGCATTCCCGCCCACCTGCGCGAGAAGGTGTTCGAGCGTTTTGTGCGCCTGGACGAGCAGACCACCGGCAGCGGCCTGGGCCTGGCCATCGTGCGCGACATCGCCAACCTGCACGGCGCCGAACTCGGCATCGGCGAGCCCGAGCAGGGCGGGGGCGCGGTCTTTACTGTCCAGTTCCCCTAGCGACGCGCGCGCGAACCCGACGGCGCCGACATTCGCGGCGCCTGCCGGGCATTGCCGGAGCGGCCTCCTGGCGGTCGTCCTGTGCGGCGGGTTCGCACGAGGCGGCATCGGTATCGGTATCCGCACCGGCGCCGGCATTGCCGCGTTTTGCCAGCAGACTGGCCAGGACACCGAGGGTGCCGATGGTTGCCAACAAGGCGTCGAGCATGTGTTCCTCCATGGATCAAGGGTGCAGAAGCGTGGGCGCGTAGCTCTTCACGAAGAAGGCCAGCGTGATGCAGGAAGTGGCGAGCAGGGTGAGGGCGCGGACGAGGCCCGGCGCTGCGCGCCGCCCGAGCCGGGCTCCGCCGTAGCCGCCGATGACGGCGCCCGCCAGCATGGCCAGCGTCTCGGGCCAGCGCACCGCGCCGGCCGCGACGAAGACCAGCACCGCCACCGTGTTGGCCGCGCTGACCAGCAGGGTGCGCGGCGCATTGAGCTGCTTGTAGTCGCGGCTGTCCAGCAGTCCCCAGACGGCGATCATCATGATCCCGACCGCGCCGCCGAAATAGCCGCCATATACGCCGAGCGCGAACTGGACCGCCAGCACCGCGCGCGGGCGGATCCTGCAGCGTGCGCGCAGCGCTTCGCCGATGCGGCGGCCGAACGCCAGCGCAAGCGAAGCCAGCAGCAGCAGCCAGGACAGGACGAAACCGAAGGCCGCGGAAGAGGTCCCCAGCAGCAGGACGGCGCCGGCGAGGCCCCCGGCGAGCGTTGCCGCCAGCAGCGCGCGCAGCGGCACGCTGCCCACCGGTTGCAAGCCGTCGCGGTAGGCCCAGGCGCTCGCCAACCCGCCGGGGAACAAGGCAACGGTGCTGGAAGCATTCGCCTGGACCGGAGGTAGGCCCGCCGCGATCAGCGCCGGCAGGCTGACGAAGGAGCCGCCGCCCGCCAGCGCATTCATCGCGCCGGCAAGCACCCCTGCGGCAAAAGTGAGAATCGTCGTGTCCATGCACTGATCTTAGGTAGCCGCGCGACGAATGGCAATCTGGCAATTCCGGTGCTAGACTTCGGATTCTCCGAACACACGAGGTAGCGCCATGCGCTTTGACCTGACCGACCTGCGGCTCTTCCTGAGCGTCGTCGAATGCGGCAGCCTGACCGCGGGCGCGCGCGCCATGCACCTGGCGCTGGCCTCGGTCAGCGAGCGCATCGCCGGCATGGAAGAGGCGCTGGGGGCGCCGCTGCTCGAGCGCAACCGGCGCGGCGTGCGCGCCACCGCCGCCGGCCAGGCCCTGGTCCGGCACGCCCGCGCCATCCTCGGCCAGGTCGAGCAGATGCGCGGGGAGCTGCGCACCTACGCCACCGGCCTGAAAGGCCGCATCCGCCTGCTGTCGAATACGGCCGCCATGGCGTCCTTCCTGCCGCCCCAGCTGTGCCGCTTCCTCGCGGCCCACCCGGACCTGTCGATCGACCTCGAGGAGCGGCCCAGCATCGAGATCGTCCAGACCCTGGTGGACAAGCGCGCCGACCTGGGCATCGTCGCCGACGTCACCGACCTGGGCATGCTGCAGACCCACCTGATCGCCAGCGACGAACTGTTCGTGGTCGCCAGCCGCTCGCACCGCCTGGCGCGGCAGGAAAAGGTGGTGTTTGCCGACATCCTCGCCGAGCCCATCGTGGGCATGAAGGACACCGCGCTCGAGACCCACCTGGCCGAACGCGCCGCGCGGCTGGGACGCCAGCTCGATTACCGCATCCAGTTGCGCAGCACCGAACACGTGGGCATGCATGTCGAGGCCGGGATCGGCGTGTCGATCATGTCCGGCGCCCTGGCCAGGACCATCCGGCGCGACCTCGCCATCCTGCCGCTGGCGCAAGACTGGGCCGTGCGCCGGCTTTACCTGTGCGCGCGCGACTTCGCGACCCTGACGCCGCATGCCCACCTGCTGGCCCGGCAATTGTTGCAGGGCTCGGCATAGGCGGCCGGTGCGGCGTTCGTCTGTCAGGATTCTGTCAGCATTTCCTCAGGGTAATGCAAGCTTTCTCGGGTATTATTCTCCTACGGCAACTTTTCTTTCCGCGCGCTGCGCTCCGACCCGAGGAACCCATGAAACGCCAGGCTGGCTTTACGCTCATCGAACTGCTGATCACGCTGGTCATCGTCGGCATCCTGACCGCGGTGGCAGTGCCGGCCTACGGCAACTACGTCCTGCGCACGCGCCTGACCGATGCCTACGCGGGCCTGGCGGGCGTGCAGCCCCTGGCCGAGCAGTTCTGGGCCAGCGAACGCAGCTACGAAGACCTCGACGCGGAGGGCGCCAACGTCCTGCCGGCCGCGACCGAGAACTTCACCTATGCCCTGGCCGAGGCCAGCGCAACTTCCTACACCGTGACCGCCACCGGCCAGAACGGCGCTGCCGGCTTCGTCTTCACGATCGACCAGAACGGCAATCGCGCGACCACCGATGCGCCGGACGGCTGGGACACCAGCGAGACCTGCTGGATCAGCGACAAGGACGGCAAGTGCAGCGAGTGATGCCGCAAACAGGGCGCGCGCGCAGCGCGGCCGGCGGCTTCACGCTGACCGAGGCCCTGGTCGCGCTGGCGATCCTCGCCGGGCTGCTCGCCTTCGGCGCGCCGCGCATGGCGGCCTGGGTCAGCGCCAGCCGCGCCGCTTCCGCCGCCCAGTTCTATGCCGAAGGCTTCGCCCTGGCGCGCGCCCAGGCGCTCTCGCACAACAGCGCCAGCCGTCTGGTGCTGAGCGAGAACGCGGCCAACGGCCAGCTCGACTGGCAGGTCGACATCTGCTTCCCCCGTCCCGACACCCCGTGCAACGACGACAGCGGCGACTGGTCGAGCACGGCCGCGCCGGCCGAGCTCGATCCGGAAGGGGAGGCCGGCTTCAAGTCGGTGCTGCGCCGCGCCGACGCGCTGCCTGCCACCGACGTGCTGGTCCAGACGGTCGGGCCGGACGACGCCGCCGCCGTGTACTTCACGCCGGTCGGCTGGGTCGACACCACGGTGGCGCCGCGCATCGAGCGCATCGACCTGGAACCGGCCAGCGGACACGAGGACGACTTCACGCCCGCCGCGGTCGTGCTGACCCTGGCCGGCATCGCCACCAAGTGCCAACCCGGCGCACTGGAAACCGATCCCCGCAGGTGCCCCCCATGAGAGCCATTCCCCTGCGCCGCCAGAGCGGCGTGTCCCTGATCGAAGCGCTGCTCGCCGCGGTGCTGCTGGCCATCGGCCTGCTCGGCACCATCGGCCTGCAGGCGCGCGCCTATTCGGCCCTGTCCGACGCCGGCCTGCGCGCCGAAGCGACCATCGCCGCCGAAGAGCTGCTGGGCGTGATGAGCCTTGACTCCGCCCACCTGGGCGACTACGTGCTGGCGGCCGGCGACGAGCCGGGCGAGCGCCTGGAGGCCTGGTACGACAAGACGCTGGCGCGCATTCCCGGCGCCAGCATCACGGTCAGCGTCGACGAGGGCGCCGCGCCCGACCCGAGCGAAGTGGCGATCGCGATCAGCTGGCAGCGCAAGGCCGACGCGCCGCGCAACCGCCACGAAGTGCGTTCCTTCATCTCGGGCGCCCTGTGAACCATCGTCCTCCCATGCATCGTGCTCCCATGCGCCGTCGTCCTTCCCACGGCGGCTTCTCGCTGGTCGAGCTCCTGGTCAGCGTGCTCGTCGGCCTGCTGGCCCTGGTGTTCGCCACCCGCCTGATCACCGGCGCCGAGCAGAACAAGGCGTCGGCCCTGGGCGGTTCGGACTCCATGCAGAACGGCATGCTGGCCATGTTCTCGATCAGCGGCGACGCCCAGCAGGCCGGTTTCGGCCTGAACGACCCGATCCTGATCGGCTGTAACACCCGCTTTACCGATACCGGCGGCTACCAGCTCGCCAGCGCGGCGCGCGGCGCCGCCACCGTGCGTCCGCTGGCGCCCGCCGTGATCGAATCGGGCGGCACCGGACCCGACCGCATCACCCTCTACTCGGGCAGCTCGATGAGCGGCACCGGGACCCTGCGCGTGACCAGCGACTACATCGGCGGCACCCGCCTGAACGTCGACCGCGTGCCCTACGGCTTCAACAGCGGCGACGTGGTCGTGGTCGCGCCCGACAACGTCGGCGCCGGCAACTGCGCGCTGGCGCAGATCTCGGACGACCCGGGCGACCACGCCGCGCCGCCGGAACAGCAGTACGTGATGGTCGCGGGCGGGGCAGGCTTCCGCTTCAACAGCGGTTCGCTCGGCGCCAACTACAGCGGCGGCGTCACCCGCGTGTTCAACCTCGGCCCGGCCCGGAGCCTGGCCTTCCATACCTGGTCGGTCGACAACGGCTTCCTGCGCCTGCGCTCGACCGACCTGGCCGGCTCGGGCGCCGAGCCGGCCACGGTGGCCGACAATATCGTGTCGATCAAGGCGCAGTACGGCTTCGACACCCGCACCGGCGCCGCCTTTGCGCCGCAGGACGGGCTGCAGGTGCGGCGCTGGTCCTCGACCATGATCGACGCCGACGGCGACACGACCGTCGGCAGCGCCGGCGACTACCAGCACATCGCCGCGCTGCGCATCGCCGTGGTCGCGCGCAGCGCCGCACGCGAGCGTCCCGGCGCGGACGGGCTCTGCAACGCCTCGACCGCCAAGCCGGTGGTCTTCGCCAGCGCCGTGCCCCAGGGCGTGACCGCGTCCTCGATCACGGTCGAGGTCGCGGCCAGCGCCCAGGACACGGGCTGGCGCTGCTACCGCTACCGCGTCTTCGAAACCATCGTCCCGCTGCGCAACGCCGGCTGGAGGCCATGAACATGCTTCGCACACACCCGCGCCGCCAGGGCGGACTGGCCCTGCCGGTCATGCTGATCATCCTGCTGGTGATGCTCATCTCGAGCATCTACCTGCTCAAGTCGAGCAATTCGACGACCCTGACGGCCTCGAACCTGGCCTACGACTCGGCCCAGAGCCGCGCGGTCGATTTCGGCCTGCACGCCGGCTTCAAGTGGCTGAGCGACACCGCCGGCGGCAACAAGGCGCTGCTGAACGAGGACCTCGAGGCCCAGGGCTACCTGGCCACCCTCGACACCACGCTGACCGCGCGCTCGGACGCCTTCTGGAACGGCAGCCGCACCGTCGAGCACGAGGGCCAGCAGGTCGAGTACGTGGTGCACCGCCTGTGCCTCCTGACCGGTCCCTACGACGGCGCCGGCAATGCCTGCGTCCAGACCGCCGACAACGGCTCCAGCGGCGGCACCGTCATGTCGCCGGGCGAGAGCCTGGCGGCCGACTCGCCCCAGTTCGCATCGACGCCGAAGGTGCACTACGTGGTCACGGCGCGCCTGTCCGGCGCGCGCGGCGGCAACGTCGTGAACCAGCTGGTCGTGCTGATCGGCGCCTGAGGCTTGTGGCCGCAACAAGAACCGGTCGAGAGGACCGGACAACGAGAATGGAATCGCGCATGAATCGCCTGTTTTCCCTGTTTGCCCCGCTGCTGCTGGCATTGCTGGCGCTGCCCGTGCCCTTTGCCCAGGCCGCGCCCACCAGCATCGCCCAGGTGCCGCTCCTGAACATCAGCGGCACCGGGACGGTCAAGCCGAACCTGATGCTCCTGTACGACAACTCGGGCTCGATGACCAGCACCTATACGCCCGACTACGTCAACGACACCAGCAGCTGCCGCGCGCGCGCGACCATGGTCGACGGCATCCGCGCCTGCCGTCCCGGCGATCCGCCCTACAACAGCCCCGACTTCAACCGCCAGTACTACAACCCGAAGGTGCGCTACCTGCCGCCGGTGAAGGCCGACGGCACCTCGTATCCGTCGCAGGACGCCGTGGAGACCAGCAACTGGACCTCGGTGAGCACCGACCCCTTCGGCGTCGACAACACCGACATGCTGGGCAGGCAGGCCGACAGCACCAACCTGACGACCGGCTTCCCGGACCTGCGCTGGTGCGACAGTACGAGCTGCGGCTACAACACCACCGGCTACACCTATCCGAACGCCGCCCGCTATTCGGCCGAGTACTTCCTCGCCAATCCCTACTACTACACGATCAACGTCGCCGAGTACTGCACCGACACCACGCTGACCAACTGCCGCGTGACGGCGGTGGGCGCCGCCGCGCCGGAAGGCTATCCCGAGCCGGCGCGGGTGCGTTTCTGCACCGACCGCGCGCTGACCAACTGCCAGGCCAAGTACGTCGGCAACTTCAAGTACCCGCGCTTCTCCGACCCGAACCGCAATCCGGACTGGTTCGGCACCATCACCATCAAGGCCTCGTCCTATACCGGCTCGATGACCATCAGCAGCGTGCAGGTGGTCGCGCCGAACGGCACCTTCACCCTGACCAACACGGCCGTCACCGCCGCCAACGGCACCGACACCGCCGCCAGGCAGAATGCCGTCGCCGCCGTGCTGGCGGCCTCGATCATCGCCAAGACCGGCCTGGCCGAGCAGTACACGGCCTGCCTGCGCACCGCGACCGGCGGCGTGCCGGCCTGCTCGAGCTTCGGCATCAGCCTGCCCGCCAACAACGTGGTGGCCGTGGTGCCGATCAGCTGCCCGTCCGGCACCAGCGGCAAGACGGTGGGAACCAACGCCTGCAGCCTGGTCAACGACGGCAGCCGCGCCGGCCGCGACCTGATCGTCAACTCGGGCAGCCGCGTCACCGCGCTGCTGAGCATCAGCGGCACCGCGAACGGCTCGAAGAAGCAGGTCCTGTCCGGCATCACCTTCGGCGGCGTGCAGCTGTTTTCCAGCTCGCTGAGCCTGAACCTGGGCTCGTCGAGCTCCTCGGTCGCCACCCAGATCAGGAACAAGATCGGCACCACGAACGGCGTCACGGCCTACGTCGGCGGCACCAGCGCCGCGACGGCCGGCCCGATCTGCGCCGCCGCCAGCGCCTCCACCGTCTGCCTGGTCACCAACCAGATGTCCATGGCCGGCGCCAACATCGCGCTCGGCTCGCTCTCGAACAACGGCAGCAACCGCGATCCCAACCTGCGCTTCGGCGCCACCGCCGGCGTCGGCGACGGCGTGCCGACCGAGGTCACGCCGCTGGGCGCCTCGGTGTTCGTGCGCACCGACATCGTCCCGACCCGCAACAGCTATCCGAAGGACATCAAGCGCACCGACTGCGCGGGCGCCACCTGCACCTACATCGAGGAGATGACCAACTTCGCCAACTGGTACGCCTACTACAAGACGCGCAACCAGATGATGAAGACCGCGGTCGGCCAGGCCTTCCAGCCGATCGCCGACAACTACAACGTCGGCATCGTCTCGCTCTCGACCGCCGCCGCCCAGGGCACGATCCGCCAGCCGCCCAAGCCCTTCACCGGCGCCGACCGCACCGCCTGGTACAGGGCGCTGTACGGCATGAGCCCGAGCGGCTCGACCCCGATCCGCCAGGCCCTGCACGCGGTGGGCAAGATGTACGCCAACCGCGATCCCTACAACTACCCGGCCGGCAGCGAGGTGGTGCAGTTCGCCTGCCAGCAGAACTTCACTTTCGTGACCACCGACGGCTACTGGAACGGCGGCGCCGCCGACGGCGTGGTCAGCAACGACGAGGAAGAGAGCGCCTCGCGCTTCTGCTCGCGCGCCAAGGGCTGCGTCGATCCGAGCGACCAGGCCGCCAATTCGCTGGCCGACGTCGCCCTCTACTGGTACAACGGCGGCTCGAACGACAGCGTCGGTTCGCTGCGCAGCTCGCTCGAGAACTGGAATGCGCCGGACGGCCTGGTCGCCGCCGCAGCCGGCGAGAACACGCGCCTGCATATGAACACCTACGCGCTCGGCCTGGGCGTGGACGGCATCATGACCTACGACGACACCTACGACACGGCGCCCAAGCCCGGCAGCGACTTCTATAAGCTGATCACCGGCGTCAGCACCGGCTGCCCCTGGAACAACAACGGTCCCTACGTCTGGCCCAACCCCTACACCGACGTCGACGACGGCGGCGCGGCCTACCAGTCGCGCGTCGATGACCTCTGGCACGCGGCGATCAACGGCCACGGCAAGTACTTCAGCGCCTCCGATCCGCTGCAGGTGATCCAGGGCCTGCGCGCGGCCCTGTCGAACATCGAAGTGAAGATCGGCGCGGCGGCCGCGGCGGCGACCTCGACCCCGAACATCTCGCAGCAGGACAACGACATCTTCTCGGCCACCTTCACCACCGTGCGCTGGTATGGCGAGCTGTCGGACAAGAAGATCGACACCGTGACCGGCATCGTCGGCAAGGACGTGAGCTGGAACTCGTCGGAGACGGTCGGACGCAAGGTCGGCGCCGACGACGACACCCGCCGCATCCTGATGGCCGGGACCGACCCGACGCTGCCGGCCCGTACCGACGGCATGAAGGACTTCCGCTTCGAAGTCATGACCGACGTCGAGAAGGCCTGGTTCAGGGACAAGTGCAGCGCCCTGGCGCAGTGCCTGACGCTGTCGGAGGCGAACCGCGCCATCGTCAACGACGGCGCCAACATCGTGAACTGGCTGCGCGGCCAGCAGCAGCATGCCAACGACAGGCTGCTGCGCGCCTATTCGCAGACGGCGACCATTCCCGCCGGCCTGAGCGCACCGCTGCCGATCGTGCTGGGCGATATCGCCTCGTCCAAGCCGGCCTACCTGCGCGACCCGCGCAAGGCCTACACGCGCGACAACTACAACCAGTACAAGCTCGACAACGCAGGCCGCCAGCCGATCGTGTTCGCCGCCGCCAACGACGGCATGCTGCACGCTTTCGACGCCGCCACCGGCGAGGAGATCTGGGCCTACGCGCCGCGCATCACGATGAAGAAGCTGTACAAGCAGGCCAGCACGACCTACGGCACCAGCCACCAGTTCACCACCGACGGCTCGCCCGAAGTCGCCGACGTGATGATCGGCGGCGAATGGCGCAGCGTGCTGGTGGCCGGCCTGAACGCCGGCGGGCGCGGCTATTATGCGCTCGACGTGACCGATCCCGACAACCCAAAAGCCCTGTGGGAGCTGTGCGCCGATCCCGTCGTCTGCAGCGGCGTCAACTACGACGCCGACATCGGCCTGTCCTTCGGCAATCCGCAGTTCGGCACCTGGCGCGACGCCGACGGGCTCGAACACTGGGTGGTGTTCCTGACCTCGGGCTACAACAACATTCCCGGCACCGACGGCGTCGGCGTGGGCAGCGGCAGAGGCATTCTCTACGTGGTCGACATCGCCACCGGCCGCGTGCTGTCGAAGACCGCCACCCCGGCGACCGCGGCCGACCGGGACTATGTCCAGAACCCATCGGGCTTCGCGCGCATCACGGCGATCAGCAGCAATCCGAACACCGATCCGCTGGTGACCTATGTGTACGGGGGCGACAACGACGGCTATATGTGGCGCTTCGACTTCACCGCCGGGGGCAACCCGACGGTATTGAAGATGGGCGGCAGCGGCGCCGGCCAGCCGATCACCACGCGTCCGGACGTGACGCTGTGCCAGGTCGCCAGCGTGGCCGAGGACGGCACCCAGAGCAGCAGGACCGAGCGCGTGGTGGCCTACGGCACCGGACGCCTGCTCGACGAGGTCGACATCGGCAACGACAACGTGCAGAGCGCCTACGTGCTAAAGGATTCGGGCACGACCATTCCCGCATCCGAATGGCGCGGCGTGTCGCAGATGGCGCAGCAGACCCTGAGGCGGATCAGCGGCACCAGCACCGCGTATTCGATCAGCGGCACGGCGGTCGACCTGTCGACCCAGCATGGCTGGTACGTCGACTTCAACCTGAACGACGGCGAGCGCGTGAACCTGGACCCCAAGATCGTCTCCGGTGGCCTGAACATCGTGACCAACCTGCCGAGCTCCTCCTCGAGCTGCAAGGTCGGCGGCACCAGCAACGTCTACCAGCTCAATGTCTGCACCGGCGAGCCGCTCGGCCAGGTCGTCAGGGACAGCACGGGAACCAGCTACACGATCGCCGGCCAGACGCTGTCGAACTCCTCGGCCGCGGTCGGCTTCATCATCGTGCGCCTGCCGTCCGGCGCGCTGAAGATGATCACCACCACCGCCGACGGCAACACCATCACCTCGGGCGTGGCGCCGGCGCAGTCCGAAGGCGCCTCGCGCGCCGGCTGGCGCCGCGTGCGGGAGTAGGGTGGGCGCCCCTGTGCCCACGCGTGACGCATGCATCACGTCGGCCTGTCGACCGCACGTCTGCTCATCGTGCACGCGTGGGCACAGGACGCCCACCCTACGTGCTGGAGCAGACCACGAATCCGCACCCCCATTCATTTCACACGATCCGCCCCGGAATCGGTAAAATCGAGGGTTTTCTTCATTGGGGCCACTGGGGCTCGACTATGTCCAACGAACTTGACATCCTTGCCACGGACGGCGCAAACGCCGAGGCAACCGATACTGCGGGCGCGAGCGCGTCTCGCCAGAGCGGCACGATCGCCCGCGAAGTCGCGCGCCGCCGCACCTTCGGCATCATTTCCCACCCGGACGCCGGTAAAACCACCCTGACCGAGAAGCTGCTGCTGTTCTCGGGCGCGATCCAGCTCGCCGGCACCGTCAAGGGCCGCAAGAGCGGCCGCCACGCCACCTCCGACTGGATGGACATCGAGAAGCAGCGCGGCATCTCGGTCGCGTCCTCGGTCATGCAGTTCGAGTTCCGCGACCACGTGATCAACCTGCTCGACACCCCGGGCCACCAGGACTTCTCGGAAGACACCTACCGCGTGCTGACCGCGGTCGACTCGGCCCTGATGGTGATCGACGCCGCCAAGGGCGTGGAAGAGCAGACGATCAAGCTGCTCGAGGTCTGCCGCATGCGCAACACCCCGATCGTCACCTTCATGAACAAGCTCGACCGCGAAACCCGTGATCCGCTCGAGCTGCTCGACGAGCTGGAATCGGTGCTGAAGATCGAGTGCGCGCCGGTGACCTGGCCTATCGGCATGGGCAAAAACTTCCGCGGCGTGTATCACCTGCTGAACGATACGATCATGCTGTTCAAGGCCGGCGAAGAAAAGGCCGACGGCGCCTTCGAGATCGTCAAGGGCATCGACAACCCGAAGCTGGCCGAGATGTTCCCGCTCGAGATCGAGCAGCTGAAGATGGAAGTGGAGCTGGTGCACGGCGCCTCCCACCCCTTCGACCTGGAGCGCTTCCTGTCGGGCGTGCAGACCCCGGTGTTCTTCGGTTCGGCGATCAACAACTTCGGCGTGCGCGAGATCCTGTCGGCCCTGGTCGACTGGGCGCCGGGCCCGCGCGAGCGCGACGCCACCGTGCGCGCCGTCAAGCCGGAAGAGCCGAAGTTCTCGGGCTTCGTCTTCAAGATCCAGGCCAACATGGACCCGGCCCACCGCGACCGCATCGCATTTCTGCGCGTCTGCTCGGGCCGCTTCGAGAAGGGCATGAAGGTCAAGCACCTGCGGCTGGGCAGGGAGGTCAAGTTGTCGTCGGTGGTGACCTTCATGGCCTCCTCGCGCGAGCAGGTCGAGGAAGCCTACGCGGGCGACATCATCGGCCTGCCGAACCACGGCAACATGCAGATCGGCGACAGCTTCTCGGAAGGCGAGATGCTGACCTTCACCGGCATCCCGTACTTTGCGCCGGACTTGTTCCGCACCGTGCGCATCCGTAATCCGCTGAAGGTGAAACAGCTCCACAAGGGCCTGCAGCAGCTGGGCGAAGAGGGCGCGGTGCAGGTGTTCAAGCCGGTGCTGGGCTCGGACCTGATCCTGGGCGCGGTCGGCGTGCTGCAGTTCGAGGTGGTGGCGAGCCGCCTGTTGAATGAATACGGCGTGGACGCCGTCTTCGAAAGCTCCAGCATCAGCAGCGCGCGCTGGGTCTCGTCGGACGACAAGAAGGCCCTGGCCGACTTCGAGAACCAGCTCGGCCACCAGGTCGCCTACGATGCGGCCGGCAACCTGGCCTTCCTGGCCACTTCCGGCGTCAACCTGCGCCTGACCCAGGAACGCTGGCCGAAGCTGACCTTCCACGCGACGCGCGAGCACGCGGCCAAGCTGGACTGATTGCTGCGGCGGCACTGCCATGGAAAACGGATCCACGGGTAACCTGGGTCCGTTTTTTTATGGGCGTCGATTCCGAAATCGAGAATGATTTGCCTTTCTTTGGAATCGAAGATTGCTAACGAATAGCAAAATATAGTTCTGTTAGTCGTTTACATGATGCCACGTCCTGGCATATAGTTGTTCTTACAAAACGAATAACTACTTCCGGAGGCTGGTGCATGGGATTGCCGCGTCGTTGTCATCTGTATCTGTTCATTGCCGGGCTGCCTGTCCCGGCCTTCGCCCAGCAGCCGGCGCCGGACGGGCCCATCGTCCAGGTCGAGGTCAAGGGAGGCGCGGCCAGCTACGATCCGCGCCGCGACGACACGGCGACGCGCATCGTGATCGGCCGCCAGGAAATCGAGCGCTATGGCGACACCAGCGTAGTCGACCTGTTCAGGCGCATCCCGGGCCTGACGGTGACGCAGGGCGCCGGCCGCGATGCTCAGGTGCGCATGCGCGGGCTGGGCGAGGGCTATACCCAGGTCCTCCTGAACGGCGAACGCACGCCGGCAGGCTTCACGCTAGACACCCTAGCGCCCGAGACGATCGAGCGCATCGAGGTGCTGCGCGCGGCGACGGCCGAGTTCTCGACGGAGTCGGTGGCCGGCACCATCAACATCGTGCTGCGCAAGAAAGCGCGCAAGCGCGAGCGCGAGGCGAAGCTGGGCTACCTGTCTTCGCGGCAGTTTCGTGGCCCGACCTTCAGCACCCAGCTGGCCGACCGCGGGGAGCGCTCGTCCTGGTCGTTCTCGGCCAGCGGCAACCATGACGGTTTCACGCGCGACTCGACCGGTTACGAAGTCCACACCCGGCCGGACGGCGTGGTCGACACCTACCGGACCACGGCCCTGGCCGAGCGGGGCCGCATGAACCGCCTGAATCTCGCCCCGCGTTTCAACTGGACCCTGGAAAACGGCGACAGTATCGAATGGGAGAGCCTGGCCAACGGCGGGAGCTTCCGCAACAACGGGAATCCCGAGGTGACGACCCGGACCGGCGCACCGCCTCCCGTACCAAGCCTGCTGACCTTCGGCGAGTTCGACGACAGGATGCTCAAGTCCGACCTGCGCTGGAACCATGGGCTGGCATCGGGGGCGAAGCTCGAAGCCAGGCTCGGCGTCGAAGGCACGCGCCAGAAGACCTCCGAGCGCCGTATCGGCGCGGACAGCCTGGGACGTCCGGCCACGGACGGCAGCGTGCTCACCGAGTCCCGCGCGAAAGGCGCCGGGAGCACCGGCAAGTTCACGCGCGCCTTCGAGGGCGGCCACCTGCTCGCGCTGGGCTGGGACCTCGGCTTCAACGCCAGCGAGGACCTGCGCGCCGAGCGCGACACGGTCCGGATCCTGCCCCCGGGCCAGCCGCTTGAAGAAACCTTCGCGGCGCGGGTGGCGCGCGCCGCCGTGTATGCCCAGGACGAATGGACGCTCAACCCGCGCTGGTCGGTCTACCTGGGCGCCCGCTGGGAAGGCGTGCGCACCCGCGTGACCGGCAACACCTTCGAGCCGGCGCGGGTGCGCTCCAGCGTCCTGAGCCCGGTCTTCCAGAGCCTCTGGAAGCTCCCGGGCGAGAAGGAAGAGCAGAGCGACCAGTTGCGCCTGGCCGTGAGCCGCACCTACAAGGCGCCGGAGCTCTACAGCCTGGTGCCGCGCCGCTACGCCTGGGAAAACAACAGCGCCACCGAGGCCGACTACCAGGGCAACCCCCACCTGAAGCCGGAACTGGCCTGGGGCATCGACGCCGCCTGGGAGCATTACTGGGCCGCAGGGGCGATGGTCTCGCTCGCCGGCGCGCTGCGCCGCATCGACAACTACACCAGCAACCGCATCTATTTCGACGGCCTGCGCTGGATCTTCACGCCCGCGAACGTGGACCGCGCCGAGATGCGCAGCCTGGAGCTGGAAACGCGCTTTCCGCTGGCCGCGCTGGTCGAGGGGGCGCCGGGCGTCGACCTGCGCGCCAGCGTGAGCCGGAACTGGTCGCGGGTGGAATCGGTGCCCGGACCGAACAACCGCATGGAGCAGCAGACGCCGCTCACCGCCAACCTCGGGATCGACTACAAGCGCGGCGCGCTCTCGGCGGGCGGCAGCCTGGCGCACCGGCGCGGCGGGCTGGTCCGGGTGACGGCGAACCGCGGCTACTACACCGAGGCGCGGACCGATCTCGAGGCCTATGCGGTATGGAAGCTCAATCCGAAGCTGCAGCTGCGCGTGGTCGCCTCGAACCTGCTGGGCGAGCACAACGTCTTCGAGCCGAGCTATACCGACCCGGACGGCGGCACGGAAAGACGCCGCTGGGATTATCCGGAGAGCGTCAAGCTGCGCACGACGCTCGAGATGACGTTCTGAAGGCCAGGCGCCGCTTCAGGTGGCGCTTCACATCGACTTGTCGGGCGGCGCCGGGGCGGTCTCGATGTGGGTGACCACCTGGTTCGCCACCGTGCCGTCCGCTTCCGTCACGCGCAGCTGCACCGGCATCCAGTTGTGTTCGGGCGCCAGCCACAACTCCAGCCTGCGCCCGCCCGTCCCTGTGAGCTCGGCCAGGCGCACCGCGGCCAGCTTGCCGGCGGCGGTCGCCAGCTCCTCGCGCCCCAGCACCCGGAAGCGCGTCACCCGGGCGCCGCCGGGGCCGCCGACCACGATCTCGATCACGTCCTGCATCTGTTCCGGCTGGGCCAGTCCCATGCCCGCGAGCTGCATCAGCACCGAGGCCCGGTCCTGGCTGCCCAGGTGCAGGGGCGCGCCGGCGGCGGAGTCGGATTCGATGCGTCCGGCCGCGCGGTCGAAACGGGTGATGCGGTCGCTGCCGTCGTCCTGGTGTTCGCTGGCCTGGCTCGGCGCGATGCCGGCATCGTCGCCGCCGCCTTCGCTTTCCAGCAGGCCGAGGACGCCCTCGACGCGCAACTGGTAGCGGCCGCCTTCCGCTTCCCAGACGATCTGGGCTTCGCCCGCATCCGACGGCGCATGGCCGGGACGGGTGCGGCTCATGGCGTAGCGCAGGCGCGCCGACGGCGGCATGCGCACCAGGTAGCGGCCGGGCATCTGCAGCGGGACGGCGCCGGGCCGGGGAGCGCTGGCGGCCGTTGCCGGCCCGTCGTCGGCGGCGGGCGTGGCAGGGGCGGGCAGCAGGGGGCGCAGGGGCGGCAAGGCAGGGGAAGATGGCGGCGCGGCCGCGCTGTCCGGGCTGGCCGCGGGGGAGGGCGCCCCGGCAGGCTGGGCGGCAGGCCGAGGCGGGGCCGCGGGCGGCGGCGCCGCGCGTTGCAGGCGCAGCGCGATCGGCGTTCCCGCCGCCTGGTGCGGGTCGAGGTCCACGCGGGGAGCGATCCAGGCCAGCGCGAGCAGGTGCAGCAACAGGGACAGGCCGCCCAACGCCAGCAGGCGCCGGTGCCGGGCCAGGTGGACGGCAATCTTCATGCCGCTAGTTTAACTGCGCCCACGCAATTGTCCATGGCACCACGCCCGCGGGCCGCGGCAGGGACGGTCTTGATTTTGCGCAAGAGCGGGCCGGGGACGATGCCGTAGATTGGTCAAATGCGTTGAAGAAATTTTGCGCGTTGCCGACATCGAGGGCCTTATGACGATCTTCCAGTGCTTTCCCGCCGCGGCCGGCCCGGCCGCCTTCCCATCCCTTACTTGTTCCCGCTAAATCATGCTCGCCCGTCTGAAAATCGGCCCCAAGCTGCTGCTTGCCCCCGCGGTCGTGCTGGTCCTGCTGGTGCTGCTCTCGAGCGGCGCCTGGTATGCGATGGTGCGCCAGAACGATTCGCTCGAAGTGATTGTCCACCAGCGCGCGGCCCACATGCGCGCCGCCAGCGAGCTGGTGGTGGCGGCCCAGCGCGGCCACGCCCAGGTCTACCAGCTGCAGACCTGGATGGGCGGCAGCTTCCCGAAAAAGCGGATCGAGCCGCTGATCCGCGAGATCCATCGCCAGCATGCCGTCACGGAAAGCGGGCTGGTGCGGGTCGCGCGCATGACGCAGGCCGGCAGCGCCGAGCGGCGCTACGTGCAGCAGGCGCTCGACGCCTACCGCGTCTACACCGCGGCCGTGCGCGACGTGCTCGAGATCGTGCGCGATGACCAGTCGATCGGCGCCAACGCCATGAGCAAGGCCGACAGCGCCTTCGCCGTGGTCGCGCAGCGCCTGACCGAACTGTCGGAGCTGGAGCAGGCGCTCTCGCGCGCCGCCTCGGACAGCGCGGCCGCCGACTTTCGCGTGATGACCTGGGTGATGCCCTGCGTGATCCTGCTGGCGGTGGGCGTATCGCTGCGCATCACGATGGCGGTGCGGCGCGCGCTGCTGCTCGAGATCCGCGGCATCGGCGCCGCCGCCGTCGACCTGGCGAGCGGCGACCTGACGGTGAAGGAGCGGGTCTACGGCAACGACGAGATCGCCGAGACCTCGCGCGCGCTCGACGCCAGCATCCGCAACCTGAATTTCACCCTGCGCACCATTCTCGAGTCGGCGCGCTCGATCGGCAGCGCCTCGCGCGACATCGCCCTCGGCAACCTGAACCTGACCACGCGCGCCGTGTTCCGCGCCAGCTCGCTCGAACACACGGCCTCTTCGATGCAGGAATTGGCCGCCACCGTCAACCAGACCGTCGACAGCGCGCAGGCCGCGAACCGCCTGGCCGCCTCGGCTTCCAACGTGGCGCAGCATGGCGAAAGCGTGGTCGACCGCTTGGTGACGACGATGGAGTCGGTCAAGGGCAGCGCGCGCCGGGTCGACGACATCGTCGGACAGATCGATGCGATCGCCGTCGAGACCGGGACGCTGGCGCTGAACGCGGCGCTGGAGGCGGCGCGGGCGGGCGAGGCCGGGCGCGACTTCGCCCTGGTGGCGGCCGACGTGCGCACGCTGGCGCTGCGCACCGGCGCGGCGGCGCGCGAGATCCGCGAGCTGGTGGCGCAGTCGGTGGCCGAGATCGAGGGCGGCACCGCCTGCGCGGCCCAGGCCGGCAGCAGCATGGCGACGATCGCGATGTCGGTGCAGCAGGTGGGCGACATCATCAGCCAAATCAGCTCGGCCAGCGCCGAGCAGGCCAGCGGCCTGAACGAGGTGAGCGAGGCGATCGTGCAGATGGACCAGGTCACGCAGCGCAATTCGACCCTGGTCGAGGAGGCGGCGGACGCGGCGCGCACCCTGCAGATGCAGGCCCTGACCCTGTCGCGCGCGGTGGCGGCCTTCCGCCTCGACGAGGCGGTGAGCGCGGAGATGCCGCCGCCATCGCAGGACAAGCACGAGAAACAGAGCGCGGTGCGCAACTGGTCGCGCCTGGTGACCGAGGCCGGGGCGCAGGCGCCGGCTGGCGGAGAGCGGCGCAAGCATTCGCGGCCGCATCTGCATCTCGCCTCGCGGCGCGATTGACGGGCGCCGGGACGGATTCACGCCGAATTAAGCGGCGCCGGGATTGATTCGTAGGGTGGGCGCCCCGTGCCCACGCGTGAAGCCTGCGTCGTGTTGGCGTTCATGAAGCGCCGCGTGTGCTCATCGTTTACGCGTGGGCACGTTCGTTATTGAGGCCACTGGCCTCAATAACCCCACCCTACGTCCGGTCGCCGTCCATAAAAAAATGCCCCGCCGGCGCTTGCGCGCCGCGGGGCTTTGTCACGTCAACTCAGCGCGGATTACTCGTAATCGCTGATCGGCGCGCAGCCGCAGAACAGGTTGCGGTCGCCGTAGACGTTGTCGGCGCGGCCGACCGGCGGCCAGTACTTCTTCTTGCGCAGCGAGGCCACCGGGAAGGCCGCCACCTCGCGGGTGTAGGTGTGCTGCCAGTCGTCGGCGGTCACGACTTCCGCGGTGTGCGGCGCGCCCTTGAGCGGGTTGTCCATCTTGTCGTACTCGCCGCGCTCGACCTTCACGATCTCGGCGTGGATGGTGATCATCGCCTCGATGAAGCGATCCAGCTCGGCCTTCGACTCCGACTCGGTCGGCTCGATCATCAGCGTGCCCGGCACCGGGAAGCTCATGGTCGGGGCGTGGAAGCCGAAGTCCATCAGGCGCTTGGCCACGTCCTCGTTGCTGATGCCGGTCTTGTCCTGCAGCGGGCGCAGGTCGATGATGCACTCGTGCGCGACCAGGCCGTCGTGGCCGGTGTACAGCACCGGGTAGTGCGGGGCCAGGCGGCGCGCGATGTAGTTGGCGTTCAGGATCGCCGTCTCGGTCGCGGCGGTCAGGCCTTCGGCGCCCATCATCGCGATGTACATCCACGAGATCGGCAGGATCGAGGCCGAGCCGTAGGCTGCGGCGCTGACCGCGCCGATGCCCGCTTCGTTGCGGACGTAGCCGGTCGAGAGCTGGTTCGGCAGGAAGGGGGCCAGGTGGGCGCCGACGCCGATCGGGCCGACGCCGGGGCCGCCGCCGCCGTGCGGAATGCAGAAGGTCTTGTGCAGGTTCAGGTGGCTGACGTCGCCGCCGAACGCGCCCGGCGCGGCCACGCCGACCATCGCGTTCATGTTGGCGCCGTCGACGTAGACCTGGCCGCCGTGCTGGTGCACGATCTCGCACAGTTCGCGGATACCCTCTTCGAACACGCCGTGGGTCGACGGGTAGGTGACCATGACGCAGGCCAGGTCACGGCTGTACTGCTCGGCCTTGGCCTTCAGGTCGGCCAGGTCGACGTTGCCGTTCTCGTCGCAGGCGGTGACCACGACCTTCATGCCGACCATGCTGGCCGATGCCGGGTTGGTGCCGTGCGCCGACGACGGGATCAGGCAGACGTTGCGGTGGCCTTCGCCGCGCGACTCGTGGTACTTCTGGATCACCAGCAGGCCCGCGTATTCGCCCTGCGAACCGGCGTTCGGCTGCAGCGAGATCGCGGCGTAGCCGGTGGCGGCGCACAGCATGGCTTCGAGCTGGCCGATCATTTCGCGGTAGCCGACGGTCTGGTCTTCCGGCGCGAACGGGTGGATGTTCGAGAACTCGGGCCAGGTGACCGGGATCATCTCCGAGGTCGCGTTCAGCTTCATGGTGCACGAACCCAGCGGGATCATGGTGCGGTCCAGGGCCAGGTCCTTGTCCGCCAGCGAACGCAGGTAGCGCAGCATCTCGTGCTCGGCGTGGTAGCGGTGGAAGGTCGGGTGGGTCAGGTAGGCGGTCGTGCGCTGCAGGGCGGCCGGCCAGGCGTCCTGGACGTCGCTGTCCAGCGCGTCGATGTCCACTTGCTTGCCATTGCCGAAGATCGAGAACAGCAGGGCCAGGTCGTCGCGGGTGGTGGTTTCGTCCAGCGACACGCCGACGTGCTCGGCGTCGATGCGGCGCAGGTTGACGCCGGCGGCTTCGGCGGCGGCGTGCAGGGCCGCTGCGTCACCCTTGATGGTCAGGGTGTCGAAGTACGTCGTGTTCAGGACCTCGGCGCCGAGCGACTTCAGGCCGGCGGCCAGGATCGCGGTCTGGCGGTGCACGCGCTGGGCGATGCGTTTCAAGCCTTGCGGGCCGTGGTAGACCGCGTACATGCCGGCCATCACGGCCAGCAGCACCTGGGCGGTGCAGATGTTCGAGGTCGCCTTTTCGCGGCGGATGTGCTGTTCGCGGGTCTGCAGCGCCAGGCGGAAGGCCTGGTTGCCCTGGGCGTCGACGGTGACGCCGACCAGGCGGCCGGCCATGCTGCGCTTGAATTCGTCGCGGGTGGCCAGGTAGCCGGCGTGCGGGCCGCCGAAACCGAGCGGCACGCCGAAGCGCTGGCTGTTGCCGACGACCACATCGGCGCCCCATTCGCCCGGCGCGGCCAGCATGGTCAGGGCCAGCAGGTCGGCGGCGACGACGACCATCGCGCCCATCGCATGCAGGTGCTCCACGGCGGCGCGGTAGTCGCGTACTTCGCCGTTCACGCCCGGGTACTGCAGCAGCACGCCGAAGCAGGTGTCTTCGAGCTTTTCGATGTCGGCGGCCGGGACCACGCGCACTTCGACGCCGATCGGCTTGGCGCGGGTCTGGACCACTTCCAGGGTCTGCGGCAGCACGTCGTCGGCGACGATGAAGACCTTCGAGGCCGACTTGCCGACGCGCTGGATCAGCGTCATCGCTTCGGCGGCGGCGGTGCCTTCGTCCAGCATCGACGAGTTGGCGATGCCCATGCCGGTCAGGTCCGTGATCATCTGCTGGAAGTTCAGGATCGCTTCCAGGCGGCCCTGCGAGATTTCTGGCTGGTAAGGCGTGTAGGCGGTGTACCAGGCCGGGTTCTCGAAGATGTTGCGCAGGATGACCTTCGGGGTGTGGGTGCCGTAGTAGCCCTGGCCGATCATCGACTTCATGACCTTGTTCTTCGACGCCAGCGCCTTGAGCGTGGCGAGCGCGTCTTCTTCGCTGCGCGGCTCGACGAACTGGCCGAGGTCCAGGGTGTCCTTGCGGCGGATGTTCGCGGGGACGACGGCGTCGATCAGCGCGGCGCGCGATGCGTAGCCGAGGGTCGACAGCATGGCTGCCTGTTCGGATTCGGAAGGACCGATATGGCGCGGAATGAACGCGTCGCGTGCTTCAAGTTGGGTGAGGCTGGTGCGGGTCATGGTAGAGGCCAAAAGAGCTGGCGCGGGAAGCGCCAAGGGATTGGGAATCTGGTGGAGCCGGGTGGCGCCGGATGGGTGCCGGTGCGCCGTAGGGTGGGCGGGTTTCCCGCCCACGCGTTCAAATCACATCGGCACTGTGGCAACGCTTGCTTTAGTCGAACGCGTGGGCGGCATAGCCGCCCACCCTACAATCAATCAGTGGTCAGTGGTCTTGCCGTAGGCGTCGGCATCCATCAGGCCGTTGATCGCGTTCGGGTCGCTCGGCTGCAGCTTGAACAGCCAGGCGCCGTAGGCATCCTGGTTGATCGAGTCCGGGGCGTCGGCGACCGGCTGGTTGACGGCGGTGACGGTGCCCGAGACCGGCGCGTAGATGTCGCTGGCGGCTTTCACCGACTCGACCACGGCGGCGTCGTCGCCGGCGGTGAAGGACTTGCCGACCTGCGGCAGTTCGACGAACACGATGTCGCCCAGGGCATCCTGTGCGTACTCGGTGATGCCGACGGTCAGGGTGCCGTCGGTTTCGAGGCGGACCCACTCGTGGGACTCGGTGTATTTCAGGTCGGCTGGGATGTTCATGTAAGGGGCTCCTGGTTGGGATGAGGCGTTATTATAAATCTTGGTTTGTCGCTTAAGCGGCCAGCACTTTGCCGTTGCGCACGAATGGCAGCTTGACCACGGAGGCGGCCAGCTTCTTGTCGCGGATCTCGACGTGCACGGTGTCGCCGACCTGCACATCCATCGGCACGCGCGCCAGCGCGATCGCCTGCTGCATGGTCGGGCTGAAGGTGCCGCTGGTGATCTCGCCGGCATTACCCGAGGCGGCGATGACTTTCTGGTGGGCGCGCAGGATGCCGCCTTTTTCGCGCAGGATCAGGCCGACGAACTGGGCCTGCTGACCTTTCGCCTGCAGCGCCGCCTTGCCGATGAAGTCGCGTTCCGACACCAGGTCGATGGTCCAGCCCAGGCCGGCGTCGAGCGGGTTGACCGATTCGTCCATGTCCTGGCCGTAGAGGTTCATGCCCGCTTCCAGGCGCAGGGTATCGCGCGCGCCCAGGCCGGCCGGCTTGACGCCTGCGGCGATGAGGGCATTCCACAGCGCTTCGACCTGGGTGGCGGGCACGCCGATTTCGAAGCCGTCTTCGCCGGTGTAGCCGGTGCGCGCGACCATGGCTTCGCCGAACGGCGTATCGGCGACGAGCGCGACGTTGAAGGGCTTCATGGCCTCGGTCGCGGCCTGGGCCTGCGGCAGCACCTGCCAGACCTTGGCGCGGGCGTTCGGGCCCTGCACGGCGACCAGGGCGATGGCATTGTCACCGTCGCGGCGCTGGGTGATGGTGAGGCCGCTGTTGGTCGCCTCGTTCTGCTGGCGCATCCAGGCCACGTCCTTCTCGGCGGTGCCGGCATTCACGACCAGGCGGAACCAGTCTTCGCGGAAGAAGTAGACGATCAGGTCGTCGATCACGCCGCCCTCGGGATTGAGCATGGCCGAGTAGAGCGCCTTGCCCGGGGTTTGCAGCTTGTCGACGTTGTTGGCCAGCAGGCCGCGCAGGAAGGAACGCACGTTGGCGCCCTCGAGGTCGACCACGCACATGTGCGAGACGTCGAACATGCCCGCGTCGCTGCGCACCGCATGGTGTTCTTCGATCTGCGAACCGTAGTTGACCGGCATGTCCCAACCGCCGAAATCGACCATCTTGGCGCCGAGTGCGCGGTGTGCGGAATTGAGCGGGGTCGCTTTGAGCGTCATGGTGTCCTCAGGGCAGAAAAATAGGGGAGCCGCACGTCGTCCGGCGATGCGTCCGTACGTGCGCTGCGCGCCCCTCTGTCCTTGGTACCTGAGAGATAGCGGATGTCCGCCTGCCCCTTCGGTGGGCCGTCTGGCCACTCTCCAGAGTTGGTCCGGCCCGCAACGCGCGCCGACCCCTGACCGGTCCTTTTGCCTGAGAGTTTTTGGGTGATGCCCCTTCGGCGGCAGCGTGAATCTGCGCTCTCCCGGTCAAGACCGTGGAGAATATGCGAGCCTTGAACCCGTGTCAACAAATGGAGCCGAGAAACCGACCCCGCGCACCGTTGCCGTGCATGCGCGCGGGCTTTTTCCTTCATTTGTTACACTGAGGCCGTCACTTTGCGGGTAGAAAAAGACTATGAGCGAAGATCAAACCAAACACGACAAGGAAGCATGGTTCACGCTGTCGGGCGACGTCAACAGCGACATGGTGCACCGGGTGTTCGAAGCGGTCGGCCACATGACCGAGGACGGTATCGAGCGCGCCCACGTGCTGGTGCAGTCGAACGGCGGCTATGTCAGCGACGGCCTGTGCCTGTACAACTTCATGTCCAACGCGCCGGTCGAGTTCATCATGTACAACGGCGGGGCGGTGGCCTCGATCGCCGTCATCATGTACCTGGCCGGCAGTAAACGCTACGCCAGCGAGACCGCGCGCTTCATGGTGCACAAGTCGCACGCGACCGCCTCGCCCGGCTCGCGGCCGGATGCGCTCAACATCATCGTCGAGGGCCTGCGCGCCGACGATGCGCGCACCGAATCCATCCTGCGCAAGCATATCGAACTGACGCCGGATCAGTGGGCCATTCACCAGTACTCCGACCTGCACCTGAATTCGCGCGACGCGAAGACCGCGCGCATGATCGACGACGTCGCCGATTTCGCGCCGCCCAAGGGCGCGGTCCTGCGCAATATCTGACGGCAGCATTCCGGCGCGGCCGGCGATTGGCTTTTTTGCATGCCGGCGGAACGGCGCCATCGGCGCGCCGCGATTAATTCCGCGCAAACGGAAAATACCATTCTACGGTATTGGATAAAACGATCGCTTATCGCTTGCAAATAGTATTTGCAAGCTGGTCAGTTCGACAATATAACATGTGCAAAAATGCGCCTGCGTGCAAATATCCGATAAATCGCTTAAATGGCCTAACCGAAAGCCATAATAAAAAAAGCCTGGAATGCATTGCGCACCAGGCTTTTTTGTTTACCGCCGTCGCGTCAGCAGACGGGAGTAAGCGAATGAACGCTTGCGGATTAACGCGTGCGAATTAACGCTTGCGAATTAACGTTTGTTATCGTTTTTGTGGCTTTGACGGCCAGCTTCGGCGTGCTGCTCAGGGGTGCCGCCGCGCATGCCCGAACCCGAGCCGGAACGCGAGCCCGAGCCCGAACCCGACTGCTTGTTGCCGTCGTTCTTGTGGCTCTGGCGGCCGGCTTCGGCGTGCTGCTCAGGGGTGCCGCCGCGCATGCCCGAACCCGAACCCGAGCGCGAACCCGAGCCCGAACCGGATTGCTTGTTGCCGTCGTTTTTGTGGCTTTGACGGCCAGCTTCTGCGTGTTGCTCCGGCGTACCACCTTGCGTGCGTTTTTGATTCGAGGCCATGATTATTTCCTTTCAATGTTGAAATACATTTACTCGCCGAACTACTGCGCGCACTACTGGGTAGGGTGAGCAGTTAATTCGGTAGTGCAATCATGCGATTCATACTGCTGAACCGGTATCGGATGATCGCCTGAGCCCGTGTAGGAAAGGCTCCTACACATTAAAAATAATCATTTCCTTAAATACGTCAATGTAAATCGTGCGCCGGAATTAAAACTCTTCCCAATCCGCGTCCGTCCTGGCCGCGCTGCGGCGGGCGGGGCCGCCTGAATTGACGCTTTTCGGACCGCCCGCGGCAGCCGGGCGGCTTGTTGCGGCCGGCACCGGCCGCAATGCCGGCTTCGCGGGAATGCGCACCACGGCGGCGGCCGGGGCGGCCGCGGCGGGCTTGGCGGGCGCCGCTTCGCTTGCCAGCACGAAGCCGCTGGTGGCGCGGGCGAGCGCCGTCGCCTGGTCGCGCACCGAGGCGGCGGCCGCGGCCGACTGCTCGACCAGGGCCGCGTTCTGCTGGGTCGCCTGGTCCATCGCGGCGATCGCGCCATTCACCTGTTCGATGCCGGCGGTCTGCTCGACGCTGGCGTCGGCGATCTCCGAGATGATGCCGGTCACGCGCTTGACGCTGGCGACCACTTCCTCCATGGTCTTGCCGGCCTTGTCGACCAGGGCGGTGCCGGCGTCGACCTTGGACACCGAGTCGTCGATCAACGCCTTGATTTCCTTGGCCGCCGCCGCGGAGCGCTGGGCCAGGCTGCGCACTTCGGAGGCCACGACCGCGAAACCGCGTCCCTGTTCGCCCGCGCGCGCCGCTTCCACGGCGGCATTCAGGGCCAGGATATTGGTCTGGAAGGCGATTCCGTCGATCACGCCGATGATCTCGGCGATGCGTTTGGACGAATCATTGATCGAGGCCATGGTATCGACCACGTCCAGCACCACCTGTCCGCCCTTGACCGCCACTTCGGAGGCCGAGACCGCCAGCTTGCTGGCCTGGTGGGCATGGTCGGCGTTCTGGCGCACGGTCGCGGTCAGTTCTTCCATCGAGGACGCCGTTTCTTCCAGCGAGGCGGCCTGCTGCTCGGTGCGGCTGGACAGGTCCAGGTTGCCGGCGGCGATTTCGCCGCTGCCCGTGCCGATTTGCTCGGCGCCGGCGCGGACCTCGGCCACCATCGCGGCGATCTTGCCGCCCAGGCTGGCGAGCGCGCCCATCAGCTTGCCGGACTCGCCGGACTGCGGATTCTCGGCGCGCACGCGCAGGTCACCGTCGAGCAGGCGACGCGCCAGTTGGGCGGCGTGCTGCAGCGGACGGCTGGCTTCGCGCGCCACCCAGAGCGACAGGGCCACGGTCAGGCCGAGGCAGGCGGCGAGCGGCAGCGCCACGCGGTCCGGCCTTGCCAGCACCAGCTGGACGGCGAAGACGGCATAGAGCAGGGCGAACGCGGCATGGATCTTGAGCCTGCTGTCGAGTTGGCGGATGAACTTCATGTGGCGCTCCTGGCGGATGAGGATGGGTGGGGTAGGTGGACCTTGTTATGTTAGGGAAAGGAAATATCGCGAATTTGTCTAAGCTCAACAGAAAACATGCCGTTAAGAACTTCTGAACCGCGCCTGTGGCGCGCGCACCAAGTCGCCGCCAGTAAAAAACGCATTTTCTCCATCCTGACTATTGCCATGCTGCAATAATGTGCAACAATGACAGGGAAGGCGCCTGGGCGCCGAAGGACTCCATCATGGCTCACGCTTCCACCGAGACATCCAGCTCCCCTGTGCCGCCCGCGCCGCCGCGCGAGGTGCTGCTGGAGCTCGTCCGCGCGGCGGCGCGGGGCGCCGGCGAGCAGCTGGGCGGCCTGGTCAACCGGCTGGTGACGGTGCTGCTGGACCTGACCGCGGCCGGCATCGACGCCGACGTCGCCTACCGCCGCACCCGCGCCGGCAATCTCCTGAAGAGCAATTCCTACGCATTCATCCACCTCGCGAGCCAGGCGCTCGAGCGCCAGCTCGAGCAGGCCGCCGCCGAGCTGGCGCCGTCCGGCAAGCAGGACGCGGACCTCGCCTCCCTGAGCCTGGTGCCGATGGAAGTCATGGACACCCGGGTCGCCTTCGGCGCGCTGTGCCGCCCCTTCGAGATCGCGCATGCGGAAGTGCTGGCCAGCCTGTGCGTGCGCTTCGGCCTGCTGCTGGGGCGTGACGTGCTGCGCCCCGGCCAGAATCCGTTGCGCCCGGAAGTCTTCCTGGGCGCCATCCATGGCGCCTGGTGCGAGTTCGAGCCGGACAGCGCCGCGCACGACCTGCTGCTGCCGCTGCTGCGGCCGGATCTCTTCCTCGACCTGGGCGAGCTGCTGGCCAGGGCCGACCAGGAACTGCGCACCCGCAACAAGCAGGCGCGCGAACGCTTCCACATCCGCAAGACCAGGGACGCCTCGGCGGCGCGCGCCAAACGCGCCGGCATGGACGCCGGGCTGGCGCAGCAATTGCGCAGCCTGCTGGGCGGCGGCGAGCCGCTCGCGCCCCTGATCCCCGAACTCCCGAACATGCCCCAGGGCAGCGGCTGGCGTCCGAGCGCAGCGGCCGGTTTTGCGATGGCCGCGGCCGGCGACGCCGGCGCAGCAGCATTGGATCGGCCCGCGACCCTGGCTGCGGCCGTGAGCGCGGGGCAGGGCGCGCAGCCGTTCGCGGGCGCCGCGCCGCACGCGATGGTCGGGCAGGGGGCGCCGGCCGCCGGCGTGCAGGCGCCGGCTGCCGCGCCGGGTACGCCGGCCCTGGCCGGCGCGGTGCAAGCCGGCATGCCGCTGTTCGCGGTGACGGGCCAGGGCCTGCCGGTACATGCGGCGCCCGCCGGCACCCCGATCCCGGCGCCCGGCTTCCTGGTGCAGGGCGCCGCCGCGGCTGCGCAGTTCGTCCCGGGCGCCGCCGCGCCGGCCGGCGCGGCGAGCCTGCTCGACCTGCTGGCCGCGATCCCGCTGCCCGCGGCCGCCACGGCGACCAGCGCGGCGGCCGGAACGGCTGGGGCCCAGGCTGCCCCGCACCAGGTCTTCTACCTGCCGCGCCTGAAGCAAAGCCTGCCCCAGGGCAGCCTGTCGCGCGGCGAGGAGAACACGCTCGACCTGCTGTCGCGTATTTTCGAGACCGTGCTGCTCGACGAGAGCATTCCGCTCGAAACGCGCGAACTGATCCGCTTCCTGCAGGTGCCGGTGCTGAAGGCCGCCTTGCTCGACCAGAGCTTCTTCTTCGAAGAGATGCACCCGGCGCGGCGCATGATCGACCTGCTCTCGCGGATGGACTGGGAGCGTTGCCGTGCGGCCGACGACCCGGTCGTGCAGGCGATGCGGCGCGGGGTCGACAGGATAGGGCGCGAGCCCGGCGCCGAGCCGCGGGTCTTCGCCGAGGCGGTGGCCGAGGTCGAGGCCCAGCTCGCGGCCGAGGAACGCGCCGCCGAGGAAGCCATCGCCCAGCCGATCGCGCGCGCCACCCGGCTGGAGAAACAGGCCGTCGCGGCGCGCTCGGCGCGCCAGGCGGTGGGGCTGCGCCTGGACGACGGCGCCCTGGTGGCCGTGGTGGCAGGCTTCCTCGAGCGCCGCTGGGTCGACGTGCTGACCTTTGCCCACCTGATCGACGAGGAGCGTCCCGGCGCGGTCGAGAACGCGACGCGGGCGATGGACGACCTGATCTGGACCGTGAAGCCGAAGGCGACCCAGGAAGAGCGCAAGGCCCTGATCGCCAGGCTGCCGCCGCTGATCACGACGCTGAACAAGTGGCTCGACGCGATCAAGTGGCAGGACGCCGAGCGCCTGCAGTTCTTCGCCGAGCTGGCCGAATGCCACCTGCAGATCGTGCGCGCGCCGCTCGAACTGTCGCCCGAGCGCCAGCTCGAACTGGCGGTGGAGGCGGCCCAGCAGGACGCGCTGCGCCGCATCGCCCAGGAGCAGGCCGCGGCCGCGCAGGAGGAGCCGCTGGACAAGGACGAGGCCCTGGTCCAGGTCGACGAGCTCGAGCGCGGCATGCGCCTCGAATTCGCCCAGCCCGACGGCAGCGTGCGCAAGGTGAAACTGGCCTGGGTCAGCCCGCGCCGCACGCTCTTCATTTTCTCGAACGGCCCGCGCCAGGAGGCCTTCTCGCTGCCGGCCGAAAAGCTGGTCGACGCCTTCCGGGCCGGCAGCGTCACCGTGGTCGCGCTCGAAGGCGTGGTCGGGCGCGTGCTGACCGAGGCGATGCGCGAGGCGGTCAACGATCCGGGGCCGGCCAGGCCGCTGTCCGCGATGGCGTGAGAGAGCATGGCGCGGACGGTCCGCCACCTGTCTCATGTCCACGTTGTTGCTCCATGACGCTTGCGCCATAATGCGTTCAAGCGAGAACGGGAACAATACATGGACAAGCACCACCAGAATGACGAGGCAGCGCGCGGCGCGCACACGCCGCCGGATGAGGAGACTCGGGCCCCGGACGAGCTGCGCCGGCGCGGTTTTCCGCCAGCGCTGCGGCTGCTCTTCCTGGCCCTCGTGCTGGGTGTCGCGCTGTACCGCCACTTCCAGGGTGCGAGCTGATCCGCGGCCCCGCGGCCGCCCACTATTTCATTTCGTTAATCTTCTGTAGAATGCCGCCGCCCCGCCGGGCGTTGGCCGAGCCTGCTACACCCCAAACTTGGCCGAAATGCAAGCAACAGATGGTATGATGCCTCCTTTAACGATTCCCGAGTAGCCGAAGCAAGGTGCGACTATCCTCCATTAAATTGTCGGGATTTAAGTCTTTCGTCGATCCAACCAATTTCCAGGTCCCTGGTCAGCTGGTCGGCGTGGTCGGTCCGAATGGCTGCGGCAAGTCGAACATCATCGACGCCGTGCGCTGGGTGCTGGGCGAATCGAAAGCGTCGGAGCTGCGCGGCGAGTCCATGCAGGACGTGATCTTCAACGGCTCGACCCACCGCAAGCCTTCGGGACGGGCCTCGGTCGAACTGGTGTTCGACAACAGCTTGGGCAAGGCCGCGGGGCAGTGGGGGCAGTACGCCGAGATCGCGGTGAAGCGCACCCTGACGCGCGACGGCACCTCCACGTATTACATCAACGGCCAGCCGGTGCGCCGGCGCGATATCCAGGACATCTTCCTCGGCACCGGCCTCGGCCCGCGCGCCTACGCCATCATCGGCCAGGGCATGATCGCGCGCATCATCGAGTCGCGCCCGGAAGAGCTGCGCGTCTTCCTCGAGGAGGCGGCCGGCGTCTCGAAGTACAAGGAACGCCGGCGCGAAACCGAGAACCGCCTGTCCGATACCCGGGAAAACCTGCTGCGCGTGGAAGACATCCTGCGCGAACTGAACGCCAACCTGGAAAAACTCGAAGCCCAGGCGGCCGTGGCGAACCGCTTCCACCAGCTGCAGGCCGACCAGGAAGAAAAGCAGAAGCTCCTCTGGCTCTTGCGCAAGAACGAAGCCCAGGCCGAGCAGGTGCGCTACTTCCGCGAGATGGAAGAAGCCCAGACCAGCCTGGAAGAGCAGACCGCGAAGCTGCGCAACGTCGAGCTGGAGCTCGAGCACCTGCGCCAGCATCACTTCGCCGTCGGCGACCGCCTGCATACGGCGCAGGGCGCGCTGTACCAGACCAATTCCGAGATCGGCAGCCTGGAAGCCCAGATCAAGTTCGTGATCGAGTCGCGCACCCGCCTGCAGAACCAGCTCGCCGCGCTCACGGCCCAGCGCGACGGGTGGCTGGCCCAGGCCGCCGAGTACGAGGAGCAGATTGAGGAAGCGACTTTCCGCGTCGAGGAACTGGCCGCGCGCGCCGAAGGCGCCCAGATCGCGGTGGAAAGCGCGGGCGAGCGCCTGCCGGAACTCGATGCCGCATGGCGCGAAGCGCAGCGCAAGGCGGACGAGTCGCGCGCGCGCATCATGCAGGTGCAGCAGCGCATCGAGCTGTCGGCGGCGCACGGACGCAATGCCTCGAACATCCTGAACAGCCTGGCGAGCCGGCGCGAGCGCCTGCAGCAGGAAAAGAACGGCCTGAACCCGCCCGACAGCACCCAGCTGGCGAACCTGCGCCTGCAGCTCGAGGAAAAGCAGCAGGCGCTGGAAGAGCAGAGCATGCTGCTGGAAGAGGCGGGCGAGCAGCAGGAGCAGGTGGAAACCGAGCGCCGCGAGGCGCATGCCCAGGTCCAGCGCGAGACCGCGTCCAACGCCCAGCTCGAGGCGCGCCTGTCGGCCCTGAAGGGCATGCAGGAGCGCGTCCAGACCCAGGGCAAGGTCCAGCCCTGGCTGCAGAAGCACGAGCTGGGCGGGCTGCCGCGCCTGTGGCAGCAGGTGCAGGTCGAGGAAGGCTGGGAGACCGCGCTCGAGGCCGTGCTGCGCGAACGCACCGGCGCGCTCGAAGTGTCCAATATCGACTGGACGAAGGCCTTCCTCGCCGATGCGCCGCCCGCGCGCCTGGCCATGTATTCCCCGGCCCCGGCGGCCCCGGCGGCTGCCGAAGCGCCCGGCCTGAAGCCCTTCGCCAGCCTGCTGAAGCTGAACGATCCCGGCCTGCGCGGCGTGCTCAACGATTGGCTGCACCTGGTGTTCGCCGCCGACGACGCGCAAGCGGCCTTCGCCGCGCGTGGGCGCCTGCCCCAGGGCGGCTGCTTCGTCACGCGCCAGGGCCACGTGGTGTCCCAGTCCAGCGTGTGCTTCTACGCCGCCGACGCCGAGCAGGACGGCATGCTGGCGCGCCAGCACGACATCGACAACCTGGGCAAGCAGCTGCGCGCCCAGGCTCTGCTGCTGGACGAGGCGCGTTCGCGCGCCACCCGCGCCGACGCCGCCGTCACCGAGCTGCAGCGCCGTTTGCAGGATGCGCGCACGCGCGTCGGCAGCCTGACGCGCGAGGTGCACGCCCTGCAGATCGAGGTGGTGCGCCAGAGCGAGATCGAGGCCCGCTTCAGCCAGCGCAGCAGCCAGATCAATGCCGACCTGCTCGAGATCGCCGCCCAGGAAGCCGAGCAGCGCGAGATCCAGGCGAACGCCGAGGCCGAGTTCGAAGCGCTCGACATGGAACTGGCCGAGCTGCAGGGCAGCCACGAGGACGGGCAGACCGCCTTCCTGCAAAGGGAGGCGGCGCTGGCCGAGGCGCGCGACAAACTGCGCGAACTCGAACGCGGGGCCCAGGAAGCGCTGTTCGCGGAGAAGACCGGCCGCGCGAAGATCGAGGAGCTGCGGCGCAGCATCGCCACCGCCCAGCAGCAGGCGTCCCAGGTGGCCGGGAGCCTGGCGCAAGGCCAGGCCGAACTGGCGGCGCTGGAAGCCGGCACCGCGCACGAAGGCCTGCAGGAACTGCTCGAGCGCCGCACCACCCAGGAGCGGGCCCTGGCGGACGCGCGCCATGAACTGGACCAGGTGGCCCAGCAACTGCGCCTGGCCGAGGAGTCGCGCATGGGTTCCGAGCGCAGCCTGCAGCCGCAGCGCGACCGCATCACGGAAATGCAGCTCAAGGAGCAGGCCGCGCGCCTGAACCAGGAGCAGTTCGCCGAAGCCCTGGCCGCCACCGGCGCCGACGAGGCGGCGCTGGCGGAAAAGCTGAACCCCGAGATGAAGCCGCAATACCTGCAGGGCGAGGTGACGCGCCTGACCAATGCGATCGCCGCGCTGGGTGCGGTGAACCTGGCGGCCGTGGAAGAACTGGCCACGGCCACCGAGCGCAAGCGCTTCCTGGATTCCCAGAACGCCGACCTGAACGAGGCGATCGCCACGCTGGAAGACGCGATCCGCCGCATCGACAAGGAAACCCGCGAGCTCCTCCAGGACACGTTTGACCGCGTCAATACCCACTTCTCGGAACTGTTCCCGATCCTGTTCGGCGGCGGCCAGGCCAAGCTGGTGATGACCGGCGACGAGATCCTCGACTCCGGCGTGCAGGTCATGGCCCAGCCGCCGGGCAAGAAGAACGCCACCATCCACCTGCTGTCGGGCGGCGAAAAGGCGCTGACGGCGACGGCCCTGGTGTTCTCGATGTTCCGCCTGAACCCGGCGCCGTTCTGCCTGCTGGACGAGGTCGACGCGCCGCTGGACGACGCCAATACCGAGCGCTTCTGCCGCATGGTCAAGCGCATGTCGGACCATACCCAATTCCTTTTCATCTCCCATAACAAGATTGCGATGGAGATGGCCAACCAACTGATCGGTGTGACGATGCAGGAGCAGGGCGTATCGCGCATCGTGGCGGTGGACATGGAGTCCGCCGCCCATTTCGCACAAGAGGCACAAGCAGCATGACAGACTTCCAAATGAGCCTGATCGCGGCTGGCGGCGTATTCGTCGTCGGCGTCATCACCTACAACAAGTGGCAGGAGTACAAGGCGAGAAAGACAGTGGAGCGCGCCTTCGCGTCCGACCATGACGACGTCCTGATGCGCACCGGCACCACCGGCGTGGACCGCCAGGAACCCGTGCTCGACGTCGGCATGCCCGGCGCCGAGGCGGTCGAGCCGAGCTTCGGGGCCGCCTCGCATGCTCCGGCGGACGATGCGCCTGTCGCCGGCACGGGCAGCGCCGGCGCCGCGGCCGGCGAACCGGCCGGCGCCGCCGAGCCGCCCGCACCGCTCGCCCCGCTGGCCGGCGCCGCGACCGCGCCGGCTCCCGCTGCGCCTTCGGAAGCGGCCGAGAACCTGGTCGACCCGCTGATCGACTGCATGATTCCGCTGAAGCTCGACGGCGCGGCGCGCGGCGACAAGATCCTGCCGTCGCTGCTGAAGCTGCGCCGCGTCGGCAACAAGCCGATCCACTTCGTGGGCCTGGCCGTCAGCGGCGAGTGGGAGCCGATCGTCCACGGCGGCGTCTACACCGAGCTGCAGGCCGGCGTGCAGATGGCCACCCGCACCACGGCCCTCAACGAGCTCGAATACTCCGAGCTGGTCACGCGCCTGCGCGCGGTGGCCGACGAGATCGGCGCCGAGCCGGAAGTGCCGGACATGATCGAGGTGATGAGCGAGGCGCGCACCCTGCACAAGTTCGTGGCGGGCCACGACGCGCAACTGGGCGTGAACCTCAAGTCGAACGGCGCGCCATGGGCGATGGCGACCCTGATCGGGGCGCTGGAAGCCGCCGGCTTCGACGTCGGCCCGAGCGGGCGCTTCGCGATGCCGGACGGCGCCGGCGGCGTGCTGTTCACGCTGTCGACCAACGTGAACCTCGGCGCCGAGACCACCGACCGCCTGACCCTGCTGCTCGACGTGCCCTGCGTGGCCCCGAGCCGCGACGGTTTCGGCGCCATGGTCAAGTGCGCGAAGGAGCTGGTGCTGCGCCTGGACGCGACCATCGTCGACGACTTCGAGCAGCCGCTGCTCGACGCCTCGCTGGAAGAGATCGCCGGCCAGGTGAAGGACTTCTACCAGGAGATGGAGGCATCCGATATCCCGGCCGGTTCCAACCGCGCGCTGCGCCTGTTCAGCTGAGGTTTCGATGAGCGAAGCGCAGGACTACCTGGAGCGCATGGCATGGCTGGTGGAGGAGCTGAACCGCCACATCTACAACTACCACGTGCTCGACGCGCCGACCATTCCCGACGCCGAGTACGACAAGCTGTTCCGCGAGCTGCAGGAACTGGAAGCGGCGCACCCGGAAGCGGTGTCGCCGGACACGCCCACCTCGCGCGTCGGCGCGGCGCCGATTCCCGAGTTCCGTCAGGTGACCCATGCGGTGCCGATGCTCTCGCTGAACAACGGCTTCTCCGACGAGGACATCGACAACTTCGACCGCCGCGTGCGCGAAGGCCTGGATGCGCCCCAGGTCGACTACGCGGCCGAGCTGAAGTTCGACGGCCTGGCGATGAGCCTGCGCTACGAGAACGGCGTCTTCGTGCAGGCCGCCACCCGCGGCGACGGCTACACCGGCGAGGACGTGACCGCGAACATCCGCACCGTGCGCGTGATTCCGCTGCGCCTGCATGGCGGGAATGTGCCCGCGGTGCTGGAAGTGCGCGGCGAAGTGCTGATGTTCAAGCAGGATTTCGAACGCCTGAACCAGCGCCAGCGCGACGCCGGGCAGAAGGAATTCGCCAATCCCCGCAACGCCGCCGCCGGCAGCCTGCGCCAGCTCGATGCGCGCATCACGGCCCAGCGTAAGCTCCGCTTCTTCGCCTACGGCATCGGCCTGCTGGAAGGGGCGGACATGCCCGAATCGCACTCCGCGGTGCTGGACTGGCTGGAAAAGCTCGGCCTGCCGGTATCGAAAGAGCGCGCCGTGGTCCGGGGCTGCGAGGGCCTGCTCGGCTACTACCGCGAGATCGGACAGAAGCGTCCGTCGCTGCCCTACGAGATCGACGGCGTGGTCTACAAGGTCGACAGCGTGGAGGACCAGCGTGCCCTCGGTTTCGTCTCGCGCGCGCCGCGCTTCGCGCTGGCCCACAAATTCCCGGCCGAGGAAGCGCTGACCGTCGTCTCGGCCATCGACGTCCAGGTCGGACGCACCGGCGCGATCACGCCGGTGGCGCGCCTGGTGCCGGTCTCGGTCGGCGGCGTGACCGTCACGAACGCGACCCTGCACAACGAGGACGAGGTAAGGCGCAAGGACGTGCGCGTGGGCGACACCGTGATCGTGCGCCGCGCCGGCGACGTGATTCCCGAGGTATTGTCGGTGGTGCTGGAGCGCCGCCCGACGCCCGAGCCGGCCGTGTACATGCTGCCGACCCAGTGCCCGGTGTGCGGTTCGCACGTGGTGCGCGAAGAGGGCGAGGCGGTGGCGCGCTGCTCCGGCGGCCTGACCTGCGCGGCCCAGCGCAAGGAAGCGATTCGTCACTTCGCCGGCCGCCGCATGATGGACATCGAGGGCCTGGGCGACCGCTATATCGACAGCCTGGTCGAGTGCAACCTGATCCACGGCGTGGCCGACCTGTACAGGCTCACGCTCGAGGACCTGTTGACGATGAAGCGCCTCGCGGACGAGCGCGAGGAGGCGACGCCCGAACTGGCCAAACCCGCCGTGAAGCAGGGCAAGGTGGCGACCAAGTGGGCCGACAACCTGCTGGCGGCGATCGAGGCCAGCAAGCGTCCGCCGCTCGAGCGCCTGCTGTTCGCGCTCGGCATCCGCCACGTCGGCGAATCGACGGCGAAGACCCTGGCCGACTGGCTCGGCTCCCTGGCCCTGGTGCGGCGCGCGCCGGCCGCGCTCTTGCGCGTGCTGCCCGACATCGGCGGCACCGTGGCCGAGGCGATCGCGGACTTCTTCGCAGAGGAAAAGAACCAGATCGCGCTCGACGCCCTGCTGGAAACGGGGGTGGCGCCGCAGGGCGAGCATCCGCCGAAGGCGGCGCTGCGCGAACGCCTGGACGAGGTCAAGCTGCTGGCCGCCCTCGACATCCCGAAGCTGACCGAGCCGCGCGCCCGCCAGCTGCTCGACGGCCGCACGCTGGAAGACCTGGCCTTCCTCAAGGTGTTCGGCGTGTTCGGCCTGCCCGAGGCGCTGGTGGCCTCGCTCGAAGCCTGGATGGCGGTCGAGGCCAACCGCGAAGCCTTGATGAAGCTCTCCAGCCTGCGCCGCGAACTGCTGGACAGCCTGCCCGAGGAAGCGGCGGCGCCGGAAGGCATCTTCTCCGGCAAGACGTTTGTCCTGACCGGGACGCTGCCGACCATGTCGCGCGACCAGGCCGGGGCGCTGATCGAGGCGGCCGGCGGCAAGGTCTCCGGTTCGGTCTCGAAGAAGACCTCGTATGTCGTCGCCGGGGCCGAGGCGGGCAGCAAGCTGGAAAAGGCAGAGTCTCTCGGCGTGACGGTGCTCGACGAAGCGGGCCTGCTGGCGCTCCTGGCACAGGCCAATTCATGATCCGCAGCGGAGGAGTACAAGCATGACGCAGATTCGCAAGGCAGTCTTTCCGGTCGCCGGCCTGGGCAGCCGCTTCCTTCCCGCCACCAAGGCGCAGCCGAAGGAAATGCTGCCCATCGTCGACAAGCCGCTGATCCAGTACGCGGTCGAGGAGGCGGTGGCGGCCGGCATCACCGAGATGATCTTCATCACCGGCCGCAACAAGCGCGCCATCGAGGACCATTTCGACAAGGCCTACGAGCTCGAGTCCGAACTCGAAGCGCACAACAAGCGCGAGCTGCTCGACGTGGTGCGCAAGGTGATCCCGAAGAACGTCACCTGCATCTACATCCGCCAGTCGGCGCCGCTGGGCCTGGGCCACGCGGTGCTGTGCGCGCGCCCGGTGGTCGGCAACGAACCCTTCGCCGTGCTGCTGGCCGACGACTTCATGGATGCGGACGGCGCCAAGCCGGTGCTGGCCCAGATGACCGAGCTCTACGCCTACGAGAAGTGCAGCCTGCTGGCGGTGCAGGACGTGCCGCGCGAGAACACGCGCCAGTACGGCATCGTCAGCGCCTCGCCCTACCGCCAGGACCTGGAGCTGGTCTCCGGCATCGTCGAGAAGCCCCAGCCGGAGGAGGCGCCGTCGACCCTGGCCGTGGTCGGGCGCTATGTGCTCTCCGGCGCGATCTTCGACTACCTCGAGAACCTGGGAACCGGCAGCGGCGGCGAGATCCAGCTCACCGACGGCATCGCCGCCCTGATGCAGGCCGAGCGCGTGCTCGCTTACCGATATGCCGGACAGCGCTACGATTGCGGCTCCAAGCTCGGCTACCTGCAGGCGACCGCCGCGATCGGACTGAAGCATCCCGAAACCGCCGCCGGCTTCGCGGACTTCCTCGCGCAGCTGGCCAGGGAGAACGATCATGGCCGTTCGTGAAATCCTGAAGATGGGCGACCCGCGCCTGCTGCGGGTGGCCGAACCGGTGCGCGAGTTCGGCACGCCCGCGCTCGACGCGCTGATCGCCGACATGTTCGACACCATGCACGCGGCCAACGGCGCCGGCCTGGCCGCGCCGCAGATCGGCGTCAACCTGCAGCTCGTGATCTTCGGCTTCAGGCACAACGCGCGTTACCCTGACGCGCCCGAGGTGCCGGAAACCGTGCTGCTCAATCCCGTGCTGACGCCTTTGTCGAACGAGATGGAAGAGGGCTTCGAAGGCTGCCTCTCGGTGCCCGGCCTGCGCGGCAGCGTGCCGCGCTACACCCGCCTGCGCTACGAGGGCGTCGACCAGTTCGGCAAGCCGATCCGGCGCGACGTCGAGGGCTTCCATGCCCGCGTGGTCCAGCACGAGGTCGACCACCTGCTCGGCATCCTCTACCCGATGCGCATCAAGGATTTTTCCCGTTTCGGCTACACCGAGGTGATGTTCCCCGACCTCGATCCTGGAGCGGACGATTGATTGCTGAGACAGCGAGGTTGCGCGCGCCGGCGGCGGCCCTGGCCCTGCTGCTGGCGCTGCCGCTGACCAGTCCGCTGGCTCGGGCCGACAATCCGTTCACGCAGATCGAGGCCGCGCCCAAGAGCGAATTCTGGATCGATTCGGGTTTCCTCACCGCCCATTTCAATACCGGCGACAACCTGAACGGCAACAACAAAGGGCTGGGCGCCGAATACCGGTTTTCAGGCACCATGGCGGCCACCGCCGGCCGCTTCTACAACAGCGACCGCGCATGGTCGAACTATGCCGGTGTGCTCTGGCAGCCGTATGCGCTGGGGACGCTGCGCGTGGGTGCGGCGCTCGCGGCCTTCGACGGCTACCCGAGGATGCGCGACGGCGGCTGGTTTCCCGCCCTGATCCCGACCCTGACCTACGACTACGGGCGCGTCGGCGTCAACCTCGGCATCATCCCCAGCTACAAGGACCGCCTGTATGGCGGCATTTCCCTGCAATTCAAGTTGAAGGTGTTCGAATGATGGAAGCGTTGAGCGCACCGTCGGGTCTGACGGTGGAGGTGGCGGAGGATGTTCTGCTGGTGGTTCCGCAGGGCCTCATGACCGAAGAGGCGCTGCGCCTGTGCCAGGAACAGGTGCTGGCGCTGGCGCGGCAGACCGGCCTGCGCCGCGCGCTGTACGACGCCCGCCACATGATCGCGCCCGAAGCCCACATCGCCCTGATGCAGCAACAGCTCGACGGCGAGCTCGGCGATATGCGGCTGCGCCGCGCGATCGTGGTCCCGGGCACGCGCATCGCCTACCTGGCGCGGATCGCCTTCTTCGAGGGCGAGGACCGGGTGTTCTACGACGATGTCGAGGCCGCGCTGGCCTGGCTGCGGGCCTGACATCGTAGGGTGGGCACTTGGGCCCACGCGGTGTCATGATCGGCAAGCCGTCAGCGATGGATAATCGGCCGCGGCCGGATCAAAGAGTCATCGTAGGGTGGACACCTGTGTCCACGCTGTCTCACTGTTGGCGAACCGGCGCCATCAAGCAGGACCGTAGCCCGTGCTGAAAGGTCCTTGGGCCGAGCCGCAGGCACGCTAACCATGAGACCGCGTGGGCACAGGTGCCCACCCTACAAAAAACCGGACCCTCCTGCGCTCACGCCTCCTTCGGATACGGGCTCTTCCCACCCTCCGCGATGAAACGGTCGATCCTGTCCTTCAGCACCGGCAGCGGCACCGATCCGAGCTGCAGCACGGTATCGTGGAAGTTGCGGATGTCGAACTTCTCGCCCAGCGCCTTTTCGGCTTTCGCGCGCGCTTCCATGATCGCCATCTGGCCCAGGTAGTAGGACAGGGCCTGGCCCGGCCAGGAGATGTAGCGGTCGACCTCGGTGGTGACCTCGTGGTCCGACAGCGCCGTGTTCGCGCGCAGGTAGGCTTGCGCCTGCTCGCGGGTCCAGCCCTTGGCGTGGATGCCGGTGTCGACCACCAGGCGCGAGGCGCGCCAGGCCTGGTAGCTCAGCATGCCGAACACTTCGTAGGGCGTCTCGTAGATGCCCATCTCGGTGCCGAGGCGCTCGGTGTAGAGCGCCCAGCCCTCGCCGAAGGCGGAGATATACGCTCTGCGGAACGGCGGCACGCCTTTCTGTTCCAGCGCCACCGGCATCTGGAAGGCGTGGCCGGGGGCCGACTCGTGCAGGGTCAGGGCCGGCAGGCTGTAGAGCGAGCGCGCCGGCAGGTTGTAGGTGTTCACCAGGTAGACGCCCGGGCCGCCGCGGCCGGCCGTGTAGTAGGGCGCCTGGTCGTCGGGTACGGGACGGATCGCGAAGCGCTGGCGCGGCAGGTAGCCGAAGTACTGGCCGGCCTTGGCGTCGAACTTCTTCGCCACCCAGGCCGCGCGCATCAGCAGTTCTTCCGGCGTCTTGGCGTAGAAGCGCGGATCGGTGCGGAGGAAATCCTGGAAGGCCGCGAAGTCGCCGGTGAAGCCGGTCTGGCGGATGACCGCGTCCATCTCGGCGCGGATCTTGGCCATCTCGGCCAGGCCGATCCGGTGGATCTCGTCGGCGCTCAGGTGCGTCGTGGTGAACTCGACGATCTTCGACTGGTAGTAGGCTTTGCCGTCGGGCAGGCTCTCGGCCGCCAGCACCTCGCGCGCCTTCGGCATGTAGTCTGCGCGCATGAAGGCCAGCACTTTCGCGTACGAGGGCTGGACGTGGTCGCGGATCGCGGCGACGGCCTGCTCGCGCAGTTGCGCCTGCTCGGCGGCCGGGATCGAGGCCGGCATGGTCTTGAACGGCGTGAAGAACACCGTGTCCTGCGGCCTGGCCTCCACCACGGAGACGAGTGGCGCGTCGCGCCCGGCCAGCGTCACCTTCGGCGGCGTGAAGCCGCGCGCCAGGCCGGCGCGCATGTTGTCGAGCTGCTCGGCGAAATAGCGCGGGTAGCTGGCGAGCTGGCGCAGGTAGTTGGTATAGTCCTCGCGCTTGCCGAAGGCCTGGCGCGCGCCGTAGGTCACGTCGGTCCAGAAGGCGCTGTCGGCATTGACGGGCTGCTCGTACTCGCGAAAGCGCAGCTCCTCGACAAAGGCGGCGATCTGGGCGCGGTAGACCTGGTAGTTGATGCGCTCGGCCGGGGACAGGCCGGCGGCGTTCAGGGCGTCGAGCTGGCCCAGCACGCCTTGCCAGCGCCGCAGGCGCGCCTCCTGGGTCCTGGCGTCGACGCGCGGCAGTTCGGCGCGCACGTTGCCGCGCGCGTCCTCGTTGGTGGCCAGGCGCTCGCCGACGCGCCACTTCCATTCGGCCTTGTAGATGGCTTCAAAGCGGGCGTCGGCCCCGCCTTTCGCAGGCGCGGCCTGCGCTCCTGTCGCCATCAGGATTCCTGCCGCAACCATGGCGGCGACCAGCGTATGCTTCATCTTTCTCCCCATCCTCTTCTTGATTGCACAACAATTGCTGTTTTGCATTATGTCGCAGACAATGGCGCGCGGCCACGATTTTCTCTCCGCGAAACACGGCCAAATGTTTTTCTCGCGTTTTGGTGTTTGTTTATAAAAATTGTTCACATTGCCTCTATAATCGAGGATCAGCCAGCCAGCCGAACGGCCGCTGTGCGAACCAACAATGACAGCTGACCAGCGAGCATGGATCATCAAGAAGGCGAGCGGCCCCAGTTGCCGCGGAACGCCGACACAAGAAACGAGAGCGACGCGCCGCGGGATGGGCGACAGGTCGACGCGCTGGTGCTGCCCTGGCTGCGGCTGGGCGAGCAACTGACGCCGCTGATCGGCGAGAGCGGCTTTTGCGCGCTCTTCGGCCGGGCGCTGCGTCTGACCAACGCCAGGTTCGAGTGCCTCGGCCGCTGCGACCCGTCGAGGCCGCTGAACGACCTGTTCGCGTCCCTGACCAAAACCCTGAATGAGGCAGGACCGGAGCATGCGGGAGCGGCGAACGCCGCCCTGCTTGACACTTTTACAGCGCAGTTGCGCACCCTGATCGGTGAGGCACTGACGAAACAGCTGTTACACGTCGCGACGGAAGGCGGGGATGGGCAGAAGCATGAACAGGAGCAGAAGTAAATGAGCGACAAAGTAGCCTTGGGCCTGTTGAGTACCGGAGTGCCCGGCCTGGATGTTCTTCTGGAAGGGGGACTGCCCGAGTTTTCGTTCAACCTGGTGGCAGGCCCCCCGGGTAGCGGCAAGACCACGCTGGCGCACCAGATCATGTTTGCCCTCGCCACGCCGGAGCGGCGCGCGCTGTTCTTCACCGTGCTGGGCGAGCCCCCGCTGAAGATGCTGCGCTACCAGCAGCAGTTCTCCTTCTTCGACGTCGCCAAGGTCGGCCCGGCGATCCGCTACGTGAACCTCGGCGAAACCTTGCGCCAGGGCGACTTCAGCGGCGTGCTGGAGCGCATCATGGCCGAGGTCGAAGCCTTCTCGCCTTCGCTGGTGTTCGTCGATTCCTTCCGCTCGGTGGTCCAGACCGCCAAGAGCGGCAACGAGGGCCTGGCCGACCTGCAATACTTCATCCAGGAGCTCGGCACCCGGATGACGACCTGGCAGGCGACGACCTTCCTGATCGGCGAGTACATGCATGCCGATCCCGAAGCCAACCCGATCATGACGGTGGCCGACGGCATGTTTTCGCTGACCCAGGCGCACGAGCAGAGCACGGTGGTGCGCAAGATGCGCGTGGTGAAGATGCGCGGCCATCCCCACCTGGCCGGCTCGCACAACTTCCGCATCACGGGCGACGGCCTGCGCGTCTATCCGCGCGTGCTGCCGCCGCTGGGGGCCGACCGCCTGCCGGGCCATCCTGTCGATCGCGATCCGCGCCGCGTCTCGACCGGCGTGGCCGGCCTGGATGGGCTGCTGCATGGCGGTTTGCCGCAGGGGCACACCATGCTGGTCGTGGGACCCACGGGCGCCGGCAAGACCATCCTCGGCACCCGGTTCCTGCAGGAAGGCATGCGCCAGGGCGAGAAGGGCGTGGCCATGTTCTTCGAGAAGGGCACGGCGCGCCTGCGCAATGCCGAGCTGGCCGACATGGTGCAGAACGGCAGCGTCGCCGTGGTCGAGAGCCGCATGCTCGACCTGACCGTCGACGAACTGATCGACGAACTGCAGGACACCCTGCATCGTACCGGGGCAAAACGGCTGGTGATCGATTCGCTGTCGGAATTCTCGCTGTTCATGGCGCCCGAGTTCCACGCCGACCTGCGCCAGGCGGTGTTCCGCATGCTGGCGGTCGTCGCCAAGCACGACGTAACCACCCTGGTCACGACCGGCCTGGACGACATCTTTACCGAGCTGCGGTTTGGCCAATCGAATATTTCCTACCTGACCGACGCGATCGTCGCGCTGCGTTATGCCGAGGTGGACGGCAGCCTGCGCAAGTTCATGTCCGTCATCAAGGTGCGCGGCAGCGGCCACAGCCAGGACCTGCGCGAATACCAGATCACCGACGACGGCCTGGACGTCGACGATGACCCGACCGACCTCGACGGGATTCTGACCGGGCGGCCATTGACACGCCAGCCGGGTAGATAGGAGATGAGGGAATGTTTCACGAAGACGATAAAGGCTCCATGCAGCGTTCCCTGAATACCGACCCGGCCGCGCTCGGCCAGGACGCCTATACCGCGGCGCTGCTGCGCCATATCGGCAGTCTCGAAAGCGAGCTGGCGCGCCTGCGCGAAGCCGCGCGCGACAAGGAAGCGCTCGAGCGCACCGTCGCGCGCCTGCGCGAAGCCAACGAGCACCTGGTGCTGGCGGCGATCAACGCCCAGGGTTCGCGCGACGACGCCGAGGCCGCCAACCGGCGCCAGAACGAATTCCTGGCCATGCTGGCCCATGAGCTGCGCAATCCGCTGGTGCCGATCAGCATGTCGTCGATGCTGCTGGAACGCTCGGCGAATGCGACGCCCCAGCTGCTGAATTTTTCCAAGGTCATCCGGCGCCAGGTCGACCACATGGCGCGCCTGCTCGACGACCTGCTCGACGCCGCCCGCATCAGCAGCGGCAAGATCACCCTGAACCTGGAGCCGATGCCGGTCTCGAACGCGATCGACCAGGCGCTCGAGACCGTGCTGCCGCGCATCCGCGAGCGCAGCCAGCACCTGTTCCTGAACGTGCCGCCCGAACCGGTCGGTACCCGCGGCGACCGCGTGCGCCTGACCCAGGTCTTCACCAACCTGATCGGCAACGCCTCGAAATACACCGGCGACGGCGGCAATGTCCACGTCGACGTCACGGTCGAGGACCACGAGGTCATCGTCTCGGTGCGCGACAACGGCACCGGCATCGCGCCCGAGGTCCTGCCCCACATCTTCGACCTGTTCACCCAGGGGCCGCGCTCGCTGGCCCGCTCCGAAGGCGGGCTGGGCGTGGGCCTGAACGTGGTGCGCAACCTGGTGTCGATGCACGGCGGGACAGTGCGGGCCGACAGCGATGGACTCGGCCAGGGCAGCCGCTTCGTCGTGCGCCTGCCGCTGTGCGCGCTGGACAACGCCGCGCCGCCGGCCGAGCCGGTGGCGGCCGCAGGACCGGGGCGCTGCCGCGTGCTCCTGATCGAGGACAACGTGGACGCCGCCGAAACCCTGAAGGCCTTCCTGGAAATGGAAGGGCACGAGGTGGCGATCGTCCACGACGGCAAGACCGGTCTCGACACCCTGATGGCCCGGGACTTCGACGTGGTCGTGTGCGACATCGGCCTGCCCGGCATGGACGGACTGGAAGTGCTGTCCGCGCTGCGCGCATCGGGCAAGGCCATGCAGCCGGTGGCGATCGGCCTGTCCGGCTACGGCCAGGCGGAAGACCGCTCGCGCGCCTCGGCCGCAGGCTTCGACCATTACCTGGTCAAGCCGGTCAGCCCCGAGGCGCTGCTGGCGCTGGTTGCGGCGCGGCGCTAGCCGCTCCGGCTGGCTTGCCGCCACCGAGGTCGGACGACTATTGCTGTCGCTCAAAGCAGCGAGCCCATCCCTGGCTAGATTGGAGTTTTGCGCGACGAACGCCAATCGGAATGGGATGCCATGATTATCAGATATGAGATCACGCTCGGCGCAAGCACGACAGCGGGCGGCGAGGTTGTCTCCGCCAACCCGCGATACACGATCCTCGGCGTGCCGGTCGCCTACGCGGACGACTCGGTGTCTTGCCCAGCGTGTAACACGATCGGCGTCGTCAAGCCCGATGGTCCCAGGCTCAGCGAGACCTTCAACGGAAAGCAGGTCGCGCTGAGCGATGACCTCTGCATCTGCAAGTGCAGCCCGCCGCCTCGTCTGCTCGCCAACCAGACCTTTTCCTGGCAACAGATCGACGGTGACTGGCACGCCGAGCAGGCTGGGGCTGCCGCCGGCGCTGCGGCAAAGCTCAACCAGGCCGCAGCCAGGGCGGCGGCATCGGACGGCATCCCGCTTGTGCTGCTCGACCCCGACACGGAGGAGCCCTACCAGCATCGCTCCTACAGGCTCGAGCTCAAGGACGGCGTCATCGAGGGAACGACCGACAGTAAGGGGGCGACACGGCCGCTGACGGCGAAAGAACGGGCGTTGTTCGTCCGGTGGTACGTCGATAGCGGAACGACTTCCGTCTGATCCGGCCCGAGCGGACCGCGGCGCCTGATCGTGCCGCGGCTGTCGCATGTCCATGAGGAGCGCCCCGTGCCCACCAGCCATGTCAACGGCAAGCCCAATCCCTACTTCCCAAAGCACAAGTACCACGGCATCGCCATTGGCCAGAACCTCAAGCCGATCAGCGAATGTCGGTTGCACCACTACGTTGGTCCGGCTGCTACAGTGGAAAAGGGTATCCTGAGCTACCAGCTGACTGCCGAACACCTGTGGCTGACCTTCCAGAAGGAAGCCGAGGACATCATCAAGGCCAACGGTGCGTTCATCAAGGACGACACGGAGCGCAACAAACGCATCAACGCCGCTTATGCCAGGCTGTGGTTGGCCGACAATCGGTTCCAGTGGGCTGGATTGGCGGCGTTCGCATCGAAACAGGTCGGGTGCGGTCTGCTCCATGCTCGGCAGTTATCGGAGAAGAGCAGGGACGAACTTCGTGCCGTCGTGAACTGGGCGGGCAACAGCGCCGACGCCGCCGGCATGAGTGCGATGCCGGCAACGATCAGGAACAGCGCCGACGACATGCATGCGCGTCTTGGATTCGGTAACATGCACCTCTTTCTCGACATTTACCCGTTGCACCGCTTCTACATGGAGCGTGGACCAAGGGAGTTCGACCGCTACCTCGCCAACAGGCAAGCCATCGCCAGGAAGGTCAAGTGGGAAGTCGAGAATCTGCTGAAGTTCGGCTTCCCTTTCGAGGAAACCAGGGCCGGTTTTGTGCGGATTGGGGAAGGAAACCTGATGCGTAGCGTTGAGTTCCTTGCTTGGCATGAGCAGGTAAACGTCCTCCAGGCGATTATGTACAACGATCCACGGATGCAGGATGCGCTCGCTAACAATCAGTTGGCGTGGGCTATAGGCTTTCCATCCGGCGTGTATATGGAGGTTCAACTCACCCTGTCTGCGCAGTGCAAGCCGCAAGATGGCTGGACCTCCTTTTTCCCCCGTTTGAAAGACGCGAAGCTATGGGTGGTGGAAGAGCGGATGAAGTTCGTCATCAAGGCAGCGAAGCGGTTTAACGAGTTGCTGACAGGCGCGCAGCGGCCCTATGTCGAGGAGTCCCTGCGCAAGATTGCCGCAGGAGGGGGCCTGGCATGAAGCGACGCAGTCTCGTGCTGGTGCTTGCAGCCGCTGCCGCTATCTTCGGGCTTGGCGCTTGGCAGCAGCGACCTGCCTCGACTGCGGCAGCGACCATGCTTTCCCTCAGGGTCGGGCAGAGCTTCGGGGAGGTGGTGAGTGCGTCTAGCTACCCTGTCATGCAACACTCGATCGTTCCCAGCGAAGAGACCGACTTTTCGGGAGGCACCTTCGTTCAGGAACCGGCGGTGGCTTTGTGTTTTAATGACCCGCAACACGGCTTCATCCTGCCGCCCACCAAGTTCGCGTTGGTTGCCTACGCATACAACGTGGTTGCCACTGCCACCACGTCGCCGATGCTGGACAAGCTGCCTTTCGACCAGGCAGTGAGCATCCTCGAGAACCTGCAGAACCAGTTCAGAGCGGGCGGCTGGGAGCCGCGAACTGTCGGGGCCGGCAACAAGTGGTTCGACCTGACTCCAGACGGAAAGAAGCGCTTGTACCAGCGGATGTTCGAGCCGGGTTACAGCCAGACGGCTGAGTTACGCGTCCCGAAGAAATACGGCATGACCTTCCGGCTCAAGTGCACCGATGGCTGCTGGCCCGACGAGAAGCCGCCTCACCTGTTCCTGATCGACGTCAGCGTCGGCATGGACACGTTCGGATCGGAACCTGAAGACCCTGAGGTATGGGACCACTCCTTCCCCGGCAACGCGGCGCCCACAGGGCCGGCGCGCTTCAGCTGCCCGGCTGGCCGCGCCCACTAGTGCGCGACGCCGCGCGCCACTCGGCGCGGGTCATCTCGTACACCGCGTGGAGGCTGTCGTACCAGGTTTCCTCGCCGCGGTAGCGCATCCCCAGGCCTTGCATCACCCTGGCCGAAGCCAGGTTCTCGGCCTTGCAGACCGCGCACAGCAGGGGGGCGTCCAGGGTCTCGAAGGCGAACGCCGCCATCGCGCGCGCGGCCTCCGATGCATAGCCCTGGCCCCATTTGTCCGGCGCCAGGCGCCAGCCGATCTCGTGCGGGTTGGCCGGATCGCGCCCCAGGTACTGGATGCAGCCGGCGCCGATCACGCGGTCCGTGGCGCGCTCGACGAAGGCCCACCAGGAGAAACCGTACTGGGCCCAGCGTCCCTTGACCAGCGCGATGCCGGCGCGGGTCTGTTCCAGGGTTTCCGGTTGGCCGGAGATGAAGCGCATCACCTCGGGCAGGCGGTTCATCGCATGCAGGCCGTCCAGGTGACGGTCGTCGAAGGGTTCCAGGCGCAGGCGTTCGGTCGTCAGTATCGTCATCGTTCGTCTCGTTCGCAAAAGAAAAGGGCCGGCAAGCCGGCCCTTCGTTCACCTCGAGCGCTTACTGATGCGCGTGGTGAGTGGCGGTCAGGCGCCGCATCATCGGCAGCACGGCCAGCGCGATCAGGGTGCAGGCCACGGCGGCGATGCCCAGCTTGTTGAACAGGCTGGTGTAGATCGGCAGGGTTTGCAGCGGATCGGTCATGCCTTGCGGGACGCTGGCCAGGTTGGCGACCACGCCGCCCAGGTACTGGGAGATGCCGGTGGCGACGAAGTAGGCGCCCATCATGAAGCCGCCCATGCGCGCCGGCACATAACGCGCGACCATCGCCAGGCCCAGGCCCGAGACCAGCAGTTCGCCCAGCGAATACAGGCCGTAGCCGGCGATCATGATCCACGACGAGGTCAGGCCGTTCACGGCGAAGGAGCCGGCGAAGCCGTAGGTGAAGAAGCCCAGCGCCACGACCGAGAAGCCCAGTGCGAACTTGCCGGCGATCGAGAGATCGGAGCCGGTACGGCCGGCGCGTGCGTACATGAATGCGAGGACCGGGCTCAGGACCATGATCCAGATCGCGTTCAGGGCCTGGAACTGGGCCGGCGACCAGGTCCACAGGTGGGTGCCCAGCACGGTGAACTCGAGGTCGACGTTACGCAGGGCGAACAGCGACAGCGAGGTCGACATCTGCTGGTAGAAGATGAAGAAGAACACGGTCTGCAGGGTCAGGATCAGGGCCGCGATCAAGCCGGCGCGCTCGCTCGGCACGCTCTTCCTGATCAGGTGCGCGAAGATGCCCAGCACCACGACGCCGGCCAGGTAGACGAAGATGCGGGCCAGGCTCTGGTACTGCAGGATCACGGCCGAGACGCCGACGGCGACCACGCCGCCCGCCAGCACCATGCCGAGCTTGCCCATGTCCAGCGGCAGTTCGTCCGGCTGCGAGCCGACGTGGCGGATGGTGGCGCGCATCATCATCACGGTCAGCAGGCCGACCACCAGGCCGACGCTGCAGACGGCGAAGGCCACGTGCCAGCCCAGTTCGTTGCCGTAGGTGGCGTTGACGTAGTCCTTGATCGCCGGGGTGGCCAGCATCGAGATGGTCGAGCCGACGTTGACGGCCATGTAGTAGATGGTGAAGGCGCTGTCGATCTTCGAATCGTCGCCCTCATAGATCTTGCGCACCAGGTTGGCGGTGTTCGGCTTGAACAGGCCGTTGCCGACCACGATCACGCCCAGGGCCGAGAACAGGAACCAGGTGTTTTCGGTCGGCACCGCCATCAGGGCGTAGCCGAGGGTCAGAATGATGCCGCCGAGGACCATGCAGCGGCGGGTGCCGAGCACCTTGTCGCCGATCCAGCCGCCGATGGCGGGCGCGACGTAGATCAGGGCCGCCGCGGCGCCCCAGACCAGGTTGGCGCGGCTGTCTTCGAAGCCGATGCGCTGCACCATGAAATAGACGATGAGCGCCTGCATGCCGTAATAGCCGAAGCGCTCCCACAATTCGATCAGCGCCACCGTCATGAACGACCGGGTCTGGCTGTACGGCAGGATTTCCGTTTTCAATTTGTCTCCTTGTTGGATGAACTCGTGCTCCGGCTCGTGACCGGCGCAAGCGTTGCATGCTACGCCACGACAACGCAAGATGCAATCCTGAAAGTCGCGCCGCTGCGCGTTCCGATACGGGATGGAATACGGGCCAATGTGCGCGCCCGTACCGATGGCCCGGCCCGCTTCCCTAGACTGGGGCCAGGGCGGACGAATGGGGACGATCGATGACGACAGCAGTGGTGATGGGAGGCGGCCTGGCGGGGCTGTCCTGCGCGGTGGCGCTGGCCGAGCGCGGGATCGCGGTGACGGTGCTGGAAGCAGGCGAGCGGCTGGGCGGCAGGGCGTCGAGCTGGCGCGACGGCGAGACCGGCGACACCGTCGACATCGGGCCCCACATTTTCCATTCCGAATACCACAACATGCTGGGTTTCCTGGAACGGCTCGGCACCTCGCACCTGATCACCTGGCAGCCCAGGAAGGTCCTGACCCTGGCCTGCAAGCCGAACCCGCGCGCCCTGGTGCATGCGCCGCTGCCGGCCCCGCTGTCGCTGATGCCGAGCATGCTGGGCGCGCCCGGCCTGTCGGCGCGCGACTACCTGTCGATGATGAAGACCGGCTGGCGCGGCATGCGCTACGGCGAAGAGCAGGTGCCCGAGCTGGACCGCATCGCTGCGCTCGACTTCTTCCGCAGCCAGGGCGTGACCGAGCGCATGATCGACTGGTGGTGGCGCTTCGCGGCCATGGTCGTCACCAACGTCCCGCTGGAGCGCTGCTCGAGCGCCTCGCTGATGCGCATCCACGCCCAGCTGAGCGGTTACCAGGGGCTGCACTTCGGCTTTGGCGCGGTCGGCTTGGGCGAACTCTACACGCTCCAGGCCACGCGCCTGATCGAGGCGGCCGGCGGACGGGTATTGACCGGCATGCCTGCGCGCGCCCTGTGCGGCGATGGCAGGGTGGACGGCGTGCTGCTGGGCGACGGCACGCGGCTGGCGGCCGACATCGTGGTCAGCGCGCTGCCGCCGCAGGCGCTGGCCCCACTCCTGCGCCCCGCATGGCGGTCGGGAACGCTCGCCCGGCTCGACTGGTTCGAGCCCAGTCCCTACATCTGCTGCTACCTGTGGTTCGACCGCGACCTCAAGGCCGAGCGCTTCACCTCGCACCTGTGGTCGCCCGAGCGGCTCAACTACGATTTCTACGACCTGCGCCAGATCCGCCACGGCTGGGAGGACCGTCCGTCGATCTTCGCCACCAATATCATCTACAGCCACCGGGCCGAGCACCTGGACGACGAGGCCATCGTGCGCGCGACGGTGGCCGAACTGGCCGAGTTCGCGCCGGAGGCGGCGAGGGCGCGCCTGCTGCATGCGCGCGTGCACCGGGTGCCGATGGCGATCCCTTGTCCGCTGGTCGGCTTCGAGGAACGCCGCCCGCCGCAGCGCAGCCCTGTTCCCGGCCTGGTGCTGGCCGGCGACTGGACCGCCACGCGCATGCCCTGCACGATGGAAGGGGCGGTGAAATCGGGTGCGCTGGCGGCGGAAGTGGTGCTCGAGGACCTGGGGCGGCCCGAGAAGCTGGCGATCGAGGCGCGCATGTACGACGGGTTCGCGGGGATGGCGCGGCGCCTGGCGGCGGGCCGGCCGAAAGGCCGGCCTTAGGTTTTCGTAGGGTGGACACCTGTGTCCACGCTGGATCACCCTACGCAATCCACACAAGTGACAGCGGCCTGCGGCCCGGGATCAGCACATATTTCCCGAACAGCGTACGCTACGGACTTCTATCGGGGCCGGCTGGTTTTCCGACGGTGAGACCGCGTGGACACAGGTGTCCACCCTACAAAATCCCGGAGACCGCGTGGGTTCAAGAACCCACCCTACAAGAGCCTCAGAACATGCGGCTCCAGCTCACGGCGAGGGTGCGCCCGCGGCCGGCATAGGTGTTGCCCGCATCCGTGGCGGCGGCCGACTGCGAGTAATAGCCGACATACTGCTTGTCGAGCAGGTTCTCGATGCTCACGCCGACGCGGCCATAGGCGGTTTCCCAGCTCGAGGACAGGTCGGCCAGGGTGTAACCCTTGAAATGCTCTTCGAGGTTGCTGGTGCCGACGCGCCGGCCGATGTTGATGTCGCGGTCGAACAGGTGGGTCGCCTGCAGGCGCAGCTTGGCGCCCGCCAGCGGACGCCAAGTGGCGCCGAGGACAGCCTTGTCCGGACCCTGGGAACGGGCGCCCAGCGCCAGGTCGAGCGGCGCGCCCTGGGTGGCGGCGGTCTTGCCGTCGATGCGCGCATAGCTGCCGAACACCGACCAGTCCTTGGCCGGACGCCAGTCGCCGTTGACTTCCCAGCCCTTGACCACGGTCGGCACGCGCTCGACCAGGCCGACGCCGGCCGAGGTGATGCGGATCACGCTGCCGAGCTTGGAACGCGAATCGTAGCGCGAGATGCCGAACTGGCCGCGCGCGCCGCGCCAGTTGATGCCGACCTCGTTGTTGCGGGTGACGATGGGCTGGAGGCTGATCAGGCTCGAGACCGACTGGTTCGGGAGATTCACGCCGCGCAGCACGAGGCCGGCGTCGGGCAGGCCGAAGCCTTCCGAGCTGCCGGCGAAGACCGACCATTGCGGCGCGAAGCGCCAGACGGCGCCGAGGTTCTTGACCGATTTCGAGAACTCGGCCGAGCCGCCTTCGACGCGGCGGCTGCCGTAGGCGGCCAGCGTGGTGTAGGTATCGACCTCCAGCTTCGCGTTCTCGTGGCGTACGCCGCCGCGCACCGTCACCGGGCCGAACTCGTACTCGAGCTGGGCGAAGGGCGCCTGCGATTCGAACTGCAGTTCCGGCACCCAGGTGCGGTTGGTGGCGGCCAGGCGCTGCAGCGTGTGGTCGCGCAGCATGTCCAGGCCAAGCGTCAGTTCGAGGTCCTGGACAAAGGCGTCCGGACGCACCCAGGTGATGCGCGAGCCGAGCTTGTCGGCGACGATGTGCGACTGGTCCCAGAGCTTGAGGGTCGGGTCGATGGCCGGGTCCTGGAAGGTGGCGACCCTGGTCGCGCCGTACAGCGACTCGAAATCGTGCTTGAACAGCTGGGCCGTGAAGGCGCCGCCCGCCAGGTCGGCGTGGCGGTATTCCAGGCTCGCGGTGCGCACCTTGTTCTCGGGCGGCAGGCCTTCCGGGACGCCCGGCTCCGAGCTGGTCGGGATGCCTTCCACCGGCACGCCGGGATCGTTCCTGTAGTCGCCGTCGCCCTTCATGTCGAAGCGGTTCAGGGTCAGCTGGATGCGCTGGTCGCCGAAGTCCCTGCCCAGCTTCAGGAAGAGGTCGTGGCCGTGGGTATCGAGGGTGTCGCCCTGGACGTTGTCGATGCCCAGGCGCCGGCCGCGGCCGTCGTAGCTCATGCCGCGGCGCTGCACGCCGGCGTAGCCGAGCAGGTCGAAGGCGCCGCTCTTGTGGCTGACCGAGACCCCGGTCTTCCAGTCGAGGTTGTCCGACCTGAACTGGGTCGAGGCGCGCGCATTGAGGCCGACCGTGGTGCCCTCCGTTCGCGGCGACTTCGTGATGTAGTTGATGATGCCGCCGGTCGCGCCCATGCCTTGCACGGCCGAGGCGCCGCTGATGACTTCGATGCGCTCGATGATGGCGCTGTCGGCAAAATAACCCTCGCGCATGCCGGCGCGCAGCGGATTCGATTGCGGGATGCCGTCGAGGAGGATCAGCGGCTGGCGTCCGCGCAGCGATTCGCCGGTCGAGCTCATCTTCTGGCGGCTCGGCGCATAGCCCGGCACGAAGGTGGCCAGCGCCGCCGAGGGGTCGTCGGCGATCTGGTACTGCGCCGCCAAGTCCTGCTGGCCGATCACCGTCACCGCACCGGGAATCTTGTCGACGGCCTTGGCGCCGCGGGTGGCGGTGACGACCACCGACGCCATCTGTTCCCTCGCTTCGTCCCCGGCTTCCTCCCTGGCGGCTTCCTTGTTTCCTTCGCGCTGCTGGGCGAACGCGGGCGGCAGGGGCATCAGCGTGCAGGCGACGGCGACGGCAAGGGGAAGCGGCTTCAGTTTCTTCATTTCTTGTCCAGGAGGGGAGGGCGTTTGCCAAACTGCAAGGTATAATCGCAAATGATAACGATTAACATTCGCAAATACAAGATTGTTGCGAGCACTACCCTTCGATACCTTGAGCGGCATGAAACCATTTCTTCGCACCGTGCACCTCTGGGCCGGTCTGATCTTCGGCACCATCCTCGTCCTGCAGGGACTCACCGGCAGCGCACTGAGCTGGATACATGAACTCGATGCCGGGCTCAATCCGGGCCTGCTGCGGGTAGCGCCGCCGCCCGGCCTGCGCGACGGCGACGCGCTGCGCATCGCGCCATCGTCGGTGCAGGCGGTGCACGACGCGCTGGCGAACGACGCGCGCTACGGCAAGCCGAACATGCTGGAGCTGCCCGGGCGCGCGGGCGAGGTCTACGTCGCCTGGTACCGGCCCGGCAAGGAAGACGCGCTGTGGAAGCAGCCGGTGACGCGCCAGGTGATGGTCGATCCCGCCACGCTCGCCGTCACGGGGGAGCGCAACTGGGGCGAGGCCGGCCTGAGCCGGCCGCTCCTGATGCCGACCCTGTTCCACTTCCACCGCTACCTGCTGGCCGGCGAGGGCGGCAAGGTCGTGATCGCGGTGCAGGGCGTCGCCCTGGTGCTGATGGCGGTCACCGGCATCGTCCTCTGGTGGCCGCGCATGACGCTGCAGGCGCTCGCCAACGCGCTGAAGGTGCGCTTCGGCGGCAACTGGTCGCGCTTCAGTTTCCAGCTGCACCGCTCGGCCGGCTTCTTCCTCGCGCCCGTGCTGCTGTTCCTGGGTTTTTCGGGCGTGCACTTCAACATGCCCACCTGGACCACGCCCGTGGTGGAAACGGTGGCCAGGCTGACGCCGGCCGCCAAGCCGGAGAACCGCAGCCCGGCCGCCTTGCCGCGACTGCCCGTGGCGCAGGCCGTGGCGGCGGCGCAGGCGCGCTTTCCGGCGGCGCGCGTGGGGCGGGTGAGCTTCCCGGCCGGCGCCAAAGCGCCTTACGAGGTGCGGGTGCGCCAGCCGGGCGAACTGCGCCAGGGCCCCGGCGCGACGCGCATCAGCATCGATGCGCGCGACGGCAGCGTGCTGCGCGTGGCCGATCCGCTGGGCGGCACAGGGGGCGACCGTTTCGTGGCCGCGCTCTTCCCCCTGCATAGCGGCGAAGCCTTCGGCAACGCCGGCAAGGCCTTCATCAGTATCGTCGGCCTGGCGCCGCTGGTGTTCTTCGTCACCGGCATCGTGATGTGGCTGAAGTTCCGCCGCAAGCCGAAGAAGGGCCCGAAGAACGGCGCAAAGGGCGGCGCAGCGCGCGCCGGCGCCGGGGCGAAGGAGGCGGCGGCGCGCGCGGGCATGGCGGTCTGACGCGCAGGCCGCGCGGCGCGTCCCGCTGCCGGCCGCGCCGCCTCAGGCCGCGAGCGCGGCCCGCTCCGCCAGCAGCGCCGCGCAGGCATGCGCCGGCAGCGGGCGGCTGACGTAGTAACCCTGGATCTCGTCGCACTGGTAGGCCTCGAGCGCGCGTACGTGGGCCAGCGTCTCGACGCCCTCGGCCACTACCTTCAGGTTCAGGCTGTGCGCCAGGCTGATGACGGCCTTGGTGATCGCGGCGTCGTCGCTGTCGGCCGGCAGGTCGCGGACAAACGTGCGGTCGATCTTCAGCGCGTCCAGCGGAAAGCGCTTCAGGTAGGCCAAGCTCGAATAGCCGGTGCCGAAGTCGTCGACCGAGAGGCGCATGCCCTGGGCCTTCAGGTCCGAGAGGATGGCCACCGCCGCTTCCGGGTCGGCCATCAGCATCGACTCGGTCAGTTCGAATTCCAGCAGGCGCGGATCGATGCCGGCGGCGGACACGATGCCGCGCACGGTGTCGGGCAGGCCGGCCTGGGCCAGCTGGCGCGCCGACAGGTTGATCGCCACCGGCGGCACCTGGGCCATGGCGCCGGCCCATTCGCCGAGCTGGCGGCAGACCTCGGCGATCACCCATTCGCCGACCGGCAGGATCATGCCGGTGTCTTCCAGGATCGAGATGAATTCGAGCGGCGACACCAGGCCGCGCTCGGGATGGCGCCAGCGCAGCAGGGCCTCGAAGCCGCTGACCGCGCCGCTGTCCAGGCGCAGCTTGGGCTGGTAGTGCAGTTCGAACTCGCCGCGCTCGAGCGCCAGGTGCAGGTCGGTCTCGATCTGCATGCGCTGGGTGGTGGCCGCGTGCATCTCGGCGAGGTAGAAGCGGTAGTTGTTGCGGCCGCTGTTCTTGGCGCTGTACATGGCGGTGTCGGCGCTGTTCAACAGGGCGTCGGCATCGCCGCCGTCCTGCGGGTAAGCGGCGATGCCGACGCTGGCCGAGACGAACAGCTGCTGGCCCTGGAGCATGAAGGGCCGGGCCAGGGCCTCGACGATGCGGCCCGCGATGGCCTCGGCGTCCTGCTGGCCGTCCAGGCGCGGCAGCACCACCGCGAACTCGTCGCCGCCCAGGCGCGCCACCACGTCGCCCTCGCGTACGCAGTCCTGCAGGCGGCGTCCGGCCTGGGCCAGCAGCTCGTCGCCGACGCTGTGGCCCATCATGTCGTTGACGCTCTTGAAGCGGTCGAGGTCGATGAACATCACGCCGGCGCGATGGCCCTTGTGCGCGGCGGCGGCGATCGCCTCCTCCAGGCAGCCCGCCAGGCGGTGGCGGTTCGGCAGGCCGGTCAGGGCGTCGTACTGGGCCAGGTGGGTCAGGCGGTTCCTGGCGTCCTCGCGCTCGATGGCGGTGGCCAGGATGTTGGCCAGCGCGTTCAGGAAGCTGTCCTCCTGTTCCTGGAAGGTGCGCTGCTCGGGCGCGTAGACGCCGAGCGCGCCGTACAGGCGGTCCTGGCAGACGATGTAGACCTCGATGCCGCTGCCGGCCGCCTGCGCCCCGAGCAGCCCGGCGCTCCAGCGCGCCAGGTGCTCGGCCGATTCGGGCCCCGGCACATGGGGAAAGCGCGCGCCGACCGCGCCCTCGGGCAGGCCGGCGCCGGCCTGCACCACCGCGTCGCCGGCGCCGGTATCGAAGGCGAACAGGGCGGCATGGCGCACGTGCAGGCCCTCGCAGGCGAGTTCGGCCGCCATGTCGAACAGCTCCGGCAGCGGGCCGGACTCGAGCGCCTTGCGCACGAGCCGGGCGATCAGGCCCTGTCGCTTGGCGTTGTCGACGATCGCGTTCTCGAATTGCTTGCGTTCGGTGATGTCGAAGTCGATGCAGATGTATTTCTCGACCAGGCCGGCGCTGTCGAAGATCGGCACGACGGTGCGGTACCACTGGCGTTCGCCGTCGCGCGCCGGGACCATCACTTCGCCGCTCCAGACGCTGCTCGACGGCGTCCAGCCGTGGTTCGCTTGCGCCAGCGGCACGCCCACGCAGGCGAGTTCGGCGCCGACCAGCTCCTCGCGCGCATAGCCGGAGCAGCGCACGAACTGCTCGTTGACGGCGGTGATGCGGCCCTCGCGGTCGACCTCGCACACGATGGCGGCCTGGTCGAGCGCGCTCTTGTGCTGCACCAGGGAGTTCATCAGGTCGGCGATGCGCCGGCCATACTGGTGGCGCATGCTGGCGGCGTTGCGGTTCACGGCCTGGATCGCCTCGCGGATCTCGAGCGGGGCGCTGGCGCTGAGCGCGGCCTCGGCGCCTGCCGCCTGCTCGTCGCCGTAGAAGCGCAGGCGCTCGAGGTTTTCGAGCCAGCGCTTGAGCAGGAAGCGCGCCAGCGCCACGCTGGCCACGAGGGCGACCGCGGCCAGGCCGGCCGACTGCAACAGCAGGGTCCAGAGCTGGGAGGCGAGCTTGCGCTCGTCGAAGGACAGGCGCAGCACGCCGTAGTCCTTGCCGCCGACCGTGACCACGCGGTTGACGTCGAACAGTTCGCTGCCGACGCGGCGCGTCAGCCAGTCGGGCGCCGGGGCGAGGTGGTCCTCGCCGGAGGCGTTCACGCGGATCGCCCCGCCGCCCAGGTCGATGAAGGCGGCGCTGCGAAACGGCGACTGCACCATCATCGTCGACAGGGTGCGCTTGACGGTGTCGTAGTCGCCGATCACGGCGCTGTCCTCGACCGCGCGCGAGGCCACTTCGACCAGGGTGTTGGCGGCGTCCTGGGTGTCCTCGATATGCTGGAGGAACTGGTGGCGGTAGAACATGCCCAGGCCGGCGCCGACAAAGACCAGCATGCTCAGCGCGAACAGCGTGAACACGCGGCCCACCAGCGAGCGCGGCAGGAGAAAGAGGTGCAGGCGCTTGAGCATACGGCCGGTCCCGCTCAGCGCAGTTCGGCCGGCGCGGCCTGGTAGAAGCCGCGGTAGGCGGCGTAGTCGGTGTCGTCGGCGGCGACGAAGGAAAGCAGCTCCGGCGCGTGCACCAGTTCGGACGCGGCTTCCAGGATGCGCCGACCTTCCGGATCGCGGTGCATGTTCAGGAAAGCCTCGGCCACGGCGCGGACCTGCTGGGCCGGTACGCGCGGCGAGGCCATCAGCGCCAGGTCGTTGAACGGGGGCGAGCTCCACAGCACGCGGAAGCGCTTGTCCTCGCGCCCGCTATAGTTCTGCACCAGCTGGGAGTTCGCACCCGCCGCCTTGGCCCGGCCGCTGAAGAGCTGGGTGAAGGCGGCGTCCATGTTGCCGGCGAAGGCCACCGTGACCGGCACGTTCTGGCGCAGCAGCTGGGCGTAGGTCACCTTGTAGGCGATCAGCGCCTCGGGCCCGGGGAAGACCACGGTGCTGTTGGCCAGGTCGGCGAGGCGCCGGATCGGCGAATCGAAAGGCACGACGATCTGGGCGCGCACGGGCTCGGCATTGCGGCGCCCGAACACGGTCCAGCCCATCTTGGTGCGCTCGGGGCTGAACAGGTGGTTGGTGAAGGCGAAGTCGACCTCCTTGGCCAGCACGAAGCTGGTGGTGTCGGCCGAGGTGCGGCCGAGCTTGAGGTTCAGGCGCACGCCGCTCCGGTTCGATACGTAGCGCACGATGGGATTCCAGAAGCTGGCCGAAACCTGCAGGTTGTACTGGTTGACCGGCGAGAAGTTGTAAACCGGGCTGTTCGCGGCGGTGGGGTGGGTGGCGCCGGCGCGGCCGGCGGGCAGCATGAGCGCAAGCAGGAGCAGGAGAGGAAGCAGACGCAGGCCTGCGCGGACGGTCGTACGCATGATGTCGGGGAATGGGGAAAGTCGAAGGCGCGCAGCGACTGCGCCGGCCGATGACTATAACACATTTCGTACAGACAATGCTTATGAGCAATATTTCAACATTGCAATATTTAGAAGCGCCGGGTCGTGGATTGCGGCAGTCCGGCGACCGGCTCGGTCTCGAAGCGCTCGCCGAAACCGGCGATCAGGGGCCTGGCGCGGCCGATGGCCTCGCGCACCGCGGGCAGGGTGAGCGAAGCCTTGTGCCATTCCGGGCTTTCCCAGGCTTCGGTGATCCAGAGCGCGTCGGGGTCGGTCAGGTCCTTGGCGATGACATAACTCAGGCAGCCCGGCATCGAGCGCGTGGCCGGGCCGAGCAGGGCGACCAGGGCGTCGCGCTGCCCGGGCCGGGCGCGCATCTTGCCGATCAGGCCGTACACGGGAGGCGTTGGTGCGTTGGCCGGCGGCGCCGCCGGAGGCAGGGGTTCAGGCGGCGGGGCGACCTGTGCGGCGGCCGGGGCGGCGACGAGAGCGGCCAGGGCCGCGCGGCGGGAAAGGGGCATGGTCAGCCTGCTGTCGTTAGATAAACTGCAAGCTTACCAGAATGAAAATATGATGGCTTCTATATTATTGATGTTGACGCGATGCGCAGGACGGGCGGCTCCACCCGGGGACGGCCGATCAGCCGCAGCGCCTCAGAACTGCTCGTCCGGACGCAAATAGCGCCACTGTCCTTGCGGCAGCTCGCCCAGCTTGACGCGGCCGATGCGCACGCGCTTGAGGCCCACGACCTTCAGGCCGACCATCTCGCACATGCGGCGGATCTGGCGCTTCTTCCCCTCGCGCAGGGTGAAGCTGAGCTGGTCCTCGTTCTGCCAGCGCACCTTGGCCGGCAGCAGCGGTTTGCCGTCCATCCAGAGGCCGTGGTTCAGCTTCTTGAGGTCGCTGTCGGGCAGCTTGCCCGGTCGGGTGTACTCCACGCGCACCAGGTATTCCTTGTCGATGCTGGTGTCCTGGCCGATCAGCTGCTTGGCGATGCGCCCGTCCTGGGTCAGCACCAGCAGGCCCACCGAGTCGATGTCGAGCCGGCCGGCCGGCACCAGCGAGCGCAGCTGGGTCGGATGGAAGTTCTCGTCGGAGGGATCCTCGGCCCAGCGGTTTTCCGGCTTGATCAGGGCCACCGCCGGCGTGTAGCCGTCCTCGGCCTGGCCGCTGACATAGCCGACCGGCTTGTTGATCAGGATGGTCACGCGCTTGGACTGCTCGGCCGCGGCCTGGCGCTCGACCGTGATGCGTTGCGAAGGCAGCACCTTGCTGCCCAGTTCGGAGACCACCTTGCCGTCGACCCGCACCCAGCCCCGGGCGATCCACTCATCGGCTTCGCGGCGCGAGCACAGGCCGAGTTCGGACATACGTTTGGACAGGCGGAGCGGTTCGGTCATAAGGCAAAAACAAAAAGAGAAGTGAATCAGATGGCCAGTGCGTCGAGCAGCTCGGTCTCGAGCTGGACCTGGACGCGCGGGTTGTTCAGGTTGGCGCCGTCGATCAGGAACACGTCCTCGACGCGTTCGCCCAGGGTCATGATCTTGGCGGTATGCAGGTTGATGCGGTAGCGCGTCAGCACGCTGGCGATCGCGTACAGCAGGCCGGTGCGGTCGTGGGCGGCGATCGAGAGCAGGTAGTACTGGCCGCGCTCGTCCGGCCGCAGGTCGACGGTGGGCGTGATCGGGAAGTGGCGCGACAGGCGCGACAGGCGCGAGCGCGTCGGCGCCGGCAGCGGCGCCTGGGACTGCAGCAGCTCGCACAGCTCGTGCTCGATCAGGCTGATGATGTCGCGGTAATGCTTGGCGAAGTTCTCCTCGGTGACGAGGAAGGTGTCGAGCGCATAGCCGTCGCGCGTGGTGTGGATCTTGGCGTCGAGGATGCTGAAGTTCTTGCGGTCGAAATAGCTGCAGATGCGCGCGAACAGGTCGGGCTGGTCCTTGACGTAGACCGTCACCTGCAAGCCTTCGCCGATCGGCGCCAGGCGCGCCTTGACGACCGGCCGGGTGCTGCCCAGCTTGTCGTGCAGGCAGCGCGTCTGCCAGGCGATGTCGGAAGCGTCGTGGCGCAGGAAGTAGACCACGTCGAGCTGGTCCCATAGCGCCTCGTGGGCCGTCTTGCCCAAGCCGAACAGGCGCAGGGTGGCCAGGGCCTCCTGCTGGCGCATGCGCAGTTCGCGGTCGGTCGAGTGCGGCTCGCCGCCGAGCACGCGCAGGGTGATGCGGTAGAGGTCTTCCAGCAGCTTGGCCTTCCAGGCGTTCCACACCTTGGGGCTGGTGCCGCGGATGTCGGCCACGGTCAGCAGGTAGAGCGCGGTCAGGTGGCGCTCGTCCTTCACCACGCCGGCAAAGGCCTGGATCACGTCCGGGTCCGACAGGTCCTGCTTCTGGGCCACCTGCGACATGGTCAGGTGCTGCTCGACCAGGAAGACCACCAGCTCGGTGTCTTCGCTTGACAAGCCGTGCCCGCGGCAGAACTCGAAGGCGTCGACGCGCCCGAGTTCGGAGTGATCGCCGCCGCGGCCCTTGGCGATGTCGTGGAACAGGGCGGCGACGTACAGCAGCCAGCGGTCGCGGAAATTCGCGATCAGCTGGCTGCAGAAGGGGTATTCGTGGGCGTGCTCGCTCATCGTGAAGCGGCGCAGGTTACGCACCACCATCATGATGTGCTGGTCCACGGTGTAGACGTGGAAGAGGTCGTGCTGCATCTGGCCGACGATGCGGCGGAAGTTCGGCAGGTAGCGTCCCAGCACGCCGAAGTCGTTCATGCGCCGCAGCGCGTGCACCAGGCCGACCGGGGCCTTCAGGATGCGCAGGAAGTGGGTCTTGTTGGCCGGGTCGGCGCGGAAGGACTCGTCGATCAGGTTGCGCGCATGCCAGAGCGCGCGCGTGGTGCGCGCGGTCATGCCCTTGATGTCGGGGCGCTCGGTCATGGCCACGAAAATCTCGAGCACCGCCGATGGATGGGTCTCGAAGGTGTCGTCGCGCGCGATGTCGATGAATCCGTTGACATCGTTGAAGCATGCGTTGATCGGCACCGGCACCGCGGGCTGGGGGAAGAGCTGGGCCTCGATGTTCTGCAGCAGGATGGTGTTGAGCTGGGTGACCGTCTTGGCGGCCCAGTAGTAGCGCTGCATCAGGTATTCGGAAGCGCGCCGCGCGCCGGGGCCGGGCGCGTCCGACGCCAGGCCGAACGACTCGGCGATCGCGGTCTGGACGTCGAACAGCAGGCGGTCTTCGCGCCGGCCCGTCTGCAGGTGCAGGCGCACCCGGATGTCCTTGAAGGCGCGCTCCTTTTCCATCAGCTGGCGCGCTTCCACGCGCGTGATCAGGCCGCGCGTGGCCAGCTGGCCCCAGGAGTTCGCCAGGCCCGCTGCTTTCGCCACCCACAGGATCACCTGCAGGTCGCGCAGCGCGCCCGGGCTTTCCTTGCAGTTCGGCTCCAGCGCGAAGGCCGTGTATTCGTACTTCGCGTGGCGCAGGCGCATCTCGGCGGTCTTGGCCTGGAAGAAGGCGCGCGGGTCGAGCGCCTCGCGGTAGCGCTTCTGGAGCTGGGCGAACAGGACGGCGTCGCCGGCCACCAGGCGCGCTTCCAGCAGGCTGGTCTGCACCGTGATGTCGGCGGCCGATTCGACCAGGCATTCGTCGATGGTGCGGATGCTGTGGCCGATCTCCAGCCCCAGGTCCCACAGGAGCTGCACCAGGTTTTCCAGTTTCGCCTGGGTGATGGCGTCGGCCGGGGCGCCGAGCAGGATCAGGACGTCGACGTCGGAATGCGGGAACAGCTCGCCGCGCCCGTAGCCGCCCACGCCGACCAGGGCGGTGTTGGCGGGCAGGGCGGCCGCGCGCCAGGCTTCGAGCAGGATGCCGTCGACGCAGCGGCGCAGGCTGCGCAGCAGCTTCTCGGGCCGGTCGTCGCGCCGGAAGCGCTCGAACAGCGCCTGGCGTTCGGCCTTCAGGCGTTGCCTGAGTTCGGGCCTGGCTTCATCGAGCAGCGCGGCGGTCATGGCGTCGCTCCGTCCTCAGGCCGGAACGGCGTCTTTGGAAAGCACGATGGCCGGCGGCGGCGGGGTGCCCGCGGACATCGTCAGGACTTCGTAGCCGGTCTCGGTCACGAGGATCATGTGTTCCCACTGGGCCGAGAGGCTGCGGTCCTTGGTCTTGATGGTCCAGCCGTCGGGCAGGGCCTTGATCTCGCGGCGGCCGGCGTTGATCATCGGCTCGATGGTGAAAATCATGCCCGGCTCGAGCTTTTCCAGCGTGCCGGGTTTGCCGTAGTGCAGCACCTGCGGCTCTTCGTGGAAGACGCGGCCGATGCCGTGGCCGCAGAACTCGCGCACCACGCTGTAGCCGTTCTTCTCGGCGTGCTGCTGGATCACGTGGCCAATGTCACCCAAATGCGCGCCAGGTTTGACTTTCGAGATGCCCAGCCACATGCATTCGTAGGTGACTTCCGCCAGGCGCTTGGCCATGATCGACGGCTTGCCGACAAAGAACATACGGCTGTTGTCGCCGTGGAAGCCGTCCTCCGTGATGACGGTGACGTCGATGTTCATCACGTCGCCGTCCTTGAGCGGCTTGTCGTTCGGGATGCCGTGGCAGATCACGTCGTTGAGCGAGGTGCAGACCGATTTCGGGAAGGGCGGATAGCCCGGCGGCGCGTAGTTCAGCGGCGCCGGCCTCGTGCCTTGTACGTTGACCATGTATTCGTGACACAGGCGGTCGAGCTCGGCCGTGGTCACGCCCGGTTTCACGAAAGGCGTGATGTAGTCGAGCACTTCGGCGCCGAGGCGGCCGGCGATGCGCATGCCTTCGATTTCTTCCGGGGTTTTGATGGAGATGGACATAGAAGAGTTCTAATGCGGATTCGATAAAGCGAATGGTCGGTATTTGGTAACAGGGCGTAACAGCTGAGCTGTCATTGCGCACACTGCAATATTCTTCGCATTATAAGTGATGTGCCGGGGCGATGTGGACCCGGTCCGGGAGGGAAGGGGAAACGGCGGGCGCCCCGGGCGAACGGCGGGCCTGCAAGAAGCTTGAAATACAGGCCAAATCCCGCTAGAATCTCGGGTTGCTTGGACCCTGGTCCGGCAATGTTGTCAAAGTAGTCTATTTTTTATTCAAATCGCGAATGCGACCGCCATAGGGTGCCCTCGAGGTGACTGGTCGTTATTCAAGAATTTAACCCTGGAGAATTACATGTCCGTTACTATGCGCGAAATGCTGGAAGCCGGTATCCACTTCGGCCACCAGACCCGTTTCTGGAACCCGAAAATGGCCCCGTTCATCTTCGGTCATCGCAACAAGATCCACATCATCAACCTGGAAAAGACCCTGGCGATGTACCAGGATGCGATGAAGGTCGTCAAGCAGATCTCGGCAAACCGCGGCACCATCCTGATGGTCGGCACCAAGCGCCAGGCCCGCGACATCATCGCCGCTGAAGCGCAGCGCGCAGGCGTTCCTTACGTCGACCAGCGTTGGCTGGGCGGCATGCTGACCAACTTCAAGACCATCAAGACCTCGATCAAGCGCCTGAAGGACATGGAAGCCCAGGTCGAGTCGGGTGAAGTCGAGAAGCTGTCGAAGAAAGAAGCGCTGATGTTCTCGCGCGAAATGGAAAAGCTGCAGAAGTCGATTGGCGGCATCAAGGACCTGGGCGGCGTTCCTGACGCGATCTTCGTCGTCGACGTCGGCTACCACAAGGGCGCCATCACCGAAGCCGGCAAGCTGGGCATCCCGGTCATCGGCGTGGTCGATACCAACCACTCGCCTGAAGGCGTCACCCACGTGATCCCGGGCAACGACGACTCGTCGAAGGCAATCACCCTGTACGCACGCGGCGTCGCCGATGCGATCCTGGAAGGCCGCGCCAACGCCACCAACGAAGTCGTTGAGATGGTCAAGGCCGGCGGCGACGACTTCGTCGAAGTCTCCGAGCAGGCGTAAGCGCCAGGCAGGCCCCGCGCCTGCCTGCGGCTTACACACTCTCAAAGGGGTGCCGGTAATCTGAGCACCCCTTTTTTCAAGCAAAAAGAATACCCCCGGGCGGACGCCGCGATGATCGGCGGCCGCATCTTAGGAATCACATTTAGGAGAATACACATGGCAGCGATTACTGCAGCGATGGTCGGCGAACTGCGCGCGAAAACCGACGCACCGATGATGGAATGCAAGAAGGCACTGACCGAAGCCGAAGGCGACATGGCGCGTGCCGAAGAGATCCTGCGCGTCAAGCTGGGCGGCAAGGCATCGAAGGCATCGTCGCGCATCACCGCCGAAGGCGTGGTGGCAACCTATATCGCCGGCAACGTCGGCGCGCTGGTCGAAATCAACAGCGAAACCGACTTCGTCGCCAAGAACGAAGAATTCCTGGCCATGGCCAACCTGGCAGCCAAGCTGGTCGCCGAGCAGAACCCTGCCGACGTCGCCGCCCTGGCAGCCCTGTCGGCTGGCGAAGGCAAGACCTTCGACGAAGTGCGTACGGCACTGATCGGCAAAATCGGTGAAAATATGACCGTGCGCCGCTTCCAGCGTTTCGAAACCACCGGCAAGCTGGCTTCCTACCTGCACGGCACCCGTATCGGCGTCATGGTCGAGTACGAAGGCGCGGACGAGCAGGTCGGCAAGGACGTGGCGATGCACATCGCCGCGATGAAGCCGGTCGCCCTGTCGGCTGAGGCGGTGCCTGCTGAACTGATCGAGAAAGAGCGTTCGGTCGCCGAACTGAAGGCCAAGGAAGACGCCGAGAAGGCCGCCGCCGAAGGCAAGCCGGCACAGTCGCCGGAAATCCTGGCCAAGCGCCTGGAAGGCTCGGTTCAGAAGTACCTGAAGGAAGTGTCGCTGCTGAACCAGGCGTTCGTGAAGAACGACAAGCAGTCGATCGAGCAGATGCTGAAGGCCACCAACACCACGGTGAAGGCATTCACGATGTACGTCGTGGGCGAGGGCATCGAGAAGAAGGTCGACGACTTCGCAGCAGAAGTGGCAGCGCAAATGGCTGCCAACAAGCAGTAATACGAAAGCGGGCCGCAAGGCCCGTTTTTTTAACCCGGCCGTTTGCGCGGCCGGGTTTGGCGGGGTGCGCCGCCGGTCGTTCCGGCCCGTGCGCGCCCGTTTCGCCGCCATCTGTACATTGCAGATGAGGCCGCCAGCCACGAGCCGGCGGCCGGAACCGAATTCGAATCAACACAACAGGAGCCCGCTTCATCATGACAAAACCAGCCTACCAACGAGTCCTCCTTAAACTGTCTGGCGAAGCGCTGATGGGTGACGATCCGTTCGGCATCAACCGCGCCACCATCGATCGCATGGTGGCCGACGTGGCGGAAGTGGCGAAGCTGGGTGTCGAGCTGGCGGTCGTGATCGGCGGCGGCAACATCTTCCGCGGCGTCGCCCCGGGCGCCCAGGGCATGGACCGCGCCACCGCCGACTACATGGGCATGCTGGCGACCGTCATGAACGCCCTGGCGCTGGCCGACGCCATGCGCCACGTCGGCATTACCGCGCGCGTGATGTCGGCCATCGGCATCGAGCAGGTGGTCGAGCCCTACGTGCGCCCGAAGGCGCTGCAGTACCTGGAAGAGGGCAAGGTCGTCGTGTTCGCCGCCGGCACCGGCAACCCCTTCTTTACCACCGACACCGCCGCCGCGCTGCGCGGTTCGGAAATCTCGGCCGAGATTGTTTTGAAGGCAACCAAGGTCGATGGCGTATATACTGCCGATCCGAAGAAAGATCCGCACGCGACGCGCTACGAGTCGATCTCGTTCGACGAAGCCATCGCCAAGCACCTGCAGGTGATGGACGCGACCGCGTTCGCCCTGTGCCGCGACCAGAAGCTGCCGATCAAGGTGTTTTCCATCGTCAAGCCGGGCGCCCTCAAGCGCGTGATCATGGGCGAAGACGAAGGTACACTGGTACACGTTTGATTTAACTCTGAATTACCCAAGAACAGGAGAGCAGCATGTCCTTAGCTGACGTGAAGAAGAACGCGCAGGAGCGCATGACGAAGTCGATCGAGACGCTGAAGGCCGACCTGGCCAAGGTGCGCACCGGCCGCGCCCACACCGGCATCCTCGACCACGTGATGGTCGACTACTACGGTTCGCCGACCCCGCTGAGCGGCGTCGCCAACCTGAACCTGATCGATGCGCGCACGATCGGCGTCACGCCCTACGAAAAGAAGATGCTGAGCACGATCGAAAAAGCGATCCGCGACGCCGACCTCGGCCTGAACCCGTCGACGATGGGCGACATGGTCCGCGTGCCGACCCCGCCGCTGACCGAAGAGCGCCGCAAGGAAATGGTCAAGCTGGTCAAATCGGAAGCCGAAGACGCGAAGATCGCCGTGCGTAACATCCGCCGCGACGCCAACGAGCAGCTCAAGAAGATGGTGAAGGACAAGACCGCGTCGGAAGACGAGGAGCGCCGCGCTTCGGACGAGATCCAGAAACTGACCGACAAGTTTGTCGCCGACATCGACAAGCTGGTCGCCGAGAAGGAAAAGGAAGTCCTGACCGTTTAAGCGAGGGAGGGAGGGCCGGACGAAAAAAGCCGGTCCGGTTGCCGCCCGGCCGTTTTTCATCCGGCCGGGCGCTTCGCTTTATTTGTCGTATCACCGTCATGGCAATGGATTTATGATTTTCAAGAGTTCGACGACTGCAGTTCCCGATGTGGCGGCCGTCCCGCGCCATATCGCGATCATCATGGATGGCAATGGCCGCTGGGCGACCAAGCGCCTGCTGCCCCGCGTGGCAGGGCATGTGAAGGGCGTGGAAGCGGTGCGCGGCGTGGTCGAGGCCTGCGTGCTGCGCGGCGTCGAGTACCTGACGCTGTTCGCGTTCTCGTCGGAAAACTGGCGCCGCCCGGCCGAGGAAGTCTCGCTGCTGATGCGCCTGTTCGTCACCGCGCTCGAGCGCGAAGTGGCGAAGATGCACGCCAACGACATCCGCCTGAAAGTGGTGGGCGACCTGTCGCGCTTCGACACCAAGCTGCAGGACATGATCGCCAACGCCGAGCGCAAGACCGCCGGCAACAAGCGCCTCACGGTCTCGGTCTGCGCCAACTACGGCGGCCGCTGGGACATCATGCAGGCCACCAGCAAGATGGTCGCCGCCAACCCCGGCGTGACCGAGTACACCGAAGAGATGCTGGCGCCGCACCTGGCCATGGCCTATGCGCCCGAGCCGGACCTGTTCATCCGCACCGGCGGCGAAGAGCGCATCTCGAACTTCCTGTTGTGGCAGCTCGCGTATTCCGAGCTCTACTTCACCGACACCTACTGGCCGGATTTCTCGGCCGAATCCCTGGACGCGGCGATCGCGTCTTACCAGAGCCGCGAGCGGCGCTTCGGCCGCACCGGCGAACAAGTGGCGAACAATACCTGATGCTGAAAACCCGGATCATTACCGCGCTCGTGCTGCTGGCAGTCCTGCTGCCGGTCCTGTATTCCAACAATTTCACAGCCTTCGCGGTAGTGGCGACCGTCTTCTTCGGCGCCGCGATCTGGGAATGCTTCCGCCTCTTCAACCCGACCTCCGGCAAGGCGCTGGTGGTGGCCGCATTCTGGACCGCCGCCTTCGCCTGGGCCTTCTTCGGTCCGAACAACGCCAACCCGGTGTTCTGGTTCGCCATCTCCCTGCTGCTGTGGGCGCTGCGCTTCGCGCCTTCGCTGAAGGTCGGGCTGCCGCCGCTGGACTCGGGTGCGAATACCCTGCTCAGCGTGGTCTACGCGGTGTCCCTGGTCGGCTGCTTCGCGGCCATCGTCTCGCTGTTCTCGTATTCGCCGCTCTACCTGCTGTCGGTGATGGCCATCGTCTGGGTCGCCGACATCTTCGCCTACTTCTCGGGCAAGGCCTTCGGCAAGCGCAAGCTCGCGCCGTCGATTTCCCCGGGCAAGTCCTGGGAGGGCGCGATCGGCGGCGGCATCGCCGTGCTGGTCATCGCCACCCTGGCGATCGTGTTCGGGCGCGAGGCGCTGGCCAACACCTTCCCGGTGCGCGTGCAGGCCAGCCTCGGCTGGGCCGCCACGTACGCCATCCTGATCCTGATCGTCGCCGCCAGCATCGTCGGCGACCTCTTCGAATCCCAGCTCAAGCGCCGCGCCGGCATGAAGGACAGCAGCAACCTGCTGCCCGGCCACGGCGGGGTGCTCGACCGGATCGACGCCCTGGTGCCGGTGCTGCCGCTGGCGGCGCTGATCGGCGCGTGGCTGTAGGTTCACACGGAGTTTCACATGCAACGCATCACCATCCTGGGCGCCACCGGCTCCATCGGCGTCTCGACCCTCGACGTGCTCGCGCGTCATCCTGAAAAATACGCAGTCCATGCATTGAGCGCGCACAGCCGCGTGGCCGAACTGGCCGCGCAGTGCCGGCAATTCCGTCCCGCGCGCGCCGTCGTCGGCACGCCGGAGGCCGCGGCCGAACTGACGCGCCTGCTGGACGGCCTGGCGGTCGACGTCGCCTGGGGCGAAGCGGCCCTGTGCGAGATCGCCAGCGCGCCCGAGACCGACACCGTGATGGCGGCCATCGTCGGCGCGGCCGGCCTGGCCCCGACCCTGGCCGCCGCGCGCGCCGGCAAGAAGGTCCTGCTGGCGAACAAGGAAGCGCTGGTCATGTCCGGCCAGCTCTTCATGGACGCCGTGCGTGAACACAAGGCCACGCTGCTGCCCATCGACAGCGAGCACAACGCGATCTTCCAGTCGCTGCCCGCGACCCATGCGCGCCAGCTGGACGAATCCGGCGTGGCCAAGATCCTGCTCACCGCGTCGGGCGGTCCCTTCCTGAACCGCGCCGTGGAGACGCTCGACGCCGTCACGCCCGAGGAAGCCTGCAAGCACCCGAACTGGTCGATGGGCCGCAAGATCTCGGTCGACTCGGCCACCATGATGAACAAGGGCCTGGAAGTGATCGAGGCGCACTGGCTGTTCGGCGCGCCGGCCGAGCGCATCGAGGTCGTGATCCATCCGCAAAGCGTGATCCACTCGATGGTCTCCTACGTCGACGGCTCGGTGCTGGCCCAGCTCGGCAACCCGGACATGCGCACCCCGATCGCGCATGCGCTGGCTTTCCCCGAACGCATCGATTCCGGCGTCGCCCAGCTCGACCTCACGAGCATGGCGGCCCTGCAGTTCTACCAGCCCGACTTTGCGCGCTTCCCCTGCCTGGCGCTGGCCTTCGAGGCCCTGCGCGCGGGCGGCACCGCGCCGGCCCTGCTGAACGCCGCCAACGAGGTGGCGGTCGAGTCCTTCCTCGCGCGCCGGATCGGTTTCCGCGACATCGACCGCGTCATTGCGCGCGTGATGGACGAGAACGAACACGGCGCGGCGCATGACATCGAGGCCGTGATGGGGCAGGATGAACGTGCGCGCGCGGCGGCGAAGCGGATCGTCGCCGCAATGTCGACCCACTAAGCCCGCAACCGATCTGAACAGAGCCACGACATCATGAACTTCCTCTACACGGCGGTGGCCTTCGTGCTCGCGCTGGGGCCGCTCATCATCTTCCACGAACTCGGGCACTACCTGGTCGCACGCCTGTGCGGCGTGAAGGTGCTGCGTTTCTCGGTCGGCATGGGCAAGGTCGTCTGGTCGCGCCGCTTCGGCCGCGACCAGACCGAATGGGCGGTATCGGCCCTGCCGCTGGGCGGCTATGTCCAGATGCTCGACGCCCGCGACCCGGCCACCGCGCCGAAGAGCGAGGCCGAGCTCGCCCGCGAATTCACGCGCCAGAACGTCTGGAAGCGCATCGCCATCGTCGCCGCCGGCCCGATCGCCAACTTCCTGCTGGCCATTGCCTTGTTCGCTGCGCTGTTCATGCACGGCACCCAGGAGCCGGCCACCAAACTGGCGGCGATGGCCGTCGACACGCCCGCCTACGCGGCCGGCCTGCGCGGCGGCGACGCCATCCTTGCCGTGAACGGCGAGCCGGTCCAGTCCTTCTCCGAGCTGCGTTGGGCCGTGACCCACCTGGCCGTGGACCGGGAGCCTGCGCGCCTCGACGTCAGGGGCGCCAACGGCAGCCAGTACGCCGCCACGATTCCCGCCAGCGCCTATGGCGCGGTGGACCCCGAGGGCGACGTCATGAGCGCGCTCGGCATCGAGGTCTGGGTCGGCATGGCCAAGGTCGGGCAGGCGGTCGAGGGCGGCCCGGGCGCGCGCGCCGGCCTGCGCCCGGGCGACGTGGTCGAGGCGGTCGACGGCAAGCCGCTGCTTGACGCCGCCGACTTCGTGCGCACCGTGCGCGCGGCGCCGGAGCGCGCGCTGCAGCTGCAGGTGCGCCGCGACGGCGCGCTGCTGTCGCTGCCGCTCACGCCCGAACGCGATGCGCAGGGGCAGGGCGTGGCCAAGGTCCAGCTGGCGCCCGCGGTCGACTTCGTGACGGTGCAGGACGGCCCGCTCGAAGCCCTGCAGAAGGGCGCGCGACGCACCTGGGAGATGACGGCGCTGACCTTCAAGATGATCGGCAAGATCGTCACCGGCCAGGCTTCGCTGAAGAACGTGACCGGTCCGCTCACGATCGCCGACTACGCCGGACAGACAGCACGCATGGGCCTCGCCACGTTTTTGGGCTTTATCGCGGTGGTCAGCGTGAGCCTGGGTGTAATGAATCTGTTACCAATTCCAGTGCTGGATGGTGGCCATTTGCTGTATTATTCGCTGGAAGTTTTGACCGGGCGTCCCCTGTCCGAGCGAATCCAGGCATTCGCGCAGCGCGCAGGGGTAGGCCTGCTGTTCATGCTGATGGCGCTCGCCGTCTTCAATGACCTGGGAAGACTGCTCTAGTCTTTCCGCGGCACCGGCAAACAAGAATATGTATGTTGTCCAATGACTGACCCGTTGATTTAGCCAATGAATTCACAACCAGATCGTTTTGCCCTGCCGTTCATTCGCCGCAGCCTGATCGGCGCGGCCGTGCTGGCGCTGTGCGCCGGCCCTGCGTTCGCCGTCAACCCGTTCGTCGTCAAGGACATCCGGATCGAAGGCATCCAGCGAACCGAAGCCGGCACCGTGTTCACCTATCTGCCGGTGCGCGTGGGCGAAACCTTCGATGACGAGAAGAGCGTCGCCGCGATCAAGGCGCTGTACGCGACCGGCTTCTTCAAGGACATCCGCCTGGAAGAGGAAAACGGCGTGCTGGTCGTGCTGGTCGAGGAACGTCCGGCGATCGCCAACGTGGACTTCACCGGCGCCAAGGAATTCGAGAAGGACATGCTGGTCAAGGCCCTGGGCGAGATCGGCGTGGGCGAGACCAAGATCTACGACAAGTCCGCGGTCGACCGCGCCGAGCAGGAGCTCAAGCGCCAGTACCTCTCGCACGGCATGTACGGCGTGAAGATCACCACCACGGTCACCCCGATCGAACGCAACCGCGTCAACGTGATGTTCAACGTCGACGAAGGCGAGGTCGCGCGCATCAAGCAGATCAACATCGTCGGCAACAAGATCGTCTCGGACAAGGAAATCCGCGAGCTGCTGCAGCTCTCGACCTCGGGCTGGTTCACCTGGTACTCGAAGGCCGACCAGTACTCCAAGACCAAGCTGACCGGCGACCTCGAAGCCATCAAGTCCTACTACCTGGACCGCGGCTACCTCGAGGCGAACGTCGAATCGACCCAGGTCGCGATCACGCCGGACAAGAAGGACATCTACCTCACCATCAACATCACCGAAGGCGAGAAGTACACCGTCTCGGACATCAAGCTGGACGGCGAGACGTTCGGCCGCGAGGAAGAACTGCGCCAGCTGATCCTGCTCCAGCCGGGCAAGACCTATTCGGGCGCCCTGCAGGAAGCCTCGGTCAAGCGCATCGCCGAGCGCCTCGGCAACTTCGGCTACGCCTTCGCCAACGTCAACGCCGACCCGCAACTGAACCGCGAGAAGCGCGAAGTCGCCTTCACCTTCGTGGTCGATCCGGGCAAGCGCGCCTACGTGCGCCACATGAACATCGCCGGCAACACCGTCACCCGCGACGAGGTGATCCGCCGCGAGTTCCGCCAGTTCGAAAGCTCGTGGTACGACGCCAGCAAGGTCAAGCTCTCGCGCGACCGCGTCGACCGCCTCAGCTACTTCAAGGACGTGAAGGTCGAGACCCCGGAGTCGCCGGGCACCACCGACCAGGTCGACGTCAACCTGACGGTCGAGGAAAGGCCGACCGGTAACTTCATGGTCGGCGGCTCGTTCTCGCAGGCCGAGAAGTTCACCTTCACGGCGTCGATCCAGCAGGCCAACTTCGCCGGCAGCGGCAACACCGTCGGCATCGACCTGAACACCTCGAAGTACAGCCGGACGATCGCGTTCTCGCAGACCAACCCCTACTTCACCGACGACGGCATCTCGCGCGCCTTCCAGCTTTACTACCGCACGACCCGTCCGCCGCTCTCGAACATCGGTTCGTACACGGTGCGCCAGACCGGCGGCAACCTGACCTTCGGCGTGCCGTTCTCTGAAACCGACACCGTCTTCTTCGGCGCCGGCCTGGAACGCACCACGCTGACCACCGACGAGACCAGCCCGGCGCTGTACCGCCAGTTCGTGGCCCAGAACGGCGGTCCGAGCGATCCGAGCAGCGACCTGTACGGCGTGGGCACCGGCAAGAGCATGTCGATCCCGCTGACCGTGGCCTGGGGCCGCGACAGCCGCGACAGCGCGCTGACCCCGAGCATGGGCCGCTACCAGCGCGCCAACCTCGAGATCGACGTCTTCGGCGACGCCAAGTACTACCGCGCCGTGTACGAGCACCAGTGGTACCGTCCGCTGACGAGCTGGATGACCCTGGCGGTGCGCGGCGAGTTCGACTACGGCAAGGGCATCGGCAAGGACGCTTACCCGGTCTTCAAGAACTTCTACGCCGGCGGCATCGGCTCGGTGCGCGGCTACGAGAGCTCGACCCTGGGCGTGGTCGATCCGGTCTACGGCGACGCCATCGGCGGCTCCAAGCGCGTGATCGGCAACCTCGAGCTGCAGTTCCCCTTCCCGGGCAGCAGCAAGGACCGCAGCCTGCGCTGGTTCACCTTCGCCGACGGCGGCCAGGTGTTCCAGGAGGATAACCCGATCCGCCTGAAGGAATTGCGTTACTCGGCGGGTATCGGCCTGTCCTGGATTTCGCCGGTCGGCCCGCTGCGCCTGTCCTTCGCCAAGCCCCTGAACGCGAAGCCGGGCGACCAGCTCGAGCGCTTCCAGTTCCAGATGGGGACGGGCTTCTGAGGTCCCCTGGAGCGTCACCCTTTCACTGCGGAGAACCATGTTGAAAACTCTAAAAGCCTTGCCCGGGACACTGCTGCTGGCAGCCCTGTGCGCCGCTCCGCTGGCCCAGGCGCAGATGGCGCCGAGCCGCATCGGCTTCGTGTTCACCGAACGCCTGATGACCGAGTCGAAGATGGCGAAGGCGGCCGATGCCAAGATCCAGGCCGAATTCTCGAAGCGCCAGAAGACGACCGAGGAGATGGTGGCGAAATTCAAGCAGATGAGCGAGAAGTTCGACGCCGACGCCCCGCGCCTGACCGACATCGAGCGCACCCGCCGCGCGCGCGAACTGTTCGATATGGAAAAGGACGTGCAGCGCATGCAGCGCGAGTTCCAGGAAGACCTGTTCCAGCGCAAGAGCGAGGAGCGCGCCGCCATCGCCCAGAAGGCCTATAAACTGATCGAACAGATCGCCGAGCAGGAAAAGCTCGACGCCGTGCTGCAGGAAGCGGCGTGGTCGAGCCCCCGTATCGACATCACCGACAAGATCCTGAAACTGCTGGACAAGTAAGACATTGGAACAATCGAAACCCTCCCGCGGCGTGCGCCTGGGCGACCTGGTCGAACGCTTCGGCGGCCAACTGGTCGGTAATGCCGACCTCGTCGTCTCCGCCATCGCGCCGCTCGACAGCGCCGACGCCAGCCAGATCAGCTTCCTCTCGAACAGCAAGTTGCGCGCCCTGGCCGGGCAAAGCACGGCCGCGGCCCTGATCCTGTCGCCGCTCGATGACCCGACGGTCGCCAGCACTTATGCCGGCAGCCGCATCGTCACCACCAATCCCTACGCCTACTTCGCGCGCGTGGCCCAGTACTTCGTCTCGCTCGAAGAACAGGCGCCCAGCCCCGGCATCCACCCGAGCGCGGTCGTCGACCCGAGCGCCCAGGTCGACGCCAGCGCCCACATCGGGCCGCACGTGACCATCGAAGCCGGCGCCGTCGTGAAGGCGCACGCCGTGATCGACCACGGCTGCTTCGTCGGCCGCGACGCCGTGATCGGCGAGGGCACCCGCCTGTTCGCCAACGTCACCTTCCACCGCAAGTGCGTCATCGGCGCGCGCGGCATCGTCCACTCGGGCGCCGTGATCGGCGGCGACGGTTTCGGCTTCGCCGTCGAAGCCGGCGTCTACCTGAAGATCCCGCAGACCGGGCGCGTGGTGATCGGCGACGACGTCGACATCGGCTCGAACACCTCGATCGACCGCGGCGCACTGGCCGACACCATCATCGAGGACGGCGTCAAGCTCGACAACCAGATCCAGATCGGCCACAACTGCCACATCGGCGCGCACACGGCCATGGCCGGCTGCGTCGGCGTGGCCGGCAGCGCCAAGATCGGCAGCCGCTGCACCTTCGGCGGCGCCGCCATGGTGCTGGGCCACCTCGAGATCGCCGACAACGTGCACATCTCGTCGGGCTCGATGGTCTCGCGCTCGGTGCTCGAGCCGGGACAGTACACGGGCTTCTATCCGCTCGCGAAGAACGCCGAGTGGGAGAAGTCGGCCGCGATCGTACGCAACCTCAATTCCATGCGCGAGAAGATCCGCACGCTGGAAAAAACAATTAAAAAGCTTACCGAACAAAATGACGACTAACACCGACAAGATCACCCTCGACATCAACGGCATCAAGGAATACCTGCCGCACCGCTATCCGCTGCTGCTGGTGGACCGTGTGCTCGACGTCGAACTGGGCAAGCGCATCACCGCCATCAAGAACGTCACCGCCAACGAGGAATTCTTCAACGGCCACTTCCCGCACAAGCCGGTGATGCCGGGCGTCCTGATGATCGAAGCGATGGCCCAGACCGCGGCCATCCTCTCGTTCATGACCATGAACGTGAAGCCGGACGAGAACTCGGTCGTCTATTTCGTGGGCATCGACAACGCGCGCTTCAAGCGTCCGGTCGAACCGGGCGACCAGCTGAAGATGGAAGTCGAGATCCTGCGCGTCGCGCGCGGCATCTGGAAATACAAGGCAGTGGCCAGCGTCGACGGCAAGGTCGCCGTCGAGGGCGAACTGATGTGCACCATTCGTGGCGCCGCCGAGGCAGACATGAAGGCGCAGTCGCAAGCCGCGCAGTAGAAAGTCGATCAAGGAACGGAGCAGTAATGAGCAAGATTCATCCTAGCGCAATCGTCGACCCGAAGGCCGAGCTGGACAGCTCGGTCGAGGTCGGTCCGTATTCGATCATCGGTCCGAACGTGCGCATCGGCGCACGCACCGTGGTCGGACCGCACGTGGTCATCGAAGGCCACACGACGATCGGCGAGGACAACAAGTTCTTCCAGTTCTGCTCGATCGGCGCCGCGCCGCAGGACAAGAAGTGGAAGGGCGAGCCCACCCGCCTGGAAGTCGGCAACGGCAACACCGTGCGCGAATTCGTGACCTTCAACCTGGGCACGGCCCAGGATGAAGGCGTCACGCGCCTGGGCGACGACAACTGGATCTCGGCCTACGTCCACCTGGCGCACGACTGCCAGGTCGGCAGCCACACGATCTTCTCGAACAATGCGCAGTTGGCCGGCCACGTGCACGTGGGCGACCATGCCATCCTGTCCGGCTATGCCGGCGTCCACCAGTTCTGCAAGATCGGCGCCCATGCCTTCATCGGCATGTACACCAGCCTGACCCAGGACGTGCCGCCTTTCGTCATGGTCTCGGGCAATCCGGCGGCCGCGCGTGGCATCAACATCGAGGGCCTGAAGCGCCGCGGCTTCAGCCGCGCCCAGATCGACGGCATCCGCGCCGCCTACAAGCACCTCTACCGCTCGGGCCTGACGCTGGAAGAAGCGAAAGCGGCGCTGGAGCAGGAAGAGGGCGCTTCGCCTGAAGCCGCCGGCGACATCCGTTCGGTACGCGACTTCCTCGGGACGATCACCCGTGGCATCGTCCGCTGATGCACCCCGCCCGGACATTTCGCTAGCCCTGGTTGCCGGCGAGGTGTCCGGCGACATGCTCGCCGCACGCCTCCTCGCAGGCCTGCGTCCCCATCTCCCCAACGCGCGCTTCCACGGCATCGGCGGCCCGCGCATGATCGAGCAGGGCCTGGTGTCGGACGTGCCGATCGAGACGCTCACCGTGCGCGGCCTGTTCGAGATCATCCCGCGCTACCGCGAGATCAAGGGCATCCAGAACCGCCTGCGCGACCGTCTGCTGGAAGAGCGGCCGGCCGCCTTCATCGGCGCCGACTACCCGGGCTTCAACCTCGGGCTCGAGGAGCAGCTGCGCGCCGGCGGTATCCCGACCGTGCACTTCGTCGGCCCGCAGATCTGGGCCTGGCGCGGCGGACGCATCAAGAAGATCAAGCGCGCGGTCTCGCACATGCTGGTCATCTTCCCCTTCGAAGAGCAGATCTACCGCGACGCCGGCGTGCCGGTGACCTATATCGGCCATCCGCTGGCGGAAACCATCCCGCTGGCGCCCGACACGGTGGCGGCGCGCACGGCGCTCGGCCTGGCGCCGAACGCGCGCGTGGTGACGGTCATGCCCGGCAGCCGCATGGGCGAGCTGAAGTACCTGGCCGAGACCTTCGTGCGCGCGGCGGGCCTGCTTGCAAAGCGCGATCCCGGCCTGACATTCGTGGTGCCGATGGCCGGCGCGAAGCAGCGCGCCTATTTCGACGAGATCGTCGCGAAAGCCGGTCTGCAGGACGTGGCCTTGACCATCATCGACGGCCAGTCGCATACGGCGATTGCCGCCGCCGACGCCGTGCTGGTGGCCTCGGGCACGGCGACGCTGGAGGTGGCGCTGCACAAGAAGCCGATGGTCATCGCCTACCGCGTCATGCGCGCGTCCTGGGAGATCATGCGCCACATGGGCTACCTGCCCTGGATCGGGCTGCCGAACATCCTGGCGCGCGATTTCGTCGTGCCCGAGTACCTGCAGCATGCGGCCACCCCGGAAGCCCTGGCCGACGCCGTCTGGCGGCAGCTGAACGACACGGCGCTGCGCGACCGCCTGGCCGGCCGCTTCCTCGACATGCACCACAGCCTGCTGCGCAACAGCGCGCAGGAGAGCGCGCAGGCGGTCCTGGGCGTCATCGGATCGCGCGCGTAGAATACGCAGCGCAAGATCCGCAACATCGGCAAACAAGCAAGCACTGAGAATTTCATGAGCAGGAAGCGCGTTAATTTCTATCCTGGCCTGCCGCCCCGGCTGCGCCCCTTTACCGACCTCGACATCGTTTGCGGCGTCGACGAGGCCGGCCGTGGTCCGCTGGCCGGGCCCGTGTTCGCGGCCGCCGTCATCCTCGACCCCAGGCGCCCGATCGAGGGCCTGCGCGACTCCAAGAAGCTGACCGAGGCGCGCCGCGACGAGCTGGCGCCGCAGATCAGGGAAAACGCGATCGCCTGGGCCATCGCCGAGTGCTCCTGCGAAGAGATCGACAGCCTGAACATCCTGCACGCGACCATGCTGGCGATGCGCCGCGCGGTCGAGGCGCTGCAGACCGTGCCGACGATCGCCCTGATCGACGGCAACCGCTGCCCGACCATGGACATCCGCGCCCACGCGATCGTCGAGGGCGACGACAAGTGCCACGCGATCTCGGCCGCCTCGATCCTGGCCAAGACCGCGCGCGACGCCGCGCTGGTGCGCCTGCACGAGCAGTATCCGCAATACTGCTTCGACCAGCACAAGGGTTACTCGACCCCGCTGCACCTGGAACGGCTGCGCCTGCACGGCCCCTCGCCGGTGCATCGCCGCTCGTTCGCGCCGGTGCGCAACCTGCTGCAGGTCGACCTGTTCTCCGCAACCGACGAGGCGACTGAAGTCGTCGACGAGGCGACGCCCGCATGAAGAGCATCACTTCGCGCGACAATCCTTTCTACAAGGAGCTCGTCAAGCTCGCATCGCACGCGCATGCGCGGCGCAAGGCCGGCCGCACCCTGCTCGACGGCGTGCACCTGTGCCAGTCCTGGCTGGACCTGCGCGGCGCGCCCGTGCACTGCGTGGTCTCGGAAGGCGCCCTGCAGAACCCGGAAGTGGCCGACATCGTGGCGCGCTGCGAGAGCCTGCACGCCCACGTGACGGCGCTGCCCGACGCGCTGTTCGGCGCCCTCAGCCAGGTCGAGCACGGCGTCAACCTGCTGTTCCTGGTCGACACCCCGCGGCCGCTGCCGCCCTCCAGCCTGACGGTTTCGGCCGTCCTGCTCGACGGCGTGCAGGACCCGGGCAACGTCGGCTCGATCCTGAGGAGCGCCGGCGCGGCCGGCATCACCCAGGTCTACTGCAGCGCCGGCACCGCCTTCTGCTGGTCGCCGAAAGTGCTGCGCGCCGCGATGGGCGCCCACTTCGTGCTGGAGATCTTCGAGAACGTCGACCTGGCCGAACTCGTCAGGGCATCGAACATCGCCGTGCTTGCCATGAGCGGCTATGCGCAGCAGCGCCTGTACGACGTCGACCTGCGCCAGCCGGTCGCCTGGCTGCTGGGCCACGAAGGGCAGGGCGTCAGCGACGAGCTCATGGGCCTGGCTTCGCACCAGGTCGTCATCCCGCACGGCGGCCAGGTCGAGTCGCTCAATGTCGCGGCGGCGGCGGCGGTGTGCTTTTTCGAGCAGTTGCGCCAGCGGCAGGCATAGACGGCGGCGCTGCCGCTGAGGTAAGCTGGGTTTTAATCTGGGCTGATATCCCCACGGAGTAGAGATGGACATCGCGCATTTGCACTTTCTGGTGGCCGAAGCGGACGCGGGCCAGCGCGCGGCATTGGCCGAGATGCTGGGCCGGCTTGGCGCGACCCGCGTCACCGACGTGCCCGACGGCCACATGGCATTGCGCACCTTCCAGGCCAGCTTCACGCCGCGCGTGCACATCGCCGTCATCGACCTGGCCCTGCCGGGCATGGACGGGCTGGAGCTGATCCGCAACCTGGCCGGCCTGGAGTCCGAGGTCAAGGTGATCGTCACCGGGGCCCAGCCGGCCAACCTGCTGTTCTCGGTCGAGACCCTGGCCCAGGTCTACGGCATCGACCTGCTCGGCACGATCGCCAAGCCCGTCACCGCCGCCAAGCTCAAGCCGCTGATCGACAACTACGTGCCGCCGGCCCCGCCCGATGCGGTCGCGGCCACGCCACGTTTCACCTTCGCCGATATCGGCCTGGGCCTGCAGAAGCGCCAGTTCGAGCCTTTCTTCCAGCCGAAGATCGAGCTGGCCACCGGCCAGGTGCGCGGGCTCGAGGTGTTCGCGCGCTGGCGCCATCCCGAGCACGGCATCCTCGGCCCCTCGGCCTTCATCGACGCGCTCGAACAGAACAACCGCGTCGACTTCCTCGACTGGAGCATGATCGAGCTGTCGGTCGAGCGCTGCCGCTGGTTCCACGACCAGGGCACGCCGATCTCGATCTCGATCAACCTGGCTCCCGAGACCCTGGCGCACCCGGCTTTCATCCGCCAGATCACGGCCTGCCTCGGCCGCCACGCGGTGCTGCCGGACTACATCACCTTCGAGATGCCGGAGTCCTCGGTCCTGAACACCGACCCCAACTTCATCGAGCGCCTGGTGCGCCTGCGCATGATGGGCTTTGGCCTCGCGATCGACGACTACGGCACCGGCCGCTCCAACCTGCAGCTGCTGGCGCGCATCCCGTTCTCGGAACTGAAGATCGACCGCAGCTTCGTCGACGGCGCGTCGAAGCGCCGCCCGCTCGGCACCGTGCTGCGCTCCTGCCTGGGCCTGGCCCACAGCCTGGAGCGCATGTCGGTGGCGGTCGGCGTCGAAACGCGCCAGGATTGGGATTTCCTGCAGGGCCTGGGCTGCACCTATGCCCAGGGCTACCACATCGCCAACCCGATGGAGGCGACCGCCTTCCCGGGCTGGCTGGAGGAGTGGCGGCATTTCTTCTGAGCGCGTCCGGCGGCAGGACTGGACGCACATGTTCGGGTAGTGCGATCTTTGGGAGACTGGGATGGGCATCCGCATACGCTGCCATTGCGGCAAGCTGCAGGGCGAACTGGACACGGGGGCGGTGGCCGCCCGCGCGAAGTGCTATTGCACCGATTGCCGGGCCTTCGCCCGCTTCCTCGGCAACGAAATCGAGATCCTCGACGGCGCCGGCGGCACCGAGGTCGCGGCAGCCCTGCCGAGCGGCCTGCGCTTCACCGAAGGCCTCGACCAGCTGGCCTGCATGTCGCTCAGCCCCAAGGGCCTGTACCGCTGGTACGCAAGCTGCTGCCGCACGCCGATCGGCAACACGCCGCGCGACCCCAAGCTGCCTTACGTCGGCGTGATCCGCGCCTGTATGGACGCCTCGCCCGCCGAGCTCGATGCCGCGCTGGGGGCCTCGCATATCGCGACCAATACCCGCACCGCCTACCGCAAGGTGGAGGCGACGCCGGTGGCGACCGCGCTGGCGGTGGCCAGGATCGGCAGCAGGATCGTCAAGGCCCGCCTGACGGGAAGCTGGAAGAACAATCCCTTCTTCGTGCCCGGCAGCGCCACGCCGGTGCGCCAGCCCGAGGTCATCTCGGCCGAGCGCCGTGCACAACTGAGCTGAACCAGGCTGAGCCAGGCTGAACGAAGCCGCTCAGGCGCTGCGTCCGCCCGCCGGCCCGGGTGGCGGGCCTTGCCGGGGATCGTCGTGTCATGCCGGTCACGGCCACGCACCATGGCCGGCGCAGTGCCGGGCGACTTATGGCGCCACAGGCGCCTTGTCTGGCCTGGACGCACCCGCCTTGTCGCAACGCGGATAGAAATCGTCGCCCTGGGCATTGCGATCCTCCAGCCGCACGGGAAGTCCGGTGGTCGTGTCGATCATGCGCACCATGCAGGGGCCGGGCCCTAGCCAGCCCTTGTGCTCCTGCTCCATCTTCAGCGCATACGTGTGGCCAGCCTCGAGCTGTACGGCAAACGTCAGCCTGCAGGATCGCTTGTCGACGGTATCGGAGTAATCAAGATAGTTGCGGCCAGGCGGCAGTGCAACCTGGACAGGCTTGGATTCCGTCGCATAGCCGCCGGTCCAGACTGCGAGCACTCTGTCATCGTATTGCATTTTGCCGTCGGCCAGGCACTGGATGTCCTGGTGACCGAAGTGCTCGATTTCCTTCCTGCCGATGTATTTGGAGTGCGGCGAAATGCTCACGTGAGCCGACGGTAAAGAGGGATCGCGGGGCTGGTAGGGTGTTCCGCCTGGGATCACGCAACCAGACAGGGCGGCGAACGCGACCGAGGACGCAAGGAGACGGCAGGAAGGCAGTGGCATGGGTAATCCAGGCGTTGATGTGTCTGGATTATCGAGGCGGCTATTTCCTTGCGTCAACTATTTGTACGAGATGCCCCTCTTTTAGCAACACTTGTCTCGGCCGTGTGGAAACCTACAGCTCGATGACCAACTCCGGCCTGAACCCTTCCTGCTCCCCCTTGCTCAGGTAACCGAGCGGATTGGCGACGACCCGGCAGGACCACGGCCGGCCCTCGTCGACGCCGCTTACCGTGTAGTCGTTCATGCAGTGCAGGTGGCCATGCATCCAGACATCGGCGAAAGGGAAGAGGGCGTCCAGCGCATTGCAGAAGCCTGCCGTGCCGGCCGCCAGGCCATAGCGCGGATCGGCGCTCAGCAGGCTGGGGGCGAAGTGGGTGACGGCGACCGTGACGCCGTCGAAGGGCGCGCTGAGCGCGGCGCGCAGCCAGGCCTGGCAGTCGAGCGACAACTCGCGCATGTCCTCGGCCAGCATCGGCGCGCCGTCCCTCAAGGTCGTGTTCTTGCTGAGGTAGTAGTTGGCCGCACGGAAGGCCTTGCCGCGCAGTTGCAGCTGGCGCGTGAGGTCGGTCTCGCGGCTGGCGAGCGCGTCGAAGTCGCTCCACAGCGTGGTGCCGACGAAGCGGACGTGATCGATGACGATGGTTTCGCGGTCCAGCCATTCGATGCCCAGTTCGGCGCAGAGCGCGCGCAGGCGTGCGGTGGTCTCCTCGAAGTCGAGTCCGTCGAACTCATGGTTGCCGGGCACGAAGAGCACGCGCGCCTTGCCTGCGCCGGGCCGGCGCGGCGAAAACCGCGCCAGGCCGAAATCAATGCCGGTCAGGCGCGAGCCCGACTGGTAGGAGCCGATGTCGCCCGCCAGCACCACGACGTCGGTGTCGGGCGCGATGTCTGGCTGGAAGGCCGGGTAACGTTCGAGATGCAGGTCCGAGAAAAGCTGTATGCGCATAGCCGGGCAGTATAAGGGCAAGTCGCGCAGCGTGCCGCTTTGCGCTCCTCGCGTGCGCCAACGGGCCCCGAATGGTAGCGGATCGTCCCAATCGCCCCTGTCTGTGCGCCGGCGTACAGAGCACCGCCGCGCCTGGGGTTACGGTACATGCTCCATAGCAAGGGGGCTGCCATGAGCGAGGAAGCGAAGGGACTGCGGATCGAGACGCCGACCATGCCGGCCGGGGGCTGGGCCTCGGCCGCGGAAGTGAGCAATATCCTGCTTGACCAACGCGTCGTGCTCAAGGACAGCCGCTTATTGCTGAAGCAGAACAAGCCGGACGGCTATGCCTGCGTCAGCTGCGCCTGGGCCAAGCCGGCCAATCCCCATCCCTTCGAATTCTGCGAAAGCGGCGCCAAGGCCACCGCCTGGGAAACCACGAGCAAGGCGATCGGCGCCGACTTCTTCGAGCGCCACACGGTGACCGAGCTGGAAGCCTGGTCCGACCACGAACTGGAAGAGCAGGGCCGCCTGACGGCCCCGCTGCGCTGGGACCCGGCCAGCGACCGCTACCGCGAGGTGGCCTGGGACACGGCCTTCGCCGAGATCGGCGCGGCCCTGCGCGCCTTCGACCCCGAGCGGGTGGTGTTCTACGCCTCGGGCCGCGCCTCGCTCGAGACCTCCTACATGTACCAGCTGCTGGCCCGCATGTACGGCAACAACAACCTGCCGGACAGCTCGAACATGTGCCACGAGAGCACCTCGGTGGCCCTGCAGAAGACCCTCGGCGTGGGCGTGGGCACCGTGGTGCTGCAGGATTTCGAACAGACCGACTGCATCTTCTTCTTCGGCCAGAACGTGGGCGTGAACAGCCCGCGCATGCTGCACCAGCTCAAGGATGCGAGGAAGCGCGGCGTACCCATCGTCACCTTCAATCCCCTGCGCGAGCGCGGCCTGGTCGCCTTCACCAATCCGCAGTCGCCGGTCGAGATGCTCACCGGGCAGGAGACGACGATCAGCACCCAGTACCACCAGGTGCGTCCCGGCGGCGATACCGCCGCCATCATGGGCATCTGCAAGGCGCTGCTGGCGCTGGACGACGCGGCGCTGGCAGCCGGCGGGCAGCGCGTGCTCGACGTCGACTTCATCGCCGCGCACACCCATGGCTTCGCCGACTTCGAAGCCAGCGTGCGCGCCTGCGGCTGGGAGGCGATCGAGCGCGAGTCGGGCCTGGCGCGCGCCGACCTGGAGAGCGCGGCCGAGGTCTACGCGCACGCCGGCGCCGTGCTCGGCGTCTACGGCATGGGCCTGACCCAGCACGAGAACGGCGTGCAGAACGTGGCCATGCTGGTCAACCTGCTGCTCATGCGCGGGAATATCGGCAAGCCGGGCGCCGGCATCTGCCCGGTGCGCGGGCATTCGAACGTGCAGGGCCAGCGCACCGTCGGCATCACCGAGAAGCCCGAGCTGGCGCCGCTGGACAAGCTGAAGGAGCAGTACGGCTTCGAACCGCCGCGCAAGACCGGCATGAACACGGTCGAGGCCTGCGAAGCCATCCTGGCGCGCAAGCTGCAGGCCTTCATCGGCCTGGGCGGCAATTTCGTGCGCGCCGTGCCCGAGACCGTCCTGATGGAAGAGGCCTGGCGCGAACTGCCGCTGACGGTGCAGATCGCGACCAAGCTCAATCGCAACCACGTCATCCACGGCAAGGCTTCGTATATTCTCCCTTGCCTGGGCCGCATCGAGATCGACCGCCAGGCCGGCGGGCCGCAGGATGTGACGGTCGAGGACAGCACGGCCTGCATGCACGGCTCGCGCGGCATGGCCGAGCCGGTGGCGGGCACGCTGCTGTCCGAGCCGGCCATCGTCGCCGGGATCGCCAAGGCGACGCTGGCCCCGAACCCGAAGGTGGACTGGGATGCCTGGGTCGGCGACTACGCGAAGGTGCGCGACGCCATCGAGGAGACCTATCCCGAGATTTTCAGGGATTTCAACGCGCGCATGTGGACGCCCGGCGGTTTTCGCAAGCCGGTCGGCGCCGCGCACCGGGTCTTCGACACCGACAGCGGACGCGCCCAGTTCACCGTGCCCGAGCAACTGCAGGGCGACCCCGCGATGGACGCCGCGCCGCCCGAGCTGCGCCTGTTCACCATCCGCAGCGATGGCCAGTTCAATACCACGATCTATCACCTGGACGACCGCTTTCGCGGCGTGTTCGGCAGCCGCATGGTGCTCTTCATGGCGCCTGTGGACATGGAACGCCTCGGCCTGGCGCAGGGCGACCTGGTCGCGCTGCGCTGCGCTGCCGACGATGGCGTGGCGCGCCGCGTCGAGGGACTGGCGGTGGTGCCCTACGACGTGCCGCAGGGCTGCGTGGCGGGCTACTACCCGGAGCTCAATCCGCTGATTCCGCTCTGGCACCATGCGAAGGAGAGCAAGGTGCCGGCGGCGAAGTCGATCGATGTGCTGGTGGAGCGCGGGGGGCGCGCGGGGTGAAGGCAGGTCGGCGCGTTGCCGGTGCTCCCGCCGCCCACGCGGCGTTAGCGCTCGAACAAAACGCTTCAGGCGCCAGGCCGGCCGATATATGATTGGCTCATGCGTCAGCTCATGCGATTCGCCGGCATGTATCTCGGCTGCTCCGTCCTGTTGGGATGCATATGGCTGGTTCTGTCCTATCCCGATCGCCCCTCGTCGCCGGTCGGGTGGGCGTGCTTGTTGCTGCTGGCGCTGCCTGTGCACCTGGTCGTTGAGTTGATCGCCCGGCAGTGCTGGGACAACCCGCTTACCCAACGCGTCGAGTCAGCCTCCCGGCACAAGCCGCTGTCGCTCCTGCGCATTGGCTATGGCCTGATCATGTTACTGCTCATCTCCGGCCTGTTCGTGGCCGCAGGATATGCGTGGATGCTGTTGCATGCGAAGCTCGCCTAGCCGGCAGCCGCGGCGTCTTGCGATGCCCGGCCTCCCGGCCGGGTCCCGGGCCGCCCGCGCCTGAAGCGGACGATACAGGCGGGAAGACCGATCAATACTCGCGCCGATCCGGCTTGATCTCCTGCAGGATCGTGGTCGCGATCTCCTCGATCGACTTGGTGGTCGAGGACAGCCAGCGGATGCCCTCGCGCTTCATCAGCTGTTCCGCTTCATTGACCTCGTAACGGCAGTTCTCGATCGAGGCGTACTTGCTGCCGGCGCGGCGCTCGTTGCGGATCTCGGTCAGGCGCTCGGGCGTGATGGTCAGGCCGAAGAGCTTGTGCTTGAAGGGCGGCAGCGAGGAGGGCAGCTTGCCGCGTTCGAAGTCGTCGGGAATCAAGGGATAGTTGGCCGCCTTGATCCCGTACTGCATCGCCAGGTACAGCGAGGTCGGGGTCTTGCCCGAGCGCGAGACGCCGACCAGGATGACGTCCGCCTCGGCCAGGTTCTTGTGCGACTGGCCGTCGTCGTGGGCCAGCGAGAAGTTGATGGCTTCGATGCGGTTCTTGTATTCCTCGGAGTCCACGATATTGTGGATGCGGCCGATGGTGTGGGTCGATTTCACGCCGAGTTCCATTTCCAGCGGCGCCACGAAAGTCTGGAACAGGTCCATGTGCATGCCGTTGGAGGCGCGGATCACGCCCGACAGGTCGTGCTTGACCAGCGTGGAAAAGACGATGGGACGCTGGTTGTCGATGGCGTAGACTTCGTTGATGCGCCGCGCCGCGTCGCGCGCCTTGTCGAGCGTGTCGATGAAGGGAATCCGGATCTGGCGGAAACGCATTTCGAACTGGCTCAGCACCGCGTGGCCGAAGGTCTCGGCGGTGATGCCGGTGCCGTCGGACACGAAAAAGACGGTGCGCGTGGGCGCGGGAAGGGGCTGGCGGCTGTCTGCGGTCATGATGAATTTTTCGCTAATGCTGGCAAGAATGCAGGATTGTGCGCTGTGAATCGCGGTCGCACGGGGTAAAATGCTCTGCAACGGATTTGCATTGTGCTGCACGACGCCCAGAATAACAAGAAAACACGCGCCCTCTGCCCAGCGCCTGCCCGACAAGTTTCTATCATCAAGTAAGGGTGTTTTACCATGACTAACCTGTCTCAAGCAGCTTCATTGAAGGAACCCGAACAGGGCAATGGGGTTTACGTTGCCTCGTTCGAGAACCTGCGCATGACCGATGTCGAATCGGTCGGCGGCAAGAATGCCTCGCTCGGCGAGATGATCAGCCAGCTCGCCGAAGCCGGCGTGCGCGTGCCGACCGGCTTCGCCACCACGGCCCAGGCCTTCCGCGACTTCCTCGGCCATTCGGTCGACGGCGGTCCTTCGCTGGCCGACCGTATCGCCACCCGCCTGGACGGCCTCGACATCGACGACGTGCGCTCGCTCGCCGCCGCCGGCCAGGAAATCCGCCAGTGGATCGTCGACACCCCCTTCCAGCCGCGCCTGGAACAGGAAATCCGCGCCTATTACGAACGCCTGGTGGCCGACTCCGAGACCGAGATGTCCTTCGCCGTGCGCTCCTCGGCCACCGCCGAAGACCTGCCGGACGCTTCCTTCGCGGGCCAGCAGGAGACCTTCCTGAACGTGGTCGGCATCGACAACATCCTCGAAGCGATGAAGCACGTCTTCGCTTCGCTCTACAACGACCGCGCGATCTCCTACCGCGTCCATAAAGGCTTCACCCACGCCGAAGTGGCGCTGTCGGCCGGCGTGCAGCGCATGGTCCGTTCGGACACCGGCGCCGCCGGCGTCATGTTCACCATCGACACCGAGTCGGGCTTCAAGGACGTGGTCTTCATCACCTCCAGCTACGGCCTGGGCGAAACCGTCGTGCAGGGCGCGGTCAATCCGGACGAGTTCTACGTCCACAAGCCGATGCTCGAGCAGGGCAAGTCGCCTGTCATCCGCCGCAACATCGGCTCGAAACTGATCAAGATGGAGTTCACCGAGGAGGCGAAAGCCGGCCGTTCGGTGCGCACCGTCGACGTGCCGATCGAGATGCGCAACCGTTACTCGCTGACCGACGCCGAAGTCGTCGAGCTGGCGAAGTACGCAGTCATCATCGAGAACCACTACGGCCGTCCGATGGACATCGAGTGGGGCAAGGATGGCCGCGACGGCAAGCTCTACATCCTGCAGGCGCGTCCGGAAACCGTGAAATCGCAGCAGAAGGCCACGGACGCCCAGCAGCGCTTCTCGCTGAAGGGCACCGGCACCGTATTGACGAGCGGCCGCGCGATCGGCCAGAAGATCGGCGCCGGCCCCGTGCGCGTCATCACCGACCCGTCGGAGATGGAGCGCGTGCAGCCGGGCGACGTGCTGGTGGCCGACATGACCGACCCGAACTGGGAGCCGGTCATGAAGCGCGCCTCGGCCATCGTCACCAACCGCGGCGGCCGTACCTGCCACGCGGCCATCATCGCCCGTGAACTGGGCGTGCCGGCGGTCGTGGGCTGCGGCGACGCCACCGAGGCGCTGAAGGACGGCACCTTCGTTACCGTCTCGTGCGCCGAAGGCGACGAGGGCAAGATCTACGACGGCCTGCTGGAAACGGAAGTGACCGAAGTCTCGCGCGGCGAACTGCCGCCGCTGAAGACCAAGATCATGCTCAACGTCGGCAACCCGCAGCTGGCCTTCGACTTCCAGTCGGTGCCGAACGGCGGCGTCGGCCTGGCGCGCCTCGAATTCATCATCAACAACAACATCGGCGTGCACCCGAAGGCCATCCTCGAGTACCCGAACATCGACGCCGACCTGAAGAAGGCGGTCGAGTCGGTCGCCCGCGGCCATGCCTCGCCGAAGGCCTTCTACGTCGACAAGCTGGCCGAAGGCGTGGCGACGATTGCCGCCGCGTTCTGGCCCAAGCCCGTCATCGTGCGCCTGTCCGACTTCAAGTCGAACGAGTACAAGAAGCTGATCGGCGGTTCGCGCTACGAGCCGGACGAGGAAAACCCGATGCTGGGCTTCCGCGGCGCCGCGCGCTACCTGGCCGAGGACTTCGCCGAGTCCTTCGAGATGGAATGCCTCGCGATGAAGCGCGTGCGCGAAGAGATGGGCCTGACCAACGTCGAGCTGATGATCCCGTTCGTGCGCACCCTGGGCCAGGCCGAGAAGGTCATCGAGCTGCTGGCCAAGTACGGCCTGAAGCGCGGCGAGAACGGCCTGCGCGTCATCATGATGTGCGAAGTGCCCTCGAACGCCATCCTGGCCGAGCAGTTCCTGCAGCACTTCGACGGCTTCTCGATCGGCTCGAACGACCTGACCCAGCTCACCCTGGGCCTGGACCGCGACTCCGGCATGGAGCTGCTGGCCAAGGACTTCGACGAGCGCGACCCGGCGGTGAAAGCCATGCTGTCGCTGGCGATCAAGGCCTGCCGCGCACAGGGCAAGTACATCGGCATCTGCGGCCAGGGCCCATCGGACAACCCGGACTTCGCGGTCTGGCTGATGGAGCAGGGCATCGAATCGATGTCGCTCAATCCTGACTCGGTGATCGAGACCTGGCAGAAGCTGGCGGCCATGTAATTCGCGCCAAGGCAAGAAAAAACCCGTCGGACCGATTGGCCGGCGGGTTTTTTATTGCTTCATACGGCGCAGCGTTGCACGACGGCGGCTGCGCCGTCACGCCCCCGCTCATCAGACGTGGCGGCACTCCATCAGGCACTGGCGCTCGACCAGCAGGCAGTTGTTGCCGGCGGCTTCGGTTTCGCAAGTCTGGCGTTCGAGCGCGCAGTACTCGCGGCATGCGAAGTCATCCATATGCGCTGCGCTGGCGGTTGCGGCCAGGCCGATGGCGAACAGGAACATGGCGATTTTTCGATTCATTCTTCTCTCCGGTGATCAATGGCGCGAATCGGGCGATCCGCTTCGTGGTATTCATCAGATGACGCATTACCCGATATGGGTAGATTGTTAAAACCCGTCATTTGATGTTTAACGACCTTATCACAAGAGAAATGTAGAATCATCTTGCAATGCATCAATTTGGCCGTTTTCTCGCGAAAAAGCGCAATTTGATTCAAGGTGCATAAGGCTGGCCAATCCCGGCCGATTCGGGTGCGTCAATTGGCGGCATAAAGCCGAAGCCGTCCGCTTCCATTTTCTTGCGCAACCCGCCGGAACTGGCCGGCGGGTTGTCACCTCCCGGTATTCCGGGCGGTTTCATGGCGACGCCTGCGGCGCCCGCCCGGCCTCATCAGACGTGGGTGCACTCCATGTAGCAGGTGCGCTCGATGATCTCGCACCCGGTATTGCCTTCCGCCTTGCAGGTCTTGTATTCCATTTCGCAATACTCGCGGCAGGCGAAATCATCCATATGGGCTGCGCTGGCGCTTGCGGCCAGGCCGATGGCGAACAGGAACATCGCGATTTTTCGATTCATATTGTCTCCGTAATGAAATGTGCGAATCTGGCGATTCGCTCCTTGTCGTCACCAGCGACGGCTTGCGCCGATCCGGACGGATTGCGAAAGCCCGTCATCTGATGTGTAAAGACATTAGCATAAGGAAAACCCGGAAACATCTTGCAATGCAGCGGTTTTATCCACGCCGGGTAGGAATGCGCGATATTTCTCTCGCGTAGCGCCGAATTGCCGATCAGCTTGTCCCTTCGTCTCCCTGGAGGATATGAAATTAGCCGTAAAGCAACAAATTAGTTGACTCGGCTCTGGAAATTGTTAGACTTTTGAAAACCCTCGTCAGCCTGTGCGGCGGCGGGGTTTTTTTTCGGTGCGAGAGGAGAATAGAGAATGAAACGCTTGTTGTTTGCCCTGGGTGTGGTCGGCTTCGTCCTGTCGGGCGCCGCTGTTGCCGATGACGCTGGTCTCTGCAGGGCCGAATGCGATTCCGCCAGGACGCAGTGCAGGGCCAATACCGGCAAGGCGTCGGGCGACGACGCGGTGTTGATCTTGAAGAGCGAGGAAACGAATCCGCTGGCGCGCGCCGCGCAAGGCGCCGTGACCCCGACCGGGACCCTGGCTCTCGAGCGCAGTGGCCAGCAGAATCGCCGCGCGCAGCAGCGTGGCATCTGCGACGATACCTACCAGCGCTGCACCCGTGCGTGTTCGGCTCAGGACAACAGCGGCTCCCCCCTGATCCGCAAGCGCTCGAGCGCAGGCTGAGCAAGCGGTCCATGCCGATTGCTTGCCATTGATGAGGAGATGAGATGACGGACTGGGTCAACTGGATGATCGGCGCCGGTATCCTGGTGGTGGCCGAACTGTTTACGGGAACCTTCTACCTGCTGATGATCGCCATCGGCCTGGCCTGCGGCGGCATCGCGTCGCTGCTGGGCCTGTCGGGCCCGGCGCAGACCCTGATCGCGGCGGCGACCGGCCTGGTCGCGACCAGCATCCTGCACCGCAGCCGCTTCGGGCGTCCGGCGAAGACGCAAGCGACGCGCGACCAGAACGTGAACCTGGACATCGGCGGGCGCGTCACCGTCCACGCCTGGAACAACGGGCGCGCCCGCGTCATGTACCGCGGCGCGCTGTGGGACGTGGAGCTGGGCAGCGGCGCCATTGCCGAGGCGGGCGAGTTTCGCATCGTCGAAGTGCAGGGTAATCGCCTGATCGTGGCGAATTCATAACGATAACTCATACTTGTAACTCATCTATAAGGGATGCTCATGGAATTGTCCTTCGGTACGGTGGCGCTGGTGATCTTCATCATCGCGATGGTGTTCGTGTTCAAGACGATCAACGTCGTGCCCCAGCAGCACGCCTGGGTGGTCGAGCGGCTCGGTAAATTCCACGCGGTGCTGGCGCCCGGCCTGAACATCGTCGTGCCTTTCGTCGACCGCATCGCCTACAAGCACGTGCTCAAGGAAATCCCGCTGGACGTGCCGCCCCAGGTCTGCATCACGCGCGACAACACCCAGCTCCAGGTCGACGGCATCCTCTACTTCCAGGTCACCGACGCCATGCGCGCCTCCTACGGCTCGTCGAACTACATCCAGGCCATCACCCAGCTGGCCCAGACCACGCTGCGCTCGGTGATCGGCAAGATGGAGCTGGACAAGACCTTCGAGGAGCGCGACCACATCAACACCACCATCGTCAACGCCATCGACGAGTCGGCCGCGAACTGGGGCGTGAAGGTGCTGCGCTACGAGATCAAGGACCTGACGCCGCCGGCCGAGATCCTGCACGCGATGCAGCGCCAGATCACGGCCGAGCGCGAAAAACGGGCATTGATCGCGGCCTCCGAAGGCCGGCGCCAGGAGCAGATCAACATCGCCAGCGGCGAGCGCGAAGCGGCCATTGCCCGCTCCGAAGGCGAACGCCAGGCCGCGATCAACCGCGCCCAGGGCGAGGCCAGCGCCATCGTCGCCCTGGCCGAGGCCAGCGCGTCGGCGCTGCGCCAGGTCGGCGCCGCGATCCGCGAGCCGGGCGGCGAGGACGCGATGAACCTGCGCGTGGCCGAGCACTACGTCGACGCCTTCGGCAACCTGGCCAAGACCAACAACTCCATCATCGTGCCGGCCAACCTGGGCGAGATGAGCGGCCTGATCGCCAGTGCGATGCAGATCGTGAAGGCGCAGAAATGACGCTGCGCGTCGTCGTGATCACGGGCGCCTCGGACGGCATCGGCGCCGAGATGGCGCGGCAACTGGCGGCAAAAGAGGGGGCCGGGCTGGCGCTGGTGCTGGCGGCCCGCAACGCCGCCCAACTGGACCTGGTTGCGGCCGAATGCGGCGCCCTTGGGGCCCAGGTGCTGGCGGTGCCGACCGACGTGTCGGTGCGCATCCAGTGCCGGCGGCTGGTCATCACGGCCGTGGAGCGCTTCGGGCGGATTGATGTGCTGGTCAATAACGCGGGCCGCTCGGCGCATGCGCTGTTCGAGGAAGTCGAGGACCTCGACTGGTACGAGGACCTGATGCGGGTGAACCTGTGGGGTGCAATCTGGTGCACCCAGGCCGCGCTGCCGCACCTGAAGGCGGCGCGCGGCAGCATCGTCGCGGTATCCTCGCTGGCCGGACTCGTCGGGGTGCCCGGCCGCACCGCCTACAGCGCCACCAAGTTCGCCATGACCGGCTTCTTCGAGGCGCTGCGGGCCGAGATGAAAGGCGCCGGCGTCAGCGTGACGACGGCCTACCCGGGCGTGGTCGCCACGCGCATCCGCTACCGCGGCTTCAACGCCCAGGGCCAGGAAGCCGGCGCCAGCGCGCTCAAGGAAGAGGGCGCGATGAGCGTCGAGGAATGCGCGCGCCTGATCATCGCGGGCATGAACGCGCGCAAGCGGGAAGTGGTGATGACGGCCAAGGGAAAGATCGGGCGCTTCCTCAAGCTGCTGGCGCCCGGCGTGGTCGAGAAAATGGCGCTGGCGGCCCTGGAAGAGGACCGCAGGCCGCACTGATCGAAGCGATGACGATGGGCAGAACATGCACAAGCGAACGTCCGTATTGCCGGTGCCGAATGCACCGTCCGCAGCGAAGCGCATGCGCCCGCCCGAGGGGCGGCTGCCCGCCCGCGCGACGCGGGTCGCAAGGGCGCTGACGTGATGGAGGAGGGCGCCGGAGCGTCCCCAACCCCGGACGAGAGCGGCCCGGATCCCGCGGCTGGCCTCCATCCCGCCTACACGCCGGTGCTGCGTCCGCGCGGCGCGGCGATGGCCCTGCTGGCGCTGATGTTCGTCTCGGCCCTGGTCGATGCGGCGACGGGCGTGCGCGAGCGCGAGGAGCCGCTGTTGTGGACATTCGTGTCCGGCCTGCTGTCCAGCTTCCTGAGCTTCTACTGGTTCCGCCTCGACCGCGAGCTGCGCGGCTGGCCGCGTTCGCGCTGGCTGAGCACGGCCATCGTCTTTCTCACGCCGCTCGCCATTCCCTGGTACATCGCCCGTTCCCGGCCGTCGGGGCGCAAGCTGCGCGGCGTGCTGCGCTTTGTCGGGTATGTGCTGCTGATGCTGGTGGTGTCGATGGCGGGCGGGATGCTGGCGCTGCTGTTGTCGTAGGTCGTGGACACAAGCCACGGGATGCACGCCGCCCATGAAAAAGGGCGGCAGCGCCGCCCTCGATTCCCGTCCCGCGAGACGCTTAGAAATCGATCGACCCCGACACCACCAGCGTGCGCGGCGCGCCGGCCACCAGGTAGCCATAGGTCGGGTAGCCGCCGCTCGATGCCCAGTAGTTCTTGTCGGTGACGTTGTCGATGCGCGCGCGCAGGGTGACGTCGCGGTCCATCAGGCGCGTGGTCCAGGTCGCGCCGATGTCCAGGCGGGCCCAGGACGGCACCTTCTGGGTGTTGGCGATGTCCGCGTACTGGGTCGAGGTGTAGACCGCGCGCGCGTTGAGCGACAGGCCGGGCACGTTCGGCACGTCCCAGTCGGCGCCGAGGTTGACCTGGATTTCCGGCACGCCGATCGCCTCCAGACCATCGGTGGCGCCGCCCTTGGTGTTGCGCTGCTCCGTGTCGAGCAGGGTGGCGCCGCCCAGCAGGCGCAGGCCTTTCGCTGGCAGGCCGAACACCGACAGCTCGACGCCGCGGTTGCGCTGTTCGCCGAAGGTGCCGAAGGTGTTGTTCAGGATGTAGGCCTGGGGCTGGCCGGTGGTGAACAGGGCGATGCTGCCGCCCAGCTTGCCGCCGTCGACCTTGACGCCGACTTCCTTCTGGCGCGAGACGTAGGGCGCGAGCGGCACGCCTTCGTTGGCCAGCGGCGGGCCGAAGCCGCCGCTCGAGGCCGAGCCGCCCTGCTGCAGGGCCTCGATATAGTTCGCGTACAGCGAGACGTTCTTTGCCGGCTTGTAGACCAGGCCGGCCACCGGGGTATTCGCGCTCTTCGCATAGCGCGCGTTCTCGACGCCGGTCACGTAGTCGAAGCCCTGGTCCTTGATGCGCTGGTGGCGCAGGCCGACCGTCAGCAGCACGCTGTCGTCCGCGAACGACAGGGTGTCGGCGATCGCCGCGCTGGACAGGGTGCTCTTGCGGGTCAGGAGCGGGTCAAACATGTTCCCGCCCGGCCAGAAGCCGGTCGGCGGGGCCGCGACGTCGACCGGGCGGTAGATGTTGGTGTTCCAGCCCGCGAAGTCGCCCATCGCATAGGCGTTCTTCGATTCCGAATGGAAGCCCGAGACGGTGGCCGACAGCGCGTGCTTGACCGGCCCGGTGCGCAGCTCGGTGCGCGCGCCGATCTCGCCGGTCTTCACATCGTCCTCGCGCACGTTGTCGAAGCGGGTCATGTTGGCGCTGCCGTCGATGGCCGTGACGGTGGCCGAGGCCAGGATGTTCGACTCGTCGCCACGGCGCATGCCGAGCGCGGCCCAGGCCACGCTGTCGGCGCCCAGGTCGACCTCGGCGCGCAGGGTGCCGAAGACATCGCGTTCCTTCGATTCGGTCCAGGGCTGGGCCCAGTTGGTGTCGGAGTCGGGGGCTGCCAGGATCGGCAGGCCGGCGGCCACGGTCACGCTGGGACGCGCGTTGAGCAGCTTGTGGTTCTGGTAGCCGACGTCGGCCGAGACGCGGTAGCCGTCGCCGCGCCAGTCCGCGCCGACCGAGAACACGCTCAGCTCGCGCTCCTCGCGGTCGATGGCCGTTTCGCCGTCGCGGCGCACCGCGTTGATGCGGATGCCGCCGCGGTTGTCCGGGCCGAAGCGGCGCGCGATGTCGGCCGCCGCATAGCCCTGGCCGCCGGATTCGACGCCCAGGGTCAGCTGGTTCAGCGGGGCGTTCGGGGCGCGCTTGGGCAACAGGTTGATCATGCCGCCGATGCCGCCGCCGCCCGGCGCCGCGCCGTTCACGAAGCTGTTCGCGCCGCGGAAGACCTCGACCCGCTCCAGCAGCTCGGAAGCGACGAACTGGCGCGGCAGCAGGCCGTACAGGCCGTTGTAGGCCAGGTCGTCCGAGTTCACCGCGAAGCCGCGGATCACGTAGAGCTCCTGGTAGTTGCCGAAGCCGCGGGCGACGCGCACCGAGGGATCGTTCTGCACCACGTCGGCCACGCTGCGCGCCTGCTGGTCCTGGATCAGCGCGTGCGTGTAGTTGGTGGTGTTGAAGGGCGCGTCCATGATGTCGACGTTGCCCAGCAGGCCGAGGCGCCCGCCGCGCGCGACCTGGCCGCCGGCATAGTCCTTCGGCAGGCCCTGGCTCGAGGCGTCGGCCGAGGCGGTCACGACCACGGTCTGGATGGGCTGGTCTGTCGCGGCCTGGGTCGCGGCCTGTTCGGCGGACTGGGTCTGGGCGTGGGCCTGGCCGGCGAGGAGGAGGGCGGCGCCGAAGGCGAGGGGAGTGAGGCGGAAAGTCGGCTGTGTCATGTGCGGCGGTGTTGTTGTTAGATGAGAACTATTCTCATTATTATGCGCGCAAAGCTTGCGGCTGTAAATGAGAACTATTATTATCTGCAACTCATCGTCCGTCCCGAACCACAATGTCCAATCAATCCCTGCGCCGGTGGAGCTGGATCCACAAGTGGAGCAGCCTGGTCTGCACCGTCTTCATGCTCCTGCTGTGCCTGACCGGCCTGCCGCTGATCTACCACCACGAGATCGGCCATTTGCTGGGCAACGACGTCGAGGCCCCGGCCCTGGCGCCGGAGCTCGCGGCGAACCCGCCGCGCGCCAACCTCGACGACGTGATCGCCGCCGGCAAGGCCCTGTATCCGGGCAAGATCATGATGTACATGTCGCAGGAGATCGACGAGCCGGCGATCTGGAACGTGACCCTGGGCGACCACCCGAACGACGAACACTACAAGCCGATCGCGGTCGACGCGCGCACGGCGAAAGTCATCACCGAGCCGGCCTTCGAGGGCGGCGCCTTCATGTCGACCATGCTGCGCCTGCACGTCGACCTGTTCGCCGGCCTGCCGGGCATGCTCTTCCTCGGCTTCATGGGCCTGCTGCTGATCGTCGCCATCGTCAGCGGCGTGGTGCTGTACGCGCCCTTCATGCGCAAGCTCGAGTTCGGCACGGTGCGCGAAGGCAGGACGAAGCGCCTGAAATGGCTGGACCTGCACAACCTGCTCGGCATCGTGACCCTGGTCTGGGCCCTGGTGGTGGGCGCGACCGGGGTGGTGAACACCCTGGCCGACGTCCTGCTGAAGGTCTGGCAGGCGACCGAGATCGCCGCCATGCTCGAGCCCTACAAGAACGCGAAACCGCCCGAGCGCATGGCCTCGATGGACGCGGCCGTGAAAACGGCGATGGCCGCCGAGCCGGGCATGCAGGTCGCCTTCGTCGCCTTCCCCGGCACGCCTTTCGCGAGCCCGCACCACTACGGCGTGTTCATGCGCGGCGACCAGGCCTTCTCCTCGCGCCTGTACAAGCCGGTGCTGATCGATGCCGAGACCGGCGTCATCACCGACCACCGCGACCTGCCCTGGTACCTGACCGCGCTCCTGATCTCGCAGCCGCTGCACTTCGGCGACTACGGCGGCGGCTGGATGAAGTTCCTGTGGGCCATGCTCGACCTGGCGACCATCGCGGTCCTCGGCAGCGGTCTTTACCTGTGGGTGAAGCGCGGGCGCAAGGCAAAGGCTGGCGTGAAAGACTCGGTCGACGCGGCGCAGCCCGCCCAACCCGCGCAACCCGCGCTCGCGCGTACTGGAGAATCCCGATGAACGAACGATTCATGGCGGTCTGGGGCATGCCCATCCTGCTCGGCATCCTGACGACAATCGGCCTGATCAGCGCCTTGCTCGGCGACGGCCTCTGGGATGCGGTATCGGCCCTGGCCCTGGGCGCGCCGGTGGCGGTGGGCGGCTGGTTCAGCCTGCGGCGCAAGAAACACTGAGGCGCCGGGATGGCCGCGGGCGGCCTCAGAGCTCCAGTTCGCCGGTCGGATTGTCGCCGCACTGCTTCGGCAACAGGCGAGCGGGAATCTCGCCATGCAGGCAGCGCCAGCGCACGGCGCCGTCGGCCCCGGTCGTGGGCCGGAGAAGAAAGCCCTTGCCGCGCAGGGAAGCGGCAGTCACCGTCACCTTCAGTTCCCCGCTGCGCGGATCGATCGCCAGGCCCTGCACGCTGGCCGGCGGCGGCTCGCCGAATCCCGTTTCGCCCACTGTGCGGGGCAGGGTCCGCTTCGATTCGGCGTAGCTGCCGACCGCCTGCGCCGCCTTCTGTGCATGCAGGTACGCGGTTTCCAGTTCTTGCCTGAGCTGCCAGTCCTGGTGGATGGGCAGCGCGACCGCCGCCACGATACCGGCCAGGGCCAGGGCCAGCAGCGCGCCGGCCAGGCTCCAGCGCCGCTGGACCCGCTGGAAATGCGCCACGCTGTTCCAGCGCCTGTTATGCCACGCCCAGCGCCTTCCGTGCATGCCGAGCACGACCCGGACGACCAGGCCGACGCCCGGAACCAGGCCGAGCAGGCCCCACCAGGTCCTGTTCCCGATTGCCCAGATCCAGCTGAGAAGGAAGGCGCCCCAGGACCAGGCGGCGACGCCCTCGGGCAGCGGGTGTTGCCTGCCCTGGCCCGACGTGTTGTTTGCGGCATCGAAGGACGCCGCGGGCGAGCGCGCCGCGCTGGGCAGGTCGAGTTTGTCTGGCATGGCTTTCTGTTGCTATTTCGAGAAGATTTGTAAAAGGGCATGCAATACTGCTCATGCGGACCCGGTCGTGCGTTATAGTCTTCGTGTCGGCGAAGCGCAAGCCTGCCTGTCGCTTCGGCAAAGCATCACGCTGCGGTCGACGCTGCGCTCGACATGTGCACTCTCTTTGCCTGCTCTGGTTTCGGAAATGAAATCAACGATCCACACCTGGATACAGCCTGGCTCGACGGGAACGCCTCCACCGATGGCGCGCGCCGCGTATTGCTTCTTCGGCCTCGCGCTCCTTGCGCTGTCGAGCTGCCCCTCGTGGGCGAGGGCGGCGGATGCGGGCTGGGCAGCGCTGCAACAGACTTACTTTCCCGGCAAGCAGCTGGAGCCCGCCGCTTTCGTGCGCCTGACGGCGCCGGCGCGCGCGCCCAGCGGAGAACAAGTTCCTTTTGCCTTCAGCATCGACCACCCGATGCTCGACAAGCAGTACATCAAGTCGGTGACCGTGCTCGTCGACGAGAACCCCGTGCCGCTGACGGCGGTGTTCCACTTTACCCCGGACAGCGGCAAGGCGGAGGTCGCGACCAGGATCCGCTTCGAGATCGATTCGCCCGTGCATGTCGTCGCCGAAACGAGCGATGGCAGATTCTACGTGAATTCGACTGTCGTGAAGGCATCCGGCGGTTGCGGCGGCCCGGCGACCGGAGACAACGCGGCGGCCATGGCCGCGGCCGGGAAAATGAAGATGGCGCTGGACGGTCCATTCAGGCCCGGCAGCGTGAACAAGGCCAGGCTCCTGATCAAGCACCCGATGTACACCGGCCTGCAGCGCGACCCGGCGACGAATGGATTCCGGCCGGCTTTGTTCATCGACAAGGTCGAAGTCAGCTACAACGGCAAGCCGGTGATGCGGGCGGACACCTACATCGGCATCAGCGAAGACCCGTCCATCCAGTTCAGCTTCCTCGCCCGCCAGCCCGGCGCCTTGCAGGTTTCCATCCGCGACAACGAAGGCCGGAGCTTCCGTCACGCGCTGGAGATCGGGGGCTAGATGCGCGGAGGCTGGATGCGGCGCCCGATCCTTGCGGCCTGGCTGCTGGCATGCGCCTGCGCGCCCCTGGCCGCGGCGCCGCTGCAGGTGAGCCAGGTCGCGCCGGGCGTCTACGTGCACATCGGGCAGCACAAGGATTTCGGGGACGGATACGACGGCGATATCGCCAACATCGGCTTCGTGGTCGGTTCCGAGGCGGTCGCGGTCATCGACACCGGCGGCTCGCATGCGGTCGGCAAAGCCTTGCTGGAAGCGGTCAGGCAGGTCACCCGGCTGCCGATCCGCTACGTGATCAATACCCACGTGCATCCCGACCACGTATTCGGCAACGCGGCTTTCATCGATGCCGATGCCGCCGGGCCCGGGCCGGCGCCGCGCTTCATCGGCCATGCCATGCTGCCCCAGGCCATGAACGCGCGCCGCGACACCTATGTGCGCAACCTGGAAAAGGAATTGGGCGGGCAGGCCCGCAACAGCAGACTGGTCGCCCCGGACGAGACGGTAGGCCGGCGCCAGGTCCTGGACCTGGGCGGACGCAAGCTGGAATTGACCGCCTGGCCGGGCGCGCATACGAACAACGACCTGAGCGTATTCGATGTCGCGACCGGCACGCTGTGGACCGGCGACCTGCTCTTCATCGAGCGCACGCCCTCCGTCGATGGGGACATCGCGGGCTGGCTCCGCGCCACGGAGGAACTGGCCTGGCTGGCCGCCGTCAACACGATTCCCGGACACGGTCCAGTCGTGCGCGACAAGAACCGGGCCCTGGCCCGCCAGAGCGACTACCTGAGGGCCCTGCTGCGCGATGTCAGGGCGAGCATCCGCAAGGGCGGCGACATGCAGGCGGCGATGGAGACGGCGGCGGCTTCCGAACGGGGGCGCTGGCAGCTCTTCGATGTCGTCAACCGGCGCAACGTCAGCCTGATCTACCCGGCGCTGGAATGGGAGTAGGGAATGGGAGCAGAACGGGGAGCAGAACGTGCGCAGGCGTGATTTTCTTGGCCTGACCCTGGCCGGGCCCGCCGCTTCCTCGATGGCGGCGGCGCTCGGCAAGGCCGGCCCCGCGCCCTCCGCCAGGCTGGGGCGGGTCGTCGTCGTCGGCGCCGGTTTCGGCGGCGCGACCGCGGCCAAGTACGTGCGCATGCTGAGCGGCGGACGCATCGACGTCACCCTGGTCGACCAACACGCCGCGCTGGTTTCCTGCCCGGTCAGCAACCGCGTGCTGGCCGGCCAGAAGACGCTGGCGCAGCTCACCTTCGGCTACGAGGCGCTGCGGCAGGCCCATGGCGTCCGGTTCGTGCAGGGCCGGGTGACGGCCATCGATGCCGACAGGCGCCGCATCGTCGTGGCGGGCAGCAAGCTGCCGTACGACCGCCTGATCGTCGCACCCGGCATCGATTTCATGTACGACGCCTACCCGATGCTGGCCCGTGCGCAGCACCAGGTTCCCCACGCCTGGAAGGCGGGAGCGCAGACGCGCATGCTCCGCCGCCAGCTCCTGGCCATGCCGAATGGCGGGGTGTTCACCATCGTGATCCCGCCCCAGCCTTATCGTTGTCCGCCGGCGCCCTACGAGCGCGCCTGCCAGGTGGCCTTCTACCTGAAGACGCACAAGTCCCGCTCCAAGGTGATCGTGCTCGACGCCAACCCGGTGATCACCTCGAAACGCAGCCTGTTCGAACGGGCCTGGCGCGACCTGTACCCGGGCATGATCGACTACGTGCCGGGCAGCGAGGTGCGGCAGGTCGAGCTGGCGACGAAGACCGTCAGGACCGACTTCGATACGGTCAGGTCCGACGTGCTGAACCTCGTACCGCCGCAACGGGCGGGGCGGATCGCCCTGGAGAGCGGTCTTGCCGATGCCGAAGGACGCTGGTGCGGGGTCGACTTCCTCAGCTACGCGTCGAAGCGCCTGCCTGGCGTGCACGTGATCGGCGACGCGATCGAGTCCGGCCTGCCCAAGTCGGCCCACATGGCCAACGCCCAGGCGAAGATCTGCGCGCGCGCCGTGGTGGCCCTGATGCTGGGCGAGGCCCCGGACCCGGCGCCGGCCTTCGACAATACCTGCTACAGCTTCATCGACGACAGGCAGGCCATGCGCATATCGACGCTGTACCGCTACGATCCGGTGAAGACGAGCATGGAGCCGGTGGCCGCCGGCATCCTGTCGGACCATCCTTCGGCGCAGGAAGGCCGGGACGCCGAAGCCTGGGCGCGGAGGGTCTGGACCGATGCGCTGGGCTAGTGTTGTCGAAGGCTTAAGCATCGCTAAAGAAACTCCCGGTATAAAGTCGGCAATAACCAACCACACCTGGAGACCGCAATGAAGGACCTCATCCGCGCCAACAAGGGCTTCATCCTGTTCATGTTGCTGTTTGGCGTGTTCCGCACGGCGGTCGCCGACTGGAACCCGATTCCGTCTTCCTCGATGCGCCCGAACCTGCTCGAAGGCGACGTCGTCTTTGTGAACCGCCTTGCCTATGACTTGAAGGTGCCGCTGACGAACAACATCCTCGCCCACACCGGCGAACCGCGGCGCGGCGACGTGGTCACCTTCGATTCGCCGCAGGACGGCGAGCGCCTGATCAAGCGCCTGGTCGCGCTTCCCGGCGACGTGGTCGAGCTGCGCAACGAGCGCCTCGTCATCAACGGCGAGGAGGCCCAGTGGGGACCGGCCGAGACCGTGGTCGAAGCCATCGGCGCGGCCCAGGTCCCGGCGCTGCGCGTGCGCGAGCGGATCGATGGCCGGACGCGCCAGGTCCAGTTCGTCCCCCAGATCAAGACCCCGATGCGCAACTTCGGCCCGGTGACGGTGCCGGCGGACCAGTACCTGATGCTGGGCGATAACCGCGACAACAGCGCCGACTCGCGCTACATCGGCTTCGTGCCGCGCGACCACCTGATCGGCCGCGCCGAGCGCGTGCTGGTCTCGGCCGATACCTTGGGCAACTGGATGCCGCGCTTCGACCGCTTCGGGATGTCGCTCAGGGATTGAGCGGGACCGAAGGGCAGGCCGATGACTTGACGGAAATATCTGTACAATCGCGGGCCGTGCGCCGCCTGTCGCGGCGCGCCATGTTTCCTTGAAAGCCTTCCCGATGTACCGACTATTGACCGTCATCCTGGCCTGCCTCGGCATGGTCGGGGCGCTCGCGATCGACACCTATCTGCCGTCCATGCCCGCCATCGGGCGCGAGTTCGGCGTCGGCCCGGTCGCCGTCCAGCAGACGCTGAGCGTCTTCCTGTTCACCTTCGCCTTCATGATGCTGTTCTACGGCACGCTGTCCGATTCCTTCGGACGCCGCCGTGTGATCCTGGCCGCGCTCGCGCTCTACACCATCGCCTCGATCGGCGCGGCCTTCGCCCCGACCTTCGGCATGCTGCTGGCCTGCCGCGCCCTGCAGGGCCTGTCGGCCGGCGCCGGCTCGGTGATTGGCCAGGCCATCGTGCAGGACCGACTCAAGGGCGCCGAGGCGCAGAAGATGATGTCGAACATCATGATGGTCTTCGGCCTGGCGCCGGCGATCGCGCCCATCCTGGGCGGCTGGCTGCACGTGCACTTCGGCTGGCGCGCGACCTTCGTCTTCCTGGCCGTGTTCGGCGCCGCGCTGATCCTGCTGTGCCTGAAGATGCTGCCGGAGAGCCTGCCTGTCGAGAAGCGTCAGCCCTTCCATCCCGGCGCCATCGCGCGCAACTACCTGAAGGTGCTGCGCCATCCGCAGTTCCTGCTGCTGTCGCTGTCGGTGGGCCTGGCCTTCGGCGGCCTCTCGCTCTACATCGGCTCGGCGGCGAACTTCGTGATGGAGATCCTCGGCCTGCCGGAAACGGCCTTCGCCTGGATGTTCATCCCGCTCATCGGCGGCATGGTGCTGGGCTCGGCCTGGGGCGGCAAGCGCGCCGCGAAGATGGCGCCGCTGACGCTGAAGTGGATCGGCTTCGGCACCATGGCGCTGGCGGCGGTGCTCAACATCGGCTACAACGCGGTCTTCCCGGCCGCGGTGCCCTGGGCCGTGATTCCGCTGGCGATCTATACCTTCGGCCTGGCGGTGGCCATGCCGGCGATCCAGATGACGGCGCTGTCGCTGTTCCCGGACAACCGCGGCCTGGCCTCGTCGATGCTGGGCTTCATCCAGATGATGTCGTTCGCGCTGGTGTCGGGCCTGGTGGCGCCGCTGCTGTTCGAGAGCGCCTTCCTGCTGGCTTGCGGGGTGGGAGTGGGGCTGGTGCTCAGTTTCCTGGCTTGGCGGGGGAGCAAGCTGGCGTAAGCGGTGCGGTTGATTTAGCGCCGGTTGAACGCGTGGGCGGGATTTCAGTCCCCCGGACTGAAATCCCCCGCCCACCCTACGGGGCAGCGGCAACCGTTCCCGTAATGCGTGCAGCAGGACGTAGGGTGGGCGGGTCTCCCGCCCACGCGTCGATAGGTGAAATGCGATCGATCGCGACGATCGATCTTGCCGCGACCACGCTGGGCGCGGCAAAAAACATCAACGCCGATGCTGCTTCATCGCCGCATCCACCTCGCGCTTGGCGTCGCGGTCCTTCTCGGTGGCGCGCTTGTCGTGCTGCTTCTTACCCTTGGCAAGACCGATCTCGCACTTCACGCGGCCGCCCTTGAAATGCAGGTTCAGCGGCACGAGGGTATAGCCCGAGCGCTCGACCTTGCCGACCAGTTTGTCGATCTCGGCGCGGTGCAGCATCAGCTTGCGCGTGCGCAGGGCTTCCGGGTGGCTGAAGGCCGAGGCGGTCGTCAGGGCGCTGATGTGCGCGCCGAACAGGAAAAGCTCGTTGCCGCGCACGACGACATAGGCTTCCTTGATCTGGACCCGGCCCTCGCGGATCGCCTTGACTTCCCAGCCTTCCAGCACGATGCCGGCCTCGTAGCGGTCCTCGATGAAGTAATCGAAAAATGCTTTCTTATTGTCAACAATGCTCATGAAATAGCGAAAATTCGCGGGTCGGTTAAACTACTGCTGTCGCGCTTGCAAAACGTGAAACGCGAGCGAAATGCAACTTGTCCAACATCATAACAAACGGTTGACCAATGGCAGTAGTGCACAAATCAGTTTTCTTAGGCTATAGCGCCGAGCAGATGTTCGATCTGGTCGCGAAGGTGGAAGATTATCCGAAGTTCCTCCCGTGGTGCGGCGGCGTCAAGCTCATCGAGCGTACCGAGGACAAACTGGTCGCGAGCCTGGCCATCAACTTCCATGGCGTGAAGCAGAGCTTCACCACCTCCAACCACAACCAGCGTCCGACGCAGATGAAGATGCACCTGGTCGACGGTCCCTTCAAGATGCTGGAGGGCACCTGGAACTTCAAGGCCCTGCGCGCCGACGCGTGCAAGATCGACTTCGACCTGCATTACGAGTTCTCCAGCGTCCTGTTGGCGCAACTGGTCGGCCCGGTGTTCGGCATGATCGCCAACAGCATGGTCGATTCCTTCTGCAAGCGCGCCGAGGCGGTGTATGGCTGAGATGCTGGCTCAATTGCAGACTCGGATGCTCCAGGTCTACGTCTGCTACGCGACGCCGCAACGCGAGTTCCTGCGCCCGATGCGCGTCGAGCCCGGCACGACCATCGGCCAGGCGATCGAGCAGAGCGGGGTGCTGGTCGAGTTCCCCGAGATCAACCTGGTGACCCAGCCGGTCGGCATCTACGCGAAGAAGAAAACCCTCGACACCGTGCTGCGCGAGCGCGACCGCATCGAGATCTACCGTCCCCTGATCGCCGATCCCAAGGAGTCGCGCCGCAAGCGGGCGGCGAAGAAGGAAGCGGCCGCCCCACGCTCGGCCTGAGGCGTACAGGTATCCCGTGTTCATGCGCTCCGCATAGGATGGGCATCACCGAATTTGGCGGAATGTAGTTGCAACTGTGCAACCGAGTGACAAGTTGTAGCTTGTTTCTTGTTATCATAGTGCACTTTCCTCCGGATTGAACACGGGCATGCCGTCCTGCGTTGACGCGGTACGGCGGGCATCGCACCAGGGGATGGACTTCGCGCGGCCTTGCCGCTTTCCTTCCGCCGCTTGCCTGTCAGATGCTGAGTGCCTTGAGTCTCCTGTTGGTTACCACTGCGTTTTCGGTGGTCATGTTGCTGGTGCTGACTTCGCTCGCCGGCGCCAGGGTGGCCGGCATTCGCGAGTGGGGCCAGGCCAACGGGCTGGCGATCATCGCGCTGCTGCTGTTCGCTTCGCGCGGCGTGGTGCCGGACTTCCTGTCGATCGAAACGGCCAACGCGCTCTACCTGGTCACCGTGTCCCTGATGTACGCCGGCTTTCGCCGCCATCTCGGCCTGCCGGTGCCCTGCAGGCGCCTGGTGGCCGGCAGCCTGGCCTCGTTCGCCGGGGTCGTCGTGTTTCACCACCTCGTCGAATCGCTGGCGCTGCGCGTCGTCTCGGTATCGATCTACCATGCCGCGGTCTGTTTCGCGATCTTTGCAACCGTGCCGGTATCGAAGGACACGCGGCTGCGCTACCCCTTCGCCTTCACGCGCGTCGCCGCGCTGGTGCTCGGCCTGCTGCACGGCGCGCGCGGCCTGTTCTATGCGGTCGACGCCTATGCGGCGGTCTCGCTGCTGGAGCCGGCGGTCTACAACCTGATCTTCTTCGCCCTCGGCACGCTGGCGCTGCCGGCCCTGACGCTGGGGGCGGTGATGATGGCCAATGCCCGCGTGCTCTCCGACACCGCCTACGCCGCCGACCACGACCACCTGACCGGCGCGCCGTCGCGCCGCGCCTTCTTCGCCTTCGCCGAACGCGAGCATGCGCGCGCGCGCCGCCACGGCAGCGGCTTGGGCCTGCTGCTATTCGACGTCGACCACTTCAAGCGCATCAACGACACCTACGGGCATGGCGTGGGCGACCAGGTGCTGCGCGACCTGGTCAGGCATACCCAGGAAGTGGTCCGCAAGATCGATTACTGCGCCCGCATCGGCGGCGAGGAATTCGCCGTGCTGCTACCGGACGCCGGCCTGGATACGGCCCAGGCCGTGGCCGAACGGCTGCGCGCGGCGCTCGACCGCACCCTGCACCTGGCGCCGTCGACGACGGGTATCGCCTACACGGTCAGTATCGGTGTGGCGATGCTGGAGGAGGGCGAGGCCTTCATGGGCCTGATGGCGCGCGCCGACCAGGCCTTGTACGCCGCCAAGGAGGGCGGGCGCAACCGGGTCGTGTGCGCGCCGGCGCTGCCGGCGGCCAGGCGCGCGCGCAGCGTCAGGGAAGCCTGAGGGGCGCCGGCCGGGCCCGGCGGTGGAGTCCGCGCGGCCGCTTCAGCGGCACTCGGCCGCCATCGCGCCGGCGCGGGCGCTGCGCTGGGCGCGCTCGGCGTCGGTCAGGTAGCGTTTCTGGCCGTCCGGCCCCACTTCCGCCACCCGGATGCCCGAGTCATACATCTGCTTGGCCTTGCGCACCTCCGCGCAATGCTCGGCGTTCGCCGCCTGGATGCGCGCCTGTTCCTGGGCCTTCAGCTCCGCTTCCTGGCTTTCCTTGCGGCGCTTGCGGAAGTCCGCTTCGCGTTCGGCCAGGGTCGGCGGCCCCTTGGCTTTGTCGGCAGCCTGGACGGGAGCGGAAGCCGGGGCCGCGCCAGCGGCCGGCGGCGCCGGTTGCTGGGCGGCGGCAGGGGTGTGCGGGGCCTGCAGCGAAATGGTCGGCAGGCCTGGGGCCTTGAGGATACGCGCCGGCGGCGTGCCCGGCGGTGGCGGCTGGTCCGAATAATGACGCGTCCCGTTCGGCGCGACCCAGACGAATTGCGCCTGGGCCAGGCCGGCGGTGAAGAGCAGGGCGAGTGCGAGACTGCGGCGCACGGCGGGGACAAGCAGGGTAGGCGTCATCAAAATATTTCCTTACGTAACTATTCCAGATTTCGCCACGATTCCCCGGCAGTGTCAATCGAGGCAGGGGCGGGCAGGAGCATTTTTTCGGCAACGTGCGACGCAAACCACAGGTTTCTGTATAATTCGCTTTTGCGCCTATAGGAAAATGCTATGCGTCTACTCCAAAAAGCACTCACGTTCGATGATGTGCTGCTCGTCCCGGCCTACTCCAATGTTCTTCCGGCCGACACTTCCCTCCGCACCAAGCTGACCCGGAATATCTCGCTGAATATCCCGCTGCTGTCCGCCGCGATGGATACCGTCACCGAAGCGCGCCTGGCGATTGCGATGGCCCAGGAAGGCGGCATCGGCATTATCCACAAGAACCTGCGCCCGGCCGACCAGGCCCGCGAGGTAGCGCGTGTGAAGCGTTTCGAAGCCGGCGTCCTGCGCGACCCGATCACGGTCCCGCCGACGATGAAGATCCGCGACGTCATCGCCCTGCAGCACCAGCACGGCTTCTCGGGCTTCCCGGTGGTCGAAGGCAAGCAGGTGGTCGGCATCATCACCAACCGCGACCTGCGTTTCGAGGAAGACCTGGATGCGGAAACCCGCACCAAGATGACCCCGCGCGAAAAGCTGGTGTACGTCAACGAGGAAGCGAACACCGAGGAAGCCAAGCGCCTGATGAACAAGCACCGCCTCGAGCGCGTGCTGGTGGTCAACGAAGCCTTCGAACTGCGCGGCCTGATCACCGTGAAGGACATCCTGAAGTCGCACGAGCACCCGTTCGCATCGAAAGACGCGCAGGGCAAGCTGATCGTCGGCGCCGCAGTCGGCGTGGGCGAGAAGGACAAGGAACGCGTGGAACTGCTGGTCAAGGCCGGCGTGGACGTGCTGGTGGTCGACACCGCCCACGGTCACTCGCAAGGCATCCTGGACCGCGTGAAGTGGATCAAGGACAGCTACCCGCACGTTGACGTCATCGGCGGCAACATCGCCACCGGCGCGGCAGCCAAGGCGCTGGTCGAGGCCGGCGCCGACGCGGTCAAGGTCGGCATCGGCCCGGGCTCGATCTGCACCACCCGCATCGTCGCCGGCGTCGGCGTGCCGCAGATCACCGCGATCTCGAACGTGGCCGAAGCCCTGGCCGGCACCGGCGTGCCCTGCATCGCCGACGGCGGCATCCGCTTCTCGGGCGACATCTCCAAGGCCCTCGCGGCAGGCGCATCGACCGTCATGATGGGCTCGATGTTCGCCGGCACCGAAGAAGCGCCGGGCGAAGTCATCCTCTACCAGGGCCGCAGCTACAAGTCCTACCGCGGCATGGGTTCCCTGGGCGCGATGGCCGAAGGTTCGGCCGACCGCTACTTCCAGGACGTCACCGCCAAGGCCGACAAGTTCGTGCCGGAAGGTATCGAAGGCCGCGTCGCCTACAAGGGCAGCGTGCTGGCGATCATCTACCAACTGGTCGGCGGCGTGCGCCAGTCGATGGGCTACTGCGGCTGCGCGACGATCGACGAACTGCGCGAAAAGGCGGAATTCGTCGAGATCACCGCCGCGGGCATGCGCGAATCGCACGTCCACGACGTCCAGATCACCAAGGAAGCGCCGAACTACCGTTCGGAATAAGGGAGCGGCCGGAAACGGCCGCTTTTGGTATTGGCTTCGCGCGGTGTCGTGGTCTCGTTGAACCTGACCACGACAATCGCCATCGTAGGGTGGGCGCCCCGTGCCCACGCGGTCTCACGACATGATCGACCGCGACGCCACGGGCACCACCCGCCCGGATTACTTCTTACTATTTGGTCTCAATGCACTCCAAAATCCTCATCCTCGACTTCGGCTCCCAGGTTACCCAGCTGATCGCCCGCCGCGTCCGCGACGCCGGCGTCTTCTCCGAAGTCTTCCCCTATGACATCGGCGACGACTTCGTGCGCAACTACGGCGCATCCGGCGTCATCCTGTCCGGCAGCCATAATTCCACCCTGGAAGGCGACTCCCCGCGCGCCCCGCAGGCCGTGTTCGAACTCGGCGTCCCGGTCCTGGGCATCTGCTACGGCATGCAGACCATGGCTGCCCAGCTCGGCGGCAAGGTCGAGAACGGTAAAGTACGCGAATTCGGCTACGCCGAAGTGCGCGCCCGCGGTCACACCAAGCTGCTGAACGGCATCAACGACTTCGTCACCGACGAAGGCCACGGCATGCTGAAGGTCTGGATGAGCCACGGCGACAAGGTCCTGGAAATGCCCGAAGGCTTCAAGCTGATGGGCTCGACGGACAGCTGCCCGGTCGCGGCCATGGCCGACGAGGAGCGCCGCTTCTACGCGCTGCAGTTCCACCCGGAAGTCACCCACACCACCCAGGGCGAAGCCATCATCGGCCGCTTCGTGCACGAGATCTGCGGCTGCAAGTCCGACTGGAACATGCCGGACTACATCGGCGAGGCCGTCGAGAAGATCCGCCAGCAAGTCGGCACGGATGAGGTCATCCTGGGTCTCTCGGGCGGCGTCGACTCGAGCGTGGCCGCGGCCCTGATCCACCGGGCGATTGGCGACCAGCTGACCTGCGTCTTCGTCGACCACGGCCTGCTGCGCAAGGACGAGGGCAAGATGGTCATGGACATGTTCTCGAAGAACCTGGGCGTGAAAGTCATCCGCATCGACGCCGAAGCCCAGTTCCTCGGCCACCTGGCCGGCGTGACCGATCCCGAGCAGAAGCGCAAGATCATCGGCCGCGAATTCGTCGAGGTCTTCCAGCAGGAAGCCGGCAAGCTGACCAACGCCAAATGGCTGGCGCAGGGCACGATCTACCCGGACGTGATCGAATCGGCCGGCAAGGGCAAGAAGGGCCAGACGATCAAGAGCCACCACAACGTGGGCGGCCTGCCGGAAACCCTGAACCTGAAACTGCTCGAGCCGCTGCGCGAACTGTTCAAGGACGAAGTGCGTAAACTCGGCGTGGCGCTGGGCCTGCCGCACAACATGGTCTACCGTCACCCGTTCCCGGGCCCTGGCCTGGGCGTGCGCATCCTCGGCGAAGTGAAGAAGGAATACGCCGACCTGCTGCGCGAAGCCGACGCCATCTTCATCGAAGAACTGCGCAATACGCCATTCGAGCTGCCTGCGGTGGCTGGCATCGATCCGGGCAAGGCGCCTGTGAACTGGTACGAGGCGACTTCGCAGGCGTTTGCCGTGTTCCTGCCGGTGAAGTCGGTGGGCGTGATGGGCGACGGGCGTACCTACGAGTACGTGGTGGCGCTGCGCGCGGTGCAGACGCTGGACTTCATGACGGCGCAGTGGGCGCATCTGCCGCACTCGCTGCTGGGGAAGGTGTCGAATCGCATCATCAATGAGGTGCGTGGGTTGAATCGTGTTGTGTATGATATTTCGGGGAAGCCGCCGGCGACGATTGAGTGGGAGTGACTGGAGTCTCTAAGTAACTGATTTTGAATAAAAATTAAAGGGCCGTTGATCATTTCAAGTGAATGATCAACGGCTTTTTTCATTGCTTGAAGGGCGAGTTCGTGTCAAAGGGGTGCTATGCAAGAGATTTTAACGGTACTTAGCATGGTGCTGGTTCGGGCTCTGACCGTTGAGATCTGCTCGTATACCATCCTCCGCTCACTACCATCAATGGTATGGGTCGTATGATTGAGACCCCAAAGACTCAAGCACGTGCGGCAGGATTCGCAAGGTCCTGCAGTACACGATATACGTCCTCTGTTTCCTTAGGCGTGTATCCGAACATTAAGTCCCACCGTCCGATCGTGACGCACTCAGCAGCAGCATCAATTGGGCCGAGACTGCCTGTGTTGGTATAGATCTGGGACATCATACTGGCGTACTGCGTGAAGAATAGACTTGGTCGCTTTTCCGGGTCGCCCGAATTTTGATGCTTCAGGTGGACGAAAATGCGCGCTAGTGCCCACCTGGAGGCGACCACCATTTCAAAGATATCGTCAGGCAGCATCTCGTGTGTCGAGTGGATGGCCATACGAGTTCCTAGCGGATTGGTGCCCGTCCATAGAGACCTGAGGAGCCTGGTGCAGATGGTGACGAATGCATAGTTACTATTCGTCCCGAGGCTGTCTTCAGCGGTTACCATCAAGGTCACTGGCCCATCATTTGGAAATGCCTGCTTGAGCTTCGAGGTTTTGAATTCAGCGTCAGAAATAGTGTGCTTGTAGGTTAGTCCGTAGCGAAGGAGGGCGAACACGAACGTCGTTTGAATGGGCAACCGACCCAGTGGCGCACCAGCGTCATGCTTCAGCTCGTCAAGCTGTACTTCGAAACGTTCAAGGGCTGCGAGCAGCCTCTTGCGGCGAGCGAGTACCTCTTTCAAGGTATACGTTTTGGGAGCTTTATCGGATGGTTCAGGCGCTGCTTGCCTCCGTTTGCTAGCGTTCGTGAGTAGCTTCGAAACACCATTGTCCTTATCTTCAGGCAGGGTGGATTCTTCGACATCGTCTTCCGTATCGCCAGCCAATATTGCGGCATCTTCATCATCCAGCGCTCGTTCTGGTCCGTCTGCCTGGGGCGCAACACCCTTGGTCACGAGCGCGAATAAATCTTGCATGTTTAGTTCCGCATCGAACATCCTCATGGACCTGCCCGTCGCTGGAGCTAACTTGGCAGCGCGAAAAGCCGCTTCACTTTCATATTGAGCCGAGGGTGGGGGCGTCTCACCTGCCCTCCCTTTTGTTGTCGATGCCGTTCGACCCCCCTGGAATTTTTTGGGCTGGGTTGCGAAGATCAGTTCGGCTTGCATGGCCAATTCGATCAAGTCTCCATCAGCTTTGAACGCCTTTTCGAGAGCCTCTCTTAGCTTCGGATCCAGTCTGAGTGGAACCGCATCCTTCAGCTCCTTGGGACAATGCACGATGGCCGGTGAACTCAGTTCGTCATTTGCATAACGAATTCGGGCGATCAACGGGTGCTTAACGGGCCCGTCGAAGGGGGCGTACCATGCCTGTTTATGGTCCTGTACCAGCGGCAGGGCCTGACCACTGACTTCCACAGCGCGACCAAGGGAACCTAGTCCTTTTGGCGGCCACCAATACAATTTGGTTTCGCGAAGCTCAAAGGATCCTGGTGCCAGAAGGACAGACTTTGTGTCAGGCGGTGGACTGTCTTTTTTGGGTTCTCCTATCTCTTTGCGATTAACCAAGGCAGTGGTATCAATCTCGAGGAGACTTTCTACGTATCCGCGCTGGTATCGCCGATAGATGCAAGCCTCTGCATTGCGAGCCGGGCCGTTGAGATATCCCATTGCATCATCGGAGCAGTTCGCGCTGCCAAACAGAACGTGGTCCCACGCCTGTGTCTGGACGATAATAAGCTTCGCATGCACAAATTTCGATGCGACATCAGCGCTTAGTCTGATGAAGTCAACGTCCTCTGAGTGGTGTAGAAGGTTCACCGGAAATTGATTCACCTCGGGATTGAGTGCTACAAGCATTCTAGGTTGGCCAAGTGTCTTTCTGAGTTCTCGAAAGCCTTGTAGGTTCGCATCCCAGTATGGTGAAACAATGATTACTTGTGATACTGCTTCGGCCAAACATAACGCTGCAAATCTGCTGAGTATGGACTGTGAGTCGCCACCATGTTCCAGCAATAGGTCAATGATAGTGCCGTCCGAGAGCTGCTGCGAACCAGACGCCGGTGCAACATTCAGTAGCCATGGCGATTGACGTTCGGCGAGTTCGAGTTTGTATTGAATTGCTTCGCCGGGGTGAATCGCCACGACTATCGTAGACACTCCTGAGCCATAATGTTGGGCACAAGGAGAAGGCATGAGCGGAAAGCGGTACACAGAGGAATTCAAGATTGCGGCGGTCAAGCAGGTGGCAGAGCGTG
>JBFLZJ010000006.1:0-349285 GCA_040755875.1 Pseudomonadota bacterium | reverse complement strand
AGCGGAGGAGGCCCGGCGCGCCCGGCGCGAAGCCCTGCGCGAACAACTGCGCGCGCGCCAGGCGGAAGAGGTCGCGAAGGCGCGCCAGGCCCAGGAAGAGGCCCAGCGCAAGGTGCTGCAGGCCAGGGCAGCGGCGGCCTACCTGGCCGAGCAGGAGCGTGCGCGCGCCAGGGCGGCCGCGCCCGACCAGGCCGACGCGCCCGCGCCGGCCGTCGAATCCAGGCCTGCGATCGATCCGGTCCTGATGCGCGACCGCTTCCTCGACGGCAGTGCGGAAGGGCCGGAGCTGGTGGTGCTGCGCGCCGGGCGTTTCCAGATGGGCTCTCCCGAGCACGAGCGCAGGATCGCCATGGCGGCGGGCGCCCAGAAGAACTGGCTGGCGCGCGAGACCCCGCAGCACTGGGTCGGCATCGCGCGTCCCTTCGCGCTGGGCCGCTATCCGGTCACGGTCGGGCAATGGCGGCTGTTTGCCGAGGCTACCGGCTGGCAGAGCGAAGGCGAGGTCGACTGGGCGGCGCCGGGCTTCCCGCAAACCGACGCCCATCCGGTGGTCGGCGTGAGCTGGGTCGACGCCCAGCGCTACCTGGCCTGGCTGAGCGAAGCCACCGGTCAGCGCTACCGCCTGCCCAGCGAGGCCGAGTGGGAATACGCCTGCCGCGCCGGCACCAGGACCGCCTTCAGCTTCGGCGACAGCATCCACACCGACCTGGCCAACTACGACGGCAACTTCACCTGGAATGGCGGGCCGCGCGGCGAGTACCGGCGCGGCACCACGCCGGTCACGCACTTCCCGCCGAACCCCTGGGGCCTGCATGACATGCACGGCAACGTCTGGGAATGGGTGCAGGACGTGATGCACGACAGCTACGAGGGCGCGCCCCTCGACGGCAGCGCCTGGGAAGAGGGCGGCGAGCGCGCCCGGCGCATCCTGCGCGGCGGTTCCTGGCTGTACAACCCGCGCTACCTGCGCTCGGCGCTGCGCAACGGATTTTCCGCCGTGATGTCCAACGATATCGTGGGCTTCCGCGTCGTGCGCGAGCTGCCCGCCGCCGATTCCGACGACGATGCCTGAGGGCGATGCCGGCCGGCTAGCGTGCGCCGCGCACCGGCGCGCGGCGTAGCCTGAGGGTTTTCGGCACGGTCTTTTTAGCGTCGCATGAAAGGACAGGTCATGCACATTCCCGAGAATCTGCGCATCCCGATGACCGTCTTCGGGCTGCTGGCGGCTTTGCTGGCCGGCTGCGGCCTGGTGTTCGTGGTGTTGTTGCCGCTGGGGCATTAGGCTTCGCTCCCGCGAAGCGGACGGTAGGGTGGGCACGCCGTGCCCACGCGGAAGCTTGCGTCTTGTTGGCCGTGTTATCTCTTCATTGCGTTCTGGCCAGCGGAGCTAACAGATGATCATTGTTAGCGCTACTGAGGTGCGCGGTTTTCGACAGAAGTAGGGCTGACTCGGTGCGGCGTTACGCGTGGGCACGGAGTGCCCACCCTACGGTCCGCGTCGGTGCAGGGAGTCAGGACGCGTGACGCTCTGCCGCCCGATCCATCTGCCCGCCACGCCCCTCCGGATACGCCCGCGCCGCAAAACGGGCGCCGCGCGGCCAGCCCCGCAGGCGCTCGAGCGCCGTGGCCGGGGTCAGCGGGGTGTCGAGGCCGCTGCCCGGGTCGGCATGCCAGAAGCCGCCGTCGCGGTGGAACAGCAGCGGCAGGCCGAGCGCGCCCATGCGCGGGGTGAAGCCGGGCTGGCGCTCGGGATCGACGATGTAGAAGGCCTCGTGCGCCATGCCGGCATCCAGACGGTGCAGCAGGACGGCATTGGGCAGCACGGCGGTCACTTCCAGCACCGCGACGCCGGGGATGCTGGCCGTCAGTTCGATGCGCATGCCCGGGCGCAGGGTGACGCTCTTGTGCTTGCCCGGCCAGGCGCCGTCGACCAGCAGGCCGTAGCGCGACACGTCCTCGATCTCGAAGCCCTCGCGGCCGCGCCGGATCACGGCATGGCGCGCCGACAGGCGCCGCGTCAGCCCATCCTGGGCGGGGCCCCGGTCGTCGTGGTGCATCAGGAGGATGTCGGCGCCGCCATCGTGGCGGCCCAGCACGCACTCCTCGAGCGCGAACAGGCGCAGCCAGCGGGCGCGCGCGCTCCCGGCGCCGGCGAATTCCAGGCAGGCGCTGCTGGCCGGGCAGGGGTGCGCGGGCGCCTGCGCGGGCAGGTCGATCTCGAGCAGGTCCTCGTCCCAGGCGATGCTGGAAAAGCCCAGGTCGATCTTGCCGCCGCGCGCGTCGAGGTCGAGGTGGGCGATGCCGGCATTGCTGGCGGCGACATCGATGTCAACCCGGCCGCCCCCGGTGCGGGCGTTCACCCGCGCGATCGAGGCGTCATCGGCGCTCACGCGCACGTTCTTGTGGGTGGCGAGGAAGGTCTGGTGGATCTCGTGCAGGCTGGCGTCGAGGCGCGGCGCCAGGATCAGGAGGGTCGCCTGCCAGGAGCGCGCCGGCTGGGCGCGGCTGTGCAGCTCCAGCTCGACCCGGTACTGGCCGTGCTCCAGCCCGCGCGAGGAAAACTCGAGGAAGACCGGCAGCCAGTCGCCGCGCAGCGTGCGCGTGAAGCTGTGGCGCTCGCCGCTTTCGAGCCGCAGGCGCGAACTGGCCAGCATCGTCACCTGGGGCGCGCAGTCGGGCGGCATGCCGCGCAGCTCGAGCTTGAGCACCTGGCGTCCGCCGGCGGCGCGCGGATCGAAGCCGCTGACGTGCAGGTGCGGGCGCTGCAGTACCGGTGCGACAATCGGGGCCGCGGCCACTGCCGGCTCAGGCTCGGGCAGGGCGCCGGCGGGCGCCGGCTGCCGGTGCCCGTGCGCGCAGGCGCTGTCCCCTGGCATCACCCAGACGGTGCAATGCGGATGCTCGGGATTGGCGCAACGGTTCATGGAAATGGCAGCTCGGCGACTGGTTCAGGGACGGCTCGGGAACTGGATGAGCTTACGCGTTTTGACCCGGCAGTGGCGCGCGTATGCCCTGGAGAAATTGATTTAATGCACTGTTTCCTATTCTAAATCAATTGCTTTCCGGCAGTGCGGTTTCGTCGCGGCGCGCGGGGCGGCAGCGCAACACGATGGCGGTCAGGTTGTCGGGCTGCAGGCCCTCTGGCGGACGCGCTTCCATTTCCGCGAACAGGGCCGCGATCCCGGCCGCGGCGCCGACCTCGGACAGCAGGCGCGGCCAGCGCGCGACGAGCTCCCGCGGGTTGGCGCAGGACCAGAAGCCGTCGGTCGCCAAGAGGTAGGCCGCGCCCGGGCGCAGTGCGATGGCCCGGCGGTCGGGCAGGGCGCGCAGCCAGGGCGGCAGGTTCTCGCCCGTGAGCGCAAACAGGCCGTCGTCCAGGCGCAGCGGATCGGCAAAGGTGTTCCCGAGGATGAAAGCCTGGGCGATCTGGGGCCAGTGTTCGCCGTGCACCTGGCGCCACCAGTCGGACTCGCCGAGCAGGCCGCTCATGGCGTAGGCCGTGGCCGGGACGTGGTCGACCGTGAGCGGGCTCACCCTGCCGGCCTCGATCTCGAGCAGGCGCGAGTCGCCGGCATGCCACAGGAGCGCCTCGCCGCCGGGGGAGATCTCGAGCAGGGTCAGCGTGGTGCCGGGGCGCGGACCCGGCTCGCCGAGGGCGTCGAAGCGGCGCTGCAGCCGGGCGTGCAGGGCGTCGAGGTGAGCGGAGAGGCTGTCGATATCGGTACAGGCGGGAATCGCCAGCAGGCCGCCGGCGGCGGCTTCGGCGGCTTCGCGGCCGTGGCCGTGTCCGCCCATGCCGTCGAGGACGGCCAGGCGCACGTGACCCGGCGGCCAGCCCGGAACCTGGACGCGCTGTGGCGCACCTTCAAGCAGGAAGGCGGCATCGCCCCGGGCATCGATCAGGACGCAGTTGTCCTGGTTCTCGGCGCGCATGAGCGGGCCGACGCCGATGCTGCTGCGCGCAGCCACGTCGAGGTGGGGGCCGAAATCGAGTCCTTCGAACATGCCGCGTGTCCCGTTCAGGCAGGCTGGTTGGCGGGGAGGGGCCGGAGCCCGCTGCAAGGCCTTCATGGTATCGTATGGCATGGTAACTTAAGATTTTGGCAAAGTCCCGCGCCCGTCATGTTGATCCGACCTCTCGAAGAAGCCGATATCCCCTTGTGCGCCCGCCTGCTGCGCGAATCCGCCAGCGAATTCATCGTCCACGAATCGACCCCGGAGGGCGCATCGACCTTCCTGCGCGAAAACGACGAACACGGACTGCGCGCCTACGTGCACAGCGGCCACGTCTACCACGTGGCGCAGGATGGCGCGGTGCTGGCCGGGTTTGTGGCGGTGCGCGCCAACAGCCACCTGTTCCACCTCTTCGTCGATAAGCGCTGGCACGGCCGCGGCCTGGCGCGCCAGCTCTGGAACGTGGCGCGGCGCGAGGCCGTGGCGCGCGGCGGCCCGGGCGAGTTCACGGTCAATTCCTCGAACTACGCCGTGCCGGTGTACGAGGCCTTCGGCTTCGTGCGCACGGCGCCGATGCAGTGCGTGAAGGGCCTGTACTTCAATCCGATGCGTTATACACCAGTCTGAATGGTCCATCAGCGCCTGCGCTCGTCCGCACGGCGCAGCCACAGGCTGCTGGCCCAGCCCTCGACCGCGACGCCTTCGACTTCGGCGCGCACGCGCCACCAGTCGCCATCCTGGCGCCCGGTCGCGGTGACGACCGCGCCCGCCGGCAGCACCGCCACCCGCGCCGATCCGACGCCGACGGCGGCGCGCAGGTTGAGCGCGTCGGCCACGCGGTAGCTGCGGCCCGGGAGCGGCGCGTCCAGGCGGACGGCCAGGGGCGCCGGCGGCGGGGGAGCGTCGGGCGCAGCCCACCACCAGAGCGCGGTCCCGAAGGCTCCGGTTCCGGCCACCAGCACGGCCAGGGCGCGCGCGTTGGCCCGGCGCCACCAGGCGCGCGGCGTCAGCCAAGCGGCCAGCGCCAGCGTCAGCAGCAGCGCCGCGCCGTAGCAGGCCAGCAGGGTCAGGGCGGCAGGCATGCCCGTTACGCCTCGACCCGCAGCACGTAATGGCCGGCGACGATGTGGTGCCCCACCGGGACCAGGCAGGGAGCGTCCGGCGTCGCGCCGTCGAGCGTGGCGACGAAGGCCAGGCGCTCGTCCAGGTGGTACAGGGCCTGGGTCGGCGACAGGCGGGCGACACGCCAGCCATCGGGTCCGGCCTCGAAGCTGAAGGCCTCGCGCGACAGGCCCAGGCGGTCGGCGCTGCCGGCGTCGGCCCCGTCGGCGCCGCGTAGGCAGGCGTTGTCGAACACGCGCAGGGCGCCCAGGGCAGGCGTGCCGCGCCCGAAGGGGATGCGCGCGCCGCCCGGCACCGGCAGGGAAGGCGCCTGCGGCAGGCAGACCAGCGCGCTGTAGCGGTCGGCCATCTCGGGCGCCGGCGCCAGCAGCCGCAGCTCGACGCCGTCGAGCGGCGCGAAGCGGTTCGGCACGGCGATGCGCTGGCGGTCGCCGGCGCCGACTGCGTGGACCTCGTCGGCCTCGTCGACCGCGAAGCCGATCAGGCAGTCCTCGCCCGGCGCGCAGACGGCCAGCTTGCTGTCCAGGCCGAATTCGAGCAGCCGGGCGCCGGTCTCGCGGTAGCGGCTCAGGCGCGGCAGGGCCAGCGCCGCCAGGGCCACGCGCTGGCGCGCCACCGGCGCGAAGGTCGCCTCGGTCCCGGTGTCCGGGCGGGCCCGCTGCAGGGCCGGGGTGGCGGTCAGCTCGGCATCGTCGAGCGTGCGCGCGCGCGTCTTCCAGACGGCCGGCGTGCGCGCAGGGACGGGAGCCGCGGCCGGCATTGCACTGGCCGGGCGCGGCTGGATCTGCGCGGCCGCGGGCTGGCTGGGTGTGATCTTCAGCAGCAGGCGCGCCGTGCCGCCGGGCGCATCGCCGCGCCGGGCGCGGACCGTGTAGTAGCCGCCGGCGGCGTCAAACACGCACTCGAACGCATCCTTGGGGCGCACCTGGATCTCCATCGGTGCGTCGGGGCCATCGTTGATCAGCAGGATGGCGCCGTCCAGCGCGAAGGGCCAGCCCGGCACCGCGTGGGTGCTGCTTCCGGCGTCGTGCCCGAGGACGGTCAGGCGCTGGTTCGGATAGACGGGGCAGACCGGCTGCCAGATGGCGCTGTCGCGCGAGACGCTGACCGTATATTGCACCTGTTCGCCGGGCGCCGGCAGGTAGACGGCGTGGCCGAACTTGACCTCGACCTGGCCCGGCTCCAGCGCTTCCGAGCCGACCACGTGGTAGCGCACCTCGTCCGCGCCGAGCAGGTCGCCGAAGTCCTTCTGGTGCAGGGACTGCAGGGTTTGCGCCAGGTCGCGCACCCGGGCGCCGCGGGTCAGGTGGCGGTCGTCGTCGACCTCGTCCTGGGGCAGCATCAGGGTCACGTGGGAGAAGCAGCGGGTAGGCGCGCGCCCGCGCTGCTCGCGCGGCGCGCGCTCGAGCAGGTCGCGCAGCAGCGGGCGGCGCGCGAACAGCGCCAGGCCAGGCGCCTGCCACAGCGCTTCGGCATTGAACACATCGCTCACCTTGCCAAGGGATTCGTGTTGGACGTAGACCGGCATGATTAACTCTCCTCTAAAGATGGGGCGCCCGCGGCACCGAACGCTAGCAGGGGGAAGATGAAAAACAGGAGGTGGGAGCCGCCCGCCGACAGGAAGCTCATCGGCTGGCCCATGATCGGGAAGAAGGCCAGGTTGGTGCCCCAGGAAAGCAGGAAGTGGCCGAACACGAAGGCCGCGCCGCCGCACAGCACGAAGCAGCGCAGGCGGGCGCGCCAGGCATGGCGGAAGTCGCGCGCGGCAAGGCCCGCCTGCCAGGCGCGCAGGCCCGCGTGCAGCAGCGCGCACAGGAACAGGGCCTGCAGCGTCCACAGGCCCAGCGCGGCCAGCAGGCCGTGACGGTTCAGGAAGAATGAGGGCGCAAAATCGTCCTGCACGGCGGGAATCGCCAGCGCTTCGAGCGCGCCTTGCCCCAGCGCCGCCAGGCCGAAGACGCCGTCGGCGCCGAGCCAGCCGCCGCCCGCTACCGTCCTGGCGCCCAGCAGCAATTGCTGGCCGGTGTGCGGATGGGTCGCCGGGTCGAGCCAGACCTGGAAGCGCTCGCCGTAGAAATCCCAGTGCGCGATCTGGTCCGGGCCGGCGCCGCGCAACAGGGCGACGGCCAGCACCGCGCCCGCGCCGAGCAGCAGGACGCCGCAGGCCGCGGCCCGGCGCTGCGCGGCGAGCGACCAGGCCAGCAGCATGGCCGCGCCCCAGACCAGCAGCAGGATCAGGGGCGAGTAATCGTCGACCTGGACCAGAGCGACGGCCAGCAGGACCATGAACAGCAGCGCGGGGGAGGCCAGGCGCAGCCAGCGCAGGACCGCGCCGCCGCGGGTTTCGCCCGCGCCCAGGCCGAGGGCGAGGCAGTGGGCCGTCAGCACGGTCAGCGCGAGCTTGGCGAATTCCACCGGCTGCAGGTCGAACACGCCGGTCTCGTTGCCCCAGCCGACCTGGGCCAGCAGGGCCAGCACCGCGGTGCAGGCCAGGGCCAGCAGCAGCCATTCGACCCGGGTTTGCGACCACGGGCGCCGGCCCCGGTACAGCGCGGCCAGGCCGGCCAGGCCCAGGCCCAGCGTGGTCGCGGCGGCGGTTTTCTGGAAGTGGCGCATCCAGGCGGTGTCGGCGCCGGCCGCGCCCAGCTCCAGTTGCAGCAGCAGGCCGCCGGCCAGCAGCAGCACGCCGGCCGCCAGCACCGGATTCGGGCGGCGCGCGCCGGCGCCCGACCCGAAGCCGTACCACAGCGCGGCCCAGGCCGGCAACAGCGTCAGGCCGGGCCCGAGCGCCTGGCCGCCGCGCTGGAACAGCAGCATGGCCAGGCCCAGGAGGACGAGGGTCACGCCGGCGCCCAGGCGCGCGGCCAGGCCCGGATGCGTGCGCCGGGCCGTGCTCCAGGCGATGCCGGCCGCGAGCAGGCCGGCGCCGAGCGCCAGGGCCGCGGTCCAGGGCGCCCAGCCCGGCAGCAGCCAGGACTGGCGCGCCTCCCACTCCCAGCGCACGCCCGCGGGCAGGTCGGCGCGCGTGTCGCCGAACAGGGCGACGCGGCTGACGGGGCGCAATGTCAGGCGGTCGCCCGCGAGATCGGCCAGCAGGCGCGTGCGTCCGACCGTCAGCGCGGTCGCGCCCTCGAGCGCCTGCTCGTGCAGGGCCAGGTCGACCGGCAGGCCATCGAGCTCGGCCAGGAGCGGCGCGCGGCCCGCGCCGGTGGCGGCCAGCAGGACAGGCCCGCCGTCGGCGAAGGCGATGCCGGCGCTGCCCGGCGCAACAGCGGGATTGCCGATGCTGGTCGCGCAGGACAGGTTGCCGCCGAGGCGCAGGGGGCGCTTGAAGCCGAGGAAGGCGGGCAGGTAGCGGTTCCAGGCGGCGAGCAGGCGCGCACCAGGCGTGGCTTGCGGACACGCGCCTTGCGCCGCGCCGTCGCGCCGCACCAGGGCGCCGTCGTAGTCCCAGGTGTGGCGGCCGTCGTCCAGCCGCAGCTTGTCGCCGCCGGCCGCCTCCACCGTGTAGCGCGTGGCGCCGAGGACGAACTGCTGGCCCGCGCGCAGGGCCAGCTCGCCGCTGCGCCGCGCCTCGCCGTCGCGCTCCAGGCGCAGACCCTGGTTGCCGCTGGCGCTGGCGATCCACCAACGGCCCGCGGCGTCGCGCCGCAGGCGCAGGTGGCGTGGATCGGCCTGGGGCGCGGCCAGTTCCGCCCGGCCCAGTTCGACGGCGGCGCCGGGCGCAAGCTCGACCGCGATGCGGGCGGGGCTGAAGGCGGGTGGCATGCGCAGCACGGCCAGGGCCTGCAGCGCGCACAGGAGGAGCAGGGCGGCGCCAGCCAGCACGCCCAGGCCGAGGCGGCCGGCGCCCTTCACGCCGCCCTCCGCTCTGCGCTTCGTCCTGCGCCTGGCGTTGCGCTTCGGGCCGCACCGCCGGGGCCGCCCTGGGCCGCGGCGATCAGGCGGCTGATGTCCAGCGCGTGGCGCGGCCGCTCCTGGGGCCGCAGTGCCAGCAGGGTCCGCAGCAGGGCCAGGGCCGCCGCCGGGTCGCCGCGGCAGTCCGCCGCGCCGGCACATGCGAGGAAGTGTGCGACCTCGTCCTCGGCTAGCACCGGGGGCAGGGCCCCGCGCCAGGCCGCGCGCAATTGCGCGGCGCCGGGGCTGCCGTGCGCGCGGTAGGCGTCCGCACAGGCGCCGTGGTAGCGCAGCGTGGCGCCGTCGGTGACGAGATAAAAGAAAATCGCGCCGAGCGCGAAGTAGTCGCTGCGCGCGTCAGTGCGGTAGCGCGTGTCCTCGGCCGGAAAGAATTGCTCCGGCGCCTGCCAGCTCGCAGTGCCCGCGTAGGAGTGCAGGCGGGCGTCGTCCAGGCTGCGGTTGGTGCCGAAGTCGGCCAGCTTGAGCGTGCCGCGGGCGGCGTCGAGCAGCAGGTTGCCGGGTTTCAGGTCGAGATAGCGCCAGCCCTGCTGGTGAACCTTGGCCAGGGCCTGGTTGATCTGGGCGAGCCAGGCCAGCGACCGGGCCAGGCCGGTACGCCGGCCGGCGGCGCCGTTCGCCGCCATGTGGGTGGCGAGGTCGCCGTCGAGCAGTTCCAGGGCCAGCGCAGGCAGGCCCTGGTGCTGGCCGTGGTCGATCAGGCGCACGATGTGGCGCGCGTCCCAGGGAGCAAGGCCCGACAGGAAGGCGATCTCGCGCGCCGCGCATTCGCTCCAGCGCGCCTGCAGCGAGGCCGGCGCACGCGCCATCTGCTCGCGGTTGACCAGCTTGAGCGCGACCTCGCCGTCCGGGCCGCCTTCGGCGCGCCAGATCAGGCCATAGGCCGAGCCGGCCAGCTGTTCGCGCAGCCGGTAATGGCCGCCCGCGAGTGTCACGATGTCGCCGCTGTCGTACATGCATCCTCCGCTAGATGACGGGGCGGCAGGCGCCGCCGTGTCAGGCTAGCGGAGGGGAGGGGAAAGGCGGGCCGGGTGGGCGGACGAAAAAAAAGCCGCGTCGGCGACGCGGCTTTCACATTCCCACTTCAGCTGGCTGGATCAGCGGCGGTAGCCGTCGCGGTCCCAGCCGCGGCCATCGCGGTGGCCGTCACGGTCGTGTCCGCGGTCCCAGTCGCGGTCGCGGCCACGGTCCCAGCCGCGGTCATGGTGGCGGTGGCGCGGTTCGACGTAGACCACCTCGGGCTGGCGGTAGTAACGCGGTGCCTCGTAGTAGACCGGGCGCGGCTGGGCGTAGACCGGGGCCGGGCCGTAGTGGACCGAGCCGTAGCCGCGGCCGCCGTAGTGGCGGCGGTCGTCGTGGGTGCTGATCGAGTTGCCGACCGCCGCGCCGAGCACGCCGCCGACCAGGGCGCCGGTGCCGCCGCCCGCGCTGCCGCCAATTGCTGCGCCGAGCACCGCGCCGACCGCCGTATTGACGCCGCGGTCGCCAGCGAATGCCGAGGGCGAGACGGCAACCGCGGCCAGAACCACCGCACCAAAGCATTTCTTGTTCAACATGGCTTTTCCTTTGTCCCCGGCGTGGATCGACATGATCGCAAGGAGGCCGGGCATGGACACACTATAGTCCGGCCCGCCGAGGGTCTCATCGACTAATACAGACTTTTACAAGTCGGGTGGTCTCGTAACATTCTTGTGGCCAAGAGCGCCAAACTGGTGCTAGGACGCTGATTGCGTACGTCAGCTATCGACCCTAAGCGGACGGTCGAACAGTGGCCAATCTTGGTTGCGCATTGATGAATAGCACCAGATCACGAACCGTATGTATCTTCCCATAGAAAGGGTTGTTCTCGGTCTCGTTGAGCGAATGCCCAGACCGCGCAGCAATGTCCACTAACAAGTCCTCGATGCCGTCGGAGTCTATGTGCAAGTCGTTCAGGAGCGAGTCCGACGCGCGCACAGGGAAGGCCGGCACGTATGACCTCATCAGTCGCTGGATCTCCTCATGTGCTGCACGAATAAGCCATGTATCCACATGCCTAGTCGAGAAACTCCGTGCAAAGGTACATATGGATTCCTCATCACGGATGCTGCACATCCCTTCAAATCTACGCTTTTCCCGTTTGTTGATGATGATCACGTAAGCCCAGAACGCAAGGATCAAAAAGGCTGTGATGCACCGCGCCATGCTCGACAAGGAATAGACAAAATATCCGAACCCAACCAACAAAGCTCCCAGCAGCCACACCCACGAGATGCCCTTCTCGCTGCGAGGCGGAAGGAGTCTTGACGGAGAACGCATGTTTTTACCTTGTCGATAGGTTGAAGCGAATGTTTGCTTTTGGCCGATTACGGACCTATTGTAGCGTCCGCTTCCGACCCATTGCGGACCTTATAGCTCAGCGGTCTCGTATCCGTCAGGCCCGGCTCTGTGCGCGAACCCAATACCTTCCTTCCTAAGAAATGCCTCAGCATGTCCAAAGAAGTGAAGGGCCTCTTCAGTTAGCTTGTATTTCGTAATCAGCTCAATCTGTATGTCCTTGCCTTCGGCTTCAGGGAGCGTATCGAAGACTTCACCGCTTTCGACAAACGACAAGTAGCAGTTGATCTTCTCCTGCAAGACGAGCAGATGTTCGCCGTCCCACTGGAGATGGTCCGTAACGCCGAGATGTACGATTCCCGTCTCCCGGTCGATGTACGCAATGTCTACAACTGAAGTTTGCTCGACTGTCATCGCAATTGGGGAATGGAACCTGTTTAGTAATCGGCGCAGATGTCTGCTTTTGGCCGATAGCGGACGGTCAGCAAGGCTCAGTGTACCGAGCTGTTGTCGTTAGGGCAACTAGAGGTTTTGTCAGGCGCTCCTGGTCTTGCAGACCGCCGCGCCCGCCCCATCTAACACAGGTCGCTTTCACTCTCCCCCCACACCATGTCAGCTCGCCGTAACCTGTTTACCGTCTTCGCCCTGCTCATCCTCCTGCACGTGTATATCGGGGCGCGGCTGATGCCGGACATGGGACTGGGCCTGGGCGGCATGCTGGCCGGCGTCGTCCTGCTGGCGCTGTCGACGGTGCTGGTGCCGGTCGGGCTGCTGTCGTCCTCGCTGCGACGGCGGCGCTGGTCCGAGCGTCTGGCATGGTTCGGTCTGCTGGCGATGGGTTTGTTCTCTTCGCTGATCGTCATTACTTTTTTCCGCGACATCGTCCTGCTCGTGTTGAGCGTCGCGGGCTTTGCCGGTCCGGCCTTCATCCACTGGAGCGCGGTCGGCGTGCCGCTGCTGGCGCTGGCGGTCACCCTCATCGGTTTCGTCAATGCGCGGCGCCTGGCGCGGGTGAAGAAGGTCGATGTGCCGATCGCCGGCCTGCCGGAAGAGCTGCACGGTTATTCGATTGCGCAGATTTCCGACATCCACGTCGGTCCGACCATCCGCCGTCCCTACCTGAACGCCATCGTCAACCGCGTCAATGCCCTGAAGGCCGACGCCATCGCGGTCACCGGCGACCTGGTCGACGGCAGCGTGCAGCGCCTGGCCCTGCATACCCAGCCGCTGGCGCGGCTGTCGGCGCCGGACGGCGCCTTTTTCGTGACCGGCAACCACGAGTATTACTCGGGCGCCGAGGAGTGGATCGCCGAGGTGCGCCGCCTGGGCCTGACCGTGCTGCTGAACCAGCACGTGGTGCGCGAGCGCGGCAGGGCCAAGGTCCTGATTGCCGGCGTGCCGGACTTCACGGCCCACCATTTCGTGCCCAGCCACCGCAGCGACCCCCAGCTCGCGGCCGCCGGCGCGCCCCAGGAGGTCGACGTGAAAATCCTGCTGGCGCACCAGCCGCGCAGCGCGCCGGCCGCCGCCGAGGCCGGGTTCCACCTGCAGCTCTCGGGCCATACTCATGGCGGGCAGTTCTTCCCGTGGAATCTGTTCGTGCCGCTGCAGCAGCCCTTCGTTGCCGGGCTGCACAAGGTGCGCGAGCTCTGGGTGTACACCAGCCGCGGCACCGGTTATTGGGGACCGCCCAAGCGTTTCGGCGCGCCGTCGGAGATCACCCTGGTGCGCCTGGTGCCCGCGTGAGGATGGCAGAAACGCAGCAAAAAACCGCCACATGCGCTAACCTTCAGCTCCCTGGAACTTGACTGAAGGAATCACTGCATGAACCGCCGCCTCCGCATTCCCGCTCTTGGCCTGATGGCCGCCGCGCTGCTGGCCGCCTCGGCCCAGGCCGCCAGCCCCGGCAACGACCCCGCCGCGCTGGCGAAGATCCGCGACACCGCGATGACGAGCGATTATGCATGGGAACGCACGGCCGACATGACCGACCTGATCGGCCCGCGCCTGTCGGGCTCGGCCGGCGCCGCAGCGGCCGTCACCCAGGTGGCCGATGCGATGCGTAAACTCGGCGCCAGGGTCACCCTGCAGCCGGTGAAGGTGCCGCACTGGGTGCGCGGGGTGGAAACGGGCGAACTGGTCGAGTACCGCGGTCGCCCGGCCGGCATCACCCAGCGCGTGGTGCTGAGCGCCCTGGGCGGCTCGGGGGCGACCCCGGCGGATGGCTTGAAGGCCGAGGTCGTCGTGGTCTCGAGCTTCGACGAACTGAAGCAGCGGGCCGCCGAGGTCAAGGGCCGCATCGTCCTGTTCGACGTGCCCTTCGACCAACACATGGCCGACCGGGGACTTGCCGGCCAGGCCTACGGCCAGGGCTCGAACTACCGCGTGAACGGGCCGCGCGTGGCGGCCGAGATGGGCGCGGCGGCGGCGCTGGTGCGCTCGGTCGGCGGCGCCAATTACCGCCTGCCGCACACTGGCAACTCGGGCTTGCAGGACGGCGCGCGCATTCCCGCCGCCGCCGTCACGGTCGAGGACGCGATGCTGATGAGCCGCCTGGCCAAGCGCGGCCCGCTGACGATGCGCCTGGTGCTCACGCCGAAGATCCTGCCCGACGCCGACAGCTACAACGTGATCGCCGACCTGCCGGGCACGGACAAACCCGACGAGGTCGTGATCGTTTCCGGCCACCTCGATTCCTGGGACCTGTCCACCGGCGCCCACGACGACGCGGCCGGCGTCGCCAGTGCGATGGCGGTCTTCGATACGCTGAAGAAGCTCGACTACCGTCCGCGCCGCACCATCCGCATGATCGCCTGGATGAACGAGGAGAACGGCACCCGCGGCGCGCGCGCCTACCTCGAAGCCCAGCAGGCCAATGCGGGGAGCCACATCGGCGCCATCGAGAGCGACAACGGCGCGGGGCGCCCCTTCGGCCTGCGCGCCAGCGTGCCGGCGACCTCCACCAAACTGTTCGCGCCGCTGCAGGCGGCCCTGCAGCCGATCGGCGCCGGCGTGTTCCAGCGCCAGGACGCGCTCTCGACCGGCGACCTCTCGGGCCTGGAGCGCGCGGGCGTGCCCAGCTTCGCGCCGCTGATCGACACCTCGGCTTATTTCGACTACCACCACACGGCCGCCGACACCCTGGACAAGGTCGATCCGGACAACCTGCGCCGCCACGTGGCCGTCATGACGGCGACCGCCTGGTTCCTGGCCAACGTCGAGGAGCCTGTCGGGCGCGCGAGCGTGCCGGCGAAGTAAGCCGGCGGCCGGGCCGGTCCGGCGGCTTCAGGCGGTTCCCTGTGCCCGCGCCGTGTGCGCGGGCATTTTTTTGTCTCCTGCGCCTCGTCCCGCGCATGTTCATGTTGCGGTGCACGCTGCGCGCCGGACCGTACGCTGCCAATTCAGCCGTTGGAGTAGACTCCCCCGCACATATCTCAACGGAGGACACCATGACTGGACGGAAGAAACTGGCAGGACAGCGTATTGCCGTGCTCGCCGCGGACGGCTTCGAGAAAGTGGAATTGACGGCGCCGGTGGCGGCGCTGCGTGCGGCGGGCGCCGAGGTCGACATCATCTCCCTGAAATCCGGCAAGATCCGGGGCATGAATCTGCACCAGCCGGCCGACCTGATCCCGGTCGACTGGACGGTCGACGAGGTCAGCGCGCGCGACTACGATGGCCTCCTGATTCCGGGCGGTTTCATCAATCCGGACGCGCTGCGCCAGTCGAGCGAGGCGCGCGATTTCGTGCGCGCCTTCGACCTGCTCGACAAGCCGATCGCCACGCTCTGCCACGGCCCCTGGGTGCTGGCGTCGGCCGGCCTGCTGTCGGGCCGCACGCTGACCTCCTGGCCGGGCGTGCGCGACGACATGGTCCATGCCGGCGCGACCTGGCTCGACCAGGAAGTGGTGCGCGACGGTAACCTCGTGACCAGCCGCGGCCCCCAGGACATGGTGCCGTTTGTCCGCGAGATGGTGCAGCTCTACGCGGGCGGCCCGGCCAGCAATGGCGCCCTGCGCCGCCGTCATTCGGATCCGCAGCGCGAGAGCCCGAGCGCCGTCACGGGCGCGGCGATGCGCTGGATGCCGCGTTCCCCGCTGGGCGCCGTGCTCGGCCTGGCGCTGCTGGGGGCGGGCGTGATGGCCATGAGCCGGGCAGGCAACGGCGGGCGCATCTCGGCCAGCGAGGCGCGCGGCGCTTCGGAATAAGGCAAGAAAAGAGACAGCGGGGAGGGCGCGGACGAGTCAAACCATCCGCGCCCGTTAGCGCAGTCCTTGCCTCCCGCCTGGGCGGCCGCTGCCGGCCAGGCAGTTCCCGGCTGTTCCCGCCCGTATTCGCCGCCGGCACGGCGGCCGGAAGCGGCGCCTACTCGATCAGCACCCGCCGGACGGCACGGGCATGGCCGCGGAAGGGCCGTCCGTAGACCGTCTGGATGCCGCTCGCGAAGTTCTCGCCCCAGACCAGCTGGGAGCGCGTCTCGTGCGGCTCGGACGACCAGTACCATTCGCGCGCGAACTGCTCGCGCAGGTTGGCGAAGAGCAGCGACAGCTCGCGCCGGTTCGGCAGTTCCCCGCCTTGCGCCCCCGCCCAGTCGATCGCGCCCGGCCAACTCACGTCGCCCAGGTCGCCGGGAAGCAGGATCAGGTGATGGTCGGGTTGCCCATCCTTGCCGAGGATGACCCCGGCATAGTGCTCGCCTTCCTTCAACGTCTCTCGTAGTTGCATATAGATGCCCATCGTGTCCTCGTGCGTCGGTGTGTGCGGCCATGTATGACACCGGCCTCGTCGCTTTAGTTGCCGCTCTGGACACGACCTGGATCAGACCTTTGTTCGATTGCAGAGAAACGAGGGCCAGTCAGGCGCTGACGCCAGTGGGAAATGGCAGGAAAGGCCAGCACAAGGCAAGGAAAATAGGCTGGCTAACAACAGTGATCTTGATATGGCGCAGGCTGGTTCCAGCCGCGTATTGATCTGACAAGCTGTTCGTGTAGAATCGGATGTTTCATGCGGTCGGTCTCCGCCTGTCGCGGCGCGCCGATGGCGGATTGAATACGGTAACTGGAATGTCACGCTCTCAGCACGATCAGTCGTTCGATTCGACGTCCCTCCACGGCGCGGCGCCTGCCCGTGCCGCGTCCCATTTCCGCTTCCAGCACGTGCGCTGTTGCATTCCCGCCAGCGCCGCCTGCGCCCGCATTTCCGAGCATCTCGCCCGGCTTGGTTAAGCTCGGCCGACAGTTCGCTGTCGTCAGCCGAGCCTGCCCAACCTCATGTTGCCGCCCACTGCGGCCGGCATTTTCAACCTTCGGCAGATTCCTTCAAAAGGCCGCCAATGGATATCGTAGAGATGAACACGGAACAGAAATCGCAACAACAGCACCTCAACCCTGAGTCCGGCGCGCGCCGGCCGCGCCGCCGCATTGCGCGGCAACTGGTCGAACGCGGCGAGCGCCTGCGCAACCGCGCCGGTGTGATCATCGGCCTGTCGCTCGGCGTGCTGGCCCTGGTCAGCGTGCTCGAGTAAGACGGCCGGCGGTGGCGCTCATTCCGGCAGCGGGAGCGCCATTTCCGGGCTGTTGACGCCGGCCCGGTTGACGGCCGGCGTGACCTTGAACCACTCGAATGCGTCGGGCGGCAGGGCGGCGTTGCGCGCCAGCTCGACCGCGGCTTCGGGCGAGAGTTCGGGATCCAGCCAGAGCGCCGCGTCGGCGGCATCGAGCACGACCGGGCGGCGGTCGTGGATGTCGAGCATGGCTTCGCCGCCATCGGCGGTGACGAGCACGAAGCCCGCCTCGGCCCGGTTCTCGGTGAAGGCGCCGAAGTTGGCCAGCGCCAGCATGAACAGGGGAGCGCGGTCCTTGCGGTGGATGTGCCAGGGCTGCTTCTTGCCTTTTTCGCCGGTCCACTCGTACCAGCCCTCGGCCGGCACGACCGCACGACCGTTCTTGAGCAGGCGGCTCCAGTAGCGGTTGGTCAGCTTGTCGAGGCGGGCGTTGATGGCGATCGGGATCTTGCCCTCCGCCCATTTCGCGCGGTAACTCCAGAACACGTCGTCGATACGGCGCCCGCCGTCCTGCAGGTGCATGACGGGGCGATAGCTGCCTGGCGACACATTGTAGGCCGGGCTGGACTCGCTGTCGTACACCGCGTCGGCCCAGCCGAAGACGCTGGCGTAATAGCGTGCCGTTTGGCTTTGGTCAAATCGTCCACACATGGGGCCATGGTACTGCAAAAATGGCATCTGCACGATTGCCGCGCAGCGCGGCGGTTCGGCCCGGCAAGGAGGTGCTATCCTGAGACTGGATCATATGGGAGGAAACAAGATGGCCGTAGCCTGGCTGAAGGTATTGAAGTCGGTTCCGTGGAGCGACGTGATCGCGGCGGCGCCGCAGGTGGCAAACGGTGCGCGCAGGCTGTGGGATACGGTCGGCCGCAAGCAGGGGGGCGCCATGGCAGAGGAGGCGATCATGCCGGCCCAGGCCATGGGCGACGAAGGCGTAGCCGTGCTGGCGGCGCACATCGAGCAGCAGGACGCGGCGATCGCCCAGATGCACAACCAGTTGCGCGACGCCTCGAAACTGATTACCGAGCTGGCGGACCAGAACGCCCAGCTGATCGCCAAGATGGAAGCGGCGCGCGGGCGCCTGCAGGTGGTCGGGGTGATCGCGGCGGCGGGCCTGCTGGTCAGTTTCGTGTCGCTGGTGCTGGTGCTGGCCCGCACCTGAGGATGGATCGATGAAGTTTGTCCTGCTGCTTTTCTTCGTCTTCATTTTCGTGTCGATGCTGCTCAATTCCAGCCGTAAGCGCGGCATGCTGAACGAGGACGCGAACAAGGCCGTCGCCGGCCTGGCCAGCGCGATGCGCTGGTTCCTCTTCGGCTTGCTGATCCTGGGCGCGGCCGTCTGCGGGGTCCTGATCTACCAGGGGGCCTGAGGGGCGGCCGGCCTGGCGCCGCGTCCTGCGTTTCAGGCCGGCGCGGCGTCCTCGCACGACGCGGCCGGCTGCGCCGCCGGGCGCACCTGGGCGTCCATGCATGCGAGCAGCCAATGCAGCTCGCCGACGATGCGCCGGCGCGCCTGCGCGGGACCGCGCCGGTAGAAGACCTGGTTGCAATCCTCGCCCGCGCCCCGTATTCCGAGATCGGCGAACCCCATCTTTTCCAGGCCGCGCCGCGAACGCAGGTTGTGGTCGTAGACCTTGGCATAGCAGCAGCGCAATCCGTAGGCCTGTTGCGCCAGCGACAGCAGCAGTGAACCGGCGCGGGGACCGTAGCCCCGGCCCTGGAAGTCGCGCCCGAGCCAGTAATAGAAAAAGCCGACGTCGCGGTGCACCGCCAGGCTGACGCAGCCGATGAAGCCCCATTCGCGGTGCAGCACCGCGTGCGGCAGGCGGTTGCCGGCACGCCAGACGTCGGCCAGCCAGTAATGCCAGTCGAGCTCGTCGATGAAGGCCGGCAGGCAGCACAGCGCGGCAATCGCGGGGTCGTGGTACTGCCAGCTGAAGTCCTGGGCGTGGTGGTGGGCCAGCGGTTCCAGCGCCAGTTCGGGCGCGCCGCCGTCGCCGGTCGGCGGGAAGCCGGCGCGCCAGTCGCGCCAGGAACGCAGCGCCTCGAGCAGGCGCCCGTAGCGCCCTTCGTCCGGCGCGCGCATGTGCAGGCCGCTTGCGAGTTCCAGCGCCGGCCCGGCCTTGCCGAGCGCCCGGCAGGCGTCGATCAGGTGCAGGGTCTCCTGGTGGTCGAGTCCCCTGGTATTCCGCAGGCGCTCGCCGGCAGCCAGCACCAGGGGCCAGTGGCGCCAGCCGGCCGCGCGCGCGAGCAAGGCCTTCAGGCTGGCCGGCGGCAGGCGCGCGCCCTGGTCGGGGCAGAGCGCATGCAGGCGCGCGAGGTGGGCAAAGCGCGCCGCCGGATCGGGCGCCGCCGCAGGCGCAGTGCGATCCGGGAGGCCTGGCGCGGCAGCGCCCGCGGATGCGGCCTCGATGTTGCTGCAAGTATCGAACAGCTCCGCCGGATCGATCATGCCTGGCCTCCCGTGCGCAGCCGGCAGACGCCGGACATTGCGAAACGGAAATCATACTGCCTCCCAGGCGGGCCGGAGCGGACAGCCGCGTTGCCTTGCGCGCTTTTTGTCCGATTCTTGCCCGATTTTTGCGCCGTCGCAGGGAGCATGTCGCCGTACCGGGAAAAGCCCCGGTCGTCTGCGCTGTTGCAAGACGAAGCGATGACGGACAGGAGGTGAAGCCGCCGCGTCCGTCGTGCCCGGTCCTGTCATTCTTTTCTCATCCTCTTGCCATCCTCGAATGCCGCTTTGAACACGCTGTTGCGCGGATCACGCATCCGCGAAAAAAAGCGGTTTTCAAGCTGGCATGAAATGGGCGAGGGCGCCCGCATCCCATCTAAAATTCCTGAATAAATTGCCGTACGGCACTTGTCCTTGTCCCAGGCGCAGCTGTCGCGCCACCCTCCTGGTCTCCAGCTACCATGTTCAACTCCGTCCAGCGGCGCTTGCCGCTTGCCTGTCTTGTTTTGTGCGCCGTGCAGCCGTCCTTGCATGCGGCCGAACTATCCGACGCCGACACGGTGTTTACCGCCGATCGCGGCTCGTCCTGGTCGGCCAACGCCACCGTGGCGAGCCAGTATGTGTCGCGCGGCTTCCGCCAGAGCTGGGGCCGCCCCGCCGCCCAGGCTGGCATCGACATCGTGGACCCGAGCGGCTGGTCGGGCGGCACCTGGTTCTCGACCGTGAGCGACCGCGTCGTGGCGGGCGGCTCGCTCGAGTGGGACCTGTACGGCGGCTACAGCGCCGCGCTCGGCCCGTTCGGATACAGCCTGATGGCCCACTACTACAAATACCCCGGCGCCGCGCTCAGCGGCAGCGGCACGCGCTACGACTATGGCGAAATCTCGGCCGGGATCAGCTACAAGGCGCTGTATGCCAAGTACAACTACACGGTCACGCGCAACTTCTTCGGCATCGCGCACGCGCGCGGCACCGGCTACCTCGACGGCGGCGCGAATCTCGACCTGGGCAGCGCGACCACGCTGAACCTGCACCTGGGCGAAGGCCGGGTGGCCGGCGCCGGCAACGACTACTGGAACTGGCGCGACATCAAGGTCGGCGTCACGCGCAGGCTGGGGCGCGGCTGGAAGGCGTCCGGAGCGTACACCCGGGCCTTCGGCGCCACCCATGCCTACGAGCGCTACACGGCCGGCGTGCCGGAGCGGGCGGGGCGGATCGGCTATTCGGATCCGGGGAAGAATACCTTCGTGCTGTCGCTGACCAGGGTTTTCTGACCGCGTGATCGGAAGCTGCAAGGTATGTGTGCGATTGCGCCTACGTAAAGGCAGGGAAATTTTTACCCATTGCAGGCCTTGAGACTGCGTCCGACGCCCATACGATAAAGAATGTCTCCAACTCAGACCAACTGAGCGTTTGCCGCTGTCGCGTGATGCGACGGCGGCATTTTTTTAACCGCAGCGTCTCGTTTGGCTGCTCGAAGGTCTTGTTACTGCTCGCCAATATAGTCGACGCGGTCGGATGCAAGTTGGATGCGCATCTTTCCGAATCCTGTCAGTGTGCCCCTCGGATGACCGGCCTTGTCCACATAATTGGCATAGCTAAATACCGCGATTGCCTGGTCACGCCTCGATGGAAGTGCAACGTCGAGGACAGAACCTGGGGGAATCTGCAGCGCCACGATGTCGACGGCATTGCCCAGCTCGCCGGAGAGCGCTGCCTTGTGTTCGAACCACTGTGGGCCGGCGCCCGGCAGTCGCTCGAGTGCCGCTACGTCATAAACGAATACCAGGTCCAGCGCAGTAGGAGTGTTCTGGTTGGCATCGAATGCCGCCGCCACGTCGAGGCTGCGCAGATGGGGCTTCGGCGCCGCCGAGCAGGCTGCCAGCAGCGTACAGGCGGCAAGTATCAAGACGCCAAAAAGAGCGCCGGGCCGAGGAGTCGGCCGGGTGGTGCGTAGCGAAGGGATAATATTGGACATAGGAAAGATCCGGTCGAAACTTCCAGCATCGTAACTGATGCAGGGCTCGACAAATCTCTCGGATGTTCACCTCAGCGCCGGCATTGTCGGTGGTTGCGTCGGGGAGGGGAAACAGCAAGCATGGTGGTGCCCGAAGCCGGGATCGAACCGGCACGCCATTTCTGGCACGGGATTTTAAGTCCCGGGTGTCTACCAGTTTCACCATTCGGGCAGAGCGCAGGATTCTAGCACAAGCGCGGCGCGGCAGGGTCAGTCTGGCAACATTTTGCTGCTTCGCTTACCCGATCCGGGCGATCGCATCCCGACCATCTTTGGCTCAGCCATCGAATGGTGTAGCATGCACCCCGGCGCCACGACGGCGCTGCAAGAAGTGCAAGCGAAGTACAAGGACCTACATTGAACATCACGATACACGACGAGCTGCGCGCCTTCGTCGACCCGCTGACCGACATCGAATACGCCGCGCTGGAACGCAGCCTGCTCGCGGAGGGTTGCCGCGATGCGCTGGTGCTATGGGGCGACGTCCTCATCGACGGCCATAACCGCTACGAGATCTGCCGCAAGCACGGCATCGAATTCCGTACCGTCCAGAACAACAATTTCGCGTCCATCGAGGACGTCATGCTCTGGATGATCGACAACCACCTGGCGCGCCGCAGCGTCTCGGACTTCCAGCGTGGCCTGCTGGCCCTGCGCAAGAAGGAAATCGTCACCGCGCGCATGGCCCAGAAGCTGGCCGAGGAGCCGCCGGAACCGAAACCGGACGACCTGGACTCGCGCCCGCCGCCGCCCTGGAATACGCGCGAGGAGGTGGCCAAGGCCGCCCGTGTCTCGAGCAATACCATCAGCCAGATCGAGCGCATCCAGAAGGCGGCCGCGCCGCAACTGGTCGACGCCGTGCGCGCCGGCACCATCTCGCTCAGCGCCGCGGCGAATGTCGCCCAGCTGCCCCCGGAGGCCCAGATCGCGGCCGTGGCCGGCGGCAAGAAGGAATTGCAGCAGGCCGCGCGCCAGGTGCGCGAGCAGAAGATGGCCGGCAAGCCGAAGAAGACCGGCCCGGATGGCGAGCCGGTCGACGAGAAAGCGGCCCTGAAGGCCGAGATCGCGTCACTCAAGGACCGGATGGCGACCCTGCTGACCGAGAACGAGATCCTCAAGCAGAAGCTGGCCAACGCAGGGCTGTAAGCGTCGAAAAGAAAACGATCACCACAAGGAGACCCGCATGATCCTGTCCCGCTTTCTCGCATCGGCCCTGGCGCTGTCCGGCGCCGCCTTCGTCGCCGGCGCCCCTGCTGCCGCGGCGGCGACCGGCGCCCCAGTCGTGGCCAAGGCAGTCCCTGATCTCGCGCGCTGGCAGCAGACGGCCGGGCGCGTGACGATCATGCGCGACAAGTGGGGCATCCCCCACGTGTTCGGCAAGAGCGACGCCGATGCGGTATTCGGGATGATCTATGCCCAGGCCGAGGACGACTTCAACCGGGTCGAACTGAATTACATCAATGCGATGGGGCGCCTGGCCGAGGTCGAAGGGGAAAAGGAGATCTGGCGCGACCTGCGCATGAAGCTCTACATCAGCCCGAGCGACATGCAGGCCAAGTACGCCGCCAGCCCCGAGTGGCTCAAGCAGTTGATGGTGGCCTTCGCCGACGGCCTGAACTTCTACCTGCACACGCATCCGGAAGTGAAGCCGAAGCTGATCACCCGCTTCGAGCCCTGGATGGCGCTGTCCTTCAGCGAGGGCAGCATCGGCGGCGACATCGAGTCGATCGACCTGAAGGAGCTCGAGGCTTTCTACGGCAAGCGCCCGCGGTCCACGTTGGCCGGCAGCGTGGCCGATAACGGAAACGCGCTGGACGCCGAGCCGCGCGGCTCGAACGGCTTCGCGATCGCGCCGAAGCTGACGAAGGCCGGCTATCCGCTCCTGATGATCAACCCCCACACGTCGTTCTACTTCCGCCCCGAGATCCACATGGTGAGCGAGGAAGGCCTGAACGCCTATGGCGCGGTGACCTGGGGCCAGTTCTTCATCTACCAGGGCTTCAACGACCGCGCCGGCTGGATGCATACCTCGGGCGGCGGCGACGTCATCGACGAGTACCTGGAAACCGTGGTCGAACGCGGCGGCAAGTTCTTCTACAAGTACGGCAAGGAAGAGCGCGCGCTGCGCGCCGTGCCGGTCACGCTGCCGTACAAGACCGCGAGCGGCAAGCTGGCCAGCCGCACCGTTACCGCTTACTTCAGCCACCACGGCCCGATCGTGCGTGGCGAGAACGGCAAATGGGTGGCGGTGAAGATGATGGACGAGCCGGTCAAGGCCCTGACCCAGTCCTACACCCGCACCAAGGCGAAGAACTACAACGCTTTCTACGAAGCGATGCAGTTGCGCACGAATTCCTCGAACAATACCGTGTACGCCGATGCCGACGGCAATATCGCCTATTTCCACGGCAACTTCATTCCGAAGCGCGACCCGCGTTTCGACTGGACCAAACCGGTCGACGGCAGCGATCCGGCCACCGAATGGCAGGGCCTGCACGAGATCAAGGACACGATCACGTTGTTCAACCCGGCCAGCGGCTACATCTCGAACACGAACAACTGGCCGTTCAGCGCCTCGGGCGCGAACAGCCCCCAGCGCAAGGACTATCCGGACTACATGTGGTCGCTGCCGGAAAATGCGCGCGGCGTGCATGCCGAGCGCGTACTGAAGGGGGAGAAGGACTTCACGATCGACAGCCTGATCGCCGCGTCCTACGACAGCTATCTGACGGCCTTCGAGCCGCTGGTGCCGCAACTGATGAAGGACTACGACGCCCTGGGCGCGAACGATCCGCGCAAGGCGGCCCTGGCCGGCCAGGCGGCGGCGCTGCGCGGCTGGGACCTGCGCTTTGGCGCGGACTCGGTGCCGACCTCACTGGCCGTGTACTGGGGCCAGGAAATGGTGGCGCATGCGGCGCCGAAGGCGCGCGCCGCCGGCCTGCCTTCGGTCGACTACATCACCACCCGCCTGGATGGCGACGAACGGCTTGCGGCCCTGCAGCGCGCCTCGGATAAACTGACCAGGGACTTCGGCGCCTGGCAGACGCCCTGGGGCGAGATCAACCGCTTCCAGCGCATCAGCGGCGACATCGACCAGCAGTACGACGACAGCAAGCCGAGCTACCCGGTCGCCTTCACCTCGGCGCACTGGGGCTCGCTGGCCTCGTTCGGCATGGTGGCCAAGCAAAAGACCAGGCGCATCTACGGGGACCGCGGCAACAGCTTCGTCGCCGCCGTCGAGTTCGGACCCAAAGTACGTGCGAAGAGCATCCTGGCCGGCGGCCAGAGCGGCAATCCGGCATCGAAACACTTCGCCGACCAGGCCGAGATGTACAGCCGCGGCGAATTCAAGGACGTGCTCTTCTACAAGGAAGACATCGAGAAGGCGCTGGAGCGCAAATACCACCCGGGTCAATGAACATCACAGGAGCGGGCGATGGCGCGTAGCGAGAAGGACAGGATGCTGGCCGGCGAGCTCTACCACCCGGACGCGCCCGAGCTGCTGGCCGAGCTGGCGGACTGCGCGGCCTGGCTGGCGCGCTACAACGCCGCCCTCGGCGCGCCCGATTCCTGGGATGCGCTGCTGCGTGAACGCCTGGGTGCGGTGGGCGAGGGGACGATCCTGCGCCCGCCTTTCTACTGCGACTACGGCTACAACATCCACCTCGGCGCCCGTGTCTTCTTGAACTACAACTGCGTGATCCTCGACACCGCCCGTGTCACGATCGGCGACGACACGCGCATCGGCCCGGCGGTGCAGATATACGCCGCCGACCATCCGCGCGACCCGGCGGTGCGCCGCAGCGGCCTCGAAAGCGGCAGGCCCGTCACGATCGGCGCGAATGTCTGGATCGGCGGCGGCGCCATCATCCTGCCCGGCGTCGTCATCGGCGACGACGCGATCGTCGGTGCGGGCAGCGTCGTCACCCACGACGTGCCGGCCGGCGCGACCGTCGCCGGCAACCCGGCGCGCGCGGTCGTTCACGGGCAGCAAGCCTGAGCGGCTTCCCCGCGGTTCAGCTTGCGCTGCCTGGCATGACCTGCGCAGCTCAACTCGCGCACAACTGAGCTATATCAAACTGTCATAATAACAACGTTATTTGGATTGCCACAACTGCTGGGATGCGTTGTACTGGGTACCGCAGAGCGCTGTACCTCTTATCCCTTTGCAAGGAGCGCAATCATGAAACGCCACCCCTTTCCGCTGAAAAGCCTGACCGCTGCCGTACTGCTGTGCGTGGCAGCCGGCGCCGAGGCGCAGATCAACGTCTATACCGACCAGGCCGCTTTCCTGGCCGCGGTAGGCGGCTACGGCGTCGACACCTACGACGACCTGGCCGTCCAGCTTTATGCGAGCCCGTTCGAACGGACTGCCGGCGCCTACAGCTATACGGCCTCGGCGCCGAGCGGGCTCTACGGCGCGGGCAGCGGCGGCGACGGCTGGCTGACGCCCAACATCGATAACGAAACCATCACCTTCTCGAACTTCACGCCCGGCATCGTCGGTTTCGGCGGCTATTTCTTCGCCTCCGACATCGACGGCGCCTTCGTCCCCAACGGGACCCTGCTGTTCACGGCGATGGACGGCACCACCCTGAACTACACCCTGAGCGGCGCGACCACCACCAGCTTCCTGGGTTTCGTGTCCAGCTCCCCGCTGACCTCGGTTACCCTGGCGGCCGGCGGCGCCTACTGGCCCACCGCCAACGACGTCACCCTGGCCATGCCCATCCCCGAACCGGAAACCTACGCCATGATGCTGATGGGCCTGGGCGTCGTCGGCTGGATGCGCAGGCACCGCAGCTGAGCCGGCGGCCATTTCCGCCTGCGGCAGCGCCGGCCGTGGTGCACCCTGCAACGGTGCCCCACGGCCGCTGGCGCTGCCACTTGCCCGCTTGCTATAATTGCCGCCACTTCAAAATGCGGGCATGCAGGGCAGGGGCTGTGGCAAAACTTTATTTCAGGTATTCGGCGATGAACGCCGGTAAATCGACGGCGCTGCTGCAGGTGGCTCACAACTACGAGGAGCAGGGCCAGCAGGTCGCGCTCTACACGGCCGCCATCGACGACCGCTACGGCGTCGGCCTGATCACCTCGCGCCTGGGTCCCCAGCGCCAGGTCGATGTCTTCAGCAGCGACACCAACTTCCTCGCCGAAGCGCCGATCGTGGGTTGCGTGCTCGTCGACGAAGCCCAGTTCCTCAGCACCGCCCAGGTCCAGCAGCTGCACCAGCTGGCCCAGGTGCGCGGCGTGCCGGTGATCTGCTATGGCCTGCGCAGCGATTTCCGCGGCGAGCCTTTCCCGGGTTCGGCCTACCTGCTGGCGCTGGCCGACGACATCGAGGAAATCAAGAACATCTGCACCTGCGGCAAGAAGGCGACGATGAACATCCGCGTCGACGAAGCAGGGCGCCGCATCAAGGAAGGCGAGCAGGTCAGCATCGGCGGCAACGAAAGCTACCGCCAGGCCTGCGGCCGCTGCTTCTACGCCGGCTGAGGTTTCCGCGTCGTGGACCTGCTGCCCGCCTGCGCCGCCGTCGCGCCGGCCTTCCTGTGCAGCCACGGCGACATCCTGCTCTACCTGGTGCCTTCGCTGGCGCTGGCTTTCCTGTTCTGGATGCTTTCCAGCGCCCATCCGGGCTTTTTCGTGCTGACGGCTGCAGGCACCCTCTGCCATGAGCTGGCGCATTTCGGCGTCGGCCTGCTCACCAATGCCGAGCCCGTCGGCCTGAACCTGATCCCGCGCCGCAAGGGGCGGATCTGGGAGCTCGGCTCGGTCACCTTTGCCAACCTGCGCTGGTACAACGCCGCGCCGGCCGCGCTCGCGCCGCTGCTGGTGCTGCTGGTGCCGCTCGCGGTGGCGGCCTGGCGCACGCGCCCGGGCTGGCATTTCGAACCGCTCGACCTGCTGCTGGCGGTGCTGCTGGCGCCCCAGTTCCTCTCGTTCTGGCCCTCGCCGGTCGACTGGCGCCTGGCCCTGCGTTCCTGGCCCTGGCTGGTGGTGCTGGCGCTCGGCGCCGGCTTCTACGGCTGGCAGGCAGGCATGTTCCGGCTGTAGCGTTTGTGCCTCGGCTGGCGTGGCATAACAGCAACGTTAGTTTCTTTCTTCTAATACTACTCATGCAAGGCGGGTATTGACACCCTACAATACCGCCCGGCCCGCAGAGGCCAGCCGGCGCTCTCGTGCCGGTTTTACATTCCATTAGAAGAAAGTTGTCCAGAAATGCGTTTGCTGTTCATTGCCATGGCCGCGCTGCTGCTGCAAGGTTGCGCCGCCGTCTATTCCCTTTCCCCATCCGTCGATGCCGAAGCCTTCCAGGCGGGCGGCAAGTCCGTCGCCGTCCAGTACACGATGCGCGACCGCAGCCCGGCCGACGCCTGCTCGTCGAACATCGTTTTCGTCGTGAATCCCTGCCGCGACGGCAGCCCGGAAGACCGCGCCAACGAACTCGTCCAGATGCTCGGCGGCTATGGCTTCAACGCCTGGCGCGATGGCGCCCGCGGCGATGTCCGCCCCGACTACACCATCGTGGTCGACGAAGTCGCCACCGGCTTCGAGCAGAGCACCAAGGACCTGGGTCAGATGATGCTGTCCTCGTTCACCATCGGTCTGTTCCCGGCGATCTCCGACACCCGTCCGTCGCAACTGAGCTATACGCTGTACAGGAACGGCGCGCGCGGCCAGGCGAAACTGCACCAGCAGGCCGCCTCGACCCACGTCAAGACCCTGGGCGGCATCTATTTCCTGGTGCTGGGCCCGGTCAACCATGAGGCCAACAAGGCGTCCCTGATGACCGAGCACGAGCGCGCGCTGCAGAACTGGATCCAGGGCGGCCTGTTCGAATGATCCGTTCGCTCTGTCTGTTCCTGCTGGCGCTGCCGGGGCTGCTGCCCCTGCCGGCGCTGGCCAACGCGCTGCTGCCGGCCGACCGCTGGATCGACAAGGTCGCGGTCGCCAAGCCGCTCATCGCCTACCGGCTCGGCCTGGTCGACCTGGCGACGCCGGGCGGCGAGATCGCCAACGAACTGCCGGCCGCGGCGCGCATCGTGCTCAAGCGCGCTGGTTACTTTGCAGCCGACGGCGCGCAGCGCGCCCACGTCGGCGTGGCGATCCAGTCGCTCGGAGGCGGCAAGGCCGTGGTGGAGTACACCGTACGCGGCGGCAACCCGGCCGATGGCCCGGTGCTGTACCGGGAAGTCGTCGCCACCGAGACCGACAACCACTCGGTGGCCGATGAGAACACCACGATCCGCGTCCTCTCCGGCAACCTGAAGCTCTTCGCCTTGGGCTTGCGTACCCGCTTCGACCCGGGCTTCGCCGCGCAGGGCGCCCAACTGGCGGCGGCCGCGCGCGAGGAAGTCGGCTCGCGCGACCTGCTCAGCTATATCGGGGAGGGCGCCGCCAATGCGCTGGTGGCGACGGTCGAGGGCACGGGCGAAGTCCTGGGCACGCTTGGCGAGATTGCCGCCAGCGAGGAGTTCCATCGTGGCCTGGCCGGCGCCGCCGACGAGTACGGCCGCCAGCAGGCCAGCATGGCTGCCGAGCGCCAGCGCATGGCCGCCGTGCAGGCGGCGGCCCAGCGTGAGCGCGAGGTGCGCGCCGCCAACGAGCGTGCGCGCCAGGCCGAACAGCAGGCGGAGCAGGCGCGACGCGTCGCCGCGGTCCAGCAGCAGGCGGCCGAGCGCCAGCTTGCCCAGGCGGCCCAGCGCAAGGCGGAAAGCGATGCCCGTGCGGCGCGCCAGGCGGCGGCGCAGAAGGAGCGCGCCGCGCGCCAGGAAGCGGAACGTGCAGCCCGTATTGCCCGCCAGGAGCAGGAGGCGCGCGAGAACGCGGCGCGCCAGATGCGCGGCTTCGTGCAGTCCAGCAATGCGGCGCGCGGCAGCGCCATGGCGCCGGCCGACGCCGGCCAGGCGCGGGTCGGCGAAGATCCGGCGCCGGTGGCGAGCAAGCCCAGCCGTGGACGCGCGCGCGCCTGGTGCCGCGTCACCAAGGGCGGTGAGTACTGGTGCAACGGTCCGCTGCAGAACGGCGGCTGGGGCAAGGAGCTCAAGCGGGCGCTCGACATGGTCGATTGCCCGAACGGCACCGGCTATACGCCCACCTACGGCACCGGCGGCACCTCCTTCGACTGCGGCCGCGAGCTGCGCTCGACCGAGCAGGAAATGCCCTTGTACGACCCGTTCTATAAGTACGGCAAGAGCAACTGAGCAAGCCCCGGCAGGTCTTCCTGCCGGGGCGGCGGAGGCAGGCGCGGCGCTCGAAGGCGCCCGCCTGCCTTTTTCGTTTCATTGATGCACTGGACAAGCTGTCCACCCCCGCTTAAGCCAACCTTAAAGGGACGGAGCCCCCTGTCGCCCGGCTCTGCATCTTTGCGCTATCCTGTAGAATGGTCTGCGCGACCCGGATACCGGTGGTATCCGCGCGCCGCCGGCAGACACCACAGTACACGTTCGGAGAACGCATAAATGAAGAAGCAGATGTTGATGATTGCGCTGGCCTTCGCCATGTCCACGCATGCGGTGACCGCACAGCCCGAGAAAGTCGCCTCCACCCAGATGAAGCCGGTCGCGGCCCAGACCCAGGCAGCGCTGTGGGCCTCGCGCGTGCTGGCGCGCTACCACTACAAGGCGATGCCGCTGGACGATGCGATGTCGGAGAAAATCTTCGACAACTACTTCGAATCGCTCGACAGCGAAAAGCTCTACTTCACGCAGGCCGACATCGACCGCTTCGCGCCGATGCGCACCAAGTTCGACGACGCGATCAACAACGAAGAGCTGGCGGTGCCCTTCGCCATCTTCAACCTCTACCAGCAGCGCTTCAACGACCGCATGAACTATGCGCGCAGCCTGCTCAAGACGAAGTTCGATTTCAGCGTCGACGAAACCCTGCAGCTCGACCGCGAAAAGGCCCCCTGGGCCAAGAACGAGGACGAAGTGCGCGACCTCTGGCGCAAGCGCGTCAAGAACGACTGGCTGCGCCTGAAGCTCGCCGGCAAGGACGAGAAGGCGATCCGCGAAACGCTGGACAAGCGCTACGCCGGCTATATCTCGCGCCTGCAAAAGCTCAACAACGAAGACGTGTTCCAGATGTTCATGAACGCGTACGCCACCGCGATCGAGCCGCACACCAACTACCTCGGCCCGCGCTCGGCCGACAACTTCGACATCGCGATGCGCCTGTCGCTCGAAGGCATCGGCGCCGTGCTGCAGACGCGCGACGACTACACCATCATCCGCGAGATCGTGCCGGGCAGCCCGGCCGATAAATCCGGCAAGCTGAAGGTCGGCGACCGCGTCGTCGGCGTGGCCCAGGGCAATGGCCCGTTCACCGACGTGCTCGGCTGGCGCATCGATGACGTGGTCCAGCTGATCCGCGGCGAGAAAGGCTCGACCGTGCGCCTGGACGTGATCCCGGGCGACGCCGGCGTCGACGCCAAGCACGTCACCGTCTCGATGGTGCGCAAGAAGATCAGCATGGAAGAGCAGTCCGCCAAGAAGTCCATCATCGAGGTCAAGGACAATGGCGTCACGCGCCGCATCGGCGTGATTTCGCTGCCGACCTTCTACCAGGACTTCGAAGCGCGCCGCAAGGGCGACAAGGACTTCAAGAGCGCCACCCGCGACGTCGAGCGCATCCTGGGCGAACTGAAGAAGGACAAGGTCGACAACGTGCTGGTCGACCTGCGCAACAACGGCGGCGGTTCGCTGGTCGAGGCGGTCGAGCTGACCGGCCTGTTCATCGACAAGGGCCCGGTGGTGCAGCAGCGCACCGCGGAAGGCCGCGTCGAAGTCGAGGCCGACACCAAGCCGGGCCTGGCCTGGGACGGCCCGATGGGCGTCCTGATCAACCGTGGTTCGGCATCGGCCTCGGAGATTTTCGCCGCCGCCATCCAGGATTACGGCCGCGGCCTCGTGATCGGCGAGCCGAGCTTCGGCAAGGGCACCGTGCAGACCCTGCTCGACCTGGACCGCTTCTCGCAGTCCGAGAAAGTGCGCTACGGCGAACTGAAGATGACAATCGCCCAGTTCTTCCGCATCAACGGCGGCACCACCCAGCTGCGCGGCGTCACGCCCGACATCAAGCTGCCGGTGCTGTCGGATGTCGAGAACTTCGGCGAGTCCTCGTTCAGCAATGCGCTGCCCTGGGTCTCGATCAAGCCGGCCACCTATGTCCCGCTGGGTAATCTGAAGGAACTGGTCGATCCGTTGCAAAAACGCCACGAGGCGCGCATTGCAAAGGACAAGGACTTCCTGGACCTGCGCGAGGACATCGCCGAAGTCATGCGGATTCGTAAGGAAAATGCGATCTCGCTGAACGAAACCGTGCGCCGCAAGGAGCGCGATGCCCAGGATGCCCGCGCCAAAGCGCGCGAGGCGCGCCTGGCCGGCGGCAAGGGCGCGAATACGGACGAGCCGGCGGCCGCGCCGGGCGGCAAGGAAGCGCGCAGCAAGGTGCCGGTGCCGACCAAGCCGGTGAAGACCGTGGTCGCCGCGCGCAACAGCCCGCAGCAGGACGACGGCCTGCAGGCGGACGAGCGTGCGCTGTCGGCCGAGCTGGCCGCCGAGAAGGCCGCCAAGGACGCCAAGGACGTGCTGCTGCAGGAGGCCGCCCACATCCTGGCCGACGAGGCCGGCATGCTCAAGCTCGATACCCGCATGGCCTCGCGCGTAATGCCTTACATGAGCTCGGCCAAGCCCTGATGACAGGCGCTGGCGGTGTGCCGAAACATCCGCCAGCGTCCATTCCAGAGCAAGAACCTACTAGGAAGCTCCCAGTTTGGGAGCTTTCTTTTTTTCAGGGGCCAGTGCCGTCGCGCGGGTAGTCCGGCCCGCTTGCGACCGGGCGCAAAACATGCGCTCGGATCGCTCTCAAAACGTGCGGTAGCGAACATTCCAAAAGGAAAGAAATTCCAATAAGAAAGCTTCTTGTAGGAAGCTTTCTTTCCTTTTGGAATCGAATTCAATTGGAACAGCCCTTTTTTAATGTTGTGATAGCATGATCTTGCTGTTGACATATTTATCACAGTAAAGCCACTCTCATTAAGAAGGAGCAATCATGTCAGTACGTCACCTCGTCATTGCAGCACTGCTCGTTACCGCCGGTGCAGCCCAAGCACAAACCGCCCATGTCCACCCGGGCACCCTGACCGGCTGGGCCGTCACCGGCGTCGCCGGCGTTTCGGCTTCGGCTGCCCCAGGCAATGCTGTGCAGGCTCCGGCTCCGGCCGTGGTCCCGCCGGTCGCTGCTACCCCGGGCGTCACCGCACCGGAAGCCGCAGAAGTTCCTGAGCCGTCGAGCATCGCTCTGCTGCTGGCCGGCGCAATGGGCGTTGGCGCACTGCGTCGCCGTCGCGCGAAGTAATCGGGCGGCTTTTTTGCCCTCCGGGGTGGCAGGCCTTGACGGGCTTGCCACCCTTTTTTATTTGATAAGTCGCCAGGCTTTTCAGGTACAATTCCTTGTGAACGGTCGTGCTTTTTTGGGGCAAGCCCGTGCGACGATAACAAGGAGACAGTATGGACCTGAACTATACGGACGAAGACCTGGCCTTCCGCGACGAGGTAAGGGCCTTCCTGGCCGAGAACCTGCCGCCGGACCTGCAGCACAAGGTGCGCAGCCACCTGCGCCTGAGCAAGGAAGACAGCGTACGCTGGCACAAGATTCTGGCTGCAAAAGGTTGGGTGGCGCCTGGCTGGCCAGTCGAATTCGGCGGCCCCGGCTGGACGCCGGTGCAGCGCCACATCTTCGACGAAGAATGCGCGCTGGCGGGCACGCCGCAGATCCTGCCCTTCGGCGTGAGCATGGTGGCGCCAGTGATCATGGCCTTCGGCAGCCCCGAACAGAAAGCCTATTACCTGCCGCGCATCCTGTCCTGCGAGGACTGGTGGTGCCAGGGCTATTCCGAGCCGGGCGCCGGCTCCGACCTGGCTTCGCTGAAAACAACCGCCGTCCGAGGCAAGGACGATGAGGGCGACCACTACATCGTCAACGGCCAGAAGACCTGGACCACCCTGGCCCAGCACGCCGACATGATCTTCTGCCTGGTGCGCACCGATACCGGCGTGCGCAAGCAGGAAGGCATCTCCTTCCTCCTGATCGACATGCACTCGCCCGGCATCACGGTGCGCCCCATCATCATGCTCGACGAAGACCACGAGGTGAACGAAGTCTTCTTCGACAACGTGCGGGTGCCGGTGGCGAACCTGGTCGGCCAGGAAAACCGCGGCTGGACCTACGCCAAGTACCTGCTCGGCCACGAGCGCACCGGCATTGCCGCGGTAGGCCGTTCCAAGCGCGAACTGGCCTTCCTCAAGGGCCTGGCCGCGCGCGAGACCAAGAACGGCAAGCCCCTGATCGACGATCCGCTGTTCGCCGCAAAGCTCGCGAACCTCGAGATCGAACTGATGGCCCTGGAAATGACGGTGCTGCGCGTGCTGGCCAAGGCCGACAAGGCCCCCGGCCCCGAAGCCTCGGTGCTGAAGGTGCGCGGCACCGACATCCAGCAGGCCCTGACCGAGCTGATGGTCGAAGCGGTCGGCCCGATGGCGCTGCCTTTCGACCCGGCCTACCTCGAAGGCGCCAGCGAACACAGCGTGTTCGACGACGACGACGCGGCGCCGCTGGCTTCCTACTACTTCAATTATCGCAAGACCTCCATCTACGGCGGCTCGAACGAGATTCAACGCAACATCATCACCCAGATGATCCTGGGTCTGTGAGGAGAGGGCATGGACTTCAATTTCAACCCTGAGCAGCTCCAGTTCGCCGATGCGCTCAAGCGCTGGATCGGCCGCGATTACGGTTTCGAGGCGCGCCGCGCCATCGTCCACTCGGAAGCAGGCGTCTCGAACGAGGCCTGGGCCACCCTGACGGAACTGGGCATGACGGCGCTGCCGGTGCCGGAAGAGCAGGGCGGCTTCTCGGGCACGGCCGTCGACATGTTCGTGGTGATGCGCGAGCTGGGCCGCGGCCTGGTGGTCGAGCCCTATCTCGCAACCGTGCTCGGCGCCGAGTTCCTGCGCCTGGGCGGGCTGCATCCGCAACTGCTCGAACGGGTCGCCACGGGCGAGCTCAAGCTTGCCTGCGCCCTGGGCGAGCGCCAGTCGCGCCACGATATGCGCGACATCGCCACCCGCGCCGAAAGCATTGGTGACGGTTTCGTCCTGCGCGGCGAGAAGAAAGTGGTGCTGCACGGCGCCCAGGCCGGCATGCTGGTGGTCTCGGCGCGCTCGACAGGCGAGCAGCGCGCCGAGGAGGGCATCAGCCTGTTCGTGGTCCCGGCCGACGCGCAAGGCGTGCGCATCACCGGCTACCGCACCCTCGACGGCATGCGCGCCGCCGACGTCGTGTTCGACAATGTGCGCGTCGACGCGACCGCCCTGGTCGGCGCGGCCGGGGCCGGTTGGCATATCCTGGACTCCGCCCTCGACTACGGCGTGGCCCTGGTCTGCGCCGAGGCGCTGGGCGCGATGGAAGCGATCTTCGAGGCCACCCTGGAATACCTGAAGACGCGCCAGCAGTTCGGCGCGCCGATCGGCAAGTTCCAGGCCCTGCAGCACCGCATGGCCGACATGTACATCCACCTGGAGCAGGCGCGTTCGATGGCCATGCTGGCTGCGGTCAAGCTCGGCTCGCAGGATGCGGCCGAGCGCCGGCGCGCGGTCTCGGCCGCGAAGTACCGCATCAACCAGGCTGCGCGCTTCATCGGCCAGCAGGCGGTGCAACTGCACGGCGGCATGGGCGTGACCGACGAACTGCCGGCCGCGCACTACTTCAAGCGCCTGGCGACGATCGAACTGACGCTGGGCGACGCCGACCACCACCTGGCGCGCTTCATCGCCCAGCCGGGATTCAGGGAAGGAGTGGCAGCATGAGCCGCGACTGGTATTTTGAGGACTTCGTGCCCGGCCAGGAGTTCGACCTGGGCAAGCGCACCGTGAGCGAGGACGAGATCATCGCCTTCGCCACCCAGTTCGACCCCCAGCCCTTCCACATCGACAAGGAAGCGGCCGCGAAATCGATCTATGGCGGCGTCATCGCCAGCGGCTGGCACACCTGCGCGATGATCATGCGGATGGTCGTGGACGGCATGCCGTGCGCGAACTCGAGCATGGGCTCGCCCGGCCTGGACGGCGTGCGCTGGCTGCAGCCGGTGCGCGCCGGCGACACGTTGTCGCTGCGCCACCTGACGAAGGAGGTCAAGGCCTCGACCTCCAAGCCGGACCGCGGCGTGGTCTGGTCGAAGTGGACCGCGACCAACCAGCGCGGCGAAGCGGTCTGCACGATCGACGGCATGGCGATGTTCCGGCGCCGGCCGGCGCAAGCCCCGGTCTGAATCGCGACAGGAGCAGGCGTGGACCAGCATGGGCGCTCCGCCTGCTCAACCGGATTACGTTCTTGCTCCTGCTTCTGAAACGCATCCAGCCGCGGCACCGTCCTCCCAGCCGGGAAGCTTGTCGTTGAATGACAACACATGAAAACCGGTGGTTTACCGGCCGCGTCGGCCGGTACTAGACTGTCAAATGAAATCTGGTTAATCCTCATTCAATAAGACGTAGGGAAGCCATGGCCGACCTCGACCTGCACGCTCGAGACGTAGTGCAAGACGGCGTTTCCGGAGCCACGCGTTCTGATACCGGGTCGGTGGGTGCGTCGCCCATTCGCACTGCCATTTCCCCGATAAATGAGCCCTTCCATTCAAGTCCCGATGGGTTGCCGCAATGGCAGCAGCGCATCTGGACCGGTTGCAGCCGCGGTCTTCTTACTGTCATCGCCGCGTTATTCTGTGTCGTCATATTCACGCTCTGGCAAATTCTTCTGCTGCTGCAAACAAAGGATGGCGATAACGCGTTTGTCTTCGCCGGGATTACGCTCGTCACTGTTAGCTTGTTTCGCCTTCTAGCCATTCTGATCGGGGGCGCAATTGCGTTTGTCGGCCTCGCGGTATCGTTTTTCGCTCATCAAAACGTCAGTACCGTCAATGCGGAGCTTGCTCAAAAAGAATACGGCACTGCAAAAGCCGCTCTAGCTACCCAGTCCCCAGGCATTGTGGCGGTCGTCATTGGCGCTGTGGTGATCGTGTGTGCTTTATTCGCACGCGGCACGCACACCTATCAACCCCCTGGCGGAACGCAGGTGGGACCCGTGCAAAGCCAGAGCAATGAGGACCTCACTCCACTCCATGAACTATTGGAAGAGGAGTCCGGCGTTATTCCTGCGGAGGACAAGACATGAGCAGAGGTTCCTGGTCCATCGGTCTGGCGAGCATATCCGTAACAGCAATACTTCTATTGACTTTGCAGCCCGCGCAGGCTCAGCCATCCAGGATCGACTGCGCGATCGCTACCAAGATTACGACACGCGTGTACGCCAGAATTGATGCTGCCAAAAAAAGAAACGATACCGCCAGCGTTTTCGCCCTGAAAGACGGCTTCTGGGACGTCGCCCGATATAGCGCTCCTTGTCCCGCGATTACGAAAATGGCCAAGGAACTCATCAAGAAGAAACTTGGCGAAGATGCCGTCATGCCGGGCTCATCCGCGTTGACAGCGACCACGCCGAATATTGGTGTTGCCATCGGAAGCGGCGCGACAGGAAGCGGCACATTGCCAGGTGCGGTGCCGCTTTCTCCGGGAGCGTCCGGTTCCACCGGAACAGCCGGTCCGTCCTCCACTTATCAAAACGAGGCCGGCACCAGCGCCACGACCGGACAATAGCTCGACCGAGCTGAAGTGATACGTAATCAATGATCGGGTGTCAGCTCAGGGCGGCCGCCACCCGGTAGCAGTTGCGCCCATCCGCCTTGGCCCGGTACAGCGCGGCGTCGGCGGCGCGGATGAGTAGGGCGCTGGGCTGGGCGCTGACCGGCACCACGGCGGCAATGCCCATGCTGGCGGTCAGCACCGGGGCCGTGGGCGAGGCGGCGTGCGGGATCGCGAGCTGGGCCAGTTCGGCCAGCAGGCGGCGCGCCACGCCTTCGGCGCCGGCGGAGTCGAGCTGGGGCAGCAGGATCGCAAATTCCTCGCCGCCGTAGCGCGCCACCATGTCCTGGGCGCGGCCTGCCGTGCGCTGCATGGCCCGCGTCACCTGTTCCAGGCAGACGTCGCCGGCCTGGTGGCCGTAATAATCGTTGTACATCTTGAAGTGGTCGACGTCGGCCAGGATCAGCGCCAGCGGCAGCTGGGCGCGCGCGCAGCGCCGCCACTCGGCCTCGATGCGCTCGGTGAAGGCGCGCCGGTTCGCCGCGCCCGTCAGGCTGTCGGTCAGCGTCATCGCGCGCAGGGCGTCGGCCTGGCGCTTGACCGTCAGCTGGGTGCGCACGCGCGCACGCACCACCGCCGCGTTGACCGGCTTGCTGATGAAGTCGGCCGCGCCGGCGTCCAGGGCGCGCGTCTCGTCCTCGGGGCTTTTCAGGGCGGTCACGAAAATGACCGGGATATCCCAGGTGTCGGCCGAGCCGCGCAGCTCGGCGAGCACGCCGTAGCCGTCGATGCCGGGCATGACGGCGTCGAGCAGGATGAGGTCGGGACGCTGGGCGCGCGCCAGCTCGAGGGCCTTCGCGCCGTCGAGCGCGAACAGCACCTCGTGCTCGTCCTGCAGGGCGCCGTGCAGGATCTGGATGTTTTCCATCGCGTCGTCGACGACCAGGATGCGGCCGTTCAGGGCCATGTCGGTCCAGCTCATGAGTCTCCCTTCGCTTCCAGTATAGCCCGCACGAGGCCAGCCGCCTGTTCGAAACGCAGCGTGCCGACCGCCTCCTGCAGGGCGGCCGCCTCGCCGGCCTCGAGCATGCCGGCCAGGGCGGGGCGCAGGGCTTCGTAGGCGGTCATTGCTTTCATGTTGTTATTCTGGAGCAATTCCAGCAAGCCTGCCAACGCGTCCGTGCGCACGCCTTCCCCCGTCTGCACGGCCGCGTCCCCCGGCTCGGCCGGCCCGAGTTCGTGCATGGCGTCCACCACCTGCGCCATGGCGGCGTCGAGGTCGGCCAGGCGCAGCGCCAGGTGGGCCGCGTCGGCGCCGCGCAAGGCCTCTTCCAGCTGCAGGGCCTGGGCCGCCACCTCGTTCGCGCCCAGGTTGGCCGCGACGCCGCGCAGCCGGTGCGCGAGCCGGGCCGCGGCCGCGCGGTCGCCCTGGGCCAGCCAGGCGCGGATCTCGTCCACGGCCTGCGCCTGGGTCAGGGCGAAGCGCCGGAACACGGAGGCGAAGGCCGGGTAGCTGCCGCCGAAGCGCGGCAGGGTCGTCTTCAGGTCGATGCCCGGCAGGATGGGCAGGCTCGCCGCCGCCGGCGGCGCCTCGGCGGCGGCGCGGCGCCCGCCCTGGCCGGCGCCGGTGATCCGCGCGATGGTGGCGACCAGCTCGTCGACGTCGATCGGCTTGGCCAGGTGCTCGTCCATGCCGGCGGCGAGGGCGCGCTGGCGGTCTTCGAGCATCGCGTTGGCGCTCATGGCGATGATCGGCAGGGTGGTCCAGCCCGCCGCACGGATCGCCGCGCTGGCCTCGAAGCCGTTCATGACCGGCATCTGCAAGTCCATCAGCACCGCGTCGTAACGCGCGTCGGGCTCGGCCAGCATGGACAGGGCGATGCGGCCGTTGGCGGCAAGGTCGACCGTGGCGCCGGCATGCGCCAGCACGTAGTTCGCCACTTCCTGGTTGATCGGGTTGTCTTCCACCACCAGCATGCGCAGGCCGGCCAGGCGCGCCGCCAGCGCGGCCTGCGGGGCCGGCGCCTGGTGCGCGCCGCCGCGCAGATCGGCCACGCGCAGTTCGGCCAAGGTTTCGCGCAGGGTGGCGCGGGTGAAGGGCTTGCCGAGGACGGCGCCCTGCGCCAGGTCGCCGGCCAGCGCCGCCAGGCGTTCCTTTTCCGGGTCGGCCGCCAGCAGGGCAGTGGGCGGCAAGCCGATCGCGCCGTCGGCGCGCGCGTAGGCCAGCACCGCCAGGCCGTCGGGTTCCGGCATGTCGGCGTCGACGAACGCCAGGTCGAAGCGCGGCGCTTCGCGCAGCAGGGCCAGCGCCTCGACGCCGCCGGCAGCGCAGGCGACGTCCCAGCCGAAGCCGGCCAGGGTGTCGCGCAGGGCCGCGGCGGCGCTCGCGTTGTCGTCCACCACCAGCACCCGCAGGCGCTCCCGGCCCGCCGGCGCGGCCGCTTCGGCGACCCCGAACTCGAGCTCGGCGTGGAAGGTCGAGCCGGCATCCGGCGCGCTGTCGACGCCGAGTTCGCCGCCCATCAGCCCGACCAGGCGGCGCGCGATCGACAGGCCCAGGCCGGCGCCGCCGTACTTGCGGCTGGTCGAGCTGTCGCCCTGCGAGAAGGGTTCGAACATGCGTTCGCGCATCTCGGGCGCGATGCCGATGCCGGTGTCGCGCACGGCGAAGCGCAGGCGCACGCCCTGTTCGGTGCGCGCCGCGACCTCGACGGCCAGCACGACTTCGCCGCGCTCGGTGAACTTGACCGCGTTGCCGACCAGGTTCAGGAGGACCTGCTCCAGGCGCAGCGGGTCGCCCAGCAGGGCTTCCGGCACGCCTGGTGCGACCGCGAACACCGGCTCCAGGCCCTTGGCCCAGGCCGCCGGACTGCTCAGGATGGCGATGCTGCGCAGGGTGTCGTCCAGGCGGAAGGGCACGCGCTCGAGGGCGAGCTGGCCGGCCTCGATCTTCGAATAGTCGAGCAGGTCGCTGAGGATGCCGAGCAGCGACTTCGAGGCCGCCTTCATGTGGGCCACGTGGGAGCGCTCGCGCCGTCCCAGCGGCGCTTCCTCGAGCAGGCGCGCCAGGCCCATGATGGCGTTCATGGGCGTGCGGATCTCGTGGCTCATATTGCCGAGGAACTCGCTCTTGGCGCGGTTGGCCTCCTCGGCTTCGCGCAGGGCCTGCACCAGCCGGCCCTCGGTGCGCTTCAGGTCGGTCACGTTCATGTGCAGCTTGTAGGCGCCGCGCACCTGGCCGTCGCGGTCGATATCGGGCAGGTAGCTGCCCCAGACGTGGATCGCTTCGCCACCCGGCCCGCCGGTTGGCGAAGCGAGCGTTCCCTCTCGCGGCGGCAGCTCGCATTCGAAGCGCTGCGGCGCGCCGGCCAGCACGCCCGCGAAATAGGGGGCGAAGCGGGCGTTGTACTCGGGCGGAATGAGTTCCTCGGCGCTGCGCCCGATGGCGTCCTGCTCGGACTTGCCTATCCATGCCAGGCAGGGACGGTTGGCGAAGCGCAGCTTGCCGTCGGCGTCCCAGTAGCTCACCAGGGCGGGCAGGTTGTCGGTGACGGTGCGGATGAAGCGCTCGCGCTGGCGCAACTGGGCGCCGCTGGCGCGCAGGGCGGCGTCGGCCGCCACCCGCGCGCTGATGTCGCGGATGGTCACTTGCATCATGCCGCGCCCGCCGATGTCGAGGCGGGTCAGCTTGATGTCGGCGTGGAAGTTACTGCCGTCGCGGCGCCGGTGCACCCATTCGAACTGGGCGCCGCCGGCGTCCAGTGCCTGGCGCATCAGCTCGGTGGCCATTTCCTCCGAGCGGCGCCCGTTGGGCTGGAACTCGGGCGAAGCGGCGGACGGGGTGAGCGCGAGGAACTCCTCGACGTCGTCGTAGCCGAACAGGGCGGCCGCGGCCGGATTCGCGCTGACGTAGTTGGCGTTGTAGGCGAGCAGGGCCAGGGCATCGCCCGAGGCCTCGAACAGCACCCGGAACATTTCCTCGTTGTCCCGGTTCTGCTGCTCCAGGCGCTTGCGGTCGGTGATGTCGATCACGACCGCGTTGATGCCGACCAGTTCGCGCGCCGGACCGAACACCGGGTAATAGCTCGACAGCCAGGAGCGCATCACGCCGGGCGCGGCCGGCACCGCGCCGGTGGTCTCGATGTCGCGCAGCGGGCGGCCGGTGTCGCGCACGCGGCGGTAGGCTTCCTCGAAGCCGGCCCCGACCTCGCCCAGCAGCTCGGGCAGGGTGCGGCCGAGGTGATCCTGGGCCGGGACCGCGTTCATCGCCGCCAGGTAGTCGTTGATCATCACGAAGCGCAGGTCATGGTCGACGAAGCACAGGCCGACCGGCGCCGTGGCGTACACGGTCTCCACGCGCGCGTGCAGGCGTTCCAGTTCGGCCGTGCGGTCGGCCACCAGCGCTTCCAGGTGCGAGCGGTAACGCAGCAGCTCGCCCTCGACCTGGCGTAGCGCGTCGGCCACCACCGCCGCTTCGCGGATCCCGGGCTGGACCAGGCGCAGCGGCTCGCCGCGTCCGAGCGCGGCCGCCGGTTCGCTCAACTGGCGCACCGAGCGTGCGATGGTCCCGCCGATGCCCCAGGCCAGCAGCAGGCTGAGGCCGAGCAGGGCGGCCGAGCCGGCCACCGTGGCCGGCAGCGTGTGCCCGAGCAGCTCGCGCGCGGCGTCCTCGGGATAGGTGACGGCGACGGTCCAGCCATGCTGGTCCGAGTGCGAGTACACCGAATACCAGTCCGGCTCGCCCGCCTGGCCGGCCAGGGTGACCGCGCCTTCCGGGCTCGCTTCCAGCGCCGCCAGCAGCGCCGCATTCATGCGCCCGCCCTGGTGGCGGGTCTGGTCGATGTTGCGCGCGACCACCAGGCCGTGGTTGTCGAAGACTTCGGCCACCCAGCCCGGCGGGAGCTGCTGGGTCCCGAGCAGGTCGGCGATGCGGCGCGGCCGCAGCTCGGCCGACAGTACATAGGCGACCGCGCCGTTGCGCCATACCGGCACGTCGGCCGAGACCACCGGCGCCTGGCCGGGGCCGGGCGCATACAGGCCGGAGGTGACGGCGTCGCCCCGTTGAAAGACCTTCTGGACCGACTCGAGGTTGGCGGCCGGCGGCAGGTACGTGCCGAAGGGCACGCGGGTGCTCAGCAGCGGCTGGCCGTTCCTGCCCGTGAGGACGAAGGCGTGGGCCGGGAATTCGGGGCGCAGCAGTTCGCGCGCGTGCGCGTGGAACTGGGCGAGGCTGCCCGCATCGAGCGTGGGCCAGGCGGCCGCCACGCGCGCGGCCGACTCGGCGCTCTCGAGCTCGCGGTCGAGGGCGGCGACCAGGGCGCGCGCCACCGTCGCGGCATCGCGCGCGACGTGCTCGCGCTCGCGCTGGCCGGCGTCGCGCACGAAGGCGATGTAGCCGAACACGATCGGCAGCACGCTGGCGAGGACGAGGACGAAGAGCTTCGAACGGATCGAAGGAAGGGAAAAACGGTGGAACAGAGGCAAGGAGAAGATCCGGGTCGGCGCGGCCTGGTCTGCCGCTTGCCGTCATGGTAGCCGACCCGGGCGGCGGGGGACAGCACGAAGGCCGCCATCCCGCCCGAGGTGTAGATGCTCAGCAACAGCTCATGCGTATTTGGCAAGCTCCAGCTTGGCGATCGCGTTGCGGTGCACCTCGTCCGGGCCGTCGGCCAGGCGCAGGGTGCGGTTGCCGGCCCACTGGTAGGCGAGCGGGAAGTCGTCCGACACGCCGCCGGCGCCGTGGGCCTGGATCGCCCAGTCCAGCACCTGCTGGGCCACCGTGGGCGCCAGCACCTTGATCATTGCGATCTCGGCCTGGGCCTTCTTGTTGCCGACGGTGTCCATCATGTAGGCCGTTTTCAGGGTCAAGAGGCGCGCGGTGTCGATGCGGATGCGCGCTTCGGCGATGCGCTCGCGCCAGACGCCCTGTTCGGAAATCTTGCGGCCGAAGGCGACCCGGCTGTCCAGGCGCTTGCACATCAGCTCCAGCGCGCGCTCGGCCACGCCGATGGCGCGCATGCAGTGGTGGATGCGGCCCGGTCCCAGGCGGCCCTGGGCGATCTCGAAGCCGCGCCCTTCGCCCAGCAGCATGTTGGCGCTTGGGACGCGCACGTTCTCGAACAGGATCTCGCAGTGGCCGTGCGGGGCGTCGTCGTAGCCGAACACCGGCAGCGGGCGCTTGATGGTGATGCCGGGCGTGTCGGCGGGCACCAGGATCATCGACTGCTGCTGGTGGCGGGCCGCGTTCGGATCGGTCTTGCCCATGACGATGAAGATCTGGCAGCGCGGGTCCCCGGCGCCCGAGATCCACCACTTGTGGCCGTTGATGACGTATTCCTCTCCATCACGCTCGATGCGGGTGGCGATGTTGGTCGCGTCCGACGAGGCCACGTCGGGCTCGGTCATGGCGAAGGCCGAGCGGATCTCGCCGCGCAGCAGGGGCTCGAGCCAGCGCGTCTTGTGCTCCTCGCTCGCGTAGCGCTCCAGGGTTTCCATGTTGCCGGTGTCCGGCGCCGAGCAGTTGAAGACCTCGGGCGCCCAGGACACGCGGCCCATGATCTCGCACAGCGGGGCATAGTCGAGGTTGGACAGGCCCTCGGGCGCGCGCTGGGACTTCGGCAGGAACAAATTCCACAGGCCCTGTTCGCGCGCCAGCGGCTTCAGGCGCTCGATGAGTTCGGTCGGGATCCAGCGGTCGCCGCTGGCGCCGTTGCGGTCGACTTCTTCCTTGAAGGCTTTTTCGTTCGGATAGATGTGCTCGTCCATGAAGGCGATCAGGCGCGCCTGCAGTTCCTTGCAACGGTCGGAATACTCGAAATCCATTGTCTCTCTCCTGTTGTGATTCGACCTTAGCGGTTCGCGAATTGCCAGGCCATCTCGGCCATGGGACGGGCGGCTTTGCCGTTCTGCAGCGCCTGCGCGCTCGAGGCGGTGCCGTCGACATAGCGCTTCATGATGCCCTGCATGATGCCGGCGAGGCGGAACATGTTGTAGGCGAGGTAGAAGTTGAAATCCTCGGGGCGGATGGTCTTGCCGGTGCGCTCGCAGTAGCGGCGCACGTATTCTTCCTGGTCCGGAATGCCCAGCGCGGCCAGGTCCAGGCCGGCGATGCCGCGGAACTTGCCCGGCGGGATGTGCCAGGACATGCAGTGGTAGGAAAAGTCCGCGAGAGGATGGCCCAGGGTCGACAGCTCCCAGTCGAGCACGGCAAGGATGCGTGGCTCGGTCGGGTGGAAGATGATGTTATCCAGGCGGAAGTCGCCGTGCACGATGGACGTGTCCTCGCCCGGCGGGATGTTCTTCGGCAGCCATTCGATCAGGCGGTCCATGGCCTCGATGGTCTCGGTCGCGGAGGCCTGGTACTGCTTGGTCCAGCGCTCGATCTGGCGGGCAAAATAATTGCCCGGCTTGCCATAATCGGCCAGGCCAATGGCGGCGTAGTCGATCGTGTGCAGCTGGGCGATCACGCGGTTCATCTCGTCGTAGATGGCGCCGCGCCCGCTCGGAGTCATGCCGGGCAGCGACTGCTCCCACAGCACGCGGCCTTCGACGCATTCCATCAGGAAGAAGGCGCGGCCGATGACCGATTCGTCGCTGCACAGCACGATCTGGCGCGGGACCGGGAAGCCGGCGCCGTGCAGGGCCTGCATCACGCGGAACTCGCGGTCGATCGCATGGGCGGACGGCAGCAGCTTGGCCGCCGGGCCCGGCTTGGTGCGCAGCACGTACTGCTGGCCGCCGGCGCGCAGCCTGAAGGTCGGGTTCGATTGTCCGCCCTTGAACTGCTCGACCTCGAGCGGGCCGGACGGGAACTCAGGTGCATGTTCCCGCAGCCAGGCGGCAAGCGCCTCGACATCGAATTTCTGGGCCTCGGACACCGGTTTGGTGCCCATCATTTCTTCGTACACTGGCGTCTCCTCCTGTGTTGTTGTCGAGTGATTGTAGCCGATGAAATGCACGACCGTGCTATTTGTTTCGGCTATTTTTTCGGTCGTTTTGCCAGGCGAATCGAGGGGCCTCAGGGGCGCCGTCAGCGCGACCTTTTGTATTGCTCGAACAGTTGTTCCATCGTGGTGCTGCGCGCGCCCTGCTGCAGCGGGGCAGGGGGCACGTAATTGACGAAGCGCACCACCCAGTCGGCCGGGTCCTGGCCGACGTCGAGGGCATTGATGCAGCCCGCGGTCTGGGCCAGGCCGCCGAGGAAGAGGCGCTGTCCGGTCAGGGCCAGCGACAGGATGGCGCAGTTGACGCCGCCGTGCAGGACCAGCAGCACGGTGTCCCAGCCGGGATCGGCGCGCAGCTTTGCAATGGCCGGGTGCACCCGGTCCATCATCTCGCCGACCGATTCGCCGCCGAGGAAACGCTGTTCGGGATCGACCAGGCCTTCGAAGGCGCCGGTGAAGGCGCGTTTCAGTTCGGCGGTCGGAATGGTGGACAGGCGCCCGCCACGGATCTCGTGCAGCTCGGGCCAGGTGTCGAGATCGATCTGCTGGCCGCTGGCGGCGAGCACCCGGGTGGCGGTCTCGACGGTGCGCGGCAGGCCGGAAACGATGACGCGGTCGAAACGGATGCCGGCGGCGGCAAAGGCGGCGCCGGCGGCATCGGCCTGGGCGCGGCCCTCTTCGTTGAGCGGCACCTGCTCGGGCAGGACCGGTTTGCCGGCGGCGTCGAAGTAGGTTACGCTGCCGTGGCGCATCAGGAAGACGCGGCGGCGTGTTGGAGCTTGTTCAGGCATCTACAACCTCACGAAAATTGAATCGGACGATAGCGGCAACCGTAGGGTGGGCACGCTGTGCCCACGCGTGACGCACGGAACCGCAGTCAGCTGCAGCGAAGCATCGCTCGGAACGCAAGCGATCAATACACGGGTAAAAGGCTTCGCTCGACGTCGCGAGCGAGCAATCACGGCCAGCGGTGCAAGCATGCGCACGTAACGCGTGGGCACGGCGTGCCCACCCTACGAGAACCTCTCGGCCCGTCCAGCTCTTGTTTATCTTACACGCATCCCACTGCCGAGCGCGGCATCCCGGCCACAGAAATAAATTCCAGCGGTAAATATGGCCCGGTTCTGCCTTAGAATATCTTCCCATTCCAGATCATTCTTAAGGGAATCATGGCAAGGCCGGAAAAAATCCGACTCGGCGAAGTGCTGATCCAACAAAAGCTGCTCTCCGAAGAGCAGCTGAACCAGGCCCTGGCCGACCAGAAGCGCACCGGACGCAAGCTCGGCCGGGTGTTCGTCGAGAACGGCTTCGTGACCGAGGAACAGATCTCGAGCGCGCTGGCGCGCCAGCTGAACATCCCTTACATCAACCTCAAGTTCTACAACATCAGCGACCAGCTGGTGCGCCTGCTGCCGGAAACGGCGGCGCGGCGCTTCCGCGCGCTGGTGCTGGAAGACCGCCGCGAGAGCGTGCTGGTCGGCGTGTCCGACCCCACCGACCTGTTTGCCTACGACGAGATCGCGCGCCTGCTGAAAAAAGGCGTGGAGCTGGCGGTGGTGAACGAGACCGAGGTGCTGCACACGATCGACCGCATCTACCGCCGCACCGGGGAGATCACCGACTTCGCGCGCGAGGTCGAGGCCGACGTGGCGGACGCCTTCGTCGACTTCGGCGCCATGACCGCCAATCCGGGGCTGGAAGAGGCGCCCGTGGTCAAGCTGCTGCAGTCGGTGTTCGACGACGCGGCCCAGGTGCGCGCCTCCGACATCCACATCGAGCCCCAGGAGGGGCGGCTGCAGATCCGTTTCCGCATCGACGGCGTGCTGCACCTGCAGACCGAGGCCGACATCAAGGTCGCCACGCCGCTGGCGCTGCGCCTGAAGCTCATGGCCGACCTGGACATTTCGGAAAAGCGCCTGCCCCAGGACGGCCGCTTCGCCGTCAAGGTCAAGAACCAGCGCATCGACGTGCGTATCTCGACCATGCCGACCCAGTACGGCGAGTCGGTCGTCATGCGACTCCTGAACCAGGCCGGCAATACCCTGCGCCTGGAATCGATCGGCATGCCGCGCAAGATGCTCGAGCGCTTCCGCGCCATCGTCCAGCGCCCGAACGGCCTGGTGCTGGTGACCGGACCCACCGGTTCCGGCAAGACCACCACCCTGTACAGCGCCCTGGCCGAACTGAATTCGGTCGAGAAGAAGCTGATCACGGTCGAGGACCCGGTCGAGTACCGCCTGCAGGGCATCAACCAGGTCCAGGTCAACGAGAAGATCGAGCTCTCTTTCGCCCGCGTGCTGCGCTCGGCCCTGCGCCAGGACCCGGACATCGTGCTGGTGGGCGAGATGCGCGACCAGGAAACCGCCCAGATCGGCCTGCGCGCCGCCATGACCGGCCACCTGGTGCTCTCGACCCTGCACACCAACGACGCCGCCTCGACCCCGCTGCGCCTGATGGACATGGGCGTGCCGCGCTACATGGTGGGCGGGTCGCTGCAGGCCGTGCTGGCCCAGCGCCTGGTGCGCGTGATCTGCGAAAGCTGCAGCACGCCCTACGCGCCGACCCCGCACGAGCGCACCTGGCTGCGCGCCGAGCTGGGCGAGCACGCGGAGACCAGCTCCTTCTTCCACGGGAAGGGCTGCTCGCATTGCAACGGCACCGGCTACCGCGGCCGCACCGGCGTCTACGAACTGCTGGAGATGACGCGCGCCGTCACCGATGCGGCGAACCACCCGGACCCTTCGCACTTCCTGAAGGTCGCGCAGGCCGAGATGGCCGGCGAGACCCTGCGCCGCCATGGCGTGCAGCTGGCGGTGCAGGGCCGCACGACCATCGCCGAAGCGATGCGCATCAGTAACCAGTTCGAGGATTAATTGCCGTTCTTTGCCTACAAGGGCCGCAATGCGCGCGGCGAACTGATGCAAGGGGTCCTGGAGGGGCTCGACGCCGGCGCCGTGGCCGACCAGCTGTTCGGCACCGGCGTCACGCCCGTCGAGATCCTGCCGACCACGCGCAAGACCAGCGGCAGCGGCGACGCACGGAGCTGGTGGGAGCGCGTGCGCGAGAAGCCGGTGAAGTCGATGGACGTGCAGCTGTTCAGCCGCCAGATGCACACCCTGCTCAAATCCGGCGTGCCGATCATGCGCGGCCTGGGCGGCCTGCAGGAATCGAGCACCAGTCCGGCTTTCGGGCGCGTCATCAAGGACCTGCGCGAGTCGCTCGACTCGGGACGCGAACTGTCCAGCGCCATGCGGCGCCACCCGGAAGCCTTCTCGACCTTCTACCTGTCGATGGTGCGCGTGGGCGAGATGACCGGGCGCCTGGAAGAGATTTTCCTGCGCCTGTTCGACCACATCGAATTCGACCGCGACATGCGCGACCGCGTGAAGGCGGCGCTGCGCTATCCGAGCTTCGTGATCGTTGCGATGGTGGTGGCGATGACGGTGGTGAACATGTTCGTCATCCCCCAGTTCGCCAAGGTGTTCCAGAGCCTGCACACGGAACTGCCGCTGATGACGCGCATCCTGATGGCGTCCTCGCGCTTCACGCTCGACTACTGGCCGCTGCTGCTGGCGGCGACGGTCGGCGGCTTCCTCGGCTTTCGTTCCTGGGTCGGGACGAGCAAGGGACGCTACAACTGGGACCGCTACAAATTGCGCCTGCCGATCGCCGGCAAGATCATCCACAAGTCGACCATGTCGCGCTTCGCGCGCAGCTTCGCGCTGTCGATGCGCAGCGGCGTGCCGATGGTGCAGGCGCTGACCGTGGTGTCGCAGACCGCCGACAACGCCTACCTGGCCGCGCGCATCGAGCAGATGCGCGACGGCGTCGAGCGCGGCGAGAGCATCCTGCGCACCTCGACCGCCGCCAACGTCTTCACGCCCATCGTGCTGCAGATGATCGCGGTGGGCGAGGAGACCGGTTCGCTCGACGACCTGATGGACGAGATCGCGCTGATGTACGAGCGCGAAGTCGATTACGAACTGAAGACCCTGTCCGCCCAGATCGAGCCCATCCTGATCGTCTTCCTCGGCGTGATGGTGCTGGTGATGGCGCTCGGCATCTTCCTGCCGATCTGGGATCTCGGCCAGGCGGCCCTGCACCGGCAATGAAGGCGCGCCCCGGTCCCGCCGCGCGCGGCTTCGCGCTGTTCGAGCTGGCCGTGGGCGCCGTCGTGCTCGGCGTGCTCGCCGGGGTGCTGCTCAACCGCCTGGTGGCGTATGCGGGCGAATCCGAGGTCGTTGCGGCCAAACAACTCATCAGTTCCCTGCGTACGGCCCTGGCCGTGCACTCGGCGCGGGCTGTCGCAAGCGGCGGCGAGGATGGTTTGTTGGCGGTTGCACATCAAAATCCCATGGATTGGCTGGTCCGGCGGCCGGAAAACTACCTCGGCGAGTACTATTCGCCCCGGGAAGCCGAACTTCCGAGGGGGAATTGGTACTTCGACAAGTCAGCCAGGACCCTGGTTTACCTCCTCGCTTCGCCTAAAAGTTTTTCTGCTGAGACACCGAAATTTCTTAGGTTCAAGGTAGAATTGTTGCGCGTGCCCAGGCCGGTCGAAGCAGATGGACGGAACAGGGTCACCGAAGGCCTGGTACTGGAAGAAGTCGAAGACCAGACGGTCGCCAGCAGCAGGTAGGCGAGCAAGCAGCTAGCAACCAAGCTGGCAAGTAAGCGGTTTAAGCGAACCATGCGGTTTTGTTCCGCGCCCATTCAATCGGAGAAAAAGTAATGAACAAGAGCATCAAATCGGCCCAAGGCGGCTTCACCCTGATCGAACTGATCGTCGTGATCGTCATCCTCGGCATCCTGGCTGCGACCGCACTGCCGCGCTTCTCGAACCTGAGCGGCGACGCCCGCGTCGCCAGCCTGAACGCCGCCCGCGGCGCGCTCTCCGCGACCTCGGCCATGACCCACGGCCGTTTCCTGGTGACCCCGGCCGCCACCCAGAACGTCGAAGGCGTGCTGATCTCGATGAACGAAACCTCGGGCTACCCGGCAATCGGCAACGCCAACGTCGGCAGCACCAGCGTGAGCGCGACCAACGCCTTCATGCAGGCCGCCGGCCTGGCGGGCGACTACACCGCCGCCCTGCAAGCCGACAACACCCTGCGCATCATCCCGAACGGCATCTCCGCCGCCGCGCAGGGCAACTGCTTCGTGACCTACACTCCGGCAACCGCAGCCAACACGGCCCCGACCGCCGTCCTGGGCGCCAACGCGACCGCCGCGAACTGCCAGTAATCCCGGCAGGGCCAGGTGGCAGGCTTGCACATCATCTTCGATCGCGCATCCGGCCGCCGCCTGGCTTCCCGCCACCGTGGTTTCACCATGGTGGAGCTCATCCTCGTCATCGTCCTCGTCGGCATTGTCTCGGCGGTGGCGATGACCCGCTTCTTCGACCGCACGGTCTACGACGCCGCCACCGCCGCCGAGCAGCTGCGCGCCATCCTGCGCTACGGCCAGAAGCTCGCCATCGCCCAGAACCGCAGCGTGTTCGTCCAACTGGCGCCGAACCGCGTCGCGCTCTGTTTCGCCAACCAGAATCCCTGCCTCGAGGCCAACCGGGTGCGTGCGCCCGGCGGCGAAAACAGCTGGTCCGACGCCACCCGCACCGCCTGCGGAGTACGCGACTGGATGTGCGAAGGCCGTCCGGCGACTGTCACCACGAACATCAACGGCAACGCCAACCCCACCACGATCCGCTTCGATGCCCTTGGCCAGCCGCTCGCGGCCGCGAGCGACCAGGCCGCCGCCCTGACGGTGACCATCGCCGGCGGCGGCGGCGCGCACACTGTCACCATGGCCGCGGAGACCGGCTATGTTTTCTGAGGCCATCGCGTCCAGGCGACGCCAGCGCGGCCTCACCCTGGTCGAGCTGATCATGTTCATCGTCATCGTGTCGATCGCGCTGGCCGGCATCGTCGCCGTGATACGCCTGACCACCGCCCACAGCGCCGATCCGCTGCGCCGCAAGCAGGCCCTGATGATCGCCGAGGGGCTGCTGGAAGAAGTGCGCTCGGCCGGCTTCACGCTGTGCGATCCAAGTTCGGCCGACTTCGACACCCAGCTCGACCCGACGCAGTGCGCGGTCCCCGAAAACTGGGGGCAGGGCGCGCCGGAGCCGGCCAATCCCAGGCCCTTCGACAACGTCAACGACTACGTGGCGCGGCCGAACACGGCCACCTTCGCGTTCAATAACGCGGCCAACCGGCTGGCCGACGTGAGCGGCCAGGCCATGGGCCTGAACGGCTATACCGCCAGCGTCACCCTCATTCCCGACACCGTCAACGGCGCCGGCGCCTTCAACGATGCGCTCGATGCGCCCGCGAATACCGACGTGCTGCGCATCCGGATCAGGGTCGATTTCGGCGGCGACGCGCCGGTGGTGCTCGACGGCTACCGCATGCGCTACGCGCGCCCGGGATTCCAGTGATGCGCAGTTCCGCCTTTACCCGCCGGAGCGGCTTCACCCTGGTCGAGACGATCATGGTGATCGTCATCATCGGCATCCTCGGCGCCATCGTCGCCGTCTTCATCCGCGCGCCCATCCAGGGCTATGCCGACACCGTCGCGCGCGCCGAAGCCCTCGACGAGGCCGACCTGGCGCTGCGCCGCATGGCGCGCGACATCCGCCTGGCCCTGCCCAACAGCGTGCGCGTGAACGCCGCCGGCAGCGCGATCGAATTCCTGCTCACCAGGACCGGCGGGCGCTATCTCGCGGTCGAGGACGAGGTCACGGGCGGCGACGCGCTGTCCTTCACCGACCAGACCGACCTGACGTTCAACGTGGTCGGCGAACTGGCCGCGCGCATCGACCCGGGCGACTTCATCGCCGTCTTCAACCTCGGCCTGCCCGGCGCCGACGCCTATGAAGCCGGACGGCCGACCCTGGCCCGCGTCGAAGCCGGCGCAGCGGCGGGCGCACGCGCGCCGGTGATCCGGCTCGCCTCGAATCCCTTCGCCCGCCAGGCCGTGCCGGGCGCGTCTCCGGACCAGCGCTTCCAGGTCGTGACCGGGCCCGTGTCCTACCAGTGCGAAGCGGCGCCCGGCGGCGGCTTCATGCTGCGCCGCTATTCGAATTACGAGATTACACCGGCCATGCCGCAGCCTCCGGTGGGCGGCCGGGTCGCGATGATGGCCGCGCGCGTCGACAACTGCAACGGGATTTTCCGCAGCGAGCACCTGGAAGCGCGGCGTGCGGCGCTGGTGCTGCTGACGCTCGCGCTGCGCACGCGCAACGTGGCCGCGCCGGCGGTGCGCCTGGTGCACCAGGTCCAGGTGGACAACACGCCATGAAGCGAAAACCGTTTTCCTATCCCGAGCGGCGCGCTGGCGGCGCCGGCCTGGTGACCGCGATCTTCCTGCTCGTCGTGCTGGCCGGACTGGCGGTCGCCCTCGTGACCCTGTTCGGCACCCAGCGCCAGTCGGCGGCGCTGGACGAGCAGGGCGCGCGCGCCTACCAGGCTGCGCGCGCCGGTATCGAATGGGGCCTGTTCCAGCGCGCGACCAACCCGACGGGCTATTGTGCGGCCGAGGGCGCGGGCGGCGGCGCCGCGCAAACCGACCATTTCGCGCTGCCCGCCGGGCCGGCGAATGCCCGTTCGAGCCTGGCCGGCTTCGTCGTCACCGTGCAGTGCTGGATGATCCCGGGGCCGGCCTCGCAGAACGGCGCCGTCAACCTCGACCGGCGCCGGATCCGCGCGACGGCCTGCACCGGACCGCTGCCGGCCGGCGCCACCTGCCTGCAGGACCCGAACGGCGCCGACCAGGTGCGGCGCGCGGTCGAGGTGCAGATATGATGTCCCTTTGCGGCATGCTGCTGCGCGCCCCGGTGCTGCTCCTGGCGCTGGCGCTGCTGGGCCTGTGCGCGCCGGCCCACGCCGACACCCCCATCAGCCTGTGGAAGAGCTTCAACGGCAGCGTCAACTTCACCGGCACCCAGGTCACGCTGCGCACCCGCAGCAACGCCGTGGACGCCTGCGCCGTCGCGCCATCCACCAGCAACCGCAGTGCCGAGCTGACGCTGCCGGCCGGCGCCACCGTGCTCTCGGCCCAGCTGTACTGGGCCGGCTCCGGCCCGGCCGACAACAGCGTCAGCTTCGAGGGCAAGGCGGTCACCGCCGCGCGCAGGTATTCCTCGGCGACCGTCGGCAACGGCATGAACTATTTCGGCGGCGCGGCCGACGTCACCGCGACGGTGAAGGCCAAGGGGGCGGGCAATTACAGGTTCTCGGGCCTGACCGTCTCGACCGGGCGGCCCTGGTGCGCTTCGCAGGCGGTGCTGGGCGGCTTCTCGCTGCTGGTGGTGTACGCGCACCCGAACGAGCCGGAGCGCGTGCTCAACCTCTACGAGGGCTTCCGCTACGTCCAGAACGGCGAGATCACCTTCACCGCCACCAACTTCCGCTGGCCGAAACCATGGTGGCCCATCCGCGAGAAAGCCAGGGTCGGGCACATCACCTGGGAAGGCGACTCGACGCTCCTGGGGGACGGCGAGCGCCTGATCTTCGAGGGCAGGGAGCTGACGGACGACATGAACCCGGCCGGCAACCAGTTCAACTCGCGCAGCAATATCAACCGCGACTTCAACTCCTACGGGGTCGACTTCGACGCCTACGATACCGAAGTGGTGCAGTGGATCTTCTACGAGCCGAGCGTGACCACGACCTACCGCACCGGCCAGGACCTGGTGCTGCTCAATGCCGAGATCCTGGTGGTGCCGACGCTGCCGGTGTCCGACCTGTCGATCGAGATGTCGCGCGGCGGCCCCTTGCAGGTCGGCCAGCAGGCCAGCTATACCCTGGTGGTGTCGAACAACGGCCCCTACACCGAGGCCGGGCCGATTACCGTCACCGACACCCTGCCAAACGGGATGAGCTTCGTCTCGGCCAGCGGCGTCAACTGGACCTGCTCGGCCAGCGGGCAGGTCGTGACCTGCACCTACAGCAAGGCGCTGGGGCCGAACCTGAGCGCACCGCCGGTGACGATCATTGCCAGCGTGACCCAGGGCGGGACCATGACCAATACCGCGCAGGTGACCGGGACGGCGGACAACAACAAGGACAACGACCGCGCGGTCGACGAGGCGGTCGCCTCGGGTACGCCGGCATCGATTGCCGATTATGTGTTTACCAGCGTGGCCTGCCAGGCAGACAAGGTGGTCGGATCGACCGACTGCCCGCGCTATACCGCGAACGTGACGGGCGGCGCCAACACCCGCATCTACGTGACTGCCGTGAATGGCGCCAGGACGGTTGCCCTGAGCGGCAACAAGGATACCCAGGTGTCGATGCAGTTCAGCCTGAGCTGCAATAACCCGGCGGCGGGCAAGGTCGGGGCAAGCTACGCGGGCTTGACGCTGCCGGCGTGCGCCAAGGGGTGGTCGGGCGCGGTCAACATGCTGTTCCCGGCCAACAGCGCGTCCGCCTCGGCGCCGGCCTACTCGACGTTCAACTATCCCGATGTCGGCTCGATCGCGCTGAACCTGCTCACCGGCGGCAAGACCAATTCGACTTCCGCCTTCGTGGCCCGGCCCTACGCGATTGCCTTCAAAAGCATCAAGAATCCCGCAGGCAGGCAGAATCCCGGCGCCACCGGCCCGGAAGGGCCGGGCTTCGCGGCGGCGGGCGAAACCCTGCAGCTTGAAATCGGCGCCTTGCTGGCGGACGGCACGAGCTTCGCGCAGAACTTCGGCAACGAGAAGGTGGCGCCCTCGGTGACCTATGTCCCGCAGCAGCTGATGGAGAACGAGGGCATCTACACGATGTCGAAGCTGGCGGCGGCCAGCGGCGCGCTGACCGGTACTTTCGCGTGGAGCGAAGTCGGCATCCTGAACCTGGTGCCGTCCCTGGCCGATTATTTAACCACCGGCGCGGTTATGGGCCGGCGCGTGACGGTCGGCCGCTTCTATCCGTCCTATTTCGATACCGCCGTCGACGCCCCCTTTACCTGCCAACCTTCGATGAATTGCCCGGCCGAGGTAGCCGGCGGCGCCTATTCCCGGCAGCCTTTCGGCGTGACGGTCGAAGCCTTCAACGCCGGCGGCGACTCGCTGAGCAACTACGCTGGTGGCTGGCGCCGTCCCATCACGCTGAGCGCGGTGACGGCGCGCGGCGGCGCCGAGGATGCCGGCACGCTCGAGGACGGGGCCCTCGGCCGGGATGAGGCCGATGTGCCGAAGATGCAGGGTGCGCCCAGCTTTGCGCTGGCGGACAAGTACGATGCCAACGCCGGCGCCGTGCGCGCCTGGGCCGTTCCGCAGGCCATCTACCTGCGCGCCACCTCGGAGGAAAACCTGGCTGGAGGCGGCATCCACACCGTCACCTCGCGGCGCGACGCGGTCCCCGAGACCTCCTCGGACGACGGCGTCCTGATCCTGAACGGGCGCCTGCAGGTCGCGAATACCCAGGGCGTCGGCCACCTGCCGACGCCGGTCGGACTGCAGGCCCAGTACTGGAACGGCCAGCACTGGCTGAACAACACCGGCCTCGAGGGCGTGGCGATCAATGCCGGTGGCGCCCTGTTCAGCAACTGCGTGGGCAGCCTGGCCGTGGGCGCCGGCTGCAGCGACAAGGTCGCGGCCTTGGTCGACCAGAGCATCTCGCTGACGCAAGGCCGGGGCATCTTCCGTCTGGCCGCGCCCGGAGCCGTCGGCGCCGGCAGCGTCGGGGTCCAGATGGCCTTGCCGTCCTGGCTGCCAAGCACGCGCGGACGCGTCAGTTTCGGCGCCCGGCGCAGCCCGCTGATCTATGTACGCGAAATCTATTGACGGGCCAGCAATGGCATTCCTGTGGCAGCCTGAGCAAAGCGGCAACATTTTTTTATCGCTTTGCCGTTGCACTTGAATATAATCAAGCCTTTACGGCCAGTACTTACCGCTGTCCCCCATTGCCCCGGACCTGCATGCGTTTTTTTAGAAGAGCAAAGAAGAGAGAAGGATGGCTGGCGATCAGCCTGCTGCGCGACGGCATCGCCGCCGTCAGCATGCAGACCGCGCCCGACATCCGTCCCCAGGTCCGGCAGGCGGTGTTCTATCCAGGCAAGGTCGGACCGGAGCTGCTGGAGAAGCTGGGGCGTGAGCTGCATGCCAACGCCTACCGCTGCAGCACGGTGCTGGCCGCCGGCGAATACCAGATCCTGTCGGTCGACGCGCCCAACGTCGCGGCCGACGAGCTGAAGACGGCGGTGCGCTGGCGCCTCAAGGACATGCTGGACTTTCACATCGACGACGCCACCATCGACGTGCTCGACCTGCCGGTCGACGCGGGTGCGGTAACGCGCGCCCAGCATTCGATGTTCGCGATCGCGGCGCGCAACAGCATCATCGAGGCGCGCCAGAAGCTGTTCAGCGGGGCCAAGGTCGAGCTGTCCGTGATCGACATCCCCGAAATGGCGCAGCGAAACATCGCGGCGATGGTCGAGCCGGAAGGGCGCGGCCTGGCCATGCTTTCTTTCGGCGAAGAGGGCGGCCTGCTGACCGTGTCCTACAAGGGCGAGCTCTATCTCACGCGGCGCATCGATATCGCACCCGAGCAGCTGCTCGAGCCCGACCACGAGCGCAAGCACAGCGTTTTCGACCGCATCACGCTCGAGCTGCAGCGTTCGCTCGACAACTTCGAACGGCAATACTCCTTCATCAGCGTGGCCAAGCTGGTGCTGGCGCCATCGAACATCCAGGGCCTCGAGGACTACCTGTCGAGCAACCTCTACATGCCGGTCGACACCCTCGACCTGGCGACCCTGTTCGACTTCGGCCGTGCGCCCGAGCTGGCCGACAAGGCCGTGCAGCAGCGTTTCCTGGTGCCGCTCGGCGCGGCCCTGCGCCACGAGGAGACGGTGCTGTGAGCCAGCAGATCAACCTGTTCAACCCGATCTTCCTGCAGCAGAAGAAGATCTTCTCGAGCCGCACCATGGCCCAGGCGCTTGCCGTGCTGGTGGTGGGCGTGGCCGGGATGGCGGCCTACGGCGACATGCGCGTCAAGTCGCTGCAGCGGCAGGCCGACGCGGGCGCGGCGCAACTGCAGCAGCGCCAGGCGCGCCTGGCAACGGTGACGGCGGAATTCCCGGCGCGCCAGAAGGACCCGGCGCTGGCCGCCGAAGTGCTCGAGGCCGAACGCCAGCTCGGCGCCCTGCGCGAAGTCTCCGGCGTGCTGCAGCGCGGAGAGCTGGGCAATACCCGCGGCTATGCCGAATACTTCCGCGCGCTGGCGCGCCAGCACGCCGACGGCCTGTGGCTGACGGGCCTGTCCATCAACGGCGCCGGCAACGACATCGAGGTGCGCGGCCGCGCACTCGACGCGCAAGCCGTGCCGGGCTACCTCACGCGCCTGACGCGCGAGCCTGTCCTGCAGGGCAAGGGCTTCGGCAGCCTCTCGATCTCGGAAGGCGCGAAAGCGACGGCAGCGGGCGCCCAGGCGCCGGCCGACGCGGCAGCGGCGCCCTATGTCGAGTTCAGCCTGCAATCGAACAGCGAGGCGCCGCGCACATGAAAGAACGTTGGATCAAACTGGCGGCCCGCATCGACGCCCTGACGCTGCGCGAACGCATCCTGGTGTTCGCGGCCAGCGCGGCGGCCATCGTGTTCCTGATGCACTTCTTCGCGCTCGGGCCCCAGCTGCGCAGGCAGGACGCGCTCAACGCCCAGATCAGCCAGCAGAACAACAACATCGAGGGCATCGACAACGAGATCCGCGCGCGGGTCGAGGCGGCCCAGCAGGATCCGGACGCGCCCGCGCGCGAACGCCTGGCGGCGCTGCGCAAGGAAACCGAGGACCTGAGCATCCAGCTGCGCGCGATGCAGAACGGCCTGGTGGCGCCCGAGCGCATGGCGCCGCTGCTCGATTCCATCCTGCGCGCCAACGGGCGCCTGAGCCTGGTATCGGTGCGCACCTTGCCGGCCGAGTCGGTGCTGGAGGCGGGCCGGCGCGCGGCCGGGCCCGCGCCAGGCAGCGCGGCCGCAAGCCAGGCGGCGGGGCAGGGGGCCGCCCCCGCCGACCCCGGCGCGAACGCCACGGCCGGCACGGCCGAGCTGCTGTATCGTCACGGCGTGGAGATCACCGTGCGCGGCAATTACCTCGACATGATCGATTACATGGCCGCGCTCGAGAGCCTGCCGACCCAGCTGTTCTGGGGCCGCGCCCAGCTCGAGGCCGAGACCTGGCCCTCGTCGCGCCTGACGCTGACGCTCTACACCCTGAGCCTGGACCGCAAATGGATGAAGCTGTGAAGAAGGCCGCCGTGAAGAGCGCGCATGTCGTGAGCCTGTTGCTGCTTGCCTGCTGCCTGCCGGCGGCCGCCCAGGCGCTGCGCGACCCGACCCGCCCGCCGGCCGCCATGCTGCAGGGCCCCGGCGGGCGCGCGGCATTGGCAGCGGCCCCGGCGTCGTCGGAGCCGAAACTGCAATCGGTGCTGATCTCGCGCCAGCCGGGCGGGCGCCACGTCGCCGTGATCGACGGCGAAACGGTGCGCCTGGGCGAGATGGTCCGGGGCATGCGCGTGACGCGGATGACGGCGAACGAAGTCGAACTGGTGCGCGGGCGCGAACGGCGCGTGCTGAAACTGGACGCTCCCGCCGGCCCGACGCCGCCGGGCGGCGGGATCGAGCGCCTGCGCGGAGACTGACGAGAACAATGACGATGCGAAAACACCTACTCTCAACGAGCGTCCTGTCGGGCGCCGCACTGCTTGGCGCCTGCCAGGTCACGCCGCCGCATGCGACCTATGACGCCATCAAGCGCGAAGTCGCCACCGCCAGCGCCGCCACCAGCGCGCCCCAGCCGACCAGCGACCCGGTCGCCGACGCGCTGCTGCCGTCGGCATCGCAGCTGGCGAAGGAGCTGCCGAAAGCCCGTCCGGCGCTGGACGAGCGCTTCAACGTCGCCTTCAACAACGTGCCGGCGCAGCAGTTCTTCCGCTCGATCGTGGCCGGCACGCGCTACAACATGCTGGTGCACCCGGAGGTCAGCGGCAGCATCAGCGCCAACCTGAAGGACGTCACCCTGCAGGAAACGCTGGAAGCGATCCGCGAGATGTACGGCTACGACTACAAGATCGAAGGCAACCGCGTGACGATCCGGCCGCTGACCATGCAGACCCGCATGTTCCGCGTGAACTACCTGGTCGGCAGCCGCCGCGGCGCGTCGAACCTGCGCGTGACCTCGACCTCGGTCTCGAACGCCGGCAACAACAATAACGGGCAGGGCAACCAGGGGCAGGGCGTCGGCAACCAGGTCCCGGGCAACAACCAGGGCAACCCGAACAACCCGAACGATCCCTACGGCCAGGGCAACAGCCAGCTGCAGAGCACCGACGTCAACACCATGTCGGACAACGACTTCTGGACCGACCTGCGCGAGGCCATCGAGGCCATCGTCGGCTCGAAGCAGGGCGGGCGCAGCGTGGTGGTGAGCCCGCAGTCGGGCGTGCTCGTGATCCGCGCGATGCCCGAGGAGCTGCGCAACGTCGACGCCTACCTGAAGGCGACCCAGCTCGCGGTCGACCGCCAGGTGATCCTGGAAGCGAAGATCCTCGAGGTCGAGCTGAACGACCAGTTCCAGAGCGGCATCAACTGGGCCTCGTTCGCCTCGATCAAGAGCTCGCATCCGAACCGGGTCTCGGGCGGCCTGATCTCGCCGGGCACCGGCCTGGCGCCGCTGCCCTACACGGGCGGCCAGCCGCCGGTGATCAGCAACGGCACCGGCCTGTCGGCCAGCACCGGCTTCTCGCTGTCGAATGCCGCCAACGCGGCCGGCTCCCTGTTCGGCCTGGCGGTGCAGACGAATAACTTCGCGGCCCTGATTTCCTTCCTGGAGTCGCAGGGCACGGTCCACGTCCTGTCGAGCCCGCGCATCGCGGCGGTCAACAACCAGAAGGCGGTGCTGAAGATCGGCACCGACGAGTTCTACGTGACCGGCGTGACCACGACCACCAACAACACCGCGACCGGCAACACCATCACGCCGAGCGTGACCCTGCAGCCCTTCTTCTCGGGCGTGGTGCTGGACGTGACCCCGCAGATCGACGACAGCGGCAACATCCTGCTGCACGTGCATCCCTCGGTGAGCCAGGTGAGCACCGTGACCAAGGGCATCAATCTCGGTTCGGCGGGCTCGCTGACCCTGCCGCTGGCGGCGTCGAGCACCTCGGAACTCGACAGCATCGTGCGCGGCCAGGATGGCCAGGTGGTGGCGATCGGCGGCCTGATGCGCCAGGCCTCGACCGACGACACCAGCCAGCTCCCGGGCGCGGGCAGGGTGCCGGTGCTGGGCGCGCTGTTCCGCAACAAGAACAAGATCAACCAGAAGCGCGAGCTGGTGGTGCTGATCAAGCCGACCATCGTCGACAGCGCCAACAACTGGAACCAGGACCTGCTCGACGCCACGCGGCGCATCGAGCAGCTCGATCCGCGCAGCCTGGAGCGCAGGTAATGTACGAAGCGCATTTCGGCCTGCGCGAGCTGCCGTTCGGCATCACGCCGGACACGAGTTTCTTTTTCGGCAGCCCGCGCTCGCAGGAAGCGCTGAATACCTTGTTGATTGCTGCGCGCAATGGCGAAGGCTTCATCAAGATCACCGGCGAAGTCGGGACCGGCAAGACCCTGCTGTGCCGCAAGTTCATGGCGACGCTGGGCGAGGACTTCATCACCGCCTGGATCCCGAATCCCTACCTCGAGCCGCGCACCCTGATGCTGGCCCTGGCCGACGAGCTCGAGCTGATGCTGGACCGCGACGTCGACCAGCACCAGCTCCTGAAAACCATCACCCACCACCTGCTGATGCTGGCCGGCCAGGGCAAGCGTGTGCTGCTGTGCATCGACGAGGCCCAGGCGCTGCCGGTCGAGACCATGGAGGCCCTGCGCCTCTTGACCAATCTCGAGACGGAAAAGCGCAAGCTGCTGCAGATCGTCCTGTTCGGCCAGCCCGAACTGAACCGCAAGCTGGAGCTCGACGCGATCCGCCAGCTGGCCCAGCGCATCACCTTCCACTATCATCTCGGCCCGCTCGGCCGGGACGACCTGGACTACTACCTCGCGCACCGCCTGCGGGTGGCGGGCTACAACGGCGCGCGCATGTTCTCGCGCCGCGCGATCGCCCGCCTGTACCGCGCCAGCGGCGGCATCCCGCGCCTGGTGAACATCCTCGCGCACAAGGCGCTGATGCTGTGCTACGGGCAGGGCCGCCAGGAGGTGTGCGCGGCCCACGTGGCGGCGGCCGCACGCGATACCATCGCCATCAAACGCCGCCGCTGGCCATGGCTTGCGGGCGCAAGCGTGCTTGCCGGGATGGCCGGACTTGCCTGGACCTTCGTACGATGAGCCTGATTAATAAAATGTTGCAGGACCTCGATGCGCGCGGCAATGCGCGCACGGGGGACGTGCCGCTCGAGGTCAAGCCGGTGCCGTCCGGCGCATCGGGCCGCCCGCGCCGCCGCATCGCGGCCATCACCGCCGCGCTGCTGGCGCTGGCGCTGGGCGTGAGCGCATGGGTGCTGTTGCCGATCAAAGGCAAGACCTTCGATGCGCGGCCGCCGGCGCAGGCGCCCCAGCTTGCGCAGGTCGCTGCGCCCGAGCCCGCGCCGGTGACCGTGGCCGAGGTCGCACCGGCCGCAGGGGCGCCCGCGCCGGCGCCGGCGGAAACGCCCGCGCCCGTGCAGGAGGCCCCGGCGCCGGCTGCCGCGCCCGCGCCCGAGCAAGCGGCGCCGCCGCGCGCCGCGTCCGCCGCGCCGGCCGCGGCGAAGAACGTCGCCCCGGTTCCGGCGCCGCACGCGGTCCGCGACACGCCCGCCGCTGCGCCTGCGGCGCCGGCCGGCGCCGCCACCACCTGGGCGGTCGCCAGCGCGCGTGCCCGCGCCGAGCAGGAGCGCCTGGCCCGGCGCTGGGCCGCCGAAGAGACGAGAATCGCCGCCTTGCCGCCGGGCGAGCGCGCGCATGCCGAACGCCGCTTGCGCGCCGAGAAGGACAGCGCCGCGCAAAAGGCCCGTGCCGACGCGGCCTGGGTCGCCGCGCTCAAGCGCAAGGAAGACGCCGCCGGCGCCTTCCGGGGCGAGGCAGGCCAGGGTCGGGACGAGGTCCAGGGGGAGGTCGATGCGCGTCCCGCGGTCCCGGCCCAGGGGCGCAGCGAAACCGTGCTCCAGCGCGCCGACAACGGCTACCGCCGCGCCCTCGCCAGCCTGCAGGACGGGCGCGTCGGCGAGGCCATCGCCGGCCTGCAGGCCACGCTGCGGCTCAATCCGAAACACGACACCGCGCGCCAGACCCTGGTGGGCCTCCTGATCGAGAACAGGCGCAACGACGAGGCGATGGCCGAGCTGCAGCAGGCGCTGGCCCTGGACGCGCGCCAGCCGGCGCTGGCGATGCTGCTGGCGCGCCTGCAGATCGAGCGCGGCGGCAGCGGCATCGAGACCCTGCTGCGCACCCTGCCTTACGCGGCGGGCAATGGCGAATACCACGGCTTCCTGGCCGGCGCCCTGCAACGCCAGGGCCGGCACCGTGAAGCGGCCGAGCAATACCAGGCTGCACTGCGCAGCGTACCGAACAACGCGGTGTGGTGGATGGGCCTGGGGATCTCGCTGCAGGCCGAGAAGCGCCATGCCGAGGCGCTGGACGCCTTCAGGAAAGCCCGCGACAGCGGCGCCCTGTCGCAGGAATTGCAGGGTTTCGTCGAGCGCAGGATCGGGCAGCTGGCACGATAAGCGGCCCACCGCGCCACGCGGGCGCGATGGGCCGGATGATCGTCCCGCGCGGCGCCGGCCTCAGATCCGGACCAGCTCGACCCTGCGGTTCTTCGCGCGGCCGGCTTCGTCCTTGTTGTCGGCCAGCGGTCGGGCGGCGCCGTGCCCGGCCGCGCGAAGGCGGCCGGCATCAATGCCGCCCTTGACCAGGTACTGCACCACCGCCTCGGCGCGCTGGCGCGACAGCGCCTGGTTGCGCGCCGCGTTGCCGCTGTCGTCGGTATGCCCCTCGATCGCCAGTTTCAGGCCGCCGTCGTTCTTCAGCAGCTTGGCGATTTCGTCGACGGTCGGCTTGCCGTCGGCGCGGATGTCGGCCTTGTCGGTATCGAAGTTGATGTAGAGCGCGATCTTGCCCTTGTCGGCCAGTTCCTTGCGCATGGTGTCGGCGGTGACGAGCGAGACGCGCTGCTGCATCGCCTTTTCCTCGACCGCGATCAGGCTGGTAGCGCTTTCGTTGGACATCAGTACCAGCCAGATGTTCTTCTCGGGTGTGCGCACCAGGTAGCTGTCGTAAGACATGGTCTGCTCCGGCACCCGCAGCTTGTCATGGCGCAGCTTGTACTCGTCCACGTTCTGGTTCGTGTTCGCGGCGATCAGGGCCTCGTCCTCGTGGCCGACCGCGTTGACCTTGACGCCGCCCATGCCCTTGATCGCGGCCTCGTAGTTGCGCCGCACCGCCATTTGCGACATCTTGGCATCGCTATGTGCGAAACGGCGCGTCTCGACCCGGCCCTCGACCGTGCGCAATTCCTTGCCCACGATGATGCCGACGGCGTCGAAGTTGGCCTGCCTGGTCCACTGGAAGCCTTCGTGCAGGCCCGGTGGATAGGCGAGGTAGGGGAAGGGCGGCAAGGCCGCCGTGCTGACCGGCACGGCGTTCACGTCGACCGGCTGCGGCGCCACGGGTGGCGTACCGCTCGCCGTCACGGGGATTGTTGCGCCGCCTTCGCCCGTGTAGCCGATGGTCTGGACGAAAGGCTTTTCCTCGATGGCCAGCAGGCTGGTCCTGCTGTCGTCGCTCATCAGCACAAGCCAATGACGCGCGGCGCCCTTGCGCGCCAGGTACACGTCATAAGCCATCGTGACGTCCGGCACCAGCAGCATCTTCGTACGCAGCACGTAGTCGTCGCCGCCGCTGGCCGCAATCACCTTCTTGTCGTCGAAGCCGACGGTATTCACCTTGACCGCACCCATCTCGCGCAGGGCGTTCTCGTAATTGCGGCGTACCTCAAGCGCCGACATCTTGGCATCGCTGTGGGAGAAAGTGCGCGTGGCGACACGCCCTTCGACGGGGTGCAGCTGGTCGCCGAGGATGACATAGACCCGGTCCATCGGCACTTCGTGAGTGAACTGGAAGCCCTCGTGCAGGTCGGCCGGGTAGGTTACATAGGGGAAGGGCGGGATGGCGCCGCTGGCCTCGGGCACGGTGTTGAAATCGAACGGCTTTGTCGGTACAGCGGGTGCGCCTGCCGCGCCGGCATGGGTGCTGTCTCCGGTTGCCGGGGCGGTGACGGAAGCTGATGTGGCGCCTTCCGTCTGCGCGACTGTCTGCGCTGCGCCTGCCCCGGCCGGCGGTGGGTCCTTCTTGCAAGCGGCTAGCGGAAGGCATAAGGGAACAAGGGCGGCAAGAACGCGTAGCGTATTGATTTTCATGGATCGTCAAAATGAAAAGTACATACTGCGTATTTCTGGATTGATCCGGTAGCGTCGATGCGCAAACCGGCCTTTGGCCTTTTATCCGATCCCTTTTGTTTTATGCGCGGAATGAGAATGGCAGGTTGCCGCGATTCTATACTTGACTTGTAATATGTGCAATGGAAGAGGCGTGCGCGGAATGGCTCATTGCTGTTATTGGTGCCAAGCGGAAATAGATATATTGGTGGCGACATGCTGATGGTTGATGCGCACTAACCTGAGCCGGATCGGGCCGATATCTCTACCGTTTCCCCCTATGTAGGAGCAGGCGCGGAGGGAGCGGGAAGGCAAGCGTTGCGAATTTCCAGGAAGCGGCCCAGGCTATTCGGAGCGCATTTATTCAAGGTGAATAAAGAACGCTGCAAATGGAATAAGCAATGCTGGGTAGATAAAGGATGAGATTGAGCCGCGGACCGATATAACGCATCCCTTCGCATTCCATTCGCGTGCCGGCGCGATAAAGAAATGAGAAAACGAACCGGCAGGCGCAGGCCTGCCGTTATTGGTGAAGGATTATATTCCCCCCCTGTGCGCAAGCCGCGCAATACGGTATTGATCCAGAATGGATAATTCAGATTCGCGCCAGCCGTTCGAGCGCCAGGCGCAAGGTCTCGTCCTGCTTGGCGAAGCAGAAACGCACGATGCTTGACTCCTTCGGCTGGCTGTAGAAGGGGGAGACGGGGATGGCCGCGACCTTGCACTCGACCGTCAGCCAGCGCGCGAACTCGGTCTCGGGCAGGCTTGATACGGCGTCGTAGCGCACGCACTGGAAATAGGTGCCGTCGGCCGGCAGCAGTTCGAAGCGGCTTTCCGCCAGGCCGGCGCGGAACAGGTCGCGCTTTTTCTGGTAGAAGCCGGGCAGCTCGAGGTAAGGCGCGGGATCGGCCATGTAGCGGGCGAGGCCGTGCTGCATGGGCGTGTTCACGGTGAACACGTTGTACTGGTGGACCTTGCGGAACTCCGCCGCGAGCACTGCCGGCGCCGCCACGTAGCCGACCTTCCAGCCGGTCACGTGGTAGGTCTTGCCGAAGCTCGAGACCACGAAGGCGCGCTCGGCCAGCACCGGGTGGCTGGCCACCGATTCGTGGCGCTGGCCGTCGTACACCATGTGTTCGTAGACTTCGTCGGACAGGATCAGGATGCCGGTGCCGTCGACGATCGCGGCCAGGCGTTCCAGGTCGGCGCGGCGCAGGATGGCGCCGGTCGGGTTGTGCGGCGAATTGATGACGATGAGACGGGTGCGCGGGCTCACCGCGGCGGCCACCTTGTCCCAGGGCACGCTGTAGCCTTGCCCGTCGAGTTCCATCGTCACCGGCACCATGACGCCGCCGGCCAGCGCGATCGCCGGCGCATAGCTGTCGTAGGCCGGCTCGATGACGATCGCTTCCTCGCCCGGATGCACGCAGCAGAGGATGGCCGTGGTCAGCGCCTGGGTGGCGCCGGCGGTCACGGTGATTTCCAGGTTGGCGTCGTAGCCGCGTCCGTAGAGCCGGCCGATCTTGGCGGCGATCGCCTCGCGCAGGGCCGGCACGCCGCTCATCAATGGATACTGGTTGTGGCCGGCGCGCATGGCCTCGGTCACATGGTCGAGCAGGCGCGGGTCGCAACCGAAGTCGGGGAAGCCCTGGCCGAGATTGACGGCGCCGTGCTCGGCGGCGAGGGCCGACATCGTGGAGAAAACCGTCGTGCCGACGGCCGGCAGGCGCGATTGCAGTGCTGGGGTGCTCATGGTCGAAGAAAGGGTTGCGGTGTAATTATTGTACTGCGCCGGCAAGCTGCGCCTTGGTCCACGCCTCCGGCAGCATGATGCGGAACAGGCCGGCCTGCAGGGTCTTGCGGCCGAGTTTCAACAGGGCCTTGTCCTTGGTGACCAGGATCTGGGCGCCGGCATCGCGCGCGATTTCGAGAAATTTCTGGTCGTCGCGGTCGGTGCAGACCGGCAGACGGACCGGCTTGCTGTCCGGGGCTACCACGGCGATCAGGGCGTCGAAGCGCTCGGCCGCCTGCTGGCGCGCGGCCTCGTCGAGCGGCAGGTGCGGGTAGTGCAGCACCGTGCGGTATTCGTCGCGGCAGTCGGCGCGGGTGAGGGCCTGGACTTCGCCGGCCTCGAGCGCCTGCAGGAGCAGGTCCCAGCGCTTGTCGTGAAAGACGAACAGATCCAGGCAAACGTTGGTGTCGAGAACGATGCGTTGTGCGGAAGCAGGTATCATATAGGAACTTAATTGCTTTTACGTTTACGATGCTGATTGTATTATCGCCTGCCAAGTCCCTCGACCTCGACACCCCGTCCCCGACCCGGGAACACACGCTCCCCGACTTCATCGACCGCGCCGCCCAGCTCATCGGCGTGCTGCGCGACCTGTCGCCTGGCCAGGTCGGCGACCTGATGCACATTTCCGACAGCCTCTCGGTGCTGAACGTGGCGCGCTATGCGAGCTGGACGGCGGACCACGGCGAAGGTTACCAGGCCGTGATGGCCTTCAATGGCGACGTGTATGCCGGCCTGGACGCGCGCAGCCTGGATGCGCAGGCCATCGCCTTTGCCCAGTCCCGCCTGCGTATCCTGTCGGGCCTGTACGGCCTGCTGCGTCCGCTCGACCTGATCCACCCGTACCGCCTCGAGATGGGCACGAAGCTGGCCAATCCCGGCGGCAAGGACCTCTACACCTTCTGGGGCGAGACCATCACCCGCGCGCTCAACGCCGAGCTGGCGAAGACGCAGTCGGTTGCCCTGGTCAACCTGGCCTCGGAAGAGTACTTCAAGTCGGTCAAGCCCAAGCTGCTGGACGCGCCGGTGATCACGCCGGTGTTCGAGGACTGGAAGAACGGCAAGTACAAGATCATCTCCTTCTTCGCCAAGCGCGCCCGGGGCATGATGGCGCGCTATGCGATCGAGAAGGGCATTACCGATCCGGAAGCGCTGAAGGCCTTCGACGTCGACGGCTATGCCTTTGTTCCGTCCGAATCGGGCGAGCGCAACTGGGTGTTCCGGCGGAAAGTCGAGGCGTAAAGCGGAGGGACGTAGGGTGGGCACCCCGTGCCCACGCGGAACGACGAATATCGTTGGCGGTGTTCACGGCAATTCGTTAGCGCGGCACCTGGTCAACAAGTCAGGCGTCGGGGAATGCTGAGAACGGTAACATTGATGTGCATTTGCGCCGCTAACAATGTTCACCGTTCACGCGTGGGCACAGGGCGCCCACCCTACGGACATCACCGCGTGGCGGTGACGTCCTTCGGCGCCGGCTTGGCGCCCGACTTGGCCCAGAACTGCCACCATGGCGCGTCGCCGCTGGCGTTCGGGTTCATGAAGCGGCTGTTCGGGTAGTTCAGCAGGAACACGCGCTGGGTGTCGTCGCGCAGGTCGAACATGCCGAGCTTGTCGTAGGAACGGATCATGATGAACAGCGCTTCCTCGCGCGACGGCGATTCGCTGTAGTCCGACACCGCGTTCTGGGCGCGGTTCACGGCGGCCAGGTAGGCGCCGCGGCGGTAGTAGTAGTTCGCCACGTGGACTTCGTAGGCGGCCATCGCATTGATCAGGTAGTTCATGCGCGCGATCGAGTCCGGCGCATATTTGCTGTTCGGGAAGCGGTCGACCAGGGCCTTGAAGGCGGCGAAGGCTTCGCGGGTCGCGCGCGGATCGCGCTCGGACGGATCCTGCGAGTAGAGCACGCTCATGAAGCCGATCTGGTCGTTGAAGTTGACCAGGCCGCGCAGGTAGTACATGTAGTCGACCTGGGGATGGTTCGGGTGCAGCTTGATGAAGCGTTCGACCGCCGCCAGGGCCTCGGCCTGGTCCTGCGCCTTGTAGTGGGCGTAGGCGATTTCCATCTGCGCCTGGGCGGCATAGGTGCCGAAGGGATAGTTCGATTCGAGGCGTCGGAACAGCGTGATCGCTGCTTCGTAGTGGCCGCCGGCCATCTCTTCGCGTGCCTCAGCGTATAATTTCTCCGCTGATTGATTTTGGGTGGCGTCTGTCTTTCCCGGCAACATGCCGCAGCCGGACAGGCCCAACAAGGCACTCGTAGCAAGCACCACCAACAATTTTTTTTGCATAGCTTTTTGCAGAAAAGTTTTACCGAGATTCAACGAACGGCTGATTATAGCCGATGGGACTGACGTGATATTAACTCCTGCGCCGAATTCGGCGGAATTACCCCTGGACTCCGACTTCGACGACGATATCGTTGCCGAGTTTCCCCTTGCCGCGAGCGGCATCGACCTGAGCCCGATCACCCTGCGCCTGGACGCGCAGGCCTGCGGCCAGCGCCTCGACAAGGTCGTGGCCGGCCTGGTGCCGCAGTTTTCGCGCAGCCGGCTGCAGCTCTGGTTCGACCAGGGCCACGTGCTGGTCGACGGCAAGCCGGCGCGCGGCAAGGACACCGCCTACGGCGACGAGACGGTCGTCGTCGAACCGCAGCCGGCGCCGGAGGACACCGCCTTCGCCCCGGAAGCGATCGCCCTGAACATCGTCCATGAGGACGAGCACATCCTCGTCATCAACAAGCCGGCCGGCCTGGTCGTGCACCCCGGCGCCGGCAACTGGTCGGGCACGCTGCTCAACGGCCTGCTGCACCATGCGCCGCAACTGGCGTCCGTGCCGCGCGCCGGCATCGTGCACCGCCTGGACAAGGACACCAGCGGCCTGATGGTCGTCGGCAAGACCCTGGCGGCCCAGACCGACCTGGTGCGCCAGCTGCAGGCGCGCAGCGTCAAGCGCGAGTACTTCGCCCTGGTGTGGGGCACGCCCAACCTGTCGGGCACCATCAACGCGCCGATGGGGCGCCACCCCAAGGACCGCGTCAAGATGGCGGTCTCGACCGGCCTGGGCGCCAAGCCGGCCATCACGCACTACGAGCGCGTCGCCAGCGGCATGCTCGACCGCCGTCCGGTCAGCCTGGTGCGCTGCTCGCTCGAGACCGGCCGCACCCACCAGATCCGCGTGCACATGCTGTCGATCGGCTTCGGCCTGGTCGGCGACTCGGTCTACGGCAAGACCCACCTGAGCCCGGTGTTCCACCGCCAGGCGCTGCAGGCGCGCCGCCTGGGCCTGGTGCACCCGGCCACCGGCGAACACTGCGAATGGGTGGTGCCGCTGGCCGAGGACTTCGCCGAACTGATCGCGCGCGCCGGCATCGACGAGCCGGAAGCGGCCTGATGGACGCCGCCGACCTGGTCATGCCGGACTGGCCGGCGCTGCCGGCCAATATCGGCGCCCTGGCCACCACGCGCGCCGGCGGCGTGTCGGTCGGGCCGTATGACGACGGCCGCGGCGGCGGCGGGCTGAACCTCGGCCTGCACGTGGGCGACGATCCCGCGGCCGTGGCCGAGAACCGCGCGCGCCTGCAGGCCCTGCTGCCGGGGCGTCCAGCCTGGATCTCCCAGGTGCACGGCAACGGCGTGGTCGATGCCGCGACAGTCGGCGCGGACCAGCCCGTCAGGGTGGGCGACGCCAGCATCGCGACCGGCCGCGGCGTGGTGTGCGCGATCCTCACGGCCGACTGCCTGCCGGTGCTGTTCGCCGACCAGGACGGGCGTGTGGTGGGCGCGGCCCATGCGGGCTGGCGCGGCCTTGCCGGCGGCGTGTTGCGGGAAACGGTGCGCGCCATGCGCGCCGCCGGGGCAGGGGAGATCACCGCCTGGATGGGGCCGGCGATCGGGCCGATGGCTTTCGAGGTCGGACAGGACGTGTTCGACAGTTTCGCGCAGGCGCTGCCCGGCGTGGATATCGGCTTCGCCTTCCGGCGCCATCCCGACCAGGCTTCGAAATACCTGGCCGACATGTTCGCGCTGGCGCGCCTGATGCTCGAACGGGATGGGGTGACGAGCATTGCCGGCGGCATCCACTGCACCGCCACGGAACGCGACCGCTTTTATTCCTACCGCCGGGACGGCGTCACTGGCCGCCAGGCGAGTTTGATCTGGCTCAAGTAGGCGCCGTCGGCGCCATCAATACTGGTTAGTCTCCGCCGCCGCAGCCACCGTCGGCGCCGGCATCGCAATCGGACGGGGCGCCGCTGGTGTCGGCAAGCGGCGCATAAGCCGGGACCGTGAAAAATGGCATGGACGCGTCTGCGTCGGCGGCGCCTTGCTGAGGGCGGACTGATGCTTCAGCGCGACGCCGGCGCCGCCGTCCAGCCCCGGCGAGGTAAAAAAGTATAGACAAGGGCAACACGCAGTAGCCGAAAAAAGTCATAATTCCGGCGATCACCGAGGTTTCGGTCGCCGCCATCAGGATGACGACATAGGCCCAGCCGATAGCAACGATCCACATGCTTTTCTCCAGTTGACAACCCGATTCTACCAACGGACGCCGACATGAACATGCCCGACCCGCAAGCTTTCGCCGCAACCTGGATGACCCAGCTCACCGATCCCTCGGCCTGGCAGGGCTGGCTCAAGATGCCGGCCGCCGACCTGGGCGCCGGCGCGGTCGCTCCGCTGGCCGGCAATCCGCTCGCCGGGATCCTCAAGGACTTCAAGGTCGGCGTCGCGCCGGCGCGCCTGGACGCGCTGCGCCAGGATTACCTGCAGAAAGCCGGCAAGCTGTGGCAGGACTTCATGCTGGGCCGTACGCCCGAGCTGCATGACCGCCGCTTTTCCGGCTCGGACTGGACGTCCAACCCCTTCTCGGCCTTCTCGGCCGCCTCCTACCTGCTCAACGCCGACTTCATGATGGCGCTGGCCGACGCCGTCGAGGCGCCGGCGCGCGAACGCCAGAAGATCCGTTTCGCGGTGCAGCAGATGGTCGACGCGATGTCGCCGGCGAACTTCCTGGCGACCAATCCGGAAGCCCAGAAGAAGATGCTCGAGACCAAGGGCGAGAGCCTGCAGCATGGCCTGCAAAACATGCTGGCCGACATGCAGAAAGGCCGCATTTCGCAGTCCGACGAGTCGGCCTTCCAGGTCGGCACCAACGTCGCCACCACGCCGGGTCAGGTCGTGTACGAGAACGAGCTGTTCCAGCTCATCCAGTACAGCCCGGCCACCCCGACCGTGCGCGAAGTGCCGCTCCTGATGATCCCGCCGTGCATCAACAAGTTCTACATCCTCGACCTGCAGCCGGAAAACTCGGTCGTGCGCTACGTGGTCGAGCAGGGCAATACCGTGTTCATGGTGTCCTGGCGTAACCCGGACCAGAGCATGGGCAACCTGACCTGGGACGACTACGTCGAACGCGGCGCCATCGAGGCGCTCGACGTGGTGCGCGAGATCACCGGGCAGCCCAAGGCCCATGTGTTCGGCTTCTGCGTCGGCGGCACGATCGCCGCCACGGCGCTGGCGGTCCTGGCCGCGCGCGGCCAGCAGCCGGCGGCCAGCCTCAGCCTGCTGACGACCCTGCTCGATTTCAGCGACACCGGCGTGCTCGAGGTCTTCGTGGACGAGACCCAGGTCGCGCTGCGCGAGCAGACCCTGGCCAAGGGCGGCATCATGCCGGGCCGCGACCTGGCGACCACCTTCTCGGCCCTGCGTCCGAACGACCTGGTGTGGAACTATGTCCAGCAGAACTACCTGAAGGGCAAGACCCCGCCGGCCTTCGACCTGCTGTACTGGAACGCCGACAGCACCAACCTGCCGGGGCCGATGTTCTGCTGGTACCTGCGCAACACCTACCTCGAGAACAAGCTCAAGCAGCCGGGCAAGCTGAGCGTCTGCGGCGTGCCGGTCGACCTCGGCCGCATCGACTGCCCGGTCTTCATCTACGGCTCGAAAGAAGACCACATCGTGCCCTGGCAGGCGGCCTTCGCCTCGATGAACCTGCTCAATCCCAAGAAGGCCAAGGCGAACCGCTTCGTGCTGGGCGCCTCGGGCCATATCGCGGGCGTGATCAACCCGGCCTCGAAGGGCAAGCGCAGCTACTGGGTCAACGAGAAGAACGGCCGCACCCGCCCGCGCACGCCCGAAGACTGGTTCGCCGGCGCCGTCGAGCACAAGGGCAGCTGGTGGCCGGAGTGGGCGAAATTCCTGCTCGAGAACGGCGGCAAGGAAGTGCCGGCCCCGGCCCAGCCGGGCAACGAACAGTACCTGCCGTCCGGGCCGGCCCCTGGCCGCTACGTCAAGGCCCGGGCCGATTGAGGCGTGTGGGTATTGCTTATAAATAAATTGAGTGGTAAAACCTTCAATTGCTGCACCTGCACCGGAATTCCCTGAATTCTGGTCCTGCAAGCACCACGGAGACAGCAGGAGCTACCCTACACCAGCTGTATGGTCATGATTAAAGCGCGGCCCATGAAGCCATGCGCAACCAATGGAACTTGAGATGAGTAGTGCAAAAAACAGTACTGAACGCCTGATCAAGAAATACCCGAACCGTCGCCTCTACGACACCCAGACCAGTTCCTACATCACCCTGACGGACGTGAAGCAACTGGTTCTCGACGCCGACGAGTTCACGGTGGTCGACGCCAAGACGAACGAAGACCTGACCCGCAGCATCCTGCTGCAGATCATCCTCGAAGAGGAAGCGAACGGCGTGCCGATGTTCTCGAGTTCGGTGCTGGCCCAGATCATCCGCTACTACGGTCATGCGATGCAGGGCATGATGGGTTCCTACCTGGAAAAGAACGTCCAGGCCTTCACCGACATCCAGAACAAGTTCACCAGCAGCGCCGCCGGCGCCCTGGAGGGCAAGCCCTTCAGCCCGGAAATGTGGACCCAGTTCATGAACGTTCAGGGGCCGATGATGCAGGGAATGATGAACAACTACATCGACCAGAGCAAGAACCTGTTCATGCAGATGCAGGAGCAGATGCAGAATCAGAGCAAGGCGATGTTCGCGGCCTTTCCCTTCCCAGGCATGAACCCGCCGGACAAGAAGTAAGACGGCCGCTGGGGAGTGGCGCCGCTGTACGGCGGCGCCATCGGCGTTGGCCTTTCGTAGGGTGGGCACCTGTGCCCACGCGGTCTCATCGATCGATCATTTGCGGCATATATCGGCGATTCGCGGCGCCCCAAACAACACCTCGCCTCGGCAAGGACGGCAAAAGAGGTCCCGCGGTTTTCCGCGGGCTCCGCTTCGGGTACAATCGCGGATTGCCCAGAATTTTTTGCCGTCCTCCTCCATGACTGAACTTCGTCGCAATCCTCTTCCCACCAGTATCGATGCCGTCACCGGCGCGCAAGCAGCTCCGAAGGTCGGTTTCGTTTCGCTCGGCTGCCCGAAGGCGCTGGTCGACTCCGAACAGATCCTGACCCAGCTGCGCGCGGAAGGCTACCAGACCGCCAAGTCCTACGACGGCGCCGACCTCGTCATCGTCAACACCTGCGGCTTCATCGACGCCGCGGTGCAGGAGTCGCTGGACGCGATCGGCGAGGCGCTGGCCGAGAACGGCAAGGTCATCGTCACCGGCTGCCTGGGCGCGAAGAAAGACGCCTCGGGCGAAGACATCATCACCAAGGTGCACCCGAAGGTGCTGGCCGTGACCGGTCCGCACGCCGTGGCCGAGGTGATGAACTCGGTGCACATCCACCTGCCCAAGCCGCACGATCCTTTCGTCGACCTGGTGCCGGACCACGGCGTCAAGCTGACCCCGAAGCACTACGCCTACCTGAAGATTTCGGAGGGCTGTAACCACCGTTGCAGCTTCTGCATCATCCCATCGATGCGCGGCGACCTGGTGTCGCGCCCGATCCATGAAGTCCTGACCGAAGCCGAGAACCTGTTCAAGGCCGGCGTCAAGGAACTGCTGGTGATCTCGCAGGACACCTCGGCCTATGGCGTGGACGTGAAATTCCGCACCGGCTTCTGGAACGGCCGCCCGGTCAAGACCCACATGACGCAACTGGTCGAAGCCCTGGGCCAGCTGGCGCGCCAGTACGACGCCTGGGTGCGCCTGCACTACGTCTATCCTTATCCGCACGTCGACCAGGCGATCCCGCTGATGGGCGACGGCCACGTCCTGCCTTACCTCGACATCCCGCTGCAGCACGCCCATCCGGACGTCCTCAAGCGCATGAAGCGTCCGGCCAGCGGCGAGAAGAACCTGGACCGCATCCTGGCCTGGCGCAAGATGAATCCGGACCTGACCATCCGCTCCACCTTCATCGCCGGCTTCCCGGGCGAGACCGAGGCCGAGTTCGAATACCTGCTGGACTTCCTGAAGGAAGCGCAGATCGACCGCCTGGGCTGCTTCGCCTACTCGCCGGTCGAAGGCGCGACCGCCAACGAGCTGGCCAATCCGGTCCCTGAAGAAGTGCGCGAGGAGCGCCGCGCGCGCGTCATGCTGCTGCAGGAAGAGATCTCGGCCAAGCGCCTGCAGGCCAAGGTCGGCAAGACCATCCGCGTGCTGGTCGACGAAGTCAATGCCCGCGAAGCGATCGGCCGCTCGGCCGCCGACGCGCCGGAAATCGACGGCGTCGTCCACATCAAGCGCTCGCTGGTGCCGGGCAAGGCCAAGCTGGCCGTCGGCCAGTTCGCCGACGTGGTCGTGACGAAAGCCGACGCCCACGACCTCTGGGCGACCGTGGCGTAATATAGGTGTTGACGTTGTAGGGTGGGCTCTTGAGCCCACGCTGTATAGCACCCTGGCAATGCCGGCAGCTGTTAGCACCACAGCGCCGGCATTGTCGTTTTCAGCTAGCCGAACTTCACTGTACAAAGGGCCCCCATGACCAAGAAGTCCCTCCAGACCACCCTGATCCACACCGACTACAGCCCCCCGGCAGGCTTCGACGCCTACCCGCCCGGCATCCACCGCGCCTCCACCGTCCTGTTCGAGAACGTCGCCGCCCTGCGCTCGGGCGACTGGAAGAACAAGACCGCCTACACCTACGGCCTGCACGGCACGCCGACCACCTTCACGCTCGAGGCGCGCCTGGCCGAAATCGAGGGCGGCGCGCACTGCCTGCTCGCTCCTTCCGGCCTGTCGGCGATCTCGATGGTCGATTTCGCCTTCCTGAAGAGCGGCGACGACGTCCTGCTGCCCGATAACGTCTACAACCCGAACCGCGAACTGGGCCGCTGGCTGTCGCAGGACTTCGGCATCAGCGCGCGCTACTACGATCCGCTCGTGGGCGCCGGCATCGCCGAACTGATCCAGCCGAACACGAAGCTGATCTGGACCGAGGCGCCGGGCTCGGTGTCGATGGAAGTGCCGGACCTGCGCGCCATCTGTGAGGCCGCCCACGCGCGTGGCGTGCTGGTGGCGCTGGACAACACCTGGGCGGCCGGCCTGGCGCTGCGCGGCTTCGACGTCGGCGTCGACATCGTCATGCACGCGCTGACCAAGTACCAGTCGGGCGGCTCGGACCTGCTGATGGGCGCGGTCATCACGCGCGAGCGCGCCGTGCACGACCGCTTGGCCACCGCCCATATGCGCCTGGGCCTGGGCGTGAGCCCGGACGACGCCTACCTGGTGATGCGCGGCCTGCCGACCATGAAGCTGCGCTTCGAGGCCCATGACCGGGCCGCGCGCAAGGTCGCAAGCTGGCTCAAGAGCCGTCCCGAGATCGTGCGCGTGCTGCACCCGGCCTTCGAGGAATGCCCGGGCCACGAATACTGGCGGCGCGACTTCACGGGCGCGGGCGGACTGTTCTCGGTGATCTTCGACGAACGCTATACCGAGGCCCAGACCGACCGCTTCGTCGATTCGCTCGAACTGTTCGGCCTGGGTTACAGCTGGGGCGGCGCCAACAGCCTGGCGGTGCCTTACCGCATGCAGGCGATCCGCCGCAACTGGCAGGAGAAGGGCACGCTGGTGCGCTTCAATATCGGACTGGAAGAGCCGGACGACCTGATCGCCGACATCGAGCAGGCGCTCGGCAGGCTGGGGTAAGCCGGAGTGCAGTGAAGGACGATGCCACCGCATGCGGTGGCATTTTTTTTGTCGCCGCGACCGTGGTCGTGTGGCTCTGCGTGGGGCCGGCGCAACAGAACAGGAAGCCTTGCGCGGCTTTGTCGTGCTTGTTGCTCCTCCGCATTTCCGTACGGCAACTAAAGTGATACAATTTCCCGATAGAAATAGAGGTTGCACTAAAAGCAACCGTACATTATTCAAACATTCGGGAAAAGCGATCGATGTCGATCATGGATGCGGTTCGGCGGGAAGAAGTGCTCTGGGTGCTCGGCAGCCTGTGCGGCCTGTACCGCATGCCCTTCGACAGCGCCCTGGTGGCCCAGCAGTTTCCGCCGCCTTACAGCGTCGCCACTTTCCACGAGATGGCGCGCTCGCTGGGCATCAAGACCGGCGCCTGCGCCGTCGCCGGCCTCGACTGGCAGGCGCTGCCGCTGCCGGCCGTCGCCTTCGAGCGCGCCGGCGGCGACGCGGGTGACGAGGGCGCCGCGGCGCTGACGCCGCTGCTGATCCTGAAGACCGACGGCAAGGTGCTCAGCTTCTTCCGCGCCGGCTCGCAGACGGCCGAATCCATGTCCGTCGAGGAAGCGCCGGCCCGGCTGGCGGCCGAACTGCTGCTCCTGGCCCGGGCGCCGAGCGCCGGTGCGGAAGACGACGAGGCGGTTGCCGGTTTCGTGCAGGAAAAACAGCCCTTCGGCTTCCGCTGGTTCGTTCCCGAACTGCTCAAGCACAAGTCGATCTGGCGCGACATCCTGCTCGCCTCGCTCGCCATCCAGCTGGTCGGCCTGGCCACGCCGCTGTTCACCCAGGTCATCATCGACAAGGTGGTCGTCCACCAGACCAGGAACACCCTGGCGGTGCTCGGCATCGGCCTGCTGATGTTCATGGTCTTCACCTCGGCCATGTCCTGGCTGCGTCAGTATCTCGTCCTGCATACCGGCAACCGCATCGACGCCGTGCTCGGCAGCGAGGTGTTCCGCCACATGCTGCGCCTGCCCCTGGCCTACTTCGAGCAGCGCCCGACCGGCACCCTGGTGGCCCGCCTGCACGGCGTCGAAACCATCCGCGAATTCCTCTCCGGCGCGGCGGTGACCCTCATCCTCGACCTGCCTTTCCTGCTGATCTTCCTGGCGGTCATGTTCAGCTACAGCTGGCAGCTGTCCTTGATCGCCCTCGGCCTGCTCGGCGTGATCGCCCTCATGAGCGTACTCGTGAGCCCGCTGTTCCGCGAGCGTCTGAACAAGCAGTTCATGCTCGGCGCGCGCAACCAGGCCTTCCTCACCGAATACCTGGCGGGCATGGGCACGGTCAAGTCGCTGCAGATGGAGCCCGACGTCGACCGCCGTTACGGCGACCTGCTGTCCCAGTACCTCTCGGCCGGCTTCTCGACCAGGCAGGTCGGCAATACCTACAACGTGGCGACGAACGCGATCGAACAGGTGATGACGCTGGCGATCCTGCTGGTCGGCGCGATGCTGGTGATGCAGAACGACGGGTTCACGGTCGGCATGCTGGTCGCCTTCCAGATGTTCGCGGGACGCATGAGCCAGCCGATGCTGCGCCTGACCGGCCTGTGGCAGGAATTCCAGCAGGCGAACATCGCCGTCAAGCGCCTCGGCGACATGATGGACATGCCGGCCGAACCGTATGCGCTGACCCCGAGCCGCGAAGCGAAAGGGCAGGGCGCGCTCGACCTGGTCGGCGTGTCCTTCCGCTATTCCGAGCAGCATCCCTGGCTCTACCGCAACCTGAACCTGTCCTTCAAGCCGGGCCGCCTGAGCGTCCTGATGGGGCCTTCCGGCTGCGGCAAGAGCACCCTGGCCAAGCTGATGCTGGGCTTTTACCAGCCGGGCGACGGCGCCATCCACCTCGACGGGCGCGACATCCGCTTCCTCGCCGCCAACGAGCTGCGCCAGGTCTTCGGCGTCGTCCCCCAGGAAACGGTGCTGTTTTCGGGCACGATCTACGACAACCTCGTGATGGCCTGCCCCCATGCGGGTTTCGACGAGGTCATCGCCGCCTGCAAGGCCGCCGAGATCCACGACACGATCGAGAAACTGCCCAAGGGCTACCAGACCGAAATCGGCGAGCGCGGCACCGGCCTGTCCGGTGGCCAGCGCCAGCGCATCGCCATTGCGCGCGCCTTGCTGCGCCGCCCGAACATCCTGATTTTCGATGAAGCCGTCTCCAACCTCGACCAGCACGCCGCCGAGCAGTTCGCCCGCACCGTGAACGCGCTCAAGGGGAAGGTCACGATGGTCTTCATCACCCACCAGATCCCGCGCGGCCTGCAGGTCGACGAAGTGTTCAGCTTCGACAAGCCGGCCCAGGGTCGCCCCCAATCCGCTGCAAAGATGCAAGTCGTGCAGCCCCCCGCCACGGCCCCCGCTGCCTGAGCCCGTGATTCTCCTGTTCCCGAAGTAAATAAGAGGAAACGTAATGACCACCATTAACTCGTCCGTCACCACCACGCTGCCGTACAACGTCGACACGCTGAACCTGACCGGCAGCGCCGACATCAACGGCACCGGCAATACCCTCGCCAACACGATCAACGGCAACAGCGGCGCCAACGTGCTCGATGGCGGCAGCGGCGCGGACACCCTCGCGGGCGGCCAGGGGAACGACAGCTACGTGGTCGACAACCTGGGCGACAAGGTGATCGAGAACGCGGACGAGGGCAGCGACACGGTATTCTCGAGCGTCAGCTACACGCTGCCGGAGAACGTCGAGAACCTGACGCTGACCGGCGCCGCCTACGTCAACGGCACCGGCAACGGGCTCGATAACGTCATCACCGGCAACGCCGGCAACAACACGCTGTCCGGCCTGGACGGCGACGACACCCTCATCGGCAATGCCGGCAGCGACGTGCTCGACGGCGGCAGCGGCAACGACAGCATGCAGGGCGGCAGCGGCGACGACACCTATGTGGTCGACGCCGCCGGCGACAGCGTGGTCGAAGGCGCGGGCGCCGGCACCGACACGGTCCGCGCCGGCGTCAGCTACACGCTCGGCGAGAACCTCGAGCACCTGGTGCTGACCGGCGCCGGGGACCTCGACGCCGGTGGCAACGCGGCGAACAACAACATCACCGGCAACGCCGGCGCCAACACGATCGCCGCCGGGGCGGGCAACGACAACGTCAACGCCGGCGCGGGCAACGACCTCGTGTACGGCGGCGACGGCAACGACGCGCTCAACGGCGAGCTGGGCGACGACCAGTTGTTCGGCGAGCTGGGGAACGACACCCTCAACGGCGGCCAGGGCGGCGACATGATGGCGGGTGGCAGCGGCGACGACGTTTACGTCGTCGACGACGCTGAAGATCTCGTCGTCGAGGCGGCCGGCGAAGGCCTGGACACCACCCAGTCGAGCATCGGCTATACGCTGACCGATCACGTCGAGAACCTGGTGCTGACCGGCGCCGCCGCCATTGACGGCAACGGCAACGAACTCGACAACACCATCAACGGCAACGCGGGCGCCAACGTCCTGGCCGGCCTGGACGGCAACGACAGCCTCTACGGCAACGGCGGCGACGACAGCCTGCTCGGCGGCGCCGGCAAGGACCTGCTCGACGGCGGCGCCGGGGCCGACAGCCTGCGCGGCGGCACCGGCGACGACACCTATGTCGTCGACAACACGGCCGACCTGGTGATCGAAGAGGAAGGCGAGGGCAGCGACCAGGTCCTGGCGAGCGTCAACCATACCCTGGCCGGCAATGTCGAGAACCTGACCCTGACCGGCGCCGCGGCCAGCGGCAGCGGTAACGAGCTCGACAACTTCCTGAGCGGCAACGCCCAGAACAATACGCTGTTCGGCATGGACGGCGACGACGTCCTGGCCGGCAATGGCGGCAACGACCTCCTCGACGGCGGCAATGGCGCCGACGACATGCAGGGCGGCATCGGCGACGACACCTATGTCATCGACCAGGCGGGCGACCGCGTGGTCGAGGCGGCCTCCGCCGGCAACGACACTGTGCGTTCCGGCATCACCTACACCCTGACCGACAACGTCGAGAACCTGGTGCTGACCGGCGTCGACAACCTGAACGGCACCGGCAACGCGCTGAACAACACCATCACCGGCAACAGCGGCGACAACACCATCGAGGCCGGCGCCGGCAACGACATCGTCCATGCCGGCGACGGCCAGGACCTGGTGCGCGGCGGCGACGGCAACGACACCCTTAACGGCGAAGCGGGCGACGACCTCCTGTTCGGCGAGCTCGGGAACGACACCCTGAACGGCGGCCTGGGCGCCGACACCATGGAAGGCGGCAGCGGCGACGACGTCTACGTGGTCGACGATCTGGGCGACCGCGTGATCGAGGCCGCCGGCGCCGGCCTGGACACCACGCAGTCCGGCATCACCTGGACCCTGACCGACAATGTCGAGAACCTCACCCTGACGGGCGCCGCCGACATCGACGGCACCGGCAACGAGCTGAACAACCTCATCACCGGCAACAAGGGCGCCAACGTCCTCGACGGCCTGGCCGGCAACGACACCATCAACGCCAACGACGGCGACGACACGCTGATCGGCGGCGAGGGCGACGACACCCTGAATGGCGAGCTCGGCAACGACCGCCTGCAGGGCGACAGCGGCAAGGACCTGCTCAACGGCGGCGCGGGCGTCGACACCATGCTCGGCGGCAGCGGCGACGACATCTACGTCGTCGACAACACCGGCGACCTGGTGATCGAAGTGGCGGACGAAGGCCTCGACACGGTGCAGTCCGGGGTCGACTTCACGCTGACCGACCATGTCGAGAACCTGACCCTGACCGGCGTGGGCACCACGCGCGGCACCGGCAACGAACTCGATAACCTCGTCACCGGCAACAACGCCGCCAATACCCTGTTCGGTCTCGACGGCAACGACATCCTGGTCGGCAATGCCGGCAACGACCTGCTCGACGGCGGCAGCGGCGCCGACCTGATGCAGGGCGGGGCCCACGACGACACCTATGTCGTCGACAACGCCGGCGACCGCGTCGAGGAACTGGCCGGCGCCGGCACCGACACCGTGCACTCGAGCATCGACTACACGCTGACGAGCAATGTCGAGAACCTGGTCCTGACCGGCCTTGAAGACCTGAGTGGCAACGGCAATGCGCTGAACAACATCATCACCGGCAACAGCGGCAACAACACCGCGGACGGCGGCGACGGCAACGACACCATCAACGCGGGCGCCGGCATGGACCGCATCAGCGGCGGCAACGGCAACGACCTGCTCAATGGCGAGACGGGCGACGACCAGCTCTACGGCGACGCCGGCAACGATGTCCTGAACGGCGGTACGGGCGCGGACACCATGCTGGGCGGCCTGGGCGACGACACCTTCGCGGTCGACGACAACGGCGACCTGGTGGTCGAGGCGGCCGGCGAAGGCAAGGACCTGGTGCAGTCCAGCATCACCTATACGCTGACCGACAACGTCGAGAACCTGACACTGACGGGCACGGCCGATATCGACGGCACCGGCAACGAACTCGACAACGTCATCAACGGCAACACCGGCGCCAACGTCCTCGACGGCAAGGCCGGCAACGATACCCTCAATGGCAACGCCGGCAACGACACCCTGTTCGGTGGCGACGGCAATGACGCGCTCAACGGCGACGCCGGCGACGACCTGCTCTCGGGCGACACGGGCAACGACGTCCTCAACGGCGGCATTGGCGCCGACCGCATGCTGGGCGGCAGCGGCGACGACACCTATGTGGTCGACAACGCGGGCGACCTGGTCGTCGAGAACGAGGGAGAGGGCGTCGATACCGTCCAGTCCTCGATCCATTACGTCCTGACTGGCAACGTGGATAACCTGGTGCTGACCGGCACCAGCGCCATCAACGGCAGCGGCAACGCGCTCGACAACCAGCTCACCGGCAACAACGCCAGCAACGTGCTGGACGGCGGCGCCGGCAACGACACCCTGGTCGCCAACAACGGCGACGACGTCCTCAACGGCGGCACGGGCGCCGATACCATGCAGGGTGGCCTGGGCAACGACACCTACGTGGTCGACGACGCCGGCGACGCCGTCGTCGAGGCGGCGGGCGCGGGCACGGACACCGTGCAGTCCTCGATCGACCACAGCCTCGCGGCAAACGTCGAGAACCTGGTCCTGACCGGCAGCGCCGACCTGCAGGGCAGCGGGAATGCGCTGGCCAACAGCATCACCGGCAACGCCGGCGACAACGTCATCGACGGCGGCGCCGGCAACGACACCATGGCGGGTGGCGCCGGCGACGATACCTATATCGTCGACGCCACCGCCGACGTCATCACCGAGGCGGCCAATGGCGGCGTCGACATCGCCTACGCCAGCGCGAACTACACCCTGTCGGCCAACGTCGAGAACCTGGTCCTGACCGGCGCCGCCGCCATCAACGGCAGCGGCAACGCGCTGGACAACAGCATCACCGGCAACGACGCCAACAATGTCCTGAGCGGCATGGCCGGCAACGACGTCCTGAGCGGCGGCGCGGGCAACGACACGCTCGACGGCGGCAGCGGCAACGACACCCTGTTCGGCGGCGCCGGCAACGACACCTATGTGGTCGACAGCCTGGGCGACGTCGTGACCGAACAGGCCGGCGACGGCATCGACACCGTGCAGTCGAGCATCAGCCTCACCCTCGGCGAGCACCTCGAGAACCTGACCCTGACCGGCGGCGCCAATATCGCCGGCACGGGCAACGCGCTGGACAACGTCATCACCGGCAATAGCGGCAACAACGAGCTCGACGGCCAGGACGGCAACGACACGCTGGTGGGCGGCGCGGGCAACGACACCCTGACCGGCGGCGCCGGCGCGGACAGCCTGCAGGGCGGCGCCGGCGACGACACGTATTTCGTCGACGCGGCGGACACGGTGGTCGAGGCGGCTGGCGCCGGCACCGATACCGTTCATTCGGGTGCGAGCTACACGCTGGGCGCCAATCTCGAGAACCTGGTTCTGAGCGGCGACGGCGACCTGGACGGCACCGGCAACGCGCTTGCCAACGCCATCCGCGGCACCGCCGGCGCCAACGTGCTCGACGGCGGCGCGGGCGCCGACACCCTGGCGGGCGGCGCCGGCGACGACACCTACATCGTCGACAACGCGGGCGATATCGTCGTCGAGGCGGCCGGCGAGGGCGTCGACACGGTCCGCTCCAGCGTCAGCTACCTGCTCTCCGAGAACGTCGAGAACCTGGTCCTGACCGGCGGCGCCAACATCAACGCCATCGGCAACTTCGGCGACAACAGGCTCACCGGCAACGGCGGCGCCAACCTGCTCGACGGCGGCTTCGGCAACGACCTGCTGGCCGGCGGCGCGGGCAACGACACCCTGGTCGGCGGCCTGGGCGACGACCTGCTCGACGGCGGCCTGGACGCCGACCTGATGCAGGGCGGCGCGGGCAACGACAGCTACCTGGTCGACAACGTCGCCGACACCATCGTGGAAGGCGCCGGCGCTGGCATCGACACCGTCTACGCCAGCGCCAATCACACCTTGAGCGCCAACGTCGAGCACCTGGTCCTGACCGGCGGCGCCAGCCTCAGCGGCAGCGGCAACGCCCTCGACAACACGATCACCGGCAACAGCGGCGACAACCTGTTGTCCGGCATGGCCGGCAACGACACCTTCGTCGGCGGCGCGGGGAACGACGTCCTGCTGGGCGGCGCGGGCGACGACACCTATCTGTTCGGCATCGGCGACGGCGCCGACCGCATCATCGACGCCGAGGGCAATGGCACCCTGGTCATCGGCAACGGCTTGACCGCCGCCGACCTCGAGGCCAGCCAGTCGGGCACCGACCTGGTGCTGAGCATCCGCGCCAGCGGCGACAGCGTGACCCTGGTGAACTGGCTGGGCCAGGCCGAAGGCATCGGCAGCATCGTGTTCGACGACGGCTCCACACTCGACCACGAGGGCATCGGCGGCCTGCTCAACGCGGCCCCGGTGGCCGCCGACGACAGCTACAGCGTCTACGAGGACGGCGGCCTGGCCAACATTCCGGTGACCATGCTGCTGGCCAACGACACCGACCCGGATGCCGGCGACGTGATCCAGGTGATCGCGGTGGGCGAGTCCGGCATCGGCGCGGTGGTCGGCCTGGAGGACGGCGCGGTGGCCTACGACATCGGCGCGCGCTTCCAGGAACTGGCTGCGGGCGAAACCCTGCAGGACAGCTTCAGCTACACCGTGACCGATGCGATGGGCGAAACCTCGACCGCCGTCGTCAACGTGCAGATCGTCGGCGTCAACGACGCCGCCGTGGCGGTCGCCGACACGGCTGCCGTGGACGAGGACGATACGGCTGCGGTCAGCGGCAACGTGCTGGCCAACGACAGCGACGTCGACCGCGGCACCGTGCTGCAGGTCGCGGCGCCGGGCACCTACCAGGGCGTCTACGGCACCCTCGCCATCGCGGCGGACGGCAGCTACAGCTATGCCCTGAACAGCGGCGCGGCCAAGGTGCAGGCGCTGAACGCCGGCGAAACCGCCGTCGATACCTTCACCTACGTGGCCACCGACGGCATCGAGGGCGTGAACTCCACGCTGTCGATTACCATCACCGGCAGCAACGACGCGCCGGTGGTCGTGGCAGATGCCGGCCACGCCATCGAAGAGGACCAGGTCTCCGCCAGCGGCAACGTGCTGGCTAACGACAGCGACGTGGACGCCGGCGCCGTGCTGGCGGTCGTCGCGCCCGGCACCTACGCCGGCGCCTACGGCAGCCTGACCCTGGCCGCGGACGGCAGCTACACCTATGTCCTCGACAATGCCGCCGCAGGCGTGCAGGCGCTGGCCCAGGGCCAGACCGTGGTCGACAGTTTCGCCTACGCCGCCACCGACGGCGTGGCGCAGAACGCGGCGACCCTGGACATCACCATCGCCGGCGCCAACGACGGTCCGGTGCTGGCGGCCGACGCGGCGCACATCGTCGAAGACGGGGCAGCCAGCGTGTCGGGCAACGTCCTGGCGAACGACAGCGACGTCGACGCCGGCACCGTGCTCTCCGTGAGCGGCGCGGGCCAGCGCGCCGGCAACTACGGCAGCCTGAGCCTGGCCGCCGACGGCAGCTATACCTACGCGCTCGACACCAATGCGGCGCGGGTGCAGGCGCTGGGCCGCGACGCGGCGGTGACCGAGCACTTCGGCTACACCGCCACCGACGGCATCGCCGGCGCCGCCTCGACGCTCGACATCGCGGTGGCGGGCAGCAACGACGCGCCGATCGTGGTGAATGCCCTGGCCGACCGCGACCTGACCTTCAACAAGGCCTTCTCGTTCAAGATGCCGGAGAACAGCTTCACCGACATCGACCAGGGCGACAAGCTGACCTACGCGGCGACCCTGGCCGACGGTTCCGAGCTGCCATCCTGGCTCAAGTTCGACGCCGCGACCGGCACCTTCTCGGGCAAGACGCCGAAGCAGGTGGGTGCGATCGACGTGCGCGTGACCGCGACCGACCAGGTCGCCGCCACCGGCAGCACCGAGGGCAGCCTCTCGGTATCGGACGTGTTCACGCTGAAGGTCAGCCACGGCAACGAAGGCGTGGGCAACGGCGAGGATGCGGCGCCGGGCGGCCACGACGGCAACCAGAACGACGGCCCGGGCACCAGCCCCGGCAATCCGGGTTCGCAGGGCGGGAAGAAGGCCGGCATCGGCATCAGCGCCACCAATGCCGCCAGCGGCGTGTCGTTCTCGGCCGGGTTGGTGGTCGAGAAAACCCCGTCGGGCGGGCTGACGATTGCCGCCTACCTGAGCGCGAGCCAGGTCAGCCAGGCAGCCCCGACCGCCCCGACCACTGGCGGCATCGGCAACAGCACCTCGGCCCAGGCCTTCGGGCGCTGGCTGGCGGTCGACCTGGCGGTGTCGGAATCCCTGGCGGGCAAGAAGACGCTGAGCTGGGTGGACGAGCGCAGCGGCGCCGACACGGGTGCCCTGGCCAGCGCCACCGCGGGCTTCCTCGGTTCGACCTCCACGTTCAACGTCGGCGCCTGGGCGGTGTCGACCAACGCGGGGACCGACCTGAAGGGCTTCCAGGGCCTGGGCGCGGGCATCAAGAAGATCAAGTAAGTGATCGAAGCAAGAAGCGATCGAAGACTGGGTCAATGAGAGCGCGGAACGAGGGACTGGTCAGCCGGCCCCTCGTTCAGCATAACGAATGAGTGATCGTCGTGAACAAGACCACACCTGGCGCGCCCGGCGCGCATGAATTCTCGCCGCCGCTGCTGCGCCTGCAGCAGTCGGCGCCGAACCCGCTCGGCCGCAAGCTGCTGTGGGCGATGCTGCTGCTGCTCTGCGCCGTGGTGGTATGGGCCGTGGTCGGCAAGCTCGACATCGTTGCGGTCGCCCAGGGCAAGCTGGTGCCGCAAAGCTACGTCAAGATCGTCCAGCCGGCCGAGTCGGGCATCGTGAAGGAAATCCTGGTCAGGGAGGGCGATACCGTACGCGCCGGGCAGGTGCTGATGCGCATGGACACCCTGATCACCGACGCGGACGCGAAGTCGATCGAGAACGACCTGCAGGGCAAGCGCCTGGCCCTGCGCCGCATCGACGCGGAGCTGGCCGACACGCCCTTCCAGTCCCAGCCGGGCGATCCGCAGTACCTGGCGGCGGCCGCCCAGGCGCAGTACCGCGCCAACCGCGCCGCCTACCAGGCGGCCCTGGCCGAGGAAAGGAGCCGGCTGGCCAAGGCCAAGCAGGACCTGGCCGCGGCCCTGGAGGTCAGGCGCAAGTTCAGCGCCATCCTGCCGCACTACCGCGAGCAGGAAAAGGCTTTCGAGAAGCTCGGCAAGGACGGTTACGCCGGCGGGGTGATGGTCAGCGACAAGCGGCGCGAGCGCATCGAGAAGGAACAGGAACTGGCGACCCAGGACCACATGATCGAGTCGGCGCGCGCCGGCGTGCAGCAGTCGGAGATGAAGCTGGTGCAGATCGACTCCGACTACCGCCGCCAGTTGCACGCCGAGCGCAGCGAGGCCCAGCGCGCCTTCGACCAGCTGTCGCAGGAACTGGCCAAGCAGACCCACCGCAAGGAGCTGCTCGAGCTGAAGGCGCCGCAGGACAGCGTGGTGAAGGACCTGGCGACGCACTCGATCGGCACCGTGGTGCAGCCGGGCACGGTGCTGCTCACCCTGGTGCCGCGCAACGAAAGCCTGCGCGCCGAGGTGTGGCTGACCAACGAGGACATCGGCTTCGTGAAGGAAGGGCAGTCGGTGCGCCTGAAGTTCGCGGCCTTCCCGTTCCAGAAGTACGGCATGGTGCAGGGCACGGTGGAGCACATCGGCGCCGACTCGGTCGAGGTGCAGCAGGGCGGCGCGGCGGCGGGCCAGGGGAGCCAGGCGCCGTCGAACTACAAGGCGCTGGTGGCGCTGCAGGCGGCGTCGCTGGAGGCGGACGGCGTGCGCTTCCCGCTGAGCGCGGGCATGCAGGCCAATGCCGAGATCCTGCTCGGCACCCGCACGGTGCTCGAGTACCTGCTCTCGCCGGTGCAGAAGGCCTGGCACGAAGCCGGCCGGGAACGCTAGGCCGGCTTCCGGGAAAAAGCGGCAAGAAAAAGCCGCGCCGCGGGAATTCCGGGGCGCGGCTTTTTTTGGCTTTATTTTCCCTTTGTTTAACCCGTCTCGGATCAGTGCGGCAGGACGCGACGCAGCGTGCCCGCCAGGTCTTCCGCCGAGAACTTGGCGACGTAGGCGTCGGCGCCGACGTTCTTCACGTGCTCCTCGTTGGTCGTGCCCGACAGCGAGGAATGGATCACTACCGGGATGTTCGCGTAGCGCGCGCTCTTCTTGATGTTGCGGGTCAGGGTGAAGCCGTCCATTTCCGGCATCTCGAGGTCGGTCAGCACCAGGGCGACCTTGTCGTAGACGGACTTGCCCTCGGCCTCGGCCGCGTTCGCGATGCTCGCGAGCTGGTCCCAGGCTTCCTTGCCGCTCTTGGTCATGATGTAGGGCAGGCCCATCGCTTCCAGGCCCTGTTCGATGAGGGCGCGGGCGACCACCGAGTCGTCCGCCGCCAGCACGACCGAGCCCGGCTTGATCTGGATCTTCGCGCCGACCGTCTGCTGGTTGATCTCCGGACCGGAATCGGGGTTCATGTTGCGCAGGATGGTCTCGACGTCGAGCACCTGGGCCAGGCGGCCTGGCTCGCCGTGTTCGCCCTCGAGGCGGGCGATGCTGGTGACCATGCCGCTGCCGGCGCTGCGCTCCGCCGACATCACCTGGCTCCAGTCCAGGCGCACGATTTCCTCGACGCTCTCGACGGCGAAGGCCTGCGTGGTGCGGGCGAATTCGGTGACCAGCATGATGTTCAGGCCGGTCTTGGGCTTGACGCCGGCGATCGCCGGCAGGTCCAGCACCTGGATGATCTGGCCGCGCAGGTTGACCACGCCCAGCACGTGCGGCGGGGAGCCGGCCACCGCGGTGATCGCCGGCATGGCGACGATCTCGCGGATCTTGAATACGTTAATACCGAACAGCTCGCTGTGCTCGCCGTTTTCGTCGCCGCCGAGGCGGAAGAGCAGCAACTCGAACTTGTTGGTGCCGGTAAGATTGCTGCGCTCGTCGACTTCCTGCTGAACCGATTTCATATGTCGCCCTGAAGATTAATGATTCCACCGGGAAAGCATTCTAGCCCTGAAAACCTCCGGTGCGTCAAGACGGGCTCAAACAGGCATGGATTTGTTGCTGTTCAGATCCAAAAAACCACGAATCAGGCGATAGGCCTTCCAGATCCAGGCCAGAGCCCAGACGCCGAGGGCGAGCGGGAAGCCGATCACGGTGGCGAACAGCACCCCGCCGACCACCATCCACAGCACGTAGAACCAGAACGAGCGCAGCATCCAGGTGTGGTGGCTGTAGACCAGGGTGCCCGCGGTGTCGGGCCGTTTGACGTAGTTGACGATCACCGGCAGGATCGACAGCATGCCCAGCGAAAAGAAGAAGGTGGCAGCGTGGACCAGGTAGAGGATGCGCGCCAGTTGCTTGGCGTCTTCCACTCCGCGGTCCAGGACGAGTTCTTGCGACATGGTTGGCTCCTTCGGGACGACCCCGCTTGGCCCGATTGTAGCAGTCCTGCGTGGTGGTTTCGTTAACCTGGCGTGCGCCTACAGGTGCGACTGGACCCAGGCGGCGATGCGCCCCGCGTCCATGGCGCCGGCCTGGCGCGCGATCTCGCGTCCGCCGCGGAACAGGGCCAGGGTCGGGATGCTGCGGATCGCGAAGCGCGCCGACAGGTCCTGGGCGCGTTCGGTGTCGACCTTCAGCAGGCGCACGCGCGGCTCCAGGCGCCCGGCAGCCTGGGCGTAGTGCGGCGCCATCATCTTGCAGGGCCCGCACCAGTCGGCCCAGAAGTCGACCAGCACCGGGATATCGTTGCGCGTGATGTGGCGGGTAAAGCGTTCGGACGAGACGTCGAGCGGACGGCCGGCGAACAGCGCCTGGGCGCACTTGCCGCAGACCGGGTTGTCGGCAAGGCGCTCGGCGGCGAGACGGTTGACGGCGTCGCATTGCGGGCAGACGATGTGGATAGGGTCGCTCACGGGTATTCTCCTCGGGAAGGCGGACGTTGCCGCTCTTGCTGACTTTCTTCTTGACTGTCTTGTTGGCGATAGTTGGCGGTATTGTAAGCCGGCGCGGGCGCACGCGCAGGTCCGGTGTCGCGCCTGGCCCCGGCTCAACCATGCGCCAGGGCAACGACGCCCGGCGTACAATCGCCGCATCAGATATTGCAATAAAACCAATGACCAATCCGACCCAGGCCTGCACCCAACTGATAGGCTGCGCCGGCTGGAGCTTGCGTACGGAACATGCCGCGCACTTTCCCGCCGAAGGCAGTCACCTCGAACGCTACGCGGCCGTCTTCCCGGTAGTGGAAATCAACTCGTCCTTCTACCGACCGCACCAGCCCAAGACCTATGCGCGCTGGGCCGAGAGCGTGCCCGATGCCTTCCGCTTCGCCGTGAAGGTGCCGCGTTCGATCACCCACGATGCCGGCCTGCGCGACATCGACGCCTTGCTGGCGCGCTTTGCCGGCGAGGTGGGCGCCCTGGGCGAAAAGCTCGGCTGCCTGCTGGTCCAACTGCCGCCGAAGTTCGGCTTCCACGACGAGACCGTGCGCGATTTCTTCCTGCGCCTGCAGGAGCGCTTCGACTGCATGATCGCCTGCGAGGGCCGCCACCCGAGCTGGTTCAGCGACACCGCCACCGAGGTGCTGCGCGAGCGCGGCGTGACCCGCGTGATTGCCGATCCGCCCGCCGGCCAGCCCGGCCCGCACGTGCCGACCACGAACGACATCTACGTGCGCCTGCACGGGGCGCCGCGCATCTATTATTCGTCCTACTCGCAGGACTACCTCGACGCCCTGGCGCGCGACCTGGCCGTGCACAGCGCGGCCGGGCGCAAGGTCTGGTGCATCTTCGACAACACGGCGGCCGGCGAAGCCGTGCCCAACGCGCTCGAGGTGTTGCGTGCGTGCCGTGACGGACAGCCGGCCAAGGTGTGATACTGCATTCATGGTGACGGCGAGCTTCCGCTTCTACGAAGAGCTGAACGACTTCCTGCCGCGCGAGCGGCGCAGGCGCGAGTTCTCGGCGCCTTGCGCGCGCGCCGCCACCACCAAGCACATGATCGAGGCCCTGGGCGTGCCGCATACCGAGGTCGAGCTGATCCTGGTGAACGGCGAGACCAGCGGCTTCGAGCGCCTGCTGGAAGAGGGCGACCGGGTGTCGGTGTACCCGAAGTTCGAGACCTTCGACATCACGCCGCTGCTGCGGGTGCGCGAACGCCCACTCAGGCGTTTGCGCTTCGTGGCCGACGCCCATCTCGGCGGACTGGCGCGCCTGCTGCGCATGGCCGGCTTCGACACGCTCTACGATAACCACTACCACGACGACGAGATCGTCGCCATTGCCTGCGACGAGGACAGGGTGGTGCTGACCCGCGACCGCGAGCTGCTCAAGCGGCGCGCCGTCACCCACGGCTGCTACCTGCATGCCCTGAAGCCGGCCGAGCAGTTCCGGGAACTGTTCGACCGCCTCGACCTGGCGGCCGGCGCCCGGCCGTTCACGATCTGCCTGCACTGCAACCTGCCGCTGCGCGCGGTCGACAAGGCGACTGTGTTTGAGCAGCTGCCGCCTTCGGTGCGCGCGCTGCACGACGAATTCAATACCTGCGACTGCTGTGGACGGGTGTTCTGGAAGGGCTCGCACCACAAGCGCATGACCGAACTCCTGTCCAGCGTGAGCGGTGCTGCGGACGGGGTCCCGCCCGGGGTAGAATCGGCGGCGAATCCGGACTCTCCAGCCTAGCCGCGTGAACGATACCGCCGTCAGCCTGCCTTTCCCCATCCGTACCGAGTGCCCGCCCGGGGCCTGCGTGTGCGGGTACGAGCGCGTCCTGGCCGATCCCCAGGCCGACCACCGCCCGCTGGCCATCGACCGCCGCCAGGAGCAGAAGCTGCTGGCGCGCATCGAGCGGGTGAGCGACTACGAGGACCTCCGGCACGTGCAGGCCCTGATCCGCCAGAACATCGGCGCCGAGCTGCGCATCGCGCCCGGGCCGAACGAGGTGCGCACCGTGCGCGGCATCATCATCGTGCTCGAGGAAAAGCCTGGCCTGTGCAGGAAGGTGCGCCAGTCGGTCCCGGCGGCGGTGCGCCGCCTGCTGCAGGAGCGGCCCGAGATCGCCTACGCCATCCTGGATGCGCACGACCTGTTCGGCGCGCCCTGAGCACGCCGGCGTGGCCCGGCCGCACGGATGGACTCAGGCGCGGAGCAGGGCGTCATGGAACGCCGCGAACGACGCATCGCGCAATGTCAGTTCGTGCAGGTCCAGCTGTTGCAGCGCGACAAGGCGCTGGAAGTAGCGGTCCTCCCGCGAGCCCCGCAGCGCCCTGCGGTCCAGCCCCAGCCAGCTCTCGATCTCCGGGTCCGGAATCGCCGCGCGCCAGCCGGAGAAGCCGATCCCGCGTTCGAGCATCTCGCGCGTCTGCTGCTGGTCGCCGTCTCCATCGACCACGATCAGGAAATCCGTGTCCGCGTCGACGGATGTGTGCACCGCGTTCGCCACCGCCGGTATCGCATGCTTGCCGCCGGCCGCCACGATCTTGATCGTCCGCGCCGAACCGGATGCCGCAAGTATCCGCCGGGCGAGCGTGGAGATGAGCTCGCGGTCCGATTCCCCCTCGCAGATCACGACCAGGTCGCCGGATGCGCCGGCTCCGGCCGGCACTCCGGGAATGCGATGGCCAGGGCCCGGCTCCGGCTGCTCGATGTCGACACGTCGTGAAGCACTCGTCGACACCAACTCGGCCTCGGTCGGAAAGTACACCACACCCTCCTCGGCAGCCTTGCGCAGCTTTCGCTTCAGGACCTCCTTGAACCCGAGGCTCCTGCCGATGGCGGCATCCATGTCGCGCTTGTCGAACAGGATGAGATTGAGACTCTTGCCCAAGGTCAGGGCGTTGACCGCATCCTTGGAATAACCGGACATCGAGATGAAGACACCCAGGGTGCCCACCAACTTACCGTCGACCTTGCCCTTGAACTCGTACAGCGTCGAAGCGGGCATCGGATCGGCATGCCATTTCGCTTCCAGCAGGAAGACCGTGCCCTCCAGGAAGAAGGAACCGTCTATCTGCTCGCCCTGCGGCTTGTAACTGGCCCGCGGTTCGAGCCCGTCCTCGGCCAAGAGGTCGGTCAGGACGCGTTCGAACTTGTATCCGCGGGTCCTGTTCCAGGGCGCGCCGGCGTCCGGAGGCGGAGTACACAGTTCCTCGTATGCCGCCTGCAGATGGGGTGAGATCTTCATCAGGTCTTGACGATGTACTTCAGCACGAAGCCGACCAGCAGGCAGGCCGCCATCACCAGCGACAGCCCGCCGTGGAAGGTATCGCTGCCGACCGCGACCTCGCGCGACATCTCTTCCTTGCTCATCTTGCCGGCCCGGGTCAGCACGACGGGGCGCAGCAGGCCCTGGATGCCGAGGAGGATCAGGCCGATGCCGATGAGGGTCTCGCCGGTGAGGCCGCGCTCGATCCCGGTCGACAGGCCCAGCCCGCCGAGGCCGACGCCGAACAGGAACCAGAAGGCGCGCGAACCGGGGTAGCGCTTGAATTTGGAAGTGTCCATGTCTTTGTTTTTTTGACAGCGTAAAGCCGGACATTATAGCGGCCCGCTTCAGCGCCGCAGCCGCGGCCCGAACATCACCAGCGCGAGCGAGAGCACGACGAGGGCGATGCCGGCCCACTGCCAGTGCGTGACGATGTCGCCCAGCGCGAGCATGCCGGCGGCGATGCCGACCGGCGGCACCGCCAGGCTGAAGGGGGCGACGCGGTTGGCCGGGTGGCGCTTGAGCAGGCCAGTCCACATCGCATAGCCGAGGATGGTGGCGAACCAGCCGAGGTAGGCGAGCGAGGCCCAGGCGGTTCCTGACACGGCGCGCCAGTCCCAGCGTGTATCCGGCGGGTCGAAGGCCAGCGAGAGCAGCAAGAAGGGCAGGATCGGCACCAGGCTGGTCCAGACCATGAAGGGCAGCACTTCGAAGCCGGGCGTGGCCTCGCGCGCGCGCCGCACCACGATGTTCGAAGCGGCCCACATCGCGGCCGCGGCGACGGTCAGCAGGAACCCGGCCGGCGTCACCGCCGAGCCGCCACGTCCGAGCACGTCGACCCCGAAGCAGGCCAGCCCGAGCGCGGCGACCGCCATCGCGGCCTTCAGGCTCGCTCCGACGCGTTCGCCCAGCAGCGCGAAGCCGAACAGGGCGGTGAAGAAGACCTGCATCTGCAGCACCACCGCGGCCAGCGACGCGGACATGCCGGCGCGCAGGGCCAGGAACAGCAGCCCGAACTGGCCGACGCCCTGGCACAGGCCGTAGAGCAGCACCCAGCGCGGGGCCAGGCGCGGCGGGCGCACGAAGAGGGCCAGCGGCAGGAAGGCGAACAGGTAGCGCCCGGCGCCGAGCTGGAAGGGCGTCAGTTCGCGCAGGCCCAGCTTCATGGCCACGAAGTTGGTGCCCCAGACCAGCACCACGCACAGCGCCGCGACGTAGTCGCGCGCGCCCAGCGCGCCCGCGCCCTTCATGGGTGCGGGGCCGGGGCCGGCGCCGGGTTCGCCTGCATCAATGCGCGTGCCCGCCGCCGAGGTAGGCCGCCACCACCTTGGGGTCGTGCTTCAGGCTCTCGGCCGGACCGTGGACCGAGATGCGGCCGTTCTCCAGCACGTAGCCGTAGTCGGCCACGTTCAGCGCGGCGGCGGCGAACTGCTCGACCAGCAGCATGGTCACGCCTTCGCTCTTCAGGCGCGTGATGATGCGGAAGACCTCCTCGACCAGGATGGGCGCCAGGCCCATCGAGGGTTCGTCGAGCAGCACCACGTCGGGGTTGAGCATGACGGCGCGCGCCATGGCCAGCATCTGCTGCTCGCCGCCGGACAGGGTGCCGGCCAGCTGCTCGCGCCGCTCCTTCAGGCGCGGGAACAGCTCCATCGCGCGCTCGAGGTCGCGCGCGACGTCGCCCTTGGGGCGCGCCCGGGTGAAGCGCGGGAAGGCGCCGAGCAGCAGGTTGTCCGTGACGCTCATGGTGGCGAACACGCGCCGGCCTTCCGGCGAATGGGCCAGGCCGCTCCTCGCGATGCGGTGCGAGTCCAGGCCGGTGATGTCCTTGCCGTCGAGCGTGACCTTGCCGGCGCGCGGCTTGATCATGCCCGAGATGGCGCGCATGGTGGTGGTCTTGCCGGCGCCGTTCGAGCCGATCAGGGTCACCAGGCTGCCCTTGGGCACTTCCAGCGAGATGCCGTGCAGGACCTGCACCTTGCCGTAGGCCGCTTCCAGATTCTGAATCGTTAGCATGGGTTCTCCTGGTTCTCCTAGATGGCGGCGGTGGCGGGGGGCGCGGTGTCGGCGGCGCCGCCGAGGTAGGCTTCGATGACCTTGGGGTCGGCCTGGACGCTGGCCGGGTTGCCCTCGGCGATCTTCTGGCCGAAGTCGAGCACGGTCACGGTGTCGGAAATCGACATCACCACGTCCATGTGGTGCTCGATCAGGATGATGGTGATGCCGTGGTCGCGGATCTTGCGGATGATCGCCATCAGTTCGCGGATGTCGGGCGCGGTCAGGCCCGCGGCCGGCTCGTCGAGCAGCAGCAGGCGCGGGTCGAGCGCGAGCGCGCGGCCGATCTCGAGCAGGCGCTGCTTGCCGTAGGGGAGGTTGCGCGCTTCCTCGTCGGCCAGGTTCGACAGGCCGACGAAATCGAGGATGGCCGCCGCGCGCCGGCGCGCCGCCGCCTCTTCGCGGCGCACCCGCGGCGTCCTCACCATGGCGTCGAAGACGTTCGAGCGGAAGCTGTGGTGCAGGCCGACCAGCACGTTCTCGGTGGCCGTCATCTCGCCGAACAGCTGGACGTTCTGGAAGGTGCGCGCCACGCCGCCGAGCGCGATCTGGGAAGGCGAACGCCCGGTGATGCGCTCCCCGGCGAACACCACGTTGCCGGCGGTCGGCTTGTAGATGCCGGTGAGGACGTTCATCATCGTGCTCTTGCCCGAACCGTTCGGGCCGATCAGGCCGTGCACGGCCCCGCGCGCCACGTTCAGGTCGACCTGGTTCAGGGCCTTCAGGCCGCCGAACTGCATCAGGATCTTCTCGGCGCGCAGCAGCTCGCCGCCGCCGCCGACTTCGTTCTTCAGCCCGGCGAAGGGATCGGCGACGCCGTCGGCATGGACCGGACGGGTGTGGGCGGCGCGGCGGCCAAGCAGCTGGCGCAGGAAGCCGACGATGCCTTCCTGCAGGTAGTAGACGACGAAGAGCGTCATCAGGCCGAAGATGGTCAGGCGCCAGTCGACCATGTTCTCGATCCCGTAGGCCCAGACCGCCAGGCCGACGGTGGCGACCAGCGGCACCAGCACGCGGCGCGGCGTGGTGCGGCGGCGCGCCAGGGCGACCGCCGAGCCGAGCACGCCCAGCACCGCCGCGGTGACCGCGATCTGGCGGAACAGGACGATGTCGGCCAGCAGGCTGGGCAGCATGACGACGATGATCGCGCCGATGAGGGACCCGGTGCGGGTCTTGCGCCCGCCCATGATCACGGCCAGCAGGAAGAGGATGGTCAGCTCGAAGTTGTAGGTGTTCGGCGAGACGTACTGTTCGGAGTAGGCGTAGAGGCTGCCCGCAAGGCCCGCCAGGGCCGCGCTGATGACGAAGGCGTAGACCTTGTAGCGGTACACCGAGACGCCCATGCAGTCCGAGGCGATCGGGCTGTCGCGCAGGGCCTCGAAGGCGCGCCCGAAGTGCGACTTGAGCAGGAAGTGCACCACGGTGAGCGCGGCCACCATGAAGACCGCGACCATGTAGAAGTATTCGGTCTCGTGCAGCTCGCGCCCGAATACGCTCGGCTTGGTCAGGGTGATCCCCATCGGCCCCTGGGTGATGAAGGACATCTCGTTGATCAGGATCTGGATGATGGTGCCGAAGGCCAGGGTCACCATCGCCAGGTACGGCCCGGTCACGCGCAGGGCAGGCAGCGCCAGCACGGCGCCGAACAGCGCGGTGCCGAGGATGCTGGCGGGGATGGCCAGGTACCAGGGCGCCCCGACGTGCATGATCAGCACCGCCGTCACATAGGAGCCGATGCCGAAGAGGCCGGCGTGGCCGAGCGAGACCTGGCCGGTGTAGCCGACCACGATGTCGAGTCCGAACAGCAGGATCGCGTAGATCAGGATGGTCTCGACCAGGTGGACGTAATAAGGATTGGTGACGACCAGCGGGAAGGCGGCCAGCACGGCGATCCCGACCAGGGAGGCAAGGAGTGTTTTCTTGTTCATGGTCAGACCTTCTTGATCGCGGCCTTGCCGAACAGGCCGGACGGTTTGACGGCGAGCACCAGCAGGAGCAGCAGCAGGGCCGGCACGTCCTTGTAGCCGGTCGAGATGTAGTAGCCGGCCAGGGTCTCGGAAATGCCCATGATCAGGCCGCCGACGATGGCGCCCATGCCGGACGTGAGGCCGCCGATGATCGCCACCGCGAAGGCCTTCAGGCCGAGCGAGGCGCCCATGGTGGCGCCGGTCAGCGTCACCGGGGCCACGAGCACGCCGGCGAAGGCCGCGGTGGCCGAGGACAGCGCGTAGGAGAAGGTGATCACGCGGCCGGTGTTGATGCCCATGAGGCCGGCGGCGTCGCGGTCGTTCGAGGTCGCCACCACCGCCTTGCCGTAGATCGACTTGCGGTTGAAGAGCTCGACGGCCAGCATGATGAGCAGGGCGCCGACGATCACCGCCACCTGCATCGGCTGGACGTTCGCGCCCATCACCTGGAAAGGCGTGGAGTCGAGCGGCGAGGGGAAGGGCATGTCTTCCTTGCCCCAGATGTTCTCGGCGATGTTCTTGAAGATGATGGCCAGGGCGATGGTCGACATGATCCAGCCGAATTCGCTTTTCAGCTTGATCGCCGGGCGCACGCCTATCCATTCGACGAAGGCGCCCTGGAAGGCGCCGAACAGGATCACCAGCGGGATCATGACCCAGTAGCTCATGTAGGGGCCGCCGTGAATGTTGCCGGCCAGGCTGAGGCCGACCAGGGCGCCGAGCATCAGGGCTTCGCCCTGGCCGAAGTTCAGCGTGCCGGAGGTGGCAAAGGTTAATTGGTAGCCGAATGCGATGACGGCATAGATCATGCCGAGCGCGATCCCGCTGAAGACCAGCTGCAGAAGAATTTCCATGATGTTCACCCGTGGGGCGGCGCGCGCGCCGCCGATGACTGACGAAGTACCAAAAAAGGAACAGCGAAGGAACAGCGAAGGGCACAGCGCAGGGCACAGCGCAGAGCACAGCGCGCCCCCGGGCCAGCCCCGGCAACCGGGACTGGCCGTGTTACGTCACGTGCCGGCGCTTACTTGGCCAGCACGACGCGGCCGCCGCGCACTTCGCCGAAGCGGGTGTTCTCGAAGTTGATCGCTTCGTGGTCGGTTTTGCTGTACGGCTTGTTGTAGGTGGTGACCACGCCTTCGACCTTCTCGTTCAGGTTTTCCAGCGCGGCCTTCACTTTCGGGCCTTCGGTGCTGCCGGCCTGCTTCATGGCGGCGGCCAGCAGGTAGATCGAGTCGTAGCCCTGGGCGGCCGAGACGGCCGACGGCATGCGGCCGCCCGGCGGGTTGTAGGCCTTGACGTAGGCGTCGATGAAGGCCTTGCGGCGCGCGGTGTCGCCTTCCTGGATGAAGGTCTGCGGCATGCGCGTGCCTTCCGAGTTCTTGCCGGCGTTGTCGATGAAGTTGGCCATGGCCAGGGTCCAGCTGCCGATCATCGGCACCTTCCAGTTCAGCTTTTCCATGCCGTTGGCGATCTGGGCCAGTTCGGGGCCGATGCCGTAGGTGAGCACGACTTCGGCGCCGGCCTGCTTGGCCTTGAGCAGCTGGGGCGTCATGTCGACGTCCTTCAGGTTGTATTTTTCGACGGCGACGGCCTTGATGCCTTTCTGCTGCAGGGTCTTTTCCAGGTCCTCCCGGCCGAGCTGGCCGTAGCTGGTGGAGTCGGCCAGGATGGCGACCTTCTTGAAGCCGCGGCGGGACACGGCTTCCTCGACGATCATCGCCGACTGGATGGTGTCGCTGGCGGAATTACGGAAGATGTAGTTTTCCGGCTGGGTGGCGAACTGCTTGGTGATCACGGAGCCGGTGGCGACGTTGTTCATCACCGGAATCTTGGCGTTCTGGTAGAAGCGCTGCGAGGCCAGGGCCACGGTGGTGTTGATGTAGCCGACGGTGGCGGCGACGCGCTCCTTGTTGATCAGCTCCTGGGCGATCTGCACGCCGCGCTCCGGCTTGGCCTCGTCGTCACGCTCGACCATCTGCAACTGACGTCCCAGCACGCCGCCCTTGGCGTTGATTTCCTGCACCGCCAGCTTGACGCCGTCGCGCATCGACACGCCCATCGGGGCGGAACCGCCCGTGAACGGTCCGGTCACGCCGATCTTGATCGGCTCCGCAGCCATGCCCGACATCGAGAAACCCAGTGCTACACCTGCAACCAATGCTTTCATGCTGAAATTCATTTGCTGTCTCCGTAGTGGTTTTTAGTCTTGCCGTACGCCGGACCGCGAGGCGGAAAAAGCACCGCCGAGGCGCCATCGACATTTCATTGTAGGTTAGCAATTGGCCAACAGCAATCTATTGCTGTGACGCGTCGCACCATGCAAACGAAATAATTTTTAGCAAGAGAATAGTAAGTAAGAGGTAAGGAAACAGGCGTATTTTGCTGCGCAAAAAAAAGGCCGCACGGTGTGTGCGGCCTCACTGTTTTGGTGCAGGCGCGGGCAGCAACGCCCCGCGCGGCGCCGGTCAGCGACGGTGGAAACGCGGGCGCGGATGGTAGTGGTGGCGACCACCCCAGCTGCGGCCGAAGCTGAAGCCCAGCCCGATCGAGACCGGCGGATACCAGTACGGGTCCTGGACCACGACCGGCGCGGGTGCATAGACCGGATACACCGGCTGCGGTACGTACACGGGGCTGGCGGGCGCCGGATTGACGACCACGGGCGAGCTGGTCACCACGCCTGCGTCGCCCGCACGCGCGCCCGTGCCCAGCGGCACAGGCGTGACCGAGACTACCTGCCAGCCGTCCGGATCGGCGGCCTGCGCATAGCCGCGCGTGCCGTAGTTGGCCGGGCCGGGGTACTGGGTCGCGCAGCCGGTGAGCGCCGCCAGCGCGGCGGTAATGACGATGAGTTTTTTCATGACGGTCCTCCTGATGCCGCCATGATAGTTTGTCGTTGTCCATTTTGGTGGGGAATTACAGCTTGTTACAGTCCTCACTCATGCTCCTCGCAGGCTGGCTGGCGCCCGGCTCACCGATAGGTGAACTCGAGCGGCGGCGTGGTCGCCGACACGAAGGGCGCCAGCGGGAAGGCGTTGGCGATCGCCTGGTAGCCCGCGTCGTTCGGGTGCAGGCGGTCGCCGCTGTCGTAGGCCGGCAGGATGCGCCCCGGGCTGGCCGGGTCGCGCAGCGCGTACTCGACATCGGCCACGGCGTCGAATTCGCCGCTGCCCCGGATCCAGTCGTTGGCCGCGCGCCGCACCGCCTCGCGCGCGGACGTGTAGTAGACGAAGCCTTCCATGGGCGGCAGGGTGGCGCCGATCACCGTGATCTCGCGCGCGTGGGCGCGGGCGATCACCTGGCGGTAGCCGGCGATGAGGTCGGCCACGGGAATCGGGTTCGAGCTGGGGCTGTAGCAGATGTCGTTGATGCCGATGAGCAGGGCCAGGTAGCGCACGCCGCTCGTGGCCAGCACGTCGCGGTCGAAGCGCTCCAGCACGTCGCGCCCGGCCAGGGTGGCGTTGGCGTAGTCGCTCAGCAGCAGGTTGGCGCTCAGGCCCCGGTTGACCACGCCGATGCGTCCGCCCGCGCCCAGCGAGCTTTGCAGCCGGCGCGCCAGGTAGTCCGGCCAGCGCCGGTTGGCGTTGTTGGTGCTGCGCGCGCCGTCGGTGAGCGAGTCGCCCAGCGCGACCAGGGCGGGCGCGGCGGCGGCGACGTCGACCTCGGTCAGGAAGGGCCAGAACGCGAGCGTGCGCGCGACCGGCATCGCGACGGTCGAGGTGTAGTCGCCCGCCGGCGACACGTAACTGGTCTGGAGCGCGAGGTTGTGGATGCTGCTCGCCTCGGCGGCGCCCGGCAGGTAGAGGCTGACGACGAGATCGGACTGGGCCGGCACGCTGAGCTCGACCGGATCCGACAGCGCCGGCGCGCCGGCGGGAATCGTGATGGCCGACTGCCCGCCGAAGCCGAGCTGGCGCAGGCTGGCCTGGGCGACGGCCGAGCCCGAGGAGCGCAGGGCGATGCTGGCGGCGCCGATGCGCAGCGGCGCCGTGCCCATTTCGTTGGAGAGGCGGATGCGCACGCGCGCGCCGCCGATGCTGGTGCGCACCACCAGGCGCAGCGTCTGGCTGGTGGTGGCGAGGACGCTGGTGGAAGGCGGCGGGCCGGCCGGGGCCGTACCCCAGGTGGCGCACCAGCGTTCGCCCGCGCCGGTCTGGGCGGCGGCCGGCAGCGCGGGCGCCGCCAGGCTGGCCGCGATCAGGGGGCCGGCGCGCAGGAACTGCCGGCGCGCCGGACGGGCGGCGGCGCGTGCATCAGGCGGGACAGGCAGGAAGTCGTGCATACCTTGGCTCCATCGAGAAGTGGGCGATACCGGACTCGCGACGCGCGGGCGGTGCCATGTGAACAATCTAAGGCGGCGCCGATGGCGACTCAAGAGAAGCTCGGCAGGCCGTTTGCGCTGGCGCAGGAATTGATGAGATTGTGCTTGCGACCAAGCAATTGATTGCCGAATGCAAAGGATTTGACGGGGCTGCCGGGGCGACGAGAGCGTTCGCCGGCGGCTGGGCGCGCCGGCGTGCGTGAAAGATTATTTCAAGTACGGCGTTCTAATGAAATTTTATTGCATCATGGGCTCGGCCGGGGCGGCCGAGCCGGTGCCGGTCCGCCCGCCGGTTCCGCGAAGCCGCGGACGCCCGGCCGGCTCAGGCGAGGATCGTCAGCAGCGCGTCCAGCCCGCTGAAATTGAGCGCCACGTCGGCCTGGGCGCGCACCACCGGCTTGGCGCGGAAGGCCACCGAGAGGCCGGCGATGCCCATCATGTTCAGGTCGTTGGCGCCGTCGCCCATGACGATGGCCTGGCGCGGGGCGATCCCCAGGTCGTCGCAGACGCGCTGCACGGTGCGCATCTTTTCGTCGGCGTCGACGATGCCGCCGACGACCCGCCCCGTCAGGCGTCCGTTCTCGACCTCGAGCACGTTGGCGTGGGCGTAGTCCAGGCCCAGGCGGCGCTGCAGGCGCTCGGTGAAGAAGGTGAAGCCGCCCGAGACCAGCAGGGTCTTCAGGCCGGCCGCCTTCACGCCCGCGAGCATCGCTTCGCCGCCGGGCGAGATGCGCAGGCGCTCCTCGTAGACGCGTTCGAGCGCCGTGGCTTCCAGGCCTTCGAGCAGGGCGACGCGGCGCGTCAGGCTGGCGGCGAAATCGAGCTCGCCGCGCATCGCGCTTTCCGTGATCTCGGCCACCTGGGGCTTCAGGCCCTGCATGTCGGCGATCTCGTCGATGCATTCGATCGTGATCAGGGTCGAGTCCATGTCCATCGCCACCAGGCCGAAGTCGCGCAGCGAGCGCCCGGCCTCGATGAAGGTGGCGTCGACGCCCAGCACCAGCGCCTGCGTCTGCACCGCCTTGACGACGTCGGGCGTCGCCAGCACGCCTTCGCAACGCACGGCGTGCGCCGACAGGGCCACGACGCGCGCGGGACGCGCCTGTGCGCCGATCGCGGCCAGTTTTCCCTGCGCCGCGCCCGGCCCCTGCAATACCAGATTCATCGTCACGCTCGTTGTCCCTTTATGCCAGTAGTTGTTTGATCGTTTGCTTCACCTGCGTCACCCGCGTCGCCAGGTCCGGCATGGCGGCGGTGATGCGCAGCTTGTCCTGGCCGGCCAGCTTGATGTGGCGGTTCTTCTGGATCAGGGTGATGATCTTGATCGGGTCGATCGGCGGCTGCTCCATGAACTGAAGACTTGCCGCTTCGCCGTGGGCGTCGATCTTGACGATGCCGACCTGCTTCGCCGCGATGCGCAGGCGATGGGTCTCGATCAACGCTTTGACCTGCTCCGGAAGTTTGCCGAAGCGGTCGATCAGCTCTTCCTGCATGTCGTCGATCTTGCCCTGGGTCTCGCAGTTGGCCAGGCGCTTGTAGATCGACAGGCGTTCGTGCACGTCGCCGCAGAAGTCGGCCGGCAGCAGGGCCGGGCAGTGCAGGTTGATCTCGGTGGTCGAGGACAGGGGCGCCGCCAGGTCCGGCTCCTTGCCGGCCTTCAGCGAGCGCACCGCCTCGTTCAGCATGTCGGAATACAGCTGGAACCCGACTTCGAGCATCTCGCCCGACTGGTTCTCGCCCAGCACCTCGCCGGCGCCGCGGATTTCCAGGTCGTGCATGGCGAGGTAGAAGCCGCTGCCCAGTTCCTCCATCGCCTGGATCGCGTCCAGGCGGCGCTGCGCCTGCTTGGTGAGGTTCGCGACATCGTTCACCAGCAGGTAGGCATAGGCCTGGTGGTGCGAGCGGCCGACGCGGCCGCGCAGCTGGTGCAGCTGGGCCAGGCCGAACTTGTCCGCGCGGTGCATGATGATGGTGTTCGCGGTCGGCACGTCGATGCCGGTCTCGATGATGGTCGTGCACAGCAGGATGTTGAAGCGCTGGGCCACGAAGTCGCGCATCACCTTTTCCAGGTCGCGCTCGTGCATCTGGCCGTGGGCGATGCCGATGCGCGCCTCGGGCAGGAGTTCGCGCAGCATCGCATGGCGGTTCTCGATGGTCTCGACCTCGTTGTGCAGGAAGTAGATCTGGCCGCCGCGCTTGAGTTCGCGCAGGCAGGCCTCGCGGATGACGGAACCGTCCTCGCTGCGGACAAACGTCTTGATCGCCAGGCGCTTCTGGGGCGCGGTGGCGATGATGGAGAAGTCGCGCAGGCCCTCCAGGGCCATGCCCAGCGTGCGCGGGATCGGCGTCGCGGTCAGGGTCAGCACGTCGACCTCGGCGCGCAGCGCCTTCAGGGCTTCCTTCTGGCGCACGCCGAAGCGGTGCTCCTCGTCGATGATGACCAGGCCCAGGCGCGTGAACTTCACGTCCGGCGACAGCAGCTTGTGGGTGCCGATCACGATGTCGAGGGTGCCGTCGGCCATGCCCTTGATCGCGTTGTTGATTTCCTTCCCGGTGCGGAAACGCGAGAGCTCGGCGATTCTCACCGGCCAGTCGGCGAAGCGGTCGGCGAAGGTCTGCGCGTGCTGTTCGGCCAGCAGGGTGGTCGGCGCCAGGATCGCCACCTGCTTGCCGCCCATGACGGCGATGAAGGCGGCGCGCAGGGCGACCTCGGTCTTGCCGAAGCCGACGTCGCCGCAGACCAGGCGGTCCATCGGGCGGCCCGAGGTCATGTCCTTGATGACGTTGTTGATGGCCTCAAGCTGGTCCGGCGTCTCGTCGAAGCCGAAGCTCTGGGCGAAGTTCTCGTAGTCGATCGCGGAATATTCGAAGGCGTGGCCCTGGCGCGCGGCGCGCCGCGCGTACAGGTTGAGCAGCTCGGCGGCGGTGTCGCGCACCTGCTCGGCGGCCTTGCGCTTGGCCTTGTCCCACTGGCCCGAACCGAGGGCGTGCAGGGGCGCGTCCTCGGGGGAGGTGCCGGAGTAGCGCGAAATCACGTGCAGCTGCGAGACCGGCACGTAGAGCTTGGTCTCCTTGGCGTATTCGAGGTGCAGGAACTCGGTCTCGCCTTCGCCCAGGTCCATGCTCATCAGGCCCATGTAGCGGCCGATGCCGTGGTTGATGTGGACCACCGGGTCGCCCACCTTCAGCTCGGACAGGTCGCGCACCATGGATTCGACCTGGCTGGTCGCTTCCTGCTTCTTCTTGCCGGCGCGCCGGCCCGTACCGGCGTAGAGCTCGGTCTCGGTGATGAAGGCCAGGCAACCGCTGGCGTCCTCGAACAATTCGAAGCCGGCCTGCAGCGGCGCCACGCCCAGCGCGACCTTCGCATCGCTGGCGCGGAAGCCTTCGAAGCCCTCGACCGGGGCGAGGTCGAGCTTGTATTCGTTGAAGTACTGCTGCAGGGTCTCGCGCCGGCCGTTCGATTCGGCGCAGATCATCACGCGGCAGCCGGTCCGCGCGAGGTAGGCGCGCAGGTTGGCCAGCGGGTCTTCCAGGCGGCGGTTGACGGCGATGTCCGGGATCGGCGCCGACAGCTCCGAGGCCGGCGCACTGGCGTCGCGGCCGATGTTCCAGCGCCCGTGCGGCTTGGCGCAGGTGAAGAACTGCTCGGCGCCGAGGAAGAGTTCGGCCGGCTCGAGGATGGGGCGCTCGCGGTCGCTCTTCAGGAAGCGGTAGCGCGAGTCCGTGTCGAGCCAGAAGCGCCCAATCGCGCCCTCGATGTCGCCCACCATGGCCAGCGGGCTTTCCTTGGGCAGGTAGTCGAACAGGGTCGCGGTCTCGTCGAAGAACAGCGGCAGGTAGTATTCGATGCCGGCCGAGGCGATGCCGTTGCCGATGTCGCGGTAGATCGGCGAGCGCGAGGGATCGCCCTCGAAGCGCTCGCGCCAGCGGCGCCGAAAGCTGGTGCGCGCCTGCTCGTCCATCGGGAATTCCCGGCCCGGCAGCAGGCGCACTTCCTTCACCGGGTAGAGCGAGCGCTGGGTGTCGGCATCGAAGGTGCGGATGGTCTCGATCTCGTCGCCGAACAGGTCGAGGCGATAAGGCAGGGCCGAGCCCATCGGGAACAAATCGATCAGGCCGCCGCGCACCGAGTATTCGCCCGGCGACATCACCTGCGACACGTGGGTATAGCCGGCCAGGGTGAGCTGGGCCTTGAGCTTGGCTTCGTCCAGGTTCTCGCCCTGGCGGAAGAAGAAGGTGTAGGCGGCCAGGAAGGAAGGCGGCGCCAGGCGCACCAGGGCGGTGGTGGCCGGCACGACCAGCACGTCGCACTGGCCGCTGCCGATCTCGTGCAGGGTCGCCAGGCGCTCGGACACCAGGTCCTGGTGCGGCGAAAAGGCGTCGTAGGGCAGGGTTTCCCAGTCCGGCAGCAGGTGGCAGGAGAGCTTGCCGTCGGCGAACCAGGCGATTTCGTCGAGCAGGCGCTGGCCGTCGCTGGCATTGGCCACGATGACGGTGAGCATCTGCTTGTTGGCCTTGAACGCCAGGCCGGCAAGGGCGAGCGCATAGGCGTCGGAGGAACCGGCGAGGGCCGGCAGGACGAAACGGTTACCCGGTTTGGGAAGGTGCTTGTTGAGATCGAAAGGCATTCAGGCGTGCGCTACAATCGGGCCGATGGGTCGTTCATTATAGACGAAGGGGCATGGTTTTGCCCCCGCGCGCCCATGCGGCCGACCGCCGGAGCGCTCTATCGCCTGCGCATGCTGGAGACGACGACCCCGGCCAGGATGAGGCCGAAGCCCGCCGCGTGGTAGAGGCGCGGCGCCTCGCCCAGCAGCGGCCAGGCGGCCAGGGTGGCGAACAGCGGGATCAGGTAGAGCGACATGCTGGCGCGCGCCGGGCCGGCGATCGATACCAGGCGGTCGAAGCAGAAGTAGGCGCCCAGGCTCGGCACCACGGCCAGGAAAGCCAGGGCCACGTAGAGGCGCGGGTCGCCGAAGTTCGGCACGGCGCCGGTCGCCGCTTCCAGCACGGCGAACGGGGCCAGCACCAGGGCGCCGCCCGCGATCAGGCTGGCCAGCTTGCAGGTGGCCGGCAGCGGCGGCAGCGGCATGCGCCGTCCGAGCACGGTGTACAGGGCCCAGCCGCAGGCGGCCGCGATCACCCAGGGGTCGCCCGGACCGAAGTGCAGGGCGCCGAGGGCCGCCAGGTCACCCTTCGACAGCACCAGCAGCGCGCCGCACATGGCCAGCAGCATGCCGCCGGCCTGGCGTTTCGCCAGGGGCGCCTTCCACACCAGGGTTTCGATCAGGCTCACCAGCGCCGGGCAGGCGGCGAAGATGATGGCGATATTCGCCGCGCTGGTATGGCGCGCGCCGATGTATTGCGGCGCGACGGCCATGCCCATGCCGAGGCCGGCCAGCAGCAGGATGCGCGGCCAGTTCGCCAGCAGCACGCCACGCAGCGCCCACAGGCGCGGACCGACGGTAGGCAGCAGGATCGCGAAGGCCAGCGCCCAGCGGCCGAAGGCGAGGAAGACCGGCGGGATGGCGGCGCTTTCGGCCCAGCGCGCGACCACCAGGTTGGCGGCGAACAGGGCGGGGGCGGCGAACATGAGCGGCAGTTCGGCTGCGAAAGGTTCGTCGCGGTAGCCTAGTCCGGCGCGGGATGCTGCTTCTGACACGAAAACTCCAAACGTCGATTGCTGCGCCGCCGTATAAACCGGGCCGTCGTCCTGGCCGGCGAAGGGCGCTTTGCTGTGCTTGATAGGGAAGCATCGATTTTACTGCGCCGCACAAAAAATATTCTTTCGTATGCAGGGCGCATTTGCCGGCGTGTCGGAAGGCTCTTCCATGCTTGAGCTAAAATATGGAAGAACTATCTTCGAGCTTAATTATTTTGCAAAGGATGACTTGGGATGAAGGATGGCGTGCTCGACGAGATCGACCGCAAGATACTGCGCACCCTCAGCCGCGACGGGCGCATCAGCAACCAGAAGCTGGCGGAAACGGTCAACCTCTCGCCCACGCCCTGCTGGCACCGGGTCAAGGCGCTCGAGGAATCGGGCCACGTCCAGGGCTATGTCGCCGTGCTCGACCAGCGCGCGCTCGGCCTGCCCGACACGGTGATCATCGAGGTCACGGTCGACCGCCACGACGACGAGATCTTCCAGGCCTTCCAGGACGCCCTGGCCGATCTGCCGGAGGTGATGGAGGCTTACCTGCTGTCCGGGGAATACGATTACCTGATCAAGGTGGCGGTGTCGGGCACCGAGGGGTATGAACGCTTCCTGCGGCAGAAGCTGTACAAGCTGCCGGGGGTCAAGCATACGCGCTCGACCTTCACGCTGCGCTGCCTGAAGCGGGCGGCGTCGGTGGCGCCCTGAACTGATTTTGCCGTTGTAGGGTGGGCTCCTGAGCCCACGCTGTGCGGCGCCTGAACAATGGGATCGATACCGCTTGGCGCCGGGCGGTGACGATTCCATCCATCGTATGCCCTACCGCGTGGACAGAGGTGTCCACCCTACGAAAACCGGGGCTTCACGCCTGCGGCTCATGCACATCCGACACCTTGACCGGCTCGGCCGCGATCTTCTCGCGCGCCAGGGCCTCGTCATCGGCGTCGGCCTGCAGGCCTTCCTGGTCGGCGCCGTGCTTCCTGTCGTAGGCCAGCTCGACCAGCATCGGGAAGTGGTCGGAGCCGAACTTGGGCAGGCGGCGGATGAAGGACAGGGTGAAGTGGCGGCTGTGGAAGAGGTGGTCGAGCGGCCAGCGCAGGAAAGGAATGCCGGCGTGGAAGGTGTTGAACATGCCGCGCCCGATGCGCGGGTCGAGCAGGCCGCTGATCTTGCGGAACAGCCGCGTCGTGACCGACCACGCCACGTCGTTCAGGTCGCCCGCCACCACCACCGGGGTGTCCAGGCCGGCCACGCTTTTCGCCACCACCAGCAGCTCGGCGTCGCGCTCGGTTGATTCGTCGTGCTCGGTCGGGCTCGGCGGCGCCGGGTGCAGGAAGTGCATGCGCACCTTGCGTCCCGATTCCAGCACCACCAGCGCGTGCATCGAGGGAATGTCGTCCTCGACCAGGAACTGGATCGCCGTGTCCTCCAGCGCCAGGCGGGAATACACGTGCATGCCGTAGAGGTTGTCGAGCGGGCACTTCATCGAATACGGGTAGTCCCCCTCGAGCGTATCGAGGCGTTCCTGCCACCAGTCGTCGGACTCCAGGGTCACGAAGACGTCGGGCTTGTGCTCGCGGATCAGGGCGATCAGGCCCTCGGCATTGTGGTTCGGCGCAAGCACGTTGGCGGTCAGGATGCGGATGCGCTCGGCCCCGTTGACGTCGAGGGCGGCCTTCACTTCGTTCGGATACACCCTGGTGTAGGGGAAGATCCACCAGGCCTGGTACAGCAGGCAGGCGACCGTGACGACGACCAGGGCTGCGCTTGCCGGATCGGCGAGGTCGAGCAGGAAAAGCTCGGCCGCCAGCGTGGCCAGCGCCAGGAAAGCGATCTGCAGGCGGGGAAAGTCGAGGTCGCGGATCAACCATTCGGTGCGGCGCGAGAACGGCAGCAGCGTCGCGAGCAGGATCAGTGCAACGAGGGCGGCGATGATCGGGAAGTGCATGATGACCTTGGATTTATTATTCTTGGCAAGTTTGCCTAGTATGCCCTGAGTCTGTACATTCTCATGTTCGCAAACGAACACAAGCTGATTCACGCTGCCGAACCCATGAAAGCCTTGCGCACGATGCTCGTCCTGTCCGTCCTCGCCGCCCCGGCGCTTTCCGCACGCTGCGCCCCCTTGCCGCCACCCCAGGCCGCGGCGCTGACGCGAACCTTGCAGGCCATCGTCGACGACCCCGGCCTGCCCTTGCCGGGCCTGGCCGTGGTGGCCGTGCGCAGCGGCGAAGTGGTCTACAGCCGCCAGTTCGGCAGCAAGCGCCTGGCCGCCAACGGCAGGCCGGCCGAGCCGGTCGACGCCGACACCCTGTTTCGCATCGCCTCGATCTCGAAGTTCGTCACCACCCTGGGCGCCATGAAGATGGTCGAGCAGGGCCGCCTGGCGCTCGACCGCGACGTCAGCGACTACCTCGGCTACCGCCTGCGCAACCCGCATTTCCCCGGGCGGGCGATCACTCTGCGCATGCTGCTGACCCACACCTCGTCCCTGCGCGACGAGGGCGGCTTCAAGTGGGCGCCGGACGTGGACCTGCGCGAGGTGCTGCTGCCCGGCGGGCGCCACTACGGCAAGGGCGCGGCCTGGGCCGGCGACCATGGGCCCGGCGGCTGGTTCGAGTACGTGAACTTCAACTATGGCCTGGTCGCCACCGTCATGGAGCGCGCCGGCGGCCAGCGTTTCGACCGCCTGATGCGCGCCCTGGTCTTCGACCCCATGGGCCTGAAGGCCGGCTTCTACCTGGCCGACTTCGCACCGGCGCGCGTGAGCGACGTGGCCACGCTCTACCGCAAGCGCGAAAAGGATGGCGCCGAGGCCTGGGACCCGGCCGGGCCCTGGATCGCCCAGGCCGACGACTTCGGCGTCGAGCCACCCGGCGCGCCGCCCGGGCTGGAACGCTATGTTGTCGGCAGCAACGGCACCCTGTTCGGCCCCCAGGGCAGCCTGCGCATCTCCGCCGACGAGCTGGCCGCCATCATGCTGATGCTGATGAACGGGGGGCGCCACGGCGAGCGCCGGATCCTCGCGCCCGAGACCATCGCCACCATGCTGTCCCGGCAGTGGACGGCCAACGCCGACGGCAGCAACGGCAACGGCGACAGCGACAACTTCCGCGGCCTGTACCACGCCTGGGGCCTGGGCAACCAGCATTTCGTCGACGCCAGCAGCCAGGGGCCGGGACGGCCGCGCGGCGACCGCCTGGTCGAGGGCGGCGGCTTCACGGGCGTGGGCCACCTGGGCTGGTCCTGGGGCCTGAATGCGCTCTTCGTGTTCGACCCGGCGACGAAGGACGGCATGATCTACGTGGCCACCGGCGTCGGCGCCAACCCGGACCTGCAGCCGGGCCGCTTCTCGTCGGAAGCGCGCTTCCAGGAGCGCATCACCGACGCGCTCTACCGCGGCGCGATCAAGGCGCCGGCCGCACCCGCAACCGCAACCGCAGCCGCAGCCGATTAGGCGGCGCGGGCGGGCGCCTCCGCCGGGGCAACCGTCTCGTCGGTGGAGGCGGCGGGGCGCCGGTTGGCGATCCCGAAGGGCACGTGCACCATGGGGATGGTGCCGCCGGGGGAGGCGCGCAGGTGGGCCATCTGGTCGTCGAAGAAAATGTGCGGCTTGAACACCGCCAGCACGCGCGACTTGTCCATCCCGCCGAGGAAGAAGGTCTCGTCGGCCGTGACGCCCCAGCTCTTGAGCGTGGTGACCACGCGTTCGTGCGAGGGCGCGTTGCGCGCGGTGATGATGGCGATGCGCACGATGCGGCGGTAGCCGGGATCGCGGCGCTGCGCGCGTTCCTCCAGGCGCTGCAGGATCGCCAGCTGGCGGAACATGCCGGCCAGCGGCCCGGGGCTGTGCGGACGGGCCATGTGCAGGGTCTCGTGCGCATGGAATTCGTCGAGGTCGTTGTTGCGCTTGAAGACCGTTTCCGACTCGTCGTCGGCCAGCACGCCGTCGAAGTCGAAGGCCACGCGCAGCTCCAGGTCGTCGTCCTCGTCGGCGATCTTCGAGGGCAGCACCAGTCCGGCCGGGTAGTCGACGGCGATCGCGCTCTTGACGTCCTCCTCGTTGGCGCTGAGGAAGAGCGAGGCGTTAAACGCCGGCAGGTAGGGATAGGGCGATTTCCCGTTCATGAAGGCCGCGCGCGAGATGTCCAGCTTGTGATGGGCGATCGAACGCATCACGCGCAGGCCCGTCTCGGGCGAATTCCGCGAAAACAGCACCACCTCGACCGGCGACTGGCGCGGGAAGCATTTATTGATGTTCAGGAAGCGCCGGATGAAGGGAAAGGCCACGCCCTTGCCGAGGATGGTGTCGAGATGCTGCTCCTGGTAGTCGCGGTATTCCTCTGCGCCGCGTTCGAGGTAGACCTGGTGCGACTCGGACAGGTCGAACAGCGCGCTCGAGGCGACGCCGATGACGAGTTTTTGTTCGATCGGGAATGGCATTCAGTGTTCCTCCGCTGGTCTTGGACGAAGCTGATCATAGCAGGGGCGCAGGCGGGTGCCGACGATGGCGCGCAAGAGCGGATCGGGATCGGGCAGGGCGCCGGCGTCGGCCAGCAGGCGCAGCTTGGCCAGGCGGTCGCCGGTCGCCAGCACCCGGGCCAGGGCGGAGGCGTGGCCGCTTTCCTCTTCGACGATGGCGCCGGCGACGTTTTCCGGAAACTGCCAGTGCAGCGCGATCCCGTGCGACAGGCGCCGCGCCTGCCCGAGCAGGCCGCGTGCGAAGGCGGGGGAATCCGGCAGCGCCGCGCCGCCCTCGGCCTGGTCTATCAGGCGCAAGGCCACGAGAAGGCCGACGTTCTGCACCAGCCCGGCCAGGTAGGCTTCGAACGGGTCGGCGCCGAAGCTCGGCGCCAGGGTGCTGGCCGCGAACGCGCATCTCTCGGATTGGCTCCAGACCTGGGGCGCGGCCTGGGCCACGAGGCGTCCGCCCTGCAGCTTGAACACGGGGCGGAAGGCCACCCGCGCCAGCAGCATGCGCAAGCCGTTACGGCCCAGCAGCAGGAGCGCGCCCTCGATCGTGCGTACCGGTGTCGGCGGACGATACCAGGAGCTGTTCGCTTCGCGGATGACTTCGCCGACCAGCACCACGTCCTGGGCGATCATGCGCGCGAGGTCGGCGCCGGAAACGCTTTCGTCGCGCAGGCTGCGCAGCAGTTCGGGTATGACGGCCGGCACCCGCGGCATCAGTGCGGCCGCCTGCGCGGGCGCATGCGCCAGCCGCGCCAGCTCGCCCAGGACCAGGGCCTCGAGGGCGGGCGCGGTCCCGCCGCCGGCGGCGCCGGCCAGCCAGCGGTAGAACGCGAGGTCGAGTGCGCGGGCGGCGTCCAGGTCGGCGCCAGGGGCCGGTGCCGCGGACGCGTCCGCGCCGGGCGCGGGCTGGGCCTGCTGCTGGCCGGGGCGCGAAGCGGCGCGCGTGGAGACGCGCGTGGAGGCGCCGCCAAGCAGGCGCGCGATCCAGTTTTTCATGTCGGGGAAGTGTCGGCCGTATGGAGTGAAGATTCTACCCGAGGGCCGGGGAAGACGAGGAGGGACCGGCGCGGCGGCCGGAAGGCGGCGCGCCGCTGGGCGCGCCGCGCATGGCGATGCTTAGCGGCCGGTGCCGGTGGTGGTGCCGGTGGTGCCGGTCGTGCCGGTGGTGCCAGTCGTACCGGTGGTGCCCGAGGTGCCGGTCGTGCCCGAGGTGCCGGTCGTGCCCGAGGTGCCGGTCGTGCCCGAGGTGCCGGTGGTGCCGCTGCCCGAGGTGCCCCAGTTGCCCGAGGTGCCCGAGGTGCCCGAGGTGCCGGAGGTCGAGCCCGTGCCCGTGGTCGAGCCCGAAGTGCCCGAGCCGCTGGTGCCGGACATGCCCGAGCCGCTGGTTGCGCCGCTGCCCATGGTGCCCGACGAGCTCGTGCCCGACGAGGTGTCGCTGGTACCGGTGGAGCTGCAGGCTGCCAGGCCCAGGCCCATCAGGCCGGCCAACAGGACGCTCAGATAAGTGCGCTTCATAGGTTTTTCCTCCGTTGTTGTGTGAGGCTTTCATCATGCGAGCGCGCTGCTCGCTTCGCTATAGGAAGACAACGAGAGCGTTTGTAGGAGATACCGGACAGTCAAGGTATGCCTGTATCCCGGCGGTATGGTTTGTTTCCGCGGGACTGGCGAGTGGCTGCCAGAGGGAAATGAAGAGAGGACGCCTGCGCGGCGGAACCGCGCAGGGAAGTGCGGGAAAGCTTAGCGGCCGTTGTTGCCGGTGCTTTGGGAATTGCCGGCGCTGCCGCTGGTGCTGGTGCCCTGGACCGCGGTTTCGCGGGTGGTGCCCTGGGTGCCGATGGTGCCGGTGGTGCCGGTCGTGCCCATGGTGCCGGTGGCGGTGCCGACCGAGCCGGTCGCCGGAGCAACATTACCGTTGGTGCTGCCGGCGCCGCTGCCGTAGTAGCCGCCAGTGCCGGTGGTGCCGCTGTCGTCGGTGCGGTTGGCGTTGACGGTGCCGCCGGTGCTGGTCGAGCCCGACATGCTCGATCCGCTGGCGCTGCTGGTGCTGCTCGTGCTGTCCATCGAATCGGTGCCGGTCGAGCTGCAGGCGGCCAGGCCGAGGGCCATCAGGCCCGCGAGCGTGATGCTCATGGTGGTGCGCTTCATGGTAGTCCTCCTTTTTTGATCAAGGCTTCCATCATGCGAGCGATCTCGTCGGTACGCCATAGGAACACGGCGGACGCGGGTGTAGGACCTGCCGGACAAATATGCTCAAGCGTCCTGTCCGGCGATCCAGGCGACCAGGGCCTCGGTCGGCAGCGGGCGGCTGTAGAAATAGCCCTGGCCCTTGGCGCAGTGCTGGGCGCGCACCGCCTCGGCCTGGGCCGCGGTCTCGATGCCCTCGGCAACGGTGTTCATGCCCAGGCTGCTGGCCACCTTCACGGTGGCCTCGATCAGCACCTGGTGGTGGTGGCTGGTGTCGGCCTTGCACACGAAGGAGCGGTCGATCTTGACCGTGTCGACCGGCAACAGGTGCAGGCTGGAGAGCGAGGAGTAACCGGTGCCGAAGTCGTCCAGCGCGAGCTTGATGCCGAGGGCCTTCAGTTCGTGCAGGCGCAACTGGGTCTGCTCGTCCTGGGCCGCCAGGCTCTCCGTCACCTCGAGCTGCAGGCTGGCGGCCGGCATGCCGGTTTCCGCCAGGATGGCGCGGACCTTCGCGGTCCAGTCGGGCTGGGCCAGCTGGGCGCGCGACAGGTTCACCGCCAGCAGGCGCGGGGCCTTCGCACCCAGCAGCGCGCGCCAGCGCATGAAATCCGTGCAGGCGCGCGCCAGCACGAAGTCGCCGATCTGGTCGATCAGGCCGCATTCCTCGGCCACGCCGATGAAATCGAAAGGCGGCACCAGGCCGCGCACCGGATGTTGCCAGCGCACCAGGGCCTCGACCCCGGCGGAGGTGTCGGTGCTGCCGTCCGCGTTCAGCCCGACCACCGGCTGGTAGACCACGAACAGCTGTTCCTCGAGCAGCGCGGTGCGCAACTGGGCCTCGATGTCGGCGCGGCGCGCGGCGCGCTCGCGCATGCTGGCTTCGAACACCGCGTGGCGCGCGCCGCCGGCGCGCTTGGCCTCGATCATGGCGATGCTGGCGTCGCGCATGGCGGCATCGGCGTCGCCGTCGGCCTGCCCGCCCCAGAACACGCCGATGCTGGCGCGGCAGGACACCTCGCGCCCGTCGATCTGCCAGGGACGGGACAGCACGGCCAGCAGGCGCAATGCGACGTTTTCGGCCTCCTCGGGATGACGCAGGCCGTCGAGCAGCACCACGAATTCGTCGCCGCCCACGCGTGCGACCAGGTGGCCGTTGCCGGCTGCCGCATCGATGCGCCGGGTGCCGGTAGGCGCGCCCCAGATGCGCTCGGACATCGTTGCCAGCAGCGCGTCGGCGAGGGCCACCAGCAACTGGTCGCCGGCGGCCTGGCCGAGCGTGTCGTTGACCTGGCGGAAGCGGTCGAAATTCAGGAACAGCAAGGCAAACTGCCCGGGCCGCTCAGGCCGGCCGAGCAGCGTTTGCAACTGCTCGCGCACGGCGGCGCGGTTGGGCAGGCGGGTCAGGGCGTCGGTACGGGCGGCGCTGCGCAGGCGCCGGCGCAGGGTTTCCTGTTCGCGCTGCATCTCGAGGGTGGCGTCGGTGATCGCCGCCATCAGGCGCTGCGGATCGAGCTTGAGCAGGCTGATGGACAGCACCTGGGGCGCGCCGGGCGCCGTGTGGGCCGCGCCCAGCGGCACGCGCAGCGCGTCGCAGACCACGCCCGAGGGCTGGTCGAAGCCGGCCGCCATCTGCCTGACCTGGGGCGCGACGGCGTCGAGCACGGCGAACAGGTTGTCCAGGCCGGCCTCGACGGCGAGCGGCATCAGGAGGTTCGAGGCCATCGGGTTGAGCATGTCGACCGTGCCGTCGAGGTCGGTCTGCACCAGGCCGATCGGGGCGCGGTAGAGGAACTGGACCAGCGCCTCGTAGGCGTCGATATTTTCAACCTGCATCGCGGCTTCGCTGTGGAGTGTCTTCATGGGCGGGCAAATTCGGTGTCCAGCAGGCGACGCGGTTGCGTCCGCTGCCCTTGGCAAAGTAGAGCGCCTGGTCGGCGCGCCTGATGAGGCCGTCGATGCCTCCCGGCTGGCCATCCCGGGCGTCGAGTACGGCAACACCGGCGCTGACAGTGTAGGCGATTTCGCCGCGGTCGGTCGCGACCAGGCGGGTGGCGACCAGGGCGCGCAACCGTTCGGCGCTGGCCAGCGCCGCTTCCGCGCCGGTGGAAGGCAGCAGCACCGCGAATTCCTCGCCGCCCAGGCGGGCCACGGTGTCGACGATGCGGAAGCTGTCGCGCAGGGCGTCGGCCAGGTCGCACAGCACGCGGTCGCCGGCCGGGTGGCCATGGCGGTCGTTGATGAGCTTGAACAGGTCGGCGTCGAAGACGATCAGGGCCAGCGGGCGCGGCGTGTGCGCGGCGCGGTCCAGTTCGAGCTCGGCGGCCTCGAAGAAGGCGCGGCGGTTGGCCAGTCCGGTCAGGTGGTCGCAGAAGGCCGCCTGGCGCCGCCTTTCGGTGGCGGCGCGCTTGTCGCTGATGTCGCGCAGGATCAGGCAAAAGCTGGGCTCATGACCCGTCGGCTCATAACCCGGCGCTTCCGGATCGTCCAGGCCGAAGGCGTCGCGGTCGGGCAGGGGCGCGATCAGGGCGCTGCCCCAGAACTGGCTGCCGTCCGCGCGCAGGCGCAGGCCCTCGTCCAGGCTCCAGCCGTTGCGCTCGGCCTCGCGCAGGCGGTCGCGCAGGTGTTCGGGCGTCATCGCGTCAGGCGGGTAGAACACGGAATAGGGCGAACCGACGAGATGCTCGCCGAAGCCCGTCACGCGCGCGATGCTCTCGTTCCATTCGCAGATGCGTCCTTCGCGGTCGAGCGAGACCAGGGCGTAGTCGCTGATGCGGGTCAGGATGGCGTTGAGCCAGGCGTCGCTCTGGCGCAGCTGGCGCTCGCGCCTGACCTCGGCGGTGACGTCCTGGATCACGGCCATGATGCGCGCCGCGTCCAGCTTCAGCAGGCTGAGCGAGAGCACCTGGGGCGCGCGCTTGCGCTCGCCCGCGCGCAGGTGGATGTGCAGGCCCTCGAACACCATGCCGCTGCCGTGCGGATACTGTTCGCACTGGAAGCGCAGGTCGGGCGCCACGCCCTCGAGCGCGGTAAACAGGTTGGAGAGGCCGCCGTCGGGCGACAGCGGCATCAGGAGCTGGGCCGAGATCGGATTGATCATCGCGATCTCGCCGTCGATCCCTGCCTGCACCAGCCCCACCGGGGCCAGATAGAGGAACTGGATCAGGGCTTCATGCTCGGCGCGCAGCTGCTCGATGCCGTCGTCCATCGGCATCACCGGCGCTGGACCAGCACGTAGCGGTGAGTTCCGGCGGGGCTGGCCAGCAGGCGCAGCTTGACCTTGATCGGACGCATGCGCAGGGTCAGCACGTAGTCGATGGTGTCGTCCAGCGCGCTGCCCTGGTCGGCCGCATCCTCGAAGCGCTGGGCCACCATGAAGTTGTTCATGCAGGGCGCGACATTGGTGAACAGCGGCTCGCCGATGACCCGCTGCGGCGACAGCCCGGCGGCCTGCGATTCGGTTGCGTTGTAACGCTGGACAATGGTGTCGGCGTCGAACGCGATCACGCCGAAGTCGAGCGCATCGAGCGCTTCCGGGCTGCTGGCGTCGAGGAGCTGGGCAAGGCCGGGGGCGTCGAAGGTGGGGGTGGCAGTGGTCATGATGGGGGCAATCGGGGCGGTGAAGTTGATAGTTGACGACAGGAAACGGATGTTGGCATGCGCCCCGCGCGCGTGTCAATTGTGCGCGCTACCGGGCTCTGCGAATCTGACGCGGCGTTGCTACAGTCGCTGCGCGGCCAGCAAAAAAGCTGGGGTCAGGTCTGACATTTGGGCACGAGCTCATCATTAGTCGTCCTGCAACCGCTCTCGTACGCTGCCACCGCCCGGCTAACGGTTTTGGTCGATACGCCGAAAGCGTCCGCAATCTGCGGCATCGTGTAGGCAGTCGACAGATAGGCGCGCGCCATTGCTTCGTTTCGGTCGACATGCATGTCCCGGTACGATGCCAGGTCAGGTGCAACAGCACGACGCTCAGCCCTGGGATTCTCCCCCAGTTCCTCCGATGGCCGCATGTTCTCGTGCTGCGCTACGAACGCGTCGTCGCCCAGGAGAATGCGATGGCGGGTCGCGGCAAGCGGACTGGTCTTGTTCATGCCCTCCAGCACGAACTCGTCATAGGCAAGAATCGCTTCGGCGCGTGTCTGCCCAAAGCGGCCGAGTATGCCATCGCGTGCGAACCAGTCCGGAGGATGAGCGGAATGGACCAGGTAATGATGGCTGCTCCATTGCCAATCTCCCGGTGACGCCACCATGTTCGCGCGTACGGGATTCAGGACGATGTAGCGGGCCAGTTCCAGCAGGTAGCTTTCTTTCTGGACAAGGATGGCCTTGTAGCGGCCCTGGAACAAGTGCCCGACGAGACGATGTCGGTGGTTGTAATGCTGGGTGTACACGCCATTCAGTTGGCGCATGCCTTGCGATAGATTGCCCTCAAGCGTCTCGATCAACAGATGAAAGTGATTCGTCATCTGGCAAAAGCCATGAACCAGGAAGCTGTGGCGCTGGCACACCAGTCCGAGCAGATCCAGCCATGCGCGGCGGTCGGAATCATCCCGATAGATAGCGTTTTGCCGGTTGCCGCGCGATGTGACGTGGTAGAGGGCGCCGGGAAATTCGAGTCGAAGTGGTCGCGTCATGCTCGCGACGGTATCGGATGCGGAGATCGCCGGCGATGAGATAGCGCAGCCTCGAGCGGGAAGAGAACGTGACTACGGCTGAGTTCGTGTCCGAATGTCAGACCTGACCCCAGCTTTTTGCCTCCAGTTTTCTTACCGCATCGGATCCGCCAACGGATGCGAATTGTCCACCGCCGGCTCGGCAGGCATGACCTCTTCGCCCTCCGACAGCCCGTTCGGATCCTCGGTCGGCGCCTCCGCCATCACATCGATACCGTGCAGCTGCGGATTCTCCGCGAACTCCGCATACACCCAGTCGTCGTTCTCGCGCACCAGGCCTTCGGGTTCGGGACGGTCCACGGCCGGGTGCTTGGCCAGGGCGATCTGCATGTAGTCGAGCCAGATCGGCAGGGCCAGCGTCGCGCCGAATTCGCGCCCGCCCAGCGAGCGCGGTTCGTCGTAGCCCATCCAGGCCACGGCGACGACCTTGCCGCCGTAGCCGGCGAACCAGCCGTCGATGGCGTCGCTGGTGGTGCCGGTCTTGCCGGCGATGTCGGGACGGCCCAGGCGCTTGGTGGCGGCGGCGCCGGTGCCGTAGCGGGTGACGTCGCGCAGCATGCTGTCGGTGATGAAGGCGTTGCGGGCGTCGAGCACGCGCGCGGTTTCCTGGCGCGGGGCAGGCGGGGTGGTCTGCTGGATCACGGCGCCGTCGCCGTCGACGATCTGCGCGATCAGGTAAGGCTTCACGGCGTAGCCGCCGTTGGCGAAGACCGCGTAGGCGCCGGCCATCTGCAGCGGCGTCACGGCGCCGGTGCCGAGCGCCAGCGTCAGGTTCTTCGGATGGCGCGCGAGGTCGAAACCGAACTTGCCGAGGAAGTCGTGGGCGTAGGGCACTTCGATCGCGCGCAGCAGGCGCACGGTCGGCACGTTCTTTGAGTGGGCCAGCGAATAGCGCATCGTGATCGGGCCGTCGAAGATGCCGTCGTCGTTCTGCGGCGACCAGGTGGCGCCGGCGTTCTCGCCCGGCATGTCGAGCGCTTCGTCCAGGATCAGGGTGGCCGGCGAATAGCCCTTGTCCACCGCCGCCGAGTAGACGAAGGGCTTGATCGCCGAACCCGGCTGGCGCCAGGCCTGGGTCACGTGGTTGAACTTCTGCAGGTTGTAGTCGAAGCCGCCGACCAGCGCTTGATACGCGCCGGTGTCGGCGTCGATCGCCACGAAAGCCGCCGCCACCTGCGGCACCTGGCTGATGCCCCAGCCGTCCTTCGGGAGCTTGCTGATGCGGACGATGGCGCCCGGCGCGATGCGCACGGATTCCTTGGCCTTGGCTGACAAGCCCGCGGCCGCGAACTTCAGGCCGGCGCCCTCGATGTCGATGACGTCGCCGGCGATGGTCTCGACCTGCACGCGCTTGGGCGAGGCCGCGAGCACGACCGCCGGCTCCAGGCCGTCGCTCGAGGGACGCTTCTGCAGGGCCTCGACGATGGCTTCCTCGCGTTCGGCATCAATCGAGGGCAGTTCGATCCGCGCTTCCGGGCCGCGGTAGCCGTGGCGCGCGTCGTAGGCCAGCACGTTGCGTCGCACCGACTCGTAGGCGGCCTTCTGGTCCGCTTCGCGGATGGTGGTGATCACGCGGATGCCGCGGGTATAGGCTTCTTCCTTGAACTGCGCGTAGACGGCCTGGCGGGCGAGTTCGGCCACGTACTCGGCATGGGCGCCGAATTCCTGGGGGCGCGAATGGACCCGCATCGGCTCGGCCACGGCCTTCGCGTACTGGGCCGCGTCGATCTGGCCCAGGTCGCGCAGGCGGCGCAGCACCTGTTCCTGGCGCGCCTTGGCGCGCTTCGGGTTCACGGCCGGGTTGTTGCGCGCCGGGTTCTGGGGCAGGCCGGCCAGCATCGCGGTCTCGGCGATGCTGAGTTTGTCGAGGTCCTTGCCGAAGTAGGCGCGCGCCGCGCTGGCGAAGCCGTAGGAACGCTGGCCCAGGTAGATCTGGTTCATGTAGAGCTCGAGGATCTGGTCCTTGGTAAGCGCGTCCTCGATCTTGTAGGCCAGGGCGATCTCGTTGATCTTCCTCGACAGCTTCTTTTCCTTCGACAGGAAGAAGTTGCGCGCCACCTGCATGGTGATGGTCGAGGCGCCGCCCGAGCCGAAGCCGCTGCGCAGGTTGGAGCCGACCGCGCGCACGGCGCCCATCCAGTCGATGCCCTTGTGCTCGTAGAAGCGCGCATCCTCGATCGCCAGCACGGCGTTCTTCATCATGGGCGGGATCTTCGCGATCGGGACGAAATCGCGGTGCTCCTCGCCGAATTCGCCGATCAGCACATTGTCGGCGGTGTAGATGCGCAGCGGGATCTTGGGCTTGTAATCGAGGACGGCGTCGATCGCCGGCACTTTCGGGATGATCGCGGCGAACACGTAGATCGCCAGGCCGGCGACGAACAGGACGATGGCGGCCAGGATGAAGAAGATGAAACCGCGCTCGCGGCGAGGTGGCCGGAAGGGCTTGAAGGCGTGCGAAGGCCGGGTGGACTTGGTCAAAACGGTTCTCTCTTGCTGTGGGACCGCAAGGGTCAGCGGCCCGGTTCGGGCCATTATAATGCGCTTTCTTTCGCCTCAAGCATGTGCGATAGTCACGCTTTCAGGCCCGCTTAAGATGGGCCGCCTCCAAGACTCAAGGAATACGATGCCCTACGATCCTGCTCCTCCCGCCGTCAAGCCCTATATTCCGGCGACGGCGCAACTGCCCGAAATGACCATCCGCGCCCTCGTCATGGGCGTTGTGCTGGGCATGGTCTTCGGCGCTTCCTCGCTCTACCTGGTTCTGAAAGTCGGCCTGACCGTCAGCGCCTCGATCCCGGTGGCGGTGATCGCCATCACCCTGTTCGGCATGTTCAAGAAGGTGGGCGGGCGCGAATCGACCATCCTGGAAAACAGCATCACGCAGACCGCGGGTTCGGCCGGCGAATCGCTGGCCTTCGGCCTGGGCGTGACCATGCCCGCCATTATGATCCTCGGCTTCGACCTCGAGATCTCGCGCGTCATGCTGGTCGGTATCCTGGGCGGCCTGCTGGGCATCCTGATGATGATCCCGATGCGCCGCACCATGATCGTCGACGCCCACCGCGAACTGAAGTACCCGGAAGGCACGGCCTGCGCCGAGGTGCTGAAAGCCGCCGCCACCGATACTTCGCGCCAAGCGGCGGGCGAAGTACGCCTCGAAGGTTCCGATGCCGCGCGTGACGCCAAGCGTCGCGCCGCCATCATCTTCGGCGGTTTCGGCCTGGGCCTGCTGTACAAGGTCGCGAACGTCTCGCTCAAGGGCTGGAAGGACGTGGCCAACTTCGAGTTCGGCGCGCCGCTGAAGGCCGGTTCGGCCGGCGCGGAAGTCTCGCCCGAGCTGGTCGGCGTCGGCTACATCATCGGCCCGCGCATCGCCTTCACGATGGCGGCGGGCGGCGTGCTCTCTTACCTGCTGCTGATCCCGATGATCAAGTTCTTCGGCGAGCTGCTGACCGTGCCGCTCTCGCCCGGAACGATGCTCATCAAGGACATGTCGCCCGACGACATCCGCGACGCCTATGTGCTCTACATCGGCGCAGGCGCCGTCGCGGCGGGCGGCCTGATCTCGCTGGTGCGCTCGCTGCCCTCGATCTGGAACGGCCTGAAGGGCGGCCTCGCCGGCATGGGCAAAGGAAAAGCCAGCGCGGCCAACGCCGGCCTGCGCACCGACCAGGACATCCCGATCAAGTGGGTCGCGATCGGCTGCCTGGCCATCATCGCCATCATCACCTTCGCCACGCCCCTGCACATGAACCTGCTGGGCGCGCTGCTGATCCTGGTGTTCGGTTTCCTGTTCGCGACCGTCTCCTCGCGCCTGACCGGCGAAGTCGGCTCGTCCTCGAACCCGATCTCGGGCATGGCCGTGGCCACCTTGCTCTTCACCTGCCTGATCTTCCTGGTGATGGGCTGGACCGGCGGGCGCTATTACGTGACCGCGCTGTCGGTCGGCGCCATCGTCTGCATCGCGGCGAGTAACGCAGGCACCACCTCGCAGGACCTGAAGACCGGCTTCCTGGTCGGCTCGACCCCGCGCCTGCAGCAGTACGCCATCCTGTGCGGCGCCTTTGCCTCGGCGCTGATCCTGGGCCCGATCCTGCTGAAACTGAACGACGCCGGCACCGTCTATGTGCCGGCGGCGCAAGTGGCGCCGGCCATCACCGTCGACGCCTCCAGGCTGACGGAGACCGAACGCCTGCAAGGCCCGCAGGCCGAGACCGACAGCAAGACCTATAAAGTCTGGCGCAAGACCGACACGGAAGGCGGCCCGGCCGGCAAGTACCTGGTGGCGGACGACGGCAAGCTGGCCTACCTGGTCGACCCGGGCATCAATGGCCACTACCACCAGCGTCCGGACGGCACCGAGGTGAAGAAGTACGACGCGCCCAAGGCGGTGCTGATGTCCTACATCATCAAGGGCATCCTCGACCAGCAGCTCCCGTGGACCCTGGTGCTGTTCGGCGTGATGATCTCGGTGGTGCTGGAACTGGCGGGCATCCAGGCGCTGGCCTTCTCGGTGGGCGTCTACCTGCCGCTGGTGTCGACCCTGCCGATCGCCGTGGGCGGCGCGGTGCGCTGGTTCGCCGACCGCCGCAACAACAAGCTGCCGCAGTACGCCAAGCTGAACGAGGAAGAGCGCCAGGCCGCGGGCGACCGCAGCTCGGGCACCTTGCTGGCCTCCGGCTACATCGCGGGCGGCGCGCTGGCCGGCATCGTGATCGCGATCACGGCGGGCGTCATGACCAATTTCGACAGCATGATGGCGAAGTGGGCCGAGACCTCGAATCCCTTCGTGTCGGGACCGAATGCGGACCTGCTGTCCCTGATTCCGTATGCGGCGATCGTGCTGCTGCTGTATTGGGTGGCGCGCGAAAAAGCGCAGAAGTAAAGAGAAACGGGCGCTTCGGCCCGTTTTTGTTTTGGAGGGTTTTTTGCCGCTACGTTAGGCTTTGCCTGGTCATCGAGGGTCAGGCCGCGTGGGCTCGAGAGCCCACCCTACCACGGCAGGTTCTCGTAGGGTGGACACCTGTGTCCACGCTGTCTCACGGCGGGAAGGTACGCGGCACGTGGAATGGCCACGTTCCGGGCTTCGTAGGGTGGGCTCTCGAGCCCACGCGGTCTCACCCTATGCCGACCCGCGGCCCGCATCCCCGCCAACGCTCACACAAACGCCAGGTCATGCTGGCGAATTACATCATCCAGCCACTCGTCGGCATGGCTGAACCGATACCCCAGCCCCTGGGCGCGCTCCGTGTCGAGCACCATCGGCTGCTGGAAGTCGAACGGCGAGAGCTGTCCTGGCGCCGTGGACCCGTCCACCCGCTGGTAACGCGCCTGTGCGTCCAGCACCTGGGCCACGCGCCCATACAGGCCATGCGCCGACAGCGGTCCTCCCGACGCCGCGTTCACCGGCCCGGTGAAATCCTGCGCGCCGACCCAGTCGAGGAAGGCCGCGGCCTCCTGGGTGCCGAGGAAGGAGACCTTCGCGCCCGCGTTGGTGTAGGGCAGGGCCGCGCCCTGGCGCAGCAGGTCGACGTAATAAGCAAGGCGTCCGGTGAACTCCTCCGGCCCGCCCAGCACGTGGGCCAGGCGCGCGGTCACCAGCGGCAGCGAACCGTCGCGGTAGAGGTAGGCCTCGGCCTGGATCTTGCCGGCCACATAGCTCTGCACCGCGAGCTTGGGGTCGTGCCAGGGATAGCCGGTGTCGATGGGCTGCGCCAGCACGGGCAGGTCGGATTCGCGCAAGGCCGCGCCGCCCGGGGGCAGGCCGCGGTAGACGTCGATGGTCGAGGTCATGACGTAGCGCCCGACCTTGCCGGCGAAGGTGCGCGTTGCGATCGCCGCGTCGAGCGGGCTGTAGCACATCTGGTCGAACACCAGGTCCCAGGTCTTGCCGGCGAAGGCGCCGCGCATGGCGGTCTCGTTGCGGCGGTCGACGCGGATGCGCTCGATGCGCTCGCCAAACGGATCGGGCGCATAGCCGCGGGTGGCGATCGTCACGCGGTGGCCCGCGCGCACCAGGCGCTGCACCAGCAGCTTGCCGAAATAACGGGTCCCGCCGATCACCAAAGTATTCTTGTGCATGGCTTCTCCTTGACGAATCGCGTATATTTTGTGCTCAGCAGCAAAAATCATCAAACGAGAAAAAACGCTTCTATGAATAAGAAAAACTTGCGCATGGAGGGCGCATGAAGCCGCTGCGCAGCCTTTCCGGCCTGATCGATTTCGAGTGCGCCGCGCGCTGGGGCAGCTTCAAGCTGGCCGCGCGCGAGCTGCACAAGACGCCGGCCGCGGTCAGCCTGCAGGTCAAGCAGCTCGAGGAGACCATCGGATTTCCGCTGTTCGTACGCCACCCGCGCCACATCTCGCTGACCGAGAAAGGCCAGGAACTGGCGATCGCCATCGGCCGCATGCTGGCCGACCTGCGCGCCAAGGTCGGGGCGCTGCAGCGCGGCGACGAGGAGTCGGTCCTGCGCATCTCGACCACGCATTCCTTCGCCATCAAGTGGCTGGTGCCGCGCATGCACCGCTTCACCAAGCTGTATCCGGAACTGGACATCCGCATCGATTCGAACGACGCTCCGGTCGACCTCGAAGCCGACACCACCGACGTCGCGATCCGCTACGGCCAGGTGCGCGACGGCGACCCGGCGCTGCTGTTTCGCGAGCGCCTGGTGCCGGTCTACAGCCCGGAGCTGCTGGCGCCCGGCCAGGACGGCCTGACCCTGGCCGACCTGCCGCAGCAGCCGCTATTGTGCGAGAAGTCGCCCGAGTCCTGGCTCCAGCTCCTGAACGAGAACCGCGCGCTCAAGGGCAAGTACGATTTCTCGCGCGGCTACAGCCACTGGGGCGTGCTGGTGCAGGCGGCGGTGGCGGGGCAGGGCGTGGCCCTGGTGCCTTACGGGATCGCCTGCCAGGACATCGCCTCCGGGGCGCTGCGCCAGATCGCCTGCCGCAGCGCGCGCTTCGACATGGGCTACCGCTTCCTCGCCAATCCGCACAAGGAAAACATGAGCAAGGTGCAGCGCTTCCGCGCCTGGATGGAGGAAGAGATGGAGGCGATGCGGCGCGAGCTGGATGGGGAGTCTTCAGCGTAGGGTGGCGGGTTTCCCGCCCACGCGTTCAAACCTCGTTCGACACCACGCGCCAATGATGCGTCTTCTGGTTGAACGCGTGGGCGGCGCTGTGGACGCCGGTCCGCATATGTCCGGGTGTAGCCGCCCACCCTACGGGTGACACGCCATACCCAGGCATAAAAAAACGGCAGCCGAGGCTGCCGTTTTTCGTTGACGCGCAGGGACGCTTACTTCACGCCGTGCATCAGCTTCTGGATCAGCGGTGCGATCAGGAACAGCAGCACGCCGCCGCCCACCAGCGACCAGAAGCCGAAGGTGTAGCCGCCCAGTGCCGAGGCGATCGACATGCCCGATTCGCCCGAGACGTGCGAGGCGAAGATGCCCGACAGGTTGTTGCCGATGCCGGTCGAGAGGAACCAGCCGCCCATGCCCAGGCCGACCAGGCGCACCGGCGCCAGCTTGGTGACCATCGACAGGCCGATCGGCGACAGGCACAGCTCGCCGATCGACTGGATGAAGTAGACGGTGAACAGGGTCCAGAACGGAATCTTGTTGTTCATGTCGACCAGGCTGCCCAGTGCGAACATCAGCAGGCCGAAGGCCAGGCCGTTGAAGATCAGGCCCAGGCCGAACTTGCGCGGGATCGACGGGTTCGCGTTGCGGCGGCCCAGCATGACCCAGATCGCGGCGATGATCGGCGCAAAGACGATGATGGCGACCGAGTTCACGCTCTGGAACCAGGCGACCGGGAAGGTCCAGTCGCCGAAGTTGCGGTCGACGATCTGGTCGGCCAGGAAGGTGAAGGAGCTGCCTGCCTGCTCGAAGAACATCCAGAACAGGATGTTGAAGGCGAAGATGATCATCATCGCGATGGTCTTGTCGCGCGCCACCTTGCCGTTGCGGATGCCTTCGATCATCAGCATCAGCGCCAGGGCGATGAACAGGACGGTCAGGATCACCTGCAGGGTGTTGGCGCCGAGTTTCAGCAGGAAGTAGACGCCCGGGATGACGATCACACTGCCGATGATGACGGCGAGCGGACGGCCCATGCCCTCGGCCTGCGGTTCGGGACGGCCGATGCCGGCCAGGGTCTTGCGGCCGATGTAGAACCACACGAGGCTGATCAGCATGCCGACGCCGGAAGCGAAGAACACGACCTTGTAGGCCGGGGTGCTGCCGTCGCCCAGTTCCTGGGCCAGGATCTGGGTCAGGATCGGGGCGATGAAGGCGCCCGCGTTGATGCCCATGTAGAAGATGGTGAAGCCCGAATCGCGGCGGGTGTCGTTCATCGCGTACAGCTTGCCGACCATGGTCGAGATGTTCGGCTTGAACATGCCGTTGCCGACGATGATGGTCGCCAGGCCGAGCTTGAAGATGTCCTGGCTCGGGATGGTGATCATGAACAGGCCGGCCGCCATGAACACGGCGCCGATCAGGATCGAGCGCTGGTAGCCGATGACGCGGTCGGCGATCAGGCCGCCGAAGACGGCGCCGGCGTACACCAGCGCGAGGTAGGAACCGTAGGTGAGGTTGGCGTCGGCCTGGCCGACGGCGTCGCCGCCGTAGAACTGGGCGACGATGTAGAGCACGAGGGCCCAACGGATGCCGTAGAAGGCGAAGCGTTCCCAGAATTCGGTCATGAACAGCATCCACAGCGGCGCTGGGTGGCCCATGATCTGTTTGAACTCTGGAATGACGACCTTGTCGGCGGGTGTAGCAGCTGCACCGCTCATGCGGTTCCTCCCGAAATATAGTTTTAAGAATAACTGTTATCGTTGGAAGGCCAGGATGATTCGCGGCTTCCAATCCGCACGCATTTTAGTGGAAATTGCTGAGCTCAAGAAAAATATTTGCCATTGTGGTAAACACGCGCGCGGATGGTGCGGCGCCGCACAATCGACGTGCGATTGGACACGCATGGGAAAGCGAGTTGTCGTATATTGGTGAAACAGCCAGTTTCGTTAAGCTCCTGTCAGAAGAGCCAAGAAAAGGAAGAACCGCATGAACTACGAAGTCGTCGATACCCTTATTTCTCCAGAAGGCCGGCTGGAAGTCCTGTCCAAGGCCGAAGTGGCCAAATTGCTCGACACCAGCCAGGGTGGCCTGTATTCCGTATTCCGCAAATGTTCGCTCGCAGTCCTGAACTCGGGCAGCTCGATCGACGATGGCAAGGAACTGCTGGAGCGCTACAGCAATTTCGATATCAGCATCATCCAGCGCGAGCGCGGGATCAAGCTCGATATCCGCGGCGCGCCGGCAATCGCCTTCGTCGACGGCAAAATGATCAAGGGGATACACGAGCACCTGTTCTCGGTGCTGCGCGACATCGTCTTCGTCAATTTCGAAGTCACCGACAATCCGCGTTTCAATCTCTCGCGCCCCGAGGGCATCACCGACGCGGTGTTCCACATCCTGCGCAACGCCAACCTGCTGCAGCCGCAGCGCAATCCCAACCTGGTGGTGTGCTGGGGCGGCCATTCGATCAACCGCATCGAATACAACTACTCGAAAGAGGTCGGCTATGCGCTGGGCCTGCGCGAGCTCGACATCTGCACCGGCTGCGGCCCGGGCGCGATGAAAGGCCCGATGAAGGGCGCCACGATCGGCCATGCCAAGCAGCGCCTGCAGGGCGGCCGCTATATCGGCATTTCGGAACCGGGCATCATCGCCGCCGAATCGCCGAATCCCATCGTGAATGACCTGATCATCATGCCGGACATCGAAAAGCGCCTGGAAGCCTTTGTCCGCGTCGGCCACGGCATTTGCGTGTTCCCGGGCGGCGCCGGCACCGCCGAAGAGATTCTCTACATCCTCGGCATCCTGCTGCACCCGGATAATGCCGAGATGCCTTTCCCGCTGATCTTTACCGGCCCGGCGACAGCGCGCGAATATTTCGAGCAGATCGACGGCTTCATCGCCCAGACGCTGGGCGACAAGGCGCGCCAGCGCTACAAGATCATCATCGACGATCCGGACGCGGTCGCGCGCGAAATGCACGAGGGGATCAAGAAGGTGCGCGAATTCCGCAAGGCGCACAGCGACGCCTATTACTTCAACTGGCTGCTGAAAATCGACCAGGAATTCCAGCGCCCGTTCAGGCCGACCCACGAAAACATGCGCAACCTGTCGCTGCACAAGAACCAGGAAACCCACCTGCTGGCCGCCAACCTGCGCCGCGCCTTTTCGGGCGTGGTGGCCGGCAACGTCAAGGAAGAGGGCATCCGCGCGATCGAGGAATTCGGCAAGTACGAGATCCACGGCGAAAGCGCGATCATGGAGCCGATGGATGCGCTGCTGGCTTCCTTCGTGGAGCAGAGCCGGATGAAATTGCCGGGCAAGGCGTATACCCCTTGCTATACGATCGTGAAGTAATGACTTCTCGTTTTCCGTAGGGTGGGTTCTTGAACCCACGCGGTACAAACCGTGTGCTGCGGCGTAGTGACCGGGAGACCGCGATCAGTCAGCGGAACGGGCAAGAATGCTTTCGCGAGACGCAGCGGTACGACCGCGTGGGGACAAGTCCCCACCCTACGCCATATTTGAAGCCGACAATAAAAAACGGGGCGCATCGAGCGCCCCGTTTTCATTCGATCACAAACGATCAGTCTTCCTTGCGCAGGTGCGGGAACAGCAGCACGTCGCGGATGTTCGGCGAGTCGGTCAGGATCATGATCAGGCGGTCGATGCCGATGCCGCAGCCGCCGGCGGGCGGCATGCCGTATTCCAGCGCGCGGATGTAGTCGGCGTCGTAGTACATCGCCTCTTCGTCGCCGGCGTCCTTTGCCTCGACCTGCGACAGGAAGCGCGCGGCCTGGTCTTCCGGATCGTTCAGCTCCGAGAAGCCGTTGGCGATCTCGCGGCCCACCATGAACAGCTCGAAGCGCTCGGTGATGCCGGCGCGGGTGTCCGAGGCGCGCGCCAGCGGCGACACTTCGACCGGGTAGTCGATGATGTAGGTCGGCTCCCAGAGCTGGGCTTCGGCGGTTTCTTCGAACAGCGCCAGTTGCAGCGCGCCCAGGCCGGCGGTGGCGATCGGCTTGACGCCGAACTTGAGCAGCTCCTGCTTCAGGAAGGCCGGGTCGTTCAGCTGCTCGGCCGTGTAGCCCGGCGCGTACTTGTTGATGGCCTGGACGATGGTCAGGCGCTGGAAGGGCTTGGACAGGTCCAGCTCGCGGCCGCCGTAGGACAGCACGGCCGTGCCCTGGGCGTCGATCGCCGCCTGGCGGATCACGGCTTCGGTGAAGTCCATCAGCCAGGTGTAGTCGGTGTAGGCCGCGTAGAACTCCATCATCGTGAACTCGGGGTTGTGACGGATCGACACGCCCTCGTTGCGGAAGTTGCGGTTCACTTCGAACACGCGGTCGAAGCCGCCGACCACCAGGCGCTTCAGGTACAGTTCCGGCGCGATGCGCAGGAACATCTGCATGTCCAGCGCATTGTGGTGGGTGATGAAAGGCTTGGCCGCGGCGCCGCCCGGGATCGGGTGCAGCATCGGGGTCTCGACTTCCATGAAGCCGTGCTTTTCCATGAAGCGGCGCATCGACGACAGCGCGGCGGTGCGCGCCTTGAAGGTGCGGCGCGTCTCTTCGTTCATGATCAGGTCGACGTAGCGCTGGCGGTACTTGGTCTCCTGGTCGGCCAGGCCGTGGAACTTGTCCGGCAGCGGGCGCAGCGACTTGGTGACCAGGCGCAGCCTGGTGACCTTGATGGTCAGCTCGTCGACCTTGGTCTTGAACAGGGTGCCCTCGACGCCCAGGATGTCCCCCAGGTCGTAGTGGCGGAAGGCTTCCATCGCGGCTTCGCCGGTGGCGTCCAGGGTCACGTAGATCTGGATGCGGCCGTCGGCGCGCGGGCCCGAGGCGTCCTGCAGGGTCGCAAAGGCGGCCTTCTTGCCGGCTTCGCGTTTGAGCATCATGCGGCCGGCCAGCACCACGGGGATGGCTTTTTCTTCCAGCTCTTCGCGGGTGAGCGCACCGTACTGCTCGTGCAGGTCGGCGGCCTTGTGCTCGGGCTTGAAGTCGTTGGGGAAGGCGACGCCCTGCTGGCGGATCGCGGCCAGCTTGGCGCGGCGCTCGGCCATGATCTTGTTTTCGTCCGCCGCCGGGGTGACCTGGGCGGGCGTGTTTTCTTGGTTTTCCGTAGTCATGGTGTGAATCTCGATGTTTTGTTTGATCAGGCGAACAGCTCGTCCAGCGACAGCTCCGAGAAGTCGGAAACGATCCTGACGACGTTGTCGAATTCGGCGAAGGCCTCGGCCGGCAGGGTGGTGGTGATCACCACGCAGCGCATGCCGGCGCGGCGGGCCGCTTCCACGCCCAGGGGCGCGTCTTCGAAGACGATGCAGTTCGCGGGCTCGGCGCCGCAGCGGCGCGCCGCTTCAAGGAAGACGTCGGGGTGCGGCTTGCCGCGCGCGACATCATTGGCGCCGACGACGGTGTCGAAGTGGCGGCGCAGGTCCAGGCCGTCGAGGGTGAACTCGACGTTGGCCGGCGGCGCGGCGGTGCCGACCGCGAGGGCGATCCCTTGCGAGCGGGCGTCCGCCACCAGGTCCTCGAAGCCCTCGACCGCCTTGCGGTGCGGCGCATACAGCTCGCGGTAGACGGCTTCCTTCTCATGGTTGAGCAGCAGGATTTCCTCGTCCTCCAGGTCCTCGCCCATGTAGGAGCGGATGATCTCCTTGCCCTGGCGGCCCGCCGTCGTGCGGAAGAACTCGTCCGCATCGATGTCGCGGCCGCGGCGCGCGAAGAAGGTGATCCACGACTCGGTGTGGAAGCCCATGTTGTCGACGATGGTGCCGTCCATGTCGAAGATCAGCGCACGTGTTGCGTTCGCCATCGCTTACACGCCCTGTTTCAGCGAAGCGGAGATGAAGTCGTCCAGGTCGCCGTCCAGCACGTTCTTGGTGTTGCCGGTTTCGAAGCCGGTGCGCAGGTCCTTGATGCGCGACTGGTCCAGCACGTAGGAGCGGATCTGGTGGCCCCAGCCGACGTCGGTCTTGGAGTCTTCCAGCTTCTGCTGTTCGGCCATGCGCTTGCGCATCTCGAGTTCGAACAGCTTCGCGCGCAGCATGTCCCAGGCTTCGGCCTTGTTGCGGTGCTGCGAGCGGTCGTTCTGGCACTGGACAACGATGCCCGACGGGGCGTGCGTCAGGCGCACCGCGGAGTCGGTCTTGTTGATGTGCTGGCCGCCCGCGCCGGATGCGCGGTAGGTGTCGATGCGCACGTCGGCCGGGTTGATCTCGATCTCGAAGGACTCGTCGACTTCCGGATACACGAACAGCGAGGTGAACGAGGTGTGGCGGCCGTTGGCCGAGTCGAACGGGGACTTGCGCACCAGGCGGTGCACGCCGGTTTCCGTGCGCAGGTGCCCGTAGGCGTACTCGCCGTCGACCTTGATGGTCGCGGTCTTGATGCCGGCGACCTCGCCCTCGGAGATTTCCATTACCTCGGCCTTGAAACCCTTGCGCTCGCAGTAGCGCAGGTACTGGCGCAGCAGCATCGAGGCCCAGTCCTGGGCTTCGGTGCCGCCGGCGCCGGCCTGGATGTCGATGAAGCAGTTGGCGTGGTCCATCGGATTGCTGAACATCCGGCGGAATTCCATCCCCTCGATGGTCTTCTGGATCGCTTCGGCGTCGCCGCCGATCGATTCCAGGGTGTCATGGTCGCCTTCCTCGCGCGCCATCTCGAACAGGTCCGTCGCGTCGGCCAGGTCGGCCCGCGCCTTCTCGAGCGTCAGCACGACGGCCTCGAGCGCCTTCTTTTCCTTGCCGAGGTCCTGCGCCCGCTTCTGGTCGTTCCAGACGGTCGGGTCCTCGAGTTCCTGGTTGACCTGTTCTAGTTTCTCCGACTTCCGATCGAAGTCAAAGATACCTCCGAAGTTCGGCTTCACGGCTGGTCAGGTCGTTCAGCAGGGCGGAGATGGCGTTGATGCGTTCAGCTTCCATGATTTGGCGTTTGAATGAGTTGAATCGAACCTTCGATTATACCTTAGACCGCCGATGCACCGGGGAGCGGAGGAGGCGTTCTTGCCGCTGGTGCGGCCGCTGCCGTATCATCGCTCGCTTATTGCCCAGGACTCACCCACGAATTTCCCATGCGACACTCAATCACTTATCAAATCGGCACGCTGCTGCTGCCCGCGGTCCTGTCCGCGCCCGCGCTTGCCGCCAAACCCGCACCGAAGGGCGCGACCGCCGTGCTGGCCGTGCTGGAAACGACCGACCTGCATGCGAACGTGGTCGGCTACGACTACTTCAAGCTGGCGGCCGAGCCTTCGATCGGCCTGGACCGCACGGCCAGCCTGATCGCCCAGGCGCGTGGCGAATTCGCCAACACGGTGCTGTTCGATAATGGCGACACCATCCAGGGCAATGCGCTGGCCGACTACCAGGCCCTGGTGGCGCCGGTGCGCTGCGAGCAGACGCTGGGCATCTACAAGGTGATGAACGCGCTGAAGTACGACGGCGCCTCGATCGGCAACCACGAGTTCAACTACGGCCTGGCTTTCCTGGGCCAGGTCACCGGCAAGCGCTTCAAGGTCGCCGGCCTCGCGCAGCCGAAGCGCTGCGCAGGCCCGGCCTTCCCGCAGGTGCTGGCCAACGTCTACAGCGTGAAAACGAAGCAGCCGCTGTTCGAACCCTGGCGCATCGTCGAGAAGAAGATCAGCGGCCAGGATGCCCGGGGCCGCAAGATCACGGCAACTGTGAAGGTCGGCATCATCGGCTTCACCCCGCCGACCATCATGTCCTGGGACAAGCGCTGGCTGGAAGGGAAGGTCTACACCACCGGCGTGCGCGAAGCGGCCGAGAAGTACATCCCCGAGATGCGCCGCAAGGGCGCCGACATCGTGGTCGCCATCGCCCACGGCGGCCTGGACGCGAGCCCCTACACGCCCCAGATGGAGAACGCCGGCTACTACCTGGCGCGGGTGGAAGGCGTGGACGCGATGCTGCTGGGGCACTCCCACCAGCTGTTCCCGAACGCGGCGAGCACCGCGCCGCAGTTCAACCTGCCGGGCGTGGACAAGGCGAAAGGCCTGGTGCATGGCGTGCCGACCGTGATGGCCAACCTCTGGGGCAAGCACCTGGGCGTGATCGCCCTGCACCTGCGCGCCGACGGCAAGCGATGGGTCATCGAGAAGGACAAGACGGTCGTGGAAGCGCGCGCCGCCCAGAACGCCGACAAGTCCTTCGTCGCCCCCGATCCGCAGGTACTGGCACTGATCAAGGAAGAGCACGAGGCGACGATCGCCTACGTCAAGACCCCCGTCGGCAGCAGCGACTTCCGCATGTCGACCTATTTCGCGGACGTGGGCGACCCCTCGGCGATCCAGGTGGTGAACCAGGCCCAGACCGCCTACGTGAAGAAGACCATCGCGGCCAACCTGCCGCAGTACGCGAAGCTGCCGGTGCTGTCGATGTCGGCCGCCTTCAAGAGCGGCAACGCCGGCGCCTTCGACTACACCGATGTCCCGGCCGGGAACCTGGCGCTGAACAACGCGGCCGACCTCTATCTCTACCCGAATGCGCTGTACGCGGTGAAGGTCGACGGGGCTGGCCTGAGGGCCTGGCTGGAAACGGCGGCGCGACGCTTCAACACCATCGATCCTGCGAAGAGCGAGCCCCAGGAGCTGATCAACGCCAGCTTCCCGAGCTATAACTTCGACACCGTCACCTCGCCGGACATCCGCTACGAGATCGACATCACCCAGCCGCCGGGCCAGCGCATCCGCAACCTGACCCTGCGCGGCGCGCCGGTCGAGCCAGGCCAGGAATTCATCGTCGCGACCAACAACTACCGCGCCAGCGGCGGCGGCAACTTCCCGGGCCTGGACGGCAGCAAGACCGTGCTGGCCTCGCCGGACACCAGCCGCGATATCCTGATCGCCTACATCCGCGAAGAAAAGAAGCTGACCCGCGCGGCCAACGGCGCAGGTCGCAGCTGGCGTTTCGCGCAGGTCAGGACGGCCGGTCCCGTGGTCTTCCGCTCGGCGCCGGGCATGCTGGCGCTGGCCGAGGAGGCGGGCCTGGCGAACGTGAGCCAGCTGCGCGCCGACGACGGCCAGGGCAAGGGCTTCGCGCTGTACGCGGTGGACCTGTCGAAATGAAGCGGTTTGCGGCACTGCTGGCGTTTGCGCTTGGTGCCGCTACCGGCGCCGGCGCCGCGCCGGACGCTCTGCCGGACAAGGCGCCGGCCGCGCTGCAGGCCCGCGCCGAAGCGGGCGATGCAAAGGCGGCCTACCGGCTCGGGCTGATGGCCCGTAATGGAAAGGCAACTGCGGGAGAGGGGATGCCCGCGGACCCGGCGCGTGCGCGTGCGCTGTTGACCCAGGCCGCCGAGGGCGGCGTGCCGGCGGCGATGTTCGTACTGGCGAACATGCTGGCGGCGGGCGAGGGCGGGCCGCGCGACGAAGCGGCGGCGCGCCGCTGGCTGGAGACGGCCGCCGCGCTCGACTACCCCGAAGCGCTGCAGCAGCTGGCGCTGACCGAGCCGGATCCGCGCAAGGCGGAGCTGTTGATGCGGCAGGCGGCGCATGCGATGACGCATCGGGCGCGGGATTGAGGGCGCCGTGTCCGGCCGCGTGCGTGCACGCGTTCAAGCGAAGTCCGAACAGCCGGGATGCGCGTGCATCCCGGTCCCGGCGCGCGGCTTACTTCTCGCTGCGCGCGATTTCGGTCGATGCGATCGCCGCCAGGTCGAGCAGGGCCTGCAGCTCGGTCGAGCGCAGCTTGCGCGGTTCGCGGTCGATCACGCACAGGGTGCCCATGGCGTTGCCGTCCTGGTCGCGCAGCGGCACGCCCGCGTAGAAGCGGATGTGCGGATCGGCCAGCACCAGCGGATTGCCGCTGAAGCGTTCGTCGGCCACCGCATCCTCCACCACGAAGGGGCGGTCCTGCAGGATCGCGTGCGAACAGAAAGCCCATTCGCGCGGCGTCTGCTGCGGCTGCAGGCCGACGCGCGCCTTGAACCACTGGCGGCGCGAGGTCAGCAGCGAGATCAGGGCGATCGGCGAGTCGGTGGCCATCGAGGCCAGGCGCACGATGCGGTCGAAACGCTCTTCCGGCGGAGTGTCGACCAGGTTCGCGGCGGCCAGCGCCGCCAGGCGCGCATCCTCGTCCGGCGGAACCGGGAAGACGGCGTCGGGATTCGGCAGGTACTCGGGGTCGAGCGGAGTCGGCGCCGCGCGGCGTCCGCCGCTTGCGCCTTCGTGGCCCCCCACCTTGGTCATCAGGCCGCGGATATGGCTCTCGCGCGTGCGACGGTGTCCGCCCGGTGTCTTCCACGAGTCGATCGCGCCGCTTTCCATCCATAACTGGACCGTGCTGGTGGCGACACCGAGCATGCGCGCGGCTGCGCTCGTCGTGAGAATCGGGTCTTCTTCCTCTAAATTGCTGTTCATCAATATTCCTACTCTTTATAGGAGTATAGCCGATTTGATGAATCTACCTGAGCGTTCGCCTTTTAATACAAAGAATCATGGCGAAAGCAACAAATCGCGCATTTTTAGTTGCGCTGTAGAAACGTATGATGCACAATCTTGCTCAAATTCATCAATAACAATCTGACAGCGCCCTGTGCTGTCTGGAAATCCAACCGGAACCCACATGAACTTCTCTCAAGCCCGCCTTGCGGTACGGCTCTATACCGCGTTCGCGCTGGTGCTGCTGGTGACCGTCGTGCTCGCGGTGTTCGCGATCACCCGCGTGAACAGCATCGAGACCGCGCTGGTCGACGTGGAGGCGCGCCACAACGCCCAGCTCGAGCCGCTGTACGCGGCGCGCGAGGCGCTCGGCCAGACCGGCATCGCGGCGCGCAACGCCTTCATCTTCCACGACGCGCAGGCGGCGGGCCGGGAGCTGGACATCCTCGACGCCCACAAGGCCGCCTATCTGGCGGCGCTCGAACGGCTCGACGCCGAGCTGGCCGGCAACGCGCAGTACGCGCGGGTCAGGGAGGGCATGCTGGCGATGGCGCGCGAACTGGAGCGGCCGCGGCGTTTTCGCGCGGCCGGCGAGATGCAAGCCTACGGCAGCTTCCTGGTCCAGGAATGCAGTCCGCTGCGGCGCCGGATCGTGGCCGACATCGATGTGCTGGTAAAGGACCTGCAGGCAGGGACGAAGGCGGCCGGCCAGGCGGCAATGGCCGAGGCCTCGGGCGCGCGCTACTGGATCGGCGGCCTGGCCGTGCTGTGCGCGCTGCTGTGCGTGGTGATCGGCCTGGCGATCTCGCGCAACCTGCTCGGCCAGCTGGGCGGCGAGCCGGCCTATGCGACCGATGTCGCGCGTGCGATCGCCCAGGGCGAATTGCACCGCGAGGTCGACACCCGCCGCGCCCGTCCGGCCAGCCTGCTGGCGGCGATGAGCAGCATGCGCGACAGCCTGAGCGCCATCGTGGCCAAGGTGCGCGGCGGCACCGACGCCATCGCCGCCGCATCGGGCGAGATCGCGAACGGCAACCTCGACCTGTCCAGCCGCACCGAGACCCAGGCCGCCGCGCTGGCCGGGATCGCGGAATCGATGAAGCAGCTGATCGGCTCGGTGCGCCAGAACGCCGACTACGCGGCGCAGGCGAGCGCGCTGGCCGACCAGGCCGCGCAGGTGTCGGTCGAAGGCGGGGCCACGGTCGAGGGCGTGGTCGCGACCATGAACCTGATCCAGGATTCCTCGCGCAGGATCGAGGAAATCATCGGCGTGATCGACGCGATCGCCTTCCAGACGAATATCCTGGCGCTGAACGCGGCGGTGGAGGCGGCGCGCGCGGGCGAGCAGGGCCGCGGCTTCGCGGTCGTCGCCAGCGAGGTGCGCAACCTGGCGCACCGCTCGGCCGCGGCGGCCAAGGAGATCAAGGCCCTGATCGAGGACTCGGTGAGCAAGGTCGGGCAGGGCACGGCGCTGGTCGGCCAGGCCGGCGACACCATGCGCAAGGTGGTCGACGGGGTGCAGCGCGTGAGCGCGATCATGGGGCAGATCTCGCATGCGACGCGCTCGCAGAGCGAGGACATCGAGCAGGTCGACGTCGCCATCGTGCGCCTGGACGAGATGACGCTGCAGAACGCGGCCCTGGTCGAGGAAGCCTCGGCCGCCGCCCAGTCGCTGCGCCAGCAGGCCGAGGAGCTGGCCGGCGTGGTGAACACCTTCCAGCTCGAAAGCGACGCCCGGGCCGCGCAGCGGCCGCGCCGGGCGCTGCCGGTCCCGGCGCGCTGACAGCCGGCGGCGGAGGCGGCGCGGGCCGGCGGCCCGGAAACGACACGGCCGGCGCAAGCGGCCGGCCGGTGGAAGGGCAGCGGCCGGCGGGCGCGGGCCGCGGGGGGAGCAGGTCCGTTCAGGCGCCTGCCGCCAGGGCCAGGGCCTGGCGCGGCGCTTCGCTGCGGGCGTAGCCGCGGCCGGCCGCGGCGGGCGGCTGGCCGGCGCCGTCGGTGTCGAGCCGGAAGGTGCTGACCAGCTGGGCCAGCTCGTCGGCCTGGTTCTGCATCGATTCGGCGGCGGAGGCTTCCTCGACCAGGGCGGCGTTCTGCTGGGTGACGCGGTCCATTTCCGTGATCGCCACGTTCACCTGCTCGATGCCGGCGCTCTGCTCTTCGCTGGCGGCGGCGATGTCGGCCATGATGGTGGTCACGTGCTCGATGCTGCGCACGATCTCGGTCATGGTGGCGCCGGCGCGGTCGACCTGGCTGGTGCCGGCTTCGACCTTGCTGACGGAGTCGTCGATCAGCGCCTTGATTTCCTTGGCCGCGGTGGCCGAGCGTTGGGCCAGGCTGCGCACCTCGCCGGCCACGACCGCGAAGCCGCGGCCCTGTTCGCCGGCGCGCGCCGCTTCCACGGCGGCGTTCAGCGCCAGGATATTGGTCTGGAAGGCGATGCCGTCGATGACGCTGATGATGTCGACGATCTTGCGCGACGAATCGTTGATCGAGCCCATGGTGCTGACCACTTCGGCCACCACCGCGCCGCCGTCGCCGGCGATCGCCGCCGCGTTGCGCGCCAGGCGGTTCGCTTCGCGGGCATTCTCGGAGTTCTGCTTCACGGTCGAGGTCAGTTCTTCCATCGACGAGGCGGTTTCCTCGAGCGAGCCGGCCTGCTGCTCGGTGCGGCTCGAGAGGTCCAGGTTGCCGGCCGCGATCTCGCTCGATGCGGTGGCGATGGCGCCGGTGCCGCTGCGCACGCGGCCGACGATCCCGGCCAGGGCGCCCGTCATGCTGCCCAGGGCGCGCATCAGTTGGCCGGTCTCGTCGCGGCTCTGGATGGTCACGCGGGTGGTGAGGTCGCCGGCGGCGACTTTCTCGGCCACGGCGACGGCCTCGCGGATCGGCACGGTGATCGAGCGCGTGATCACGAAGGCGCAGGCGATGCCCAGGCCGAGCGCCGCGATGCTCAGGGCGATCAGGATGACCCGCGTGCTGGCATAGGATTCGAGGATGGTCGCGGCGACGCCGTCGGCGGCGGTGACCTGCATGGTGGCCAGCTTGTTCATCGCGGCCAGGAAGGCGGCGCTGCGCGGCACCATCTGTTCGGTATGAATCTTGAGCGCGAGCGCCTCGTCGCCTTCGATCTTGGCCTTGAACAGCGCGGCGCGCGCGTCCAGGTAAGCGGTGCGCACTTCCTTGACGACCGCGAACTGGGCCTTCACCCCTTCGTTGCGCAGGGAGCTTTCGATGTCCTGCTGCAGCTCGGTCGAACGGGCGGACACGGCTTTCATGCGCTCGGCGATTTCCTTCACCTTGGCCGGGTCGGTGGAGACGAAGGCGGTCTCGATCATCGCGCTGTTCACCTCGATGTACTTGCCCCATTCGGCGACGTTACGCTGGTTCTTGATGCTGGTGTGGACGAGACGGTTGGTCATGTCTCCCGCAAATTGCATACGGGTAAGCGCGGTGACGGCAAGCGCCACCAGCAGGGCGAGCACGATCGCAAAGCCGATGCCGAGACGGGCGCCGATCTTGAGGTTCTTCACGTTGGATTTCCTGATTCAAGCGATGGATGGGCCGCGCAAAGCGGCAGCTGTCGGGCTTGCGCAGTGCGCGGCGCAAACCGCTTCGCCGCTGGCGGGCTGCGCCGCCGGGGCGAGTATAACAGCGGTATCAGGCAAAATGATGCTGTGCGGCAAAATTGCAACATGCAGTGTTGGTGATGTTGCAATTGTCCCGGTCGGGGTGGGAGGCGGCGACGGCCGCCGCCCCGGGGAGGTCCTCAGTGCAGCTGCTTCTTGTCCGGCTGCACCAGGATGAAGGGATGGACGACCGTGCCCCAGAGTACGACTTCGCCGGCCGACCAGCTCTGGGCCTGCACGTCCGAGACCTTGGCGATCTTTCCTTCTGCCATCCAGCCCGCGATATTCTCCTTGTCGTCGTGCGAGATGCGCATGGCGACGTCGATCAGGTCGAGCGCCTCGCTCACGTAGATCACGTTGCCCTGCGCGAAATGGCGCTCGAGCTCGTCCCATTTGACGCGGGCGGTTTCGCGGTTGATCTTGTCGTGCAGCTCGGTGTCGTTTTCCGGTTTGGTTTTCATAAGTCTTGCGATGGTTCTAAATGATCTCGATCCGCGGTTGCGGCGAACCCGCCCATGTTAACCGATAGGCCGGGCCCTTGCGCACATTGCCGACCAGGGCGGGCCGAAAGCACGCCAGGTTGGTGCCTTCAAGCCGGCGCACGCTGGGGTAGACAATGCCCATCGAGCCCTGTTCCAGCAGTTCCGCGGCCAGGGCCTGGGAAGCGATGTAGCTGCGGGGATCGAGGCATTCGGTGTAGCTCTTCGCGCCGCGGATGTCGTGGAAGCTTCCCGTGAAGTCGGCCAGCATCGCCTGGTAGGTGACGCTGTCGTCGAAGCGCCTGATCTCGGCATACTCGACCGCCTTGTGGAAGCTCACCTCGGCCAGCGCGGTCTCGGCCTCGAAAGCGCAGTACCAGGCGCCGCGTTCGCCGTCGTTGAAGCGGCTGCCTTCCGGACGCGCATAGGTGTAGGCCGCGTTGATGATGCGGAAATGGGGCACGCCGAAGACCAGTTCGTCGACGCCGATGCCGGGCAGCAGGCCGGCTTCGCCGCGCAGGCGCTCGTTGGTGGCATTGTCGAGGTCGAACAGGTCGCGCAGGACGTCGTCACTGTCGGCCAGCGGGGCCAGCACCGAATCCTCGACATCGGCGAAGCGCGAGGGAATCAGGCGGCAGGTGTCGAACTGGCGCAGCGCCGTCAGTTTTGGCAGCACCGGCAAGATCAGAGGCCTCCGCGGCGCGCGTCGAGCAGCTTGCGTACCGTCTGCATGGCCAGCAGGCCGCCGCCCAGCATATAGGCGAGCGGAGTGCGGCCGCCGAAGATGACGTTGGTGTTCGGCAGGCCGACCCATTCGTCGGCGAGCTTGTCGCCGTACAAGATGTGCAGGGCCTTGTAGATGCCGAGCAGGTAGGAAATACGGGTGATGCGGTCGACCTCGAGCACCCGGTCGGGATTCTTCTTCCAGTCGTAGAAGCTGGACGCGGACAGGCCGCCCAGCAGCTCGCGCGCGTCCTCGTCGCGCAAGGCCCAGGCGGCGGCCAGCTTGAAGAAGCCCTTCAGGGCGGACTGCGACAGGCGCTCGCGCTCGGCGCGCGAATTCAGGTCGACCAACACCGCCGGCTCGAAGCGGCTCGTGGGGTAGGCATAGGCCAGACTCATAGTTCCTCCGTTTCTGGAGTCTTTATACTCCAATTTCGTAGTGCATGCAACTACCGGTTGTCAAGGACTTTGCGCCGTGACAGAATTGGCGCCGACTTGTCAAAAGGAAAAGGATATTTCCATGAGTTGGCGATCGGCAGGCATCATCCTGGGAGCGCTGGTGGCGGTGGTCATTGCGGCCTGCATGGCGCGCGGCTCGCGCGGCACGCAGGAGGAACTCAGGCAACAGGTAATGGAGACGGAGCGCGCCTTCGCGGCAAGCATGGCGGCGCGCGATTTCGAGGCATTCACGGGCTTCCTGTCGAAGGAAGCGGTGTTCATGGTCCCGGGCGGCGCCCAGCGCGGCAGGAACGCGGTGGCCCAGGCCTGGCGGCCGTATTTCGACGGGCCGAACCCGCCCTTCGCGTGGGCGCCGGACCAGGTCGAGGTGCTGGACTCGGGCACCCTGGCCTACAGCAGCGGGCCGGTCACGGACCCGAGCGGGAAACAGGTCGGGCGCTTCAATTCGGTCTGGCGGCTGGAAGGGCCGGGGACCTGGAAGATCGTGTTCGATCGCGGCTGCGATTGCGGACGGTGACGTGGTTCGTAGGGTGGACACCTGTGTCCACGCTGTCGTACCGATGCGTTCTCGTCAGACGCCGCAGGTCTTCTCCGCCAGCGCGCCGGCTCGCGAAGATGCCGCGGATTGCAGGCGCTCTACCGCGTGGACACAGGTGTCCACCCTACGAAACGCAGCTCTACCGGGGTTTGCTGTTCGTAGGGTGGGTTCTTGAACCCACGCGGTCGTCCCCATGCGTTCCCATCAATGACCGGAGAGCCGCTTCGCACGCGGTCCGATTTCACGGCGAACGTTGCGTCATGGCGAGCGCTCTACCGCGCGGGTTCGAGAACCCACCCTGCGGGAATCACAGCGCCTCGGCGTGCTCGACCAGCAACTGCACCTTGGTGACCCCGTTGTACTCGTTGGCATCGAGCCTGAAGGCGACGCGGGCGCGTTCGCCCAGGGCGTCGGTGTGGCCGAACCAGATCGCGTCGTAGCGGCGGCCATTGCGCTCCAGGAGCAGCTTGAGGTGCTTTTCCTTCAGGATGCGCTGGCTCAGCACGCGGAATTCGTCGCAGAACACCGGCGGCGCGAAGCCCTGGCCCCAGACCTGGCCGTCGCACAGCTCGATGAAGCTGGTGCTGTAGAACTCGTCCTCCAGCGGCCCGTCGGTCTCGATCACGCGTTCCAGTTGCGCCTCGGTCAGCCAGGTGCGCCCAACCGCTTCGAAGGCTTGGCAGAAGCTGTCGAAATGGTCGGCGCGGATGGTCAATCCCGCCGCCATGGCGTGGCCGCCGAACTTGTCGATCAGGCCGGGCACGCGCTTGGAGACCAGGTCCAGCGCATCGCGCAGGTGAAAGCCCGGGATCGAGCGGCCCGAGCCCTTGATCAGTCCCAGCCCCGCCGGTGCGAAGGTGATGGTCGGGCGGTAGAATTTTTCCTTCAGGCGCGAGGCGACGATGCCGATCACGCCCTGGTGCCAGCCTTCGTCGAAGACCGCGATCGTGCTGCTGTCCGTGGGCTGGAAGTCGTCCAGGTGCAGCAGGGCCGTGTCTTGCATCTCGGCCTCGATCTCGCGGCGCTTCAGGTTGATCTCGTTGAGCTGCTGGGCGATGGCCCAGGCGCGGCCTTCGTCGTCGGTGGTCAGGCACTCGATCCCGAGCGACATGTCTTCAAGCCGGCCGGCGGCGTTCAGGCGCGGGCCGACGGCAAAGCCGAGGTCGAAGGGCGAGGCGCAGCGCGCTTCGCGTCCCGCCACGCGGAACAGGGCCGCCACGCCCGGATGCATGCGTCCGGCGCGCATGCGCTTGATGCCTTGGGCGACCAGGATGCGGTTGTTGGCGTCGAGTTTCACCACGTCGGCCACGGTGCCGAGCGCGACCAGGTCGAGCAGGTTGTCGAGCTTGGGCTGGGTCTGGGCGTCGAACACGCCGCGCCGGCGCAGTTCCGCGCGCAGCGCCAGCAGCACATAAAAGACCACGCCCACGCCCGCCAGGTGCTTGCTCGGGAAGCCGCACTCGGGCTGGTTCGGGTTGACGATCACGCGCGCCGGCGGCAGGGCGTCGCCCGGCAGGTGGTGGTCGGTGACGACCACCTCGATGCCGCGCCGGTTCGCTTCGAGCACGCCGTCGATGCTGGCGATACCGTTGTCGACGGTGATGATGACGTCCGGCGCCTTTTCGCGCACGGCCAGCTCGACGATCTCGGGCGTGAGCCCATAGCCGTACTCGAACCGGTTCGGCACGATGTAGTCGACCCGGGCGCCCATCGCGCGCAGGCCTCTGAGGGCAACCGCACACGCGGTCGCCCCATCGCAGTCATAATCGGCGACGATCGTCATGTTCTTCTGCGCGGCGATCGCATCGGCCAGGAAGACGGCCGCGGCGTCGATATGTTTCAGTCCGCTCGGCGGCACCAGGGCGGACAGCTCGCTGGCCAGTTCGCGCGGGTCCAGCAGGCCGCGCGCCGCGTAGATGCGCGCCAGCACAGGGTGCACGCCCCCCTGGCGCAGCAGTTCGGAGGTGCGGAACGGGCAGGGGCGGGTGGTGATGCGGGTTTTCAAATCAGTGCGTCCAGGGTGATGCGGCGCCAGAACTTGCGTTGCGCCATGGCGTTGGTGGTGAATTCGGCAAGCGCGTCGCGGTGGCTCAGGACCAGCCTGAGCTGGCGCACGCGGCCCGTCTTCAGGCTTTCCAAGATGGGTGCGAACAGCACAGCTTCAAGCTGGGTCATCGCGGCGACCCAGCCGCCCCAGTCGGCAGCCAGCGCATAGGGCGCCACGCTGCCGCAGACCAGGATGGTGTCGCCATCGGCATTGGCGGCGAACTGCGCCAGGTCGGCGGGGCTGCCGCCGGCCAGCCGGGTCAGCCAGGCGGCGGTGTCGACAGCGGCCAGGCGCGGCAGCGGCGAGGATGCTGCCGCATTCGTCATCACGCTGCCGGCCCAGGGCCAGAAGGCGTTCACGGCCGGCTGGCGGCGCGCCTCGCGCGCGGCGTTCACCGGATGGGTGTGCCAGAGGATCTGGATCTCGTTCTGCAGGCGGCGGAAAGCGGCGGCGCGTGCGCCGCTCGGCATCCAGTCGGTCAGGTCCATGCCCAGGGCGGCCTCGGGCGTGGCCGTGTCCAGCTCCGCCCAGTCGTCGGCGCGCAGGAACCAGGTCTGGGCGTCGCCGTAGAGCAGGTCGTGGCCGGCCTCTTCCACGTAGGGCCGGGCGGCGTCGAACAGCGCGCGGCTGTCCGCCTCAGGCAGGCCCAGCGCCTGCGGGTCGCCCATCATCAGGTGGGTGCGCGCGATCTCGATGTGCACCGGGTTGACGATGAACCAGGTGCCCCCAAGAGGATCGAGCCCGTAGGCGCGCATGGCGGCGCCGGCGAAGGCCGGCCGTCCGCCGGCGTCCAGGCCCAGGGCGCGCGCCAGCCATTGCTCGTGCGGCAGGGCCCGCACCGCATCGTCTTGCGGCAGGGTGCGCCGGGCGGAAGTGCGCGAAAGCAGGGCGGCCAGGCTGGGCGCCTGCAGCGCGCGCACCAGGTCGGGCGCGAATTCGGGGACGGGAAGGGCGAAGGGAAGGACAAGCGTAATCTGGGACATGCCGTGATTGTAGGCCAAATGGCCGGGCCAGGCGTAGTCGCTTAGCGGGCCGTGACCCGGTCGCCACAGCCTGAAAGCAGGCTTAAGGTGGTCGTGCGCCCTGTCATGGATGAGCTTTGTGTGGCAAACTGCGGGGTCAGTTGTCAAACACTACAAATTCATGAGTTTCATGCACACACTGCCGTACGAGTGGCTGGTCGGGCTGCGCTATACGCGCGCCGGCAAGCGCAGCGGCCGTAACCGTTTTATTTCCTTCATCTCGCTGATCTCGGTGGCCGGCATCGCGCTCGGCGTCGCGGCCCTGATCGTGGTGCTGTCGGTGATGAACGGCTTCCAGAAGGAAGTGACCGACCGCATGCTGTCGGTGCTGGCCCACGTCGAGGTCTTCGACATCCGCGGCGCCATGCCGAACTGGCGCGCAGTCGGGGCCGAGGCCGCGCGCAACCCGGCCGTGGCCGATTCCGCGCCTTTCGTCGAGGTCCAGGGCATGCTGCTGCGCGACGGCGTGATGAAGCCGGTGCTGGTGCGCGGCGTGCTCCCGGGCGAGGAAGCGAAGGTCTCGGAAGTCGCGCGCCAGATGAAGGAGGGCAGCTTCGACTCCCTGCGGCCGGGCACCATGAACATCGTGCTGGGGCGGGCCCTGGCCGACGCCCTGCACGTGGGCGTGGGCGACCGGGTGACCATGCTGCTCGGCGTCGCCGGCGCCACCCAGGGCGGGGCGCCGGCCGCGCCGCGCACCCAGGCGTTCGTCGTCTCCGGCATTTTTGAAGCCGGCCATTACGAATTCGATTCCATGCTCGGCTTCGTCCAGCTCGACGACGTGGTCCAGGCGGCCCAGCTCACCGGCCCCATCGGCCTGCGCCTGCGCCTGCACGACCTGCACCAGGCGCCGCGCGTGGCGGCCGAACTGCGCCGCAGCCTGCACGGGGACTACCTGGTGCGCGACTGGTCGCAGGTCAACGCCATCTGGTTCGCCGCCGTGCAGTCGCAAAAACGCATGATGTTCATCATCCTGACCCTGATCATCGCGGTGGCCGCCTTCAACCTGGTGTCGACCCTGGTCATGACGGTCAAGGACAAGCAGGCCGACATCGCCATCCTGCGCACGCTGGGCGCCTCGCCGCGCTCGGTCATGAAGATCTTCATCGTCCAGGGCACCCTGGTCGGCGTGCTGGGCAGCCTGCTCGGCGTCGTGCTCGGCGTGCTGGTGGCGCTCAACGTCGACGTCATCGTGCCGGCCATCGAGCACACCTTCGGGGTCCAGTTCCTGTCCAAGGAGATCTACCTGATCAGCGAGATCCCGTCGGACCTGCGCTGGTTCGACGTCGGCGCGATCGGCGGCGTGGCCGTCCTGCTGGCCTTCCTGTCCACCATCTACCCGAGCTGGGCGGCGGCGCGCGTGAAGCCGGCCGAAGCCCTGCGCTACGAATGAGCGCGCGCGCCATTTACTTCGCCGTGCCCGGTGCACCTTGTCCGGGCGCGGCCCGTTTCGAATCCGTCGTCAGTATCGTTTATCCATGAGCATTGTCCATAAACTGCCGTTCGAATGGCTGGTCGGCCTGCGCTATACGCGCGCGGGCAAGGGGACCGGCCAGAGCGGCTTCCTGTCCTTTATCTCGCTGATCTCGGTCGCGGGCATCGCCTTGGGCGTGGCGGCCCTGATCATCGTGCTCTCGGTGATGAACGGCTTCCAGAAGCAGGTGACCGACCGCATGCTGTCGGTGCTGGCCCATATCGAGGTGTTCGACACCCGCGGCGACATGCCGCAGTGGCGCGAGGCCGCCCAGCAGGCGCTGAAGAACCCGGCGGTGAAGGCCGCCGCGCCTTTCGTCGAGTCGCAGGGCCTGCTGCAGCAGCGCGACGGCGCCATGCGCCCGGCCACCATCCGCGGCGTGCTGCCCGAGGCCGAGCGCAACATCTCGGACGTGGCCAGCACCATGCGCCAGGGCAGCTTCGATTCGCTCACGCCGGGCAGCTTCAACATCGTGCTCGGCAACGTGCTGGCGGCGTCGCTGAACCTGCAGGTGGGCGACAAGGTGACCATGCTGCTGGCCCAGGCCCAGACCACGCCGGCCGGCATGCTGCCGCGCATGCGCAGCTTCACGGTCTCGGGCATCTTCGAATCCGGCCACACCGAGTTCGACGCCGGCATGGCGTTCGTGAGCCTGCAGGACGCCGAGAAGATGGAGCGCCTGTCGGCGCCGGCCGGCCTGCGCCTGCGCATCGCCGACATGCACCAGGCGCCCCAGGTCGCGGCCGAACTCGAAAAATCGATGCCGGGCGAGCTCGAGATGCGCGACTGGTCCAAGCTCAACGCGGTGTGGTTCGGCGCCGTACAGACCGAGAAGAAGATGATGTTCATCATCCTGACCCTGATCATCACGGTGGCCGCCTTCAACCTGGTCTCGACCCTGGTGATGACGGTGACCGACAAGCAGGCCGACATCGCCATCCTGCGCACGCTGGGGGCCTCGCCCACTTCGATCCAGAAGATCTTCATGATCCAGGGCGCGATGGTCGGCGTGCTCGGCGCCGTGGTCGGGGTGGCCGGGGGCGTGCTGGTCGCCCTGAACATCGACGTCATCGTTCCATTCATTGAACATTTGTTGGGAGTGCAGTTCTTGTCGAAGGATATCTACCAAAACAGCACCGTGCCGTCGGACCTGCGCTGGCCGGACGTTTTCAAAATCGGCGGCATCGCCGTGCTGCTGGCCTTCGTGGCCACGATCTACCCGAGCCGTTCGGCATCAACCGTGAAACCGGCGGAGGCGCTGCGCTATGAGTAACATGACCGATATGGACAAGGCGACCCCGGTACTGGCTTGCCGCGCCCTGGGCAAGACCTTCAAACAGGGCGAATACGAGGTGCGGGTGCTCGACAACATCGACTTCGCGATCCGCCGCGGCGAGCGCGTGGCCATCGTCGGCGCCTCGGGTTCGGGCAAGTCGACCCTGCTGCACCTGCTGGGCGGGCTGGACACGCCGACCACCGGCTCGGTGACCCTGCTGGGCGAGGACTTCGCCACGCTCTCCGAAACCCGGCGCGGCGAACTGCGCAACTCCTCGCTCGGTTTCGTCTACCAGTTCCACCACCTGCTGCCCGAGTTCTCGGCCCTGGACAACGTCGCCATGCCGCTCCTGATCCGGCGCGACAAGCGCGCGGTGGCGCTCGAGAAGGCGCAGGCCATCCTCGAGCGCGTGGGCCTGGGCAAGCGCGCCACCCACCGTCCGGGCGAACTGTCCGGCGGCGAGCGCCAGCGCGTGGCCCTGGCGCGCGCCCTGGTCACCCAGCCGGCCTGCGTGCTGGCCGACGAGCCGACCGGCAACCTCGACCACACCACGGCGATGGCGATTTTCGACCTGATGCTGGAACTGTCGCGCACCCTCGGCACGTCCTTCGTCATCGTCACCCACGACATGGAACTGGCGCGCCGCTGCGACCGCGCGCTGCGCATGACCGAGCACGGCCTGCAGCCCCTGGAGGCCTGAACCCATGTGGATCGACACCCACTGCCACCTCGACGCCCACGAATTCGGCGCGCAGTCGCTCGAGGTCGCGCGGCGCGCCGGGCAGCAGGGCGTGTCGATGATCGTGATCCCGGCCGTGGCGCGCGCCAACTTCGACGAGGTGGCGGCCCTGGCCGCGCAGGCCCATGCACAGTCGAAGAACGCCAGTTATGCGCTGGGCATCCACCCGATTTACGTGCCGCAGGCCGAGGACGAGGACCTGGACGCCCTGCGCGCGGCGGTGGAGAAGGCGCTGGCCGACCCTCTTTTTGTGGCCATCGGCGAGATCGGCCTGGACTTCTTCCTGCCCATGCTGTGCGAGCCGGCGATGCGCGAGAAGCAGGAACGTTTTTTTCGCGCCCAGCTGCGCATCGCGCGCGACTTCGATTTGCCGGTGCTGACCCACGTGCGCCGCTCCCAGGACCAGGTCCTGAAGCACCTGCGCCAGATCACGCCCGCCGGCGGCATCGCGCACGCCTTCAACGGCTCCTTCCAGCAGGCCGAGAGCTTCATTAAACTGGGCATGCACCTGGGCTTCGGCGGCGCCATGACCTTCACCCGCGCGCTGCAGATCCGGCGACTGGCAAGCGAGCTGCCGCTGGATGCTCTGGTGCTCGAGACCGATGCGCCGGATATCTCGCCGAGCTGGATCCACCCGGCGCGCAACAGCCCGGAGCAGTTGCCGGCGATCGGCGCGGCGCTGGCCGGCCTGCGCGGGATGGAGGAAAGCGCATTGCGCCAGGCGGCCTGGCGCAATTCGCTGGCGGCGATTCCGCGCCTGGCGCCGCTGCTGGCGTAAGACCCGTTTTTCTACAACTGGAGGCAAGATGATCGGACGGCTGCTGTCTTTCCTGGTGTGTGTGCTCTTGCCGGCGCTTGTGCCCGGACCTGCGCTGGCGCAGTCCCCGCAGTCCACCCAGCCCATCGGCGAGGCCGACATTGTGCTCGATACCCCGACCGGGAAGATCGCCGGCAGCCTGCTGCTGCCCGCCGCGGCAGGCCCGGTGCCGGTCGCCCTGGTCATTGCCGGCTCCGGCCCCACCGACCGCGACGGCAATTCGCGGATGATCCCGGGCCGCAACGACAGCCTGCGCATGCTGGCCCAGGCGCTGGCGCGGGCAGGGATCGCCTCGGTCCGCTACGACAAGCGCGGCATCGGCGCCAGCGCCCCGGCCATGCAGAGCGAATCGGCGCTGCGCTTCGAGACCTATATCGATGACGCCGCCGGCTGGATCGCACGCCTGCGCAAGGACCCGCGCTTCTCCAAAGTGGCCGTGGTCGGGCATAGCGAGGGTTCCCTGATCGGGATGGTCGCGGCCAGGCAGGCAGGGGCCGACGCCTTCGTGTCGATCGCCGGCACCGGTTTTCCGCTGCCGGCGGTGCTGCGGCGCCAGCTGGCGGACAAACTGCCGCCCGATCTGCTGAAAGAAAACGAGCGGATCCTGGGCGCGCTCGAGCGGGGCCAGACGGTGGACCAGGTGCCGCCGCTGCTCGCCGCGCTCTACCGCCCGAGCGTCCAGCCCTACCTGATCTCGCAGTTCCGCTACCAGCCGGCCGAGCGCATCGCGACGCTCGCGGTTCCCGTCCAGATCGTGCAGGGCACGACCGACATCCAGGTCGGCGTCGAGGATGCGCAGGCGCTGAAGAAGGCCCAGCCGGGCGCCCGCCTGGAGATCGTCGAGGGCATGAACCACGTGCTGAAGATGGTGCCGGCGGACGGCGCCCAGCTCGCGTCCTACGGCGACCCGACGCTGCCGCTGGCGCCGGCGCTGGTCGCCGGCCTGACATCCTTCCTGCATACGGCGCTGAAGCGCTAGTCCGGCGTCCCGGGCGGCGTGAATATTCACGTTCCGTACTGCGACAACGCGACGTTTGTTAAGTTCAGCCCACACCCGGCCGGAACATAGTGATACGTCGCAATTTGGAATTGTCGGGTTCGTGTGACCATATCGTTTTCGACCCGGGAGACGGAATTGGACAGCGCGAGCGAGTTTCTCCGCGTGCTAGAGCACGAGAAGTCACTGAGCACCGCGCACCGGGCCCTGCGCCTGCGACTGGCCTATGCCGAGGGGCTCTCCGATGCGCATTCCGACGCTATCCTGCTGCCCCAGCGGATCACGGGCGCCGAATCGATCTGCGGCGGGATCGACTACCGCGTCTCCTGCGTCGCCAGCGACCCGACGCTGCCGCTCAAGGAACTGATCGCGCTGCCGGCCGAGATCCAGGTCGTCACCGACCGCGGCCAGCTGCGCAGCATCTGCGGCATCGTCACCGAGGCGCGCTCGGGCGACTCCGACGGCGCCCTGGCCACCTACCAGCTGGTGATCCGGGACGCGCTGGCGGTGATGGAAAAGCGCGTCAACAGCCGCATCTTCCGCTACCAGAACGAGCTCGAGATCGTCCAGGTCCTGTTCGACGAATGGCGTCACGCCAACGCCGTGCTGGCCGGCGCCTTCGAGTACGAGCTCGACCCGCTGCTCGACATGCGCCTCTACCCGCCGCGCGAGCAGACCATGCAGTACAACGAATCGGACGCCGCCTTTGTCCGGCGCCTGCTGCGCCGGCGCGGCATCTCGTGGACGGTGCGCCCGGGCCGCAGCCGCGCCACCTCGGTCGACCCGCTGCACGACCGCACCCCGGCGCACACGCTGGTGCTGTTCGCCGACGCCAACGGCCTGCCCGAGAACGCGGCGGGCACGGTGCGCTACCACCGCGACGACGCCACCGAAGAGCGCGACACCATCACGTCCTGGGGCGCTGCCCGCACGCTGCAGCCGGGCAGCGCCACCCGCCACAGCTGGGACTACAAGAACCCGGGCGGCCTGCAGTTCATGTCGACCACGGCGCGCGCCAGCCTGGACCAAGGCGGCCACGGCAACGGACTGGCGGCCAGCCTGGACGACTACCTGATCGAGACCCCGCATGCCGGCAACGACGTCGAGGACCACTGGCGCCTCGGCCAGCTGCGCATGCAGCGCCACGAGCTCGAAGCCAAGTGCTTCCACGGCGAGGGGAGCGTGCGCGACTTCTGCGCCGGGCAGTACTTCACGCTGGCGGAGCATCCCGAGATCGACACCCACCCGGCGGCCGAACGCCAGTTCGTCATCACCGAACTGCAGCTCAGTGCGCGCAACAACCTGCCGGGGGATTTGTCGGCGCGGGTGGAGAAGCTGTTGGCGCAGAACGGGTGGGATACGTCGGCACCCGGCGCAAGCGAGCTGCCGGTGCGCGTACGCTTCACGGCCGTGCGGCGCGGCGTACCCATCGTGCCCGCGTATGATCCGCGCGTCGACCTGCCGCATCCGCAGCTGCAGAGCGCGATCGTGGTCGGGCCGCAGAACGAGGAGGTGCATTGCGACAGGCTGGGCCGGGTGAAGATCCGCTTCCCCGGAATGCGCGCTATGGACCATGAGCATGCACACGGCGCGGGCGCATCCGGCACGGCGGCCGATTCCGCCTGGGTCCGCGTGGCCTCGAACTGGGCCGGCAACGGTCCCGGCAGCCAGCAGCAGTTCGGTTCGTTGACGCTGCCCCGGGTCGGGACGGAGGTGCTGGTCGCTTTTCTCGGCGGCGACCCGGACCGCCCGGTGATCCTGTCGCAGGTGTTCAACCAGAGCGGCGAGCCGCCCGCGCTGAGTCCGCATGGCGGCCTGCCGGGCAATCGCTACCTTTCCGGCCTCAAGAGCCGCGAGATAGGTGGACAGCGGGGCAACCAGCTGCGTTTTGACGATACGCAGGGCGAGATCAGCGCCCAGCTGGCGAGCGAGCACGCTGCTTCGCAACTGAACCTTGGGTGGCTGACGCATCCGAAGGAGAACGGGATGGCGGAACCGCGTGGGGAGGGTGCGGAGTTGCGGAGCGACCGCTACGTTGCCGTCCGTGGCCGGGACGGCGTGCTGATCTCCGCCGAGGCCTCGGCCAGGGCCGAGGGAGGGCAGATGGCGCGCGCGGGCCTGGTCGGGTTGACGGAGCTGATGCAGAGTATCGTGGACGAGATGGCCAAAATGGCTGTGCAGCACGCCGGAGACGAAAACAGTACTGGACGCCTTGCAGAGCTGGTCGACAAGCTCAAACGATGGGAAGCAGGTTCGAACACCGCGCCGGAGTCCGGTAGCGCCGCCCCCATCGTCGCGGTGACGGCGCCGGCCGGGATCATCCTCGGTAGTCAGGACAATGTCGCGATCGGCTCGGAAAAGAAAATCGACCTCGTCAGCGGCGGCGACGCCGAGGTCTCGACGGGTAACAACTTCTTCATGCGCGCAGCGCGCGGTATCAGCGCGTTCGCCCAGACCCTCGGAATCAAGCTGGTCGCCGGTCGCGGTAACGTCACGGTGGAGGCACAGCAGGGCGCGGTCGAAGTCAAGTCCTACGGCCGGATCAGTCTGATCTCTTCCGAAGCAATTCACATCGAGGCACCGATTGTGCGGATTGTTTCGGAAGGGGCTCAGACCGACTGGACCGACGGCAGGATCACTCAGCAAAGTTCCGGGCAGCAGTTTATCAAGGCCACCTCCGTTGTACGCGGCGCTGCCGGAGGGGGAAGCCCGACCGCATTGGAATTCCCGGCCACAAAGATCACGACCAACGAGCGCCTTGTTTTGCGGAGCCTGCAAACACGCGAACCCATTCCCAGTCAGCGCTACATTGCTTATTTGGAAGACGGCAGGACAATCGAAGGCATCAGCGACGAGGAGGGCCGCACGACGCTGGTCCAAAGCGACATGCTGGGGCCTGTTCGATTTGAACTTCTCCCTTAACAGCCGTTCGACCAGCCAGGAGTTGCCATGGGTGAATCGACCAGGCCCTTACCGCCTCTCATCCCGCTACCGAACGGCGGATGGGAGGTCAATTCCTTTATGTCCTCGGCGGAGTACACGCTGCGGGGACTGGGGCTCGTACCTCCCAACAAGATTATTCCGGTCATTCTCGTACCCGGCATCATGGGTACGAATCTGCGGGCCAAACAAAAACCACGTTTGGGACGGGTGGAAGATGAACGGAACAAGAAGGTCAAGTCCGGCCAGCCTGTCTGGCGCCCACCCAACGGAGACCGCGAGGGACTCAGTGCCTCGAGAATCTGGGAGAGGTACAGCCCGCGCGACCGTCAATTGCTGTTCGATCCAGCCACTCTCGAAGTGGACCCTGACGGACCTGTCGTCATACCACCGGATCCGGACGACGCTTATGTTTTGACAGAGCGCGAAGCACGCGAACGTGGGTGGGGCGAAGTACATGCCGACTCCTATGGTGCTCTTCTTTACGCTCTGCAGACGCGGCTGAACCAGACCTTCGGGTTCGACGAGCAGAAGAAAAAGCGCTTCGTCAAGAAGCATTGGAAGGACGTGATGGCCTGCGATCCTCAGCGGTGGGGTCTGCGCCAGTTCGCGCCGCTGACGGAAGATCACATGGTCAAGCATGCCCAGTATTATTTCCCAGTATACGCGGCTGGATATTGTTGGCTGGACGACTGTAAATCGTCAGCGGAACTGCTCGAGAAGCGCATTCTTGCAATTATCGATGCGTGGACGAAAACGAAGCGGCAGTGTTCGAAGGTAATCCTGGTAACCCACTCGATGGGCGGGCTAGTCGCCAGAGCGTGTGCGAAACGCATCCCGGACAAGATTGCCGGCGTGATCCATGGCGTGATGCCGGCACTGGGCGCCCCGGTCGCTTATCGCAGGATTGCCTGTGGAACCGAACCATTTACTCCCAATCATTCTCCTCTTGGGAAGTTCGCCTCGTCCAGGGCGGCGATGATTCTGGGGACAAGCACCGAGAAGACGACCCCCGTTCTGGCGACATCGGCAGGAGCGCTCGAGCTTTTGCCGAATCACCTATACCCGCACCCATGGCTGCACGTTCGCGTAATGAGGTTCGCTGGCGGAGCGCAGGGGACGGCTCATGCGCAGAACAATAATAATGCGGGATATCAGACCAAGCCGTACGACGCGCTGTCCTTTCCAAATGCGAATCTGCAGAATCCCTACGATCTGTATCGTGACATGAAGTTCTGGTTTCGCTTGATAAATCCGGACCTTGCCGATCCGGCTGGCAAATATTCGAAAATGGAGAACGGGGCGGCGCCGGCAATCAGAGAGGCAATCGGTGCTGCGGAGAGTTTCCACAGAACGCTAGGCGACTATTACCACCCTAATACCTATGCCTTCTACGGCGACGATAAAGAGCAGATGTCATTCGGACAGGTGCGCTGGGTCGCCCTACAGGAGGCAGGATCGGGCGCCGCACTCACGCCGGCGAACCTCGCTAATGCGAAGTATATCGGCCAGAGCAGCACGGGACAGCGGCGCGTGCTCGTCGAGGGAAAGACCGAGCTGCGCTTCGCGCCAGAGCTTCAGGATGCACGGGGCGATGGAACTGTGCCTCATCAATCGGCCGCGGGCGCGGCCGGTAAAGTAAAGCAGGTTTTCCCGACGAAGGGCTACGACCACCAGGGATCGTATAACAATGAACACATGCTCATGTTAACGCTCCGATTGATTACCAAGATTGTCCAGGAGATCTCGTGAAGAGTTGGCTCCGCAACAGGCTGGCGACAATGCTGGCCGGGGTCCTGTGCGCGGGATTGGCGGCCACTTGGGCAGTTGGGAAGGTTTGGGATGAACGCGAGGAAGACCGGCGGAACGAACATGAGGTAGCACGTATGACCGACAAAATGAAAACAGTATGCGTCGGCAGGTTTCTGATCGACATGCCGGAAGAGGCGCAGCTCGAGCTGAGCGAGGCTCGCATCGACGGCTTCAAGATTTCGGCCTTCACAGAAACCCCGGAGGAATTCCAGAAGCGTGTTGCCGACCGTGAGGCGCAGATCAGGGCTGTGCCTGACTGGCTAGGGGGCAACAAGAACTTGGAGTCGGCAAGGGACGTGAAGACCGATAATGGTCTCGTGGGAAAGATCTTCATGCACAGCCGAAAAGTAAACGAGGGGACCCAGGGCAACGGCATGGGCGGCGTGGAGCGGTATCGCGATGAGGGAATTTCGACGGAAGCCCTCGTGCATGGTCATGGCATCAGCATCGATTTGTTTTTTGCAAACCGCGGTCTCGAGTGGATCGAGGACCTTCCCAGGCTGGTCAAGCAGCTCGTGACGAACCCCGATAACGGCATTCCTGCCGAACCGGGATTCTGCATGGACCGGGCCTACGTCCGTGACCCGCTCACCGCCGATCAGCGCGAGCAGATCACGATGTTCGCCCGGATGCCGAGCCATCCGGATGTCGAGTTCATGCTGATTCTGTCTGCAGGACTCAAGCCCGATGAACGCGGCGTCCTGGCAAGGACTGAGGACGCGGACGCAGGGCTATCGATGGCACAGCGGATGCGAATCTCGAGATTGCGGGCAGCGCCGCGGGAAATCGGCGGCCTTGTGGGCGAGGAACTGGCCGAACTGGTGATCGAGGAAAACGACGCGCGTGTCCACAGCTTCTGGTGGGAGGTAAATGGGACCGAAGACAACGTTCTCGTTCCACATGTCGTATTCAAAATGACGACCGGGAACGGGAATCGTCAGCCCGTTCAATCCTCGCTATCGGATGGGGCCGCAATCGGTTTATGGGACAAGATCTCGTCCAGTATTCGGCTACGACCGGCAAAATCAGTGCAGATCAGCCGGACAGATGCGCCATCGACGCCCCTCGGCGCATACGCGATGGCTGGGGAGCGCTGTCCGGAGAGCGGCTGGTGGCTTTGCGGCGACGGCGGAAACGGTATCGGTGTACTCGGTGGTCAGCGCCAGTATCTGCGCAAAGGTCAAAAGATGCCGCAGGCCCTGCTGCTTCCCCCTCAAACTGTCTGGCAAAGGATGCGCGGCCTGCAGCCCAGCTATGAAAGCAAGACCCGAACAGGTTGGAAACTCGTCGACAAACGCGAGCGCGACCGTGCGCCGCCTCCTGTCCCTTTAGCCCAGGCGACGCTCGCCGCGCAAGCAGGCAGCGGCAACGCGATCGATACCGTGCGCTCGGCTGCGCATCCCGAGGTCGCGATCGGCTGCGTGGCCAAGACTGGCATGCAATGTCCGGCCAGCGGCTGGTGGCGTTGCGAGGAATCGCATGCGCTCGACGGAACCCGCTGGTTTGCCGCTGGGGCGCTGCTGCCCGCTGCGACCTTCGAAGTGCCGTCCGCCGCTTTCGGGCGTGCATTCGGGAAGACACAGGCGATCCAGCGCCGCAGCGTTTGGCAATTGGTCCGGCATTCGGATGCGCCGAGTACAGATGCTGGCCCTTTTTATGGCGATGGCGACCCGCCCATAGTCGCTTGACCTGCTCCCTGAAAACGCTTCACAGAGCACCACCGTCCATTACAAGCGAAAGCAGTACCTTGATCGACAACGTCGGGTCATCGAAATGCATTGGAAGACTGCACAGGACTGCCAGTTCCTGTCAGCATCTGCAGAGTGGGGCCGGTTCAGCTGTCCTGTCGCAATGCTCAGTCCCTTGGCTCGGCTAGATTGCAGTTTTCTCTGCGAGCTATGGAGTGAGGATGAGTTACAGGCGCTTTTACATCAGGGCAGGGGCGACCACAACTGCCGGCGGCACGGTCAAGGCATCCAGCGAATTCAGCATACTCGATGGCGTGCCGCTCGCACGCGAGGGCGACCTGGTCGAATGCCCGGCATGTGGCGAGCAAGGACGCATCGAATGCGTCATGCCTCGGCTTTCCGACGTCTTCGAAGGCAAGGAGTACGCACTGAGCGACGATCTGTGCGTCTGTGCGTGTCGTCCGCCCCCCAGGCTCATTACAGATCAGGACACCGAGTGCCAAGTGTTGGACGAGTTTCGCAACCCTGATTGACGTTTTCGAGGAACCATATGACGACGTTCTGTGTAATCCGCACAAGTTCTTCAACGGTCATAAGCAACTTCCAACTGTCGTCGTTGCCAGGGCTGGCTCTGCAGGCCGTCAGATGATCGGGTTCTCGCGTAGATGGAGCACCTCAGTGGTCGCGCTTGGCGTGTTGTCGTTTGTGGCTGCGCTTTTCGCGAGGGCAGTCCAGAGCTGGCAGGACATGGAAACGGTGGCTGCCCTGACGAGCAGAATGAAGAGCGTTTGTGTTGGCCGCGTTCTTATCGATGTGCCCGCAGAAGCACGAGTAAGCTTGCGGCTGGCCCTCGTCGATGGGTTCGAGGTCACGAGGCTCGCCGAGAATGCCACGGCGTTCCAGTCCAGACTGCGTGACCGTGAAAGCCGACTGTCCGCCACCCCCAACATGCTAGGCCAGAAGAACCTCGAAGCAAACACGGAGGTTCGGAATAACGGATTCACCGGAAAGGTCCTCGTGCATAGTCGTCGCCGCGGTTACAGCATCGAAAATCAGCGACGGGTTTATGTTGACACGATATCAGTTGAGGGGCATGTGCATAAAGCCGGGGTCACATATCGCTTTGTGGCCGATACGTACGCTCCTGCCCGGATAAATGTTCTGCCAACGCTGCTTGCGCGATTTACAGACCGCCCTGAGGACGAGATACCGACAGAACCTGGCTTCTGCCTCGCTGGCGGGTTGATCCGGGATCCGTATGATCGTGATCGGTCCGAGAGCGTGGCAATGTCCGCGACCCTTCCAAACCACCCGGACCTCAGCATGCGGTTCTGGACGAACAATGCAACGGCCAAAGGCCGAACCCTGCTGGAACGCCATACTGCCGCCATGGGCCCGTTGATGCGGGCTCGCTCGCGCATCTTGCGCGAAGGAGCTCGCACTATCAACGGACACGCCGGAGAAGAGGTGGCGATCAAAGTAACGGAGCTGAATCTTGCCACGGTATTCGGCTTTGTTTGGGAAACGCCGGGGAGCGATACGAATGTATTGGTGCCGCACTTGTCTCTCGAGATGGATACGGGCCTGGCTCCTCAGCCAGGGGAGGAGCCCGTGCAAAGCAGCCTGAGTGAAGAGGCAATGCTTGCGTTGTGGGACAAGGTATCCGCGAGCATCCGCGTGCGTTCGAGCGGCGCGAGCGAAACCGGTCTGGCAGAGCCGCAGCTGGCAGCGCGCGGCGCAACTGCATTCGCTGGCGTCCGGGCCGCCGTACACCCGGCAGCCCCGAAATGACGACGCTCCAGCCCTAGTCTCATGCGCTGCGCCATCCTCGGCTTCGTCGCAGGCGCAGCCTTGCTCCAGACGCGCCCGGCACTCCCCGATCGCTGGCACCTGCTGGCCTGTGCGCTGGCCGCCCTGGTGCTGCTGCTCGCCTTGCGCGGCGCAGCCCGGGCGGGGCTGGCCGGCAGCCTGCTCGGCTTCTGCTGGGCCGCCCTGCTGGCGCATGCCGCGCTGTCGCAGGAACTCGCCAAAGCCGACGAGGGCCGCGACATCGCGGTCGTCGGCACCATCGCCAGGCTGCCCCACGATTTCGGCGAGGGGGTACGCTTCCAGTTCGCGGTCGAGCAAGTCGTCGACGATGCGGCGCAACTCCCGCAAACGCTGGCCCTGTCCTGGTACGGTGGCCGCGAGGGCGTCCAGGTACGCCCCGGCGAGCGCTGGCGCCTGACGGTGCGCCTGCAGCGCCCCCACGGCAACGCCAACCCGCACGGCTTCGACTACGAAGCCTGGCTGCTGGGGCAGGGCGTGCGCGCCACGGGCTATGTGCGGCCCAGCATCGACAACCGCCGCCTCGACCCCTTTGTTTTCAAGCCCGTCCATGTCGTCGAGCGCTGCCGCGACCTCCTGCGCACGCGCATCGCGCAAGCGCTGGCAGGCAAGCCGTATGCCGGCGTGATCGTGGCGCTGGTGATCGGCGACCAGCGCGGCATCGAGCAGGCGGACTGGGACGTGTTCAACCGCACCGGCGTCAGCCATCTCGTCGCCATCTCCGGACTGCACATCACGATGATCGCCGGGCTGGCCGCCTGGTTCGCTTCCAGCCTGTGGCGGCGCTCTTTCTTCACGCGCGCACAGCTGCCTCTGATCCTGCCGGCGCAGAAGGTGGCGGCGCTGGCGGGCGCGGCGGCCGCGCTCCTCTACGTGCTGCTTGCCGGCTTCGGCGTGCCGGCGCAGCGCACGCTGTACATGCTGGCGGTGGTGGCCGTCGCCTTGTGGTGCGGCCGCTTGACCGGCGTGTCGCACGTGCTCTGCCTGGCCCTGGGCGTCGTGGTGCTGCTCGACCCCTGGTGTCTGCTGTGGCCGGGCTTCTGGCTCTCGTTCGGCGCGGTGGGCGTGATCCTGTATGCGGGCGCCGGCCGGTTCGAGGCCAGGACACCGGGCTGGCGGGGCATGCTGCGCCTGGCCGGGCGCACCCAGTACGCCGTGACGCTGGGCCTGGCGCCGCTCACGCTGCTGCTGTTCTCCCAGGTGTCGCTGATCGGGCCGCTCGCCAACGCGGTGGCGATTCCGGTCGTGAGCTTTCTCGTCACGCCGCTGGCGCTGCTGGGCAGCCTGCTGCCGGCGCCGTTCTCGAGTCCTGTCCTGGCGCTCGCCCATCTGGGCGTGGACCGGCTGGCGGCGGCGCTGGGCTGGCTCGCGGGCCTGCCGCTGGCGGTCTGGAGCGCGCCACGGCCGCCGCCCTGGCTGTTCCTGCTCGCGCTGTTCGGCACCGCCTGGATGCTGGCGCCGCGCGGCTGGCCGCAGCGCTGGATCGGCGCGGTATCCTGGCTGCCGCTGTTCACGCTGTTGCCGACCCATCCGCCGGCCGGCGGATTCGCCGTGACCGCCTTCGACGTCGGCCAGGGCATGGCGCTGCTGGTCGAGACGGAAAAGCACCGGCTGCTCTACGACACCGGCCCGCGCTACGCGGCGACCCAGAACGGCGCGACCCGCGTGCTGCTGCCTTACCTGCGCGCGCGCGGCATCGGGCAGCTCGACGGCCTCGTCGTCACGCACAGCGATACCGACCATTCCGGCGGCGCGCTGACCCTGCTCGACGCGCTCGAGGTCGGATGGATGGCCAGTTCGCTCGCGCCCGGCCATCCGGCCGTGCGCAAGGTTGCGGCGCATCGCCGCTGCGAAGCGGGGCAGCGCTGGGAGTGGGACGGCGTCGCCTTCGAGATGCTGCAGCCGACCTCCGCCAGCTACGACGACCCTGGCCTGAAAGCGAATGCGCGCAGCTGCACCTTGCGTATCTCCGCGAACGGCCGCGCCATCCTGCTGGCCGCCGATATCGAGGCGGCCCAGGAAGCGGCCCTGCTGCAGGCGGCGCCCGACAGGCTGCGTGCCGACGTGCTGCTCGCGCCCCATCATGGCAGCGGCACCTCGTCGACGCCGGCCTTCCTGGCGGCGGTGAACCCGTCGCTCGGCCTGTTCCAGGTGGGACACCGCAACCGCTACCGGCACCCGAAAAAGGAGGTGTTCGAACGCTACGGCCAGCTCGGCATCCGCCGCCTGCGCACGGACGAGTCGGGCGCCATCACCCTCGCATTCGGGGAGGAGATCGCGGTGAGCGAATACCGCCGCGCGCAGCGCCGCTACTGGCAGGATCGCTAGCCGGCCCGCGGCAGCGTGATCGCCACGTGCAGGCCGCCGCCTTCGCGGTTGCTGGCCGTGATCGTGCCGCCATGGGCGTGCACCACGCGCTCGGCGATCGCCAGGCCCAGGCCATGGCCGTCGACGTTGTTCTTCACCGGGTTCGAGCGGTAGAAGGGCTGGAAGATGGACGGCAGGTCTTGCTCGAGAATGCCCGGGCCCCGGTCGAGCACGTCCACGTGAACCGCGTGCGCGCCGGCGCGCAGGCGCAGGTCGACCCGGCCCTGGGCGCCGCCGTGCTTGACGGCGTTGCGCACCACGTTCTCGACCGCGCGCCAGAGGAGATCGGGCGCGCCGCGCACGCACACGGGCGCTTCGCCTTCGATGTCGAGTTCGATGGCGGGGCCTTCGGGCCCGGCTTCGAAGCGGGCGTCGGCGGCGATGCCGTCGACCAGTTCCTGCATGTCGATCGTTTCGTTCTTCGGCACGTCGGGGTTGGCTTCGAGGCGGGACAGCGTCAGCAGCTCGCCGACCAGCTTGTCCATGCGCACGCCCTCGCGCTCGATGCGCGCCAGCGAGGTGGCGATCTTGTCAGGCTGCTGGTGCGCCAGGCCGATCGCCGCCTGCAGGCGCGCCAGCGGCGAGCGCAGTTCGTGCGAGACGTCGTGCAGCAGGCGGCGCTGGCCATCCATCAGCGCGCGCAACTGGCCGCTCATGCGGTCGAAGTCGCGTCCGAGGTCGTTCAGTTCGTCGCCGCCCAGTTTGCCGTCGGCGAAGCGCGGGGCCAGGTCGCCGGCGGCCGCGGCCTCGAAGGCGCTGCGCAGCGCGCGGATCGGGCGCGAGAAGTACCAGGCGAGCAGGGCGGCGAAGAACAGGCTGACGACGATGGTGGCGAACAGGGGAATCGGCCGGGTCAGCGGCCAGCCTGGAATGAAGGGCGGGCGCGGACCGTCGCCGCGGCCGAAGCCGGGCCGATCTCCCGGACCGTGCGGGCCTGGATGTGCGTCCGGCCGCGCAGGGTGCTGCGCGCCGTCCGCGCCGTGCGAGCCGGCGCGACCGGCCACCTGGGCAGCCGTGAGCGTGTCGCCGGCGGCGTTGCGGTAGATGCGCGGCACGAACAGCAGCAGTTGCTGGCCGTCGGGAGCCTTGAGCATGCGCACCGGGCGGTAGGGACGATCCGTGTCCAGCTCGCGCCTGGCCTGTTCGCGCATGGTCGCGGTGACTTCGCGCCCGAGCAGCTCGCGTCCGTTGCGGTCGACGACGTAGATGGAATGCCGCCCTTTCTGGGCGACCATCCCCGAAACCATCTCGCGCAGGGCCGGGATGCCGCCGTATTTCAGCGCGATGGCGGCCGAATCGAGCATGAAGCCGGCCGGCGGCCCGGTCTCGATGACGGTGATCTCGTTCGACAGGCGCGCCTGCTCGCGCAGCCAGAACACGCTGCCGATGCCGACCGCGGCGGCGATCTGGGCAAGCAGGATCGACAGGAAGAATTTCCAGAACAGGCGTCCGCCCGGCAGTCGCATCGCAGGCCTCAGTCGCGGATCAGCTGGTAGCCGAGACGGTAGACCGTCTGCAGCGGCGAACGCCCGTCGTCGAGCGTGCCGAGCTTGTGGCGCAGGCTGCTCAGGTGGACGTCGATGTTGCGGTCGAAGCGCGCCAGCGGGCGGCCCAGGCCCTGCTCGGACAGTTCGTTCTTGCTGACCGGGCGTCCGGCGTGGCGCGCCAGGACTTCGAGCAGGTTGAATTCGGTGCTGGTCAGTTCCAGCGGCTGGTTGTCCCAGGTGGCGCGGCGCTGCTCGGGCAGCATGGTGAGCTTGCCGACCGAGAGCACGACGCCATTGCCATTCCCCGCGCCCGGCTGGGTATCCTGGGTGCGGCGCAGGATGGCGCGCACGCGGGCGGTCAGTTCGCGCGGCGTGCAGGGTTTGGTGACGTAGTCGTCCGCGCCCAGCTCGAGGCCGAGGATGCGGTCGGCGTCGTCGCCGCGGCCGGTCAGCATCAGCACCGGGATGCGGCTTTGCGCGCGGATGCGGCGCAGGGTATCGATGCCGTTCAGGGCCGGCATCATCACGTCGAGGATGGCGATGGCGTAGCGCCCGGACAGGGCTTCGCGCGCGCCGGATTCGCCGTCGTGCGCGCAGGCCACGGCAAAGCCTTCCTGCTCGAGGTATTCGGTAAACATGCCGACCAGCTCGGCGTCATCGTCGATCAACAGTACGTGGTTCATCCAATGGATGATAGCAGGGCGCCAGCGGGCCGGGTCCAGGCAGGGCAAGCTTTTTACCCAGCTTTACATCCGCCGGCCGGGCCGCCGGGCGCTTACCTGGATTTACGCCGGCTTACGTCGCTTTACATGCGGCCGGACCAGAATGGCGTCCTTGGAAACGCAACAGGAGATCGACATGAGCTTCATCCGCATCGGCGCCGCCGCACTGGTCGCCGCTACCCTGGCAGGTCCGCTGCACGCCGCCCCCGGCTTCGACGGGACGATGGAGGCGCCGCCGGCGCCGGCCGACGCCGAGGCTGGCCCAAGGCCCGGTCCGGACTTCGGCCCGCGCCGCCACATGGGCGGGGGCGCACCGGGTTTGCCTTTCCTGCGCGGGATCGCATTGAGCGAAGCCCAGCAGGACCGCTTGTTCGCCATCATGCACGCCCAGGCGCCGCAACTGCGCGAGCAGGACAAGGCCGAACGCAAGGCGCACGAGGCGCTGCGCGCGATGCGGGAAGCGGGCCAGTACGACGAGGCGCGGGCCGCGGCCCAGTCGACGGCCCTGGGCCAGGCGATCGCCGCGCGCGAACTGCTGCGGGTGCGCACCGCAGCCCAGGTCATGGCCCTGCTCACGCCCCAGCAGAAGGAAGCCCTGGCGCGCGGAGCGCTGCGCGAACAGGGCCCGGACGCGGCGCGCCGCTGAGACGAGGGGAGCGATCACGATGCGCGACGATCACGACCATGACGGCGGCCTCGCCGCCGACATCGAGAGACTGATGAAGGCCGCCGTGAGCCGGCGCCGCAGCCTGCGCTGGCTGTTCGCCGGCGCCGCGGCGGTGCCGCTGGCCGGCTGCGGCGGAGCCGGCGACAGCGGCGCCACGGTGGCGGAGACGGCTTCCGGCAGCACGCCGGGCGCCGGCGCGACGACCGCCGGCGCAGCCTGCTCGGTGATTCCCGAGGAGACCGGCGGCCCGTATCCGGGCGACGGCACCAACAGCAGCAACGGGAAGGTCGTCAACGCGCTCGCCCTGACGGGGATCGTGCGCAGCGATATCCGCGCCAGCATCGCCGGCGCCAGCGGCGTGGCGGCGGGCGTGCCGCTGACGATCCGGCTGAAGATGGTCGACGTGTCCGCCAGTTGCGCCACCGTGGCCGGCGCCACGGTCTACCTCTGGCACTGCGACCGCAACGGCAACTACTCGATGTATTCGGAGAGCGTCAGGGAAGAGAACTACCTGCGCGGCGTGCAGGCGGCCGACGCGGACGGCTATGTCACCTTCCTGACCGTCTTCCCAGGCTGCTACGACGGACGCATGCCCCACGTGCACTTCGAGGTCTATCCGACCCTGGTGTCCTCGACCAGCGCCGCCAACCGCGTGAAGACCTCGCAGTTCACCTTCCCGCTGGCGACCCTGAACGAGGCCTATACGGCGGATGGCTATGGCAGCAGCGTGCGGAACCTGTCGCGCATCAGCTATGCGACCGACAACGTCTTCAACGATGGTACGGCGCTGCAGATGGCGAGCATGTCCGGCGACATCGTCAACGGCTATGTCGCCGAGCTGACTGTAGGGGTTTCCCTCTAAACGAGGAACGCGCGGGACCTTGTCACATTACAATCGACACCTGTTCAGTTTCGTGTGTCCCGTGCTTTCATGACCAAACCCCTGCTGCATTTCTGCCACGGCAACAGCTTCCCGTCGGGCACCTATCGTCAGTTGCTCGATGCCCTGGCCGTGCATTACGACGTCCGCATGACCGACATGGTCGGGCACGACCCGCGTTATCCGGTCGGCGACGGCTGGAGCGGCCTGGTCGATGAACTGATCGGCCAGCTCGAGCAATACGGGCGGCCGGCGATCCTGGTCGGCCATTCGCTCGGCGGCATGCTCAGCACCATGGCGGCCGAGCGCCGCCCGGAACTCGCGCAGTGCGTGGTCATGCTCGATTCCCCGGTGGTGGCGGGCTGGCGCGCCTTCCTCTGGCGTCTGGTGAAGTTGCTGGGCAAGGGCTCGAAGTTTTCGCCGGCGCGCTTTTCCGAGCGCCGCCGCAATGTCTGGCCCAGCCGCGAGGCGGCCTACCAGCATTTCGTCGCCAAGGACATCTTTGCCGCCTGGGCGCCGGGTGTGCTGGACGATTACCTGGACGTCGGCCTGAAACCCCATCCGGAAGGCGTGCAACTGCGTTTCGACCGCGCGGTCGAGACCCGGATCTACAATTCGCTGCCGCACCACATGGGCGACGTGATTCGCCACGACTTCCCGGTGCCGGTCGGCTTCATCGGCGCGGACCGCTCCGAGGAGCTGCGCCAGGCCGGGCTGGCGTCCACGCGCAGGCTGGTCGGGGCGAACTTCGTCATGACGGAAGGTAGTCATCTGTACCCGATGGAGCACCCGGCGCGCGCGGCGGAATTGACCCATGCGATGATCCAGCGCCTGCTGGCCCAGCGAACTGGCCAAAATGACATGGAGAAGCAGGACCGCAGCGGCCTTTTCGCGTAAAATCGCGGGATTTTCCGCATTCCCGAAAGAGCAGCATGGCAATCAAGAGCGATAAATGGATCCGCCGCATGGCGCAGGAAACCGGCATGATCGAACCCTTCGAGCCGGGTCAGGTCCGCGAGGCGGATGGCCGCCGCATCATTTCCTACGGCACGTCGTCCTATGGCTACGATATCCGCTGCGCCGACGAGTTCAAGGTCTTCACCAACATCAACAGCACCATCGTCGACCCGAAGAACTTCGACGAGAAGTCCTTCGTCGACGTGAAAAGCGACGTCTGCATCATTCCGCCGAACTCCTTCGCGCTGGCGCGCACCATGGAATACTTCCGCATTCCGCGCAACGTGCTGACCGTCTGCCTGGGCAAGTCGACCTATGCGCGCTGCGGCATCATCGTCAACGTCACCCCCTTCGAGCCCGAATGGGAAGGCTATGTGACCCTGGAGTTCTCGAACACGACCCCGCTCCCGGCCAAGATCTATGCGGGCGAGGGCTGCGCCCAGGTGCTGTTCTTCGAATCCGACGAAGTCTGCGAGACCTCGTACAAGGACCGCGGCGGCAAGTACCAGGGCCAGCACGGCGTGACGCTGCCGAAAACCTGATACGGTTTTCATGGCCTTCTCGAGAATTCCGTATCATATTGGCAAGGTGTAAGCATGGCAGATTGCTGCGGCGGCGGATGCGCCACCGGTAAACCGCCCGTCGATCCCCGTTACCGGCGTGTGCTCTGGATCGCGCTGGTGGTCAATGCGCTGATGTTCGGCGTCGAGCTGGCCGGCGGCTGGGCGGCCGGTTCGGTCTCGCTGCTGGCCGACGCGGTCGACTTCTTCGGCGACGCCGCCAACTACGGCATTTCCCTCTTCGTCCTCGGCCTGGCGCCGGTCTGGCGTTCGCGCACCGCGCTGGTGAAGGGCGCGACCATGGGCGCCTACGGGGCCTTCGTCATCGGCTCGGCCCTGTGGCACCTGGCCTCGGGCACCGTGCCGAAGGCCGAGACGATGGGCCTGATCGGCGTCCTCGCCCTCGCGGCCAATGGCCTGGTCGCGGCCCTGCTGTTCGCGTTCCGCAATGGCGACGCCAACATGCGCTCGGTCTGGCTGTGCACGCGCAACGACATGATCGGCAACGCCGCGGTGCTGCTCGCGGCGCTGGGCGTGTGGCAGGCGGGCAGCGGCTTGCCCGACCTCTTCGTGGCTGGCGTGATGGGCTTCCTCGGCCTGAGCGCGGCGCGCAGCGTGATCACGCAGGCGCGGGCCGAGATGAATGCCAGCGCACCAAGCTCGACGCTGACGGTCGAATTGAAGCGCTAAGGTAGGGTGGGCACCTGTGCCCACGCAGTCTCGTCGCATGCGTTCCCGCAGCGTTAGTCGCATCCCGTCGCGCGGGTTCCGTGATTCTGTCCAGTGTGCGATCCGCATTGGCGCCATACCGCGTGGGCACGAGTGTGCCCACCCTACGCGACAGAATGCGCACGCTGCGCGATCCCAGCACAGTTCGCGGACAAAAAAAGAGGAGCCATCGGCTCCTCTTTTCACATCCGCAGGGCGGAAATCAATCCTGGCGTACGCAGTCCACGAAGTAGCCCAGCTTGCCGTCGATCTCGCGCTTCACGAGGCCGTGGACGTCGGTCTCGAAGCCCGGGAACTTCTCGTTGAAGTCGCGTGCGAAGCGCAGGTAGTCGACGATGGTCTTGTTGAAGCGCTCGCCCGGGATCAGCAGCGGAATGCCCGGCGGGTAAGGCGTCAGCAGGATCGCGGTGGTGCGGCCTTCCAGGTCTTCGATGGCGACGCGCTCGATGTCGCGGCGCGCCATCTTCGCAAACGCGTCCGACGGCTTCATTGCCGGCACCATGTCCGACAGGTACATCTCGGTCGTCAGGCGCGCCACGTCGTACTGCTTGTAGAAGGTGTGGATCTGGGTGCACAGGTCGCGCAGGCCGCGGTTCTCGTAGCGCGGGTTGGCGGCGGCGAACTGCGGCATCACCTGCCACATCGGCTTGTTGCGGTCGTAGTCGTCCTTGAACTGCTGCAGCGCCGTCACCAGCGTGTTCCAGCGGCCCTTGGTGATGCCGATCGTGAACATGATGAAGAAGGAGTACAGGCCGCACTTCTCGATGATGACGCCGTGCTCGGCCAGGTACTTGGTCACGATCGAGGCCGGGATGCCGGTCTCGCCGAACTGGCCGTCCAGCGACAGGCCCGGGGTCACGATGGTCGACTTGATCGGGTCGAGCATGTTGAAGCCTTCGGCCAGGTTGCCGAAGCCGTGCCAGTCGTCGTCGGCATGGATCATCCAGTCTTCCTGGGTGCCGATGCCTTCCTCGCCCTTGACGTCCGGGCCCCAGACCTTGAACCACCAGTCGTCGCCGAACTCGAGGTCGACCTTCTTCATCGCGCGGCGGAAGTCCAGCGCTTCCAGGATCGATTCCTCGACCAGGGCGGTGCCGCCCGGCGCTTCCATCATGGCCGCGGCGACGTCGCAGGAGGCGATGATCGAGTACTGCGGCGAGGTCGAGGTGTGCATCAGGAAGGCTTCGTTGAAGGCGTCCTGGTCGAGCTTGACCGATTCCGATTCGCGCACCAGCACCTGCGAGGCCTGGGACAGGCCGGCCAGCAGTTTATGGGTCGACTGGGTCGAGAAGATCATCGACTGCTTGGCGCGCGGGCGGTCGCGGCCGATCGCGTGCATGTTCTTGTAGAAGTCGTGGAAGGTCGCGTGCGGCAGCCAGGCTTCGTCGAAGTGCAGGGTATCGATGCGGCCATCTAACATTTCGCGCAGCACTTCCACGTTGTACACCACGCCGTCGTAGGTCGACTGGGTGATGGTCAGGATGCGCGGCTTCTTGTCCTTGGCTTCGCGCGCGAACGGGTTCGCCTCGATCTTGCGGGCGATCGATTCGGGCGTGAACTCTTCCAGCGGGATCGGTCCGATGATGCCGAGGTTGTTCCGGGTCGGCATCAGGAACACGGGGATGGCGCCGCACATGATGATCGAGTGCAGGATCGACTTGTGGCAGTTACGGTCGACCACGACGATGTCGCCCGGGGCGACGGTCGAGTGCCAGACCATCTTGTTCGAGGTCGAGGTGCCGTTGGTGACGAAGTAGCAGTGGTCGGCGCTGTAGATGCGCGCGGCATTGCGTTCGGACTTGGCGACCGGGCCGGTGTGGTCGAGCAGCTGGCCGAGTTCCTCGACCGCGTTGCAGACGTCGGCGCGCAGCATGTTCTCCCCAAAAAACTGGTGGAACATCTGGCCGATCGGCGACTTCAGGAAGGCGACGCCGCCCGAGTGGCCCGGGCAGTGCCAGGAGTAGGAGCCGTCGTAGGCGTAGTTCACCAGCGCGCGGAAGAAGGGCGGCGCCAGGCTGTCCAGGTAGGCTTTCGCTTCGCGGATGATGTGGCGCGCGACGAATTCCGGCGTGTCCTCGAACATGTGGATGAAGCCGTGCAGCTCCTTCAGGATGTCGTTCGGGATGTGGCGCGACGTGCGGGTCTCGCCGTAGATGTAGATCGGGATGTTCGAGTTCTTGTGACGGATCTCCTGCACGAAGGCGCGCAGGCCGGTCAGGGCGAAATCGGTTTCCTCGAGCGAGCCGCCGCCGAATTCCTCGTCGTCGATCGACAGCACGAAGGCCGAGGCGCGCGACTGCTGCTGGGCGAACTGCGACAGGTCGCCGTAGCTGGTCAGGCCCAGCACTTCCATGCCTTCTTTTTCCATCGCCGCGGCAAGCGCGCGAATACCGAGGCCGGACGTGTTCTCGGAACGGAAATCCTCGTCAATGATGACGATTGGGAAACGAAATTTCATTGACAGCTCCAATGCGAAGCGCCGTGGGGGCAGCCACGTCCGGTTGACGCGGCCCGCTCACACGGCACCGAAAAAATAAGAAGCGGATTTTCGCAGAAATTCCGCTGTCCGGTGAACATTTTTTTATTAGGGTAACGGGATGCGTTCAGGCATGGCGCACACGAGGGCGTGGGAGCGCCGCAACCCGGATAGCTGGCCTGTCTGCGTTCTGCCGGGTGTAGGGTGGGCGGCTCCGCTCGAATGCCTGATCCGATGAGGGGCGTGCGCCGCCCGCGCGTTCAACCAGCAGGGGATCTGGCGCGGATGTTCATCCTGTATTTGAACGCGTGGGCGGCGCATACGCCGTCGATCTGCACCGCGACAGGTACAGCCGTCCACCCTACGCCTTGCGTTCGTAGGTCACGTAATCGAAGTCGAAGCCCTGGGTTTCGGAGTGGTGGCGCTCGCGCGCCGTCTCCCGCCATACTTGCGGGTCGATCGCCGGGAAGAAGGTGTCGCAGTCGAACGTGCGCGCGATTTCGGTGACGATCATGCGGTCGGCCACGTCGAGCGCCGCGTTGAAGATCTGGGCGCCGCCGATGATGCTCGCTTCCTCCTCGCCCACCAGGGCAATGGCGGCCTCGAGCGAGGTCACGGCTTCCACGCCCTCATGGCGCCACCCGGCGTTGCGCGTGACGACGATATTGCGCCGTCCCGGCAGTGGACGGCCGATCGAATCGAAGGTCTTGCGGCCCATGATGATGGGGCGGCCGAGGGTGACGCGCTTGAAGTGGGCCAGGTCTTCCGGCAGGTGCCAGGGGAGCTGGTTATTGACGCCGATGCCGCGCTGGGCGTCGATGGCGACGACCATGGTCAGGCGGGTCATCGGGGCACCGCCGTGGGCGTCTCGGGGAAGGAAAAACCAGCGCGCATTGTTTGCATCCTTGTTGCTCTGTAATGAATTCGGCAGATGGTGTCGTGACTTGGGCTGGCTGTCAAGATAACGGCAGAATTCTCCGTCATCTCAACCGGTTACGATTCATGCGAAACCTGCGCTCGCTCAGAACGCGGACTGCTGCCACATGGAAAGCTTGCTGTCGGTTGCCATCGGGGGGGACTGTATGGTGCGAATGAGGACAAAGGTCATAGGCGGGGTGCAGGTCTTCAGGTATCCGAGGCATCTTGAAGCATTGGGTTTGGTGGTGACCATGCAGCTGTTCATCGCCGGGATGGCGCTGTGGGAACCTGGGTTGCTCGATCTCGCTGACGACGCCTCCGGCCTGACAATTTCGTGGATGCTCGCGCTTGCGATCGCTCTGCTCCTGATGACGCAGTCGGTCAGGATCGACGGAAGCTTCGTGTCTGTCAGGAACATCACGTCCTGCTTCCGGTGGCGAAAGTTTGATGCGAGCGAGATCGACGAGCTACAGTACTGGACCGGAACGAGCGGCGACCTGATGCATTGTCTCGTTGTGTCGCTGCATCCGGCGCAGCACCGTTCCTGGCGGCGTGTCCGCATTGTCGTCAGCACGACGGAAGGTGGTCACGCAGGGACGAGCGCTCCGCTCCTTCGCGCGTTGACGCATGCTTTTTCACAGTTCCGACCCGGACTCGAGATCCGGGGCCTGCCGCCAGACCATCGATCGGACCTGACCCCTTCGATCTCCTTCGTTGCGCCGCCCGAGGTTCCGTCCAACCGTGGCAAGACACGCAGGCGCAAGCAGATCGCAGCTGCGAACCGGGCCAGGAGAAAAGGGAAAGCAGGAGAAGGGAAGGCGTGAGCCGTTCGCGCCTTCTCAAAATGTCTCGAAGAGTCCGGCTCCCTCCCAGCGCTGCGCCGTGCCGCCGGCCTTCGCCGTCAATGCCCTCCACACATACTGCTCCCCAAAGCTGGCAAGCAGGCGCGGAAACGCGCGGCAATAGCTGGACTGGATGCCGGCCAGGCGCGCCAGCGTGCGGTATTCGACCACCATATCGGGCGGCACCGCATCCAGCACGCGCCGGACGCGCTCGCGCCAGTCGTCGGACCATGCCGGGAGCAGGACGCCCAGGTCGCGCACCGCGTCGCCGCGGCGGATGATGCCACCGGAAAGGACGCGCGCGAGGACCCCGCGGCGCGCCCCGAGCCTGCGCGCCAGCCCCTGCTGGACGGCGTCAAGCTGGCCGCAGGCTTCGCACTGGAACATCAGGCGCAGGCGCACCTCGGCGCCGATGCAGAGCACGGCGCCGGAGCGCAGCGAGGCCGTGTCGATATCGACCAGCAGGTTCTCGCCCAGGGCATGGGCGGGCAGGGAGAAGTCCTGGTAGACCGACGCATCCGCGAGCAGGAGCTGGCGCGGCGACTGCGCTTCGGCATGTACGTCGCCCTCGAGGCCCAGGCCGTCGAGTGCGCGCGCACGGTCGACGGGCCCAGGGCGGCGCGCACCCACAGGACGCAACGCGAGCCCCGTGACGCTGCCGATCATGGATGTGACCTGCTTACACCGCCACCGGCGCCTTGATCGCCGGATGCGACTGGTAACCGACCACTTCGAAGTCCTCGAAACGGTAGTCGAAGAGCGAATCCGGCTTGCGCTTGATGACCAGTTTCGGCAGCGGCAGCGGCTCGCGCGAAAGCTGCAGCTCCGCCTGCTCGAGGTGGTTCGAATACAGGTGGCAGTCGCCGCCGGTCCAGACGAAGTCGCCGACTTCCAGGCCGGCCTGCTGGGCCATCATGTGGGTCAGCAGCGCGTAGGAGGCGATGTTGAAGGGCACGCCGAGGAAGATGTCGGCGCTGCGCTGGTAGAGCTGGCAGGACAGCTTGCCGTCGGCCACGTAGAACTGGAACAGCGCGTGGCAGGGCGGCAGCTTCATCTGCGGCACGTCGGCCACGTTCCAGGCCGAGACGATCATGCGGCGCGAGTCCGGGTTGTTCCTGATCTGGTCCATGACCTGGCTGATCTGGTCGATGTGCTCGCCGTTCGGCGTGGGCCAGTTGCGCCACTGGTAGCCGTAGATGGGGCCGAGGTCGCCGTTGGCGTCGGCCCACTCGTCCCAGATCGAGACGCCGTTTTCCTTCAGGTAGCCGATGTTGGTCGAGCCCTGGAGGAACCAGATCAGTTCATGGATGATCGACTTCAGGTGCACCTTCTTGGTGGTCACCAGCGGAAAACCTTCCTGCAGGTTGAAGCGCATCTGGTAGCCGAACACGGAGAGCGTGCCGGTGCCCGTGCGATCGGTCTTGAGCGCGCCGTGCTCTTTCACATGGCGCATGAAGTCGAGGTATTGGCGCATGGCGGTCCTTCTGCTGAAAACCCGCCATTGTAACTTATGCAGGGGTGCGCAGTCTTGCGGCGAACAGTCGCAACGCCTCGACTACTTTCTCGTCCGGCAGGTCGAGCAGGTTGTCGCCGACGTAGAGCTCGAAATAACTCGTAGCGGGCAGCACGCCGTGGTTCACGCGGTTGAACAGCCAGACGCCATGCCGTTCGGCCAGCTCCTCGCGTATTTCCAGCGCGCGCTCGCGGCTCACCGGCAGGTGCAGGTGGAGCATGTTGGCGGCCGGGCGGGCGGGGTTCACGCGGATTTCCGGATGCGCGCGCAGCGCCTCGAACAGGAATTCGGTGCGGCGGAAGTAATCCGGCATGGCGGCGATCCTGGCGTCGAACTGCATCGCCGCCGCCACGACATAGGGCGAGCGGTGGACCACGTTGCCGCCCTGGCGCTTGAACCATTCGGAGGCGCGGGCGACAAAATCGCGGCTGCCCGCCAGCATGGCGCCGCCCAGGCCGCCGACGCCCTTGTACAGCGACACATAGACGGAATCGAATCCCGCCGCGATCTCCGCCACCGGCTTGCCGTAACCCGCTGCCCCTTCCCACAGCCGTGCGCCGTCCATGTGCAGGTGCGCGCCACGCGCCTTGCAGTGGGCCTTGATCGCTTCCAGCTCGTCCCAGGTCGGCGCCTGGCCGCCGATTTCGCGCATCGGGATCTCCAGGCCGACAGCGCCGAGACGGTCGGGGACCACTTCGAGGTCGGCGGCGGTGAACGGCCGGTGCGGGTCGCCCACGCGCAGGGCGGCGAAGTGGCCGAGCAGCTGGTGGTTGGCGCGTTCGTGCACGAAGATGTGGGAGGTCGGGTGCAGGGCGACCGGGGCGCCACCGCGGTCGCCGCTGGCAAGGCGCAGGGCGGTGACCTGGGTCATGGTGCCGCTGATGCAGAACACGGCGGCCTCGAAGCCGAGCAGGGCGGCGATCTTGTTTTCGAAGGACTCGATCAGTTCTCCGCTGCCGTAGACGTCGTGCTCGATGCGGTTGGCTTCGCACCAGGCGGCCATGGCGGCATACATCTCGGCGGGGCTGCGGGCGCGGTGGCCGGGGAAGACGGTGTGGCAGCGGCGGATCAGGTCGGCGTCGGACAAGGCAGGGCTCCGGTGTAGAGGGTTTGTTACTCTACACCGAAGCGGCGGGAAGGGGGAAGGGGCGGCTGTCGGGGGACGTAGGGTGGGCTCTCGAGCCCACGCGGTATGGGACCTGGGCATACCCGGCCGCTTCCGGCAGTCGGACACGTTCGGCGTCCCGTGGTTTCGGACGGTCAGACCGCGTGGGCACAAGTGCCCAGCCTACGGAAATCAGTCGTTCGTCAGCGCGGCATGATGCACCGGCGCAGCCAGGGCGTCGCCGGCGGCCGTGTCGTCCAGGCGGAACAGGCGCACGGCGCGGGCCAGCTGGGCGGCCTGGTCCTGCAGGGCCTGAGTCGCGGCGCTGGCTTCCTCGACCAGCGCGGCGTTCTGCTGGGTCGACTCGTCCATTTCGCCGATGGCGCGGTTGACCTGCTCGATGCCGCTCGTCTGTTCCAGGCTGGCGGCGCTGATGTCGGCCATGATGTCGGTCACGCGCGCGACGCTGGCGAGCACCTCGTCCATCGTCGCGCCGGCTTCGCTCACCAGCTTGCTGCCGGCCTCGACATCGCTGCTCGAGGCGGCGATCAGGCCCTTGATCTCCTTGGCGGCTGCGGCGCTGCGCTGGGCCAGGTTGCGCACTTCGCTGGCGACGACCGCGAAGCCGCGGCCCTGTTCGCCGGCGCGCGCCGCTTCCACGGCCGCGTTCAGGGCCAGGATGTTGGTCTGGAAGGCGATGCCGTCGATGACGCCGGTGATGTCGCCGATCTTGCGCGAGGACTGGTTGATCGATTCCATGGTGTCGATCACCTGCGCCACCATGCTGCCGCCCTTTTGCGCGACGGTCGAGGCGCTCAGGGCGAGCTGGTTGGCCTGGCGCGCATGCTCGGCGTTCTGGCGTACGGTCTCGGTCAGTTCGCCCATCGAGGAGGCGGTGGTGGCCAGGCTCGATGCCTGCTGCTCGGTGCGCATGCACAGGTCGAGGTTGCCGGTCGAGATTTCCTGCGAGGCGTTGGCGATCTGCTCGGCGCCGTCGCGGACGTTGCCGACCACCGAGGAGAGCTTGCTGCTGATGCCGTTCATGGCTTCGGCCAGGCGGCCGATTTCGTCCCGGCCGCGGCTGGGGACGCGCACCGTCAGGTCGCCGTCGGCGATGCGGATGGCGGCGTCGCGCGCCTCGGCCAGCGGACGGGTGATGGCGCGGCGCACGAAGACGTACAGGGCCGCGGCGAAGGCGATCAGGGCCACCAGGCCGGACAGGATGTAGCGGTTGCGCAGGGCCCGCGCTTCGGCGGTGATCTCGTCGGCATAGGTGCCGCCGGCGATGACCCAGTTCCAGTCCTTGAACCAGGTGTAGACCGCGAACTTTTCGCGCGCCTCCTGCTCGCCCTCGTTCTTCCAGTCGTAACTGATGCTGCCGTTCTTCGTTTCCAGCATCTCGCGGATGAAGGGGCGGCCGTCGGCCGAGCGGCTGTCGATCAGGTTCTTGCCTTCCTGGACGGGATGGATGACGAATTCGCCGAAGTTCTTGCCCGGCGCCGCGTTCAGGATGTAGAAGTAGCCGGTCTCGCCCACCTTGATCGCGCGGATGCGCTCTTTCAGGAAGGCCACGTCGCGGCTGATGTCGACGCCGACGTAGAGGGCGCCGACGATGGCGCCGGCGGCGTCGCGCACCGGCTCGTACTGGGTGATGTACTGCTTGCCGAACAGGGTGGTCAGGCCGATGTAGGTGCGCCCCGCGCGCAGGGCGGGATAGGCGGGGCTCGCGCGGTCGAGCTGGGTGCCGACGGCGCGCTCGCCGTTTTCCTTCTTGACCGAGGTGCTCACGCGCACGAAGTCCTCGCCGCTGGCCGCGAAGATGGTCGCGTTGCCGCCCGTGGTGGCGGTGAAGCGGTCGGGAATCCCGAAGTCCAGGTTCAGGACGCGGCCGTTGCTCTTGAGCGTCGGCACCTGCTTGCCGCCGATGTCGACGGTAGCGGCTGCGTCGAGTTCAAAGCCGTCCGTGAAATTGGTGGCGAAGATGCGGCCGAAGCTGACCGCCTCGTTCGACACGGTCGTATTGAACAGCTCGACGGTGTTGACGACGCCCTGCAGCTCGCCGTCGAGGCTGCGGCGGGCGCGCTCTTCCAGCATCGTCGAGGTGGTGATGGAAATCGTCATCACCAGCGCTGCGAGGACAGCGCCGACCAGGGCGAAGGAGAACACGCTGATCTTGGAGCCAACACTCCAGCCAGCGGTGGAAAATTTTTGTTTGTGCATGATCAGGGGAAAGGGGGATTCCGGTTTCACCGATCATCATAACCGTTGGTTATTCCATACGGCAACTAATGTTGCCCTGGAATAGTTCAAATTGTTGCGCCGCGCAACAGTCCTTGTTCAATGTTCTACATGCACGTGATGAAATTGCAAGGCCGCGAGATTGGCGTAGATGCCGCCGAGCGCCACCAGCGAGGCATGGGTGCCGGTCTCGACCACGCGGCCGTCTTCCATGACCACGATGCGGTCGGCGCGCTGCACGGTGGCCAGGCGGTGGGCGATGATGATGGTCGTGCGTCCGACCATCGCCGCCTCCAGCGCGGCCTGCACCAGGCGCTCGGATTCGGCGTCGAGCGCGCTGGTCGCTTCGTCCAGCAGCAGCAGCGGCGGATTCTTGAGCAGGGCGCGCGCGATGGCGATGCGCTGGCGCTGGCCGCCGGACAGGCGCACGCCGCGCTCGCCGAGGAAGGAGCGGTAACCCTGGGGCAGGCGTTCGATGAACTCGTGGGCGGCGGCCAGTTTCGCGGCCTTGATCACTTCCTCGTCGCTCGCATCCGGACGGCCGTAGCGGATGTTCTCCATGGCGTCCTTGGAAAAGATTACGGTGTCCTGGGGGACGATGCCGATGGCGCCGCGCAGGGTGTGCAGGTCGAGGTCGCGGATATCGACGCCGTCGAGCGTGATGGCGCCGGCCTGCGGATCGTAGTAGCGCAGCAGGAGCTGGAACAGGGTGGTCTTGCCGGCGCCCGAGGGGCCGACCACGGCCACGGTCTCGCCCGGCCGGATGTCGAGCGAGACGTGCGAGAGCGCGGCCGTGTCCTGGCGCGAGGGATAGGCGAAGGTGACGTCGCGCAGGGCGAGCGCCGCGCCGCCGCCGCTGCGTGCCGGCAGCGGACGCGGGTGGGCCGGGTTGCGGATGTCGGAACGCGCAGCCAGCAGCTCCAGCAGGCGTTCGGTGGCGCCGGCGGCGCGCTGGGCTTCGCCCATCACTTCCGACAGCGCGCCGATCGAGCCGGCGACGATCGAGGCGTAGAGGATGAACTGGCCGAGGTCGCCCCCGGTCATGGCGCCCTGCAGGACGGCATGTGCGCCCAGCCACAGCACGAAGACGATGGTGCCGAACACCAGCACGATGGCCAGCATGGTCAGGAAGGCGCGCGCGCGGATGCGCTGCATGGCGGCGGAGAATGCCCCCTCGACCGAGGCGCCGAAGCGTTTCGCCTCGATCTTCTCGTGGGTATAGGCCTGCACCGTCGGGATCGCGTTGAGGATTTCGCCGGCCAGCGCGGAAGCGTCGGCGATGCGGTCCTGCGAGTCGCGCGACAGCTTGCGCACGCGGCGCCCGAACAGCACGATGGGCACGATCACCGCGACCAGCAGGCCGAGGATGATGGCGGTCAGCTTGGCGCTGGTCACGAACAGCATCACCAGGCCGCCCAGGAACAGCAGGGTGTTGCGCAGGGCGAGCGAGATGCTGGTGCCGACCACGGTCTGGATCAGGGTGGTGTCGGTGGTCAGGCGCGACAGCACTTCGCCGGTCTGGGTGGTCTCGAAGAATTCGGGGCTCTGGTTGACGACGTGGCTGTAGACGGCGCTGCGGATGTCGGCGGTGACGCGCTCGCCCAGCCAGGACACCATGTAGAAGCGCGCCGCGGTCGCGATCCCGAGCACGGTGGCCACGCCGAACAGCGCGAGGAAGGTGGCGTCGACGTTGCGGATGCTGTGTTCGCCGGCGGCGGCGCCGAAGCCGAGGTCGATCATCTGCTTGAAGGCGGCCGGGATGGCCAGCGTGGCGCCGGCCGCGAACAGCAGGGCGATGCCGGCAAGGGCGAACTGGCGGCGGTAAGGGCGCAGGAAGGGCAGCAGGCCCTTGAAGGCGGCGAGGCTGCCCTTGGCGGGCGCGGCGGAGGCGGTGGAGCTGGCGGAACGCTTGGTCATCGTGGTGCTTGTTGTTGTTCTGTCTCGTGGTTCATAGTTTCATGTCGCGCACATAGCCGGTCATCTCGAGGTAGCCATGACCAGCGGGTACGCCGTCGCGCGCGACGCTGACCGCGCCCTCCCAGTAGACGGCCCCGGTCGAGCGGCGCGAGTCGAGTTCCTGGTCCTGCTGCAGAGGAGTGACCTGCCAGCGCGTGGCCCCGGTCGAAATGAGCGTGGCAACCGGGTATTCGGCATTGGTGCGCGGCGACTTCCAGTGCGCCTGCGGGGAAAAACTCACCTGCCCGGGCGCGTAGCGGGTGACACGGCCCTGCGGGTCGCGCACGGTCGCGTGCGCCCATAGTTTACCACCTCCCTTGGCGCGGATCTGGAAAGCCATCAGCGCCGAGCCGTCGTCGAGGTTGGCGCCGATCCAGTCCCAGCCGCTGGCCTCGGGCTGCAGGGCTTCGCTCGACCATTCGTGGTCGAGCCAGGCGCTGCCCGTGACCGCCTGGACGGCGCCGGCGCGGCCGGCCTGGCCCGTGACGCGCAACTGCGGATGGCTGTAGTAGTAACTGGCGTGCTGCGCGGCAGGGCCCTTGCGCGAATAGCCGCCTTCGCCCTGCACCAGCACCGGCTGGCTCGGGGTGAGCGTCAGTTCCAGCGTCATTTCGCCCGACCTCACCGTCACGCGGTAGCGGCCGTCCGCGGCGCGCGTCATGCGCCAGTCGTCGAGTTTCAGGTCGGTGTCGCCGGTTTTCGCCCAGGCCAGGCCGAAGCCTTCGCGCGCGCTGCGCTGGTCGTGCACCAGGCGGCCGAGCGTCGGATCGGAGATCGCGGCGTGGCCGATCACCAGCTGGTGCGGGGCAAACGCGCTCGGATTGGCGGTGTCGTGCTCGGTGCGGCTGCGGAAGAAGGTGACCTGGAAGCCGAGCGGCTTGCCGGCCGCGGTCTTCAGCCAGCCGGTCACGTACCACCACTCGGTGCGGTAGTCGGGGTGGGCGCCGTAATCGAGCGGGAACTGCAGGGCGCGGCCCGGCGTCACCGGTGCGAAGGACGGCTTGGCCGCGAACGCGCACTGGCAGACCAGCAGCAAGAGGATCAGCGCAAGGCGCATCACCAGTCCTCCCTGACGGCCCGCACCGGACCGCCGGACAAGGCATAGCGTCCCGACACCAGGGCGGTGGCGACCGAGGCCGCGACCAGGACAAGCGCGACGATCGCCAGCAGCCCCCAGGGCAGGTGCAGTTGCATGGTCCAGTGGAAGGATTGCGGATTGACGACGAACACCAGGATCAGGCTGATCACCAGGCCGAGCGCGAAGCCGCAGGCCACGCCCAGGCCGGTCAGCAGCCCGCCTTCGCAGGCCAGGATGCCGAGCACCTGGCCGCGCGTGACGCCCACATGGCGCAGCATGCCGAATTCGCGGGCGCGCGCCAGGGTCTGGGCCGAGAAAGTGGCCGCCACGCCGGACAGGCCGATGACGATGGCGATCGCTTCGAGCAGGTAGGTGACGGCGAAGCTGCGGTCGAAGATCTGCAGGCTGGCGGCGCGGATGTCGCCCGGACGGGCCAGTTGCAGGGCGGCGCCGAAAGGCAGGCCGCGCAGGGCGCGTTCGATGCGGTCCGTCTCTTCCTCGCCGCCCGTGTAGATGGCGGCGTCGGTCACCGCCGTCTCGCCGGTGATGGCGCGGTAGTCGGGCAGGCGGATCACGACCGAGCCCGACTGGTTGGCATAGTCGCGCCAGACCCCGGCGACAAAGAAGGGCACCGGCTTGCCGCCCAGCGGCAGGGTGATGTTTTCGCCGACACGTGCGCCGTAGAGGTCGAGCATCGCTTCCGAGACCCAGGCCGGACGCGCACCGGGCGGTACGGGACGGGACTCGCCGACCAGGAACAGCAGGCGTCCGGGATCGCGTGCATCGATGTCGCGGGCGATCAGGACCACGTCGGGGCGGTCGGCGGCCAGCGACACCGGCCGGGTGCGCAGGAACTGCACCTGGCCGACGCCCGGGACGGCGGCGATCGCCTGCTGCTGGGCGGGATCGAGCGAGCCCGTGGTGCCGCCCGAGGCGGTGCGCACGTAGAGGTCGGCCGGCAGGATGTGGCGCATCCAGTCGTCGACCGAGACGCGGAAACTCGCCACCATGATCCCCATCGCCACCATCAGGCTGAAGCTGGCGAGCACGCCGCCCAGCGCGATCGAGGCCTGGCCGGGCGCGTTCGCCAGGCGCGACAGGGTCAACGCCAGCACCGGCGGCGGACTGGGGCGCCGCAGCACGGGGCGGCCGAGGAGGCGGAAGGCGGTGGCGGCCAGGCGCGGCATCAGGCCGATGCCGCCGATGAGCAGCAGGGCGATCGCGAAATAGCCGAACAGCGGCAGCTCGAACACGGGCGGCGCGAAGGCGAAGGCGGCGGCGAGCAGCAGGCAGACCAGCGAGGGCCAGATGCGCGCAAGACGGGACAGCGCGGCCTCGTCGTTCCCCGCCTTGAGGGCGACCGCGGGCCTGGCGCGCGCGGCTTCCAGGGCCGGCGCCAGGCAGCCCAGCAGGGCCACGCCCAGGCCGAGGGCGAAGAAGACGGCGGCCGCCAGTGGCGTGAACACGACTTGCGGCTTGATGCCGGGGAAGTAGCCGGCGCCGAGGTCGCCGCCGAAGAAGCGCAGGGCCAGGGCCGCCAGTACATAGCCGGCAAGCACGCCCAGCAGGGCGCCGATGAGGCCCAGGCTGGCGCCTTCGAGCAGCACCTGGCGCAGCAGCTGGCGGCGTTCGACGCCGAGCACGCGCAGCAGGGCGAACTGGCTGCGCCGGCGCATCACCGCCAGCGCCTGGGTGGAAAACACGAGGAAGGCGCCGGTGAACAGGGCGACCAGGGCCAGTACCGTCAGGTTGACGCGGTAGGCGCGGCTCAGGTTGTTGTTGCGGCTTTCCTGCTCGCTGTCGTTCGGCTGCCCGATGCGGAAGCGTCCGGGGAAGTCGCGCTCCAGGTCTTGCGTGAGGCGCTGTTCGAACTCGGCGCGGTTGACGCCGTCGCGCAGCTTCAGGTCGACCCGCGAGAGCTTGCCGAGCTGGCCGAAGCGCCACTGGGCCGCGCCGATGTCCATCACGCCGATGCGCTGTCCCGGGCGGGCGCGCTGCACCGGGCCCGCCACGCGCAGGCTGAAGTCGCGGGTGCCGGCGCGCAGGGTGAGCAGGGCGCCGTCGCGCACGCCGAGCCAGCTCTGCGCGGCCGGCGAAAGAAAGACCGTGTCGTCGGCCAGCACGTCGGCGCCGCGCCCTTCGGCAGGCACGCCGAGCAGGTCGGGGGCGATGTAGCCGGCGCGCAGCGGGTCGATGCCGACGATGCGCAGCGCGCCCCTGGCGGCAGGCACGGCGGCCTGGATCTCGAGCACCGGGGAAGCCAGAGCCACGCCCTCGTATTGCGCCAGGCGCGGGTAGATGGCTTCGTCGAACAGCGCCTCGCGCCCGGCCACCTGGATGTCGGCCTGGCCCGAGAGGCTCTTGATGGCGGCCGAGAATTCGTTGAAGGCGGCGGCGTTGATCAGGTGGATGGCGAAGCCCATGGCCACGCCGACCGCGATCGCCGCGATGGCCAGCAGGGCGCGCACCGGGTGCGCGCGCCACTCGCCGAGCAGCAGCCAGCGGGACAGGACAGGGGAGAGGGAATTCAGGCCGGACATTCCACCGCCAGCGCCTGCGCCTGCCGCTGCGCCTTCAGGCGCGCATTCGCCAGCGCCTCGCCGCGCAGCGCGCGCAGGTCTTCCTCCAGCCACTTCTGCTTCAGGCGCAGGCGCTCGCACTTCTGGCGCAGCGTGCCGGCGGCCTTGGCGGCGCGCTGGCGTTCGCGTTCCTCGCGCATCGCGAGCGCGGCCCGGTCTTTCTCGAATTCCGCCAGACGCAATCGGTCTGACGCCAATTTCTCGGCGGCAGCCTTGTCGGGCGGCGGCGCCGGACGCACGGCCAGTTCCGCTGTCGTGCCCGCGGCGCAGGGCTGGTCGCCATAGCTGACTCTGCCGTTCACCGTGCACTTGTAGATCGTGTTCGCGTCAGCTGCCGCCTGCGCACTGTGCGCCAGCGCGCAGGCGGCCATTGCCGCCATCAGTTTCAGCATCGATGCTCTCCTGGTCTCAAAGAATTTTGCCAGGGTTCATAATGCCGAGCGGGTCGAGGGCGCCCTTGATGGCACGCATCATGTCCAGCTCCACGTCGTCCTTGTAACGCTTCAGTTCCTCGCGCTTGAGGGCGCCGATGCCGTGCTCGGCCGAGATCGAGCCGTCGAAAGCGGCCACGCTGTCGTGCACGATGCGGTTGATGGCTTCCTGGTTGGCAAGGAAGGCCTCGTGCGATCCCCCTTGCGGAGGGGCAACGTTGTAGTGCAGGTTGCCGTCGCCCAGGTGGCCGAAGCAGACCACCTGGCAGCCGGGAAAGTGTTCCGCCAGCTGGGCATCGGTGGCGCTGATGAAGTCGGCGATGCGCGAGATCGGCAGCGAGACGTCGTGCTTGATGTTCTTGCCGGCCGCCGCCTGGGCCAGCGGGATGTGCTCGCGCAGTTGCCACAGGCCGCCCGACTGGGCGCCGGAGGTTGCGACCACGGCGTCCATGGCCAGGCCCTGCTCGAGCGCGGCCTCGATGCCGGACTCGAGCAGGGCCACGGCATGCTGCTCCGATTCGCTGCTCGACACCTCAAGCAAGGCGTACTGCGCATGCGCCTGGGCGAAAGGACGCGGCAGGTGGGGGAAGTGCTCGGCCACCAGGCGCAGGCAGAAGTGCGACATCAGCTCATAGGCCGTCAGGCTGGAGCCGCAGACGTCCTGCATCAGGGACAACAGGCCGAGCGCGCGCGCCGGCGAGTCGATCGCCACCAGGGCCGTGATTGCCGCCTTCGGCTGCGGATAGAGTTTCAGCACGGCCGAGGTGATGATGCCAAGCGTGCCTTCGGCGCCGACGAAGAGTTCGCGCAGCGCATAGCCGGTGTTGTCCTTGCGCAGGCCGCGCAGCCCGTCCCAGATGCGGCCCTGCGGGGTGACGACTTCCAGGCCGAGGCAGAGGTCGCGCGTGTTGCCGTAGCGCAGGACCGCGGTGCCGCCGGCATTCGTCGAGAGGTTGCCGCCGATGGTGCAGCTGCCCTCGGCGGCGAGCGACAGGGGGAAGAGCAGGCCGGCCTCGCTGGCCGCGTCCTGGATCTGCTGCAGGATGCAGCCGGCCTGGACCGTGATGGTGCGGTTGATGGTGTCGATGGCCTGGATGCGGTTCATGCGCCGCAGCGAGAGCACGACGGCTTCGCCGCTGGCGTCGGGCACGCTCCCCAGCACCAGGCCGGTGCGTCCGCCCTGGGGCACGATGGGCACGCGGGCCTGGGCGCAGAGCGCCACCAGTTGCGCCACCTCGGCGGTGTCGCCAGGCAGCAGCACGGCGCGGGCGCGGCCGGTGAAGCGGCCGCGCCAGTCCGTGAGGTAGGGCGCCATGTCGGCGGCATCGAGCAGCACGCGCGGCGCGCCGACGATGGCGCGGCAGCGCGCGAGGAAATCCTCAGCCATGCGGCACTTTCACCTTGTCGAGCAGCTCCTTGGCCAGCTTTTGCGCGGCCTTCTTGTAGGGACGCAGGTAGAGCAGGGCGCAGGCGAAGTAGACGCAGACCAGCACGATCTCGCCGATCGCCATGATGCGCGAGGCTTCCAGCTCGTCGCTCCAGGCGCGCACGGCGCCTTCGGCGAAGTACACCAGGATCACCATGGACGACCATTGCAGCGTGTAGAGGTCGCGCTTGATGACGCCGCGCAGGGGCACCAGCAGGGGCAGGGCCTTGAGCGCCAGCAGCGAGCCGCCGGGGTGCAGCGGGGCGACCCAGATTTCCCATGCCACCAGCCAGCCGATCAGGAGCATCAGGCTGGCGATGGCGCCGATGTGAAAGATCTTCGGGGTTTGCATCAGCGTGGTCCGTGCGTTTGTGTTTGCAACCGGGGTTGCAACTTGGCGGCGGCTTCGGCCAGGCGGCGCCCGAGCGCGATGGCCAGGCGTTTCTCGTCTTCCGTGACCGGCTTGTCGCCGTCGATCCCGGCCCAGTGGGTGGCGCCATAGGGGCTGCCGCCGCTGGCCGTGTTCATCAGTTCCGGATGGGTGTAGGGCAGGCCCATCACCAGCATGCCGTGGTGCAGCAGCGGGATCATCATCGACAGCAGGGTCGCCTCCTGGCCGCCGTGCAGGCTGCCGGTGGACGTGAACACGACCGCCGGCTTGCCGGACAGGGTGCCGGCCAGCCAGTCGGTCGCGGTGCCGTCGAGGAAGTACTTCATGGCCGCCGCCATGTTCCCGAAGCGGGTGGGCGAGCCCAGGGCCAGGCCGGCGCACTCGGCCAGGTCCTGCAGCTCGACGTAGGGTGCGCCTTCGCGCGGAATATCAGGCTCGACCGCCTCCGACACCGTCGATACCGCCGGCACGGTGCGCAGGCGCGCCTCGACGCCGGGCAGGCTCTCGATGCCCTGGGCAATGAATTCGGCGAGTTTGCGGGTAGCGCCATGGCGCGAATAGTACAAAACGAGGATAGTCGTGGTGGTCGGGTTCATCATTGGTATTATAGGGCGCTTTGCTCAAATGACATGTCCCCGAACGATGGTTTGATTCGTCGCTGCCGGTTCATCGTCGATTCAACAACGACAATATGCTCTCCAAAACGGTTCACTCGATTTCGCGTTCGACCAGCGACATGCTCAGCGTCGGCGCCGACCGGATCCGCGGCCTCACGCTGCTCGAGGCGCGCGACCTGGTGCGCTTCGCGCGCCGCCGGCTGCGCGAGGAAAGCCTGCCGCAGGTGGCCGGCAGCCTCACCTTTACGACCACGCTGGCGCTGGTTCCGCTGCTGACGATCGTACTGGCCATTTTTACCACGTTTCCGATTTTCGGTCAGCTCCGCACGGCCCTGGAAACGTATTTCGCCCAGGCCCTGATGCCCAAGGCGATCTCGAACACGATCATCTCCAACCTGACCCAGTTCGCCAGCAAGGCCAAGGGCCTGTCGGCGGTCGGCGCGATCGCGCTGCTGCTCACCTCGACCGCCATGATGGGCATGATCGAACGGGTGTTCAACCAGATCTGGCGCGTGCGCCGCCCGCGTCCGCTGATGCAGCGCATGCTGATCTACTGGGCCCTGATCACGCTGGGGCCCCTGCTGTTCGGCCTGTCGCTGACCGTGACCTCCCAGCTGTTCACGGCCACCGACGGGATCGCCAAGTCGGTGCCCTTCATCGGTGCGCTGTTTTCCACGCTGTTCTCCACCCTTGCCTCGGTGGCGCTCACGACCGGCGCCTACACGCTGCTCTACGTGGCGGTGCCGAACCGCTACGTGAACTGGCGCGACGCCCTCTGGGGCGCGCTGGCCGCGGCGATCGCCTTCGAACTGGCCAAGCGCCTGTTCGCGCTCTTCATCCGCCAGTTTCCGGCCTACGCCATCATCTACGGCGCGCTGGCGGCGCTGCCGCTGTTCCTGGTGTGGATCTACCTGTCCTGGCTGATCACCCTGGTCGGCGCGGTGGTGGCCGCGGCCCTGCCGGTGGTGAAGTACGAGCGCTGGTGGCACGTGCCGGGGCCGGGCGGCGCTTTCGTCGATGCGATGGCGGTGCTCAAGGTCCTGCACGCCAACGCCCACGCGACCGGCTCCGCCCTGGTGTCGAGCGCGGCGATGCGGGCCCATACCCGGATCGGCTACGACGAACTGAGCCTGCTGCTCGAGCAGATGGTGTCGGCCGGCTGGGTCGGGCGGGTGCAGGCCGAAGCGCCCGGCCATGGGCAATGGGGCGCGCTGGCGCGCGCCGGCGCCGACGACTGGGTGCTGCTGGCCGATCCGGCCAAGCTGAAGGTGGCGGACGTGTACCGCCTGTTCGTGTTCGGCGGCGCCAGCGCGGGCGTGACGGCCGCCGCCCTGCCAGCCGCGGGTTCGCCGCTCGCGCTCGATACGGCGGGGCTGGCCAGGCATGTGGACGCGGCGGTGGCCCAGGGGCTGGACCAGTCGGTGGCCGAATACTTCGAGACCAGGTAGCCTTGTTCGGGCTGCGACGCCGATCGTAGGCTGGGCACGCTGTGCCCACGCGTGACGGGCGCGTGATCTGGCTACGGATGGCGAGGCACCGCTCGTGAAGCAAGCGTGAGCCAGGCCCATCGGTCGTGGCAGGGTGATGCCGTGCGAGCGATACCTTACGGTATCCGGTGAATGGACACGCCCGTAGGGTGGGCACGCGTGCCCACCCTACGGGAGACGCCGGCGGCGTCGACCGTCACCAGCTCAGCTTCCCCGTCAGCATCTGCCAGTACATCACCCAGTCCGCCTTGAACGAGAGCCAGGGCTGGTCGAAGGTCGCCGGCCGGTTCTTCTCGTAACGGAAGTGTCCGACCCAGGCGCCGCCATAGCCCAGCACCAGGGCGCCGAGGATCCACCAGCCACTGCCGCTCAGGACGGCGGCCAGGAGCGCCAGCAGCGCCAGCGAGGTGCCGATGAAATGCGCGCGGCGGCAGCGGCGGTCGGCGTGCTGGCTCAGGTAGTACGGATAGAACTCGTGGAAGTGCGTATAGCGTGCGTTCATGCGGCGGTCTCCTCGTTCTTGAGCGTGCCGGCAAAATCGATCAGCGCGTCGAGCACCGCGTCGGGCTGTTCGCTCATCAGCGAATGGCCGGCGTCCACCGTGACGATTTTGCCATGGGCGATTGCGCCCGTCAGCATCCTGGTCGAGCGCGGCGGCGTCATCATGTCCTTGCTGCCGAAGATGAATACGGTCGGGCAGGCGGCCGCCTGCGCCGCCGCCTCGCCGTTGGCGTAGGCGTTGCAGGCCGAGAAGTCGGTATGGAAGAGCTGTTCGGGGTTGATCGCCGACATGCGCTGCATCAGCCGGCGCGCGCCGCCCATGACCGAAAAGCCGGGCGCCGGGCTGGATGGCTTGTGGGCAATGCTCGAATGCGACCAGATGTTGACCATGTCGATGGCCGAGTCCTCGTCGTCGCGCGCGGTGGCGAGCAGGGCGTCCGAGACTTTCATCGGATAGGTCGTGCCCAGCATGGCGAGTCCGCGCACGCGCCCCGGGGCCCGGTGGCTCGCTTCCAGCGCGACCAGCGAACCCATGCTGTGGCCAGCCAGCAGCGCGCGCGCCACGCCGGCCGCATCGAGCAGGGCCAGCAGCCAGTCGGCCATCTGCTCGACGCTGGCTTTCGCCGGCCCGGCGCTGCGGCCGTGGCCCGGCAGGTCAACCGCCAGCACGCCGTAGCCGTGGTGGGCAAACCAGCGCGATTGCAGGCCCCAGACCGAGTGGTCGTTCTGCGCGCCGTGGATGAAGACGACGGTCGGCAGCGTCGCATCGAAAGCCTTGCCGCCGGTGTAGGCGTAGGCCGCGCGATCGTTCACGGTGTAGATCATGTTCAGGCTCCCTTCTGGGCCAGCTTCAGGCCGCGCGCGAGGTCTTCGATCAGGTCGTCCGGGTCTTCCAGGCCGACCGACAGGCGCATCGTGCCTTCGCCAATGCCGCTGGCCGCCAGCTGCTCGGGCGGCACGCGGAAATGGGTGGTCGAGGCCGGATGGATCACCAGCGACTTGGCGTCGCCGACGTTGGCCAGGTGCGAGAACACCTTCAGGCTGTCGACGAAGCGGCGGCCCGCGGCGCGGTCGCCCTTGAGCGTGAAGGTGAAGACGGCGCCGCAGCCTTTCGGCAGCAGGGTTGTCGCAAGAACGTGGTCCGGATGGCTGTCCAGCTCCGGATAGGAAACCGACTCGACCGCCGGGTGCGACAGCAGGAACTCGATCACGCGGCGGGTGTTGGCGACGTGGCGGTCCATGCGCAGGCCGAGCGTCTCGATGCCCTGCAGGATGGCGAAGGCGTTGTGCGGACTCATGACGGCGCCGAAGTCGCGCAGGCCCTCGCGCCGCGCGCGCAGGGCAAAGGCGCCGACGGTCGACTCCTCGGCGAAGACCATGCCGTGGAAGCCCTCGTAGGGTTCGCACAGTTCGGCGAAGCGGCCGCTGCGCGCATGGGCGGCCTGCCAGTCGAAGGTGCCGCCGTCGACCAGCAGGCCGCCGATGGCGGTGCCGTGGCCGCACAGGAACTTGGTGGCCGAGTGGAAGACCAGGTCGGCGCCGTGGTCGAAGGGGCGCAGCAGGTAGGGCGTCGTGAAGGTCGCGTCGACCATCAGCGGCAGGTCGTGCTCGTGGGCCAGGCTGGCCACGCGCGGGATGTCGAGCACGTCCAGTCCCGGGTTGCCCAGGGTTTCGCCGAACAAGACGCGGGTAGAGGGGCGGATCGCGGCGCGCCAGGCGTCGATGTCGCGCGGATCGACGAAAGTGGTCTCGATGCCGAAGCGCTTCAGGGTATAGGCCAGCAGGTTATGCGAGCCGCCGTACAGGGCCCGCGAGGCCACGATGTGCGAGCCGGCGCCGGCGATGGTCGACAGGCCCAGGTGCATCGCGGCCTGGCCGCTGGCGGTGGCGATGCCGGCCACGCCGCCTTCGAGCGCGGCGATGCGCTCCTCGAGCACGGCATTGGTCGGGTTCGAGATGCGCGAGTAGACGTGGCCGCTGCGCTCCATGTTGAACAGCGAGGCGGCGTGATCGGAATCGCGGAAGGCGAACGAGGAGGTGAAGTGGATCGGCGTGGCGCGCGCGCCGGTGGCCGGGTCGGGCGCCGCGCCGGCATGCAGCGACAGGGTATCGAAACCGGGGTATCGTGGACCGCTCATGGATGTCTCGTTAATGAAATAATTATGCGCGGCATCGTAGCACTTATTTATGGAATCGCAACGCTTTCCAAGAGCGTCTCCCTCGTGAAACTGGATTTTCTGCTAGGCTTAGGCTACATTCGTTTTCAGCTTGATAAAAAAAGTATTTACAGTGAATAAACTATCTGACGCCGGGGTGGCCAATATGAAAGTCTCGGAAATTTTGCAGGTCAAGGGCAACATCCTGTACACGGTCACGCCCGACACGCCGCTGGCCGAAGCGGTCAACACGATGTCGGAGAAGGACATCGGCTCGCTGGTGGTGATGGAATACGGCGACCTGGTCGGCATGCTGACCTTCCGCGAAGTGATCAAGGTGCTGCACGCGAACGGCGGCTCGGTCGGCAACGGCACCGTGCGCCGCTACATGGACGACAGCCCGATCACGGTCACTCCGGACACCGAGGTGAACGAAGTGCGCCGCATGATGCTCGAGAAGCATGCGCGCTACCTGCCCGTGATGAACGCCAAGACCCTGCTGGGCGTGATCTCGTTCTACGACGTCGCCCGCGCGGTGCTGGAAGCGCAGAGCTTCGAGAACCGCATGCTCAAGGCGTATATCCGCGACTGGCCGGCCGAGCAGGCGGCCGAGGATTGAGGCGGGCGCCGGAGCCTGTACCGCGATTCGTAGGGGGGGCACTCCGTGCCCACGCGGACACGCGCGCCAGGTTGGCGCGTATCGCATCGCCAAAGCTCGCCTTCCGTGGCGCATCCAGGGATGACGCCGCCAACGGTTCCGACAGCCGGGTGCTGCATCCCTGACCTCTGCGCCGGCGTTCGCGTGGGCACAGCGTGCCCACCCTACGGTCGCCGTTCGCGAGCCGGATTCACCCCGCGGTCGCGTCGGCCTGGCCGCCCAGCCACACGCGCAAGTCCTGCGGCGACAGCGGCCGCGAGAACAGATAGCCCTGCGCCAGCGGGCAGCCCAGCGCGTGCAGGATCTGCGCCTGGCGCTCGTCCTCGACGCCTTCCGCGATCACCGACAACCCCAGGTTGCGTCCGAGCTGGATCACCATCTCGGCGATGCTGCTGCCGCGCGCCGATTCGGTAATCTCGGAAACGAAGGCGCGGTCGATCTTCAGGCGGTCGACCTTCAGGCGCTGCAGGTGCGACAGCGAGGAAAAACCGGTGCCGAAGTCGTCGATGGCGATCGACACGCCGGTCTGCTTCACCGCGGCCAGGATATCGGCCAGGTGGCACGGGTCTTCCATCGCCATCGATTCGGTGATTTCCAGTTCCACGAAGGCGGGCGGGGCGCCGGTCTCGTTCAGGGCGCGGCGCAGCACCTCGACGAACTGCGGATGGCGGAACTGGGCCTGGGAGACGTTGACCGACATGGTGAACTCGCGGTAGCCGGCCGCGCGCAGGCGCATCAGCTCGGCGCAGGCTTCGCGCAGCACCCAGGCGCCGATCTCGACGATGAGGCCGGAATACTCGGCGATCGGGATGAAGCGGTCGGGCGGCACCAGGTTGCCGTCCTCGAGGCGCCAGCGCAGGAGCGCCTCGGCGCCGTAGGGCCGGTTGCTGGCCAGGTCGATCTGCGGCTGGTAGGCCAGGAACAGCTGGCCGCGCCGGAAGCCGCGGCGCAGCGCGTGCATCAGGCGCACGCGCTCGCGGATCTCGACCCCCATCGAGCGCGAAAAATAGAAGTGGCCACCGCGCTGCCGGGTCTTGGCGCGCTTGAGGGCGATGTCGGCGTCCTTCAGGGCGTCGGCGCCGCTGCCGTCGTGTTCGACCAGGCGCACCAGGCCCAGGGTGCTCGACACCTGCACGTCCTGGCCGTCGATCGAGAAGGGCGCGGCGAACAGCGCGTGCAGGGCCGCCGGGGTGCAGCGCGCGTCGGCGCCGAGCACGGCGAAGATATCGCCGCCGATGCGCGCCAGGCCCAGCTCCCCGAGCTGGTGGCGCAGGCGCTGGGCCACCGCGACGAGCAGCATGTCGCCGAACTGGTGGCCGAGCGCGTCGTTGCTCTCGGCGAAATGGTCGAGGTCGACCAGGGCCAGGGTCGCGCCCGAACGCCCGGGGCCGGCCAGCATGCCGTCGAGCTGCTCGACCAGGCGGGTGCGGTTCGGCAGGCCGGTCAGCGGGTCGTAGAAGGCGGACCGGTTCAGGCGGCCCACCAGTTCCAGGTTGTCGACGCCGACCGCGACCACGCTGCACAGGACTTCGAGCAGGCGGCGCCGGCCCTCGTTGACCGGTTCGCGCAGCTGCACGCCGGCGGCGAAGTCGCGTCCGGACTTGCCGGCGAAGTAGAGCGCCACGCGCTCCGGCGTGTACAGGCTGGCGCGTTCCTGCAGGGCGCGCGCGACCAGTTCCCTTACCCCCGGGTCGGGATGACGGTCCAAGGCGCCGTCTTCCAGGCCGATGCAGGCGCCGGCGGCGCCCAGCACGTGGGGCATGCCGTTCTCGCTCACGCACAGCACGCCGTCCGGCTCCTGCAGCAGCACCGCGGCCACGTGCGCGAGCACGGCGCGGGCGATGTCGCGCGGCGTGTGCCGGTCCATCAGTTCGGCGCCGACACGGGCGATGCGCTCCAGGGCCGAGTGGCCGCGCTTGAGGGTGTGCAGCTGCTGGTAGCCGCGCAGGGCCGCCGCCACGGTCGTGTAGAGCTTGGTGCGGGTCAGCTCGGACTTGGTGCGGTAGTCGTTGATGTCGAGGTCGCGGATGGCATCCATTTCCGGCGCGTAGCCGGGCTGGCCGGTGCGCAGGATGATGCGCAGCTCGTGCAGGCCGAGGGTCTCGCGGATGTGGCGCACCAGGTGCAGGCCGGCGTCGGGTTGCTCCATCACGACGTCGAGCAGGACCACGGCGATGTCGGGTTCGCGCGCCAGCAGCTCGCGCGCATGAAAGGCCGAATAGGCGTGCAGGAATTCCAGGGGACGGCCCAGCACCTCCAGGCTGCGCAGGGCAAAGGTGGTGGTCGAGTGCACATCGGCGTCGTCGTCCACGACCAGGATGCGCCAGGTGTCGCGCCTTGCGGGCGGCTGTGCTGCGCCCGTCTCGGCGGGCGCTTCGTCTAGGAACACCAGGTCGTCGTGCGCGTCGGCGCCGTCTCCGGGCGTAATCGATGCGGGCATTATTATTGCGTCTCCAGGATTAGGCTCGGCATTTCATACGACCAAGTATAGCTGCAAAAACTTGCGCCGCAGCTCAAATCTTTCCTTGAAACAAAAATAAATTCCACAAAGCAACAGCGTGGCAACGAATGGCCCGGGATTCCGTCATGCGTGGGGACTGGTAGAATGGCCCTTTCGTCACTCCAACTGTCTACCATGTCTGGCAATACTTTCGGCAAGCTGTTTTCCGTTACCACCTTCGGCGAGTCGCACGGTCCGGCGATCGGCTGCGTCATCGACGGCTGTCCGCCGGGCATGGCGCTGGCCGAAAGCGACATCCAGCCCGAGCTCGACCGTCGCAAGCCCGGCACCTCGCGCCACGTGACCCAGCGCCAGGAAGCCGACCGGGTGCAGATCCTCTCCGGCGTCTACGAGGGCGTCACCACCGGCACCCCGATCGCGCTGCTGATCCCGAACGAGGACCAGCGCAGCAAGGACTACGGCAACATCGCCGAGACCTTCCGGCCCGGCCATGCCGACTATACCTACTGGCACAAGTATGGCGTGCGCGATCCGCGCGGCGGCGGGCGTTCGTCGGCGCGCCTGACCGCGCCGGTGGTCGCCGCCGGCGCGGTGGCGAAGAAATGGCTGCGCGAGCGCCATGGCGTCGAGTTCATGGGCTGCATGCGCCAGCTCGGCGAGATCGAGATCCCGTTCGCAGGCTGGGAGCATGTCGCCCACAATCCCTTCTTCGCCGCGACCGGCGATGCGGACCTGCTGGCGCGCATGGAACACTATATGGACGAGCTGCGCCGCGCCGGCGACTCGATCGGCGCGCGCATCGACGTGGTGGCGCGCAAGGTGCCGGTCGGCTGGGGCCAGCCGATCTACGACAAGCTCGACGCCGACATTGCCTACGCGATGATGGGGATTAACGCGGTGAAGGGCGTGGAGATCGGCGCCGGTTTCGCATCGGTCGCGCAGAAGGGTTCGGAGCACGGCGACGAGCTGACCCCGGCCGGCTTCGTCGGCAACCATGCCGGCGGCGTGCTGGGCGGGATCTCGACCGGGCAGGACATCACGGTGTCGCTGGCGATCAAGCCGACCTCGTCGATCCGCGTGCCGCGCCGTTCGATCGACAAGGCTGGCGCCCCGAGCACCGTCGAGACCTTCGGCCGCCACGATCCCTGCGTCGGCATCCGCGCCACCCCGATCGCGGAAGCGATGCTGGCCCTGGTGCTGATCGACCATGCGCTGATGCACCGCGCCCAGTGCGGCGACGTGCGCGTCGATACCCCGCGGATCTGATGTAGGGTGGGCGGCTCCGCCTGCGCAGGCAGCACAGACGCACGGCATGCGCCGCCCACGCGTTCAGGCGGCTGAGCCGTCGCGGAGATGCATGCTTGCGTTGAACGCGTGGGCGGCGCACGCCTTGCCGCTATTCGGGCTCTAGGGTCGAGCCGCCCACCTACGCCTTGTTCAGGGCCGCCAGTTCGGGATGGGCGCGCCGCTCGACGGTGCGCACCACCAGCGCGCGCAGGTCGTTCAGCAGCGAGAATTCGGCCTGGCTCAGGTGCACCGAAGGGAAGGTGTCGTCCCAGTCGCAGTACACGAAGCCGACCGGCTGGCCGTGCATGCACAGCGGGATCACGACGAAGCAGCGCGCCGCCGACAGGGTGCCGCGCCACCAGCCCGGCAGCTTGGCCGCGAACTTCGGGTCGCGCGCGTTCTCGATGAAGATCACGCGGTCGCTGGCGAGCGCCGCGTGGAAGACGTTGGCCTCGTAGCCGTCCTCGAAGCTCAGGTTCGGCAGCATCGCCTTGGCGCCTTCGCCCAGGCCCATCTTGGCCAGGTACTTGCCCTCGCGGCGGTTGCGCAGGAATGCGAAGGCGCGGGTGCAGGACAGGCCCTTGTAGATGGTTTCCAGGGCCATCGCGGTCATCTGGCCGGGGCTGACGTCCAGGCCGGCGTCGCGCATGTCGGCCACGCCGCTCATCAGGATCCGGTTGCCGGCCTCGCGCTTGCGCTCGACCGCGTCGACCCGGGCGCGTTTCTCCGCCTGGTTCGCCAGCGGGGCGATGGAGAGGTCGGCCGCGGCTTCCTGCTTGGCCTTGTCGACGGCGCCCAGGATGCGTTCCGGCTCCACGCCCAGCATCGGCGCGAAGGCCTCGGCCAGTTCGCGCACGGCGTGCTCGCCGGCGGCGTCGTCGTTCCAGAGCGAATTGGCGCAGCGCGTCGACATGGTGCCCAGGGCGGCCAGCCAGTCCTCGTGGCCGAAGCCTTCCTCGCGTTCGCCCGGTTCGACGCTGCGCATGCCCGCCACCAGGTTGCGCGGCAGGCCCCAGTGCTCGGCGGTGGCGCGGCCGATCTGCTCGAGGGAAAGACCCAGCAGCTCGGGGGCCGCTTCGCCCTCGTTGCCGGCGCCGGCGCGGCCCTGCAGCTCGGCCCAGCGCTCGGGCATGTAGAAGGTCACCATCATGCGCCCGAGCGAATGCAGGATCGAGCAGACCACGGCTTCCTCGGGGTCGCGCGTGGCGGCGCTGGCGGCGACCTGCTGGGCCACCATCCCGGCCAGCACGGCTTTTTCCATCTCGACGTGGGCGTTCGCCGAGTCCGGCGTGCTCTTCGACAGTTCCTCGATCAGCTTCAGGCCCAGGGCCAGGTGGCCGATAGCCTCGGTGCCGAGCACCAGCACCGCCTTCGAGACGGTGTTTACGCGCTGGCCGAAGGCCGAGTACATGCCGCTGTTGGCCAGGCGCAGGACCTTCTGGGTCAGGACCGGGTCGGACAGCACCGTCTGCGTCATCGAGAATTCGCGCTCGTCCTCGCCGCGCATCGAGGCCAGGATGGCGTTGATGGCGCGCGTGAAACCGGGCATGTCGCCCTGCCGGCGGATGCGTTCCCACAGCAGGTCGAGGGTGGCGCGGCCGCGGGCCGCATGCTGTTGGTGATCGGGTGGCGTCATGGTGTGCATCATCGTGTGCCTGCGCGCGGTTCGGACGGCAGCAGCGCCGTGTAGTGGTTGTCCTGCAGGGCGGCGATCGCCACGTGGGCCGGCATCGGCTTGCCGGTCAGGTAGCCCTGCACGTAGCGGCAGTCGCGCTCGTCGAGCCAGGCCAGCTGGGCCTCGGTTTCCACGCCCTCGGCCACGACCGAGAGGTCGAGGTGGCGCGCCATGTCGAGCACGGCGCTGCAGATCGCCGCCTCTTTCTGCGCGTCGGGCAGGTCCTTCACGAAGGCGCGGTCGACCTTCAGCACCGAGATCGGGAAACGCTTCAGGTAGGCCAGCGAGGAGTAGCCTGTGCCGAAATCGTCGATCGCGATGCGCGCGCGGCGCTGCGCCATGCGCGTCAGGATGGTCTCGGCGTGCGCCGGGTCGATCATCAAGGTGCCTTCGGTGATCTCGAGGACCAGCTTCTCGCCGGGCGTGCCGGAAAACGCCAGGGCCTCGTCGAGCACGTCGAGGAACTTGTCGTTCCTGAACTGGCGCGGACTGATGTTGACCGAGATGTAGAGCTCGCGGCCGGCCGCTTCCTCGAAATGGCGGATCTGGGCGCAGGCCGCCTTCAGGGCCCAGGCGCCGAGCATGGTGATCAGGCCGTTGGTCTCGGCGATCGGGATGAAGCGCGCCGGCGGCACCATGCCGAGGGTCGGATGCTTCCAGCGCATCAGGGTCTCGAACCCTTCGATGACGCGGGTGCGCGCGTCGACGATAGGCTGGTAGTAGAGCAGGAATTCGCCCTCGCGCACCGCGTTGAACATCGCCGCCTCGAGCGAGATGTCGTGCTGGGGCGGGCCCTGTTCGCGGGCGCTGTAGACGATCGCCCGGCCCTTGCCGGTTTCCTTGGCGCGCGAGAGCGCGGCGTCGGCCAGGGCCAGCAGGCCGATGTCGTCCTCGGCATGCTGGGGATACACGGCCACGCCGACCGAGGCGCCGAGGTAGATGGTGTGGCCGTCGACCTCGAAGGGCGACTGCAGGGTGGCCAGCAGGCGGCCGGTGACCAGCTTGATCTGGGCTTCGGAGCAGGTGCCGGGCAGGACCGCGACAAACTCGTCGCCGCCGACGCGCGCCAGGGTGTCGCTGTCGCGCAGGGTCTTGCGCAGGCGGACCGCGGCGTGGCGCAGCACGGCGTCGCCGACCGGGTGGCCGAGGCCGTCGTTGACCTTCTTGAAGCCGTCCAGGCCGACGATCGCCACCGAAAAGCCCTGGCCCGAGCGGCGCGCATTGGCCACCACCATGCGGATGCGGTCGGCCAGCAGCAGGCGGTTCGGCAGCTCGGTCAGGGCGTCGTGGGTCGCCATGTGGCGCAGCCGCTCCTCGGTGGCGTACTGGGCGCTCATGTCGCGCCCGACCACCAGCAGCGCGTCGTCGTCCTCGCAGGAGGCGATGCGCAGCTCGAACCAGGTCTCGCGTTCGCCGCACTTCAGGCGGGTGCGCACCATGACCGGTTCGGCCGCGGCGTGGGCGTCGACGAAGGCGGTGCGCAGGGCGGCCTGGTCGAATTCGGAAGCGATGCTGTTGAGCGGCAGGCCTTCGAGCGGGCCGAGCCCGATCAGGCGCTCGGCGCGCCGGCTGGCGGCCCGGATCTGGCCGGACGGGGCGACCCGGAACACGGCGTCGCCGGCAGCCTCCATCAGGCTGTCGATGCCCGCACGCGCCGGGGGCTGGCGCGGCTGGTCGAACGGCACGGCGGAGGAACTGGAGCGCATTGTTGAATTCTGTCTGATTGCTGGCACCTGCTGGAGGTGTAAGCGTGCGAGTTTACCAAACCATAAAGGACTTTATCACCGAAAGATTCCAAGCGGCACTAAATACTGCGGAAGCGGGGGCCTGTTTGCGCAGCTTTTGCGTTGGCACAGGGCCGTCTTGCCTGGAGCAGCCGTTTGCGCTAGCCTCTTGTCGGATCGTCAAGAACAGCGCGTAGATGGTTCGCCAAGCGAACATTGTCACCGATCAAGCAGATGCCGGGGAAGCACCATCGCCATAAATGATGCTTCTTTGCAACGTTCAACTTCAGGGATGGCCCGCCGGGGCAGGGAGACAGCATGAACCAGTTCGATACCCACGAGGTTTTCAACCAGGCGCCGCCGTTCGGCGACGTCAACCTGTTCCGCTGCGATCCCGCCTTGCAGGAAGGCCTGGCGCGCGAGGGCGGCGGCTGGGCGGCCGATGAACTGGCCGCGCTGGGTGAGCGCCTGGGGCGGTCCGAGATCCTCGACCTGGCGCGCGTGGCGAACGCCAACGGCCCGCGCCTGCTGAGCTTCGACCGCAGCGGGCGCCGCATCGACGAGATCGAGTTCCATCCCGCCTGGCACCAGTTGATGACGCTGATGATCGGCGCCGGCGTCCACGCCAGCCCCTGGGTCGATCCCCGCCCCGGCGCCCAGGTCGCGCGCGCGGCGGGCTACCTGCTGTTCGGCCAGGTCGAGAACGGCGCCCAGTGCCCGGTGACGATGACCTATGCCTCGGTGCCGGCGCTGCGTCGCAACGAGCGCATCGCGGCGAAGTGGCTGCCGAAGATCCTGTCGCGCGACTACGATCCGCGTTCCCTGCCGGTCGAGCAGAAACGCGGCGCCCTGGTCGGCATGGGCATGACGGAAAAGCAGGGCGGCACCGACGTGCGCGCGAACACCACGCGCGCCGCCGAGATCGCCCCCGGCGAGGCGCGCGCCCGCTTCGGCGACGAAGGCGATGGCGCCTGGCGCATCGTCGGCCACAAGTGGTTCTTCTCGGCGCCGCAGTGCGACGCCCACCTGGTGCTGGCCCAGACAGAGGAGGCGGGAAGCGCGGGATTGTCCTGCTTCTTCGTGCCGCGCTACCTGCCCGACGGCAGCCGCAACGCGATCCGCGTGCAGCGCCTGAAGGACAAGCTGGGCAACCGTTCGAACGCCTCGTCCGAGGTCGAGTTCTGCGAGGCCGTCGGCTGGCTGGTCGGCGCCGTCGGGCGCGGCATCCCGACCATCCTCGAAATGGGCAGCCACACCCGCCTCGACTGCGTGGTCGGCACCGCCGGCATCATGCGCGCCGCCCTGTGCCATGCGCTGAACCATGCGCGCGGGCGCGCCGCCTTCGGCCGGCCGCTGGCCGGGCAGCCGCTGATGCAGAACGTGCTGGCCGATCTCGCCATCGAGTCGGAAGCGGCGACCGCCTTCGCGCTGCGCCTGGCGCGCTGCTTCGACCGTCCCGACGACCCGCTGGAGAACGCCCTGGGCCGCCTGCTCACGCCCGCCGGCAAGTACTGGCTGTGCAAGCGCGGCCCGGCCTTCGGCGCCGAGGCCATGGAAGTCATGGGCGGCAACGGCTATGTCGAGGACGGTCCGCTGGCGCGCCTCTACCGCGAATTCCCGGTCAACTCGATCTGGGAAGGCTCCGGCAACGTGATGTGCCTGGACGTGCTGCGCGCGCTCGGCAAGGCGCCGCAGGAAGCGCGGGCGGCGCTGGAAGCCGAGCTGATGCCGGCCGCGCGGATGGACTCGCGCTTCGCCGCCTTCGCCGCGCGCCTGGGCGAAGAGCTGGCCAGCGCCGACGAAACGGGCGCGCGCCGCCTGGCCGAGCACCTGGTGATCGCGGTGCAGGGAGCGCTCCTGCTGCGCCACGCGCCGTCCTTCGTGGCCGAGGCCTTCATCGTCTCGCGCATCGTCCAGGACGTCGGCGGGGCCTTCGGCCGCCTGCCGGCCGGGCTGGACGTCGAGGCGATCCTCGCGCGCGCGCTGCCGGTCGAGGCCGCGGCCTAGATACAAATTTCTACACGAAGGCGGGACAAACTCTCCCGTGACTGGGATAATGGCAGGCTACGGGCTTGAAACCAGCCGCAACCACAGAACAGAACATGTCGATAATGAAACAAGATCCGCGCTTTCCCAGTCTCTACATCCTGAACCACCCGCTGATCCAGCACAAGCTGTCGCACATGCGCGAGCACGACACCTCGACCCGCACCTTCCGCGAGCTGCTCAAGGAGATCACGCTGCTGATGGGTTACGAGATCACGCGCGATCTGCCGCTGACCACGCGTCCCGTCCAGACCCCGCTGGTGACGATCGACGCGCCCGTGATCGCCGGCAAGAAGCTGGCCATCGTGCCGATCCTGCGCGCCGGCATCGGCATGAGCGACGGCCTGCTGGAACTGGTGCCGTCGGCCCGCGTCGGCCACATCGGCGTGTTCCGCGACCCGCAAACCCACGAGCCGGTCGAATACCTGGTGCGCCTGCCCGACGTCACCGACCGCACCTTCATCCTCTGCGACCCGATGGTTGCGACCGGCAACTCGGCCGTGCACGCGATCGATGTCCTGAAAAAGCGCGGCGTGGCCGACGACCAGATCCTGTTCCTGGCCCTGGTGGCCGCGCCCGAAGGCGTCAAGGTGGTCCAGGACGCGCACCCGAACGTCAAGCTCTACGTCGCCTCGCTCGACTCGCACCTGGACGACCACGCCTACATCGTGCCGGGCCTGGGCGACGCCGGCGACCGCATCTTCGGCACGAAATAAATCATGTCCGGGCCGGTCGATACCGCCTTCTTCGCGCGCCTCACCAGCGCCAACGAGCGGTTCCGGGCCGGCCTGCCGGCCACGCTCGCGCAGCTGGCCGCGGCCGGCGACGAGCTCGCGCCCGGCGCGCCGGAGCCGGCCCTCGTGGCCGAACTGCAGTCCTTGCTGCATACGCTGGCCGGCGCCGCCGTCACCTTCGGCTTTCGCGAGCTGGGGCAGGGCGCGCGCCTGCTGGAGCAGCGCCTGGGCGTGCTGACCGCTTTCGAGTCGGTCGGCGAGGACGACTGGCGCGCCTGGCTGGGCGCGCTGCAAGGCTTCGTGGAAGCGGGGCTGGCGGCGCCGACTCCGGGTTACCACAGCTCGGCTTTTTCGATATTGCCTTAATTCAAAAGTCTAGCGTCGAGTCGTTTGATCCAACGCAAACTTCCAGGCCTTCGATGTCCTATATTCTTCCTACTGCCGAAACAAAAAACGCCGGCGTAAAAGTTGGTTTCCGGCATTGTTAAGCGATTCGTTTTTTTATTTTGCGAAAACCGCGTGACAAGCGTTTTATTCGGTATAATACGGGATCGTTGGGTTCGAGGTAGTAGTGCAGTCTGTCTGTCATTTCTTTCTTGCTTCTTCAAACGATCATAAACGGGCGCAAGCCCACTTAACTGAAATAGGAAATTGTAATGGCAACTGGCATCGTTAAATGGTTCAATGACTCGAAGGGCTTCGGCTTCATCACCCCTGACGAAGGCGGCGAAGATCTGTTCGCTCACTTCTCGGCTATCCAGAGCCAAGGCTTCAAGTCCCTGCAAGAGAACCAGCGCGTCTCCTTCGACGTGACCTCGGGTCCGAAGGGCAAACAAGCATCGAACATCCAGCCGCTGTAATTTCAGCCGCTGTATCACGATGAAAAAATCCTCGGCATGCCGGGGATTTTTTTCGTCTGTCGGTTTTGCGCGGCGGCGCCGCGCGGTGCCGCAAGGTGCTTCCCCTGCTGCGCTGCTCAGCGCCGCCAGTAGTCCGGCTGGGCATAGGCGTGGCGCAGGAAATCGACGAAGGCGCGGATGCGCAGCGGCAGGTGGCGGCGCTGGGCGAACACCGCGTAGATGTCGTTGCCCGGGGCCGCGAAATCGTCCAGCACGGTCACCAGTTCGCCCGATTCGATCTGGGCCCCGACTTCCCACATCGAGCGCCAGGCCAGGCCTTTCCCGCCCAGCGCCCACTCGTGCAGCACGGTCCCGTCGTTGCACACCATGTTCCCCGCCACCTTCAGCGTCACGGTCTTGCCCCCTTCGCGGAAGCTCCAGCCGCGCTGGCTGCCTTCGCTGCTGATCGCCAGGCAGTTGTGGCGCGCCAGGTCGGCCGGCCGCTGCGGCGTGCCGTGGCGCTTCAGGTAGCTGGGCGCGGCCACCACGACCCGGTGGTTGTCGGCCAGCTTCACCCCCACCAGGCTCGAGTCGCCCAGGCTGGCGATGCGGATCGCCACGTCGACGCCTTCGCCGATCACGTCGACCAGGCGGTCGTTGAGGTTCAGGTTGACGGTCAGGTCGCGGTGCTCCGCGAGGAAGGAGGGCAGCAGGGGCGCGACATGCTGGCGGCCGAAGCCGGCCGGCGCCGAGACCAGCAAGTGGCCCCTGGCGTTGGCGCTGCGCTCGGAAACGGCGCTCTCGGCTTCCTCGAGCTCGCCGAGGATGCGCTGGCAGTCTTCGAGGAAGGCCGCGCCCTCGTCGGTCAGGGCCAGGCGGCGCGTGGTGCGCTGCAGGAGCTTGACGCCCAGGCGGGCCTCGAGGGCGTCGAGGCGGCGCCCGATCATGGCCGGCGCGATGCCCTCGGCGCGCGCGGCCGCCGACAGGCTGCCGCGCGCCACCACCTCGACGAAGGTGGAAATTTCCCTGAACTTGCCCATGCTGTCTTTCGCATCTGTGACAAAAACGCACAGATGATATGAATAAATGTATCGTTTAAGTACTTCTATGTGAATATACTTGATGATATGACAAACGCCAAGCTGGGGCCGGCAAACCCGCGCCCATCCGCTTGTGCGTCGCCCGGCCGTGCCGTACCGCATTTTTCACATCGAGGAGCATTGCAATGACCATCGCCACCCCAAACGGACTGGAAATCCGTGCCGAGATCAAGCCCGGCTACGAACAGATCCTGACGCCGGAAGCCCTGGACCTGGTAGCGAAGCTGACGCGCCAGTTCGAGCCGCGCCGCCAGGAACTGCTGGCCGCCCGCGTCGAGCGCGCGCGCCGTCTGGACGCGGGCGAGCGTCCGGACTTCCTGCCCGAGACCGCCCATATCCGTGAGGGCGACTGGAAGATTTCCCCGATCCCGGCCGCGCTGGAGTGCCGCCGCGTCGAAATCACCGGCCCGGTCGAGCGCAAGATGGTCATCAACGCCCTGAACTCGGGCGCGGACAGCTACATGACCGACTTCGAGGACTCGAACTCGCCGAACTGGGATAACCAGATCACCGGCCAGATCAACATGCGCGACGCCGTGCGCCGCACGATCTCGCTGGAACAGAACGGCAAATCGTACAAGCTCAACGACAAGGTCGCGACCCTGGTCGTGCGTCCGCGCGGCTGGCACCTGGACGAAAAGCACGTGCTGGTCGACGGCAAGCGCATTTCGGGCGGCATCTTCGACTTCGCGCTCTTCATGTTCCATAACGCGAAAGAGCTGCTGGCGCGCGGCGCCGGTCCCTACTTCTACCTGCCGAAGATGGAATCGCACCTGGAAGCGCGCCTGTGGAACGACATCTTCATCGCCACCCAGGAAGCGCTCGGCCTGCCGCGCGGCACCATCAAGGCCACCGTGCTGATCGAAACCATCGTGGCCGCCTTCGAGATGGACGAGATCCTCTACGAACTGCGCGAGCACAGCGCCGGCCTGAACGCGGGCCGCTGGGATTACATCTTCTCGTGCATCAAGAAATTCAAGAACGACAAGGACTTCTGCCTGGCCGACCGTCCGAAGGTGACGATGACCGCGCCCTTCATGCGCGCCTACGCGCTGCTGCTGCTGAAGACCTGCCACAAGCGCGGCGCCCCGGCCATCGGCGGCATGTCGGCCCTGATCCCGATCAAGAACGACCCGGCCAAGAACGAGACCGCGATGGCGGGTGTGCGCAGCGACAAGGCGCGCGACGCGACCGACGGCTACGACGGCGGCTGGGTTGCCCACCCGGGCCTGGTCGAGCTGGCCATGACCGAGTTCAAGAAGGTGCTGGGCGACAAGCCGAACCAGATCGAGAAGCAGCGCCCCGACGTCGAAGTCACGGCCGCCCAGCTGCTCGACTTCAAGCCGGAAACCCCGATCACGGAAGAGGGCCTGCGCTACAACATCAACGTCGGCATCCACTACCTGGGCGCCTGGCTGGCCGGCAATGGTTGCGTGCCCATCCACAACCTGATGGAAGACGCCGCCACCGCCGAGATCAGCCGCTCGCAGGTGTGGCAGTGGATCCGCTCGCCGAAGGGCGTGCTGGAAGACGGCCGCAAGGTCACCGCCGAGATGGTGCGCGCGATGATTCCGGAAGAACTGGCCAAGGTGAAGGGCGTGGCGGCGGACGGCAACAACCCGAGCTATGCGCGCGCCGCCGAGATCTTCGAAGAGATGTCGACCTCGGAACAGTTCGCGGAATTCCTCACGCTGCCGCTGTACGAGGAAATTTGAGGCTAACAAATGGGGCGGCCAGGCCGCCTCGTAGGGTGGGCGCCCCGTGCCCACCGGTTCAACAGACGCGTGCACATGGTGGGCACGGGGCGCCCACCCTAGGTCATTCATGGCCTCTGCCTGACGGTGCAGACAACGGCCGCGCAATACCTCCAGTTCAGAACACGTTCTTCCACTCCCGCAGCGCCGCAAAGGCCTGCACGGGCGTTGCGCCTTCAGGCAGCCTGCCGGCCTTGACGAGCTCGCCCACGATGGCCGGTTCCCGATAACGCAGGAAAGGATTGGTGCGCCGCTCCAGGGCTATGCTGCTCGGCACGGTCGGCACATCGGCGGCGCGCTTCGCGCTCTCGTCGCGCATGCGCAGCGCCAGCGCTTCATTGCCGGGCTCGACCGCCTCGGCGAAGCGCAGGTTCGACAGCGTGTATTCGTGCGCGCAATACACTTCGGTATCCCCGGGCAGGGCGGCCAGCTTCTCCAGCGAAGCCGCCATCTGCGCGGGTGTGCCCTCGAAGAGCCGCCCGCAGCCGCCGGCGAACAGGGTGTCGCCGCAGAACAGCCAGTGCCGGCCGGGCGTGCGCCGCACATAGGCGATGTGGCCCAGGGTATGCCCCGGCACGTCCAGCACGTCGAGTTCCAGGTCGAGTTCCGGCACGGTCACGCGGTCGCCCTCCGCCAGCGGATGGGTGACCGCGTCGATGCCGTCGTTGCGCGGCCCGTAGACCGGCACCGGAAAGCGCGCCAGCAGTGCCGGCACGCCGCCCGTGTGGTCAGCATGGTGATGGGTGAGTAGAATGGCGGTAAGCCTCAATCCATGCGAGGCGAGTGCGTCCAGGATCGGACCGCTGTCGCCGGGATCGACCACGGCCGCGTGTCTGCCGTCGTGGATCAGCCAGAGGTAATTATCCTTGAACGCCGGCACGGTCAGGACACTCAAATCATTGCGTGGCGCGCCGCTCGCGGCGCCTGGAGGCGGATTGGTCATGGTTTCAATAGAGGGTAGGCATGGATAGCGCTGCTTCCGAAAAATCCATTATAGCGCTCGACGAATGGCTGCTTTCGCCGGCGGGCGCCTACGTGCGCGCCTTCGAGCAGGCCTGCCTCGACGAGTTGACCGCCGACATCTTCGGCTTCAACGCCGTGCAGATCGGCGTGCCCCAGATCGACGCGCTGGCCGCCAACCGCATGCCCAACAAATGGCAGGCGGCCACGCGCACCTCGACCGCGGACGAACTCGCGTTCGCCGACAGCGGCAAGCAGATCGCCGTGGCGCTCGACTTCGCCGAGCTGCCCTTCGCCTCGCAGAGCCTGGACCTGGTGGTGCTGCCGCACGTGCTCGAGTTCGCGGCCGAGCCGCACCAGGTGCTGCGCGAGGTCGAGCGCGTCCTGATCCCGGAAGGGCAGGTCATCATCTGCGGCTTCAATCCGGCCAGCCTCTGGGGCATGCGCCAGGGCTTCGGACGCTTCACCAGCGGCGGCTACCTGCCGGCGGCAGGCGAGTTCATCTCTATGCCGCGTCTGAAAGACTGGTTAAAATTGCTCAATCTCGGCGTCAGCAACAGCCATTTCGGCTGCTACGCGCCGCCGTTTCGCACCGCCCAGTGGCTGCAGCGCTTCGCCATGATGGAAGGCGCGGGCCAGCGCTGGTGGCCTTACCTTGGCGCCGTCTACGTCGTGCATGCGATCAAGCGCGTCAAGGGCATGCACCTGATCGGGCCGGCGTGGAACAAAAAATCGAACCGGGCCCGGCAAGCGGTCCCGGCAACCAACAGAGAATGAAGAAAGCAGAAAGACTGGCGGCATGACGAAAGTGGAAATATTTACCGATGGCGCCTGCAAGGGCAATCCCGGCGCCGGCGGTTGGGGCGCGCTGCTGATGGCCGACGGCCACGAGAAGGAAATCTATGGCGGCGAGCCCAACACCACCAACAACCGCATGGAGCTGAAGGCGGTCATCGAGGCGCTCAGCGCCCTGAACCGGCCTTGCGAAGTGGTATTGCATACCGACAGCCAGTACGTACAGAAGGGAATCTCCGAATGGATCCACGGCTGGAAGGCGCGCGGCTGGAAGACCGCCTCGAAGGAGCCGGTCAAGAACGACGACCTGTGGAAGGCGCTCGACCTGGCCCAGCAGCAGCATACCGTCGAATGGCGCTGGGTGCGCGGCCACAATGGCCATCCGGGCAACGAGCGGGCGGACGTCCTGGCGAACCGCGGTGTGGCGCTGGGACGTCGTTAGGAAGAGCCCGCATGAGATATACTGCGGCCTTGCCTCAACTCATCAGTATTCTCCATGCGCCAGATCGTTCTCGATACCGAAACCACAGGTCTTAATCCCCGCACTGGCGACCGCATCATCGAAATCGGTTGCGTCGAGCTGGTCAACCGTACGCTGACCGGCAACAACTTCCACCGCTACATCAATCCCGAGCGCGACTCCGACGAGGCCGCGCTCGCGGTCCACGGCCTGACCACCGAGTTCCTGAGCGACAAGCCGAAGTTCCACGAGATCGTCGAGGAACTGCGCGAGTACGTGAAGGGCGCCGACATCATCATCCACAACGCGCCCTTCGACCTCGGCTTCCTGAACCACGAATTCCAGCGCCTCGGCCTGCCGCCTTTCGTCGACCACTGCGGCCCCATCATCGACACCCTGGTGTTCGCGAAGGAAATGCATCCGGGTAAGCGCAACTCGCTGGACGCGCTCTGCGACCGCTACGGCGTCTCCAATGCCCACCGCAAGCTGCACGGCGCACTGCTGGACTCGGAGCTGCTGGCCGACGTCTACCTGGCGATGACGCGCGGGCAGAACTCGCTGTCGATGGACGTCGAGCCCGAAGAAACCGGCGGCGGCCTGCTGCTCGACGCCGTGCCGCTGGGCGAGATCATCGTGGTCCAGGCCTCCGGCGACGAGCTGGCCGCACACGAGGAATTGCTGGTCGGATTGGACAAGGGCGTCAAAGGCGACTGCGTTTGGAGAAATTATTCGCCAAAGGTTTGACGGTAGAGAAAGTTTTTGGCATAATACTCCTCGTTGTCAGGGAGGTTAGCTCAGGGGTAGAGCACTGCATTCACACTGCAGGGGTCGCAAGTTCGAAACTTGCACTTCCCACCAGAATTCAGCTGAGAGATCAGCGAAAAAAGAGCCGGAGCGTAAAGCTGCCGGCTCTTTTTTTTCGCCTGTGCAGTCCGGCCCTGTCGTTCGGTGCAGCGGTGCGCGGCTGTTCCTGCGGCCCGGGCGCGTGCGAAAGCCCGGGTGAATGCGGATTCGTCCGCGATTCACGTAATGATGAGGAACTCGACCGGGCCGACCTGCTGGCGCAGTTCCTCGCGCGCATAGTGGGCGTCCTCGACCGCGCGCCAGGTGACGCCGCAGGGCGGCGCACGGCGGGCAGCGGAGAAGCGCTCGCGCATGTTGGCGACGACACTGCCGTTTCCCGGCCATCCGGCACTCCCGATACCCGTGAGCTGGTTCCCCGCGCGCAACTCGGCAAGCAGGGCGGCGCGGAGCGGGCCGGGCAGGCGCCGGGCCAACTGCAGCCAGCCAGGCCCCGGCGCAAGGTCCGGCATGTTCGCGGCTCCGATCAGGTCGGCAATCGCCGCCTGTTCCGCGGCGACGCGTTCCCGCGTCCAGTGGCTGGGCGCGAAGAAGTCGTACTGGAGCAGCTCGCCCTCGCTATTGTCGATCCAGGCGGCGTCGTGTTCCATGCGTGTCATGGGGAGGGAGGGGCCCAGCGCGAGATCGGCAGGATGCCGCCCGGGCGCAGTTTCGATTCGTCGGAGGGCGAGACGTAGTACTGGATGCCGCCGCCGCTGCCGAACTGCGGGTTGGCCCTGGCCGTGCCGCGTGCCGCGCAGAGGCGCTCGACGACATGGAAGGCCCGGACCTTGTCGCGCAGGGTGCGCCGGCGGCCATCCTCGTCCTTGCCCGGGTCGGTCGTGACCTGCACCAGCGCATAGTAGCTGGCCCATTCGCCGCGCGCGTCGCGCAAGGTGTCCTCGGTGACCGCGAAGCCGGGCGGCGAGCCGGGCGTCAGCGAATACAGGACAGTGCCTTCATCGATGGCGACGTTGGCATAGGTATCCTTGCCGGTATAGGGATTGTCCGGCCTGGCGGGCGAAACGCCCTGGATCGACCTGGCCTCGGCCGCGGGATCCTTGCCGCAGCACGGGCCGCAGTCGCGGTCCGCGACGCCTGCCGGGCCGGGCTCCGGGGCAGGGTGCTCGATGGTCTGGGTGCCGCAGGCGGCAAGGAGCAAGGCCAGGACGGCCTGCCCAAGATATTTCCCGGTCCATGATGTCATCACGTGCTCCATCGGCGCGCTTGTTCTATGGGGTAGCGATGCCGCCGCGGCGCCATTGCGGCCTGTCGCGCCGATGCGCTTGCCCGTCGAGCTTAATGGAAAACGTGCAAGGGAGCACGCCTTTTTTGCGGGCCGGGCCTGGCGCCATGCATCGCTTCCTTCCACCCAAGTCAGCGGTTCGGCGGGGCCTCCCGGCACCCCCGTCGCGCACAGGAGAACCGGCTCCCTCGGGCGAAGGGCGTATCATGCATGCTGAAAGGATAAGCATGACGATACAAGCATCAACGCGCGCCTGCCTGGGCGCGGCACTGGTTTCAGGCATTCTGGTTTGCAACGCGGTCCACGCCGAGGAGCTCAGCTCCCCGCTCAGCATCGGCGGCGCGATCCGCTTCAATTACGTGTACAAGAGCTGGCAGGACGACTACCGGAGCGGCTTCTTCGGCCTGGACACGGCGCGCCTGGACGTGAATTACGACGACGGTTTCCGCATCGCCTCGGCCCAGTACCGCTACAACAATTTCCCGAAGGGGCAGGGCGGCTACCGGCAGCACTTCCTCCATCACGGATGGGTCGGACTGCGCTTCGCCGACAAGAGCAGCGTGCATCTCGGCCTGGACCAGGTGCCCTTCGGCCTGCTTCCCCTGGCGTCGAACAACTTCTACGAATCGATCGCCTTCTATGCGGGCTTCGAGGACAAGTACGATGCCGGCATCACCTATGCCAGCCGGCCCGGCGCGCTGGAATGGCAGCTCGCGTATTTCCCGCGCGATGGCGGCTATTACGGCGGCAGCGACAACACGGCGCCGGCCTCGAACCGCTACTCCTACAACATCGTCCGCGACGACGACGAGCAGGGCTTCGGCACCGGCCAGGCCGACCGCGAGCGTAATACCCTGGTCGCGCGCCTGGCATGGCATCCGGACAAGGAAGGCAAACAGGAGCTTGGCGTATCGCTGCTGAGCGGCGACATCCGCAACCACGCCGGGCGCGACACCCCGCGCCGCGCCGCCGCCGTCCATTACCAGGGCGCCGCCGGCCCCTTCACGCTGATGCTCCAGGCGCTGCGCTACAGTTACCGCACCAGCCATGACGCCACGCAGACCTATGGCGGGCTCGACGCGAACACCTTCGTGATGGTGGGCGGCTTCGGCTATCCCTATCCGGTCGCCACCAAGGGCAATATCTACATCGCCAACCTCAGCTACGACATCCCGGGCAAGCTCGGGCCCTTCAGCGGCTTCAAGGTCTACAACGACTACAGTGTGCTGCACAAGCGCGTCGGCAACTACAAGCGCTCGGTGCAGAACGTCACGGGACTGAGCTTCTCGGCGGGGAAATGGGTCTTCTACGCCGACTTCATGCTGGGCAAGCACCACCCTTACATCTCGCCGGACTTCGGCGGGCTCGCCTCCACGTCGCCCGAGCACGAGGGCTACGCGCGCCGGGTCAACCTGCAGGCGGGCTACTACTTCTAGCGTCGTCGCCCTAGTCCAGCCAGGGATGCGCCGCCAACCAGCGCCCGAGCTCGTTGTCGTTGGCGCACTGCAGCTTGCTGAAGATGTTGGCGCGGTGGGTCTCCACCGAGCGGTGGCTGCAAGGCGGCACCAGCATGCGCGCGATCTCCTTGTTGGGCTGGCCCAGGCCCACCAGGCGCGCCACCTCGCGCTCGCGCGGGGTCAGCTCGGCCCACATGCGCAGCGCCTGGGCGCGGGCGCGGGCCAGGGCGGTGGCGGCGGGGAGCTTGGCCAGCAGTTGCTGGGTGTCCGGTTTCTCCACCCAGTCGTAGGCGCCGCGCCGCACCGCTTCGAGGGCGGTGGGGATGTCGCCGTGCGCCGACAGGAACAGGGTCACCAGCGGGCTGTGCTCGGCCAGCAGGCGCTCGAACACGGCCAGGCCGCTCATCCCGCCCATGCGCAGGTCGAGGATCACGCAGCCCGGCTGGCGCATGTCGACAGCCTCGAGGAAGGCTTCGCCGGAGTCGAAGGCCTGCACCGCGAGGCCTTGGGAAAACAGCAGCAGGAGCAGCGAACGGCGCAGGGCTTCGTCGTCGTCGACGACGTAGAGCGTGAGTGGCATCTCTTTCATGGTTCGATGGGCAGCGTGAAGGTAAAGGTGGCGCCGCCGCCGGCGCGGTTCTCGACGCCGATGGCGCCGCCGTGGGCCTCGACGATGGTGCGGCAGATGTTCAGTCCCAGGCCCAGCCCCTCGCGCTTGGTGGTGAAGAAGGGCGCGAACACCTGTTCCAGTTGTTCGGGCGGGATGCCGGATCCCTGGTCGGCGACGCAGATGCGGACAAGTTGCCCGGCGCGGCGGCAGGCCACGTCGATGGCGCGGCGCGCGGGTGGCGGGGGCGGCTGGTCCGGCTGGTCTTGCATCGCCTGCAGCGCGTTCTGGACCAGGTTGACCAGCACCTGCTCGAGCAGCACGCGGTCGCCGCGCACCGTGGCGCCGCCATCTTCCAGCACCAGGCGCAGGCTGGCGCCATGGCGCTGCAGCTCGGGCTCGAGCAGCACCTTCGCATGGGTGACGACGCCGGCCATGGACAGGCTTTCGTACTGGGCCCGCTGTGGGTTGATGAAGGCGCGCACCCGCTTGACGATTTCGCTGGCGCGCTGCGATTGCCCGACGATCTCGTCGAGCGCGCTGGAGAGAATCTCGGGCGAACCCTGCGCCGCGAGCGCGCGCGCCGCCACGGCGAAATTCGACAGGGCCATCAGCGGCTGGTTCAGTTCGTGCGCCAGGGTGGAGGCCATCTCGCCGACGCTCGCCAGGCGCGCGCTGCGCTGCAGCCGCAGTTCCTGGTCGCGCTGGCGGGCCTCGGCCTGCTTCTGCGCGGTGATGTCGACCACGGAGCTCATCCAGCCCCGGTGCACGCCCTGGGCGTCGACCAGCGGGGCGGCGTAGACCATGGTGATGACGTCGTGCCCGTCCTTGTGGCGGATGCGCGATTCGAAGCCGTGGGGCGCGGCGCGTCCGCGCAGGGCGTCGTCGCTTTCGCGCGCCTGTTTCTCCAGGTCGTCGGGATGCCAGTAGGGGTAGGGCGGGCGGCAGCCGAGCAGTTCCTCCGCGCTGTAGCCGACCATGGCGCACAGCGCCGGATTGACGTAGATGATCTTGCCCTCGGGGTCGCGGGCGCGCATGCCCACCAGCAGGGAGTCTTCCATCGCCTTGCGGAAGGCGTGCGCTTCCTGCAGGTCGCGGGTGCGTTCCTCGACGCGGCGTTCGAGCTCCAGGCGCGCCGAGCGCTGTTCGTCGAAGCGCTTTTCGCGCAGCCGCCAGTACAGCACGCCGAGCAGCAGCAGGGCGACGGCCAGGGTGGTGAGCATCAGCGCGGACTGGCGGGCCTGGACCACTTCCTGCATGCTCGAGGTGACCGTGAGGGTCCAGCCGAGCGCCGGCAGGGGCGTGTCGAGCGCGAGCAGCCTGCGTGTGCGGCCCTGCACCTCGGCGCGCAGGACATAGCCCGACTCGCCGGGCAGCGCCTGCCTGGTCCAGGGCAGGACATCGAAGCGCGCGCGGCTGCCGTACTGGCCGTGTTCGGCGACCCAGCGCGCGTCGGGCGCGGAGACGGGACCGAAGCTGTGGAACAGCCATTCCGGCACCGCGCTCAGGAAGACGATGCCGCGGCTGTCGCGCAGGACCACCGGATCGGCGCCGCTCGTCCAGGCCGCCTGCAGCGCTTCCAGGCTGATCTTGACGACCACCACGCCGAGGATGGCGTCGTCCGCGCGCACGGGTTCGGCGATGAACAGGCCGGACTGGCCGGTGGTGAGGCCGAGGCCGTAGAAGAAGCCGCGCCGGCCCTGGATGGCGTCTTCGAAGTAGGCGCGCTGGCGGTAGTTCTGGCCGACGAAGCTCGAGGGCAGGTTCCAGTTGCTGGAGGCCAGCGTCAGTCCGTCGCGGTCGATCAGGTAGAGCGCGGCGGCGCCGGTGGTCGCCTGCAGGTCGGCGAAGTAGTCGTTGGCGCGCGAGCGCAGCGCCGGATCGCGCGGGGCGCGCAGCAGCGCCAGTACGCCGGGATGGCGCGCCGCGGCATGCGGCAGGAAATCGTGCTTCTCGACCAGGCCGCGCAGGCCCAGCGCGTGCGCGCTGGCCGCCTGGTGCAGGGCCTGGGTCTTGGACTGCAGCTCGCGCCGTTCGGCCCACTCGCCGGAGGCCGCGATCAGGACCAGCGCTCCCGCGGCGGCGACGAAGGCGCGCCAGTGACGACGGAACAAGGAGCTGGCCATGCAAAGATTCCTGGAAATCGGATCGCGAGACGATAACAGGTACGCCGGCGGTTTGGAACACTTCTCCGTAGTTTTACGGAGGCGAGGGCGCCGACATCCCGGATGCGCACAGGCCGGCCGGCTGGGATAGTGAGCGTCCCGGACGGGAGGACGTGTCGATCTCCGTCCATCACAGGAGACAAGCATGACGACAATCACAAAGGATGCGGCCGCCGATGGCCGCGCCGCCGGCCAGGCCACGACCGGCGAACGCATTTCCGCCAAGCGCCTGCGCGCCATCTTCGTCGGCTCGTCCGGCAACCTGGTCGAGTGGTTCGACTTCTACTGCTATTCGGCCTTCGCGCTGTACTTCGCCAGTTCCTTCTTTCCGGCCCAGGACCCGACCGCACAGATGATGTCGACGGCCGGTATATTCGCCCTCGGCTTCTTCGTGCGCCCGATCGGCGGCATCCTGTTCGGCCGCCTGGCCGACCGGCGCGGCCGCAGGACGGCCCTGATGGCCTCGGTCCTCTTGATGTGCTTCGGCTCGCTCATCATCGCCTGCGCGCCGACCTACGCCACCGCCGGCATCCTGTCGCCCTGCCTGCTGCTGCTGGCGCGCCTGCTGCAAGGCCTCAGCCTGGGCGGCGAGTACGGCGCCAGCGCCACCTACCTGTCGGAGATGGCGGACTCGAAGCACCGCGGCTTCTACGCCAGCTTCCAGTACGTCACCCTGATCGGCGGCCAGCTGCTCGCGCTGCTGCTCCTGCTGGTCCTGCAGCACTTCCTGCTCTCCGACGAGCAGCTGCGCGCCTGGGGCTGGCGCATTCCCTTCTTCGTGGGCGCGACCCTGGCCGTGCTGGCCCTGACCATGCGCCACAACATGCCGGAAACCGATTCCTTCGAGGCCGCGCGCAAGAAGGCCAAGAAGATGGGCGGGCTGCAGCAACTGATGCAGCACCCGAAGGAGGTCATGCTGGTGATCGGCCTGACGATGGGCGGCACGCTGGCCTTCTACGTCTACACCACCTACATGCAGAAATTCCTGCGCCTGTCGGTCGGCCTCACCGATTCGCAGACCACGGCCGTCTCCGCCGCCTCGCTGCTGTTCGCCATGTGCCTGCAGCCCCTGTACGGCGCGCTCTCGGACCGCATCGGCCGCCGTCCGCTGCTGGTCGGCTTTGCGCTGCTCGGCACCATCTTCACCGTGCCGCTGCTCACCGCCATCCGCAACGCCAGCGGTCCGTGGGAAGCGTTTGCCCTGATCGCCTGCGCCTGGATCATCGTCTCCGGCTACACCTCGATCAACGCCCTGGTCAAGGCCGAGCTGTTCCCGGCCACCATCCGCGCCACCGGCGTCGGCGTGCCCTACGCCTTCGCGGTGTCGGTATTCGGCGGCACGGCCGAATACCTGGCGCTGTGGTTCAAGTCCGCCGGCATCGAGAGCGGCTTCTACTGGTATGCCACGGGCGTGATCGCCTGCACCCTGGCGGTCTGCTGGTTCATGCGCGATACCGCGGCGAACTCGCGGATCGACGCGGAAGCACGGAACCAGTAGTCGTTCCGGCCAGACCCAGCGGAATGCGCAAGGCCGGCAGCGATGCCGGCCTTTTTCATTGCCGCCGCGGCGCAAGCGAAGCATGCTCGCGGGCTGTTCCGGATTGAATCGCTGTATGAAACAATAGTCGTATAATCGCGCCATTGTTGCTATGGGCGATAAATTGGACCGCTTCCTCGAAATGAAAGTCTTTGCCGCCATCGTCGAGGCCGGCAGCTTCACGGCCGGCGCGGACGTGCTCGGCATGTCGAAGGCCGCCGTCTCGCGCCATGTGGCGGAACTCGAAGAGCGCCTGGGTGTGCGCCTGCTGCACCGGACCACGCGCAGGCTCTCGCCCACCGGCGAAGGCGAGATCTTCCACGCGCGCTGCCGCGAGCTGCTGGGCAATCTCGACGAGGCCGAGGCCGAGATTTCCTCGCGTGTCGGCGAAGCGACGGGCCTGCTCAAGCTGAACGTGCCGGTCACCTTCGGCCTCATGCACCTGGCGCCGCTGTGGCCGGCCTTCATGGCGCGGCACCCCAAGCTTGCGCTCGACATCACCCTGTCCGACCGCGTGGCCGACCTGGTGGAAGAGGGCTATGACGCCGCGGTGCGCATCGGCCAGCTCGCGCCGTCTTCCCTGATCGGCCGCAAGATCGCCAGCACGCGGATGGTCGTGTGCGCCTCGCCCGACTACCTGGCGCGGCGCGGCGAGCCGGTCCACCCGCGCGACCTGCTGGGCCACGACGTGATTTCCTACAGCCTGTCCGCCAGCGGCGAGAACTGGAGCTTCAGCGGACCGGCCGGCGAGGCCACGGTAAAGGTCGTGCCCCGGATGCGCACCAACAACGGCGACACCTGCCGCGCGGCGGCCCTGCAGCACCAGGGCATCATTCTCCAGCCGACCTTCATCGTCGGCCAGGACCTGGCCCAGGGGACCCTGCGCGAAGTCCTGCCGGGCTACCGCTCCGGCGAACTCGGGATCCATGCGGTCTACCCCTCGCGCAAGTTCGTGTCGCCCAAGCTGCGCCTGCTGATCGATTTCCTGGTCGACGCCTTTGCCGAGCCGGATTGGGATTGAAGCGATTGTTTCGTTTTGTGGAACAGTCTTGCCCATCTGGATGGCTTTATCGATGCGGTCCGCAAGAATATGATGCTTCCTGTTGGCGCGACCGCGCTGCCTTCGAACAGGACCCGACATGCAAGCCTTGCCCACGCTTTTCCTCTCCCATGGTTCGCCCATGCTGGCGATCCAGGACACGCCCGCGCGGCGCTTCCTGCAGGGCCTGGGCGCGTCGCTGCCGCGGCCCGAGGCGATCCTCGCCGTCTCGGCGCACTGGGAAACCATGCATGCGCCGGCCGTCAGCCTGGCCGCGCAGCCCGAGACCATCCATGATTTCGGCGGCTTCCCGCGCGCCCTGTTCGAGATCGAATATCCCGCGCCCGGGGCGCCGGCCGCGGCGGAACGCGCCGCCGCCCTGCTCGAAGAAGCGGGCATCGCCGTCGGCCGCAGCGCGGTGCGCGGGCTCGACCACGGCGCCTGGGTGCCGCTGTCGCTGATGTACCCAAGCGCCGACATTCCCGTCGCCCAGCTCTCGATCGTGCGCGGCGCCAGCCCGGCCGGGCACGAGCGCCTGGGCCTGGCGCTGGCCGCGCTGCGCAGCGAAGGGGTGCTGGTCGTCGGCTCCGGTTCGCTGACCCACAACCTCTACGAGTTCAGGGGCCAGGCCATCGACGCGCCGGCGCCGGACTGGGTCAGCGGATTCGAGCAGTGGATGAAGGCGCGCCTGGACGCCAGCGACCGCGCGGCCTTGCTCGACTACCGCCGTGCGGCGCCCCACGCCGAGCGCAACCACCCGACCGAGGAACACCTGTTGCCGCTGTTCGTCGCCATGGGCGCGGCCGGCCCCCGGGCCCGCGCAAGCCGCTTGCACACCAGCTTCGAGCATGGGGTGCTGGCGATGGACGCCTACGCTTTCGCATGACTATTTTTACTTGAAAAGGACCCACCATGAAGCAACTGATCAAACTGATTTCCGCAAGCGCCGTCGCCTTGGCCGTCTGCGCGCCGGCCTTCGCCGCGCCCGAGACCTATGCCCTCGACCCGGCCCACACCTACCCGCGCTTCTCCTACAACCACATGGGCTTCTCGACCCAGCTCTCGCGTTTCGACAAGACCAGCGGCAAGGTGGTGTTCGACAAGGCGGCGAAGACCGGCAGCGTCGACATCGTGATCGACATGAAGTCGGTGAACACGGGCTTCCCGCTGTTTAACGAGCACATCCAGGCTGCGGACTTCCTCGATACCGCCAAGTATCCGACGGCGACCTTCAAGTCCACGAAGGTGAACTTCGAGGGCGACAAGCCGTCGACCATCGAAGGCCAGCTGACCATCAAGGGCGTCACCAAACCCGTGACCCTGAGCGTCACCTCCTTCCAGGCCATGCCGCACCCGATGCTGAAGAAGGACGCGATCGGTGCGAATGCCACCACCACCATCAAGCGCAGCGAATTCAACGCGGGCAAGTACGCGCCCGGCGTGAGCGACGAGGTGCGCATCGATATCGCCCTCGAAGCGATCAAGGAATAAGCGATCAAGGAATAAGCGATCAAGGAATAGATCCTCTCTTCACGATGGCGCGGCCGGCCCCAGCCGGCCGCGCCATCGTCCTCCCCCCGGCGCTTCGCGCCTCCCCATCCTTCCCTCGTCCCCCTCCGGCCGCTTCCGGCCGCGACATCGTCGACGTCCCAAACTGCCGTGTCGGATTCCCGCGCGTAAACGCTGGCCAAAATCGGCCTGCGCCGACGAAAATTTTGCCCATCGGTTAAACTTGCAGCCCAGATACTACTTTTCCTGGGCTGAGCGGCGGGTCTTGCGATAACATTGAACCACACCTGCGCACCGTAACGGCGGGCGCTTGCCGGCGACGCTGGGGCAGCCACAGCGCCAGGTAGAGTACGCATTGCCAAATCAAATTAGGAACAACATGACTAGTGACAGCAAATTCAGCGACTCCGACGACACCCAACTGCGCGCTGACGCGCTCGAATACCACCGCTCCCCGGTGCGCGGCAAGATCGAGGTCGTAGCGACGAAGCCCCTGTCCAACCAGCGCGACCTGTCCCTGGCGTATTCGCCGGGCGTGGCCTATGCCTGCGAGGAAATCGCAGCCGACCCGGCAACGGCGGCCGACTATACCTCGCGCGGCAACCTGGTGGCCGTGATCAGCAACGGGACCGCCGTCCTCGGCCTGGGCAACATCGGACCGCTGGCTTCGAAGCCTGTGATGGAAGGCAAGGGCTGCCTGTTCAAGAAATTCGCCGGCGTCGACGTGTTCGACCTGGAACTGGCCGAGAACGATCCGGACAAGCTGGTCGACGCCATCGCCATGCTCGAGCCGACCGTCGGCGGCATCAACCTCGAGGACATCAAGGCGCCCGAGTGCTTCTACATCGAGAAGAAGCTGCGCGAGCGCATGAACATCCCGGTCTTCCACGACGACCAGCACGGCACCGCGATCATCTCGAGCGCGGCCCTGCTCAACGCCCTGAAGGTGGTCGGCAAGGATATCGGCAGCGTCAAGCTGGCCGCCTCCGGCGCCGGCGCGGCGGCGATCGCCTGCCTGGACATGATGGTGAGCCTGGGCGTCAAGCAGGAAAACATCTTCGTCACCGACTCGAAGGGCGTGATCTGGCAGGGCCGCGAGGCCAACATGGAAGCCAACAAGGCGCGCTATGCACAGGATACGTCGGCGCGCACCCTGGCCGACATCGTCAACGGCGCCGACGTCTTCCTCGGCTGCTCGACGGCGGGCGTCCTGACTGCCGACATGGTCAAGACCATGGCCGACCGTCCGGTCATCCTGGCCCTGGCCAATCCGGAACCGGAAATCCGCCCGGAAGTGGCCAAGGCCGCCCGTCCCGACTGCATCGTCGCCACCGGCCGTTCGGACTACCCGAACCAGGTCAACAACGTGCTGTGCTTCCCCTACATCTTCCGCGGCGCCCTCGACTGCGGCGCGACCCGCATCACCGACGAGATGAAGCTGGCCTGCGTCGGCGCGATCGCGCGCCTGGCCGAGGCCGAAGCCAACGACACTGTGGCCGAAGCCTATGCCGGCCAGGACCTGAGCTTCGGTCCCGACTACATCATCCCCAAGCCCTTCGATCCGCGCCTGATGGCCGCCATCGCGCCGGCCGTCGCGCAAGCCGCAGCCGACTCCGGCGTGGCCACGCGTCCGATCGCCGACATGGACGGCTACCGCCAGCGCCTGGGCGAGATGATCTACCACACCGGTTTCTTCATGAAGCCCGTGTTCGCCAAGGCCAAGGCCACCCGGCGCCGCGTGGCCTACGCCGAGGGCGCCGACCAGCGCGTCCTGCGCGCGGTGCAGACCGTGGTCGACGAGGGCCTGGCCCAGCCGGTCCTGATCGGCACGGCCGAAGCCGTCGAGCAGGCCGTGAAGCAGTCGGGCCTGCGCCTGAAGCGCGACGTCGACTACGTGCTGGCCGAGCCGGACGGCAGCGGCGACGCCACCCTGCAGGGCACGCGCCTGCTGCAGTCGGGCCAGGTGGACGCGCTGATCTGCGGCATGGCCGGCAGCTACGACAGCCACCTGGGCCACGTGCGCGACGTGATCGGCACCGCGCCGGGCGCAGGCGCGCTGGCGGCGATGAATGCGCTGGTGCTGGACAAGATGACCCTGTTCATCACCGACACCTACGTCAACGACAATCCGTCGGCCGAAGAACTGGCCGCCATCACGCGCCTGGCCGCGACCGAACTGCGCCACTTCGGCCTCGAGCCCAAGGCCGCGCTGCTCTCGCATTCGATCTTCGGCTCGTCCGAGCGTCCGTCGGCGCGCAAGATGCGCGAAGCGCGCGAACTGCTGGCGCGGAGCGCGCCGGAACTGGCCCTGATCGGCGAGGTGCACGGCGACGCCGCGCTGTCGGAAGAAATCCGCCGCCTCTACCAGCCCGAGGGCGCCGCGGACGCGGGCGGCTTTGCCGGCAGCGCCAACCTGCTGGTCATGCCGTCGCTGGACGCCGCGAACATCCTGTTCAACGTGCTGAAGGTCGCGGCCGGCAAGGGCGTCACCGTCGGCCCCATCCTGCTGGGCGCCGCCAAGGCGGTGCACATCCTCAGCCCGAGCGCGACCGTGCGCCGCATCGTCAACATGACGGCGCTGGCGGTGGCCGGGGTGCGCTGACAGCACCGCTGCGCGCAGCGGCGCGCACATGAAAACGGCGGCACCGAGGTGCCGCCGTTTTTTTGGGCGGGCGTGCTGCGAAAACTAGTCGTCGCCCAGCACCAGCACCGCCCGGAAATCGTTCACATTGGTGAGCGTCGGCCCGGTAACGACTGAATCGCCCAGCGCGCCGAAGAAGCCGTGGCCGTCGTTGTCCTGCAGGGCGTCGGCCGGCCGGATGCCGCGTTCCCAGGCCCGGGCCAGCGTGTCCGGCGCCAGCAGCGCGCCCGCGATCTCTTCCTGGCCGTCGACGCCGTCGGTGTCGCCCGCCAGCGCATGGATGCCGGCGCGGCCTTCGAGGGCCAGGCCCAGGGACAGCAGGAACTCGACGTTGCGTCCGCCGCGTCCCTTGCCGCGCACGGTCACCGTCGTCTCGCCGCCCGACAGCAGCACGCAGGGCGGGGTGAAGGGCTGGCCATGCTGCGCGACCTGGCGGGCGATGCCGGCCATGGCCTTGCCGACGTCGCGCGCCTCGCCTTCGATCGCATTGCCGAGGATGTGGGGCGTGATGCCGGCGTCAACCGCCACCGCGGCTGCCGCTTCCAGCGCCATCTGCGGGGTCGCGATCATGCGCGTCTCGCACCTGGCCAGGCGCGGATCGCCCGGCTTGACCGATTCGCCGGCGCCGCTTTCCAGCAGGGCGCGCACGTTCGCGGGCAGTTCGATGCCGTAGCGTTGCACGATCGCCAGCGCGTCGGCGCAGGTGCTGGGGTCGCCCACCGTCGGCCCGGAGGCGATGTCGCAGGGGTTGTCGCCGGGGACGTCGGAAATCATGAGGGTGAGCACGCGCGCCGGATGGCAGGCCGCGGCCAGCCGTCCGCCCTTGATGCTCGACAGGTGGCGGCGCACGCAGTTCATCTCGCTGATGGTCGCGCCCGACGCCAGCAGGGCGCGGTTCACCGCCTGCTTGTCTTCGAGGGTGATGCCTTCCAGCGGCAGCGGCAGCAGCGAGGAGCCGCCGCCCGAGATCAGGCAGATCACGGTGTCGTCCGGCCCCAGGCCGCGCACCAGTTCCATCATGCGCTGCGCGGCCGCCAGGCCGGCGGCGTCCGGCACCGGGTGCGCCGCCTCGACGATCTCGATGCGCTCGCAGGGGACCGCGTAGCCATAGCGGGTCACGACCAGTCCGGACAGCGGTCCGGGCCAGTGCCGCTCAACGGCCTGGGCCATCGCGGCCGAGGCCTTGCCGGCGCCGATCACGAGCACCCGCCCTGTGCCGGCCGCCGCATGGTAAGGAAGCAGGTTGGGCGGGATGCAGTGTTCCGGCTGGGCCGCCTCGACGGCGGCTTCGAACATCTTCAGCAGCAGGTCGCGCGGATTCGTCGGCCGCATCGTCGGCGCCCCGCTCATGACTGCCGGGCCCGGCAGCGCCGGGGACGGTGGGTTCCGGGGCAGCCTGTTTCGCCAGGCCGGCACGCAACCCCGCCCGGCCAGGCTCCCGTCGTGGGCGCCGATGCTGCGCGAGGCCGCCAATTCCGCATACTCATTGCTTGATTCCTTCTGTCCTGTTGGTTGACCTGGCCTACATTACAACAGAAATCCCTTGCGCCCGCTTCCTGCCGGCAGCGGGGCGATGCGGGAGATGGACGCGCGCCGGTTCCCCGGCCGGGGGGCCGGAAAGGGTGGGACGGGCATGGGCCTGCCCGGGCCGCTTCAGGACGCCGGCCGCGGCTGATAGGTCAGGCAGGACACCGCATGGCTGGCATGGCCGACCGCGATGCGCTCGGTCATGCATTCGTAGTCGTCGTTGTGCCGGCAGTTCGACACCTTGCAGGCGCCCACGCCGGCATGGCGCTCGGTGGCGCGCGAATGGGGCGTGGCGACCAGGTAGGTGTCGCACCCGGCATGGACACCGTCCCCGACCGTGATCGCCCTGGCGTGGCAGGCGTTGTCGGCATTGTAGGCGCACTCGCCGACGGAGCATTCTCCGACGGCCGGCATTTCGATGGCGATCCTGATCATGATGGGCTCCCTGGGTCTGGAACGAGAACGATGGTCCGGCATGAAAGGCGTTAGATACCGCGGCGCGCCGGAAGTGCGGCCGGTCCGGCATCCGATTCACCACTCGCTCCGCCGCCGCGGTCGGCGCGTTGCGGGTGGTGGCGGCCGCGTAGAACAGCAGCGCGCGGCGCTGCACCGCGCAGCGCCGGCAGGCCGTGCTACTATTTTTCGCAAGGCCGCCAACGCTCCCGCAGTCGCCACCATGACATCGAACACTGCCGCAGACCTCCAGCCTCGGCTCGACGAACTGCTCGAGCATCTCCCGGCAGGCGTCGTCGTGCACGGCGCCGACGGCCGCATCCTCGCCGCCAACCGGCTTGCCTGCGAGCTCGTCGAGCGCAGCGCCGAGCAGCTGCAAGGCATCGACATGATTGCCGACGCGTGGAGGCTCCTGCGCGCCGACGCCAGCCCGATGCGGCCGGACCAGTTCCCCGTGAACGTGGTGTTGCGTACACGCCGCAAGTTGCTGCAGACAATTATCGGTGTCGCGCCCGACGCAAGCCAGCCGGTGCGCTGGCTGATCTGCAACGCCTATCCGGAATTCGACGAGCTCGGCGAGCTACGCCAGGTGGTGGTGTGCTTTACCGACTGCACGGCGCTCAAGGAAGCCGAGCAGCGTCTGCAGAAATCGGAAGAGCGGCTGCGCCTGGTGCTGCGCGGTTCGACCGATGCGCCCTGGGATTACGACTTCGTGACCGGTGAAGTGTATTACTCCGAGCGCTGGTGGGACATGCTGGGCTACACGCCGGACGCCTTGCCGCGCGACCGCGCGCTCTGGTACGAGCTGACCCACCCCGACGACCGGCCGCGGGCGAACGGCTTCCTGGCCGAGCTGCTCGCCAGCCGGCGCGAAAGCTACGGCATCGAGCTGCGCCTGCGCCACCGCGACGGCCACTACGTGCCCATCCTGTCGCGCGGCTTCGTCCTGCGCGATGCGAACGGCAAGGCCCTGCGTCTCTCCGGCACCAATACCGACCTCACCGAGCGCAAGCTCGCCGAGCGGCGCATCTACGAGCTGGCCTATTTCGACCATCTCACCGGCCTGCCGAACCGCCGCCTGCTGGTGGAGGAACTCGACAAGGCGCTGGCCCGCAGCCAGCGCTCCCGCTGCTTCGGCGCGGTGGTCTTTCTCGACCTCGACAACTTCAAGCTCCTGAACGACACCATGGGCCACGACGTCGGCGACATGCTGCTGCGCCAGGTGGCCGAGCGCCTGCGCCATACCTTGCGCCACAGCGATCACCTGGCGCGCCTGGGCGGCGACGAGTTCGTGATCGTGTTCGAGGACCTCGGCAAAGAAGCCGGGCAAGCGGTCGCGGAGGCGAACCATGTGCTCGAGAAGCTGCGGCTGGCCCTGGGCCAGGCCTACTATCTCGAGGGCCGGCTGTTCTCCAGCACGCCCAGCATCGGGGTGGTGCTGTTCGACGGCGTCTCGACCGACATCGAGACCCTGCTCAAGCAGGCCGACCTGGCCATGTACCGGGCGAAGTCCGAGGGGCGCAACACCGCGCGTTTCTTCGACCCTGACATGCAGGCATCGGCCGAGCACCAGGCGGCGCTCGAGCGCGCCTTGCGCGATGGGCTGTCGGCGCACCAGTTCGTGCTGTACTGTCAGCCTCAGTTTTCCGGCGCGGGAACCCTGCTCGGCGCCGAGGTGCTGGTGCGCTGGCGCCGCGCCGATGGCGTGCTGCTGGGCCCCGACCACTTCATCGGCCTGGCCGAAAGCTCGGGCCTGATCGTCCCGCTGGGCCAGCATGTGCTGGAGGAAAGTTGCCGCGCGCTCGCGCGCTGGCGGGGCGACGGTGTGCTCGGCAGGATCAAGCTCGCCGTGAACGTCAGCGTGCACCAGATGCGTGCCGTCGACTTTCCCGATCGGGTGGTGCGCGCCCTGTGCGACAGCGGCGCGCCGCCCGACCGGCTTTGCCTGGAGCTGACCGAAAGCGTGTTTGCCGAAAACGTCGCGGAGATCATCGCCCGCATGCTCGAATTGTGTGGCCACGGCGTGCATTTCTCGCTGGACGACTTCGGTACCGGCTACTCGTCGCTGGCCTACCTGCGCCGCTTTCCGCTGGCGGCATTGAAGATCGACCGCTCCTTCGTGCACGACGTGCATCTCGATCCGGACGCCGCGCCGATCGTCGAGGCCATCATCGCCCTGGCGCGCAAGCTCAAGCTCGACATCGTCGCCGAAGGGGTGGAGCATCAGGCCCAGCATGACTTCCTGGTCGGCGGCGGCTGCGGCGCGCTGCAGGGCTATCTGCTCGGCAGGCCTGTGCCGATCGCAGATTTCGAAAGGATGTACAGCAGCGCCGGGGTCGGCCATGCGTGATCCTGGCCGGACCTAATCAGGGGCAGCGTCCGTCGCAGTAGCGGGCGGCGTCATTTGTGCGAAACCCGCAGCGCCGTTTTCCGGAGCTTTGCCATGGTCATCGAGGATGTCCTGGGCTAGGGGGCCAGCACGTAACGCCCCGGCGCGGGCCCAAGTCCCGGCCTGGCGACAGGGGCATCGACCAGGGGCCCGGCGCGCTGGGCCAGCCAGGCTTCCCAGGCCGGCCACCAGCTGCCTTCGACGACCGGCGCTTCGCGCTGCCAGCGCTCGGGGTCGATGTAGGGCGCGTCGTGCCCCTGGGTGGAAAGCTGGTAGCCGCGCCCGGCGCCGCCCGGGGGCGCCACCACGCCCGCATTGTGGCCGCCCGAGGTCAGCAGGAAGCTCACCTCGACGTCGGTGAGCAGGCCGATCTTGTAGACCGAGCGCCAGGGCGCGACGTGGTCGGTTCGGGTGCCGACCGCGAAGATGGGCGCCTCGATGTCGGTCAGCGCCACCGGCTTGCCGTCGACCAGGTAGCGGGCGCTCGCCAGGTCGTTGTTCAGGAACAGGCGGCGCAGGTATTCCGAGTGCATGCGGTAGGGCATGCGGGTCGCGTCGGCGTTCCAGGACATCAGGTCGGTTTCCCGTTCGGGCAGGTCGAGCAGGTAGTGGCGCAGCCGGCGCGACCAGATCAGGTCGTTGGTGCGCAGGAGCTGGAAGGCGCCGGCCATCTGGCGCGTGTCGAGGTAGCCCTGGCGCCACATGGCCGCTTCCAGGAAGCTGACCTCGCTGTCGTCGATGAAGAGCGAGAGTTCGCCGGGCTCGGTGAAGTCGACCTGGGCCGCCAGCAGGGTGATGCTGGCCAGGCGCCAGTCGTGTTCGCGCGCCATGGCCGCCGCCGCGATCGCGAGCAGGGTGCCGCCGAGGCAGTAGCCGCAGGCGTTGACGCGCGGCGCGCCGGTCTCGCGCACGATGGCGTCGAGCGCTTCCATGATGCCGAGCCGGCGGTAATCCTCGAGTCCGAGCTTGCGGTCGCCGGCGTCCGGATTCTTCCAGGAGATGACGTAGACGGTATGGCCGTGCTCGACCAGGTAGCGCACCAGGGAGTTGTGCGGCGACAGGTCGAGGATGTAGTACTTCATGATCCAGGCCGGCACGACCAGGAGCGGCGTCGCATGCACCTGCGGGGTGACCGGGTCGTAGCGCAGCAGCTCCATCAGGCCGTTGCGCAGCACCACCTCGCCCGGCGTGGTCGCGACCTCGCGCCCCGGGACCAGGCTGGGGGCGGCCTGGCCGCTCGCCGCGCGCCAGGCGTCGCCCAGCGCCCGTGCGGCGCCGCCGACCAGGTTCATGCCGCCGCGCGCGCAGGTCTCCTCCAGCACGACCGGGTTGGTGGAGACGAAGTTCGACGGCGCCACGCAGTCGAGCAGCTGGCGCGCGATGAAGGTGACGACATCGGCATGGTGCTGCGACATGCCGCGCACGCTGCTCGTCGCCCGGTGCCACCACTGCTGCTGCAGCAGGAAGCCCTGGCTGAGGGCGTTCCAGGGCCAGCGGTGCCAGGCCGGATCGACGAAGCGCTTGTCCTGGGCCAGCGGGGCCACCGGCCCGGCCAGGTTGGCGGTGGCGGCCCCGGCGCAGTAGTGCAGCCAGCGCGTGGCCGCCGACCAGGCATGCGTTGTCAGCTCCGCCTGCTTGTCGGGCGAGAGCAGCAGGTGGCTGGTCCAGTCGAGCCAGGCCAGGGCCAGCGCGGCCGGCGACACGTGGCCGGTGAAGCGTCCGAGCCAGGCGTGCAGCGCCAGGTCGGCCGCCGCATGCTCGACCTCGGTTTCGGGATAGCGGTGGTGCGTGCCCTGCCAGGCGCTGGCGTCGCGCTCGAGCACGCTGGCGGCGGGAAAGGCCGGCTGGTTCATGGCGGCCTCAGTGCGCGAACAGGATCGGGAGCGGGGCGCGCTCGAGCAGGATGCGGGTGACGCCGCCGAGCACGATTTCGCGGTAGCGGCTGTGGCCGAAGGCGCCGGTGACGAGCAGGCCCGCGCCAGCGGCCTCGGCGATGCCGAGCAGCGCCTGGCCGGCGGGCGCCTTGCCGCGCTCGACGACGACCTCGACCTGCACGCCGTGGCGGGCCAGGTAGAGCGCCATGTCGGCGCCGGGTTCGTCGCCGTGCAGTCCGGACTCGCGGTCAGGGTCGACCAGGGCCAGGCGCACGCTGGCGGCGCGCTCGAGCAGCGGCAGGGCGCCGGCGATGGCGCGCAGCGCCGGCACGCTGCCGTCCCAGCCGACCACGATGCTGTCGGCGACCGGCGCGCCGGCGTAGGCGGGCGGCACCACCAGCACCGGACGCGGCCCGTGCAGGGCCAGGTACTGGGGCAGGCCGCGCACCGAGCCCGCGTTCGGCGCGTCCTGGCCGGTGACGACCAGGTCGGCGTAGCGCGACTGCAGCAGCAGGGCGTCGCGGTTTTCGTCCTCGACCAGGCGCTCCTCGAACGATTCCACGCCGAGCTGGCGCGCGCGCGCGGCGAAGCGCGCCAGGCTCTGGCGCCCCTGGGCGCGCAGGGCATCGTATTCGTCGCCCGGCGCCACCGCCATCGAGCCGGTGAGCATGGCGTAGGCCGGCCAGGACATGCCGGTGGCGGCGGCGCCGACCAGGTGGGCCTGGTGCGCGTTCGCGAGCCAGGCGGCGGCCTGCAGGCGCGCGTCGAGGAGCGGGCTGTCGTCGACGTGAACGATGATGGTCTTGTACATGGCGTATCCTTTTCTCGGCATTCCGGGGTGGGCGTTCAGGGGGCGGGCGCCGGTGTCGGGGCGCCGGCGCGCCGGCGTACGGCCTGTCGGCGTCGCCGGTCTGTCGTGCGCGGCGGCCGGCCGGCATGCGGCGGGGCGGTCTTGCCCAGCATGGCTGGCTCAGTGGGCTGCGCCGCGGGCGCGCGGCACGACCATGACGGGAATCGCGCTGTGCGCCAGCACCCCCTGGGTCTGGCTGCCCAGCAGCAGGGCGCTGGCCTGGCCGCGGCCGCGCGTGCCCATGACGATCAGGTCGCAGTGCAGCTCGCGCGCCGCCGCGACGATCGCGTCCGCCGGGGAGTCCGCGCGCCTGGTCGACAAGGTCGCGCCGATGCCGGCCTGGGCCGCGCGGCGTTCGACGTAGGCGAGGCATTCCCGGGCTGTTTCTTCAGCCTCGGGCGCGGTGAGGACACCGAGCACTTCGCTGAAGAGGGGGCGCAGGGGCGTGACGTGCAGGCCGACGACTTCGGCGCCGCTGGCGTGCGCAAAGTCGATCGCGGCGTCGACGGCGGCCATCGAGGCCGCGGTCCCGTCGGTGGGAATCAGTATTCTCTTGAACATGCATCCCCCTGCCGCGCCTGGGCGAAACGTCAGGATGGCGCTGCCGATCCGGCGCGGCGATGAGGGCAGTCTGTTCCCCCGACGGGTTCGTCGCCATGATCTGGATCAAATTCGGCAGGCCGCGCACATCCGGCTTGCGTAGCAGGCTCGACAGCATTGCCGGTTCGTGCCAGGCGATCAGCCGGCGGCTCCCGTACCGGCTGGCGCCGGAGGGCGGGCCTGTTCCTCCTGCGCATGCGCCAGGTGGGGACGGTAGACCATCACCGGCACCGGCGCGTAGGCCAGCACCCGCTGGGTCACGCTGCCGGCGATCAGCCGGCTCAGGCCGCGCCGTCCATGCGAAGCCATGAACACCAGGTCGCAGCCATGGCGCCTGGCCGCCTCGACGATCTCGTCCGCGGGCGAGTAGCCGTAGCCGGTCACGGGCGTACACGGCACCCCGGCCCTGGCGGCGGCCTCGGCCACGCGGTCGACCTGGCGCCGGGCCTGCTCCAACAGGACATCGACCTGGAATTCGCCGCTCGCGAGCGCGCCCTCGGCCGTCAGCATCACCGGCTCCGGTTGCGCGATCGACAGCGCGACGATGTCGCCGCCGCAGATCCTGGCGAAGGCAATCGCCGCCTCGACGGCGACGGACGAGATCTCGGAACCGTCGGTTGGCACCAGGATGCGTCGGTACATGGGGCTCTCCTCATGGAATCGCGTGTTCCGCGCCGTTCCCGGGCTCCCGCGTCAGCGGCCCGTGCCGCCGCCGGGAGCGCGGCGCGGGAAAGGCTGGAGCGCGATCGGGCGCACGTGGCGCGTGAAGCGCGGCGGGGCGCCGGCCGGCCTGCGCGCGCCTGCGCCGGCGCCGATAACGGCCAGGTCGGCCGTGAAGCGGTGCAGCGAGAGGATGGCGGCGAGGGCGCCCAGGGCTTCGCGGCCGAGCGCCGTGTCGCCGGCCTCGACCTGGGGCGTGACGCGGTGCAGGGCGCACAGGGCGAGCGCATTGTCGGCCAGGTGGGCCTGCAGGCCGCCATAGCCGGCCGCTTCCATCAGCGCTTCCTCGTGGCGAAAGACCGCCTCGACCTCGGCCACCAGCAGCGGCCAGGCGGCGACGAAGGCGTCGTGCGGCGCGGTCGCGAGCTGTTCGATCCGGCTGCACAAGGTCTTGCGTGCGTGCCGCATGGCGCTGCCGATGACCTGCATCCGGCCGCCGCCAGTGTCGCCGCGCATCATCTCCCGTCCTCCATCGCCCGTCGTCGAAAGGCACAGTCTCGCCGTGTAAGGATGCGCGGGTTTGAGATAAATCAAAGTCACAAACGCGATGAGGCGCATGGGCGACGCCTGGCCCGTTGCGGGCAGTAGGGCGCGTAACACAGCACGTTGCATGCAGTTCGGTTTGGAATCTACATTTGTACAAATGCATCTCAGCCGTTACAATACTTTTCTGTTAACCCGGCCACACCGCCGCGTTCCACTACAGCGGGCCACGCCCGTTCCCACTTTCCTGGCAATCGCCGCGCCCGGCACCCGGGCGCCGGATCCGATTGTGTTCGCCTTGTGCGGTTCACCCCGCACGCCCACCAGGTCGGCGCAGCAGCGCCGAGCGCATCGCTCTGAAAGGACGAAGACGATGACTGTAGTAGCACCACGCTGGGCCTCGCGCCTGCAACCGAACCAATTTGTATTGGCCACCGATCTCGACGGCACCCTGCTGGCCGGGAGCCCCGAAGCCCGGCGCCGTGTGCGCGAGCTGTTCCATGCGCGGGAGGGGGGCGCGAAACTGGTCTTCGTCACCGGCCGCGCCCTCGAGACCATCCTGCCGCTCCTGAGCGATCCCACGATCCCGGTTCCCGACTACATCATCGCCGATGTCGGCGCCACCGTCGTCGACGGCGGGCTGCGCCCGGTCGGCGACATCCAGCAGGAGATCGCCGCGCGCTGGCCCGGCTCGCAGGCGGTGCTCAGGGCGCTGGCCGGTTTTCCCGGCCTGCGGCGCCAGAGCGTGCCCCAGGAGCGGCGCTGCTCCTTCCTGGTCGGCGCGGGGGACGTCACACCGGCGCTGCGCGCCCAGGTGGACGCGCTCGGCTGCGACCTGCTGCTCTCGGCCGGCCGCTACCTCGACGTGCTGCCGCGCGGCGTCGGCAAGGGACCGGCGCTGTTGCGCCTGGCCGAGGCGGTCGGCTTCGATCCCTCGACCATCGTGGTGGCGGGCGACACGCTGAACGACCTGTCGATGTTCGAGACCGGGCTGCGCGGCATCGTGGTCGGCAGCGCCGAGCCGGCGCTGGTCGAGGCGGTGCGCAAGCGTCCGCTGGTCCATGTCGCCGCCGGCGAGGGCTGCGACGGCATCCTCGAGGGACTGGCCCACCATGGGGCGCTGCGCGATGGCGGTGCGGCGCCGGCGCCGCTCGCGCCCAGCGGCAAGGCCAGCCTGGTGATGGTCTACCACCGGCTGCCGTTCGACGAAGTGATCGAAGACGGCGAGCTCCGGCGGCGCCGTCCGCGCAGCCCGAACGGGATCATTCCGACCCTGCTGCGCTTCTTCGCCGGCGCGCGCCGCGGGGCCTGGGTCGCCTGGTCGGAGCAGCCGAGCCGTGCGCCCGAAGGCTTCGACAGCGATGTCGCGGTCGATCCCGAGCGTTATCCGCACCTGAAGGCGTCGCGCATCGCGCTCACGGCCGAGGATATCGACATCTTCTACAAGAAGTTCTCGAAAGAGGCGTTCTGGCCCATCATCTTCTCCTTCCCGGACAAGGCCGAGTTCAGGCAGGCCCACTGGGAGCGCTTCCTGGAGGTGAACCGGCTGTTCGCCGAACGGACCGCGCGCGAAGCAGAAGACGGCGCCGTGGTCTGGGTCCACGACTACAACCTGTGGATGGTGCCGGCCTTCCTGCGGCCGCTGCGCCCCGACTTGCGCATCGCCTTCTTCCACCACACGGCCTTCCCGTCCAGCGACGTCTTCAACATCCTGCCCTGGCGGCGCGACATCATCGGCAGCCTGCTCCAGTGCGACTACGTAGGCTTCCATATCCCGCGCTACGTCGAGAATTTCGTCGACGCGGTGCGTTCGTTCGCGGCGGTCGAGGTCTGCGGCGCCGCCCCGTGCGCGCCGCGCTTCCTGACCTATGGCTGCGCGCTGGGCGTCGATACGGTGAGCACCGCGATCGTGGCCGGCGGCCGCCGGGTGGCGCTGGGCGCGCACCCGGTCGGCACCGACGCGGCCATGATCGCGGACCTGGTCGCGTCGCCGGCGGTGCAGCGCGAGGCGCAGGCGGTGCGCGACTACCTGGGCGAGGTGACCGGCATCGTCTCGATCGAGCGGCTCGACTATGTGAAGGGCACGCTGGAAAAGCTCCAGGCCTTCGAACGCCTGCTGGAGAACCATCCCGAACACATCGGCAAGGTGACGCTCCTGAACATCATCACGCCGGCCGCCCCGGGCATGGAGATCTACGAAAGCCTGCGCGTCGAGGTCGACCGCACCGTCGGCCGGATCAACGGACGCTACTCCACGCTGGACTGGGTGCCGGTGCGCTACTTCTACCGCTCCCTGCCTTTCGACGAGGTGATCGCCCATTACGCCGCCTGCGACATTGCCTGGATCACGCCGCTGCGCGACGGCCTGAACCTGGTGGCCAAGGAGTTCGTGGCGGCCAAGCAGGCATCGGGCAGTTCCGGCGTGCTGATCCTGTCCGAGTTCGCGGGCGCGGCGGTCGAGCTGCACGGCGCCCTGCTGACCAATCCCTACGATGCCAACGCCATGACGGCGGCACTGCATCAGGCCCTGTCCATGGGCGAGGACGAGCGCGCCTACCGCACCGCGCGGATGGGCATGATCGTCGCCGAGCACGACGTCGCGCGCTGGGGCGACGACTTCCTCGCCGCCGTCAGCGCGGCCGGACCGGCCCAGGCAGCGGGCGCCGGCCGCGCCGAGGCGGCGTGACTGCCCCGGCTTGAATACCCGCTGTAAATACTGTCAAGAACTAGGAATGAACATGCGTTATCTACTGACCAACAACGACCTCCAGGCCTGGCTGTTCGCCTTCGGCATCGCCGTCGCGGTGATCGTGGTGCTGTACGCCGCCAAGGCCCTGCTGCTGCGGCGCCTGGCCCATATCGCGCCGAACACGGTGACCTATCTCGACGACCTGGCCGTCAAGATCCTCACCGCCACCCATCCCGTCTTCATCCTGCTGATGGGCGTGTATGCCGGCTCCCAGGGGCTGGCGGTTCCCGAGCGCAGCGGCGTCTTCCTGCAGCACCTGTCGGTCACCGTGTTCCTGCTGCAGGCGGCGCGCTGGGGCGACGTCGGCATCAAGGGCTGGTTCCACCACTACCGCCTGCGGCGCAGCGCCGAGGACGCGGCCAGCACCACCTCGACCGCGGCCCTCGGCTTCGTGGCCCGCACGGCGCTGTGGGTGGTGATCATCCTGATGATCCTCGATAACTTCGGCGTCAACATCACGACCCTGGTCGCCAGCCTCGGCATCGGCGGCATCGCGGTGGCCCTGGCGATGCAGAACATCCTGGGCGATTTGTTCTCCTCGCTGTCCATCGTTTTAGACAAGCCCTTCGTGGTAGGCGACTTCATCATCGTCGACGACGTGCTCGGCACGGTCGAATACGTGGGCCTGAAGACCACGCGCCTGCGCAGCCTGGGCGGGGAGCAGATCGTGTTCTCGAACAGCGACCTGCTCAAGAGCCGGATCCGCAACTACAAGCACATGCAGAGCCGGCGCGTGCTGTTCACCATCCGCGTTCCCTACAAGGTGAGCAAGGCCCAGGTCCTGCTCATCCCGCAGATCCTGCGCGAAGCGGTCGAGGCCCAGCAGCAGGCCACCTTCGATCGCGCCCACTTCAAGGGCTACGGCACCTCGTCCCTCGAGTTCGAGACCGTCTACTACGTGAAGACCGGCGACTACAATGTCTACATGGACGTGCAGCAGGCGATCAACGTGCTGCTCTTCGAGCGCTTCGACAGCGAAGGCATTCCCTTCGCCTACCCGACCCAGCTCCTCAAGCTCGACCAGCCCGAGGCCTGGACCGAAGTGCAGGCGCCGATGGAGGAAAGGCGCGCCGCGAACGGCTGACAGGCCCGCGGCATCGCGCGGGTATAATCCTGCCGGGCCGCCGGCGCGGCGGCCCGGAAGAACGGATTGCGGGGGATGGCAGCGAGATGACGGCGGAGGCAGCGGAGGGCAGGGCAGCGGCGCGGCAGGGCTTCCTGCTGACGCGGCACTGGAACGATCTCGACGCCGGCGTCGAGGTCGACTTCTGGCTCGCCACCGACGAGGGGCCGCGGCGCGTGCGCGTCGCGCCCCAGCCCGCGATCGCCTTCGTGCCGCTGGAGCAGCGCGAGGCCGCCGAGTTCGTGCTGCGCGGCGAGCGCGGCTGGGAACTGCGCGAACTGGCGCTGTCGGACTTCCGCCACCGTCCCGTGCTGGGCCTGTACTGCCGCGGCTACCGCCAGCTGCTGCGCCTGGAAAAGCGCCTGCGCCAGCAGGGCGTGGACGTGTTCGAGGCCGACATCCGCCCGCCCGAGCGCTACCTGATGGAACGCTTCATCACCGCGCCGGTCAGCTTCGCGGGCAACCAGGATCCCCTCGATCCACGCCTGCTGTCCGCCGGCCAGCTCAAGCCGGCGCCCGGCTACCGCCCGGCCCTGCGCCTGGTGTCGCTCGACATCGAGACCACTTCGAAAGGCGAGCTGTACTCGATCGCCCTGGAAGGCTGCGGCCAGCGCCAGGTCTACATGCTGGGGCCGCCGAACGGCAGCGCTGACGGCGAGGACTTCGCGCTCGGTTTTGAGCTCGACTACTGCGCCACCCGCGCCGAGCTGCTCGAACGCCTCGAAGCCTGGTTCCGCACCCACGACCCGGACGCGGTGATCGGCTGGAACCTGGTCCAGTTCGACATGCGCGTGCTGCAGGAGCATGCCGTGAAGCTGGGCCGCCCCTTGCGCCTGGGGCGCGACGGCAGCGCGATCGAATGGCGCGAGCACGGCGGCAAGCAGGAACACTACTTCATCTGCATCGCCGGCCGCCTGGTCATCGACGGCATCGAAGCGCTGCGCTCGGCCACCTGGAGCTTCCCCTCGTTCAGCCTGGAGTCGGTGGCCCAGCAGCTGCTGGGGGAGGGCAAGGCGATCGACAATCCCTTCGACCGCATGGCCGAGATCGACCGCATGTTCGCCGAGGACAAGCCGGCGCTGGCGCGCTACAACCTGAAGGATTGCGAGCTGGTCACGCGCATCTTCGAGAAAACCCGCCTGCTGGACTTCCTCATGGAGCGCGCCAGCGTGACCGGGCTGGCGGCCGACCGCAGCGGCGGTTCGGTAGCCGCCTTCGAGCACCAGTACATCCCGCTGATGCACCGCAAGGGCTTTGTGGCGCCGAACATCGGCGACGTGCCGGGCGGCGACAGCCCGGGCGGCTTCGTCATGGATTCGCGTTCCGGCCTCTACGATTCAGTGCTGGTGCTCGACTACAAGAGCCTGTATCCCTCGATCATCCGCACCTTCCTGATCGACCCGGTCGGCCTGATCGAAGGCCTGCGCGAGGACGAGGCCGCGACCGTGCCGGGCTTTCGCGGCGCGCGCTTCTCGCGCACCCGGCACTGCCTGCCCGGCATCGTGCGCGCGGTCTGGGAGGGGCGCGAGGCCGCCAAGCGCGAACGCAACGCGCCGCTGTCGCAGGCCCTGAAGATCATCATGAACGCGTATTACGGCGTGCTCGGCTCGTCCGGCTGCCGCTTCTTCGATCCGCGCCTGGCTTCCTCGATCACCATGCGCGGCCACCAGATCATGCACCGCACCCGCGAGCTGATCGAGGCCGAAGGCTACCAGGTGATCTATGGCGACACCGACTCCACCTTCGTCTGGCTGGGCCGCGCCCACGACGATGCCGAGGCCGAACGCATCGGGCGCGCCCTGGTCGCGCACGTGAATGCATGGTGGGACCGCAGCCTGCGCGAGGAACTCGGCCTGGACAGCGTGCTGGAACTGGAATACGAGGCCCATTACCGGCGCTTCCTGATGCCGACCGTGCGCGGTTCCGACGAAGGCAGCAAGAAGCGCTACGCCGGCCTGGTCGGCACGCCGGACGGCGGCGAGGAGATGGTCTACAAGGGCCTGGAAACGGTGCGCACCGACTGGACCCCGCTGGCCCAGCGGTTCCAGCAGGAGCTCTACCTGCGCGTGTTCAAGGGCCAGCCCTACGAGGATTACGTGCGCGACTACGTGGCGCGCACCCTGGGCGGCGAATTCGACCACCTGCTGGTCTACCGCAAGCGCCTGCGCCGTCCGCTCGAGGACTACGAGCGCAACGTGCCGCCCCACGTGCGCGCCGCCCGCATGGCCGACGAATTCCACCTGCGCCAGGGACGGCCGGCGCTCTACCGCAACGGCGGCTGGATCCGCTACGTGATGACGTTGGCCGGCCCCGAGCCGCTCGAGGCGCGGCGCGCGGCCATCGACTACGAGCACTACCTCACGCGCCAGCTCGAACCGATCGCCGACGCCATCCTGCCCTTCCTGGACGACAGCTTCGCGCGCCTGACGAGCACCCAGGGCGCGCTGTTCTGATCCGCGCCGTCCCGGCCCGCCTCAGGCGCTTTGCGCCGTGCGCAGCGCGTGCTGGTGCAGGATGCGCTCGAGCTGATCGAGGTTGGCCGGCTTGACCAGGTGGTGGTCGAAGCCGGCGCCTTTCGAGAGCGTGAAGTCGTGGGCCTGGCCGTAGCCGGTCAGGGCGACCAGCAGCGCGCCGGCGCTGGCCGGACGCTGGCGCAGGCGCCGCGCGAGCTCGTAGCCGTCGATGCGCGGCAGGCCGATGTCGAGTATGTAGGCGTCGGCTTCGAGCGTATCGCCCGCCGCTAGCAGGGCCTCGGCGTCGTCGAACAGGTCGACCGTATGCCCCTGCGCTTCGAGCGCCGCGGCCAGCGAGGCGCCGGCGTCGCGGTTGTCGTCGACCACGACGATGCGCAGCGCGGGCGCGGGCGCGGCGGACTGGCCGCCGTCCGCGGGCGGCGCCGGCTCGGCGGGCGGCGCGATGGTCGGGAGCGAGATCGTGAAGGTGCTGCCCTGGCCCTGGCCCGCGCTGGCGGCGGCCACCGCGCCGCCGTGCAGCTGGGCGATGCTCTTCACCAGGGTCAGGCCCAGGCCCAGCCCGCCCTGGGCGCGTTCCGGGGTGCGTTCGCCCTGGGTGAACAGGTCGAACACGTGCGGCAGCAGGGCGGGCGGGATGCCGCTGCCGTTGTCGTGCACCGATACCGCGGCCCGGCCGGCCTCGTCGGCAAGGGTGACGCGCAGGGCGCCGTGCTGCTGGGTGTACTTGGCGGCGTTGTTGAGCAGGTTCGAGATCGCCTGCACCAGCCGTGTGCGGTCGCCGTTCACGTGGACCGGGCCGGGCGGCAGGTCCACCGCCAGTTCGTGGTGGCGCGCCTCGATCAGGGGCCGCACCTGCTCGACGGCGGCGTCGACCACAGCGCGCAGCTCCACCGGCTCGCGCTCCATCTGCACCAGCCCGCGCGTCACGCGCGAGACGTCGAGCAGGTCGTCGACCAGCTCGGTCATGTGGCGCACCTGGCGCTCGATGATCTCGCCGGCGCGCTGGGCATAGGCCGGGTCGCCCTGGCGCAGCCGGAGCACCTGGGCGGCGGTGCTGATCGGCGCCAGCGGGTTGCGCAGCTCGTGCGCCAGCATCGCCAGGAAGTCGTCCTTGCGCTGGTTCGCCAGGCGCAGCGCGTTCTCGGCCTGCTTCTGGTCGTCGATGTCGGTGCAGGTGCCCATCCAGCGCACGATGGCGCCGTCGTCGTCGCGCACCGCCATGGCGCGCCCGAGCACCCAGCGGTAGACGCCCGCGCGGTCGCGCAGGCGGTACTGGATCTCGTAGGGCTGGCCGGAGGCCAGGCTGTCGCGCCAGGCGGCCCAGGCGGGCGCGCGGTCTTCCGGATGCAGGACGTCGGCCCAGTGGGCGCCGTCGGTGCTGCCCGGCTCCATGCCGGTGAATTCGTACCAGCGCTCGTTGTAGTAGTCGTGGTAGCCGTCCGGCAGGGTCGACCACACCATTTGCGGCATGGCGTTGGCGATGGTGCGGAACATCGCCTCGCTGGCGGCCAGCGCGATCTCGCTGCGCAGGCGCTCGCTGGCGGTGTGGGTGCGCTCGGCGACCTCGCGGATGAAGGCCAGGTCTTCGGGCGTCCAGTCGCGCGGCTGCGTGGCGTTGACGAAGACCATGGCGACCAGTTGCTCGTCCTCCAGCACCGGCAGGTTCAGGAAGGATGCGGCGCTGAGCGCGACCAGGGCGTCGGCCGCGGCCGCGGTCTGCGGGTCGGCGCGGACGTCGCGGATCAGGACCGGCCTGCCGCGCCTGAGCTCGTCGATGAAGCTGCCGAACTGGCGCAGGTCGATGGCGCCGGCCATGCTTTCCACGCCCTCGGCGCACCAGTCGCGCTCGATGTGCAGGGTGTCGCCGGCGGCGCCGATCAGGCCGAAGCCGGCCCGGCTCGCGCCCAGGGTCTCGCCCAGGATGCGGGCGGCGCACCAGCTGATGTCGCCGGGGGAGCGCAGCTCGCGCAGCGCGTCGGTCAGGCGCGCCAGGGCGTCGCGCCGGATCTCGCTCTGGACCCGGTCGGTGACGTCCGACCCGAGCACCAGCACGCCGGCCACCTCGCCGTTCGAGGCGCGCACCGGCTGCAGCACGAAGTCGACGTAGCGGTCGAGGACGGGGCCGCCGGCCGCCGCCTGCATCGCATATTTCGCGCCGTTGGCCGAGATCGGCGCGCCGCTGCGGTACACCTCGTCCAGCATGCCCACATAGCCCTGGCTCGCGGCGTCGCCGAGCACCTCGGCGATCGGGTGGCCGACGACTTCGCGGTGGCCGATCAGGCGCAGGTAGCCCGGGTTGACGAATTCGAAGCGGTGTTCCGGACCACGCAGCAGGGCCATGAACATCGGCGCTTCCTGGAACAGCTCGGCGAACTGGCGCCTGCTCTGGTAATCGTGATCGTCGGTATCGGCCATGGTCTGGTCGTGGCGTAAAACAATAGAGGGTTGGAACTGGGCGGCAGCGTGGCCGACCACGGGTAACTCTTCATCATACCGTGTCGACGTCGGTCGCGTGCGACTTCCCCGCCGGCAGGCTATTACAATCGGTCATCCATACACAAGCGGAGTGGGCATCATGGAATGGCTATCCGATCCGAATATCTGGGTGGGCTTCCTGACCCTGGTCGTGCTCGAGATCGTCCTTGGGATCGACAACCTGATCTTCATCGCCATCCTGGCGGAAAAGCTTCCGCCCCAGCAGCGCGACAAGGCGCGCCTGCTGGGCCTGACCCTGGCGATGCTGATGCGCCTGGGCCTGCTCACCATGATCTCCTGGATCGTGTCGCTGACCGAGCCCCTGTTCTCGGTGGGTCGGCTGAATTTTTCCGGGCGCGACCTGATCCTGCTGCTCGGCGGGCTATTCCTGCTGGGCAAGGCAACCATGGAACTGCACGAGCGGGTCGAGGGCAAGGCGCACAGCCATGCCGGACCGGTCGAATATGCCTCCTTCGGGGTGGTGGTGGCCCAGATCATCGCGCTCGACGCCGTCTTTTCGCTGGACTCGGTGATCACCGCGGTCGGCATGGTCGACGAGCTGGGCGTCATGATGGCGGCCGTGGTGGTCTCGATGGGCGTGATGCTATTCGCCTCCAAGCCGCTCACCCGCTTCGTCAACGCCCACCCGACCGTGGTCGTGCTCTGCCTGAGCTTCCTCCTGATGATCGGCCTGTCCCTGATTGCCGAGGGTTTCGGTTTCCATATTCCGAAGAGCTACCTGTACGCCGCGATCGGCTTCTCGGTGATGATCGAGGCCCTGAACCAGCTCGCGCGCCGCAATTTCGCCAGGCAGGAGGCCCACCTGCCGCTGCGCGAGCGCACCGCCGACGCGGTGCTGCGCCTGCTCGGCGCCAAGGGGTGGGAGGGAACCGAAGGGGCGGGGCGCGGCAGGGCTCCCGCCCCGGACACCGCTTTCGTGCCCGAGGAGCGCAACATGGTCAGCGGGGTGCTCAGCCTGTCGCAGCGTTCGATCCGTTCCATCATGACCAACCGCGCCGACATTTCCTGGATCGACATGCAGGCCGACGCCGCCACCATCCGCACCCAGTTGCTCGATACGCCGCATGGCTTCTTCCCGGTCTGCCGCGGCGAGCTCGACGAGATCGTCGGCGTCGCCCGCGCGAAAGACCTGATGGCCGACCTCACGCATGCCGGCAGGATCGACCCGGCCCACGTGCGCCCGCCCATCATCGTGCCGGACGCGAGCGGCGTACTGAAGGTGATGGAAACCCTGAAGCGCTCGCACGGCCAGGTGGTGCTGATCGCGGACGAGTACGGCACCATCCAGGGCCTGGTCACGCCGATCGACATCCTGGAGGCGATCGCCGGCGAATTCCCGGACGAGGACGAGCTGCCGGTGGTGCGCGACGAGGGGCCAGGCCGCTGGCGCGTGGACGGCAGCGCCGACCTGCACTACCTGCAGCAGGTGCTGGGGACCGATGCCCTGGTCAGCGAGAACGACGAGTACACCTCGCTGGCCGGCTTCATGCTGGAGCGCTTCGGCACGCTGCCGGAAGTCGGCCAGGCGGTGGAACTGGACAAGCTGCGCTTCGAGGTGGCCGAGGTGCTCGACCGCCGCATCGCCACCGTGCTGGTCACGCGCGAAACGCCGGCCGAGCGGCCGGCGCGCGCTTCCTGACCCAGACCCGAGGCCGGGCCACCCGGGCCGCCGGGACGGGCGGCGTGGCTCCGTGCGTTTACTCCTCGTCGCCGGCGTTCGGGTCCGGCTCGTCCGCGCCGCCGGGCTGGGCCCCGAGGTCCAGGCGCGGCAGGGGCGCCAGCGCCGGGCCTTCCAGCACCTGGCCCGCGGGATCGAAGCGGCTGCCGTGGCATTCGCAGTCCCAGCTGGTCTCGGCGCCGTTCCACTTCAGCGCGCAGCCCATGTGGGTGCACTTGCCCGAGACCACGTGCAGCGCGCCCTCGGCATTGCGGTAGACCGCGACCGGCTGGCCCCCCAGTTCGAGCTGGCGGCTTTCGCAGGGCTGGATGCCGTCGAGCCGGGCGCGCGCGGCGGCGTCGAGCCGCAGCGGTTCCGGCGCGGGCGCGCGGGTCGATTCCTGCTCGAAGCCCTCGGGGCGCTGGTCCTTGGCGATGCGGCCGACCCGGTACAGGTCGGCCCAGGGATTTGCGCGGCCCAGGATCTCGTCGGCCAGCAGCATGCCCGCCAGCGTGCCGTAGGTCAGGCCGTCGCCCGAGAAGCCGGTGGCGATATAAGTGTTCTTCGCGTCGATGTTGCGGCCGATGCAGGGCAGCTTGTCCGGCATGCGGTAGCGCTGGGCCGACCAGCGGTACTCGACCGGGCCAAGGTCGAAATGCGCGCGCGCGAAGCGTTCCAGCATGTCGTATTGCTCGCCCGTGACGACCGACTCGCCCAGCTTGTGGGCGGCGCCGACCACCACCAGGTAGTCGCGGCCATGCGCGCGGTAGCTGCGGATCGAATATCGCTCGGCGCCGATGCTCCAGTAGACGCCGGGCGGCGGCGCGGCGCCGTGCAGGGGCGCGGCGATCCCGTACTCCCGCACCACCCCCATCGAGGACTGCACCAGGTGGATGCCGGCCGGCGTGTGCGTGGCCAGGATCACCTGGCGGCAATGCACCCTGGCGTGCGCCGTGTGCACCATGGGCGGCTCGTCGTCGACCGCCAGCACCTCGGTGTTCTCGAAGATCAGGCAATCCTCGCCGGCGATGGCCTGGGCCAGCTGGCGCAGGTAGGCGAGCGGCTGGAACTGGGCGGCGCCGTCCACGCGCAGGGTGCGCACGCCAGGAATTGGCAGCGGCGCGCCGTCCAGCAGCGCGGCCTGCAGCCCGGCGGCGGCGGCCTGCTCCTCGCGCACCAGCTGCTCCTGGCCGGCGTCGGCCGCGATCAGGTGCCAGCCGACCCGCTCGAAAGCGCAGTCCAGCCCGAAGCGCTGCACCGTGCGCTCGATCAGGTCGATCGCGGCGCCGCGCGAGGCGGCCACGGCCGCGGCTGTTTCGGGCCCGTGTTCGGCGGCGATGGCCTGCAGGTTGACGTCCACGGTCGGGTAGAGGTTGCCGGTCGAGTTGCCGCTCGAGCCGTTGCCGACCTTGTGCTTGTCGAACACGGCGACGCGCTGGCCGGCCTCGACCAGCAGCATGGCCGCGCTCAGGCCGGCGATGCCGCCGCCGACGATCGCGACATCGACTTTCAGGTCGGTCTGCAGCGTGGGCAGGCAGGCGCTCTTGGCGGCGGTGCCTTGCCAGAGGGAAGAGGTGTCCATGGCGTCGCCCGGCTGCTAGACGGGAATCGTCGAGGTGCCGCCGGCGGCAGAGCCGTAGTCCTGCAGGCTCTTGAACGGCAGGCGGCGCTCGTTCAGGGCCTTCAGGATGGCGCCCAGCTGCTCCTCGTTCGGCGCGATGTAGACGACGAGCTGCTCGACTTCGTTGTCCCAATAGGGGGCGTAGGGGACGTCGGTCTCGGCCATGACCTTGGCCTTGAAGCTGCCGTCCTGGAGTTCGGCGAACAGGGTGACGAGGACGTCGGAAGTGGTGCTGTTGTTGACGGTGAGGTCCATGGCGCTCCAATGCTGGTTATCGGATGATGGTCCGTCGCGGCCGGCTGCGACGCCGCCCCGCGGCGGGCCCGTGCAGGAACTATCTTCGCCGAGGACGCGCTTTGGCGGCGCAGCTTTGCCGGCCGTCAATTCGCGGGCAACCGGCGGGCGGCCTTGGCTGGTGATTAGCGGTAACGTGCGCAGCGGGCGCTGTCGAAGTGCTAAGTTCGTCAGCAACCGCGGTCAAGACCGGACACAGGAAAGGAGCACCATGAAAGCCGTCGTTTTCCATGACGTGGGCGACATCCGCCTCGAGGATGTCCCCGAACCGAACATCGAGCAGCCGGGCGACGCCATCGTGCGCATCACCGTGAGCGCCATCTGCGGCACCGATCTGCATTTCGTGCGCGGCACCTTCAGCGACATGCAGAAGGGCACCATTCTCGGGCACGAAGCGGTCGGGATCGTGGAAGCGGTGGGCAGCGAGGTGCGCAACCTGTCGGTCGGCGACCGCGTCGTCATTCCTTCGACCATCGCCTGCGGCTATTGTTCGTACTGCCGTTCGGGTTACTACAGCCAGTGCGACAACGCCAATCCGAACGGCCCCTCGGCCGGCACCTCCTTCTACGGCGGGCCGAAGACCACCGGCCCCTTCAACGGCCTGCAGGCCGAGAAGGCGCGCGTGCCCTTCGCCAGCATCAACCTGATCAAGCTGCCCGAGCAGGTCACGGACGACCAGGCGATCCTGTTGTCCGACATCTTCCCGACGGGCTACTTCGGCGCCGACCTGGCCGGGGTCAAACATGGCCACACGGTGGCCGTGTTCGGCTGCGGACCGGTCGGACAGTGCGCGATCGCCTCGGCCAAGCTGATGGGCGCGGGGCGCATCCTCGCCGTCGACAACCTGCCGGACCGCCTGGAGATGGCGAAACGCCAGGGCGCCGAGGTCATCAATTTCGATGAGGAAGACCCGGTACAGGTGATCATGCAGCTGACCGGCGGCATCGGCGCCGATTGCGCGATCGACGCGGTCGGGGTGGACGCCGAATGCCCCCACCACGGCCCGGCGGCGAAACAGGCGCAAGAGCAGGCCGACGAGTTCAGGAAAGAGCTGGAGGCCGTCGCGCCGGTGCAGCACCCTGACGGCCCGAACTGGCATCCGGGCCAGGCGCCCTCGCAGGCCCAGCAGTGGGCAGTGCAGGCGCTGGCCAAGGCCGGCACGCTGTCCATCATCGGCGTCTACCCGCCGGCCGATACGTCCTTCCCGATCGGCAGCGCGATGAACAAGAACCTGACGATCCGGATGGGCAACTGCAACCACCGCAAGTACATTCCCGACCTGATCGAGCTGGTGCGCACCGGCGCCATCGATCCGACCGCCATCGTCACCCAGCGCGAAGGCATGGAGTCCGTGATCGAGGCCTACAAGGCCTTCGACGAACGCCGGCCGGGCTGGTTGAAGGTGGAACTGGTCGAGCCGCGCGCAGGCGCGCAGGGCGCGAATCCCGCACCCCTTTAACCCTTAACCCTTTGAACCCACAGGAGGCTGCCATGCCACAAGGAGACAAGTCGTCCTACACGGACAAGCAGAAACGCCAGGCCAAGCACATCGAGGAAGGCTACGAGAAGCGCGGCACGCCGCCGGCCGAAGCGAAGCGCCGCGCCTGGGCCACCGAGAACAAGATTTCCGGCGGCGGCAAGAAGCACTGAGAGACGCACTGAGAAACGCACCGAGGCCTGCGCCAGGCAGGCAGGCAGGCAGGCCTGCCTGGCACTACAGGCTGAGCGCGTTGTCGCGCAGGTATTCGTCGAGCACGTGTACCGAAGGCGAGCCCGCCGCCAGGCCGACATAGGTGTCGGGCCGCAGCAGGTAGACGGCGTCGCGCGCCAGGCCGGCGCGCGCGCAGGCTTCGCTCCACGGGTACACGCGCAGCAGCACCCGGTGGCTGTCGCACCACGCGTGCACCTCGGGCTTCGCGTGGCCGTAGACGTGCATCTGCCAGCCGGGACGGGGCAGGGGCGCGAAGTTGTCGCCGCCTTCGAGCTCGACCCAGGGCAGGCGGTCGCCGCCGCGGATCCGTCCCGCCGTGCCGCTGTTCAGCGGCGCGTGGCGGTAGTGCAGCACGGTCTGGGAGATCGTCCGGAACAGGTATTCGCGCGTCACCGGCAGCTTGGCGATCAGCGGCATGATGCGCGGCGCGATGCCGGTGCGCACGATCTCGGCGACCGGCCCATCCGCGCTCAGGTAGCCGAACACGCGGTCGGTGGTCTCGACCAGGCGCCGCGCGAACGGCAGGCGCTCGGCCTCGTAGCTGTCGAGCAGGCTGTCGGGCGCGCGGCCCTGCACCACGGCCGCCAGCTTCCAGGCCAGGTTGATGACGTCGCCGATGCCGGTGTTCATGCCCTGGCCCCCGGCCGGGCTGTGGATGTGGCCGGCGTCGCCGGCCAGGAAAGCCCGCCCGCGCCGGAAATGCTCGGCGACCCGGTGGTGGACGCGGTAGGTCGAGAACCAGTTCACCTTGTGCACGCTGATCAGGAGGTTGTCGATGGCGCGCTGGCTGACGTCGGCAAACTGCAGGGTTTCCGCACGGTCCGCCCGCTCGTCGCGCACGGTCCCGACCAGGCGCCCGTGTCCGCGCGGCGCCATGGCGAAGACCGCCAGCAGGTCGGCCTCGTCGAGGTCGAGGTTCAGTTCGCCGTTCAGGGCCGGGCTCTCGCCCTCGACATCGGCGACGTAGAAGACCTGCCGGTAGGTGCCGCCGGGGAAACCGACGCCGATGATGTCGCGCACTCTGGAGCGCGCCCCGTCGCAGCCGGCGAGGTAGCGCGCCTCGACGCGTTCGCTGTTCCCGGCGGCGTCGCGCAGTTGGGCCACCACGGTGTCGCCGTCTTCCTCGAAGTGCTCGAGGACGGTGTTCCGTTCCACGCGCACGCCGGCCTCGAGCAGGCGCTCGACCAGCAGGCCTTCGTGCTTGTCCTGCGGGTAGATGTGCAGGAAGGGGTAGGGCGTGAGCCCGGCGCCGATGGCGCCCAGCTCGATGCGCGCGCGGTGTTCGCCTTCGGTCCAGATGTTGAAGGCCTTGATCGGGTAGCCCTGGTCGATGACGGGCTGGGCGAGGTCGAGCTGGCGGTAGAGCTCCAGCGTGCGCGCCTGGACCGCCAGCGCGCGCGACGTGGTGCCGGGTCCGGCGGACTGGTCGACGATGCGCAGGTCGACGCCCATGCGGTTCAGCCACAGCGCGAGCACCAGGCCGCTGGGGCCGGCGCCGACGATCAACACCTGGGTTTGCGCCATCGTAAGCTCCATGCGGGAAGGCGGAAAGGAGATGACGGAGGAGGGCAGGGCGCCGGCGCCGTCATCGCGGACGAGGATTAGACACCATGGGCTGGGTCGCGGGTTCCCGCCGGCGCGTGATCTTCGATCGCGGCGGGCAGGCGGGCGCAGCCTCGGTCCTGGGCCCGGCCGCGCAGGACGCCATGCCCACCCTGCGGCATGCGTCGGTCGTGCGCCGGCCGTGCTATCGTAAGGCCAGGCCGGCAGGACAGGAAGGAGGCAGAGGTGACGGCAGACCCATCCACATCGCCCGCGGCGCAGGCCGCGTCCGGCGTCAGGCGCATCGGACTCCTGACCGGGGGCGGCGACGCGCCCGGTCTGAACGCCGTGATCCGCTCGGTCGTGCTGGCGGCGGACCGGCTCGGCTGGGAATGCCACGGCATCCGCGACGGCTTCAACGGCCTGCTCGCGCCCGGGTCCTGCACCGGCGAGCCGGTGCGTCGATTGGGGCCCGCGGACGTGCATGCGATCGGCCACCTGGGCGGCACCATCCTCGGCAGCACCAACCGCGGCAATCCCCTGCGCTATCCGACGCCCCAGCCCGACGGCAGCCTGCTGGAGACCGACCGCACCGCGGAGGTCGTCGCCCGCTGCCGCGAACAGGGCCTGGAGGCGCTGGTCGTGGTCGGCGGCGACGGCTCGATGGGCATCGCCGAGGCCCTGCACCGCCAGGGCCTGCGCGTGGTCGGGGTGCCGAAGACCATCGACAACGACCTCGACCACACCTTTTCCACCTTCGGCTTCGATACCGCGGTCGGCTTCGCCACCGAATGCATCGACCGCCTGCACACCACGGCCTACAGCCAGCACCGCGTGATGGTGGTCGAGGTCATGGGGCGCTACGCCGGCTGGATCGCCCTGCATGCCGGGATTGCCGGCGGCGCCCACGCGATCCTGATCCCCGAGCTGCCCTACCGTATCGAGGCCGTGGCCGAGGCGGTGCGTCGGCGCGACGCCGCCGGGCACCACCACGCGGTGGTGGTGGTCGCCGAAGGCGCGGCGCCCCGGGCCGGCCAACGCCGGGTCCGGGCGGCGGCCGAGGTCGGCCGGGCCGAACGCCTGGGCGGCATCGGCGCCGAGATCGAAGGCGAGCTCGCGCGGCTGACCGGCAAGGAATGCCGCACCGCCGTGCTCGGCCACCTGCTGCGCGGCGGCAGTCCCTCGGCCTTCGACCGCGTCTGCGCTTCGCGCTTCGGGGCGGCGGCGGTGCGGGCGCTGGCGGCGGGCCACAGCGGCGTCATGGTCGCGCTGGGCTGGCAGGCGATCGAGCTGGTGCCGCTCAGCGCGGTGGCGGGCCGCACCAAACAGGTGCCGGTCGATGGCGATACGGTCGCCACCGCACGCGAACTGGGCATTTGCCTGGGCGATTGAGCGGTGGCTGCCCGTTCTTGATGCGATTCATTAACATTTCGATACTTTTGTAATCCCTGTCTTACACCTTCGGAGCACGCGTGCCGATTCTCCGCGCCAAGTCCAGTCCGGATAATTCTGGTAATTATTCAACAATATTGGACCCGCATTCCATGACGACCTCAATCGTTACCGATGTTCCTGAAGTCGCCCAGGCCGCAAGCGCCGCGCATCCGGCGACCTGCCGCGCGGCCACGCCGGCCAAGGACCTGTATTTCGCCCTGCTGGCCGACCCGCTGGGCCAGGCCCGCGCCGCCGAGCACTTCCTGCGCGAACAGATCGCCAGCGTGCAGGCGATTCCCGCCGACCTGCCGCCCACCCTGGCCCAGTTGCCGGACTGGGTCCAGGCCCGCACCGACGCGGTCGGCGCGGAATACCGCGAATACCTGGAAGCCCGCAAGGCCGGCGCGCCGCGCCGCTACTTCGGCAACCGCGCCCATGCGCTTTACTTCCTGAAGTCCGTCGCGCCTACCAAGCTGGTCGACGGCGCCTGGCTGTACGGCCTGCTGCGCCACTGGGACAACCCGGACTTCCATCCGCTGATCAAGACCTATCTCGAGGAACTCGGCGAGGGCGTCCCCGACAAGAACCACGTCACGATCTACCGCAAGCTGCTCGCCGCCCACGGCTGCGAGGGCTGGGAACACCTGGACGAGCACCATTTCGTGCAGGGCGCGATCCAGCTCGCGCTCGGCCACAACGCCGACCGCTTCCTGCCGGAAGTCATCGGCTACAACCTCGGCTACGAGCAGTTGCCGCTGCACCTACTGATCACCTCCTACGAGCTGAACGAATTCGGCATCGACCCGTATTACTTCACGCTGCACGTCACGGTCGACAATGCCGCCACCGGCCACGCCCAGAAGGCGGTGCAGGCGCTGAACGATCTGATGCCGCGCGTGGGCGACCGCGCCGCCTTCTATCGCCGCGTGCTCGACGGCTACCGCCTGAACGAACTGGGCGCCGGCACCACCTCGGTGATCGCCGAGTTCGACCTGCAGGAAGAGCTGGTGCAGATCCTGGCCCAGAAGAGCGTGGTCGGGAAGAACATGCACTCCGACTACTGCCGCGTCGCCGGACGCTCGGTCAACGACTGGCTGGGCAACCCGGCCCAGATCCCGGGCTTCCTCTCGGCCCTGGAAAGCGCCGGCTGGATCAAGCGCGGTGAGGACGTGGAGAACAGCCGCTTCTGGCGCCTGATCCACGGCGAGCGCGCCGAGATGTTCGGCGTGTTCAGCGCCTACGAGCAGCAGGTGCTGCGCGACTGGATCGTGACCAGCCCGAATGGCCAGGGCAAGGCGAAGGAAGGGCGCATGCTGACCCACCGCGCGCGCCAGCGCACGCTGGACAACCTGGGCCAGCACCTGGACCGCAGCAGCAGCTTCCCCGAGCGTGGCCTGATCCGCCGCCGCCCGGCCCGGGATACGGAAAGCGACAACGAGCTCGGCCTGCTCGAGCAGCGCGTGGCCGCCGCCGCCGGCAAGCAGGAAGCCATGGCCCTGCTCGGCGAACTCATGTCGCCGGCCCACCATCACAGCGCGGCCGGCCTGATGGCCACGCGCATGTACACCAAGCTGCTCGAGATCTGAGGCAGGGCGCCTTCTCGAACCAGTGAAAACAGCCGGTGGGCCCAGGTGGGCGCACCGGCTGTCCACGCATGACCGCAACAGAAAACAAAGAACCATAGGGACATTCTCGTGCATATCCTCGAACAACGATTCCTGCGTGGACCGAATCTCCACGCCGACACCCCCTGCCTGCTGAGCGTGATCGACCTGGAGGACCTCTACGGCGTCTCCTCGAAGGACATCCCCGGCTTCAACGATGCGCTGCTGGCCCTGCTGCCGTCGCTGCACGGGCAACTGCTGCCGACCGGCCAGCCCGGCGGCTTCGCCCAGCGCCTGCGCGCCGGCACCTATCTCGCGCGCGTGGTCGAACACGTGAGCCTGACCCTGCAATCGCTGGACGGGCCGACCGTCGGCTACGGCCGCACCCGTCCGGCCAGCGGGCGACCCGGGCAGTTCCGCATCGTGGTCCAGTACCAGATCGAGAAGCTGGCCGAGCCGGCCTTCCAGCTCGCGGTCGACCTGGTCACGGCGCTCGCCCATGGCGAGGAATTCGACATCGACAGCCGCCTGAAGGAGCTGCGCGCCCTCGGCTCGCGCTACGCCATCGGCACCAGCACCGCGGCGGTGCTCGCCGCGGCGCACGAGCGCGGCATCCCGACCCAGCGCATCACCGAGGACGCCAACCTGTTTCAGCTCGGCTGGGGATCGAAGCAGAAGCGCCTGCAGGCCACCACCACCGGCGAGACCAGCTATGTGGCGGTGAAGATCGCCAGCGACAAGCAGCTCACCAAGGCCCTGCTGCAGGAGGCCGGCGTGCCGGTGCCGGAAGGCGCCACCGTCACCACGGTCGAGGAGGCGCAACGGGTCGCGCGCCGCGTCGGCAAGCCGGTCGTGCTCAAGCCCCTCGACGGCAACCAGGGCAAGGGCGTGACGACCAACTGCGGCACGCCGGAAGAAGTGGCGCGCGCTTTCGAGTTCGCGCGCCAGTACGGACGCAGGATCATCGTCGAACGCTTCGTCGAAGGGCGCGACTACCGCGTGCTGGTGGCCGGCGGACGCATCGCGGCGGCCTCGTTCCGGCGTCCGGCCCATGTGGTCGGCGACGGCGTCAGCACCATCCTCGAGCTGGTCGAGATCGAGAACCGGAATCCGGCGCGGGGCAACGGGCACAGCAATATCCTGAGCCGCATCGCCCTCGACGCCCACGCCGAGGACATGCTGCGCCGCCAGGGCTATGTGCCGGACGCGGTGCCGCCGCAAGGCGCGGTCGTCGAACTGCGCAGCAACGCCAACCTGTCCACCGGCGGCACCGCCGAGGACGTGACCGACCTGCTGCCCGAGTCCACGCGCCAGCTCTGCGTGCGCGCCGCCAACAAGATCGGCCTGGACGTGGCCGGCATCGACATCGTCTGCCGCGACATCGCGCTGCCGCTGGACGAGCAGGGCGGCGCCGTCATCGAGGTCAACGCCGCGCCCGGCATCCGCATGCACCAGCACCCGAGCAAGGGCGAAGCGCGCGACGCCGGCGAAGCCATCATCGACGGCCTGATGGGCGAGTCGAACGGCCGCATCCCGCTGGTGGCCGTGACCGGGACCAACGGCAAGACCACCACCACCCTGATGATCGCGCATGCCGCGCGCGTGGCCGGCCTGGGCACGGGCGTGACCACCACCGAGGGCGTGTTCGTCAACGGCAAGCGCCTGGTGAAGGGCGACTGCACCGGCTACTGGTCCGCGCGCACCGTGCTGTCCGCCCCGGACGTCGACTTCGCGGTGCTGGAAACGGCGCGCGGCGGCATCCTCAAGCGCGGCCTGGCCTTCGACCAGTGCGACGTCGGCGTGGTGCTCAACGTGTCGCCCGACCACCTGGGCCTGGATGGCATCGAGACCATCGAGGACCTGGCCCAGGTCAAGGCCGTGGTGGCGTCGTCGGCCTCGCGCGCCGTCGTGCTCAACGCCGAGGACGCGCTCTGCGTGTCCATGGTGCGCCGCGCGAAGCCGGGCGCCGAAGTGCTGTTCTTCTCGATGGAAGCCGAGAACCCGGTCCTGCTCAAGCACCTCGAGGACGGCGGGCGCGGCGCCTACTTCCAGGACAACGCCATCGTGCTGGCCGACGGCATGCGCCAGCAGGAACTGCTGCGCGTCGAGGCCATGCCGGCCAGTTTCGGCGGCCGGGCGCGCTACAACATCGCCAATGCGCTGGCCGCCGCGGCCGCGCTGATGGCCTCGGGCTTCTCCAACATGCAGATCGCCGCCGGCCTCTCGACCTTCGTGTCGGACAGCAAGACCAATCCGCTGCGCACCAATGTGTTCGACGTGCGCGGCGTGACGGTGATCGTCGACTACGCCCACAACGCGGCGGCCTACGCGGCCCTGGCCGAGATGGCGCGCGCGCTGCTGCCCGGCCAGCTCGTCGGCATCGTCACCGCGCCGGGCGACCGCCGCGACAGCGACCTGGTCCAGATCGGCGAGATCTGCGGCGAGCGCTTCGACGAGCTGGTGATCTACGAGTCGCAGAGCCGGGGCCGGCCGGTGGGCGGCGCGGTCGACCTGATCCTCGAAGGCGCGGAGAACGTGGTGGGTCCCTCGGACACCCTGCACCGCGAGATCGAGGTCGACAAGGCGATCCGCCTCGGCCTGTCGCTGTGCAGCCCGGGCGACGTGCTGGTGTTCGCCTGCGGCTCTTCGCTGCAGGTGTTCATCGATGCGCTGCGGGTGGACGATCCCGAGAGCGCGGACCGGATCGAGGCGCAAACGGTGTGACGGTGTAAGCAGCTAGTATCAGGCGGCCCCGGTTTTTCGGGGCCATTTTCTTTGCGCGGCGACGGGATGCCGGGCACGTCGGGGTGTGCGAAGGTACGACCGCGTGGGCACGAGTGCCCACCCTACAAAAGTCGCACACCGTAGGGTGGGCACCCGTGCCCACGCGGTCCCACGGCCTGCAACCCTGCGCCCCAGCCGCGAGCCCGCTTTGGTAGGGTGGGCACCCGTGCCCATGCGGCCTCACGGCATGCAACCCGGCGCCCCAGCCGCGCGCCCGCTTTTGTAGGGTGGGCACCCGTGCCCACGCGGTCTCAGGGCCTGAAACCCGGCGCCCGGCCCGCGAGCCCGAAAAAAAAGCGGCCCCGAAGGGCCGCTCCCACTCTCACCCCACTGAAATCATACCGCTTCCGCCGCGATCCGCTGGGCGATCTCAGGCTTGGTCGGCCGCAGCGCCTCGGTCAGTTCGGAGATCGAGGAGCCGCAGCCGAACACCAGCACATCGCCCGGCTGGCATATGGCCAGCCCCGCGCGGATGGCCTTGTGCACGTCGAGCTCGCACTGCAGGCGGTCGGCCGCGATGCGGCCCAGGCGCGCGCCCTGCACCAGCAGGGCGGCCACGTCGCCGGCCTTGCGGCCGCGGTTCTCGGTCTCGTAGACGACCAGTTCGTCGAAGCCGGCGGCGCAGGTGCGGCCGATGTCGACGAGATCGGCGTCACGGCGGTCGCCTGGAGCGGCGACCACGCCCACCACCCGCCCCGGCGTCATCGCGCGCGCGGTCTCGGCCAGGGCCGCGTAGGCCGCGCAATTGTGGGCGTAGTCGACGATCACGGTCACGCCCTCGACGTCGAAGACGTTCGAGCGCAGCGGATTGTGCTTGCTGTCGGAGACGAAGCTGCGCAGGCCGGCGACGATCTCGGCGTTGCCGAAGCCGGTGGCTGCCAGCGCCGCGGTCGCGGCCAGGGCGTTGGCGATGTTGTAGCGCGCGCAGCCGTTCAGCGAAACCGGCATCTGGCGCACGTCGAGCAGGGCCTCGTGGCGCGCGCCGGTGGCCAGCACCACGGTATTGTCCTGCAGGTAGACGCCGCGTCCGCCCGACTCCAGGTGGCGCAGCAGGACCGGGTTGTCCGCGTCCAGGGCGAAGTACAGCACCTCGACGTTGGCTTGCAGGTCCTTTGCCATCGCCACGCAGTAGTCGTCCTCGGCATTGAGCACGACGGCGCGCGAGGCGCGCTGGGCGACCACGGCCTTTACCCTGGCCAGGTCCTCGATGGTGTCGACGCCGTCCAGGCCCAGGTGGTCGCTCGAGACGTTCAGCACCACCGAGACGTCGCAGCGGTCGTAGGCCAGGCCGCGCTTGAGGATGCCGCCGCGCGCCGTTTCCAGCACCGCGAAGTCGACTTCGGGCGAGGTCAGGAGGGTGCGCGCCGAGCGGTAGCCGGTGCAATCGCCTTCCATGATGCGCTGGCCGTCGATGTAGACACCCTCGGTGGTGGTCACGCCCGTGCGCTGGCCGGTCAGGCGCGCGGCGTGGGCGATCAGCAGCGAGGTCGTGGTCTTGCCGTTGGTGCCGGTCACGGCCACCACCGGGATGCGGCCGTCGTCCTGGCCGAACAGGGCCTCGACGATGGCGGCGCCGGCGTCGCGCGGGGTGCCCCGGCTCGGGTACTGGTGCATGCGGATGCCCGGGGCGGCGTTCACCTCGATGATGCCGCCGCGCTGCTCGCGCAGGGGCTGCGAGATGTCCTGGCAGATCACGTCGATGCCGGCCACGTCCAGGCCGATGGTGCGGGCGGCGCGGATGCAGATGTCGCGGGTTTCTTCCGGCAGGAGGTCGGTCACGTCCTCGGCGGTGCCGCCGGTCGACAGGTTGGCGTTGCCGCGCAGGTCGACGCTGATCCCGGCGGGGACGACGGAATCGAAGCCATAACCCTGTTTCGCGAGGACGGCTGCCGCCAGGTCGTCCATCGGGATCCTGGTGAGGATGTTGGTGTGGCCTTCGCCGCGCGCAGGGTTGCGGTTCTCGACCTCGACCAGTTCGCGCACGGTCGACTTGCCGTCGCCCGTCACGCAGGGCGGACGGCGCCAGGAAGCGGCGGCGATCCTGTTCCCGGCGACCAGGACGCGGTAGTCGCGGCCTTCCAGGTATTCCTCGACGATCACGTGGCGGCTGTACTTGCGTGCATGTTCGAAAGCGCGCTCGACTTCCTCGGGCGTCGTGCACACGGTCGTGACGCCCTTGCCCTGGTTGGCGTCGAGCGGCTTGATGGTGGCCGGACCCGCGAGGCGGCGCGCCACGCGCTGGGCGTCTTCCAGGCGCGTGACGGTGGCGCCGGCCGGGACCGGGCAGCCGGCCTGGTCGAGCAGGGTCTTGGTCAGCTGCTTGTCGCTGGCGATGCCGACCGCGATCGAATTGGTGGCGCCGGTGATGGTCGCCTGCAGGCGCTTCTGGCGGCTGCCCCAGCCGAGCTGGAACAGGTTGGCCTCGTCGGTGATGCGCAGGCTCGGGATGCCGCGGCGCTCGGCCGCCGACACCACGGCGCCGGTGCTGGTGCCGATCGCGTAGTCCTCCGCCGTCTCGCGCAGGGCCGCGAGGGCGGCGGCAAGGTCGAATTCCTCGTCGCGCTGCAGGGCGGCGATCAGGTCCAGCGCCACGCCCAGCGCCTGGCCAGCCACCTGTTCGGTGCGGTAGCCGCAGACGGCGCGGCGCGCGTGGGGCTTGCGCGCCACCTCCAGGGTCTGGCTGAAAGCGGCCGGGGCGCCGGCCAGGCGCTGCAGCTCCATCACGACGGGTTCGAGAGCGTCGGCCGCGCAGTGCAGGGCGGCCAGGCGCGCCGAGGCTTCCGGCGCCATCTCCGGCAACAGGGCCACAAGGCGCGCCACCAGGCCGGGCGCCGCTTCCGCGCCGGCGGTATCGATGACTGCCATCAGGCACGGGGCTGCGCTGTACAGGTTGGGGCCGCGCAGGAAGCGTTTTTCGATGATTCTCATGAGATCGGGTTCCGTTTCGTCACATTTTCCAAAAATTCTTGCAGCGAGCGCGGCATCGGCTTCGCGTTGGTGTCGCCTTCTTCGGGGAGGTAATAGGCGCTGCCGGCGGGCAGCAGGTGCAGGCGCACGTCGATCAGTTCCGGCGTGGCGCGCTCCTCGATGTCGGCCATGTTGGTCAGCATGGTGCGGCCGTCGACCACGGTGACCGAGCCTTCGCCCAGCACCTGGATGCCGCGTCCGCGCTCGACCACCAGGGCCGTGTCCTCGTCGATGCCGATGCCCATCAGGTAGGGGTTCTGGGCCACCACCGACAGCAGGCGCGCCAGGCGCTGGCGTTCCGAGAAGTGCTGGTCGATCACCACCTTGTGCAGGAAGCCGAGGCCGGCGCCCAGGCTGACCGCGCCTTTTTCCGGCAGCAGGTCGGTCTTGCCCTGGGCCAGCATGTGGCCCGACATGGCCGAGGCGCCGGCGCTGGTGCCGCCGATGCAGGCGCCGCGCACCTTGAGCGCGGTGTGCATCTCGGCGTCGAGCGCGGTGCCGCCGATGATGGCCAGCAGGCGCTTCTGGTCGCCGCCCGTCATGAAGATGCCGTCGGCTTCGGCCACCATGCGCAGCTTTTCCTCGTCGTTCGCGTCCTGGCGCGAGCTCAGCGGGAGGTGGGCGCGGTGGCGCACGCCGAGGTCGCCGAAAGCCTTGTCGTAGACTTCCCACATCTCGTCGGCGATCTTGCTGGCCGCGGTGATGACGACGATGCGGGCGTTCTCGCCGCCGGCGAGTTCGACGAAGCGGGTCAGGATGGCCTTGTCGTGCTTGCGGTCCTCGCCGCCGCCGATGATGACGAGGTGGCCGTGCGATGCGGTCTGGTGCGGTTCGGTTTTCATTTATTCTTCGATCCTAGCGGTGGGCATGTCCTTGTTGCTGCACGATCCAGCCTCGAGCCGGGTGACGGCGATCAGTCCGACGTCGACGTCCTTGTCGAAGAGGTCGATGCCGCGCTGCAGCGCCTGCTGCAGCGGCATGCCGTCCTCGATCCAGCCGTAGACGGTGCGCGCCAGCATGTGGCGCACGATGTGCTCGCCGATGCCGGTGGCGGCCACCGCGCCGGCCGTGCCGGCGTAGAAGCCGGCGCCGACGATCGCGGTGTCGCCCACGCGCCCGAGCAGCGAAGGCGAGGAGCCGCCGGTCGAGCCGGCCACGGCGAAGTGGCCGTCGGGGGCGCGCACCACGGCGCCGACCGTGTCGCAGGACTTGGAGGCGGGCAGTTGCAGCGGGGTCTTGTAGTTCCAGAAGCGCTCGAACATGCGGTTGTCCACGCCCGGCATCACCGGCACCGAGCCGGCCAGTTCTTCCAGGAGCTTGCGGTGCTTCTCGCGCTGGCTGTCCAGGATGGGCCTGGCATGCGGCAGCCCCATGGCGCGCGCGAAGCGTTCGGCGCCTTCGCCGGCCAGCAGCACGTGCGGGGTGTCGGCCACGGCGCGCGCCAGCGCCACCGGGTTGCGCACGTCGCGCACCGCGGCGATCGCGCCCAGGCGTCCGCGCGTGTCCATGATCGAGGCGTCCATTTCGATGGTGGCGCCGTCCAGGCACAGCACCGAGCCGGTGCCGGCATTGAAGCGCTCGTCTTCCTCGAGCGCCTTGACCGCCGCGACGGCGGCGTCGAGCGGATCGCCCGTTTCGAAGAACTTGTCGCGTCCGCTGCGGGCGGCGTGTTCGCAGCCGTCGGTGAACGCCAATGGTTCACCGGCGCCACCGTGGGTCACGATGGCGAAGCCCTGCGGCTTGTGAGTTTTCTGCATCTTCCCCTCTAGGTATTGTTTGCCTTTGCGCTCGTGACGCGTGGCATATCTGATTGAGGATTATGCAAAGCGGGATAGAAAACACCTATCGGTAGCGCAGCCGTGCGAATGTAAGAAGAAACTTACATCGAAGACAACTTTTTGACATGGCTCAACATGGCGCCGCCGCGCAAAGCCTGTTTCAGTTCCTGGGCGACCTGGAGACGCATCGCCTCCGAGACATAGGCGCCGACCGTCACCTCGGCGCCACGGGTTTCCAGGTGGATCAGCTTGCGCCTGCGCGGCTCGGGCGGAAGCACGCGCAGCCAGGTGGGGTCGAGCCGGATTTCCTCGCGGCGGCCGGCGTCGATGCGCTCGATCACCAGCGCCCCGTCGGTGAGGGCGATGGTTTCAACGTCGAGGGCGTGGCGGGCGTAATGCAGCAGAGCGAACCCCACGGCCGTCATCTCGACCAGGGCGAAGGCCAGCACCATCCAGATGCCCTGGAGCAGGAAGACGAAGGCGATGCCGAAGGAGGCGCAGCAGAGGAGGGCGTAGAAGCCCAGCGACTGGCGCGGCGTCAGCGAGCAGTTGCGCTTGAGGGTCCAGCGGCGCGCCATGGCTCAGGGCTCCCGACGGGGGGCGGCCGCCTGGGCGCACCGGCGCTCTGCGTCGGGCGGGCGGCAGTCTGGCGTGGCGGTCATCGCTTGGCTCCTCCGGTTGCTCCGCGGTGGCGACGATTATAGGCAGGAGGGCAGGGGCGGCGGCGCGAGCCTGGTGCGTGTCTGCCATGCAACGCCTGCGCGGCCGGGTCGCCAGACCCGTCCGCTTCTGGTAACATACCGCCCCTTCCAAAGAAAGGCAGACATGACGAACGCATGCGGGGTCGACTTCGGCACCTCGAATTCCACGGTGGGCTGGATCGGCGCCGGAACCGGGCAGGCAGGCGCGCAACGCACCCTGCTCGCCCTCGAGGACGGCAAGCCGACCCTGCCGTCGGTAGTCTTTTTCAACGCCGACGACGAAGAAGTGCGCTACGGGCGCGCGGCCCTGGCCGACTATCTGGCGGGCTACGAAGGCCGCCTGATGCGCTCGCTCAAGAGCCTGCTCGGCACCAGCCTGATGGACGGGCAGACCGAGGTGGCCGGGCGTGCGTTGCCCTTCCGTGCGCTGCTGGCCCAGTTCATCGGCGAGGTCAAGCGCCGCGCCGAGCAGCAGGCCGGCCGCGAATTCGGCAGCGCCGTGTTCGGCCGCCCGGTCTTCTTCATCGACGACAACCCTGCCGCCGACAAGCTGGCCGAGGACACCCTGGCCGCGGTCGCGAAAAGCGTTGGCTTTCGCGAGATCGCCTTCCAGTACGAACCGATCGCCGCCGCTTTCGACTACGAGTCGCAGATCGACCGCGAGGAACTGGTCCTGATCGCCGACATCGGCGGCGGCACCTCGGACTTCTCGCTGGTGCGCCTGGGCCCGGGCCGCGCCGGCCGCAGCGAGCGCCGCGACGACATCCTCGCCACCGGCGGCGTGCACATCGGCGGCACCGATTTCGACAAGTACCTGAGCCTGGCCACCGTGATGCCGCTGCTCGGCTACGGCAGCCAGTTGCGCTCGGGCGCCGACATCCCGTCGAGCTACTACTTCAACCTGGCGACCTGGCACACCATCAACCAGGCCTATACCCGCAAGAGCATCGCCCAGCTCGCCGACCTGGTGCGCGATGCGCGCGAGCCGGCGAAACTCCAGCGCCTGCAGCACCTGATCGACGAGCGCGCCGGCCATTGGCTGGCGATGCAGGTCGAGGCGGCGAAGATCGGCCTGTCCGATCGCGAGACGGTCGCGCTGGAGCTGGACCGGCTGGCCCCGCCCGAGACCCTGGCGGTCGAACGCGCGCAGTTCGAGTCGGCGATCGCGGGCCTGCTCGACAGCATCGACGCCACCGTGCTGCGCCTGCTGGACGACGCCGGCATTGCCCCGGAGGCGGTCGACACCGTGTTTTTCACCGGCGGCTCGAGCGGCGTCGGCCTGCTGCGTTCGCGCATCGGGGCGCTGGTCCCAGGCGCGCGCAAGGTCGAGGGCGACCTCTTCGGCAGTATCGGCGCGGGCCTGGCGCTCGACGCGCTGCGCAAGTTCGCTTGACTTCCCGCTTAACTTCTCGCATAACCTCGGCTGACAAAGGGCAGACCATGCATATCTTCGAACGTCCCATCGTGATGCTCGACTTCGAGACCACGGGTTTGTCGCCGGCGATGGGCGACCGCATCACCGAGGTCGCGGCCCTGCGCATCGAGGGCGGGCGCATCACCGACCGCTATGTTTCGCTGGTCAACTGCGGGGTGCGCATCCCGGCCTTCATCACGGGCCTGACCGGCATCAGCCAGGACATGGTCGATGCGGCGCCGCCGGCGTCGAAGGTCGTGCCCGAGCTGCTCGACTTCATCGGCGGCGACACCCTCTCGGCCCATAACGCCAGCTTCGACGAGAAGTTTTTGCTCGCCGAGAGTGCGCGCCTGGACCGTGCCTGCGGCCACGCCGGCCTGGTGTGTTCGCTCAAGCTCTCGCGCCGCGTCTTTCCCGGCATGGCCAGCTACAAGCTGGGCCAGCTCTCGCGCCAGCTCGGCATCGCCTTCCGCAGCGCCGCCCACCGGGCCGAGGCCGACGCCGAGGTGGCCGCGGAAGTGCTGATCCACATCGGCCGCCACCTCGGCTCCTCCTATGGACTGGCCCAGGTCGCGCCCGACCTGCTGGTCAGCCTCAACCGCCTCGCCGCCGCCAAGGTGCCGGGCTGGCTGGAAAAATACGCGGCCGAAAAAAATGCCACTCAAATGAACTGATCGCATTACAATGCCGGCACCATGATGCGCCGTTGTATTGTCCATGTGCTGCTGTCGCTGCTCCTGCTGGTGTCCCAGCAGATGGTGTTCGCACATGCGATGTCGCACTGGACCGGCCGCCTGGTCTACGCCCCGGTCGCCGCCGGCGAAGACCGCGAGCTCGCCAAGGCCGTGGCCCAGGACCAGAGCTGCAACCAGTGCCTGGCCCTGGCCCAGCTGGCGACTCCCGTCGGCAGCACGCTGCGCCAGTTCGTGGCGCCCGACCTGCGGACCGAAGTCGTCGCCGCGCGCGCCCTGCGCGAGGCGCTGCCGCGCACCGTGTGCGCCTTCCACTCCCGCGCCCCGCCTTCCTTCGTCTAGAGCCAGCCCAGTTGTTTCGGGTCGTCCGCGCATGCCGGACGCGCCCGCCCATCTCTATTCGAACCGGAAGAACACGATGTTGAAAAATACCGTTCTGTCGGCGGCGATTGCCGCCGCCTTTGCACTGCCCCTGTCCGCCAGCGCCGCGGACACGAGGGAACTGGACGCCATCCGCGAACAGATCCGCCAGATGAAGGAATCCTACGAGGCGCGCCTGCAGGCCCTCGAGCAGCGCCTGCAGGACGCCCAGGCCGCCGTGGCCGAGGCCCAGAACGCCGCCGCGGCGGCGCAGCAGCAGGCGGTCGCTGCGACCCCGGCGCCGACCGCCGCGCAGTCCGCGACACCGCAGGCGCCCGCGCCTGCCGCCCCTGCGCCGGTCGCGGCGGCATCGAGCGCCGGCGGAGTGGCCCAGCGCGAGAATAACTTTACCCCGAGCAGCTTCAACCCGAGCATCGGCCTGGTCCTCGGCGGCACCCTGAGCAACCTGCAGCGGGACCCCGGCACCTACCGCTTCGGCGGCTTCATGCCGCCGGAAGGCGAGGTCGGGCCGGGCAGCCGCAGCTTCAACCTGGGTGAATCCGAACTGACGATGTCGGCGAACATCGACCCGACCTTCGCCGGCCAGATCACCTTCGCCCTGAGCGGCGAGAACGAGGTCGAGGTCGAGGAAGCCTATGTGCGCACCCGTGAGCTGGGCGGCGGCATCAACGGCAAGGGCGGCCGCTTCCTGTCCGGCGTGGGCTACCTGAACGCCCTGCACAGCCACACCTGGGACTTCGCCGACGCGCCGCTGGCCTACCAGGCCTTCTTCGGCGGGCAGTACAAGGTCGACGGCGTCCAGGCGCGCTGGCTGGCGCCGCTGAACACCTTCCTCGAACTGGGCGTGGAGCTGGGCAACGGCCGCGCCTTCCCCGGCAACGACCGCAACAAGAACGGCGTCGGCGCGACCAGCGTGTTTGCCCACGTGGGCGACGACATCGGCGACTCGTCGAGCTGGCGCGCGGGTCTGTCGTATCTGCGCACCCGGGCCGACAACCGCGAATTCGAGGACGAGGGCGTCGTGAACGCCTTCTCCGGCCGCTCGACGATGTGGGTCGCGGATGCGGTGTACAAGTGGGCGCCGAACGGCAATCCGACCCAGCGCAACTTCAAGCTGCAGGGCGAGTACATGCGCCGCAAGGAAACCGGCGCGCTGGCGTCCGGGGAGTTGGCCGACGCCTATGCGAGCACCCAGTCCGGCTGGTACCTGCAGGGCGTGTACCAGTTCATGCCGAACTGGCGCGCCGGCCTGCGCTACGACCGCCTGTCATCGGGCACGCCGTATATTGGCCTGGTCGAGAGCGGCGCGCTGGGCCTGGAAGCCTTCCCGGCCCTGGCAAGCCATGCGCCCAAGCGCGCCAGCGTGATGGTCGACTACAGCCCGTCCGAGTTCTCGCGCCTGCGCCTGCAGTTCGCGCGCGACGAAGCGCGTCCCGGCGTCAGCGACAACCAGGTCTTCCTTCAGTACATCATGAGCCTGGGCGCCCACGCGGCGCACGCGTTCTAAGGAGAGCAGCATGAAATCCATTCGTTCAATCCTGCTGGCCGCGGTGTGCGGCCCTGTGCTGGCCTTCGCCGCCATCCTCCCGGCCCAGGCGGCCATCAATGTGCTGACCTGCGAGCCCGAGTGGCAGGCGCTGACCCAGGAACTGGGCGGCGACAAGGTGAATGTCTCGAGCGCGACCAACGCCCTGCAGGATCCGCACCGCGTCGAGGCGCGCCCGGGCCTGATCGCCCGCACCCGCAACGCCGACCTGCTGGTGTGCACCGGCCTGGACCTGGAGGCGGGCTGGCTGCCGCTGCTGGTGCAGCAGTCGGGTAACGGAAAAATAGCACGCGGTCAGCCGGGCTTCTTCGAAGCCGGCACCTTTGTGCCGCGCCTGGACATCCCGAACCGCCTGGACCGTGCCGAAGGCGACGTCCACGCCTACGGCAATCCCCACGTGCACCTGAACCCGCACAACATCGCCCTGATCAGCGCCCAGCTGGCCAAGCGCCTGGCGGCGATCGACCCGGCCAACGCGGCCTTCTACGCCGCGCGCCAGAACGACTTCAGCGCGCGCTGGGCCAGCGCGATGCGCAAGTGGGAGGCGCAGGCGGCGCCGCTGCGCGGCGTGACCGTGGTCGAGCACCACCGGAACATGGAATACCTGCTCGGCTGGCTCGGCATGCGCCAGGTCGGCACGCTGGAGCCGAAACCCGGCGTCGAGCCGAGCGCGGCCCAGCTCGGCCAGCTGCTGGCGCAACTGAAGGGCCAGCCGGCAAAAATGGTGCTGCGCGCGGCCTACCAGGATGAGCGCGCATCCCAATGGCTGTCCCAGCGCGCCGGCATCCCGGCCGTGGTGATCCCCTACACGGTCGGCGCCGACGCCCAGAGCCGCGACCTGTTCGCGCTGTTCGACACCACCGTGCAACGCCTGACCGCGGCGGTGAAGTAACCGTGGAGAATTTCGACTTCCTGATCATCCTTCCCGCCTTCCTGGCGGGCCTGCTGGTATTGACCACCCACATCCCGCTCGGCGCCCAGGTGCTGCGGCGCGGGATCGTCTTCATCGACCTGGCGATCGCCCAGATCGCCGCGCTTGGCGTGATCATCGCCAGCGCGCTCGAGATGGATCCGCATGGCTGGACCATGCAGGCGGCCGCCGGCGTGGCCGCCGTGCTGGGGGCCTTGCTCCTGACCTGGACCGAGAAGCGCTGGCCCGACGTCCAGGAAGCGCAGATCGGCGTGCTGTTCGTGCTGGCGGCCACCGCCGGCCTGCTGCTGGTCGCCCACAACCCGCACGGCGGCGAGCACCTGCAGGACCTGCTGGCCGGGCAGATCCTCTGGGTCAGCTACGAGCAGCTGACGATGCCGGCGATCGGCGCGGTGCTGATCCTGGCCTTGCTGGCGCTGCTGCGCAACCGGCTCGGGCGGCTCGGTTTCTACCTGGTGTTCGCGCTGGCCGTGACGGCCTCGGTACAGCTGGTCGGCGTCTACCTCGTGTTCGCCAGCCTGATCGTGCCCAGCCTGGCGGTGCGCCATTATCCCGAGCGCCGCAAGCTGCCCTTCGCCTACCTGATCGGCGTGGGCGGCTATGCCTTCGGCCTGGTGCTCTCGGTGGTGCTCGACCTGCCGTCGGGCGCGCTGATCGTCTGGTGCCTGGCGCTGCTGGCGATGCTGGTCTACGCCCTGGGCCCGCGCCGCCCGGCGCCCGGCTGAAGCGCCGCGGCGCCTCCTGAACAGCCCGCCGCGCGCCAGCCCGGCGGGCTTTTTTGTTCGCGCGCGCGTGGCCACGATTGTGCGCAGTCAAACCCCCGTCGCCTGCGCTCATTAAAATTTTGTTAATACTTATGAGGCTGCCAGGCGTGCGCATCGAGCCAAGCGCGCACAGGCACGCCGCGCGCACACACGTCGACCGCCACGAGGCCAGCATGAACCGTCAAAAGCTCCACCGCGAGAGCCATCAGACCTACGTGTGGTTCCGCGAAGCCGCCGAACGCGGCAATCCCTATGCCCAGTTCAACCTCGGGCTGCTGTACAAGAAGGGCGAGGGCATCGAACGCGACGACGCCGCCGCCTTCCGCTGGCTGCGCCGCGCCGCCCTGCAGGGCCTGGCCTTCGCCCAGAATCACCTGGGGGCCATGTACTACCACGGCCGCGGCGTCGAGGCCTGCGACGCCGAAGCCGCGCGCTGGTTCCGCCTGGCCGCCGACCAGGGCGACGCCTCGGCCCAGCAGAACCTCGGCCACATGTACCGCAAGGGCCGCGGCGTCGCCCAGGACCACGAGCGCGCGCTGTCCTGGTACTACCGCGCGGCCGAGCAGGGCATGGCCAGCGCCCAGAACCTGCTGGGCGAATGCTACCTGCACGGCCTGGGCGCGGCGGTCAACCATCCGCTGGCCATGGCCTGGTTCCGCAAGGCGGCGCTGCAGGGCGACGCCCCGGCCCAGCTCAACCTCGGGCTGATGTACAAGCGCGGCCAGGGCGTGGACGCCAGCGACACCCAGGCCCTGTACTGGTTCCGCCAGGCGGCGGCGGCGGGAGAACGCGGCGCCCAGCGCCAGCTCGGCATCGCCTATGCCGAGGGCCTGGGCGTGAAGCCCGATCCGCGCCGCGCCCTGGCTTGGCTGCAGCGCGCCGCAGGCCACGGCGACCGCGAGGCCCAGTTCATCCTCGGCACCATGTTCGCCAAGGGGCGCGCCGGCCTGCCGCTCGAGCGCGACGAACCGCGCGCCATCGAGTGGTACACCCGCGCCGCCACCCAGGGCCACGTGGCGGCCCAGTACAACCTGGCCAGCATGTACGCCCAGGGGCGCGGCACCGCCTGCGACCCGGCGCGCGCCCTCGAGTGGTACCGGCGCGCGGCCGAGCAGGGCGCCGCCAACGCCCAGTTCAGCCTTGGCGTCATCTACGCGAACGGCCAGGGCGTGGAGCGCGACGAGGCGCGCGCCGTCCACTGGTACCTGCAGGCCGCCAACCAGGGCGACGCCAGCGCCCAGAACAACCTGGGCGTGATGTATGCCAGCGGCCAGGGCGTCGAGCAGGACGACCGGCGCGCCGTCTACTGGTACCAGCAGGCGGCCGAACAGGGACATGCGCTCGCCCAGTACAACCTGGGCGGCATGTACAACAGCGGGCGCGGCGTGGCGCGCGACCCGGTGCGCGCCTACATGTGGATGCTGCTCGCGGCAGAGGGCGGCGACGCCACCGCCAACGTCAACAAGACCATCGTGGCGCGGCGCCTGAGCCCGTCCGAGATCGGACACGCGATCGACCTCTCGCACAAGTGGCAGCTCAGCCACCGCGAGCCGAACGCGCGCCGGCCCGGGCGCGAAGAGCAGGACTGATGCGCGCCGCATGAACGCGCACGGATCGGCGGCCCGCGCCGGGCCCAGGCCCGGCGCGCGGCCCGTCTCGACGGGCGCTATCGCGTGCCGCCGTGCGCGCGGCGCGCGTCTTTACGGGCCGCCGCCGGGTCGCGTCCTGCCGAGTTTCGCGTTATGATGCCTCTCGGCACATCCGCCTTCATGAACCCGTTTCGAGAACAATATGCAGATGAGACACGCAACGCTCGCCGTCGCCCTGATGATGGCCTTCGGCGCCCAGGCCGCCGATCCGGCATCCTGCCCGGCCGGTACGATGAAGTACCCGGTCACCCAGAAGGTCGACCAGAGCGACAACTACCACGGCACCACGATCGCCGATCCTTACCGCTGGCTGGAAGACGCCAACAGCGCCGAAACCAAGCAGTGGGTCGACGCCCAGAACGCGGTGACCCAGGCTTACCTGGGCCAGATCCCGCAGCGCGAAGCGATCCGCCAGCGCCTGACGAAACTGTGGAACTACGAGCGCTACTCGGTGCCGTCGAAAGAAGGCGGCCGCTACTTCTACAGCCGTAACGACGGCCTGCAGAACCAGTCGGTCCTGTACACCCTGAAGAACCTGGACGACCAGCCGCGCATGCTGCTCGACCCGAACACCCTGGCTGCCGACGGTACCGTCGCCCTGGCCGGCGCCGAGGTGAGCCCGGACGGCAAGCTGCTCGCCTACGGCACCGCGGCCTCGGGTTCGGACTGGAACGAGTGGAAGGTGCGCGACATCGAGACCGGCAAGGACCTCGCCGACCACCTGAAGTGGGTGAAGTTCTCGCAGACCGCCTGGACCAAGGATGGCAAGGGCTTCTTCTACAGCCGCTACGACGAGCCGACCGAAGCGACCAAGCTGGCCGCCGTCAACTACCACCAGAAGCTTTACTTCCACAAGATCGGCACCCCGCAGAGCGCCGACACCCTGGTCTACGACCGTCCGGACGAGAAGGAATGGGGCTTCCGCGCCCAGACCACCGACGACGGCAAATACCTGCTGATCACGGCGACCAAGGGCACGGCCCACAAGTACCGCATCTTCTACAAGGACTTGTCCAAACCTGATTCGAAAGTCGTGCCGCTGATCGACAACTTCGACGCCGCCTACGACTTCATCGACAATGTCGGCGACGTCTTCTACTTCAGCACCGACCGCAAGGCCCCGCGCCAGCGCATCGTCGCGATCGACCTGCGCAAACCGGCCGAAGCGAACTGGAAGCAGATCATTCCGGAAACGGCCGAAACGCTGAACGGCGCCCACATCATCGGCGAGCGCATCATCACCGAATACCTGAAGGATGCGCGCAGCGTGGTGCGTGTGAGCGACCTCAACGGCAAGCTGGTGCGCGAGATCGCGCTGCCGGGCATCGGTTCGGTCTCGGGCTTCACCGGCAAGCGCGGCGACACGGAGACCTTCTTCTCCTTCACCGGCTTCACCACCCCGACGACGATCTACCGTCTCGACATGAAGACCGGCAAGACCAGCGTCTTCCGCCAGCCCAAGGTCGACTTCGACCCGAACGCCTACGAGACGCGCCAGCAGTTCTACACCAGCCGCGACGGCACCAAGGTGCCGATGTTCATCGTGTCGAAGAAAGGCCTCAAGCTCGACGGCAACAACCCGACCTACCTCTACGGCTACGGCGGCTTCAACATCTCGATGCTGCCGGGCTTCTCGCCGGCCAACCTGGCCTGGATGGAAATGGGCGGCGTCTACGTCGTGGCCAACCTGCGCGGCGGCGGCGAATACGGCGAATCCTGGCACCAGGCCGGCACCAAGCTGCAGAAGCAGAACGTGTTCGACGACTTCATCGGCGCGGCCGAGTGGCTGGTGGCCAACAAGGTGACCCAGCCGTCGAAGCTGGCGATCGGCGGCGGCAGCAATGGCGGCCTGCTGGTGGGCGCGGCCATGACCCAGCGTCCGGACCTGTTCGGCGCCGCCATCCCGATGGTGGGCGTGATGGACATGCTGCGCTTCCACAAGTTCACCATCGGCTGGGCCTGGACTTCGGACTACGGCTCGTCGGAGAACCCGGACGAGTTCAAGGCCCTGGTCAAGTACTCGCCGCTGCATAACCTGAAGCCCGGCACCCAGTATCCGGCAACCATGGTCACCACCGCCGACCACGACGACCGCGTGGTGCCCGCCCACAGCTTCAAGTTCGCCGCCACCGCACAGGCCGCCCAGGCCGGCTGCAACCCGGTGATCATCCGCATCGACACCAAGGCCGGGCACGGCGCGGGCAAGCCGACCGCCAAGCAGATCGAGGAAGTGGCAGATCGCTGGGGCTTCCTGACGAAGGCGCTCAAGATGTAAGGCAGGACCGAAAGACAAAGCTGTCATGCGTCACGCAGCGGGAAGCCGAAGGGCAGCCCGGCGTGCGCGATGAGCGGGCCAGCCGAATCGCAGGGTTCGGCTGGCCCGTTTTTTTTGCTCACGAAAATTGGCGCAGGGTGGGGCGCCGGGCGCTCGGGCGGCCCTACAAGCTGCCTCGCCACCAGTGCGGCGGGACCGGTGCTCTTGCGGACGAACGATTGCCGGCCGGGCGAACGGCGCATCCGGCGCTACCCGGCGTAGCGTTTTCCGCGCCTTTCCGGGTTGTCATCGCCAGCCGCGCGCCGGATGCTTATGCTCGAGAAAAACAACACGGAATCTCGCCCATGCCTGACTGCCAACAACTTCCCCCTCGCCGCCGTTTTCTTGTCCAGGCGCTCGCCGGCGCCGGCCTGGTCACGCTGCATCCGGTCCTGTCCGCCGCGCAGCCCGGCATCCTGATCGAGAACGTGAGCGGCCTGTACGGCGTCAAGGTGGCGCGCGTGGTGGCGCCGCGCAGTACCGGGGAGGTGGCGCGCGCGGTGCGCGACTGGCCCGGCAAGGTCGCCGTCGGCGGCGGCCGCTACAGCATGGGCGGCCAGGTGGCTGTGAACATGGGCCTGCACCTGGACATGCGGCAGATGAACAGGCTCATCAAGCTCGACCCCGCCACGCGGCGTGCCAGGGTCCAGGCCGGCATGCGATGGCGCGACTTGCAGGAGCTGCTCGATCCGCTGGACCTGGCGGTCCAGACGATGCAGAGCTATGCCAACTTCACCGTCGGCGGCACCGTCTCGGTCAACGGGCACGGGCGCTATGTCGGGAATGGCCCGGTCGGCAACTCGGTGCGGGCGCTGCGTCTCGTGCTGGCCGACGGTTCGGTGCGCGACGTCAGCCGGACGAGGGATGCCGAGCTGTTCTGCGCCGCCATCGGCGGCTATGGCGCGGTCGGCGTCATTACCGAGGTCGAACTGGAGCTGGCCACCAATTGCCGGATCGAGCGGGTGGTCGAACCGGTCGCGCTGGACGCCTACCCGGCTTACTTTGCAGGAGAGGTACAGGGCAAGGGCGGCTGCGTCTTCCACAACGCCGACCTGCTACCGCCGCGCTTCGACGCGCCCGTGGCGGTATCCTGGCGCACCACCAATAAGCCGCTGACCGAGGCGGCCCGTCTGATACCGCGCGGCCAGTCGTATGCGCTCGAGCAGAACGTCATCTTCGCGGTGACCGAATTGCCCGGTGGCGCGCTGCTCCAGCGCGAAGTCGTGCATCCGCTGTTCCGGGGCCGGCCCGCGGTCGTCTGGCGCAACCATGAGGCCAGCCGCGACGTCGCCGAGCTGGAGCCGCGTACGCGGGCGTTCTCGACGTATGTGCTGCAAGAGTATTTCGTCCCGGTGCGCCATTTTGCGCGTTACGCTCGGGAGATGGCCGCCGTCATCCGCAAGCACGGCGTCTCGGTGGTGAATGTTTCGGTGCGGCATTCCGGGGCCGACATGGTCGCCTTGTTGCCCTGGGCGAAGGAGGAGGTCTTTTCTTTCGTGCTTTACTACAAGCAGCGCACCGATGCCGACGCGCAGCGGCGGATCGGCGACTGGACCCGGGACATGATCGACACGGCCTTGCGCTACGAAGGCCGCTACTATCTGCCTTACCAGCTGCATGCCACCCGGGAGCAATTCGACAGGGCCTATCCCGAGGCCACCCGGCTGCGCGCCTTCAAGCGCGAGGTCGATCCCACCGGCAAGTTCTCGAACCAGCTCTGGGCGAAGTACCTCTGAAGCCCTGCCCCGGCCTAGCGGTGCACCACCACCAGCAGCGCCTTCGCCTCGGTCTTGCCGACATTGCGAATCACATGATTCTGGTCCGCAGGATAGCGCGCCGTGCCGCCCGCCTTGACCTTGCGCTTCGACGTCCCCACTTCCACCTCGAGCGAGCCGTTGAGCACCGTCATGTGTTCCTTGGTGCCCGGGTCGTGGGCCTGGGAGGCCAGCTCGCCGCCCGGCGCCAGGGTCAGCTCGTACCATTCATATTGCCCGGCCAGCTCCATCGGCCCCAGGATGCGCAGGATATAGCCGGCGTGGGTGCCGGGCAGGGTGGGGGTCTCGTGGGCGTCGAGCACGCGGATGGGCTCGACGTCGCGCGTTTCCGAGGCCAGCAGTTCGCCGATCTGCACGCCCAGCGCGTTCGCCAGACGCCAGGTGATGGCAATGGTAGGATTGGCCTTCTCGCGCTCGATCTGGGACAGCATCGACTTCGACACGCCGGCGATGCGCGACAGGTCCTCCAGCGTCAGGCCGCGCGCCAGGCGCAGGCGCTGCAGGGTGGCGCCGACTTCCGGCGGGGCGTTATTGGTCGTGACCACGGTTTTCATCTCGACAGACAGCTCTCATAATTGATGGACCGCCGCATCCTGCCAAATGACCCTGCCAAGTGATCTTGCCAAGTTCAACAGGTCGGCGTAATATTCATTATATTGAATTTCAGTTCGAAATACCGAAAACGCAAGACGATAACGAATCGGTACACAGAACGGTCAACGGTACAGCATAGTCCAACAGCCGGTCAAGCCGGCATCACCGACAGGGAAATGACATGAGCGAACAAGGGAAGAACGCGTTTTACACGGGCCTGCAGCAGAACCTCTCCGCGCTGCGCGACCAGGGCCTGTTCAAGCCCGAGCGCGTGCTGGCGTCGCGCCAGGGCGCCGAAGTCGTGGCCGACGACGGCCGCACCCTGATCAACATGTGCGCGAACAACTACCTCGGCCTGTCGGGCGACCCGGAGACCCAGAAGGCGGCCGAAGCCGCGCTGGCCAAATACGGCTACGGCCTGTCCTCGGTGCGCTTCATCTGCGGCACCCAGACCGTGCACAAGGAACTCGAGCAGGCCCTGTCGACCTTCCTCGGCACCGAAGACACCATCCTGTACGCGGCGGCCTTCGACGCCAACGGCGGCGTGTTCGAGCCGCTGTTCGACGAGAACGACGCCATCATCTCGGACGCCCTGAACCACGCCTCGCTCATCGACGGCATTCGCCTGTGCAAGGCCGCGCGCTACCGCTACGCCAACAACGACATGGCCGACCTCGAGAAGCAGCTCGTCGCCGCGACGGAAGCCGGCAAGCGCCACAAGGTCATCGTCACCGACGGCGTGTTCTCGATGGACGGCACCATCGCCCAGCTCGACAAGATCGTGGAGCTGGCCGAGAAGTACGGCGCCCTGACCCTGGTCGACGAATCGCACGCTTCCGGCTTCATGGGCGCGACGGGCCGCGGCACCCACGAGCACTGCGGCGTGCTGGGCAAGATCGACATCATCACCGGCACCCTGGGCAAGGCCCTGGGCGGCGCGATGGGCGGCTTCACCTCCGGCCGCAAGGAAGTCATCGAGACCCTGCGCCAGAAGTCGCGTCCCTACCTGTTCTCGAACACCCTGGCGCCGATGATCGCCGGCGCCTCGCTGTCGGTGCTGGAGCGTATCTCGAAGTCGACCGCGCTGCGCGACCGCCTGATGGAGAACACCGCCTACTTCCGCAGCGAGATCGAGCGCATCGGCTTCACCATCAAGCCGGGCACCCACCCTGTGGTGCCGGTGATGCTGTTCGACGCGCCGGTGGCGCAGAAATTCGCGGCCCGCATGTTCGAACTGGGCGTGCTGCTGTCGGGCTTCTTCTACCCGGTGGTGCCGATGGGCCAGGCGCGCGTGCGCGTGCAGCTCTCCGCCGCCCACACCCGCGAACAGCTCGACAAGGTGCTGGCCGCCTTCGAGCAGGCCGGCCGCGAACTGGGCATCCTCAAGAATAATTAATCAGGCTTCAAGGAATAACAGTCAATGGAACGTATCCTCATCATCGGCGCCAACGGCCAGATCGGCAGCGAACTGGTCACCGCACTGGCGGAAAAACACGGCGTCGATAACGTCCTCGCCACCGACATCGGCGCGAACAACGTCTACGGCGCCGCGCGCTACGCCCAGCTCGACGTGCTGGACAAGGAGCGCCTGGCGGCCGTGGTCCAGGACGAAGGCGTGACCCAGGTCTACCAACTGGCGGCGCTGCTGTCGGCCACCGGCGAAAAGGCGCCGCTGAAGGCCTGGACCCTGAACATGGACGGCCTCCTGAACATCCTGGAAGTCGCGCGCGAGCGCGGCGAGCTTGGCAAGCCGCTGAAGGTCTTCTGGCCTTCGTCGATCGCCGCCTTCGGCCCGAACACCCCGGCCGAAAACACCGCCCAGTACACGATCATGGACCCGACCACGATCTACGGCATCAGCAAGCTGGCCGGCGAGCGCCTGTGCGAGTACTACCACACCAAGTACGGCGTGGACGTGCGTTCGATCCGCTACCCGGGCATCATCAGCTACAAGTCGCCTCCGGGCGGCGGCACCACCGACTACGCCATCGCCATCTTCCACGCGGCGCTGAAGGGCGAGACCTACGAGTGCTTCCTCGGCCCGGAAACCACGCTGCCGATGATCTACATGCCGGACGCGATCCGCGCTACCATCGAGCTGATGGAAGCCCCGGCCGGGAAAGTGGCGATCCGTTCCTCGTACAACGTGGCCGGCGTGTCCTTCAACCCGCGCGAACTGGCCGCCGCCATCAAGAAGGCTCTCCCGGCTTTCGAGATCGCCTACAAGCCGGACAGCCGCCAGGCCATCGCCGACACCTGGCCGAAGAGCCTGGACGACAGCCGCGCGAGCGCCGACTGGGGCTGGAAGGCGCAGATCGGCATCGAGGAGATGGTCGCCAGCATGCTGGAAAACATCGACGTCGGCGCCACTGCCTGAGTCACGACAGATAAAAATAGAAAGGCGCCGAACAAAGCCCTCAGGGAAAGCCACCTCCGCAAAGGCAGTACACGGGTGCTGCGAGCCGGATGCGAGGCCGCCATGAGGGCTTTGTCATGGGCGCCAAACGAATAGTGAGACAAACACATGGACATGAGCGTTTTCGATCTTTTCAAGATCGGTATCGGCCCCTCGAGCTCCCACACGGTGGGCCCGATGGTCGCGGCGCGCCGCTTCCTGCTCGAATGCGGCAGCCTCGATGAGGCGGTCGGCGTCGAAGCCCACCTCTACGGTTCGCTGGCGCTGACCGGCGTCGGCCACGCCACCGACAAGGCGGTGATCCTCGGCCTGATGGGGGAAACCCCGCAGGACATCGATCCGGATACGGTCGAGGACAAGCTGGCCGAAGCCGAACTCGATGGCGTGCTGCGCCTGCTCGGCACGAAGGAGGTGCCGTTCTCCGCGCGCACCGGCCTGGTCTGGCACAAGTCGTCGACCCTGCCGGAGCACCCGAACGGCATGCGCTTCGTGCTGCAACTGCGCGACGGCAGCGTCGTCGAGCGCATCTACTACTCGGTCGGCGGCGGCTTCATCACGGCGGCGGGCGAGGCGCAGACGCGGGCCGCGGAAGCGCCGGCGGTCGCGGTGCCTTTCCCCTTCGATACCATGAGCGAACTGCTGGAGCAGGGCAAGAAGCATGGCCTGGCCATCCCGCACATGCTGCGCGCGAACGAGCTGGCGCGCATGAGCGAAGCGGAACTCGACGCCGGCCTGGATCGCATCTGGGCCACGATGCGCGACTGTATCGCCCACGGCCTGGTCACCGAGGGCCAGCTCCCGGGCGGCCTGAACGTCAAGCGCCGCGCCGCGCGCCTGTGGAAGCAGGCCCACTGTACCGAGGGCAAGCGCGTCAACGAGCTGCCGCACGACGCCACCCACCACGTGACCCTGTACGCGATGGCGGTGAACGAAGAGAACGCGGCCGGCGGCCGGGTGGTCACCGCGCCGACCAATGGCGCGGCCGGCATCATCCCGGCGGTGCTGCGCTATTACGCCGAGGATTGCCGTCCGACCGATCCGGTGAAGGGCATCCGCGACTTCCTGCTGACCTCTAGCGCGATTGGCATGCTGTGCAAGAAGAACGCCTCGATCTCGGGCGCCGAAGTCGGCTGCCAGGGCGAGGTCGGCGTGGCCTGCGCCATGGCGGCGGCCGGCCTGGTGGCGGCGCTGGGCGGCTCGAACGAGCGCATCGAGAACGCGGCCGAGATCGGCATCGAGCACCACCTCGGCATGACCTGCGACCCGATCGGCGGCCTGGTGCAGATCCCCTGCATCGAGCGCAACGGCATGGGCGCGATCAAGGCGATCACGGCCGCCTCGCTGGCCATGAAGGGCGACGGCACCCACTTCGTCAGCCTCGACAACGTGATCGAGACCATGCGCCAGACCGGGGCCGACATGCAGGCGAAGTACAAGGAGACCTCGCTGGGCGGGCTGGCGGTGCACGTGGTGACGGTGAATCACGCGGCTTGCTGACAAGCCCGCGGCTTCACTCGTAGGGTGGGCACCCCGTGCCCACGCGGACATTCGCACATTGGTCGAGCGTGCGAAGATCGAAATGGACGCGTTATCGGAGCGCTACCATGGCGCAGCCGGGACGCGTCTTTTTCGATTGGAAACTGGCTAACACAGCGCATACGTCCGCGTGGGCACGGTGTGCCCACACTACGGTCGGCGTCACCAAGGAACGCGTCAGGGGCGCCGCCGGGACGCGTCTTTTTTAACCGGACCTCAGTCAACACAGCGCAGATCTCCGCGTGGGCACGGGGCGCCCACTCTACGGTGTTGCGCTAGCGGCTGCGACGGCGCCGATGCTGTTCCGCTTCCTTCCCACTACACCAATCTCGACCGCACATACGTAACTGGCCGGGCCGCACTATAATAAAGAAATCAACGCGAGCCCAACCGGATCATCAACGTATGCAATATGTCTCTACCCGCGCTACGAGCGCATCCGCTTCCCGTAATCCGGAATCCTTCTCCTCCATCCTGCTCGGCGGCTTGGCCCCCGACGGCGGCCTGTTCCTGCCGGCCGAGTACCCGCGCGTCAGCGGCGAGGAGCTCAACGCCTGGCGCAAGCTGTCCTACGCCGGACTGGCCTATGAAATCCTGCGCAAGTTTGCGACCGATATTCCGGACGCCGACCTGAAGGCGCTCACGAGCAAGACCTATACACCCGAGGTCTACCGCAATGCGCGCGAGGACGAGTCGGCCCAGGACATCACGCCGCTGCGCGTGCTGGAAGACGAGGGCGGCCGCAAGCTGGTCCTGCAGGCGCTGTCGAACGGTCCGACGCTCGCGTTCAAGGACATGGCCATGCAACTGCTCGGCAACCTGTTCGAGTACGCGCTGGCGAAGAACAACGACGAGCTGAACATCTTCGGCGCCACCTCGGGCGACACCGGCAGCGCCGCCGAGTACGCGATGCGCGGCAAGCGCGGCGTGCGCGTGTTCATGCTGTCGCCGGCGAACAAGATGAGCGCCTTCCAGACCGCCCAGATGTTCAGCCTGCAGGACCCGAACATCTTCAATATCGCCGTCGAAGGCGTGTTCGACGACTGCCAGGACATGGTCAAGGCCGTCTCGAACGACCTCTCGTTCAAGGCGCGCCACAAGATCGGCACCGTCAACTCGATCAACTGGGCGCGCGTGGTGGCCCAGGTGGTGTACTACTTCCGCGGCTACCTGCTTGCTACCACCAGCAACGAGCAGAAGGTCTCGTTCACGGTCCCGTCCGGGAACTTCGGCAATATCTGCGCCGGCCACATCGCCCGCATGATGGGCCTGCCCATCCACAAGCTGGTGGTGGCGACCAACGAGAACGACGTGCTCGACGAATTTTTCCGCACCGGCCGTTACCGCGTGCGCAAGAGCGCCGAGACCTACCACACCAGCAGCCCCTCGATGGACATCTCGAAGGCCTCGAACTTCGAGCGCTTCGTCTACGACCTGGTCGGGCGCGACAGCGAGCGCACCCATGCGCTGTTCCGCAAGGTCGAGACCCACGGCGGCTTCGACCTCTCGGGCGGCCCGGGCAGCGACGGCGACGAGTTCGCGCACGTCGGCCAGTACGGCTTCGTCTCGGGCAAGTCGACCCACGCCGACCGCCTCGAGACCATCCGCATGGCCTATGACGACTACGGCATCGTCATCGACACCCACACCGCCGACGGCATCAAGGTCGCGCGCGAGCATCTCGACGATGGCGTGCCGATGATCGTGCTCGAGACCGCGCTCGCGGCGAAATTCAACGAGACCATCCTGGAAGCCCTGGGCACGGACGCGCCGCGCCCGGCCGGCTTCGAGGAGCTCGAAGCGCTGCCCCAGAAATTCGTGCTGATGCGGCCGAACGTCGACGAAATGAAGGCCTTCATCGCCGCGCACACCGGACTGTAAGAATCATGACCGCAACAACTGACAAACCCACGAGCGAGAAACCCGCGAACGACAAGCCGGCGCGGGCGATGCTGAGCGTGCGCGAAGCGCTCGACACCCTGCTGGCCGCGGCGGCGCCCGTGGCCGATATCGAACAGGTGCCCACGCTGCAAGCCAACGGCCGCGTGCTGGCCGAAGACCAGGCCTCGACCATCGACGTGCCCTCGGCCGACAACACCCAGATGGACGGCTACGCGGTGCGCGCGGCCGACTGCGTGAACGGCGGCGCCAGCCTGCGCATCGCCCAACGCATCCCCGCCGGCACGGTCGGCGCGCCGCTCGAACCCGGCACCGCCGCGCGCATCTTCACCGGGGCCATGATTCCGCCGGGCGCCGACGCCGTCGTGATGCAGGAGCAGTGCGAAGCCCAGGGCGAGACCGTGGTCATCCGGCACACGCCGAAGGCGGGCGAATGGATACGCCGCACCGGCGAGGATATCGTGGCCGGATCGACCATCCTGGCCGCGGGCACCCGCCTGCGCAGCCAGGAACTGGGCCTGGCCGCCTCGGTCGGCCTGGCCAGCCTGCCGGTGCGCCGGCGCCTGCGCGTGGCCGTGTTCTTCACCGGCGACGAATTGACCATGCCGGGCGAGGCCCCGGGCGGCAAGCTGGCGCCGGGCGCGATCTACAACTCGAACCGCTTCACCCTGCGCGGCCTGCTCGAGAACTTCGGCTGCGAGATCACCGACTACGGCATCGTGCCCGACTCGCTCGACGCCACCCGCGCGACCCTGCGCGAAGCGGCGCGCGAGCACGACCTGATCATCACCTCGGGCGGCGTCTCGGTGGGCGAAGAGGATCACGTCAAGCCGGCGGTGGAGGCGGAAGGGCAGTTGGGCATGTGGCAGATCGCCGTCAAGCCGGGCAAGCCCCTGGCCTTCGGCGAGGTGAACCGGGAAGGCGGGAAGAGCTTCTTTATCGGCCTGCCCGGCAATCCGGTGTCGAGCTTCATCACCTTCCTGCTGTTCGTGCGTCCCTTCCTGCTGCGCCTGCAGGGCGTGAGTGGGCCGGTCGAGCCGCGCGCCTACCAGATGCGCGCCGACTTCAGCCTGCCCAAGGCCGACCGCCGCAACGAATTCCTGCGCGTGCGCGTGAATGCGGGCGGCGGCCTGGAGCTGTTCGGCAACCAGGGCTCGGGCGTGCTGACCTCCGCCGTGTGGGGCGACGGCCTGGTCGACAACCCGCCGGGACGCGTCATCAACGAAGGCGACATCGTGCGCTTCATTCCCTTCGCCGAACTCCAGTACTGAACACCATGCACATCGAACTGCGATTTTTCGCGTCCGTGCGCGAGGCCCTCGGCCTCGCCCAGGAACGCATCGAACTACCCGAGACCGTCCGCACCGTGGGACAGGTGCGCGACTACCTGATCGCCCGCGGCGGCGCATGGAGCGAGGCGCTGGCGCACCAGCGCGCCCTGCGCATGGCGTTCAATCACGTGATGTGCGGGCCGGAGACGGCGCTGCAGGAAGGTGGGGAAGTGGCGTTCTTCCCGCCGGTGACCGGGGGCTGACGCGCGCGGGGTCCACGGCGCGTTTTTCACGCGTCGTGGGGCTGTTGCCTGCGCTGCTCGTGGTATGTCCAATCCGCGTGGGCACAGGTGCCCACCCTAGGGGATACGCCAACGACTCCGATTGCAAAGTTCGCGCCGAAGAAACGTAGGGTGGGCGCCCTGTGCCCACCTGTTCAAGCTACGCGTTCAAGCGCCGCGAGCGGTTCGCTCCAGCCTACAGCACCGCGATCTGCTTCTCCGCCAGCGCCAGCAGTTTCGCGCAGTTGTCGCTGCGGCCGCCGAAGTCGCGCCAGGCCGTGGCGCGGGCCACTTCCTGCCACTTCCTGAGCGAGTCCGCATCCATGTCGGCCACCCGCGCGCCGGCGCGCGCATAGTAGCCGGCCACCTGCTGGTCGTCGGCCATGGCCATGCGCAGCGCGAATTTCTCCAGGTCGGCGCCCACCTGCATGATCGCCGCCTGCTGCTGTTTGTTCAGGCGCGCGAACACGGTCTTCGATATCAAGAGCGGCTCGAGCATGAACCAGTAGCCGCCGCCGCGCGCCGTCGTCAGCGAACGCGCCACGTCGTGCAGGCGGAAGCTGATGAGCGAGGTCGACGAGGTGAAGGCGGCGTCGAGGGCGCCGCTCTTCATCGCGTTGTGGATCTCGTTGGACGGCACGTTGACGATGGATGCGCCGGCATCCTGCAGGATCAGGTCCATCTCGCGCGAACCGCCGCGCGCCTTCAGGCCCTGCACGTGTTCCGGGCGCAGGATGGGTTCGGCGCCGCGCGAGGCCACGCCGCCGGCCTGCCAGATCCAGCTGATCACGACCAGGCCCTGGTCGTCGAGGATGCGGGTGAGTTCCTTGCCGACGTCGGCGTTCTTCCAGGCATAGCCCTGCTGGTAGGACGTGACCAGGCCCGGCATCAGGCCGATGTTGGCTTCCGGCGCCTCGGCGCCGGCGTAGGACAGCGGCACCAGGGCCAGCTCGAGCCCACCCTTGCGCAGTGCGCCGAACTGGGCATTGGGCGCCATCAGCGCCGAATTCGGGTAGATCGAGAACTTCAGGCTGCCGCGCGTGCGCTTTTCGACTTCCGTGGCGAACATGCGGCACAGGCGGTCGCGGAAGTCGCCTTCCGTGATGCTGCCGCCGGGGAACTGGTGCGAGATGCGCATGGACTGGGACGCGGCCCAGGCGCTGTGCATCCAAAGGGGACTGGACGCGATCGCGCCCAGCACTGTCCTGCGGGCCGCGGACGGCCGTGACATTTCCGACATACTCATCCTCCAAGATGAACAAACCGACGTACCGGGCGAATCGTGCCTCCATCGAGGGAGCGCATCGTTCGCTAACGTGCGTATAAGAATATTCCCATGGACATGGTTGTCAAGAAGAATATTGTTGTCTTAACAAATGCACGGTGAATAACTCGGTAGTATCGGCCAGCCCCATAGGGCAGGTCTGATGCTCATCAAGGAGGAAAAGCGGCCGGGCGCCCCAGCCGGCGGGTTGCGCCCGCGAGACGGCTCAGCTTTCCGGCGGCGGAGAACCCGGCGCGCGCCGTCCGGTGGCGGCGCCGATGGCGACGCCAAGCGCAACGCCGAGTGCGACGCCGAGCGCCAGGCTGTCCAGGGCCAGGCCGAGTGCGGTCCCGATACCGATGCCGACCCCGAGGCCGCGCAGGAGGCCTGTTTTTTTCGTGTCCGCCTTCATCGTGGGCGCGGCCTCATTTTTTCTTGTCGAGACGCTCGCACACCGCGCAGTCCAGCCCCTTGCGCATGTTGTACCAGCGCCGTCCGACGAAGAGCGCCGAGGCGATCGCCGCCCAGGCCAGGGCCGAGGGCCAGGCGCGCGCGAAGGCTTCGCCGCGCATCAGCACGTCGACCGCCAGCAACAGCGCGAACATCGAGACGACGGCGAACAGGTACTGGGCGATCCAGTGGGCGGTGCTGGGCATGGTCTGCTCCTTAGAGGTTCTTGAGGAAGGCGCGCAGGGCGTCGCTGACGGCGCGCGGCTGGTCGAACATCGCGAAGTGGCGCGCATTGTCGATCGCGATCACGTCCAGGCGCGGCGTGCCCTGCATCAGCTCACGATAATACGCGACCTTCTGGGCCGCGGTCACGCCGGCCTGCGCCGAGTCGAGGGCGAAATACGGGGCCATCACCAGCACCGGCGCGGCGATCGCGGACAGCCCGGGGCGCAGGTCGAGGGCGACGATGCCGGCCGCATAGGCGGCCATCGCGCCCGGATCGCTGCGCGCGCTCAGTTTCGCCAGTTCGTCGCCCTTGTTCATGTCGACCACGCCGACCGAGCGCATGTACTGCTTCTGCTGGGCCGCAAACGCCGGGCCCGTCACGGCCGCCATGCGCTTGCGCATGCCTTCGGCCACCTGCGGACGCTGGTCGAGCGGCAGGTCCTCGGTGCCGGGGAAGACCGGCAGGCCGTCGATCGACACCACGCCGCCGATGCGCGCCGGCTGCATCTCGGCCAGGGCCAGGGCCAGGGCGCCGCCCAGGCTGTGGCCGACCAGCACCGGCTGGTCGAGCTTGCGCGATGCGATCAGCTCCAGCAGGGCGCGGCGCGCGCCCTCGATCGGATCGCCGCTCGGGGCCGGGCGGCCATCGAAGCCGGGCAGGGTGACCACGTAGACGGCCTGGCCGCCGGCGAATTCGCGCACGGTTTCTTGCCAGACCCAGCTGCCGCCGCCGAGGCCCGGAATCAGGATCAGGGGCCGCCCGCCCTGGCCGTGGCGCTCGACCAGCATGCCCTGGACCTCGAAACGCTCGGCGGGGGCGATGGTGGCGGCGAAACGGTTCGGTGGTTCCGGCGCCTGCCGGGCCAGGGCCGGCGCGGCCGCGCCGAGGATCAATGCGAACAACAGGGATGCTTTCATGCTGGCTCCTGGTCTGGGGTGAAGATGGCTTCGATGGGTTGCTGAAACAGTTTCGAAATGGCGAAGGCGAGCGGCAGGCTGGGATCGTAGCGCCCGTTCTCGATGGCGATCACGGTCTGGCGCGAGACGTCGAGCAGCGCGGCCAAATGCGCCTGGCTCCAGCCGCGCTCGGCGCGCAAGTCGCGGATGAGGTTTTTCATTTGTCGAGCAGTTTTCTTGCCAGCCCGACCAGGCCGACGGCGCCGCACAACACGCACCAGACGGTGAACATCGACAGGCGCGGGAAGCCGGCGGTCTCGAGGAAGCCGTAGGTGAAGGTGAGGCCTGCGGTGAGCGCGGCGGCGAGGGCGACATTCTCGAGGATGCGCCGGCGCTGGTATTCGTCGATGCGCGCCAGGTGGCGGGCGATGGCCCGGATGGCGGCGCCGAAGCCGATCATGGGGCTTACCAGGACGAGCGTGCGCAGCGCGCCTTCGGGCATGGGGCGGCCGTAATGGATGGCGGCCGCCAGCAGCAGGGTGTAGAGCGCAAGCGCCGAGAACAGTTCGCGAAGATAAGCCCTGGTAACCCGTTTCTCGTGCATGCCGCGCTCCCGGTCCGAAGACTGCAATGTAAAGTATGCTTTACATGCTATTTCGGCCGACATCCGATGTCAAGCACCCTTTACATTTATTCCGAGAACGCAATCCCGGCTACAATGCCGCACTTCGATTCCACCAGCCTGCCAGCATGTCCGCATCCTCCCACACCCCCTCCCGCGTCGCCATCATCGGAGGCGGCCCCGCCGGCCTGATGGCGGCCGAAGTCCTGGCCGCGGGCGGCCTTGCGGTCGACGTCTACGACGCCATGGCCTCGGTCGGCCGCAAGTTCCTGCTGGCGGGAAAAGGCGGCATGAACATCACCCACTCCGAGCCGTATGAGGCCTTCGTCGCGCGCTACGGCGCGCGCGGCGCCGAGGTGGAGGGATGGCTGCGCGGCTTCACGCCGCAGCAGGTGCGCGACTGGATCCACGGTCTCGGTATCGACACCTTCGTCGGCACCTCGGGCCGCGTCTTCCCCACCGACTTGAAGGCCGCGCCCCTGTTGCGCGCCTGGCTGCACCGCCTGCGCGAATCCGGCGTGCGCTTCCACATGCGCCACCGCTGGCAGGGCTGGCGCGACCGCAGCCTGGTGTTCGCCACGCCCGAGAGCGAGCTGGCCGTCGAGGCCGACGCGACCATCCTGGCCCTGGGCGGCGCCAGCTGGGCCAGGCTCGGTTCGGACGGCGCCTGGGTCCCGCTGCTGGCCGGCCGCGGCGTCGACGTCGCGCCCCTGGTCCCGTCGAACTGCGGCTTCGACACCGACTGGAGCGCCCATTTCAGCGAGAAGCACGCCGGGGCGCCGTTGACGACCGTGGCGATCGTCTGGGAAGGGCGCGATGGCCGGCGCGAGCGCCGCCAGGGCCAGTTCGTGGTGACCGCCACCGGCATCGAGGGCAGCCTCGTGTACGCGTTGTCGGCGCCCCTGCGCGACCAGATCGCGGCGCGCGGCCACGCCACCATCTGGCTCGATCTCGCGCCCGACCACGACGCGGAACGGGTGCGCGCCGAAGTGCTGCGTCCGCGCGGCTCGCGTTCGATGTCCAGCCACCTGCAAAGCCGGCTCGGCATCAAGGGCGTGAAGGCGGGCCTGCTGCGCGAATGCCTGGACGCGGCGGGATACAATGACCCCGAGCGGCTGGCGGCGGCGATCAAGGCGCTGCCAGTCAAGCTGAAGCGTGCGCGGCCCATCGATGAGGCCATCAGCAGTGCCGGCGGCGTGCGCTTCGAGGCCTTCGACGCCAACGGCATGCTCGCGGCCCTGCCTGGCGTGTTCGTCGCCGGCGAGATGATCGACTGGGAGGCGCCGACCGGCGGCTACCTGCTCACCGCCTGCTTCGCCAGCGGCCGTGCGGCCGGCGCGGGCGTGCTGCGCTGGCTCGCCGAATCCTGATTGTTCACATCGAGACCGGCCTTGCGCCGCCATTGGAAATACCACGGGAATACCATGTCCAAGCAACAACCAAGTCTTCTTCTACTGATCGTCATCCTTGTCGTCCTGGCGCTGTTCGGCGCGGTCGGCGCGAAGTTCATGCTCAACCGGCATTCCGCCTCCACGATGAGCCAGCTGGCCGTGGTCTGGCCGGGCATAGCGACCATGCCGCAGGACGACCGCGACCTGCTCGTCGAGCTGGCCCTGACCTGCAACGTGGTCGACCGCGAGCCCGTCCGCGCCGAGGTCGTCGACTGCCTGCGCTCGTCGGCGGCGACCATCCGGCCCTCGCCGGGCGAGCGGCTCGAGCGCCTGATCGCTCAGGCGCCGCAGGCGGCGCCGGGCACGGGCAAGCCCTGACGGGCTGGACCGGAACGGCAGGATTGGACGCTAGCGCAACTGCGGCGTGATGTCTTCGCCGAGCATCCGCTGCGCCAGCGCCGGAATCTGCGCCGCATCCTTGCCCGCGAATACCGCGCTCACCCAGGCCTGCACGGCCGCACGGCCATGCCGCCGCTCCAGGCCGTCGAACAGGGCCAGCGCAGCACCATAGCGACCGAGTTCGTCCGCGTTGTCCTGGACCAGGTCGTCCGGGCCGAACCTGAAGGGGCCGGGCGGGTTGTAGGAAGGGTCTTGCGCGCGCCGCGCGCGGTCCTGTGCTGACAACTGGCGTTCGATGGCCTCGGGCTTGACGCGCAGCCCGCCCCAGGCGCCCAGGCGCGGTGCGTCCAGCTTGGGCAGATCGCTCATGCGCCGTTCACGCGCCGCGCGCGCCAGGTCCGGACGCGCCAGCGTCATCACCTGCAGGCTGGCCCAGTCCGCGTGTCCCTCTGCGAACCAGCGCGGCAGCTTGATGCCGCTGCTGTTCTGGACCAGGTGCACTTCCTCGTGCGGCAACACCTCGATCAGGAAGCCGATCGTGTCCGGCGTCCAGCCGCGGGAAGCGAAGACGTTCAGCCAGCGCAGTTCGCCGTCCCGCCTCGGCGGAAGGTAATTGGCGTTCGTGGTAATCACCATGGGCGACCAGGCGATCCCGCGGGGCGCTTCCGGCACGACGGCGGCCACCAGATCCAGCAGTCCCATCAGGCAGGCGGCCTTCGAGGCGGCCGCGGCGGCGAGGCCGGGGTCGTGGTAGATCCGCACGCTTGCCCCGGTGGCGTCCGAGCGCGCCTCATGGTAGGGCAGGTCGCCGGAGCTGGCCGGCAGTGCACGGACCTGGACATGGTCGAGCGCGGCCCCCGGAGCCGTATCCTGTGCGCAGGCAGCCTGCAGTTGCCGGATCGCGGTTGCCGATGGGGGCGCAGGCGTCTCCATGGTTTGCTGGGCATGGGCTCCCGCGCAGGCGCTTGCCAGCGCGAAGCCGAGGTGCCTGACTGTCGAACGCAGTGTGGTCATCGTGGACTTGTCGTCTCCTGAAATTGGCGGGCCTGGAATCGGGCCCGGACAACAGGAGAGTCTAGCAAGCTTGCGCGGGACAAAATGCGCGCTTTGTCACACGCGGGGCCTACTCGATGAAATGCACCGTCCCGCTCCCGGTCCGGCTGACGCTGCGCTGCGAGGGCTCGCCATGCACGTCGATGTCGCCGCTGCCGCTGACCGAGGCCGCGACCGTGTCGCGCACCGTGACGGTGGCGCTGCCCGAGCCGGTCTGGCGCAATTGCGCTTCCTCGGCCCGCAGGCGCTGGGCGTCGAGGGTGCCGGAGCCGCTCGCCTCGAGCTTGAAGTGGCGGGTGGCGCCGGCCAGGCTCATGGCGCCGGAACCCATCAGTTCGGCTTCGATGCTGTCGCTGTTGCCGGCGTCCAGGCTGAGGTCGCCGCTGCCGTGCAGGGCGACCCTGGCCTGGCGGTAGCGGCCGTTGAACTGGACGCGGCCCGAGCCGTTCAGGGAGACGTCGATGCTTTCTCCGGAAAAGCCGTTGACGCGGGTGTTGCCGCTGCCGTCCACGCTCAGGGCGTCGAGCATCGGCAGGGTGACTTCCACTTCCAGCGGCTGGCGGTGGCGCAGCATCAGGCCGCGGGTGCTGATGCGCAGGGTGTCGTCGCCCGCATGGGTCTCGATGTTCTGCAGCAGGCGCTGTTCGCCGCGCACCACCAGCGCGGGCTGGGGGCCGTAGCGCACGATCAGGTCGACCGGGGCATTCAGTTCGACCGCGCGCACCCGGCGCTCGAGCGGACGGGTGTCGGTGGTGACCATGCGGCCCTCGGGGCGGGCGGCCACCCCCTGGGCGCGCAGCATGGTGTAGGACAGGCCGATCAGCACGAAAGCCAGGATCAGGAGGGCGAGGCCGACTCGTATCAGTGCGCGCATCGGCTCTCCTCAAGCGCTGCGCAGCAGCGACACATTCATCTGCAGGTAGCGCTTCACGCCCAGGGCGGCGTAGCGCGTCACCACGATCGACACCAGGAAGAGCACGATCCCGCCCAGCACCATCCCGAGGCCGAGCACGGTCTGGGTCATGCGCGAGTCCTCGTCCATCTCGGTCGAAATGCGCACGCTGCTGCCGGCCACGCGTTCCGCGCCGCGCACCACGCGCGAGGTGTCCGCGTCGTCGGGGGCCTCGTCGGCGCCGTTGTCCGCCGCGTCGGCCGCCTCGTCGGCTGCCGTGCCGCCGCGGGAGCTGGCGGCGTCGCCGGCGTCGTCCACCGTGATGCCGGTGTCGCTGATCGAGATCCGGGTGCGCACGCGTTCGGCCTCGCCGCCGTCGCCGATGCTGATGTGGCGCAGCGGCCCGTCGAGCACCAGTTCGTTGGCACCGGACAGGCCGCTGGCCGTGATCGCGATGCCGCCCACGTAGAAGCCCAGCGCGCTGACGTACAAGGCGGCCAGGAGCGAGCCGAACACGGCGGCCGGAATCACCATGAACAGGTTGAAGACCAGCAGCCCCAGGACCGAGGCGCACAGGCGCAGCAGGTTGGCCGGGTTCTTCTGCTCGGCAAACGCGGCCATGTGGCTGTTCGCGCGCAGGGTCAGGGCGACCTTCTTGGGGTCGTCCAGCTCGCGCGCGATGTCGGCTTCGCCTCGCCCCAGGGCCACGCCGTCGACGAAGCGCTGCTCGTACCAGGCCAGGGTCTTGGCCTGCAGTTCGGGCGGCAGGCCCAGCATGGCCCGCTTGAGCGCGTCGAGGTATTCGAGTTTTCCCATCAGGCCGCTACCTCAGGGATGGCCGAACGACAACATCGAGCCGAGCGCCGGCAAGGTGGCGCCGGCATGGCCGCCGATCAGTTCCGGTGCGATGAGCACCGCGGTGCTGGCGGCAACCAGGGCCAGCAGGCCGAGCAGGCGTAATCCAAGTTGGTAAGTCATTTCCATGTCCACGATCCGGTTCTCCGATGTTGCTACTGTACGGAACCGGCCCGGTGGGCGCCAGCAGCGTGCGACAGGCCGCCGTTTTCGCGGGGCAGGCGGCTGTGGGAGAGGATGGCCGTCGCGGCGGCCTGGCCGCTGCGCACGGCCGACTCCAGCGTGGCCGGGTAGTCGCTGGCCGTGTAGTCGCCCGCCAGCACTAGGCCGGGCAGGCCGGTGGCGTTGCCTGGGCGATGCAAACCGGCGGTGCAGGCGAAGGTGGCGCGCTTCTCGGTGATGACGCGGCTCCAGAGCGGCGCCGCCAGGGCGGGTTGCCCGAAAGCCTGGGCCAGCTGGGCGCCGATCAGCGCGGCCAGGGCGTCCTGGTCGAGGGCGGCGGCGGCGCCGGCGGCGCTGACGACGACCGCCAGCAGGCCCGCCTGGCCCGGGTCGAGCTGGCCGCGGTCGAAGGCGAACTGGCCGTAGCGTCCCTGGCCGGGATCGTCGGCGAGGGCGCAGAAGGGCAGAGGCAGGCGCAGCGCGGCCTCGTATTGCAGATAACAGGTCGAGATCGGCTCGTAGTCGAAGCCGTCGAGCTCAGCGGCGAGTCCGGCGGCGTCGGGCAGGCCGGCCAGCAGGGCGCCCGCAGCCGAGGGCGGCGTGGCCAGCACCACGGCGTCGAAGCGCTGCGAACCGGCGCCGTCAGCCTGGCCGCCGAGCTGCAGGCGCCAGCCGGCCTCCTGGCCCTCGACGCGCGCCAGGGCCGTGGCCTTCACGCCGGTGTGCACCGCGCCGCCCTTCGCTTCGACGGCGCGGGCGGCGGCCTGGGGGAAGAGGGCGCCCAGCTCGAGGCGCGGGATCAGCATGTCGGAAGCGGCGCGGCGCGCGCCCAGGCTGTCGCGCAGCACGGCCAGGAAGACGTTGCTCGACGCCCGGTGGAGCGGGGTGTTCAGCGCGGCCAGGCACAGCGGCCGCCACATCAGGCGGATCAGGCGCGGCGTCTGGTCGAAGCGCTCCAGCAGCACGCTGACGGGCACGTCGTCGTTCAGGCGCCAGCCCATCCAGCGCGCGCTGCTGGTGAAGCGCGCGAGCGCCATCTTGTCCTCGCGCGCGAGGCCCTTGGCCCGCCACAGCGCGACGACCATGTGCCAGGGAGCGGGCAGGCGCGGGGCGACGAAGTCCATGCCGCCGCTGCCGGCCGGATAGCGCATCTGCAGCGGCAGGCGCAGCAGGGCGGATGCCGGATCGACGCCGACGCGCTTCAAGAGCCCGAGGGTCTGGTCGTAGGCGCCGAGCAGGATGTGCTGGCCGTTGTCGAGCGTCTTGCCCTGCAGCTCGACCCCGCGCGCGCGGCCGCCCAGGGTGCGCGCCGCTTCGAGCAGCGTGACGCGGGCGCCCTTGTCGGCCAGTTCGACCGCGGCGGCGCAGCCGGCCCAGCCGCCGCCGACGACGGCGACGTGCAGGCCGGCGCCGGCGCCGGCCCTAGCCGCGCACATAGGTCTTCCACGCCAGCCAGAGCTTGCGCAGGGGCGTGAGGGAGATGCGCTGGTTCAGGACGTGGTAGTTGTCGCGCGCAATCTCGTCGAGCAGGGTGCGGTAGATCGCCGCCATCATCAGGCCCGGGCGCTGGGCGCGCCGGTCTTCCTTCGGCAAGAGAAGCAGCGCCTCGTCGTACATCTGCTGGGCGCGCTCGGTCTGGTACCGCATCAGCGCCTCGAACTTGTCGCTGTGGCGCGAGTTGAGCAGGTCGCTTGCCGTGACGCCGAACTGCTGCAGCTCGTTGACCGGCAGGTAGATGCGGCCCTTGCGCGCGTCTTCGCCGACGTCGCGGATGATGTTGGTGAGCTGGAAGGCCAGGCCCAGCTTCTCGGCATAGGCCAGGGTCTGGGGATTGGTGAAGCCGAAGATGCTGGCGGACAGGATGCCGACCACGCCGGCCACGTGCCAGCAATAGCGCTTCAGGCCCGCGTAGTCGAGGTAGCGGCTCTGGTCCAGGTCCATCTCCATGCCGTCGATGATCGCCTGCAGGTGCTGCTCTTCGAGCCGGTAGGTGTCCAGGTGGGGCTGCAGCGCCTGGGTGACCGGATGGGTCGGCGTGCCCTTGTACATGCTTGAGACTTCGGTGCGCCACCAGGCCAGCTTGATGCGCGCGACCGAGCCGTCGGTGGTCTCGTCGACGGTGTCGTCGACCTCGCGGCAGAAGGCGTACAGCGCGGTGATCGCGCGCCGGCGCGCCGGTTCGAGGAACAGGAAGCTGTAGTAGAAGCTGGAGCCGCTCTGGACCGTCTTTTGCTGGCAGTATTCGTCAGGAGACATGTAAAAATTGCAATGTTTGGCGATGCGAATCCGCTATCTTAGCCGATGCGCGCACCGCAGGGGCCGCCAATCGGTGTTTTCTTGTTCACATGCCCCAGCTACATGACGAGCGCGCGGCAGGCCATGACCAGGTAGTCGGCCTTGCCCAGCCTGGGCCGGCGCCGGAAGACGTCGTAACCGGCGCCCTCGATGCGCTCCAGGATGCGCAGGCCGCCCTGGACGATGAGACGCAGCTCCCAGCCGATCCGGCCCGGCAGGCGTTTCGCCAGGGGCGCGCCGGCGAGCATCAGCGCGCGTGCGCGTGCGACCTCGAAGGCCATCAGCGCGCGCCAGGCAGGGCTGTCGGCGCCGGCGCGCAGGTCGTGCTGGCCGACGCCGTGCCGGTCCAGGTCTTCCTGCGGGAGGTAGATGCGGCCTTTATCCATGTCGATCGCGACGTCCTGCCAGAAATTAATCAGCTGCAGGGCCGTGCAGATGGCATGCGAGTCCGCCAGGTTGCGCGCGTCGACCGCGCCGTACAGGGCCAGCATCAGGTGGCCGACCGGATCGGCCGAGCGCCGGCAATAGTCGAGCAGGCTGGCGTAGTCCGGGTAGCGCGTGGTGACCACGTCCTGGCGGAAGGCCGAGAGCAGGTCGCGCAGCGGCTGCAGCGGCAGGCCGAACTGCTTCACCACGCCGGCCAGGCGTGCGAACATGGGGTCGGCCGGCGTTTCGCCGCGCGCGATGGCGTCGAGCGCCGCTTCGTATTCGGCCAGGCCGGCCAGGCGCTCGGCCGGGGTGGCGTCCCCTTCGTCGGCGACGTCGTCGGCGCCGCGGGCGAAGGCATAGATGGCTTCGACCGCCGGCGCCAGGCGGCGCGGCATCAGGATGGAGGCGACAGGAAAGTTTTCGTAGTGCTCGACGGGCATGGGATTGACATGAACCGACCAAGTGACTTGTCGGTCATTTACGCTGTGTGTTTGCATGATTATAATTGCCGGGCTTCGGGCTGGGCCGATTTGCATGGATAATGTCGCCAGCCTTGCCGAAGCATCGCTGTCCAGGCCTCGTCCCGTGGCCCGTGCCCGAACACTGCAATCAAAAGGAATAAGAAACGTGTCCGCCTTGACCCGACTGCGCCGGCCGCTGGCCGCCCTTGCTCTGCCCATGTTCGCGCTCTTCCTGTCCGCCTGTTCGAAGGACGAGAAGAAGCTTGATGACGTACGCCCGGTGCGCGCCATCGTCCTGAGCCAGGGCGGCGCCGGCGCCAGCGCCGAATTCTCGGGCGAGGTGCGTCCGCGCATCGAGTCGCGCCTGGGCTTTCGGGTGGCCGGCAAGATCGTCGAGCGCAAGGTCGACATCGGCGCCATCGTCAAGAAGGGCGACGTCTTGATGCAGCTCGATCCCCAGGACCTGAAACTGGCGGCAAGCCAGGCCCAGGCCAGCCTGCGCGCGGCCGAGACCAACCGCGACCTGGCCAGCTCCGACTACAAGCGCTACCAGGAACTGCGCGCCAAGAATTTCGTCAGCCAGTCCGTGCTCGACTCCAAGCGCGCCGCCCTGCGCGCCGCCCAGGCCGAAGCCGACGCCGCGCGCGCCGCCTTCCGCGGCCAGTCCAACCAGGCCGGCTACAGCAAGCTGGTCTCGGACATCGACGGCGTGGTCACCGGCATCGACGCCGAGGTCGGCCAGGTGGTGAATGCCGGCACGCCGGTGGTGCGCGTGGCCCGCACCGACGAGATGGAAGTCGTGATCGGCATTCCCGAAGACCGCGTCGATGCAATCCGCAAGGTCGATTCCGTCACCGTGCGCCTATGGGCCAACCCGGGCGAGGCGATTCCCGGGCGCGTGCGCGAAGTCTCGCCGGTGGCCGACCCGGCCACCCGCACCTATACCGCCAAGGTCGCGATTCCGCCGCGTCCGGACGTCCGGCTGGGGATGACCGCGGCCGTGCAGTTCGCCTCGCGCAGCGACAACGGCGGCCTGCGCGCGCCGCTGACCGCCCTGCACCACGAGAAGGGTGTGACCAGCGTCTGGCTCATCGAGAACGGCGCCGTGAAGCTGGTGCCGGTCCAGATCGCGGGCCAGGCCGGCAACGACGTGCTGCTCGGCGCCGGCGTCAAGCCGGGCCAGACCATCGTCACGGCCGGCGTGAACCTGCTGAGGAATGGCCAGAAAGTGCGCATCCTCACCACCGACGTGGCGCGCCGCGTCGACACCGAGGCCGCGGCGTCGGGAACCAGCAATCCGCAACAGGCTCCGGCGGCCGCGCCGCCACAGCCCGCTGCGGCCCCCGCTGACGGCGGGGCCGCCAAATGAAGGGCTTCAACCTGTCGCGCTGGGCGCTCGAAAACATCCCGCTGACCCGTTTCCTGATCGCGGCCTTGCTGCTCGGCGGCATATTCAGCTACCAGAAGCTGGGGCAGGACGAGGATCCGCCCTTCACTTTCCGTGCCATGGTCGTGCGCGCCGTCTGGCCGGGCGCCACCGCCGTGCAGATGGCCGAGCAGGTGACCGACAAGCTCGAACGCAAGCTCCAGGAAACGCCCCACATCGACAAGATCCGCAGCTTCTCCAAGCCGGGCGAGACCACCATCATCCTCGAGCTGCGCGAGTCCACGCCGCCGAAGGAGGTGCCCGATTCCTGGTACCAGGTGCGCAAGAAGATCGGCGACATCGCCGGCACCCTGCCGCAGGGCGTGATCGGCCCCTTCTTCAACGATGAATTCGGCGACACCTACGGTTCCATCTTCGCGCTCTCGGGCGACGGCTTCACCTATGCCGAGATGAAGGACTATGCCGACTTCGTGCGCCAGCAGCTCCTCGGCGTGCCGCTGGTGGCCAAGGTCGAGCAGTTCGGGGTGCAGAACGAGAAGGTCAACATCCTGTTCTCGAACAAGAAGTTCGCCCAGCTGGGCGTGCCCTTCGAGCAGATCGTCAACCAGATCGCGACCCAGAACGGGGTCGAGGCGTCGGGCGTGCTGGTCACGCCCACCGACAACCTGCAGGTGCGCGTCACCGGCGCGATCCGCACCGCCAGGGAGCTGGAAGACCTGCAGCTGCGCGCGGGGAACACCACCTTCCGCCTGGGCGACTTCGCCACGGTGAAGCGCGAGTACCAGGATCCGCCGACGGACAAGATGCGCTTCAACGGCAAGGAAGTGATCGGCCTGGGCGTCTCCATGGAGAAGGGCGGGAACATCATCCAGCTCGGCGAATCGCTGGATGCGACGGTAACGCGCATCCGCGCCCAGCTGCCGGTCGGGATCGAGCTCGAACGCGTGTCGAACCAGCCGGCGGCGGTGACCGCGTCGGTCAGCGAATTCATCCACACCCTGATCGAGGCCGTGGTCATCGTGCTGGCGGTGAGTTTCGTCGCGCTCGGGCTGCATACCAAGCCGAAGCTCTCGATCGACGTGCGCCCCGGCCTGGTCGTGGCGCTGACCATCCCGCTGGTGCTGGCGATTACCTTCCTGTTCATGCGCATGCTCGACATCTCGCTGCACAAGGTCTCGCTGGGCGCCCTGATCATCGCCCTGGGCCTGCTGGTCGACGACGCCATCATCGCGGTCGAGATGATGGTGAGGAAGATGGAGGAGGGCCTGTCGCGCTTCGAGGCGGCGACCTTCGCCTACACTTCGACCGCGATCCCGATGCTGACCGGGACCCTGATCACGGCCGCGGGCTTCCTGCCGATCGGCCTGGCGAAATCCGCGGCCGGCGAATACACCTTCTCGATGTTCTCGGTGAACGCGATCGCGCTGCTGGTGTCCTGGGTGGTGGCGGTCACCTTCACGCCCTACATCGGCTTCCTGCTGCTCAAGGTGAAGCCGCATGACCACACCCACGCTGCGCACGATGTCTTCGATACCCCGGGCTTCCGGCGCTTCCGCCGCGTGGTGAGCTGGTGCGTCGAGTTCCGCTGGACCACGATCGTCCTGAGCCTGGCGGTGTTCCTGCTCGGCGTGTTCGGCTTCAAGTTCATCGAGAAGCAATTCTTCCCCGATTCCAGCCGGCCCGAACTGATGGTCGAGATGTGGCTGCCGGAAGGGACCAGCTTTGCGGCCAACGAGGCGCTGGTGAAGAAGTTCGAGGCTTTTGTCCGCAAACAGCCGGAAACCGAGAGCATCACAAGTTATGTCGGCACCGGCAGCCCGCGCTTCTACCTGCCGCTCGACCAGATCTTCCCGCAATCGAACGTCTCGCAGTTCGTGGTGCTGCCGAAGGACGTCGAACACCGCGAGGCGCTGCGCTCGAAGATCGAGGACGTCTTCAGGAACGAGTTCCCGGAAGTGCGCGGGCGCGTCAAGCTGCTGCCGAACGGGCCGCCGGTGCCGTATCCGGTGCAGTTCCAGGTCGCCGGTCCCGACATCGGCGTGGTGCGCGGCGTGGCCGACCAGGTCAAGGAAGTGCTGCGTGCGAACCCGAACGTGGTGGGCGTGAACGACAACTGGAATGAGTCGGTGAAGGTCCTGCGCCTGGACCTCGACCAGGACAAGCTGCGCGCCCTGGGCGTGACTTCCCAGTCGGTGCGGCGCGCCGTGAACACCGTCCTGTCGGGAACGACGGTGGGCCAGTTCCGCGAGACGAACGAACTGATCGACATCGTGGTGCGCCAGCCGGTCGAGGAGCGTTCGACCATCACGGTGCTGCGCGACACGAATATCCCGACCGCGTCGGGCCGCCCGGTGACCATCGGCCAGGTGGCGCGCGTCGAATTCGTGTGGGAGCCGGGCGTGATCTGGCGCGAGGGCCGCGAGTGGGCGATCATGGTCCAGTCGGACGTTGTCGCCGGCATCCAGGGTCCGACCGTATCAAGCCAGGTCAACGAGAAGCTGGCCGCCATCCGCGCCGGACTGCCGGCCGGCTACCGCATCACGCTCGAAGGCGCGGCCGCCGACAGTTCGGAAGCCGAAGCCTCGATCTCGGCGAACGTGCCGCTGGTGCTGTTCATCGTGTTCACGCTGCTGATGCTGCAGCTGCACAGCTTCTCGCGTTCGCTGCTGGTCTTCCTGACCGGGCCGCTGGGCGTGGCCGGGGCCGCGATGGCCCTCCTGATCCTGGACCGCCCCTTCGGCTTCGTCGCCAACCTGGGCGTGATCGCCCTGTTCGGCATGATCATCCGGAACTCGGTGATCCTGGTCGACCAGATCGAGCAGGACATCAAGAACGGCGCCGAGGCCTGGGACGCGATCGTCGAGGCGGCGGTGCGCCGTTGCCGGCCCATCCTGCTGACCGCGGCGGCTGCGGCCCTGGCCATGATCCCGCTGTCGCGCTCGGTGTTCTGGGGACCGATGGCGGTGGCCATCATGGGCGGCCTGCTGGTGGCGACCGCGCTGACCCTGCTGTTCCTGCCGGCGCTGTATGCGGCATGGTTCAGGGTCAGGAAGCCGGCGGGCTGAGGGCAGGGCGGCGCAGGCGATGGCGGCGGGCGGACCTGCCCGCCGCCTCGCCGGGGCGCGATTGCCGCCTTTGCCACGCCGGCTATTTTGGCGGGAACTGCTTGCGCAGCGCGTCCAGGTAGGCCGCCAGATCGGCGTCGAGGGCCGATGGCTTGTGACCGATGTCCCAGGTCGACAGCCATACCGACACGGTGCGCCAGATATTCTCCCACCGCGGATGGTGCTGGCGCTGGCTGATTCCCGGGGTGGCGGCATGCATGAAGGCCATCGCGTCCTCGAAGCTGCGAAAGATATAGGTTCGGTGGAGTTCGGCCCGGCGCTTTCCGGGCTCGCGAGGCATGTCGCTTTCGATGTGGTGCCAGCCCGGACGCTCCCGCAGGAGCTGCGCCAGCTCTTCAGCCGTGTATTCCCGCAGGTTGATCATCGGTTTCGGATACACCACCGGATCTGGCGATCTTCTGCGAAATCCGAGTTCGGCCAGCCGCTCGACCAGTGCCTGCACATCCCGGTCCCAGCTCTGGTCGCGCAATTCCAGGTACTGATACGCGGGCAGCGCGGCAAGGCTGGGCGGCAGCGCGCCCGCCTGTGGCATGGGCGCCGGCGCCAGCAGGACCGGCAGGACCGTGATGCCGGAGACGATGGCATATTCGATTTCCTTGCGTACCCAGTCGTCGTCCGCGTCGATGCGCCGCCGGAAATCCTTGTCCTGCGAGGACAGCCAGCGCTCGCCGATCACGGGAATCAGCACGGTGGCCTCGCGCAGCGCGGCGTCGATACGCTGCGCCCACTTGTCCCCGGTCCGGATGGCGTCGGTGTCGATGAAGACGCTTTGTTGGCCGAACGTCGTCCCGATGCTGCGCGCGATCCAGCGCGATGCGGCAGCGCTGTCGGTGCGTCGGTAGCTGACAAAAGCCTTGGGAGAAAGGGATGCCATGGCGAATCCGGGCTCATGCGAGGGGCAGGCTGCCCGCCCTCTTGCCTTAGACGCGCGCCGTCATGCGGTGTTCCACCCTGCGCAGCCGCGCCGTGGCGTGCAAGCCTCAGGACGCCCGCACGTAGGCAATGAAGAACAGCGCCGTCGGCAGGGCGAGCACGAAGTCGACCGCGGCGACCAGGTAGTTGCCGCTCCCGAGGTCGGTATAGATGCGCATGCCGAGGAAGGCGAACAGCAGCAGGCCCAGCATGCCGATGTAGGCGATGCCGACGGCGTGCCGGAGCGCGGGACTGTTCGACTCGTAGAACCGGCCTTCGCGCGTGAATGCGATGGAGCCGGCGGACAGGCCGAGCAGGGTGCGCAGCTCGTCCTCCAGCTTGCCAAGGTAGACGTAGTTGCGCTTGATCGAGGTGGTGCGGTGGTAGAGCACGAGGGTCAGGTACAGCACGACCATCAGCAGGATGGTCTGGATCAGCCCATACGGGAAACTGGCGCGCAGCTCCTGCTGGCGCGTGCTGTTTTCGATCGAGAGGAGCTTGGCGATCAGGTCGAGCAGCAAAGGCTGGGTCTGCGCGGCGTTGAAGGTCAGGAGCGTCGCCGCGCCGACAACTCCGAGCAGGACGAGGAAGGTCTGGTTGCGCTGGCCCCAGACCTGCAGGGTCACCTCGTAGGTTTTCTGGTAGTGCTCCGCAATTAATTCCGCGCTGTCCGCCATGCTCTCCTCGTGCTCGGTCGACTGGTGTTTTTCGGGCGCCTGGGCGCGGCCCTGGGACGCGGTGGGGCGCCTGCCCGCCATTCGATGGCCTGGCGCTCGGTAATCATAGGCGCACCCCAGCAAAATTCGCTCCCTATAATGTCAGAAAATCCAGTAAAATACCGGGTTGAAGTTGTAGCCCCTAGACGAAGGAGTGCAGGGCGGCCGGTTTCACTGTCGGGCGCCCTTTGTTTTTGTGGCAATATGCAATCCTGAGCGAGGATGGCGAAATTGGTAGACGCACCAGGTTTAGGTCCTGACGCCAGCAATGGTGTGGGGGTTCGAGTCCCCCTCCTCGCACCACGAATAATTATTTTTTTGGACGATTTTTACGATGGCAACTGCAGTCGAAACCCTGGGTAAACTCGAGCGTCGCTTGACGATCACTTTTCCGCTGAGCGACGTCCGTACGGAAGTTGAAAAACGCCTCAAGAAGCAGGCCAAGACCGCCAAGGCTCCTGGTTTCCGTCCGGGCAAAGTGCCTCTGAAAATGGTCGCAGCCCAGTACGGCTACCAGATCGAAACCGACGTGCTGAACGACCGCGTCGGCCGCGCCTTCAACGAGGCCGCCAACGAAAACCAGCTGCGCGTTGCCGGTTTCCCGAAAATCGAGCCGAAGCAGGACGCACCGGAAGGCATGCTGGCCTTCGACGCGACCTTCGAAGTGTTCCCGGAAGTTGTCGTCGGCGACCTGGCCGGCGTTGAAGTCGAAACCGTCGCCACCGAAGTGACCGACGCCGAGATCGACAAGACCATCGACATCCTGCGCAAGCAGCGCGTGCACTACCACACCAAGGGCGAAGCCGGCGAGCACGGCGACGGCGGCGAAGCCGTTGCCGCCAACGGCGACCGCGTGACCGTGGACTTCGTCGGCAAGATCGACGGCGTCGAGTTCGCCGGCGGCAAGGCCGACAACTACGCCTTCGTGCTGGGCGAAGGCCGCATGCTGCCGGAATTCGAAGCCGCCACCGTCGGCCTGAAAGTCGGCGAGAGCAAGACCTTCCCGCTGGCCTTCCCTGAGGACTACCACGGCAAGGACGTGGCCGGCAAGACCGCCGAGTTCACCATCACCCTGAAGAACCTGGAGTGGGCGCACCTGCCGGAAGTCGACGCCGAGTTCGCCAAGTCGCTGGGCATCGAAGACGGCTCGATCGAAAAAATGCGCGCCGACATCAAGACCAACCTGGAGCGTGAAGTCAACGCCCGCATCAAGGCCCGCAACAAGGAAGCCGTGATGGACGCGCTGGTGAAGGTCACCGAGATGGAAGTGCCGAAGGTCATGATCGAACAGGATTCCGAGCGCCTGGCCGAGCAGACCCGCCAGGACATGGCGCAGCGCGGCATGGACGTCAAGAGCCTGCCGTTCCCGCCGGAACTGTTCGCCGAGAAGGCGGAGCGCCGCGTGCGCCTGGGCCTGATCCTGTCGCAACTGGTCAATGACAACAACCTGCAAGCCACCCAGGAACAGGTGAAGGCACAGATCGAAGACTTCGCACAGAGCTACGAAGATCCGAAGGAAGTGCTGAAGTACTACTACAGCGACCGTCGTCGCCTGGGCGAAGTGGAAAGCCTTGTTTTGGAAGAAAACGTCGTTAACTATGTGCTTGGCAAGGCGAAGGTCAGCACCAAGACCATCGCTTTCGATGAATTGATGGGTAGCAACCCACAGGCTTAAGGAATTGGGTAGGCTCATCTTTTGAGCCTACCCGTGGAATTCTCACCTAAGCCCTTTTTACAAGGAACGAGACAGGTATGAACCGTAATCCGGCATTGGACACCCAAGCACTCGGCCTCGTGCCGATGGTCGTTGAACAAAGTGGCCGCGGCGAGCGCGCGTACGACATCTACTCGCGCCTGCTCAAGGAGCGCGTGATTTTCCTCGTCGGCCCTGTCAACGACCAGATGGCCAACCTGATCGTTGCCCAGCTGTTGTTCCTGGAGAGCGAGAATCCGGACAAGGACATCTCGCTCTACATCAACTCGCCGGGCGGATCGGTCTCGGCAGGCCTGGCGATTTTCGACACGATGAATTTCATCAAGCCGGACGTCTCCACCCTGTGCACCGGCCTCGCGGCCTCGATGGGCGCCTTCCTGCTGGCCGCAGGCGCGAAGGGCAAGCGTTTCTCGCTGCCGAACTCGCGCGTGATGATCCACCAGCCGTCCGGTGGTTCGCAGGGCATGGCGTCGGACATCGAGATCCAGGCCAAGGAAATCCTGTACCTGCGCGAGCGCCTGGCCCGCATCATGGCCGAGAACACCGGGCAGAGCATCGAGCAGATCCACAAGGATACCGACCGCGACCGTTTCATGTCGGCCGAAGAGGCCCTGGAATACGGCATGATCGACAAGGTCTTGACCAACCGCGCTTGAGGCAGCCCACAAGGTGTTGCTGAAAAACGCCCGGGCGCGAACACGTTCGGGCGTTTGTTTTTTATTTCGGGTAGCATGGCGGTGTGCGCGGTCGTGTTGCGTGCGCCGTAATCGCGTTATATTCATAGCAAATCACTAAATACCTGCCCCCATGTCTGACAAAAAATCCTCCAGCGGCGAAAAGCTTCTGTACTGCTCGTTCTGCGGCAAAAGTCAGCACGAGGTGAAGAAACTCATCGCGGGACCTTCGGTCTTCATCTGCGACGAGTGCATCGACCTGTGCAACGACATCATCCGCGACGAGACCTCGAACGTCGAGTCGGTGGCGGGCGCCAAGTCCGATCTGCCGACGCCACACGAGATTGCCGAACTGCTCGATCAGTACGTGATCGGGCAGCAAACAGCAAAGCGCATCCTGTCTGTTGCTGTTTACAATCACTATAAGCGTCTCAAGCACCTCGGCAAGAAAGACGACGTCGAACTCGCCAAGAGCAACATCCTGCTCGTCGGCCCGACCGGTTCCGGCAAGACCCTGCTGGCGCAAACGCTGGCGCGCATGCTGAACGTGCCGTTCGTGATCGCCGACGCCACCACGCTGACCGAAGCCGGCTACGTGGGCGAAGACGTCGAGAACATCATCCAGAAGCTGCTGCAAAGCTGTAACTACGAAGTCGAGAAGGCACAGCGCGGCATCGTCTACATCGACGAAATCGACAAGATCTCGCGCAAGTCCGACAATCCTTCGATCACGCGCGACGTCTCCGGCGAAGGCGTGCAGCAGGCCCTGCTGAAACTCATCGAGGGCACCATGGCCTCGGTGCCGCCGCAGGGCGGGCGCAAGCACCCGAACCAGGATTTCGTCCAGATCGACACGACCAACATCATGTTCATCTGCGGCGGCGCTTTCGACGGCCTGGCCAAGATCATCCAGAACCGTTCCGAGAAATCGGGCATCGGTTTCGCGGCCAGCGTCAAGAGCCAGACCCAGCGCTCGAACAGCGAGATCCTGATGGAAGCCGAGCCGGAAGACCTGATCAAGTTCGGCCTGATCCCGGAACTTGTTGGCCGTCTGCCGGTCGTAGCTACCCTGAGCGAATTGACCGAGGAAGCGCTGATCCAGATCCTGATCGAGCCGAAGAACGCGCTCATCAAGCAGTACTCGAAACTGCTGGAAATGGAAGGCGCGGAACTGGAAATCCGCCCGGCGGCCCTGCACGCGATCGCCAAGAAGGCGCTGGCGCGCAAGACCGGCGCACGCGGCCTGCGTTCGATCCTGGAGCACGCGCTGCTCGACGTGATGTACGAACTGCCAAGCCAGCAGAACGTCGTGAAGGTCGTGATCGATGAAAATACGATCACGAACGGTGCGAAACCCTTGCTGATTTACAGCGAAAGCGCAAAAGCTTCGGGCGAAAACTAAAAAATTCCGCGCGGAAACCACAAAAGCTCTTGTGCGCCGGATGCTTGGCGGTACAATTTACCTCAATAAAAGCATCCGGCTTCAATCGAAAAGCCACTCGTGACGACGTGTCACGTGGTGGCTTTTTTATTTCAGACGGGGATTTTATTGGAACGATCAGATTGTATTTCGCGAAAGTCTTTTTTATTCGAAGAAATATGCGTTGGTCGGTCTTGAGTTTTCACCGTGTGCGCCCAACATCGTCTACACGCTTTTTATAAGGTATGCCATGACAACTTCCAAATTAACCGAGCAAACGACGCTGCCCCTCCTGCCGTTGCGCGACGTGGTCGTGTTTCCCCATATGGTGATACCCCTGTTCGTTGGCCGCCCGAAATCGATCAAGGCCCTCGAGGCTGCGATGGAGCAGGGCAAGAGCATCATGCTTGCCGCTCAAAAGGCTGCCGCCAAAGACGAACCTTCCGCCGCGGACATCTATGAGATCGGCTGCGTCGCGAACATCCTGCAAATGCTGAAGCTTCCCGACGGCACCGTGAAGGTGCTGGTGGAAGGCGCCCAGCGTGCCCGAATCGATCACATCACGGACGCACCGACCCACTTCGTGGCCGACCTGACCCCGCTGCGTTCGGAAATCGGCGACGACTCCGAAGTCGAGGCGATGCGCCGCGCCATCGTTCAGCAGTTCGACCAGTACGTCAAACTGAACAAGAAAATCCCGCCGGAGATCCTCGCATCCCTGGCCGGTATCGACGACGCCGGCCGCCTGGCCGACACCGTCGCCGCCCACCTGCCGCTCAAGCTCGAGCAGAAACAGGTGATCCTGGAGATCTTCAACGTTGCCAAGCGTCTCGAGCACCTGCTCGGCCAGCTGGAAGGCGAACTCGACATCCTGCAGGTCGAGAAGCGCATCCGCGGCCGCGTCAAGCGCCAGATGGAAAAGTCGCAGCGCGAGTACTACCTGAACGAACAGGTCAAGGCCATCCAGAAGGAACTGGGCGAGGGCGAAGACGGCGCCGATATCGACGAGCTCGAGAAGAAGGTGATCGCCGCCAAGATGCCGAAAGAGGCGCTGGACAAGGCCACCGCCGAGATCAAGAAGCTCAAGCTGATGTCGCCGATGTCCGCCGAGGCGACCGTCGTGCGCAACTACATCGACACCCTGGTGTCGCTGCCGTGGAAGAAGAAGTCGAAGGTCGCGAACGACCTGTCGAACGCCGAGAAGGTGCTGGAAGCCGAGCACTACGGCCTCGAGAAGATCAAGGAACGCATCCTGGAATACCTCGCGGTGCAACAACGCGTCGACAAGCTGAAGGCCCCGATCCTGTGCTTCGTGGGTCCTCCGGGCGTGGGTAAGACCTCGCTGGGCCAGTCCATCGCCCGCGCCACGAACCGCAAGTTCGTGCGCATGGCCCTGGGCGGCGTGCGCGACGAGGCCGAGATCCGCGGCCACCGCCGTACCTACATCGGTTCGATGCCGGGCAAGGTGCTGCAATCGCTGGCGAAGGTCGGCGTGCGCAATCCGCTGTTCCTGTTGGATGAGATCGACAAGATGGGTGCGGATTTCCGCGGCGACCCGTCCTCGGCCCTGCTCGAGGTGCTCGATCCCGAACAGAACCACACCTTCTCGGACCACTACCTGGAAGTCGACTTCGACCTCTCGGACGTGATGTTCGTGGCGACCTCGAACTCCTTCAACATCCCGCCGGCCCTGCTGGACCGGATGGAAGTCATCCGCCTCTCGGGTTACACCGAGGACGAGAAGACCAACATCGCCCAGCGCTACCTGCTGCCGAAGCAGGTCAAGGCGAACGGCCTGAAGGACGACGAGATCAAGGTGGAAGAGGCGGCGATCCGCGACATCATCCGCTACTACACCCGCGAAGCCGGCGTGCGTTCGCTCGAGCGTGAAATCTCGAAGATCTGCCGCAAGGTCGTCAAGATGCTGCTGCTGAAGAAGAGCGACAAGAAGGTCGTGGTCGGCAGCAAGAACCTGGACAAGTTCCTGGGCGTGCGTCGCTACGACTTCGGCGTGGCCGAGAAGGAAAACCAGATCGGCCAGGTGGTCGGCCTGGCCTGGACCGAAGTCGGCGGCGACCTGCTGACGATCGAGGCCGTGAACGTGCCGGGCAAGGGCGCCATCATCCGCACCGGCACCCTGGGCGACGTGATGAAGGAGTCGATCGAGGCCGCGCGTACGGTTGTCCGCAGCCGTGCCCAGCGCCTGGGCATCAAGAACGAGGTGTTCGAGAAGAGCGACATCCACATCCACGTGCCGGAAGGCGCGACGCCGAAGGACGGTCCGTCCGCCGGTATCGCGATGACGACGGCCCTGGTGTCGATCTTCACCGGCATCCCGGTCCGCGCCGACGTGGCGATGACGGGCGAGATCACGCTGCGCGGCGAAGTCCTGCCGATCGGCGGCTTGAAGGAGAAGCTGCTGGCGGCCCACCGCGGCGGCATCAAGACGGTCCTGATCCCCGAGCAGAACGTAAAGGACCTGGCCGAGATCCCGGACAACGTCAAGAACAAGCTCGAGATCGTGCCCGTGCGCTGGATCGAGAAAGTGCTGGAAGTCGCGCTGGAACGCCAGCCGGAAGCGTTGGTCGACGTCCCGGCCGTGTCGGTGACGCCGGCGAGCTCGGCCGAAGGGCAGGGCGACGTGGTCAAGCACTGATCCGACGTGATCGCAGCATGAAAGAGGCGCCTTCGGGCGCCTCTTTTTTGTTCCGGGCGCTCGGTGCCTGGATTTTCCTGATCGATTCGCGTAGCGTGGGCACTCCGTGCCCACGCGTTACGTGCCCGTCCGGAGTTCGCTGCTCGGAAACTTCGCTCGAGGAACATGCAGTACTTTTGACGCCAACACGATGCTGTTTGAGCCGCCAACAATGCTCATCGTTCCGCGTGGGCACTCCGAGCCCACCCTACGTGTCTGCCACCGCCAACGCCGCAATATTCCGCGTACTGAAGCTCTCCTCGAACAATGTTGCTTGACAGAAGCAAATCCCCCTTGTTTAATACGCGCTTGCAGTTTTTTGCAGGAAGGCGCAGCGCCGCCGCGTCAGAACGTACAAGAGGATTAGAGTGAACAAGACTGAACTGATCGAAGAAATCGCGAAATCCGCGGACATTACCAAGGCCTCGGCTACGCGTGCGCTCGACGCCATGATCGAAGCCGTCACCGCGACGCTGAAGAAGAGCGACAGCGTGACCCTGGTTGGCTTCGGCACTTTCACCGTGGGTGAGCGCGCTGCCCGCACCGGCCGCGATCCGCGCACCAAGGAGCCGATCAAGATCAAGGCTGCCAAGGTCCCGAAATTTAAGGCTGGTAAAGCGTTAAAAGATGCTGTAAACTAATGCCTTCTCTGCAGTGACATGCAGAGAAGACTGCCTGGCGGTATGTTCGAGATCATCGGTCTCGTGAGGTGAGGAGCTCTGGCCTCTCAGCTTTCACCAGCCAGGCAAGCAGTACCTTGTATTTGATGTGGAGCGGTAGTTCAGTTGGTTAGAATACCGGCCTGTCACGCCGGGGGTCGCGGGTTCGAGCCCCGTCCGCTCCGCCACTCAAAATACTCCGAATTTGGAGCGGTAGTTCAGTTGGTTAGAATACCGGCCTGTCACGCCGGGGGTCGCGGGTTCGAGCCCCGTCCGCTCCGCCAGATTCAGCATGACCGGGGCGCCAAGACGGCGTCTCCACAGAGAAGAGGCGAACGCGAGTTCGCCTTTTTTTTTAACTTGTGCTTTGAAGCCATTTCCAAAGTGATTGGTGACCATGTTTGATTTTGTACGTAACAACAAGCGCGTGATGTACGGTGTGTTGGCACTGCTGATCGTACCTTCGTTCATCTTCGTCGGTGTCGACAGCTACCAGAACCGTGGCGACAGCGCCGCCGGCGTGGCCGAGGTCGATGGTCGCAGCATCACCCAGCAGGAGTGGGACGATGCCCAGCGCCGCCAGATCGACCAGGCGCGCCAGCAAATGGGGCCGCAGTTCGACCAGAAGATGTTCGACACCCCGGAAGCCAAGCGCGAAGTGCTGGAAAACCTGGTCGCCGAGCGCGCCGTCAACGCCGAGATCGCCCGCAATCACCTGACCGTGAGCGACAACGCCATCTTCAAGGCCATCAACCAGATCGAGGGCTTCCGCAAGCCGGACGGCAGCTTCGACATGGACCAGTACAAGGCCGCGCTGGCCGCCCAGGGCATGACCCCGGAAATGTTCGACGCGCGCATGCGCCGCGACATGGCGATCCAGCAGCTGGCGGGCTCGATCCAGTCGACCGCGTTCGCGCCGCGCTCGGTCGCCGAGCGCATCTCGAACATCAACGACCAGGAACGCGAAGTCCAGGAACTGCTGTTCCCGATCGCGAACTACCTGCCGCAGGTGAAAGTCACCGACGAGATGGTCAAGGCCTACTACGACAAGAATGCCCAGCTGTTCCAGATTCCGGAACAAGTGAAGGCCGAGTACGTCGTGCTCGACTCGGCCGCCGTCGAGAAGCAGGTCTCGGTCACCGACGCCGAAGTGGAGCAGTTCTACAAGGCCAACCAGGCGCGCTTCGTGACGCCCGAGCAGCGTACCGCCAGCCACATCCTGATCACCAAGGCCCAGGGCGCCAAGCCGGCCGAGGAGGCCGCTGCCAAGGCCAAGGCCGAAGCGGTTCTCGCCGAAGTGCGCAAGAACCCGGCTGACTTCGCGGCGATCGCCAAGGCCCAGTCGCAGGACCCGGGCTCGGCTGCCCAGGGCGGCGACCTGGGCGTGGTCGAGAAGGGCGCTTTCGTCAAGCCGGTCGAGGACGCGATCTACGCGCTCAAGGACGGTGAAGTCAGCGGCATCGTGCCGTCGGAATTCGGCTTCCACATCATCAAGGTCACCTCGATCAAGCCGTCCCAGCAAAAGCCGCTGGACGCGGCCAGGGCCGAGATCGCCGACGAGCTGAAGAAGTCCAAGCTGTCGAAGAAATACTCGGAACTGGCCGAGAGCTTCAACGACATCGTGTACGAGCAGTCGGAAAGCCTGAAGCCGGCGGCCGACAAGCTGGGCCTGGAAATCCAGACCGTCGATGGCCTGAGCCGCAAGCCGAACCCGGCCCTCGGCGCCGCGCCTTACAACAACGAGAAGTTCCTGACCGCCCTGTTCTCGAACGATGCAATCAAGAACAAGCGCAATACCGAAGCCGTCGAAGTGGCGCCGGCCGTGCTGGTGTCGGGCCGCGTCGTCGAGTTCAAGCCGGCGAGCAAGCGTCCGCTGGCCGAAGTCGAAGCGGCGATCCGCCAGCGCGTGACCCAGGAAGAAGCGCTGCGCCTGGCGCGCGAGGCCGGCGAAGCCAAGCTGAAGGCCGCCAAGGCGTCGGGCGACGCCGCCGGTTTCGGCGAAGTGAAGGTCCTGTCGCGCACCAAGGAGCCGACCATCAACACCGCCGCCGCCCTGGCCGTGTTCAAGGCCGACGTGACCAAGCTGCCGGCCTATGTGGGCGTGGAAGTGCCGAACGTCGGCTATGGCGTCTACCGCATCGGCAAGGTGTCGCAGCCGGCCCAGGTCGACCAGGCCCGCCGCGCGCAGGAAGCCCAGCAGATCAACGGCCTCGTGGGCCAGACCGAGCTGTACAACTTCGTCGAGGCGGTCAAGGCCAAGGCCAAGGCCAAGATCCATGCGTCGGCTGCCAAGCCGGCGGACCAGGCCGATTAAGCCTGGTCGCGGTCAAGAAAAACCCGGTTGCGCGAGCAGCCGGGTTTTTTTACGTCTGGATGGACCGCGATGCGAGATTTGTCGCCAGTACAGTAGGGTGGGCATCCCGTGCCCACGCGAAAGCATGATCAACGTTGACGTTCGAACTTGACGCTTCGGCCGAACTTTGAAAGTGGTTCCAAGAGCGTTCCGTTAGCGTCCCGTCCATGACGAGCGCCGCGTGGAGAATCGTTGCGGCGACGGACTGCGGACGGACACGTAGCGCGTGGGCACGGCGTGCCCACCCTACGGTCCAGGCCGCGTGCGGTGTTACGCCGCCATCAGCGCGCGTGCCGCCTTCACGAAATCCTCGCGGCCGATGTCTGCCAGCTCCAGCACCTGCGCCTTGCCGTACTGGACGAAATTGCGGTCGATCGAGCGCAGGTAGGCCGGGTCGTAATGCTCGACCAGCAGTTGGTCGACCAGTTCCGGCATGGCGCCGGCCTTGGCCATGGCATGCCAGGCGTCGATCTTCGCGCGGCCGTGCAGTTGCACCAGGTGCTCGAGTTGGCCGTTGAGGGCGTCGGCGTTGCGTGCGAAGTGCTGGTAGTCCTCCATCAGCAGGCGCACGCGGTTCGGACGCGACAGGGTGAGGGCGATGCAGGGCGACGCGCGCATGCGTTCCATGACGGCGTCGGGCACGCGCAGGTTGCCGACCTTCTTGCTCTCGGACTCGACGAAGACCGGCTGGTCGAGGTCGAAGTGGCGCAGCTTGTCCCAGATCCGGCTCTCGAACATCTTCTGGGTCGGCTGGGGTTCGTCCGGCAGGTGGCCGAGCACCGAGCCGCGGTGGGCCGCCAGGCGTTCCAGGTCGAGGACCTGGGCGCCGACCTGCTCCAGGGTCTCGAGCAGGCGGCTCTTGCCGCTGCCGGTGGTGCCGCAGATCACGCGGAAGTCCACGGCCGGCGGGTTGTCCAGCGCCTCGCTGACGTAGGCGCGGTAGGCCTTGTAGCCGCCGTCGAGCTGCACCACCGGCCAGCCGATCTTCGCCAGGATGTGGGCCAGCGAGCCGCTGCGGTTGCCGCCGCGCCAGCAATACACCAGCGGTTTCCAGTCGCGCGGCTTGTCGGCGAAGAGGGTGTCGAGATGGTGCGCGATGTTGCGCGCGACCAGGGCCGCGCCGACCTTCTTCGCCTCGAATGCGCCGACCTGCTTGTACAGCGTGCCGACGCGGATGCGCTCCTCGTTATTCAGTACCGGGCAATTGATCGCCCCGGGAAGATGGTCGAGCGCGAACTCGCCCTCGCTGCGCGCGTCGATGATGGTGTCGAAGCTGTCCAGTTCGGGGAAGATGTCGGCGAAGCTCAGTACGGCGGGGTATTTCATCGTGATTGGATCAGGGCCTTGAAGGTCGGCCAGATGTTGTTGAGGATAATCGGGTGGGCCTGGGCGGTCGGGTGCAGGCGGTCGGCCTGGAACAGGGCCGGCTTGTCGGCCACGCCCTCGAGCATGAAGGGCACCAGCGGCGCCTTCACCTCTTTCGCCAGGTTCTGGTACATGCCGAAGAAGCGCTCCGTGTACGCACGGCCATAGTTCGGCGGCATGCGCATGCCGATCAACATCACCTTCGCGTCCTGCTTCCGGGACATGGCGGCCATCTGGCGCAGGTTGGTTTCCGCCGCCGCCACGGGCAGGCCGCGCAAGCCGTCGTTGGCGCCCAGTTCGATGACGACGATCTGGGGCTTGTGCTGGTTCAGGAGGGCCGGCAGGCGTGCGCGGCCGCCGCTGGTGGTCTCGCCGCTGATGCTGGCGTTGACGATGCGGGCGTCGATCTTCTCGGCCTTGAGCTTCTGTTCGAGCAGGGCGACCCAGCCGGCGCCGCGCGCCAGGCCGTATTCGGCCGAGAGGCTGTCACCCAGCACAAGGACGGTTTTTGGTGCAGAATAGGCGCTCGCCGACGCGGCCAGCATGAGCGCACCGACAGACAATTTCTTGAGAATAGCAAGCATGCGTGATAATCCCGAGGCTTTCAAAAATGATCCTGCCACAGCAAAGGAGCGGCCGGCCGCCATCGAGGTGACCGGCCTGTCGAAGCGGGTGGCGGACGCCAGCGGCGAACTCACCATCCTGCACAGCATCGATTTTACCGTGCAACCGGCCGAGACGCTCGCGCTCGTCGGCGCTTCCGGCTCGGGCAAGTCGACCCTGCTCGGCCTGCTGGCCGGGCTCGACACGCCGAGCGGCGGCAAGGTGCTGCTGGACGGCACCGACATCTTCGCGCTCGATGAAGACGGCCGCGCCGCCTTCCGCAAGGCCAAGCTCGGCTTCGTGTTCCAGTCCTTCCAGCTGCTGGCCCACCTGAACGCCCTCGAGAACGTGATGCTGCCGCTCGAACTGCGCGGCGAAGCCGATGCGCGCGAGAAGGCCGAGGCGATGCTCGGGCGCGTCGGGCTGTCCAGCCGGCTGAAGCACTATCCAAAGTATTTGTCGGGCGGCGAGCAGCAGCGCGTGGCCCTGGCGCGCGCCTTCGTGACCGAACCGCCGCTGCTGTTCGCGGACGAGCCGACCGGCAGCCTCGACGCGGCGACCGGCGAGGCCGTGATCCAGCTGATGTTCGAACTCAATCGCGAGCGTGGCTCGACGCTGGTCCTCGTGACGCACGATCCGGCCATGGCGGCGCGTTGCGGGCGGACCCTGACCATCGCGGCAGGCCGCCTGGCCTAGGGTGGACACTCGTACCCGCTGATGTCCTTGCACATCGTGCGGTGACCGGAACGCCCGGTTCCATGCCTGACGGGAGCCGGGTTGTTCGTAGGGTGGGCACCTGTGCCCACGCGGTCCGACCTTGAGCGCTCCAGCCCACCAGGCCAGGATAGACGTCGCTCGCTCAACGCCGAAAGACGTGACGATGGCGTACCGGAGACGGTGCGGTATTGCGCGGTACGACCGCGTGGGCACAGGTGCCCACCCTACAACAGCAAAAGACGCTAGCGGGCGGCTGCTTCGTTCACCAGCCCGTTCAACACCTTCCTCACCGCCGCCGGCAACTCCCCGGCCGTCATCCCGATTGGCCCGACGCCGTCCTCCACCAGCCGGTCCGCCGCCGCGCCGTGCATCCACACGGCGCCGACGGCCGCTTCCCATGCCGGCCAGCCCTGGGCCAGCAGGCCGCCGCAGACGCCCGCCAGCACGTCGCCGGTGCCGCCGCTGGCCAGGCCGGGGTTGCCGGTCGGGTTGAGCGCCATGCAGCCTTCCTGGGCCGCGATCACGGTGCCCGAACCCTTGAGCACGGCGACCGCGTTGAAGCGCCGCGCGAGCTGGCGCGCCGCGTCCAGGCGGTCGGCCTGGACCTCGGCGGCCGTGATCCCGAGCAGGCGCGCGGCCTCCAGCGGGTGGGGCGTGAGGATGGCCGGGCCCTGGCGCCGCGCCAGGCGCGCCTGCAGCTCGGTGCTGGCCGCCACCAGATTCAGGCCGTCCGCGTCGATGACGAGCGGTCCGGTTCCGTCGATGCCGTGGCTGAGCGCGCGCATGGCCTCGACCGAGTCGCCCATTCCCGGGCCCAGCACCAGGGCCTGGTCCTCGAACTTGAACGCGTTCGACGCGCGGAACATCAGCTCCGGCTGCAGGTTGTCGAAGCCGGGGCCGGGATCGACCGTGGCGACGAAGACTCGGCCCGCGCCCGCGTACAGGGCGCCGCGGCCGGCCAGCACCGCCGCGCCCAGCATGCCGCGGGCGCCGCCGACGATGGCGACGTCGCCGAAGTTGCCCTTGTGCGAACCCTGGCGGCGCGGCGCGAGCCGGTCGACGAAGAGGGCGGGCGCGGCCAGTTGCGCCAGCGGCGGCGGGAACAGCTTGGCGTCGATGCCGAGATCGACCACGTGGACCTCGCCCGCGTGGTCGCGTCCGAAGGCCGTGTGCAGGCCGGGCTTGTCGCCGATGAAGGTGATGGTGTGGGTGGCGAACACGGCCACGCCGCCTTCGCCGACCGGCATGCCGGTATCGGCGTCGAGGCCGCTCGGGACGTCCAGGGCCAGCACCGGGCAGCGCATGTCGTCGAGCGCGGTGACGAGCTCGGGGTAGCGGCCGACCAGGTTGCGCGCGAGGCCGATGCCGAACAGGCCGTCGACGACGAGCGACCAGTCGCGCGTGTCGGGCGCGACGTCGGCGAAGTTGGCGCGGCTGGCGCGCGCACGCGCCAGGGCCTGGGCCGTTTCCGGCGAGGGCTGGCCGCTCGTCGGGGCGAAGTAGAGCACCACGACGTCCAGTCCCGCTTCGCTCAGGTTGGCGGCCACCTCGAGGGCGTCCCCGCCGTTGTTGCCGGGGCCGGCGAGCACCAGCACCGGCTGGGCTTTGGCGTCGCCGACCAGGGTCAGCGCGAGGTCGGCGGCGGCGCGTCCCGCGCGGCGCATCAGGGTGCCCGTTTCCAGTTCCCGCATCGCGGCCTCCTCGACCGCCCGGATCTGGGCAACGCTGTAAAGCTTGCTGTTCATGTTCCTCGCCTTCTGCTCATTGATATCGGATGCCTGCATTGTGCCCCGCATTGTGCCCGATATTGGCCAGGAGGCGTCTACAATATGCCAAAACCACAACCTGCAAGAGGACACGACATGGATTGGCAGTTCTGGATCGACCGCGGCGGCACGTTCACCGACATCGTGGCGCGCCGCCCGGATGGGCAGCTGGTGACGCACAAACTCCTGTCCGAGAATCCGGAACAGTACCGCGACGCCGCCGTCGCCGGCATCCGCCACCTGCTGGGCGTGGACGCGGGCGTGCCGCTTCCGGCCGCCGCGGTCGAAGCGGTCAAGATGGGCACCACCGTCGCGACCAATGCGCTGCTCGAGCGCAAGGGCGAGCCGACGCTGCTGGCCATCACGCGCGGCTTCGGCGACGCGCTGCGCATCGCCTACCAGAACCGTCCGCGCCTGTTCGACCGCCACATCGTGCTGCCCGAGCTGCTGTATGCCCGGGTGGTCGAGGTCGAGGAGCGCATCGGCGCCCATGGCGAAGTGGTGCAGGCGCTCGACGAGGCGGGCACGCGCGCCGCCCTGCAGGCCGCCTTCGACCAGGGCCTGCGCGCCCTGGCCATCGTCTTCATGCACGGCTACCGCTACACCCAGCACGAGGCGACGGTGGCGCGGATCGCGCGCGAGATCGGATTCGCCCAGGTCTCGACCTCGCACGAAACCAGCCCGATGATGAAGCTGGTCGCGCGCGGCGACACCACGGTGGTGGACGCCTATCTGTCGCCCATCCTGCGCCGCTACGTCGACCAGGTCGCATCGGAACTGCCGGGCGTGAACCTGCAGTTCATGCAGTCCAGCGGCGGCCTGACCGATGCGCGCGCCTTCCAGGGCAAGGACAGCATCCTCTCGGGACCGGCCGGCGGCATCGTCGGCATGGTGCGCGCGAGCGTGCTGGCCGGCTTCGACAAGATCATCGGCTTCGACATGGGCGGCACCTCGACCGACGTCTCGCACTACGCCGGCGAGTTCGAGCGCGTGTTCGAGACCCAGGTCGCCGGCGTGCGCATGCGCGCGCCGATGATGAGCATCCACACGGTGGCGGCCGGCGGCGGCTCGATCCTGCACTTCGACGGCAGCCGCTACCGCGTCGGCCCCGACAGCGCCGGCGCCAACCCGGGACCGGCCAGCTACCGCCGCGGCGGGCCGCTGGCAGTCACCGACTGCAACGTCATGCTCGGGAAGATACAGCCCGAGCACTTCCCGAAACTGTTCGGTCCGAACGCCGACGAGGCGCTCGACGTCGAGACGGTGCGCGCGCGCTTCGCGGCGCTGGCGCGCGAGATCGAGGCGGCGACGGGCGACGTGCGCACGCCCGAGCAGGTGGCCGAGGGCTTCATCCAGATCGCGGTCGGGAACATGGCCAACGCCATCAAGCAGATCTCGGTGCAGCGCGGGCACGACGTCACCGAGTACGCGCTCACCAGTTTCGGCGGCGCCGGCGGCCAGCACGCCTGCCTGGTGGCCGACGCCCTCGGCATGAAGACCGTCTTCATCCACAGCCTGGCCGGCGTGCTCTCGGCCTATGGCATGGGCCTGGCCGACCAGAGCGCGATGCGCGAACAGGCGGTCGAGGAAAAGCTCGGCGCCGCCAGCGCCGAGTCCCTGGCGAGCCGCCTGGACCTTCTTGCCGAAGCGGCGCGCGGCCAACTGCTGGCCCAGGGCGTAGGCGAGGAACGCATCGACGTCGTCCGCCGCGTGCACCTGCGCTACGAGGGCACGGACTCGGCCCTGGTGGTGGACCACGACAGCGTCGAGGCGATGCAGGCGGCATTCGAGGCCGCCTACAAGCGCCGCTTCTCCTTCCTGATGCCCTCGCGCGCCTTGGTGGTGGAAGCCGTGTCGGTCGAGGCCCTGGGCCGCTCCGAGGCGCCGCCCGAGTCTGTCGCCGAGCGCGCGGCGCGCGCCGCGCCTGCCGCGCCATCGCAGACCGTGCCCATGTTCGGCAATGGCGAATGGCGCGCGACCGGGGTCTACCGCCGCGCCGACATCGGGCCCGGTGACCTCATCCGCGGCCCGGCCATCGTGGCCGAGAACAATGCCACGACCGTCGTCGAAGCGGGCTGGCAGGCCGAGGTCACGCCCTACAACCACCTCGTGCTCAGGCGCGTCGAAGCGGTGCCGGAACGGCGCGCGATCGGCACCACGGCCGACCCGGTGATGCTCGAGATCTTCAACAACCTCTTCATGTCGATCGCCGAGCAGATGGGCCTGCGCCTGCAGAACACGGCCTACTCGGTGAACATCAAGGAGCGCCTGGACTTCAGCTGCGCCATCTTCGATGCGCAGGGCAACCTGGTGGCCAACGCGCCGCACATGCCGGTGCACCTGGGCTCGATGGGCGAATCCATCAAGACGGTGATGCGCGAGAATGCGGGGCAGATGCGCGCCGGCGACGTCTACGTGCTGAACGATCCCTACAACGGCGGCACCCATTTGCCGGACGTGACGGTGATTTCGCCGGTGTTCGACGAGGCCGGGCGGGAAATCCTGTTCTACGTCGGCTCGCGCGGCCACCACGCCGACATCGGCGGCACCACGCCGGGCTCGATGCCGCCGGACTCCAGCCACATCGAGGAGGAAGGCGTCCTGATCAACAACTTCAAGCTGGTCGACGGGGCTGATGGCGTGCTGCGCGAGGCCGAGGTGCGCGCGCTGCTCGGCGGCGCGCGCTACCCGGCGCGCAACCCGGACCAGAACATGGCCGACCTGCGCGCCCAGGTGGCGGCCAACCAGAAGGGCGTCGAGGAACTGCACCGCATGGTGGCCCATTTCGGCCTGGACGTGGTGCGCGCCTACATGGGTCATGTGCAGGACAATGCCGAGGAAGCGGTGCGGCGCGTGATCGGCGCCCTGAAGGACGGCGCGTTCACGGTGGAGCTGGACAACGGCGCGCGCATCGAGGTCGCGATCCGCGTCGACCGCGCCAGCCGCAGCGCCGAGATCGATTTCACGGGCACGTCAAGCCAACTGCCGAACAACTTCAACGCGCCATCGAGCGTGTGCATGGCGGCCGTGCTCTACGTCTTCCGCACCCTGGTCGACGACGAAATCCCGCTCAACGGCGGCTGCCTGAAGCCTTTGAAAGTGATCATTCCGCCCGGCTCGATGCTCAACCCGCATTACCCGGCCTCGGTGGTGTCGGGCAATGTCGAGACCTCGACCTGCATCACCAACGCGCTCTACGGCGCCCTGGGCGTGATGGCGGCCTCGCAGGGCACGATGAACAACTTCACCTTCGGGAACGCGCGTTACCAGTACTACGAGACCATCTCCGGCGGCAGCGGCGCGGGCGAAGGTTTCGACGGGACCGACGTGGTGCAGACCAACATGACGAACTCGCGGCTGACCGACCCCGAGATCCTCGAGTTCCGTTTCCCGGTGCGCCTGGAAAGCTATGCGATCCGCCAAGGCTCGGGCGGGGCGGGGCGCTGGCACGGCGGGAATGGCGGCGTGAGGAAGGTCCGCTTCCTGGAGCCGATGACGGCGGCGATCCTGTCGAACAACCGGATCTACGCGCCGTTCGGGATGGCGGGCGGCGAGGAGGGCGCGCGTGGGGTCAACACCGTGGTGCGCGCGGATGGCAGCGCCCTGCAGGTCGGCCACATCGGGAAGGTCGAGATGGGGGCAGGGGACATGTTCGTCATCGAGACGCCCGGCGGCGGAGGTTACGGCAAACCGTGACGGAGGGCGTAGGGTGGGCGCGGCCGGCGTAGGCACTCCGTGCCCACCCTACGTGGAAATGCCGTACTTGCGCCGCAAGCCCATGTACTCTTCCAGCAGCGGCTCCAGCCTCGGATGTTGGGCGTCCACCGCCCGGATCTTCTCCAGCTGCTCGAAGCACAGTTCGCCCAGCGGGTGGTCCCACCCGAGCTCGGCGATCTGGCGCAGGATGCCGCCGGCCGCCGCGATCATCACCTGCAGGTTCCCCGGCGCCATGTGCAGGGCCTCGAGCAGGGTCTGGACCGCGCCGCGCACGTCGCCCATGTTGCGCTTTTCGTCGGCCACGCCGAGCAGGATCTGGGCTTGCGCCTTGAGCTGCTGGTGCATGCCGTCGGCCAGGTCGCGCCGGCCGCAATCGGCGAAGACCTGCAGGGCATCCTGGGTCGTGATGCCGCTGCCGGGGTCGTTCGCCACGGTCATCATCACCTCCTGGGCCTGGCTGTCCAGGCGCTGGGCCAGGCAGGAGCGCACCAGGCCGATGCGCAGGCCGGTCGACAGGCCGCTGCTGGCGCGCACCGCCGTCGCCGCGGCATGCAGGTCGCTCACGGCCGCCGGACGGTTGCCGGTCGCCTCGTGCAGGGCGGCGTTGGCGATCGCGACGCAGGCGGCGACCTCGGGACTGTCGCGCAGCGAGCGTTCGAGGTCGCGCACCACGGCGCCGGCGGCCTGCGGGTCGCCGCGCTTGACCAGGGCCTTCACCAGCTTGACGTGGTCCTCGGGGTCGCGGAACTCGGAATAGCGCGCCTTGGCGACCACCTGCTTGAGGGCCTTTTCGGCGGCCGCGGGATCGCCCGCTTCGAGCGCGACTTCGCCCAGCTTGCGCAGGCGCCGCACCATGTGCGGCGAGATGGCGACCGCTTCCTCGAGGATCTTCTGGGCCTGGGCGTGGGCTCCAGCGGATTCGTGGCAGCGGGCGAGCAGGTCGTAGGCCGCCATCAGTTGCCCGTTGGCGGAGATCAGCGTCTGCAGGGTGTCGCGCGCCTCGTCGATGCGGCCCTGGGCGAACAGCGCGCGCGCCAGGCCCAGGCCGGCCCAGCCGAGCGGCTTGTAGCCGAGCACCTTGCGGTAGATCTGCTCGGCCTCGCCGTGTTCCTTGAGCTGGGCGTGCAGCTCGGCGCGCAGGCGCGCGAAGTCGAGGGCGTGACGGGTGTGGGTCAGTTCGCTGGCCGCCGCCGAGCGGATCGCCTCGTGCAGCTTGCCCTGGGCGACCAGTTGCCAGGTCGGCAGGAAGACGGCGCGGCGCTCGATGGCGCGGGCGATGCGCGCGCCCAGGGTCTCGGCGGTGAAGGGCTTCAGCACGTAGTCGGTCGGCGCAAGTTCGGCCGCGCTGACGACCTTGCCGTGGACCGCCTCCGAGGTCAGCATGATGAAGATCGCCCAGGGCGCAATGAGACGGTGGTGGCGCAGGTCTTCGAGCAGTTGCTGGCCGTCCTGGCCGTCGCCGGCGCTGCTGCCCAGGTCGTACTCGCAGAGGATGATGTCGTAGGAGCGGCGCGTGAGCTGGCGGATCGCGGTGCCGGAATTGACGGCGTACTCGATCTTGCTGATGCCGCCCAGGTTCAGCATGTTCTGCAGGCTGCCGCGCATGCCGGGATTCGGGTCGATCACCAGTACCGACAGCTTGCTGTTCTCTTGCATCTTTTCTCTCGTTTGCTCGGGCATTGCGCGTCTCCTGGCGCTACGATACCGGCAAGGATCGCGCCCGGCAACCGGCGGCAGGCCCTGAGTCGCTGAAGGTGTTGTCAACCCTGTATAATAGCGGGCTATCTTTCACCCGCAGCCACGCTGCATCAACCAACTTCCAGCCATGTTGATTCTGCCGGGTTCCAACGCCCTTTCGGTATTTCGTAGCCAACGCCTCCTGAACCAGCTGCAAGCAGTCGCCCCCGCGATTGCATCGGTCCAGGCTCGCTTCTACCACTTCATCGACGCCAGCGCGCCGCTGTCCACCGCGGACACCGAACGCCTGAGCGCCATGCTCACCTATGGCGAGCCGGTCCCGGAGACGCTGTACGAGGGCGCCACCGAAGAGTTCTTCGTGATCCCGCGCCTGGGCACGATCTCGCCCTGGGCCTCGAAAGCGACCGACATCGCGCACAACTGCGGCATGAGCCACGTGCACCGCATCGAGCGCGGCGTGGCCTACAAGGTGGTCCTCAAGAGCGGCATCCTGGGCAGCAGCATTGGCGCCCCGAAGAAGCTGTCGACTGAAGAAGTCCAGCTTGTCGCAGCCCTGCTGCACGACCGCATGACCGAGACCGTACTGCGCAGTGCGGACGATGCCGTGCGCCTGTTCGACGAGCTCGAAGGCAAGGCCCTGGAATCGATCGACGTCCTGGGCCAGGGCCGCGACGCCCTGGTGCGCGCCAACACGGAACTCGGCCTGGCGATGTCGGAAGACGAAGTCGACTACCTGCACGAAGCCTTCACCAGGGCCCGGCGCAATCCGACCGACGTGGAACTGATGATGTTCGCCCAGGCGAACTCGGAACACTGCCGCCACAAGATCTTCAACGCCGACTGGGTGATCGACGGCGTGAAGCAGGACAAGTCGCTGTTCCAGATGATCAAGAACACGCACCAGCTGCAACCGAAGGGCACGATCGTCGCCTACAGCGACAACTCCTCGATCATGGAAGGCGCAAGCGTCACGCGCTTCTTCCCGCGCGCGGGTGGCGAATACGCCCCGTCGACCGAACTGGTCCACACCCTGATGAAGGTCGAGACCCACAATCACCCGACCGCGATCTCGCCTTTCCCGGGCGCCTCCACCGGCGCCGGCGGCGAAATCCGCGACGAGGGCGCGACCGGCCGCGGCGCCAAGCCGAAGGCCGGCCTGACCGGCTTCACGGTCTCGAACCTGCTGCTGCCGGACGCCCAGCGTCCCTGGGAGAATGCGGCCGACGTGACCGCCAAGGGTGAAAAGGCGCAAGCGCCGGTCTACGGCAAGCCGGAACGCATCGCCTCGCCGCTGCAGATCATGATCGACGGCCCGCTCGGCGGCGCCGCCTTCAGCAACGAATTCGGCCGTCCGGTCCTGGGCGGCTACTTCCGCACCTACGAGCAGAACGCCCAGGCGGCCGGCGGCGTCTACGGCTACCACAAGCCCATCATGATCGCGGGCGGCATCGGCAACATCGCCGACCAGCACACCCACAAGAACGACATCCCGGTCGGCAGCCTGCTGATCCAGCTCGGCGGTCCGGGCATGCGCATCGGCATGGGCGGCTCGGCCGCGTCCTCGATGGCGACCGGCACGAACACCGCCGACCTGGACTTCGACTCGGTCCAGCGTGGCAACCCGGAAATGGAGCGCCGCGCCCAGGAAGTCATCAACGGCTGCTGGCAGCTGGGCGCGGAGAACCCGATCATCTCCATCCACGACGTCGGCGCGGGCGGCCTGTCGAACGCCTTCCCGGAAATCGTGAACGACGCCAAGCGCGGCGCTACTTTTGATTTGCGCAAGATCCAGCTCGAAGAGAGCGGGATGGCGCCGAAGGAAATTTGGTCAAACGAATCGCAAGAGCGATATGTGTTGGCAATTTCGCCAAATGACCTGCAAAAATTTGCATCGCTGTGCGAGCGCGAGCGCTGCCCGTTTGCCGTGGTCGGCGTCGCCACCGAAGAGCGCCAGTTGCGCGTCATCGACCCCGAGATGGGTAACAACCCCGTCGACATGCCGATGGACGTCCTGCTCGGCAAGCCGCCAAAGATGCAGCGCAATGTCGAGCACGTGCAGCGTGCGCTGCCGCCGGTGGACCTGACCGGCATCGAACTCGAGGAAGCCGCGCGCCGCGTGCTGCTGCTGCCGACCGTGGCCGACAAGTCCTTCCTGATCACCATCGGCGACCGCACCGTGGGCGGCATGACCGTGCGCGACCAGATGGTCGGCCCCTGGCAGGTGCCGGTGGCGGACTGCGCCGTCACCGCGATGAGCTACGAAGGCTACCAGGGCGAAGCGATGGCCATGGGCGAGCGCACCCCGCTGGCCGTGATCGACGCCGCCGCCTCGGGCCGCATGGCCGTGGGCGAGGCCATCACCAACATCGCTGCCGCGCCGATCGCCTCGATCGAGGACATCAAGCTCTCGGCCAACTGGATGGCCGCCTGCGGCCAGCCGGGCCAGGACGCGGCCCTGTTCGACACCGTCAAGGCCGTCGGCATGGAGCTGTGCCCGGCCCTGGGCATCAGCATCCCGGTCGGCAAGGATTCGCTGTCGATGCGCACCACCTGGAAAGACGAGGGCGAAGCCAAGGAAGTGATCTCGCCGGTCTCGCTGATCGTATCGAGCTTTGCGCCGGTCCCTGACGTGCGCGGTTCGCTGACGCCGCAACTGCGCACGGACCTTGGCGAGACCGCCCTGATCCTGATCGACCTCGGCCGCGGCAAGAACCGCCTCGGCGCCTCCGCGCTGGCGCAGGTCACCCAGCAACTGGGCGATTCCGTGCCGGACGTCGATTCGGCGGAAGACCTGAAGGCCTTCTTCGGCGCGATCCAGCGCCTCAACAGCGAAGGCAAGCTGCTGGCCTACCACGACCGTTCCGACGGCGGCCTGTTCGCCACGCTGTGCGAGATGGCCTTTGCCGGCCGCGCCGGCGTCTCGGTGAATCTCGACATCCTGACCATGGAAGGCGAGCATGCCTCGGACTGGGGCGACGCCAAGAACTGGGCGACCCAGGTCGGCGAGCGCCGCAACGAGATGACGCTGCGCGCGCTGTTCTCGGAAGAGCTGGGCGCCGTCGTCCAGGTGCGCGAGCAGGACAAGCGCGAGGTCATGAACGTGCTGCGCGAACTGAACCTGGGCGCCTGCAGCCACATCATCGGCAAGGTGAACGATCGCGGCGTGGTCGAGTTCACGCGCGACGCGAAAGTCATCTACAACGAAAAGCGCAGCAGCCTGCACCGCCTGTGGTCCGAGACCAGCTGGCGCATCGCGCGCCTGCGCGACAATCCGGCCTGCGCCGACCAGGAATACGAGCGCCTGCTGGACGAGCAGGATCCGGGCCTGTCGCCGAAGCTCACCTTCGACCCGAGCGAGAACATCGCCGCGCCCTTCATCGCGAGCGGCGCGCGTCCGCGCGTGGCCATCCTGCGCGAGCAGGGCGTGAACTCGCACATCGAGACCGCCTGGGCCATGCACCAGGCCGGCTTCAACGCGGTCGACGTGCACATGAGCGACCTGATCGCGGGCCGCGCGAAACTGGACGACTTCCACGGCGTGATCGCGGTCGGCGGCTTCTCCTACGGCGACGTGCTGGGCGCGGGCGAGGGCTGGGCCAAGACCATCCTGTTCAACGAGCAGCTGGCCGAACAGTTCGCCCGCTTCTTCGCGCGCCAGGACACCTTCGGCCTTGGCGTGTGCAACGGCTGCCAGATGCTGGCCAACCTGAAGCCCATCATCCCGGGCGCGCATGCGTGGCCGAAGTTCACCCGCAACAAGTCGGAGCAGTTCGAGGCGCGCTTCGGCATGGTCGAGGTGCTCGACTCGCCGTCGATCTTCTTCGCCGGCATGGCGGGCACCCAGGCGCCGCTGGCGATCGCCCACGGCGAAGGCTTTGCCGACTTCTCGCAGACCGGCAACATCGACGAAGTGGTGAAGTCGCTGCGCTACGTCGACAACCGCGGCCAGGCGACCGAACAGTATCCGTTCAACCCGAACGGCTCGCCCGGCGGCCTGACCGCGGTCACCACCCCGGACGGCCGCTTCACGGCGATGATGCCGCACGCCGAGCGCGTCTTCCGCACCGTCGTGCATTCGTGGGCGCCGGACACCTGGGGCGAGGACAGCCCCTGGATGCGCATGTTCCGCAACGCGCGCAAGTGGGTCGGTTAAGCGCGCGATCATGCGGCTGGACTGAGGCAGCTGGATCGATGCAGCTGGATTGATGCAATCAAGGAAGCGCCCCGCTCGGGGCGCTTTTTTTATTTCAACATTTCTTCTATAAAATTCAATGACTTAGCAGGCTGAGTTGGGAAAAGTCGCGATGCCGGGCTCGGGCCGATCATGGAAGCCGGCCCTTCCATTCGCGCTTCATTCAAGGAGACAACTCATGCGCTTCCATACCCGCCTCGCCGCCATCCCGCTCGAACTCACGCTTGCGCTCGGGCTCGTGCTCAGCCTCGTCGCAGGCGGCACGTCCGCCGCCACCGCCAGGGGCGCCGCGCCCGCCGCGCCCGTCGTCAGTTCCACGCTCGACGTCTGCGCCGACGAAGCCACCGGCACCTGGCGCTATTCCGGCGTGGTGGCGGTGCAGGGCGCGGAGGGCGCCGTGCGGGTCGACAACCGCATCCAGAACCAGACTTCGCGCGCCGGCTATGCGGACGCGCTGGCGGCGAAAAGCGCGGCCCAGGCCGGCGCCCAACGGGCCGGCGGGACCACGGTCGTGCCCTATTCGCTGTCCGCGGCGCCGCTGACGCTGGGCGTGCTGCGCGGCAGCGCCAAGGTGCAGGTGTTCGGCCAGTCGCGCGACCCCGGCCTGAAGGTGCTCACGGTGGAAAGCGAAGTCCTGAACGCCGATGCCGTCTGCGGCTGCGCGCCCAAGGGTTGCGTGCGCACCCAGGGCTACTGGGGCAACAAGCCGAACGTGCTGTGGCCGGCGCCCTACGACCGCAAGGCATGGTTCTTCTCCAGCGGCCTGACCTGGCAGCAGGTCCTCGACAGCCCGGTGCGCGGCAACGCCTACCTGATTCTCGCGCACCAGTACATCGCGGCCGTCCTCAACCGCGCGGCCGGCGCCTCGGCGCCCTCGGGCGTGCAGGGCGTGATCTCGGCGGCGACGGACTGGTTCCGCGGCGGGGCGACGCTGTCGAGCTGCGGGCCGGGCGAGTGCGCGCTGCAGAAGACCTGGGCCGGGACGCTGGATGTGTATAACAACGGGGAGTATCCGGGGGCGCCGCAGCATTGCGCGGATTGAGGGGCGGGCGGCCGTGGAGGCGGGGCGGGGGCTTCATCGACGTTGGCCCGTGCGACCGATGCGGTTCGGCCTTTCGTAGGGTGGGCTCTCGAGCCCACGCGGTCTCACCGGTTGATCAACGGCGCCGACTCACGAAGTCACGCTCCCGTATCCGGGATGCTTTACGAGTGTTCCGAAGCTGTACCGCGTGGGGGCGAGACCCCACCCTTCGAACTCAACGCATCGCGAGCGGGACTTCGTGGAGTAGGGCACATGAGCAGCCGCGCCGCAAGCAGACGGACGGTTCGTGCGCCCGGGCGTTGTTCACGACCCGTAGTGACGGGGGCCACGTGGGGCGATGCGGCTGTTCGAACGGTGAGACCGCGTGGGCTCAAGAGCCCACCCTACGAAAACCGATCAGCTCGCCGGACCGCGTGTCGGGGCAATTGCGGCTGATCGGACGGTGAAACCGCGTAGAGTCATCGAAGCCGGGAGCTTCAATGACGTGTCCCCTCTACGAATCGATTAACCGCAAAACAAAAAGGCGCTTCCATGGAAGCGCCTTTCTATTTGCAATTACCCGAATTACTGGATCTTCGCCTTCTTCATCAGCGACTCGCGGAATTCCGCCAGTTTCTTCTGCTGCAGCGACTCTGCGACTTGCTGCTTGACCTGGTCCAGCGGCGGGACCTGGACCGGACGCACGTCTTCCAGTTTGATGACGTGGTAGCCGAACTGGGTCTTCACCGGGGTGTCGGTGATCGCGCCTTTTTGCAGTGAGGTCATGGCTTTCGAGAACTCAGGAACGAAGCCGCGCGGGTCGGCCCAGCCCAGGTCGCCACCGTTCTGCGCGGTGCCGTCCTTGCCCTGCTTGGCCAGTTCCTCGAACTTGGCGCCGCCCTTGAGCTTGGCGATGATGGCCTTGGCCTCGTCTTCCTTCTCGACCAGGATGTGGCGGGCGTGGTATTCCTTCTCGGGCGCCTGGGCCTTGGCCTTGTCGTACTCGGCCTTGATCTCGGCATCCTTCACCGGGTTCTTCTTGACGTAGTCGGCCAGCATCGCGTTGATGATGATGCTCTGGCGCGCGTTGTCGATGGCGGCCTTGACGTCAGGGCGGGCGCCGACGCCTTGCTTGTCGGCTTCCTGGATCAGGACTTCGCGGCCGATCAGGTCCTTCTTGATCAGTTCGCGCAGTTGCGGCGAATCCGTGGCGCGGCCTTGGGCGACAACCTGCTTGACCACCTGGTCAACCTTTGCCGCCGGGATCGGCTTGCCATTGACGGTCGCAACGTTCTGCGCGAAGACAACGGGCGCGGCAACCATCGCGGTCATGGCGAGCAACAGGCGGGTGGGCTTCAAAATCATTGTTCGGATCCTATAAAAACTCGATAAGTCGCCCGCTGGCGACGAAACCCGGCGCGCGAGCGCTGAACCGCGCGCGCCGGAGGCCAACATCTTACTGTACCTTTGCCTTTTTGACCATTTCCTCTTGGTAGGAGGCCAGTTTCTGCTGCGTCAGGCTCTCGGCGATCTGCGGCTTGATCTCTTCCAGGGCCGCGACCTTCACGGCGCGGGTGTCGTCGACCTTGATCACGTGGTAGCCGGCGCCGGTCTTGACCGGGGTCTCGGTGACGCCGCCTTTTTGCAGCTTGGTGAAGCCGGCTGCGAACTCAGGCGGGAAGGCCGACGGGGTAGCCCAGTCGAGGTCGCCGCCGTTGTTGGCCGAACCGGTGTCCTTGCTCTGCTTGGCCAGGTCTTCGAACTTGGCGCCGCCCTTGAGCTTGGCGATGATGGCCTTGGCCTCGTCTTCCTTCTCGACCAGGATGTGGCGCACGTGGTATTCCTTCTCGGCCGCCTGGGTCTTGGCGTAGCGGTCGTACTCGGCCTTGATCTCGGCGTCGGTCACCGGGTTCTTGGCGATGTAGTCGCGCGCGAGCTGGCTGACGACGATGGCCTGGCGGGTGCTGTCGAGCGCCTGCCTGACTTCCGGCTTCTTGTCGTAGCCCTGCTTGATGGCTTCCTGCATCAGCACTTCGCGTTCGATCAGCTGCTTCTTGATCATTTCGCGCAGTTGCGGGGAGTCCTGGCCCTGGCCCTGTGCGACGACCTGCTTCACGATCGCGTCCACGCGCGAAGTCGGGATGGCCTTGCCGTTCACCACGGCGAGGTTCTGGGCGAATGCGGGCGCTGCGATAACGGCGATCAGGGCTAACAGCAGGCGTGCTGGCTTAAAAGTCATTATGGTGTTCCTGTGGGAGGGAGTTGCTTGGACGGGATTTTTGATTAGTTCTTTTACTGAGCAATTCAATTTTGCGACAGATTTCTTAAGCGGTGCTGAACCGGCCTCAGTCCGGTTCCTCAGCTTGTTTCCTCAGTTGAGCTCCGACGGCGCGAGGGCCGTGATCGCCAGGGCGTGGATCTCGGCCTTCATCATATCGTGCACGGCATCATACACCAGTCGATGACGCATGACGAGTCTTAGTCCCTCGAAGCGATCGGAGACAATGCGCACGCTGTAATGGCCTCCGCCCGAGGCTGCGCCGGCATGGCCGGCGTGCAGGGCGGAGTCGTCGCCGACGGCGAGGTCGAGGGGCGCGAGGGCCTCGGTCAGGCGGGCTTCGATGCGTTCGACGCGGGTGTCGACGCGGTTATCGAGACTCATGCTTCCTCCTGTGGGACATGTTTCACCAGCAGCATGGCCTGGCCGACGCTGAACAGGAAAAAGATCGCGGTCATGCCGAATACCTTGAAGTTGACCCAGGCGCCGGTGTTGTCCTTGAAGACCACGAAGGCCATGACCAGGTTCAGTGCGCCGAGGAAGAACAGGAAGCCCATCCACTGGTAGCCGACGCGCGGCCAGATCTCGTCGGGCAGGGGCAGGGCTTCCTGCATCACTTTCTTCATCAGGTTGTTCTTGAGGAAGACCTGGCTGACGAAGAGGGCGCCGGCGAAGATCCAGTACAGCATGGTCGGCTTCCACTTGATGAAGGTCTCGTCGTGGAAATAGATGGTCGCGCCGCCGAACACGACGATGACGAAGAAGGAGACCCAGAGCATGGTGTCGACCTTGCGCCGGCGTACCAGCAGGTAGCCGACCTGGAGCACGGTGGCGATGATGCCGACCACGGTGGCGAGCATGATCGGCGCCTGGCTGGCAATGATTTTGCCGCCGGAAACCATGCCGCCAAGGTAAGTCTCGGCGAGGGCGACGGCGGCGGCTTCGTTGCCGGTGCCGAATTTATAGACCGCGAAAAACAGAATCAGCGGAAAGAAATCGAACAGGAATTTCATGTGGTGTCAGGTCGGGCTCGTGAGGTTGGCTTACAGCGCTTCGAAGCGCAGCGCGGCCGAGTTGATGCAGTAGCGCAGGCCGGTCGGCGGCGGGCCGTCCGGGAAGACGTGGCCGAGGTGGGCGTCGCAGACGGCGCAGATGATCTCGGTGCGCACCATGCCGTGGGTGCGGTCTTCCTTCTCGATGACCTTCTCGGGGTCGAGGGCCTTGAAATAGCTGGGCCAGCCGCAGCCGGACTCGAACTTGGCGTCGGATTCGAACAGCGGGGTGTCGCAGCAGACGCAGTGGTAGATGCCGTGCTCGTGGTGGTCCCAGTATTTGCCGGTGAAGGCGCGTTCGGTGGCGGCGTGGCGCGTCACCTGGTACTGCATCGGGTCGAGCTGGGCGCGCCATTCCTGGTCGGTCTTGGTCACTTTATCGGTCATGGTGGTCTTTCTGGTTAAATCGGGTGATGCGAGTGGGTGTGGCGAAGGTGAAGCAAAAGCGAAGCGCGGTTCACGAAGCGCCGCTCAGGACGAACAGCTCACTTCGAGGTGGGCCGCCCAGTCCGGCGGCAAGGCGGCATAGGCCTCGTGCTCGGGCTGTTCGTCGAAAGGCTGCTCGAGGATCGCCAGCAGCCTGGCTACCTCGCTGTAGTCCCCGTTCTGTGCCCGTTCGATCGCCTGCTGGGCCAGATAGTTTCGCAGGACGTACTTCGGATTGACCCGGTTCATGGCGGCGCGCCGGGCGGCGTCGTCGCTGTTCTCCAGGCGCAGCCGCTCGCGGTAGCGCAGGGCCCAGGCGTCGAAAGCGGCGCGGTCGATGAAGAGGTCGCGCACGCCTTCCTCGCTGCCGGGCGCTTCGGTCTTCAGGTCGGCCAGGCTCCGGAACAGCAGGGTGAAGTCGACGTGGCTGGCCTGCATGATGGTGAACAGGCCGTCGAACAGGGCGCGGTCGCCTTCGTGGGTCTGGGTGAGGCCGAGCTTGGCGTGCAGCAACGCGTCGAGCTTGCGCTCGAATTCCGGCATGTAGACGTCCAGCGCCTGCTGGGCGTCGTCGACCTCGCCGATCAGCGGCAGCAGGGCGTTGCCCAGGGCATAGCAGTTCCAGTGGCCGATCGCGACCTGGTTCGCATACGAATAGCGCCCGCCCTGGTCGGTATGGTTGCAGATGTGGTTGACATCAAAGGCTTCCATGAAGCCGAAGGGGCCGTAGTCCAGCGTCAGGCCGAGGATGGACATGTTGTCGGTGTTCATGACGCCATGCATGAAGCCGACCGCCTGCCAGTGGGCGATCATGCGCGCGGTGCGGCGGGTTACTTCAGCCAGCAGTTCCTTGTAGGGGTTCTCCAGGCCGCGCAGTTCGGGATAGAAGCCGTCGATCACGTAGTCGGCGAGCTGGCGCAGCTCGTCCTGCCTGTCGCGGTAGTACCAGTGTTCGAAGGAGCCGAAGCGGACGAACGAAGGCGCCATGCGGGTCACGACCGCGGCGGTCTCGAGCGACTCGCGCATCACGCGCTGCTGCGAGCCGGTGACGACCAGGGCCCGGGTGGTCGGGATGCCGAGCGCGGCCATCGCTTCCGAGCAGAGGAATTCGCGGATCGAGGAGCGCAGCACGGCGCGCCCGTCGCCCATGCGCGAGTAGGGCGTCTTGCCGGCGCCCTTGAGCTGCAGTTCCATGCGGCCTTCCGGGCCGGGCAGGTCGCCCAGCAGGATGGCGCGGCCGTCGCCGAGCTGGCCGGCCCAGACGCCGAACTGGTGGCCGGAATACACGGCGGCCAGCGGCTGGGCGCCCTCGGGAACCTGGTTGCCGGTGAAGGCGGCGACGAAGTCTTCCTGCGCCAGCACCGAGGGGTAGAGGCCGACCAGCGCAGCCGCGCGCGCGCTGGCCGCGACGAAGTAGGGCGCGGGCATCGGCGTCGGCATCAGCCGCGTGTAGAACGCGGGCGGCAGGGCTGCGAAGCCGTTGCCGAAGGGGAGATCGTTGGGCGTAATGGCTGTTCCAGTTCGAATGATTGTCGAATCGAGGGTCGGATCGATATCAGGATTCTACCGTACCGGGCAGATTCTAATCGCACACGCACGATCGGCAAGGGCGCTTACATCCGGTAACGCACCAAATTTCCCATTGCTGCGGCGCAGCATCGAAACCTGTTGACGGCCTGCATCGGCACGAATCAAACTCGTCAGGGCTTGCAAGAACGATCACAGAATAGCGATCACAGCCAGCGACCACAGATAACGATTACTGGAGACAGCGATGACGTCTTACCCGAAGAGCCCGCTGATGGGCCAGATGATGGATCAGCCCCTGCTCATTTCGAGCATCATCGAGTTCGCCGCCCGACACTATGGGTCCAACGAGATCGTCTCGCGCCGCGTCGAAGGCGACCTGCACCGCTACACCTACCGGGAGTGCGAACAGCGCGCCCGCCGCATGGCGCGCGCCCTGGAAGGCCTGGGCGTGCAGATGGGCGACCGCGTCGCCACCCTGGCCTGGAACGGCTACCGCCACATGGAGCTCTACTATGCGGTGTCGGGCTCGGGCGCCGTGCTGCACACGATTAACCCGCGCCTGCATCCCGAGCAGATCGCCTACATCGTCAACCATGCCGAAGACCAGTACCTGTTCTTCGACCTGACCTTCCTGCCGCTGATCGAGGCCGTCGCCCCGCACTGCAAGACCGTGAAGTCCTTCGTGCTGATGAGCGACCGTGAACACATGCCGCAGGAGACGAAGATCGCCAGCCTGCTGTGCTACGAGGATGTGATCGCTTCCAGCAGCGACGACTACGTCTGGCCCCAGTTCGACGAGAACTCGGCCGCCTCGCTGTGCTACACCTCGGGCACGACCGGCAACCCCAAGGGCGCGCTCTACTCGCACCGCTCGACCATCCTGCACGCCTACGCGTCGAGCATGCCGGGTTCGCTGAACGTGTCGAGCATGGACACGATCGTGCCGGTGGTGCCGATGTTCCACGTCAATGCCTGGGGCCTGCCTTACTCGGTGCCGCTGTCGGGCGCGAAGATGGTCTTCCCGGGCGCGGCCCTGGACGGGAAATCGCTCTACGACCTGTTCGAGTCCGAAAAAGTCACCTTCTCGGCCGGCGTGCCGACGGTCTGGCTGGGCCTGATCAACTATGCGCTGCAGAACGACCTGAAGTTCTCGACCTTCCGCCGCACCGTGATCGGCGGTTCGGCCTGCCCGCCGGCGATGATGGACACCCTGATCGACAAGCTCGACGTGCACGTGATCCACGGCTGGGGCATGACCGAAATGTCGCCGCTGGGCACCACCGGCGGCCTGCAGGCCAAGCACCTCGCGCTGCCCAAGGAGGCCCAGCGCAAGATCCTGCAGAAGCAGGGCCATGCGATCTTCGGCGTCGACATGAAGATCGTCGACGACGACGGCAAGGAGCTGCCATGGGACGGCGAGACCTATGGCCACCTGTACGTGAAGGGCCCGTGGATCGTCTCGGGCTACTTCCGCGGCGAAGGCGGCGATGTCCTGCAGGACGGCTGGTTCCCGACCGGCGACGTCGCGACCATCGACGGCGACGGCTACATGCAGATCACCGACCGCAGCAAGGACGTGATCAAGTCGGGCGGCGAGTGGATCGGCAGCATCGACCTGGAAAACATCGCGATGGCCCATCCGGCCGTGCTGCAGGCGGCCTGCATCGGCGTGGCCCACCCGAAGTGGGACGAGCGACCCCTGCTGGTGGTGGTGCGCCGCCCCGGGCAGGAGCTCTCGCGCGAGGAATTGCTGGCCTTCTTCGAAGGCAAGGTGGCGAAGTGGTGGCTGCCCGACGACGTGGTCTTCACCGAGGCGCTGCCGATGGGCGCGACCGGCAAGATCCAGAAGAACCGGCTGCGCGACCAGTACCGCGAACACCAGTTGCCGACTGCCTGAGGCGCGCGACGCTCAGGGCCCCGGCGGGTTCCACTCGGCCAGGCCCGGCTGCCTGAACAGGGCCGGCACCTGTTCGGGCGGCGCCGGACGCGCCAGCAGGAAGCCCTGGAGTTCGTCGCAGCCGTGCTTTTTCAGGCACTGCGCCTGGCCCAGGGTTTCCACGCCCTCGGCATTGACCCGCATTCCGAGCGTGCGGGCAAAGGAGATCACGGCCAGGGCCACGGCGGCCGCGCTCGGCACGGTTTCGATTTCGTGCACGAAAGAGCGGTCGATCTTCAGCTTGTCCGCAGGGAAGTTACGCAGGGCGCTGAGGCTGGAGTAGCCGGTGCCGAAGTCGTCGATCGAGATCTTCACGCCCAGGTCCTTGAGCTTGTGCAGCAGGGCGCTGGCATGCTCGAGGTCGTGCATGATCGAGCTTTCCGTGATCTCCAGTTCCAGCAGTTCGGGCGCCAGGCAGGTATCGCGCAGCACCTGCCTGACGGTCTCGACGATCCGCTCGTCGCGCAACTGGCGCGCCGCGACATTCACCGCCACCGTCAGGCCCTCCAGCCCCGCTTCCTGCCACAGGCGAGCCTGCAGGCAGGCGCGGCGCAGCACGTGTTCGCCGAGCGCGACGATGAGCGCCGAGTCTTCGGCGATCGGGATGAACCTGCCCGGGGGCAGGAGGCCGCGTTTCGGATGTTGCCAGCGCACCAGGGCCTCGGCGCCGACGTAGCGGTTGGCGGCGACGTCGAGTTTCAGCTGGTAGTGCACGGTCAGCTCGCCGGCGCCGATCGCCTGCCTGAGCTCGGTCTCCAGTTCCATGCGCTCGGCCACCGGGGCGTCGCGGGTGCTGGCGTAGAACTGGATGTTGTCCTTGCCCGAGACCTTGGCCCGGTGCATCGCCGTGTTCGCGCGCCGCAGCAGGAGTTCGGCGTCGGCGCCGTCGAGCGGATAGACGCAGGCGCCGATGCTGGCTGTCACCACCACCTCCCTGTCGGCCAGCGCCACCGGCTCGCGCACGGCGGCCAGCATGGCCGAGAGGCGCGCGCTGCTGCGCTCGACATTCTCGAGTCCGGCCAGCAGGATGACGAATTCGTCCGAGCCGATGCGGGCCACGGTGTCGCTCTCGCGCACCAGGCGGCACAGGCGGCGCGCGGTCTCGCAGAGGAAGGCGTCGCCGCAGGCGTTGCCCAGCCCGGTATTCATGAAGGAAAAGCTGTCCAGGTCGAGGTAGACCACCGCCACCATGTGGCCGTCGCGCTGGGCGTTGACGATCGCGTTGTGCAGGCGGTCGATGAGCAGGGCGCGGTTCGGCAGGCCGGTCACGGCGTCATGGGTGGCCCGGTATTCCAGCTCGCGGGTGCGTTCGGCCACGCGCATCTCGAGCTGGTCGCGGGCTTCGCGCAGCTCCTCGTTGAGCTGGGTGAGCCGGGCCTGGGAGCGGCGCGAGACAAGCAGCCGGTTGATGGTGCTCGAGATATTGCTGAGGAAAGGCAGGTAGGGCTGCAAGGCCTGCTTGTCGCCGACATAGATGACCAGGCAACCCAGGTGCTGCCCGGGCGTATCCATCGGAAAGCAGTGGATGTCCGGGCCCAGTTCGCGCAGCAGGTTCTGGGTGGGCTGGTCCGGGATCTCGGTGGCGCAGCGTTCCAGCAGGACCGCCAGCTCGGGACCCGGCTCGTTCACGCCCACGAGATGCAGGAAGACGTCGGCGATGCCCGGCAGGCCCGACAGTGCGCGGCGCACGAAATCGACCATGCGGATGTCGTCGGGAATCGCGTCCACCGCCTGCTGGATGACGAGCAGGCGGCCGAGCACCGCGGCGCTCGGCCCGTTCGCATCCGTGCTGGCCTGGGTGTCCATGGCTCGTGTGCGCTTATGTGTGCTGGTAGAAGGGATTGCGCAGGATATGGCCGCCGACGATCATGACCGGATGCACGTTCATCACGTCGAACATCATGGCGCCGTCGAACTTGCGCAGGTCGTACTGGCACATCACGGTGATCGGCGTGTCCTTCACGAGTTCGTTGATGCGCGATTCGCATTCGATGATGCGGTCGGTCCCGGGAACGCCGCGCAGCGCCCAGTCCATTTCGCCGGCCATGCGCGCGCCCCGCAGTCCCGCGGCGCGCGCCTGCGCGTACTTCTTGCGCAGGCTGGCCAGCAGGGTCTCGGGATCGAAGCTGCCGTCAGGATAATACCCCTCCATGCTGGTGGCCAGTTCCACTTGTCCGGGCGCGCCCATGAGGGCCCCGGCCAGGTCGAGCTGGGCGATGGCTTCGGGCAGGTGCTCGCGGGTGGGAACGTCGGCCAGGTAGCCGAAGGCCTCGTGCTCGAGCAGGGCATGGCGCGCGAACAGGGGCAGGATGCGCCTGCGCTCCTCGTCGCTGTTGTACAGATAACAGATATGGGTACCCTCCGGATACCGTTCCTCCGTGAACCCGAGGCAGATATGCCGGCATGCCTCCGTCATGGCGCCCTCCTTGTGGTCGCGAGGCCACGAGGGGCGCTCGATGTGTTCAGGATACACCCGCGGGCAAGCGGGCGACGCACGCTGCGCCTACCGGCCGCGGGCGGAGGATGGCCCGACTGCGTGGGCTGGGCGCCTGGCGCTTGACGCCCGCTCGCAACTGATGCCTAATTGAAATTTTATTTTATAAATATTTATAGACAAGGAGCCGTGTGATGCGATCCGTACTGCGGGCCGGGAGCCTGCTGGCCCTCGGTATTTTCTGCACAGGCATTCCCGCGCGCGCGGCGGCACCGGCCCAGCCGGGCGTACAGGACCTGCAGATCGCCAGGGACCTGCATGGCCTCCTGGCGGAGTTCTTCGTGCTGCCGAAGGAGCTCGAACTCGATCCCGCGCTGCGCGAGGCGGCCAGCGCGCTGGGTGCGGCGCACCTGGCGCGCATGCGTGGGCTGCTGGCGCAGTGGGCGATGGAAGAGCGCGGCCTGATGGGGGCGGCCGCGGAGCTGCATCCCTACGCCGTGTCGTATGCCGTCTGGGCGCGCACGCTCAACGAGCTGGCGCTCTGGCAGGTCGATACCGGCGACGCGGCCTACGAGGCGGCCACGCTGGCGGCGATCCAGCGCGCCCCGTCGGTGTGCGAGGTCCCGGAGAACAGGGCCAACTTCGATTTCGCCCGCCGGGTCCTGCGCCTGCAGGCAATGGCGCCAGACCAGCGGCAGGCTGCGCTCGCCACCGAGCGCACCCTGCTGGAGCGCTGGGGCAAGCTGCGCCCGGCGGCCGCGCCCTGGCCCTCTGTGCCGCCACAGGTCGCCGCGGCCGGGCTGCTGGCCCGGACCCGGGAGGGCGGTGCCGCCAGCCGGCCGGCCCTGCCGCCGATGGTCGCGGCCGGCCTGCTGGGCAATCGCCTGCAGTACGAAGCCCTGAGCCTGGAGAGCCGCTGCCATTTCCAGCGCTGGTGGCTGCGCGCCAGCCTCGGCGAGGGCGCGGCGCCTGCCGACGCGCTGGCGGCATTCCGCTACGGGACGATGCTCACGGCGCGCCTGCGCTACGGCGAGGGCCGGGGCGGCAGCGCTCAGGAGGAGGGCAGCGGCAAGGCCAAGGGCAGTCCCGGCTATCCCGAGTTTGCCGCACGCCTCGGCGTGACGGGCACGACGACGGTCACGCGCACCTTCGACGCCAAGGGCAAGCCGCTGCAGGCCTGGGTGAGCGGCCGCAACCTCACGGTGCCGGGCATCCGCGGGGTGCGCCCGATCGCCTTCGAAGACGCCTTCGACACCCTGGCGGTGCGCTATGCGCTGGCCGGCACCGACGGCAGGGACGGCAAGCCCGGACCGAAGGTCTTCCAGATGGTCTGGCATCTCGACCCGCCGGATGCGGACGGCGCGCAGGCTGGCCAACACGCGAAAGGAGCGTCGCAATGAGAACGCCTGTCCTGTCGAGGTCCTTTGTCCTGCGCGGCCTGGCGGCGCTCGCGCTGGCGGCAGCCTTCGCCGCTCCGCTCGCGGTCGTGGCCGCCGAGGAATCGCCGGTCACGATCGCGGCCGCGAACGCCATGCGGACCGGCGATTTCGCCGCGCTCGAAAAACAGTATGCATTGCTGAAACGGCCGGGCCGCATCGAGGCAAACGGCGTCTCGCCGCTCGGATGGTTCGACAGGGGGATCGACATGGTGATCGCCGCAACCGTGAAGGACGACGAAGCCTACCTGCGCGAACTCGAGGCGCTGACGCTGGAGTGGGCGCGCGACAACCCGAAGTCGGCGCTTGCCCACATCCTGCACGCCGCGGTACTGGTGGAACACGGATGGTCCTACCGTGGCGGCGGCTATGCGAAGGAGGTGCCGCCCGAGGCCTGGAAGGATTTCCACGACTACTTGCGGCGGGCGGTGAGCTACCTGGAAGCGCACGCCGACGTGGCGTTGGCGGACAGCGGCGCCCATCGCCTGCTGCTGAAGATCGGCCGGGGCCTGGACTGGAACATCGCGCAGCTCGACGCGATCCGGCGGGAGGGCCTCAAGCGCAATCCGGATGACATCGACCTGTACTTCGCCATGGTGGAGGGCCTGCTGCCCAAGTGGGGTGGAACGCCGAAGCAGCTCGACGACTATATCAGGCAGGCGACCGCGGAAACCCGCGACCGCTTCGGCACGGGCATGTATGCCCGGCTGTATGCGACAGCCGCGGACAGGTACTTCAAGCATTCGCTGTTCGAGTCCAGCCATGCCGACTGGGATACCATGAAGCAGGCCTACGAGGACATGTTCGCGCGCTATCCGGACAGCCCGGAGCGCCGCAACGACTATGCCTACATGGCCTGTCTCGCCAGGGACAAGGACACCCTGCTGCGCCTGCTGGACGAGATCGGTACGGACATCAGGCTGTCGGAATGGGGGGCAAACCCGGAGCGCACCCTGGAGGGCTGCCGCCGCTGGGCCGGGAAGCTGTAATTCGTTGGCCGGGGTCTGCGGGCCCCCGTTTCCGTCCCAGGTGGGCCGGACACGGGGGGGACTGGTCAGGAGCCTTAGAAGCCGCGGGCGCGGCGCGGCTGGCGCTGCTGTTCGTAGCGCAGCTTGTGGGCGTCGAAGAGCGTGGACGCTTCGTCGGACGTGAACTGCAGGCGGCTCGCAGCCAGCGCCGGATACTCGGCCGCGGCCCGGCTCAGGGTGCGCGCCAGCCAGGCATCGTTGCGCGCCATCTGCGCCGCGCCGTCCGCGAACGCTTGCGCGCGCACGGTGGCCTGGACCGCCTCGACGTGCCGCACGGCCTGCTGGCGCTGGTCCGCGCTCATCGCCGCCAGCACCTCTGCAGGAAGGCGGGCTTCGGCCGGCGTCGACGCCAACTGCTGCATGAAGTGCTTGTGGCAGGATTCCCAGCGCTCGATCGACCGCGAAACCGCCCGGATTTCCAGGTTGCGGGTCGATACCTCGGGCACGTTCGGCGCGGCGCACGGGGCGTCGGCGGCGAGGTCCGCAGCGCTCACGCCGGAAGTCCAGAACCCGACCTGCGCGTCCAGCGCCGCGTTGCGCGGCGCGAGGTCGGCCTGGGCCGCGCCTGCCGAACCTGCGGCCAACAACACCAGGAGTCCTACGAGATTCTTCTTCATGGCTACCTCACAAATGGGAATGAGTCTCAATCATATTTCCAAGTTGCGAAAGTAGCAATGCGTTTTGCATGAACTGCACACTATTTCAGGCTTGGCCTCCGGACGGAATCAGATGCCGGAACGTGGGTTCGATGTTCAGGGCATGGAGGTGGCGCACGATGTCTTCCAGGGTGGCGTCCTTCAGCAGCAGGCCTTCGGGCGCGGCCGCTGGACGCGGTGGCGCCGGGGCCGGGGGGGAGGACATCGGCGCCGGCTCGGCCGCCGGCTCTGCCTGCGCGGCGGACGGCGCGGCGCGCGCCAGCAGCCGCGCGAGGGCGCGGTCGAAGCGCACCGGGTCGATGCTTTCCAGGCCCTCGAGGAAGGCGGCCTGGGCCGCTTGCGGCGGCGCGATCTCGAGCCCCGGCTCGCCGATGAAGGAGGCGCCCATGCCGGGATTGATGAAGGCGGTCCAGCGGCCGGTTTCGCGGTTCAGCGAGGGCGGCAGTTCGGCCGGGGCGCCGATCACCGGCTCCATCTCGGGGAAGTAGGCCTGGCGCAGCAGTTCGACGAATTGCCCCGCCTGCAGCGAAGGCAGGGGCACGGCCAGCGACAGCCAGAGGCAGAAGCCGTCGACGCTGGCGATGCTCACCGCCGGGGCCGGCAAGTCGAGCTCGGCCTGCAGCGCATGCGCCGCTTCGCACAGCAGGGTCCAGTGGCGGCCCTCTTCGAGCCTGGGGATGCGGTGGAAGGGAATGACGATGGCGCGCGTCAGGCCGCCGCTGGTCGTGATGTCGACGGGCAGGGTCTGCTGGCCGAGGATGTGGGCTTGCAGCGCCTCCTCGGTGACCGCGCCTTCCGGCAGGTAGAGCCGCATCAGTTCCTGGATGAGTTTGAGCATGGTTTTCCTCAATGGCAGGGCAAGTGGCTTGCCGCTGCGGGTTTCAATCGATGACTTTACGGCGCAGCAGCTTGACCTCGCCGCTGCGCGCCTTGGCGTCCAGGCGGCGCCGCTGCGAACCGCGCGTCGGTTTCGTGGGACGGCGGACGACCGGGGCCACCGCCGCCAGGTCGACCATGTCCTGGAGGCGGCGCAGGGCGTCTTCCTTGTTCTGCTCCAGGCTGCGCGCGGCCTGGGCTTTCAGGACGACCACGCCGTCCTGGGAAATGCGGCTGTCGCGCCGGGCCAGCAGGCGGGCTTTCACGTCCTCGGGCAGGGAGGAGGCAGGGACGTCGAAGCGCGCGTGCACCGCGCAGGACACCTTGTTGACGTTCTGGCCGCCGGGGCCCTGGGCGCGGATGGCGCTGAACTCGACTTCCGCGGGGTCAAGCATTATCTTCATGTGGCGTGCTGCATATGGCTTTCATGGCCCGCATGATAAACAAACTGCGCCACAACTGTGCGGCAACTGCGCGGCAACTGCGCCGCAATCGCCCGGCGGGCAGGAGCGGGGCCGCAATCGCATGGCCTGGAACGAAGAAATAAGACGATCGTACTTTTTTAAGTTATAGTTCCGAAGTAGAAAAAAGCGCAGCTCAAAAGCAGTTTAACTACTAACAAGGAAGAGACATGAGTGCAGACTACGTCGTTCACGGCAGCGTTGCCGTCATCACCCTGAACAATCCTCCGGTCAACGGCCTGGGCCTGGAGACCCGCACCGCCGCCGTCGAGGCGCTGCGCCGCGCGGAAGGCGACGCGGCCGTCAAGGCGGTCGTCATCACCGGCGCCGGCAAGGTGTTCTCGGGCGGCGCCGACATCCGCGAGTTCAATTCGCCCAAGGCCCTGACCGAACCGACGCTGCACACCCTGATCGCCACCGCCGAGAACCTCAGCAAGCCGGTCGTGGCGGCGATCCACGGCGTCTGCATGGGCGGCGGCCTCGAGCTCTCGCTCGGCTGCCACTACCGCGTGGCGCTGCCCGGCGCCCAGATCGGCCTGCCGGAAGTGAAGATCGGGCTGGTGCCGGGGGCAGGCGGCACCCAGCGCCTGCCGCGCGTGGTCGGCCTCGAGCAGGGCCTGAACATGATCGTCTCGGGCAATCCGGTGATGTCGGAAAAGCTCGCCGAAACGAAGCTGTTCGACCGCGTGTTCGATGCCGGCGCCGACCTGGTGACGGCCAGCGTGGAATTCGCGAACGGCATCGCCGATGCGCGTCCGCTGCCGAAGGTGCGCGACCTGAAGATCGACTACCCGAACTACGAAGCCTTCCTGCAGTTTTCGCGCAATACCGTGAAAGCCATGGCCGGTCCCTTCCCGGCGCCGCTCGAATGCGTCGAGTGCGTGGCCGCAAGCGTGACGAAGAAGTTCGAGGAGGGCCTGGCCTTCGAGCGCGAGCGCTTCCTGGCCCTGGCCCAGACCACGGAGTCGAAGGCCCTGCGCCACGCCTTCTTCGCCGAGCGCGCGGCCAGCAAGGTGCCCGACGTGCCCGCCGACACCCCGACCCGCAACATCGCGCGCGCCGCCGTGATCGGCGCCGGCACCATGGGCGGCGGCATCGCGATGAACTTTGCGAACGCCGGCATCCCGGTCACCATCCTGGAGATGAAGCAGGAAGCCCTGGACAAGGGCCTGGGCATCATCCGCAAGAACTACGAGAACACGGTCAAGAAGGGCAAGCTGGCCCAGGACAAGGCCGAGCAGCGCATTGGCCTGATCACGGGGACCTTGTCCTTCGAGGACATCGCCGGGGCCGACATCGTGGTCGAAGCCGTGTTCGAGGACATGGAAGTGAAGACCCAGGTCTTCCGCAAGCTCGACGAAGTGATGAAGCCGGGCGCGATCCTGGCGTCCAATACCTCGACCCTGGACCTGAACCGGATCGCGGACGTCACCTCGCGCCCGCAGGACGTGATCGGCCTGCACTTCTTCAGCCCGGCCAACGTGATGAAGCTGCTGGAGATCGTGCGCGGCGCGAAGACCGGCAAGGACGTGCTGGCGACCGCGCTGGCGCTGTCGAAGAAGATCCGCAAGACCGGCGTGGTCTCGGGCGTGTGCGACGGCTTCATCGGCAACCGCATGGTGGAACAATACCTGCGCCAGGCTTTCTTCCTGCTGGAAGAGGGCGCGTTGCCGGAGCAGGTCGACAAGGCCATCGAGAAATTCGGTTTCGCCATGGGCCCCTTCCGCATGAGCGACCTGGCCGGCAACGACATCGGCTGGTACATCCGCAAGCGCCGCTATGCCGAGTCGCCGGAGCTGGTGTACTCGCCGATTCCCGACCGCCTGTGCGAACAGGGCCGCTTCGGCCAGAAGACCGGCGCCGGCTGGTACGACTACCAGGCGGGCGACCGCAAGGCCTATTCCTCGGCATCGGTGAACGACATGATCGCCGGCTACTCGAAGGAGATCGGCGTCGAGCGCCGCGCGATTTCGGACGAGGAAATCGTCCAGCGCCTGGTGTTCGCGCTGGTGAACGAGGGCGCGGGCATCCTGGAAGAAGGCATCGCCCTGCGCGCCTCCGACATCGACATGGTCTACCTGACCGGCTACGGCTTCCCGCTGCACCGCGGCGGCCCGATGCTGTACGCGGACACCGTCGGCCTGCCGAACGTGCTGGCCGCGATCCGCAAGTTCGCAGCCGGCCGCCATGGCGAGGCATGGACGCCGGCCCCGCTGCTGGAACGCCTGGCCGCGGAAGGCAAGGGTTTCAACGGCTGAGACATGCGTCCCTGATGAGAACGGCGGGCTGGCGTGCCCGCCGTTTTTTTTGCGCCTTCACCGCGTGTGAAGAACCCGGCGTAGGGTGAACGGCTACACCCGGCGGTGTGCACGCCTGCGCCTGTTGCGCCGCCCACGCGTTCAACTCCTGTGTGAGTCCAACCGCCGTGTGGCCCGACGCGTCGCTGCGCGCGGTGGCGTCGCGCATGCCTAGCGCTCTGGTTTCAGGCAAGCTGTTGTGGCTTGACGCATGGGCGGCGCAGACGGTGCAGGTGGCGCAAATGCGCATGATGAAGAGCGATATTCTTCCGCTCGCTAATAAATAAACAAATCCGTTTACTTATTGCGAACTCAGGCTTAGGATATCGACATTGCCATTTTCTTAATCGGCCATGAAGACCGTGCTCCTGATCGCCAGCGCCTGCCTGCTGGGTCTGCTCTCCACGACGGGGGCGTCGCTGCCTTACCCCATCCTGCCGCCGCTATTCGCCGCCGCGGCGGTCAACGACCTGACCGGCTTCCTCGGCCTGCCGCCCAAGCTGCTGTTCGGAATCGCCCTGATGATCAATCCGCTCGGCCTGCTGATCGGCAGCGCCATGCTGGGGCCGGTGTCGGACCGCCTCGGCCGCCGGCGCGTGCTCCTGATCACGGCGGTCGGCGCGGCCGTCGGCCATGCGCTGACGGCGGCGGCGCTGGTGGCGCAGTCCTATCCGCTCTTCCTGCTGGCGCGCTTCGTGACCGGCCTGCTGGAGGGGAATGGCGCGATCATGCGCGCCATGCTGGCCGAACGCCTGACGGGCGGGCTGCGCAACCATGCGCTGTCCTGGCTGAACGGGGCTTTCCACCTGGGCTGGCTGGTCGGGCCGCTGCTGGCCGGCTTCACCGTCGGCGCCGGGATCACCGTGCCGTTCTACATCGCCGCCGGCGCGCTGCTGCTGGGCGCGGGGCTGGCCGCGCTGGCGCTGGACCGCGAAAGCGTGGCGCCGCAGGCCGCGGGCTGGTGGACGGTGGCGCGCGAGCGGCACGCGCTCACCTTGCTGCGCCACACGCCCCTGCGCACCCTGTTCGTGCTGCACTTCGCCTACGCCTGCGGGGTCGCCTCCTTCTACGAATTCTTCCCGCTGTGGCTGGTCGACATCGGGCGCTACGACACGCGCCAGATCGCGCTGGTGAACATGGGCATGTGCGCGGTCATGACCTTCGCGGCCCTGTTCGCCGGCCGCGCCAGCACCCTCGAGCCGCGCCGGCGCGCGAGCGGCCAGGCGGCGCTTGCCGCGACGGCGATCCTCGCCGTCGGCTTTGGCAACCTGTGGATCGGACTGGCGGCCATCGTCCTGTTCGGGCTGCCGCACGCCTACTACAACGCCACCCTGCAGGGCTGGTCGGCCGAGCAGTTCGCCGCCCACGGCCAGGGCGCCGTCATGGGCCTGCTCTCGACCACCTTCTGCCTGGCCAATATCGTGATGGCGCTGGCGGGCGGCGTGCTGACGCTGTTCGATACGCGGCTGGTGCTGATCGTCGGCGGCATGCTGGCCGCCTGGGCGGCGCTGGCGATGCGCAACTGGAGCGGACGCGCCGTGGAAGTCACAAACGCGAAGGTGAAAATGGTGGTGAAATGAATACGTTCGACCAGGTACTCATGATGCTGAAGACGCGCGGCGCGCAAACGGCGCAGGCGCTGGCCGACCTGCTCGGCATGACGGCCATGGGCGTGCGGCGCCAGCTCGAGCTCGGCGTCGAGAAGGGATTGGTAAGCTTCATCGACACCCCCGGCAAGGTCGGGCGGCCGGTGCGGCGCTGGCAGCTGACCGAGGCGGGCCATGCGCGCTTTCCCGACCGCCATGCCGAGCTGACGCTCGACCTGATCGAGGGCGTGCGGACGCTGTTCGGCGAGTCCGGCCTGGAAAAGCTGATCGTGGCGCGCGAAGCCAGCAGCGAGCGCGCCTATGCGGCCCGGGTCGACCGCAACGCGACCCTGGACGAGCAGGTGGCGGCGCTGGCCGAAGCGCGCTCGCTCGAAGGCTACATGGCCGAGGTCGAGCCGCGCGCGGACGGCAGCATGCTCCTGCTCGAAAACCATTGCCCGATCTGCGCGGCGGCCCAGGCCTGCCGGCAGTTCTGCCGCTCGGAGCTGGAGGTGTTCCGGCGCGTACTGGGCCCGGGGGTGAACGTGGTGAGGATCGAGCACCAGCTCGAGGGGGCGCGGCGCTGCGCCTACCTGGTCAGCCAGGCGCCGTGAAGGCGGTTCGCATCCCCTCGGGTGCAAGCCTGGCGCCTGCCAACGCTGGGCGGCAGCCGCGCCGGGGTAGGGCGTCGGCAGCGCCGGCCGGCGGCCAGCCAGCCTGTGCCGTCAGGGGACGCCCAGGTCCAGGCCGAGCTTCTGGGCAAGGAAGAAGGTGCCGAACAGCAGGCCCACCAGCAATACCACGAAGATCGCGGCCACCTTGCCGGCCGCCCGCAGCACCGCGCGCTTCTCCTTCTTCCTGTCCTGATCCTTCTTCCCTTGGTCGTAATGCCACTTGATGGCGAAGAACATGCCCGTGCCTAACACGAGAAACTTGAACGCAACGGCGACTATCGGGAACCAATCCATGATCTTTGTGTATTTCCAGGCTATTACTTGACACCAGCTATCGTGAGGAGCGCTGCCTCGACACCCTGCTTCCGCAGCTTCGGTTTGTACTCACACCATCGGAAGCCTCGGCGGCATGCGCTGCAAGTATGGTCTTGCTGCGCGTTCTGAGGCATTCTACTGAAAAGCAATTTCCATACATTGAGACAAAATGTCCCAGTTGAGATCCATGCAAGATGACGATGCGCCAATCTGGCTGCCGCGATTGGCCGTGCACGGCGGGCCGCGTTTCCTGCAGATTGCCGATGCCCTGGAGGCGGCCGTAGCGGACGGATCGCTGCAGCCGGGCGACCGCCTGCCCCCGCAGCGCCTGCTGGCGGCGCGACTGCATGTCGACCTGACGACGGTCACCCGCGCCTACGACGAAGCCAGGCGCCGCAAGCTGCTGGAGGGGCGCGGCGCGCGCGGCACGTATGTCGCGGCGCCGAAAGCCGAATTGTCCCCGGTTCTCGACCTGAGCATGAATACCCCGCCGCCGCCGGACGGCGTGGACTTCGACGACATGTTGAAACAGGGACTGTCCCAGGTGCTGATGCGGGCGGATAATGCATCGCTGATGACCTACCACCTGGGCGGGGGCAGCGACGCAGACCGCGAGGCGGGCGCCGGATGGCTGGCGCCGATGTTCGGGCATCCGGATGCGGGGCAGGTCCTTGTCTGCCCGGGCGCGCAAGCGGCGATCGCCGCATTGATACTCGCGCTGACGGAGCCAGGCGACGTCATCCTGGCCGAGCCGATGAGTTATCCCGGCTTGCGCGCCGCGGCGACCCAGTTCGGCCGGCGGGTCGTTGCGGTGGCGGCGGACCGGCACGGGATGGCGCCCGACATGCTCGATCAAGCGTGCCGCGCACACAAGCCCCGGCTGGTCTACCTGAATCCGACATGCCAGAACCCGACCGCGGTCACCATTCCGGAACGCCGCCGAAGGGAGCTTGCCGCCGTCGCGATCCGCTGCAATGTGCGCATCGTCGAAGACGATCCCTACTGGCTCCTTGCCGACGCCGCGCCGCCGCCCATCGCCACGTTTGCGCCGGGACATGTCTACTACATCTCGACCCTGTCGAAATGCCTGACGCCCGGCTTGCGTGTCGCCTTCGTGCTGGTGCGCGATGCTCAGGAACGGGAACGTTTCCTGGTTGCGCTGAGGTCGTTTGCACTGATGGTCGCCCCCCTGACGGCAGCGCTGGCCACACAGTGGATCCTCGACGGTTCGGCCGAGCAATTGATGGAAGGCGTGCGCAAGGAGGCGCGCCTGCGCCAGCGGATGGCGCGCGACATTCTTGCCGGGCGCTGCAGTGGCGGCGGGGACGGGCTGCATGTATGGCTCCCGTTGCCAGCGTATTGGCATTCCGCCCAGCTTGCGCGTGCGGCCGGCAGCGAGGGCATCGCCGTCACGCCGGCCGAGGCATTCGCAAGCGACGGTGCTTCCGTGAATGCGATACGTATATCTTTGGGCAACATCAAGGACCGCGGGCGCTTGCAGGCGGGCCTGCAGCGGCTGTCCGACCTGCTGGCGCGACGGCCCGAGTCGTTCAGTGCGGCTGTGGTCTGAGCGCTCGCCATCATAAAAAAATGCCGCTGTTTCCAGCGGCATTTTCGTTTTCCGACAAACGCTTGCGCCTCAGTCGGTAGCGTAGATGTTGTTGTCCTTGGTTTCGCGAACGAAGATGGCGCCGATCACGACGGTGATCAGGGCGATGATGATCGGATACCAGAGGCCGTAGTAGATGTTGCCGTTGGCGGCGACCAGGGCGAACGAGATGGTCGGCAGCAGGCCGCCGAACCAGCCGTTACCGATGTGGTAGGGCAGGGACATCGAGCTGTAACGGATACGGGTCGGGAACATCTCGACCAGCATCGCCGCGATCGGGCCGTAGACCATGGTCACGTAGATGACCAGGATGAACAGCAGCAGGACCAGCATCGGCTTGTTGACCTGGGCCGGGTCGGCCTTTTCAGGGTAGCCGGCCGACTTCAGGGTGGCGACGACTTCCTTGTTGAGGGCGGTCTGGCGGGCCTTGTCTTCGGCAATGAAGTCCAGGCCGTCCGGCGTCATGGTGGCGTTGAAGGCATTGATCACCTTGTCGCCGACCTTGATCTGGGCCACGGCGCCGGCCGGCGCCTCGACGGTCGTGTAGTTGACCGAGGCATTGGTCAGCATGCGGGTGGCGATGTCGCAGGACGACGGGAATTTGCGGGTGCCGCTCGGGTCGACCTGGAAGTTGCACGATGCCGGGTCGGCGACGACCACGACCGGCGAGCTGGCGATGGCCTGCTCCAGGGCCGGGTTGCCGTAGTGGGTGATGGCCTTGAAGATCGGGAAGTAGGTGGCCGCGGCGATGACGCAGCCGCCCAGGATGATCCACTTGCGGCCGATCTTGTCGGACAGCCAGCCGAAGACGAGGAAGAAGGGGGTGGCCAGCAGCAGGGCGATGGCGATCAGGATGTTCGCGGTCGGGCCGTCGATCTTCAGCGTCTGGGTCAGGAAGAACAGGGCGTAGAACTGGCCGGTGTACCACACCACGGCCTGGCCCATCGTCAGGCCGACCAGGGCCAGCAGGACGATCTTGCCGTTTTTCCAGTTCATGAAGGCTTCCGACAGCGGCGCCTTCGAGGTCTTGCCTTCGGCCTTCATCTTGGCGAAGGCCGGCGACTCGTTCATCGACATCCGGATCCACACCGAGATGCCGAGCAGCAGGACGGAGACCAGGAAGGGAATGCGCCAGCCCCAGGCCAGGAACTCGTCTTCGCCGACGGCGGTGCGGGTGCCCAGGATGACCAGCAGCGACAGGAACAGGCCCATGGTCGCGGTGGTCTGGATAAAGGCGGTGAAGTAGCCGCGCTTGCCTTCCGGCGCGTGCTCGGCGACGTAGGTGGCCGCGCCGCCGTATTCGCCGCCCAGCGCCAGGCCTTGCAGGACGCGCAGGGTGACCAGGATGATCGGGGCCGCGATGCCGATCGAGGCATAGCCCGGCAGCAGGCCGACGAGGAAGGTCGAGCCGCCCATGATGAGGATGGTGACCAGGAAGGTGTACTTGCGGCCGATCATGTCGCCGAGGCGGCCGAACACCAGCGCGCCGAAGGGACGCACGATGAAGCCGGCGGCGAAGGTCAGCAGGGCGAAGATGAAGGAGGTGGTGGGATCACCGAGGAAGAACTGCTTGCCGATGATGGCGGCGAGCGAACCGTAGAGGTAGAAGTCGTACCATTCAAAAACGGTGCCAAGCGAGGACGCAAAGATCACCTTGCGTTCTTCCTTGGTCATCCCCTGGGAGGAAGGTACCGCCTTCCCGCCCGCGGTCATGCCGGGTGTGATAGCCATGTTGTGTGTCTCCGTATAGTAATGTAGGTCTCGGATAGCCGTACGTCGAACCTGTCTGTGCAGGATTCTGGTCAGCTTGCAACGGAGTGTGGACCGTTAAACTTACGTCATGCTTGCTCCAAACTTACTGCAAACTTACTAATGGTTGACGAGGCTGCTTGCGAAGCGGTTGCAGGACCGTGCAAGGCGGCCGCACCGGGGCGCGCCGCCAAGCTTTACCGAATATTCGACCGCTCCCGCTCGCCGGAAATCCCGCTTGCATATGATGAGGCGCAAGCCGCAGATTTTGCGAACGACCGTACTAATCTTGTGCTATTCTCATCCGGTCAACAACGTCATTCACGCGATACACCAACAACAGGGAGACCAGAATGCAAGACGCCGTCATCGTTTCGACCGCCCGCACCGGCTTGGCCAAGTCGTGGAAGGGAGCCTTCAACATGACCCATGGCGCCACCCTCGGCGGCCACGTCCTCGCCGCCGCCATCGAGCGCGCCGGCATCGCCGCGGGCGAAGTCGAGGATGTGATCATGGGCTGCGCCAATCCGGAAGGCGCCACCGGCGGCAACATCGCGCGCCAGATCGCGCTGCGCGCCGGCTGCCCGGTGACCGTGCCCGGCATGACGGTCAACCGCTTCTGCTCCTCGGGCCTGCAGACCATCGCCCTGGCGGCCCAGCGCGTGCTGGCGGGCGAAGGCGAGATCTTCGCCGCCGGCGGCGTCGAGTCAATCTCCTGCGTGCAGCAGGAAATGAACACCCACATGCTGCGCGACCCGGCGCTGCGCGCGAGCAAGCCGGAGATCTACTGGTCGATGCTGCAGACCGCCGAGATGGTCGCCAAGCGCTACGAGATCGCCAAGGACCGCCAGGACGCCTACGGCGTGCAGAGCCAGCAGCGCGCAGCCGCCGCCCAGGCCGCCGGCCGTTTCGACGCCGAGATCGTGCCGATGACCACCGTCATGGGCGTGGCCGACAAGGCCTCGGGCCGCCTGCTCACCCGCGAGGTGACGATCTCCGCCGACGAGGGCATCCGCGCCGACACCACCATCGAGGGCGTGAGCAAGATCCGCACCGCGCTGCCGGGCGGCGTGATCACCGCGGGCAACGCCAGCCAGTTCTCGGACGGCGCCTCGGTCTCCATCGTGATGAGCCGCCGCATGGCCGAAGCGAAAGGGCTGGCGCCGCTTGGCGTGTTCCGCGGCTTCGCGGTGGCCGGCTGCGAGCCCGACGAGATGGGCATCGGCCCGGTGTTCGCGGTGCCGAAACTGCTGCAGAAGGCCGGCCTCACGGTCGACGACATCGGCCTGTGGGAATTGAACGAGGCCTTTGCCGTCCAGGTGCTGTACTGCGCCGACAAGCTCGGCATTCCGATGGACCGCCTGAACGTGAACGGCGGCGCGATCGCGGTCGGCCACCCCTACGGCGTGTCGGGCGCGCGCCTGGTCGGCCATGCGCTGATCGAGGGCAAGCGCCGCGGCGTCAAGTATGTCGTGGTGACCATGTGCATCGGCGGCGGCCAAGGCGCGGCGGGGCTGTTCGAAGTGCTGTAACCGCGGTTCCGCGATCGCGCCTCGGTGATATGTAAAACCTTAGGTAACTACCAGAAAGATTCGGAAAAGATATGATCAAGCATGTCGTGATGTGGAAGCTCAAGGAGCAGGCCGAGGGCGCCGACCGCCGGGCCAATGCCGAGGAAATGAAGCGGCGGCTCGATGCGTGCGCCGACATCGTGCCGGGCATCCTGCAGTTCGAGGTCGCGCTGGCCCAGCCGGGCCTGGAAGCGACCTACGACGTGGTGCTGGTCTCGGCCTTCGAGAACAAGGAGGCGCTGGAAGCCTACGCCAGCCATCCCACCCACCAGGCCTTGATGCCTTTCTTCAAGGCCGTGCGCAACGAGCGCCAGTGCATGGATTACGAAGTCTGACCCATCATCCGCAACACAATAACAACGGAGACAGCATGCGCACTACCCAGGAATTATTTTCACTTCAAGGCAAGACCGCACTGGTGACCGGCGGCTCGCGCGGCCTCGGCCTGCAGATGGCCGAGGCGCTCGGCGAGCAGGGCGCGCGCCTGGTCCTTTCCTCGCGCAAGCAGGAGGAACTCGACGCCGCCGTCGCCCACCTGGCGTCGAAAGGCATCGAGGCCACGGCGATCGCCTGCGACCTGTCGCAGGAGGCGAACGTCCAGCCCTTCGTGGAGGAAGCCCTGCGCCGCCTCGGCCAGATCGACATCCTGATCAACAACGCCGGCGCCAGCTGGGGCGCCCCGGCCGAGGAGCATCCGCTCGAGGCCTGGGACAAGGTGATGAACCTGAACGTGCGCAGCATCTTCCTGGTGTCGCAGATGGTCGGCAAGCTGTCGATGATCCCGCGCCGCTACGGGCGCATCGTCAACATCTCCTCGATCGCGGGTCTTGCCGGCAATCCGCCGGGCACGATGAGCACCATCGCCTACAACACCTCGAAGGGCGCGATCGTCAACTTCACGCGCGCGCTGGCCGGCGAGTGGGGCCGCCACGGCATCACGGTCAACTCGATCGCGCCGGGCTTCTTCCCGTCTAAAATGACCAAGGGCGTGTTGTCGACCATCGGCGCCGATACCCTGGCCAAGGACGCCCCGCTGGGACGCCTGGGCGACGACGAGGACCTGAAGGGCGCGGTGGTGCTGTTCGCCTCCGACGCCGGCAAGCACATCACGGGCCAGATCCTGGCCGTCGACGGCGGCGTGTCCGCAGTCTGAGGGGGAAACGATGAAGAACTTCAGCGGCAAAGTAGCCGTCATCACCGGCGCCGGCAGCGGGCTGGGACGCGAATTCGCCGAGACGGCGGCCGGGCTCGGCATGAAGCTGGTGCTGGCCGATGTCCAGGCCGACGCGCTCGAGAAAGTCACCGACGCCTTGCTGGCGCGCGGCGTCGAAGTGCTGGCCATGGTGTGCGACGTCAGCAAGGGCGCCCACGTGCAGGAGCTGGCGGACGCGGCGGTGGCGCGCTTCCATGGGATTCACCTGGTGTTCAACAACGCCGGGGTGGGCTCGGGCGGCCTGATCTGGGAAAACAGCGAACAGGACTGGGAGTGGGTGCTGGGCGTGAACCTGTGGGGCGTGATCCACGGCGTGCGCGTGTTCACCCGCACCATGCTCGAGTGCGCGAAGAAGGACCCGTCCTTCGAGGGCCATATCGTCAACACGGCCTCGATGGCGGGCCTGCTGAACGCGCCGGCGATGGGCGTGTACAACGTGTCCAAGCACGCGGTGGTGTCGCTGACGGAAACGCTCTATCACGACCTGCAGCTGGTCGGGGCGCAGATCGGCACCTCGGTGCTCTGCCCGTATTTCGTGCCGACCGGCATCAGCCACTCGCACCGCAACCGTCCCGAGGAACTCAAGGCCGAGGGCGGCCCGACCAACAGCCAGATCGCGGCCCAGGCGCTGACGGTGAAGGCGGTGGAATCGGGCAAGGTCTCGGCCGCCGACGTCTCGCGCCTGACCTTCGAGGCAATCCAGGAGCAGCGCTTCTGGATCTTCTCGCACCCGCAGGCGCTGGGCGGCGTGGCCGAGGGCATGAACGCCATCCTCGAGGGACGCAACCCGCCGGACCCCTACGCGGCGACGCCGCACATCCGCGAGATCCTGCGCGCCAAGCTTTGAGGCAGCCTGCCGGGCGCCCGGCGCGCCCGGCTATTTCTCGCACATGCCGGTCGAGCTGCCCGCCTGCATGCAGCGGCCCGAACAGCACTCCTTGTCCGTCGAGCAGGCGTGGTTCCCCTGCATGCAGGCCGGCCCGCCATGGGCGCCGGCGCCGGCGCCGCCACTGCCACCGGTCTGGGGCGAGTCGGCCAGGCCGGAGACCACCGCGGTCGGGTCGTTGCGTGGGAGCTCGTCCACAGGAGCGCCGGGCGCATTCGCCTGGCAGGCCGAGAGGAGGGTCGCGGCGAGCAAGGCCGCGAGGAAAGAAAGAGGCGTGCGCATGACGTCCTCCGTATGACTGCAAAAGAGCCTTGGACAATGATCCGGGCGGTTTCGCGCTCTGGAAAGCGGTTCGTTTGAGCTGGATCATGTAGGGTGGGCGCCCCCGTGCCCACGCGTAACGTTCGCATGGTGTTGGCGTATCAAAATGGTCCGACAATGTGGGCCAACACTGTTCATCGTTCACGCGTGGGCACGGGGCGCCCACCCTACGTACCGCCGCGACATTTCATTCCTACGTCGACGCGCGCGCGGCGCCGCGCAGTCGGTTCAGGGCCGTAAGATGCGCTCGTGCAACTCCGCCGGCGCGTTCTCGTACAGCTTCACCACCGTCGAGGTGCGTGTCCCGTAACCCGGCGTCTCGATGCAGACCGCCGACAGCACCCGCTCCAGGTCGATCGGCACGCCGGTCTCGGGCAGGCGCATGTCCGGCGCGCGCGTGGTGTCGGCCAGCATCTCGAAGTAGGCGTCTTCGGGCGCGCCCTGGCACAGCAGGCTGGCGAACTGGGCCTTGGTGCGGGTGACTTTCGGCCAGGGCGCATCGAGCAGCCCGTTCGAGATGCCGTAGATGCGCCCCGCCTCGAGCGGCTGGCCGTTGCGCGGATCGTCGCCGGCACGGTTCGAGTACCAGTACAGGGCGCTGGCGTCGCCCAGCACCAGGTTATAGCCGTTGTAGACGTCGCCGCGCTCCCTGACCAGGTCCAGGTAGTCGGCGGCGGACAGCGACCCCTTGAGGAAGTCGGCCACCAGGGCGCCGCGCGAGGGCGCGTCGATCCGCACTTCGCTGGGCGCGCGGATATTCGTGAGCGCGGCGAATTTCGGACCGTTCGCGCCTTCGCGCGTCACGCCCATCCAGCTGCCGCCGTGTTCCAGGTCGCGTCCGGCGATCACGTTGGGGTTTTCCGGCCAGGGCGCGGCGGGCGCCGTCGGGCGGTCGTAGAACTCGTCGCGGTTGGCGGCGGCAATGACTGGCACGCCGGGAATGACGCGCCAGGCGAAAACGATCAGGCACATGCGGTGAACTCCACGAAAACTTCGGCGCGGCGCGGACCGTCGATCAGCGCCGCCAGGCCGGCCGCGGCGGCGGCCGCGTCCAGTTGCGGCGCGAACTGCTCGCCGACGCCGGCATAGACTTCCATCCAGGTCTGGAGACCATCGCGGCTCTCGGGACGGCGCTTGAGCTGACCCGTCACGCCCAGCTCCCCGGCCAGGCGCGCCTGCATGGCGCGCACCAGCGGTTCGAGGCGCGCGGCCCGGCCCTCGGGGACCTTGTAATACACGTACAGGTCGATCATCTCAGATGTCGAGCGCGTCGAGCTGGTAGGGCAGGGGCAGGAAACGCAGCGCCGGGCCGGTGGCCGAACCGAAGCGCACGTCTTCGCCGAGGGCCGCCAGCTTCATCTCGACCAGCATGTCGGCGCCGCCGAGGCCGTTCGGCGCGGCGTTCACCACCATGCCGCAGGGCTGGTCCGGATCGGCGGTCGAGAAGACCTCGTCGCCGGCGCGCGCTGCGGCGTTCTCGACCGTGGCGAGGCTGGTCCTGCGCTTGAGCTTGCCGAGATACTGGCTGCGCGCGACGATTTCCTGGCCCGGGTAGCAGCCCTTCTTGAAGTTCACGCCGCCGAGCAGCTCGAGGTTGACCATCTGCGGGACGAACTGCTCCTGGGTCGGCTGGGTCACCTGGGGCACGCCGGCATGGATCGCCGCCAGTTGCCAGGCCTGGTTGCCGCCGAGCGCCAGCTCGCCGTTCAGCTCACGGCTGAGCGCCGGGAAAGCCGCCTGGGCGGTCGCGGCCGAGGTGATCCAGAGGTAGCGCGGGGCGCCGAAGGCATCGGCCAGGCGGAGCACGCTGCCCTGGTCGCCGCCGGTCTTGCCGTAGGGCGCGGCGGGCAGCTCGCCGACCTGGGCGCGCAGCGCGGCCTCGCCCTTCGCGCCGCCAAAGCCGAGCACGGCGGCGAACGCCTCCTCCCCGGTGGCGTCGCGCAGCTTGGCCTTGGCCCGCAGCACGAACATGGTCAGGCGCTTCTGCAGCGGCGCCTGGATGGCGCGCGGCAGCTGCAGGTAGATGGCCTCCTGGTCGCGCCACATCAGGAAGGTCGCCTGGAGGCGGCCCTTGGGCGTGCAATAGCCGGCCAGGCGGGCTTCGTCATTGCCGAGGTGCTCGACGTCGTTGGTCAGCTGGTTGTGCAGGAAGCTGGCGGCATCGTCGCCGGCGACCGCGATCAGGCCAAGGTCGGTCACGGGGGCGACGAAGCCGGCGGCCAGCTCGTCCCTGGTGAGCGTGCGGCCGAAATCCTCGACCTGGGTGGCTTCGTCAATATGGAAGCGGGCGCCTTGCGACGCCAGATATTCTGTCCAGTTGCTCATAAATCCAATATTCTTCGCAATTAGGCTTTATCATTACGGCCTCATTATAGAGTTGTCGAGCATTTCGCGCCGGAGACGGCTTGAATGTGGAAGAACCGAGCAGAAGAACAGAGCAAAAGAACAGAATGGCACTGATAAAAAAAATCATCATTACCGGCGCGATCGTGTCAGTCGCGGCGGCCGGCGGCTTCGCCTGGTGGTCCAAGCACCCGCTGACGACCGGCGAGCCGCCGATCGAATTCACCATCACGCCCGGGAGCGGCGTGAACGCGGCCGCCCAGCAGATGGCCAGGGCCGGCGTGCCGGTCAACCCTTTCCTGTTCCAGGTGCTGGCGCGCCTGAGCGGCGACGCCGGACGCATCAAGGCCGGCAGCTATGAACTGAAGCCGAATACCTCGCCGCGGCGCCTGCTGGCGCAACTCGTGCGCGGCGAATTCGCCCAGGAAGCCGTCACCATCATCGAGGGCTGGACCTTCCGCCAGATGCGCGAAGCCATCGCCGCCACCAAGACCCTGCGCCACGAAACCGCGAAGATGTCAGACGCCGAGCTGATGGCCAAGGTCTCGTCCGAATTCAAGCAGCCGGAAGGCCTGTTCTTCCCGGATACCTATCTGTTCGCCAAGGGCGCCAGCGACCTGCAGATCTACCGCCAGGCCCACCAGATGATGCTGAACCGCCTGAACGCGGCCTGGGAAAAGCGCGACCCCGACCTGCCGTACAAGAATCCCTACGAGGCCCTGATCATGGCTTCGATCGTCGAGAAGGAAACCGGCCAGAAGAGCGAGCGCGCGATGATCGCCGGTGTGTTCGTGAACCGCCTGCGCACCGGGATGATGCTGCAGACCGATCCGAGCGTGATCTACGGCATGGGCCTGCGCTACGAGGGCAAGATCGCCAAGAAGGACCTGCAGACCGACACCCCGTACAACACCTATACCCGCTACGGCCTGCCGCCGACGCCGATCTCGCTGCCGGGCGTGCAGTCGCTCGCCGCGGCGCTGGCGCCGGCCAAGACCGACGCCCTGTATTTCGTGTCGCGCAACGATGGCACCAGCCAGTTCTCGGACAACCTGAACGACCACAACCGCGCGGTCAACCAGTACCAGCGCGGGATCGCACGGCCATGATTCAGCGCGGCAAGTTCCTTACCGTCGAGGGCATCGACGGCGCCGGCAAGTCGACCCACATCGGCTACATCACCGACTTCCTGGCCGCGCGCGGCCGGCGCGTGGTCGCCTCGCGCGAGCCGGGCGGCACGCCGCTGGGCGAAAAACTGCGCGAGTTGCTGCTGCACGAGAAGATGCACCTGGAAACCGAAGCCCTCCTGATGTTCGCCAGCCGGCGCGAGCACATCGCCCAGGTGATCGAGCCGAACCTGGCCGCCGGCGCCTGGGTGCTGTCGGACCGCTTCAGCGACGCCAGCTTCGCCTACCAGAGCGGCGGGCGCGGCCTCGACCGCCTGAAAATGGAGGCGCTGGAAGCCTGGGTCCACCCGCAGCTGCAGCCGGACCTGACGCTGCTGTTCGACGTCCCGCTCGAAGTCGCGCGCGAGCGCCTGGACGCCACCCGCACCCTCGACAAGTTCGAGCGCGAGCAGGGCGAATTCTTTGCCCGCTGCCGCGCCGAGTACCTGCGCCGCGCCGCCCAGTTCCCGGAGCGCTTCGTGGTCGTCGACTCGACGCGCAGCATAGAAGCGACCCGGCAGACGATTGCCGAGGCGCTGGAGACATTGTTGTGATTTACCCCTGGCAGCAACACGCCTGGGCGCAGCTGCAGCAGATGCGCGGCAAGCTGCCCCATGCGATCCTTTTCCACGGCCCGGCCGGCATCGGCAAAGCCGACTTCATCGAGCACTTCGCCCAGGCCCTCCTGTGCGAGAACGTCCAGCCCGACGGCCAGGCCTGCGGCGCCTGCGCGTCCTGCGGCTGGTTCGTCCAGCACAACCACCCAGACTACCGCCGGGTGCGTCCGGAAGCGCTGGAAGACGAGCCGGCCGGCGAAGGCGAGGAGGGCGGCGAGGGCGAGAAGAAGGCCAAGTCGGCCAAGGCGCCCTCGAAAGAGATCAAGATCGAGCAGATTCGCAACCTGGCCGACTTCATGAACATCTCGACCCACCGCCAGGGCCTGCGCGTGGTGGTGCTGTATCCGGCCGAGGCGCTGAACATGCCGGCCTCGAACGCCCTGCTGAAAACCCTGGAAGAGCCGCCGCCGGGCACCGTGTTCCTGCTTGCCTCGAACGGGCTGGACCGGCTGCTGCCGACGATCCTCTCGCGTTGCCGCAAGTTCGCCCTGCCCATGCCCGAGCATGCCGCCGCGCTGGCCTGGCTGAAGGAGCAGGGCGTGCTGGACGCAGACAGCTGGCTGCGCGAGGAGGGCGGCGCGCCGCTGGCGGCGCGCGCCCAGGCCGAGCTCGGCAACCGCGAGGAACTCGACAGCCTGCTGCACTTCCTGGCGCGCCCGAGCGCCGAGTCGGCCCTGAAGAACGCGGAAAAACTCAGCAAGACGCCGCTGGCCGCCCTGGTGGCCTGGCAGCAGCGCTGGCTCTACGACCTGCTGTCGGTGAAGCTGTCCGGGGTGGTGCGCTATTACCCGCGCTACCAGAAGGAACTTGCAGGCTTGGCCGGCAACGTGCACACTGCGAATCTGTTGCGTGCAGTAAAGTCGACGAACGAGCGGCGGGCGGTGGCGGACCACCCCTTGTCGGCTAAACTGTTTCTCGAAGACATGCTGCTCGATTACACGCGCTGCTGCAGCCCCGCTTGAAAGGAAACCGATGTCCGGCAATACAACCGACCCGAACGCCTCGCTCGTCCCGCGGCCGGCGGTGCTGTCGCTTGCCATCAAGGAAAAGGCCGCGCTGTATGCCGCCTACATGCCTTTCCTGAAGAACGGCGGCATGTTCGTGCCGACCAACAAGCCCTACAAGATCGGCGACGAGATCTACCTGATCCTGTCGCTGATGGACGATGCGAACAAGTACCCGATCGCCGGCAAGGTGGCCTGGATCACGCCCGCCGGCGCCAACAACAGCAAGGCCCAGGGCGTCGGCGTGCATTTCCCGGCCGACGAGACCGGCCAACGGGCCAAGGCCCGCATCGAAGAAATCCTCGGCGCCGCGCTGCGCTCCTCGCGCGCCACCCATACCCTGTAACCTCCTGCGTTTTTCCATGCCGTCCTACGTACACCGCCTCGCCCGCCGCGACGACCTGCCGACGATCGTCGACATCTATAACTCCACCATCGCCTCGCGCGAAGTCACCGCCGACACCGAGCCCATCACCGTCGCCTCGCGCGAAGGCTGGTTCGCCGACCACACGCCGGAACGCCGCCCGCTGTGGGTGATCCACGACGCGGCGGACACCGCGGAACACCCGGAAGTCATCGGCTGGATGTCCTACTCGAATTTCTATGGCCGCCCCGCGTACTCGGGCACGGCCGAGCTGTCGATCTATATCGCCGAAAGCTGGCGTGGCAAGGGCATCGGCCGCTATTGCCTGGAGCAGGCGATCGCTTTCGCGCCGCAGATCGCGGTACACACCCTGCTGGGCTTCATCTTCGGCCACAACGCGCCGAGCCTGGCGCTGTTCCGCAAGTTCGGTTTCGATACCTGGGCGCATTTTCCCCGCGTAGCCAACCTGGACGGCATCGAGCGCGACCTCATCATTCTCGGCAAACGCGTGGTCGCGTAAACGACCGCTGTGTGCGGTATTTAACAATTCAGCGAATAAATTGTAAATTCCTGTCGGATACAGAATTCTGTCGGGATTCTTTACAATCCCATCCCGCTTGATCGAGTGTATTTGCAAGTCATTGTTTAATAAGGAGATATTTCCTCTGGCATGCGTCTTGCATGCACTGTGAGTCCCATCTTACAACGACCAAATGGTTAAGAGGAAATATGAAATTTGTTAATAAAATGATTTGCGCAGCAGCTGTCGCAGCTTGCACTTCCGGCACCGCATTTGCCGCTCCAGTCCTGAACGACTGGGTCTTCAACCCGAACGGCGGCGGTTACGAGGACGGCCAGGTCGTCAACGAATACCTCGACGTGAACGGCAATGCCTTCATCGAATTGACCACGACCGGCCAGAACTCGTTCTCGTTCAAGGAAACCGCGGTGTTCAACATCCAGCAGGCCGACAGCAACGGCATGCTGTTCCCGCTGAACTACGGCGGCGGCAACATCACCGCGACCTTCGAAGCCCTGGGCACCGGCACCTTCAACGGCGCCTTCTCGTTCACCGGCGGCACCATCAAGATGTACCAGAATCCGACCGACGGCCAGTATGGCGGCACCGAGGGTTACTTCGGCGCCAACCTGGGCAACCTGATCGCCGAGTTCAACGTGCTGGCCGGCGGCGGCGGCCTGGTCGATGCCAGCGGCAGCCCGACCAACAACGGCCAGGTGACGGTGCTGGCTTCGGCAGCCCCGGGCATGCTGGACGCCGGCTACTTCTTCACCGGCGACGGCAAGGACCTGTCGGGTTCGTCGGTCCTGTCGTTCGCGTTCACCAACGCCAACACCCTGGGCCGTCCGACCGACCGCCTGGTCGATGAAGTGGCTTGCCAGTTCGGCGGCTTCGGCGGCCCAGGCTGCTCGGGCGGCACCTACGCGAATGCGCCGGGCCAGTACTTCTTCCTGGGCACCAACGGTCAGTTCAAGCTGGCCGAAGGTGCGGAAGTGCCTGAGCCGGGCTCGCTGGCCCTGTTCGGCATCGCCCTGCTGGGCGCCGGCGCGGCAGTGCGTCGTCGCAAGAACGCTGCGTAATTTTTCGCTGGCGTGAAGAAAAGAGCGGCTGAGGCCGCTCTTTTTGTTTTCCGGACGGCGCATGAACCCGCCCCGGGTTTTCGTAGGGTGGGCGCGGCGGCGCAGGCAGCTCTGCCCACGCGGTCCGGCCTCGGCGTCGAGCCGGCGCTACCGGCGCCGCGAACATGCGGTCTTCTCATGACGGGAGTGGGAATTGCCGCGCGGAACGCAGCTGCACTACCGCGTGGGCACAAGTGTGTTCAGCACAGGGACATGGGTAACACTTGTCTAGAGACATAGGTAACACCTTTTATGATCGTTGCACGGCCAACAACTGGAGCGTGCGATGCCTTGGAAGGAGAGTTCCCGAGTGTCGTCCCGACTCGAGTTTGCGATGCTGGCGACAGCACCCGATGCCAACATGCAAGCCCTGTGCCGGTCTTTCGGCGTCAGCCGAAAGACCGGTTACAAGTGGCGCGACCTGTACCTGAGCCACGG
>JBFLZJ010000005.1:0-378688 GCA_040755875.1 Pseudomonadota bacterium | reverse complement strand
TTTGACTATATCGAAAGGTTCTACAATCCACGCCGGCGTCATTCCACTATCGGCTACATCAGCCCGGTACAGTTTGAAAATAAAAAATGCGCCTAACGGAAGTGTCCGTGACGATGGGGGAATGCCAGACAGCTCTCGACTCGGAACAGATGTACGCGAAGCACGACGGCGTCTTAGCCGCACAGAGTTGCGTCCGAAGCTTGACCATTTGGCTCAAGCGTTACAAGTACGCCGTGACCCGCGAAGAGATCGGCAGCGCGGAAAATGACTACTGAGCTCTCATCTGGATATAGCGTCAGCGACTCTACAGTGAGTTTAGCAATGAATGAGTCAACGTCCCTAGTGGAAGCTCCGTCGGGCAGCCATTCTCCTTTAGCAAGGTCAAGAAGGCGGACCGCTGTTTTCCTGGCTGTAGCGATATCTGTTGGTAGAGACGCCACCTTGCGCGATGCAAATTCGATGAACGCAGCCTCATCCGCACAGTCGTCTAATGAGAGGTAGAGCCGCGGAATCTCTATTGGTCCCAGATGTGCAGAGTACCAGTTCAACCCTTCGTCGTACTTCAGGGAGCCAAGTATAGGGTGATTGATGTCGTTGGGCATGGAGAGGAATACGAGTTCGCGTGGAGGACCGCTACTGGCCGGTTGCAGACTTTCAGTAGCGTCCGGTTTCGACTGCGCGTTCAACCGGCCGACGCAACACATGGTCTTATTTGGAGCGGATCAGGAACTGCTCAGTGCTCGTCAACTGCTCCAAGAGGTACGTACATGCCTCGTCTTCAGTTGAAAATGAGGCCAGCACCGAAGGGGATCCTCGCTCGATGTACATTACTCGAAACGTCCCGTCGTTTTCTTCAAGCGAAAACGAGTCGTCGGAAAACCCATGACCATACGATCCAAGTCGATAGTATCGGGACGAGACACCATGATCGCTCAAGGCCTGCGCAAGCTCTGCTATGTTCATGATTCCTTGTTCGGGGTTTAGAGCGCCTAACAAAACCTTCAGGGCAAGGCGCAGCGTCGAAGACAGTACGTGTGTACGGCGAGACGATGCAACGCAGCCATGGAGGTTTTGTTAGGTGCTCTTAATCCGCTCCTGCTCGGTTCCGGACCTTTGGTACGTTGGCTTACGGTAGGGTATTCAATCAGTCGATCCAACACATTTATGAAATCGTTGGGCGGGTGTTTCGTAATTGAGTGACTTCCTCGGCCCCTCGTTTAACAGCCTGACTACCTCATCCAGATTTTCATGCGAGTAGGTCGAGAGGTCCAGTCCTTTTGGAAAATACTGCCGAAGCAGGCCGTTGAACACTCCTCCATACGTCTTGGAGTGTTGCGTTCACCAGTTGAATCCACGACCGATCACGGACGGTCGGGCTGCCTCAGTGTACGGTGACCCTGTTCATACGACAGGCACGAGGTGTTGCCAGGCGTTCCAAATCAGCCAGGACTTGGCTGGTATTTTTTCGAATCGAAACCGCTGACATCGAACTCGAATGCAGGCGCCCCGTTCTGGTAGACGTTGACCGCAATGCGAACACGCTTTGCCTTCTTCAGTCTGGACATGAAGCCCGTATAGTCGTCGATGAAGACGACGTCAGTACTGTGGTCGGCGGCGCCGGAAGCCTCGAACCGGATGGGCTTGCTTTCGTCAAACCGCACCTGCACCCGGCATCCCTCATAGGACGGGCAGAGGATCTGCCCTCTCTCGATGCGGAAAATAACGTCTTTTCCGTGCTGCGGATCTGTACGGAGAGTTAAGCGGCCACGCTGGTCGCCGCCGTAAGGGAATCCGAAGGCAACAGTATTTAAACTCTCGACCATTGCGGTGAATCGCTTCCTGCCCGTCATTGCGTCTTCGGTCACATCGTAGTGCCACTGTTTTCCAGTGACCTCGACCTGTTCGGCCAGCTGATCAGTGGCTGGCGCTGCCGCTTCCCCTGGTGGCGTGGCAAGCGTCTTCACGGATGTATTCGGCGTGACCGGTGTCGTCGAGCCTGTTCCGGCCAACCTGGCTTCGAGGGCAGCGATACGGGCATTCGCCGCTTCCAGTTTCCTGTTTGCTTCAGCCAATTCAGTATCGCCGGAGCAGCTGGCCAACCAGAGGGAGATGCCGGCTATTACACCGATTTTGATCAGTGAGGAAGAAGAAGGTGTAGCTTGGCGGAATGGCATGTCGATGACTGTTCCAGCAATAAAAGGAGTTGAGCCCCTGGATTCAAGGTGTAATACCAGCCTGTCCGGTTCAGAATGTCCAATCCATTCCGCAGTCGGCGTTTATTCGCTTTCGCCGGGGCGATGCGGTCAGAGACCTGTCGTCACTGATCTAAGCACATTGCTCGCCCCATTGTTTTTCGAACAAGCGTGCGCGTGCTATTTCCATCGCTTCGGTATGGCTCAATGGTTCCTGAGTGCGAGGTTTTCCGGCCTCATACATTGCATTGATTGCCTTGAGGCGTTCAGTCTTCGCTTCGGTCGCAGCAATAAAGAGATCGATTTCTTCCGTATCTACGGTGGGATTTTTGTCATTGCGGTCCGGTGCGCGCACCCGGCCTTCGTTCTCGAGAAATACCGCATGCTGATTGGTCACCATGAAGCGCTTGTAGCCGGCATATGCTCCATATCCGTTCTTGGAGTTCACCTCGCCACAAAGCATTGTGGGATTCGGCATTTTCTCGTTACGAAACATGGTGCTATCGGGATCCTTAAAGACCGAGGCGACGACGTTATGGTAAGCCGGGAAGACGAACCACTTGTCATAGTTCATTGCTGCCGCCGTGGCGCCGGCGAGGGCGATAACGCCAATGGCGGTCGCGATCATTGTCTTTTTCTGCATGATATTGTTCGTGAAATTTGTAGGCTATATGCGCGCTGCCGCAATGCCGCAATACCGCGGTCGAGGCAGTGCCTGTTCAGTGATCACTTGGCGTAATACGTCCGTTTGACATTATTCTGTTGCTTGTCCATTTCTCGTGTACGCAAAAAGCCCCATTGAACAACGAGCGTAAGGCCGCAAAACGTAATTCAAAGACCTGTCAGGTCAAGCTCGGAAAAACAGAATAATCTGGATCAGAAACCGGGACACCTTATCTACGAAAAGCGTCGAGATTATCATATGCGTTCGTTTTAGAACTTCACCAATAATCACGAGCTTGTAAAATATCGATGCCGGCTTGTGTCTTTTCCGTGCCAATGGCAGATTGGCCACAGCCGGGTTACACCGGTTGCTGAGCAAATGATCTGAAGACAGGCGGCGAAACCATTTCACCTTCCGAAGACTGGAACCGAACAGTGTCTACCGTGCGTTCGGGTATGTGCCCGTTTTCGCACTCCCGCCCGCTTCATGTCCAAATTCGGCCAGCTCATCGGAAGCAAGCACCTTGATCCCCTGGGCGACAGGAACCGTCCGAACCAGCGCGAGCGCGACAGCCCTGGCCTGGACCGGCACGTAGCGCCCGGGCAGCAATGGCGAAAGCAGGCGCGCCACGGGCGCGGCAATCCTTTCGCCCCAGCGGACCGGCTGTTTCAGGCTGTCCCGGTCACCGAGCAGGAGCGAGGGATGCGCGATCACCAGCGCCGGAAACAGCGGCTTGAGCGCATCCTCGAGTTCGCCCTTGACGCGGTTATAGAACACGGAAGATTGCGCGTCGGCGCCGACGGCGCTCACCACCCCGGCGCGCGCCGCGCCCGCCGCGACGGCGGCCCTGGCCACGGCAAGATTGGCCTCCAGGTCGACGGCCCGGAAGGCCTGCTGGCTCCCCGCGACCCGAATCGTCGTGCCGAGCGCCAGGTAGACCTCGTCCACGCCCGGCAAGGACGGCAGGGCGGCGAAATCCACGATGTGTACCTGCAGCCTGGGATCGGATCCGCGCAGTTCGCGCCGGCTGAGCACGTGGATGTCGGTGACGGTCCGGTCCGCCAGCAGGGCCTGGAGGATTTGTCCGCCGACCAGGCCCGTGGCGCCGGCAAGCAGGACCCTGCGGGGATGGAGATGGTCAGGCATGCATTTCCTTGTTGGTTGGGCCGGGCAGGGCAGGCTGCCAGGCGCTTGCCGCCAGCTTAATCCATATCCCGGCCGTCCACGGAATCCGGCGCGGCGCAGGATGACGCAGGCGGCGTTTGTCGGCTATCTTCATATACACTACGCGCATCCAAACGGAGGCGAACGATGAAGATCGGGACATATCTCGGCATAGTGAGCACGATGCTCGTGACGGCATGGGCCAGCCCGGTGTCGGGTGCTGCGGACGAAGCTGTCCGGCACACCGTGTCGCGCTCCGGCATCCCGGCGTTCGACGAGGCCATGCTGTCCCCCGAGTTCTGGATCCGCCGCCTGCCCGATCCGGACGCGGTGCTGCTCGACGCGCGCGAGACCGCGGCGAAGCGCGCACGCGTCCATGGCCCGGGCGGCGGCTTTGTCGATCTCGAAGGCCTCCCGGCAAGCGTCAGCCGCGACCAGGTGCTGGACTGGATCAGGCAGGCCGGGCAATCGGTGGTGAAGATCGGTGTCGACGAAGCCGGCAAGCCGGTGGCCGCATCGGCGCTCGCCGCCATCGGCCGCAACACCGCGCCCGATCGTGTCGCGGCCTTCACCCCGGCGCGCTATGGCCTGAGCGTGCGCCGCGCCCAACTGCGCACCATGCCGACGGAGCGCATCTTCCACGCCGCCGCCGACCAGCGCGACTACGAGAGCCTGCAGTCCGGCATGCTGTTTCCGGGCGAGCCGGTCGTCATCCTGCACACGAGCGCGGACAGCCGCTGGCTGCTGGTGATGTCGAGCCAGGGCCCGGCCTGGGTGCGCGCGAAGGACATCGCCGAGGGCGCGCGCGGCCAGGTGTTCGGGTATGCGGCGCGGGCGCCCGGGCGCGTCGTCACCGGCGACCAGGTGCGGACTGTCTTCACGCCCGAGGCGCCCGAGGTGTCCGAACTGTTGCTGGACATGGGGACCGCCTTGCCCTTCGCCGATATCTCCGCCGGAGAACCGGTGAACGGCGCAAGCGCGTATGCTTCCTGGGCGCTCGAAATGCCGGTACGCGACCCCGGCGGCAGGGTCGCCTTCAAGCCCGCCTTGCTGCGCCGTAGCGCCGACAGCGCGCCGGGCTACCTGCCGCTGACCCAGGCCAACATCATCCGCCAGGCCTTCAAGTTCCTGGGCGAGCGTTACGGCTGGGGGCACCAGTTCAATGCGCGCGACTGCTCGGGCCTGACGAGCGAGGTTTACCGCAGCATGGGCCTGCTGCTGCCGCCCAACTCGGGCCTGCAGGGTTCCAGCGCGGCCTTCCGGCACAGGCGCTTTACCGACAAGGACAGCCACGACGACCGGGGCCGGGCCTTGCGGGAGGCCCAGGTGGGCGACCTGGTCGTCGTTCCCGGCCACGTGCTGATGATCATCGGCCACGTCGAGGGCGAGCCCTATGTGATCCAGGACGTGCCCTATGCGGTATTCGAGGACCCGCCCACGCGCCGGATCCGTAGAACGAAGCTGAACCAGGTGGCGGTCACGCCGCTGTTGCCGCTGTACGCGGACGACAAGACCCTGTACGTGGATGCGATGACGAGCCTGGTGCACGTGACCGGGCGCTAGGCGCGACCGGGACGACGCATCGGAGGCGTCCGTCGGCGCTGTCCGCACAAGCTGGCGACGGGCTTGCGCGTCTTTCGCTACAGTCGGGCCATGGCAGCGCCACGACACCATCCCAGCACTCCGGACGGACGCTATTTCGTCGTCAATGGCCGCCTCTGGCGCCTCAGCAATCCGCGGCTCGACCCCGGGGTACGCCAGCGGCTCGTCGAGGAGCTCATGCGCGCACGCCGCGAGGTCGGACTTGCCGTGAAAGCGGGCGACAAGGAAGCCGAGCGCCGCGCCCGCGCCGCCGTCGACGCGGCCAAGCACGCCCTGGGCGAGCGCGGCCCCGTGTGGTGGGACGACGGCGCGCCCGACTACAACCGCAGGCTGGTGGCCAACACGCCTTACGGCGCGTGGTATGCGTCGCTGGGCGCGAGCGGCCCCGATTGAGGCCGCGGCCGCACCCGCATCAACCCGCGAGCCCCAGATCCGTCGTCATCTGCTCGCGCAGCAGGTACTTCTGGATCTTCCCCGTCACCGTCATCGGGAAGCTCTCGACGAAGCGCACGTGGCGCGGGATCTTGTAGTGCGCGATCTGGCCCTTGCAGAATTCCCGGATCTCGTCGGCATCGGCTTCCATCCCCGGACGCAGGATGATGCAGGCGCACAGCTCCTCGCCGAACTTCGCGTCCGGCACGCCGACGCATTGCACGTCCAGCACCTTCGGATGCCGGTACAGGAATTCCTCGACCTCGCGCGGATAGATGTTCTCGCCGCCGCGGATCACCATGTCCTTGGCGCGGCCGACAATCGCCGCAAAGCCGTTTTCGTCGATCACGGCCAGGTCGCCGGTGTGCATCCAGCGCGCCGCGTCGATCGCCTCGCGCGTCTTTTCCTCGTCGCCCCAGTAGCCCAGCATCACCGAGTAGCCGCGCGTGAGCAGCTCGCCTTTCACGCCGCGCGGCACGATGCGGCCCATGGCGTCGACGATCTTGACTTCCAGGTGCGGGTGCACGCGGCCGATGGTCGAGACGCGCAGCTCCACCGGGTCGTCGGTCGAGCTCTGGAAGCTGACCGGCGAGGTCTCGGTCATGCCGTAGGCGATCGTGATCTCGGACATGTGCATGCGGCTGATGACGCGGCTCATCACCTCGGCCGGGCAGGGCGAGCCGGCCATGATGCCGGTGCGCAGGGTCGACAGGTCGTAGTCGGCGAAGTCCGGATGGTCGAGCAGGGCGATGAACATGGTCGGCACCCCGTGCAGGCCGGTGCAGCGTTCGCGCTGCACGGTCTCCAGCACCGCCTTCGGCTCGAAGCCTTCGCCCGGGAACACCATGGTCGCGCCGTGCGTCACGCAGGCCAGGTTCCCCAGCACCATGCCGAAGCAGTGGTAGAGCGGGACCGGGATGCAGAGGCGGTCGCGCGCGCTCAGCTTCATCGCCTCGCCGATGAAGAAGCCGTTGTTCAGGATGTTGTGGTGGGTGAGCGTCGCGCCCTTGGGCGAGCCGGTGGTGCCAGAGGTGAACTGGATGTTCACCGGCTCGTCGAACTGCAGCTCGGATTCCAGCCGCGCCAGCTGCTCCAGTTGCGCCGGGGCCGGCTCGGCCATCAGCGCCTCGAAGTTGAGCATGCCCGGCGTTTGCCCGCTGCCCAGGCGGATCACGTGGCGCAGCTCGGGCAGTTTGCTCGATTTCAGCATCGATGGTTTGGCATCCGTGATCTCGGGCACGACGTCCTGCACCATGCCGATGTAGTCGCTGGTCTTGAAGCTGGGGGACAGGATCAGGGCGGCGCAGCCCACCTTGCCCAGCACGTACTCGAGTTCGGCGCGGCGGTAGGCCGGGTTGATGTTGACCATGATGAGGCCGGCGCGGGCGGTGGCGAACTGCACCAGCACCCATTCGGCGCAGTTCTGCGACCAGATGCCGACCCGGTCGCCGGGCTGCAGGCCCAGTTTCAGGAGGCCGGCGGCCAGGCGCGTCACGCGCTCGTCGAATTCGCGGTAGGTCCAGCGCACGTCCTGGTGCGGGACGACGAGGGCGTCGTTGTCGCCGTGGCGCGCCGCGACGTTCTTCAGGAAGACGCCGATGGTGTCGCCAATGAGGGGTACGTCGTGCGCGCCGTGCACGTAGCTGAGCTTGGATTGCATGTTGTCTCCATGTCGTTTTTGTCGAGGGCGATGCCGATGGGCAGGCGCGCCCGGGCCGGGCGCTGCCGGGTCCGGGCAAGCGGGCCGTCTTGAAGCGGCCTGTTGTGCAAATGCTGGCGCCTATACTACCGTTTTTCTCGGCGGAATTGGCGCATCGGCCGGCAGCAGCCCTTCGGCCAGCAGTTCCTCCCAGAACACGCTTGGGATCTCGATGTGCAGCAGGGTGGCGTTGCGGCGCAGGTGCTCCGGGGTGCTGGCGCCGGGAATCGTGGCCGACACCACCGGATGCGCCAGGCCGAACTGCAGGGCCGCCGCCGCCAGGTCGACGTTGTGGCGCGCCGCCACCTGGCGCAGGCGCTCGCGGTGCGCGCGCTGCTCTGGCTTGGCCGGCTGGTAGTCGTAATGGTCGCCGCCGGCCAGGAAGCCCGAGTTGAACGGCCCGCCGACCACGACGCTGGCGCCGCGCTGGGCGCACAGCGGGAAGAAGTCCTGCAGCGGCGCGGTTTCCATCAGCGTATAGCGGCCGGCCAGCAGGAAGACGTCGGGGTCCGATGCCTGCAGCGCGCGCATGCAGGGCTCGACCGTATTCACGCCCATGCCCCAGCCCTTGATGACGCCGTCCTCGCGCAGCTTCACCAGGCCCTCGAAGGCGCCGCCGCGGCCGGCCGCGATGCGGAAGTGGTGCTCGAAGTCGTCGCGGCTGAAATGGTCGGGCGAGAGGTCGTGCACGTAAACGATGTCGATGTGGCCGAGGGCCAGGCGCTGCAGGCTGTCCTCGACCGAGCGGCGCACGCCGTCGCTCGTGTAGTCGGTAACGCGCCTGAAGGGCATCGCGGACACGAAGGGGCTCTGGATCTCGCCGGGATGGTGGGGCACGAGAAGGCGCCCGACCTTGGTCGAGAGCGTGAATTCCTCGCGCGGTCGGCGCCGCAGCGCCATGCCGAAGCGGTGTTCGGACAGGCCGGCGCCGTAGTGCGGCGCGGTGTCGAAATAGCGGATGCCCGCCTGCCAGGCCGCGTCGACGGTGGCGTGGGCCGCTTCGTCGGTCGTCGTATGGTACATGTCGCCCAGCCCGGTGCCGCCCAGGCCCAGGCGCGTGATCGGTCGATAGCGCTGGTTCACCTTTCGTCCTTTCTTTTCGCTGTAAGGAAAGAGGCAAAGTCTGCCTGCCGGCCTATGCTACATCGGCGCTCGGGACCGTCGCGTTCCGTTGCCCGGGGATAGTCCCCCCGCCCGGCGAAGCTGCCAGCTTGCCATATATGCAAGCTTTCCTTACACTGGGCCGCGTCCCGCGCTCTGCTGCCGGGCCGCCCCCATCACTGCATAGGAATCACGCATATGAAGAGACCGCTCTCCCGCCCGGCTTTGCTGGTCACGCTGGCCCTGGCCTGCGCCACCGCCACCGCCACCGCCTCCGGCGCCGAGCCGCCCAGCCTGCGTTTTTCGCACGGGAACTGGGAACTCGCCTGCGACAACACGCGCACCTGCCGCGCCGCCGGCTACCATGCCGAAGGCGCCAGCGACGACGAGGAGGACGGCGCCGGTGGCGGGGGCAACAGGGAAGCGATGCCGGTGTCGGTCCTGCTGACCCGCCAGGCGGGTCCGAACACGCCCGTGAAGGGCGAGCTGCAGATCGGGAATCCGGGCGAAGAGCAGGAGACGGACCGGCTCCCGCCGAAGCTGAACCTGACGATGCGGATCAATGGCCAGCCGCACGGCAAGGTGTTGATTTTCCAGGGTAAGTGGACAGTCGACTTGACGCCGCAGCAAACCCAGGCCCTGATCGCCGCCCTGAGCAGGGACAGCCGGATCGAATGGTCGGACGGCAAGCACAGCTGGCGGGTGTCGGACAAGGGCGGCGCGGCGGTGCTGCTGAAGATGGACGAGTTCCAGGGCCGTCTCGGCACGCCGGGCGCATTGGTGCGCAAGGGGCAGCGGGACGAGAACAGCGCCCTGCCGGCCCTGCCGGCGCCGGTGGTGGTCGCGGTCAAGCCCGACGACCGCTTCGTGCTGCTGCCGAAGGCAAGGCTGGCGGCCCTGCGCGCGGCCTTGCAGGCGCAGACCGAGGATTGCGCGGAGCAGATCGGGGCGCGGGACCCGGAAAACGAGATCACCGTGCAGCGCCTGAGCGGCGACAAGCTGCTGGCCTCCACGCTGTGCTGGCGCGGCGCCTACAACCAGGGCGACGCCTACTGGGTCATCAATGCCGAACCGCCTTACGCGCCCGCGCTCGTCACCACCTACGCCTCGGGTTACGCCGAAGGAAGGATAGACGGTTCGCAGAAGGGGCGCGGCATGGGCGACTGCTGGGCGTTCGAAGACTGGACCTGGGATGGCAGGCGCTTCGTTCACACCAGCCAGGGCAATACCGGCGCGTGCAACGGCATCGCGCCCGGAGGCGCGTGGTCGCTGCCGACGCTGGTGACGACGGTGCGCAAGCAGGGGGCGGGCCGTCCCTGAGGCCGCGGCGCGGCGGTCAGGCGCAGGCGCACGTCTGTAGTCGGGCAGGGGGCGCACGCTCGCATCGGTGCCGGGGGCCGTCCTTCGAGGCGCGCGCGGACGCCTGCGCCGACGCGGCCGCGGCGCGCGCCGTCGAAGGCGAACGCCGTCTCGACCGCAGGACCGAGAATGCCCGCCGGGTGCGGGCGTGAAGTACCGGCTTGCGCCGCGCCCGTTGGTCGGCGCACTGGCCCTGATCAGTCCTTACTTGCCCGGATCCTTCATGTTCGGGAACTGGTCGAATTCCACGTTGTAGGGCTGGCCGTTGACCTTCTCGACCTTGCGCACGTACACGGTCTGGATGATGTCGCGGGTGGCCGGGTCGATCGTGATCGGACCGCGCGGGCTCTGGATCTTCATGCCCTTCAGGACCGCCATCGCCTTGTCGCCCTCGATCTTGCCGTTCAGCTTCTGGCTGACCTGGTAGATCGCGTTCATGCCGTCGTAGGCCGCGACCGCCATGAAGTTCGGGCGTCCGCCCTGCGGGTTGGCGGCGGCGAAATGCTTCAGGAAGGCCTCGTTCTCCGGCGATTTGTGGGCCGCCGAGTAGTGGAAGGTGGTGATCACGCCCAGCGTGTTGTCGCCCATCGCCGGCAGCACGTGGTCGTCGGTCAGGTCGCCGGTGGCGATCACCTTGACGCCGGCAGCGGCCAGGCCGCGCTCGCGGTAGCCTTTCATGAAGGCGATGCTTTGCTCGCCGGCCGGCACGAAGACGAAGACGGCGTCCGGTTTGGCGTCCTTGATGCGCTGGATGAAGGGCGCGAATTCCGGGTTGCGCAGCGGGACGCGGATCGCTTCGACGATCTTGCCGCCGTTTTTCACCAGGCGGTCGCTGAAGGCCTTCTCGGCATCGATGCCGGGACCGTAGTCGGCCACCACGGTCGCGACGTTCCGGATCTTGTTCTTCAGCGCCCAGTCGCCCATCGGCGCCGAGATCTGCGGCAGGGTCATCGAGAAGCGCGCGATGTAGTCCGACCTGGTCGTGATGACGGAGGTCGCGGCGTTCATGATGATCATCGGCTTCTTGGCCTGCTGGGCGATCGGCGCCACGGCCAGCGCTTCCGGCGTCAGGCCGAAGCCGGCCAGGAAGTCGACCTTGTCGCGCACCACCAGTTCCTGGGCCAGGCGCTTGGCGATCTCCGGCGAGGGGCCGGTGGTGTCCTTGTAGATCAGCTGGATCTTCTTGCCGGCGACGCTGTCGCCGTGCTGGGCCATCCAGGCCTTGATCCCGCCCTGCATCTGCTTGCCGTAGTCGGCGAAGGGACCGGAGAAGGAGGCGATCACGCCCACCTTGATGGTGTCCTGGGCCGAGGCCACCGGCGTGGCGAAGGCGGTGGCCACGGCGAGGGCCGCGATGGTCTTGAAGTTCATGCTTGTCTCCTGTTGGTTGATCCGGTCATCGGCGTCGATGCACCTGGCGGCATCGTATTGTTGTCGCAACCAGGTCATCAATGCTGCAAGCATATTGTTGACAAGGTTCCGTGACAACAATAGTATCGTTTCAGCGTTCGATTAACAACCTCTTGTTCGATAAACGAACGACCGTTGGAAGCTGAACATCGGAAGCTGAAAACCAGAAGTCATAAATAAACCAAGGAGACAACATGAAGGACATCCTGTCCAGCGCAGCCGCGCTGGTTTGCGGCCTGGCCGCCGCATCCGCCGCCCACGCCCAGACCTCGGTCCAGGTCTACGGTATCGTCGATAGCGGTATTGCCCACCTGACGAACGTCAACAATGCGGGCGATTCCAACACCAAGATCCCTTCGCTGACGAGCTCCTTCCCGTCGCGCATCGGCTTCAAGGGCAGCGAGGATCTCGGCGGCGGCCTGCAGGCCTTCTTCGTGCTCGAAAACGGCCTGGCGATGGACACCGGCACCCAGCAGCAGGGCGGCCGCCTGTTCGGCCGCGCCGCCAACGTCGGCCTGAAGGGCGACTGGGGCACCCTGACGATCGGCCGCCAGCAGAACATGACCTACATCTCGGGCCTGAAGACCGACGTGCTGGGCCCGCACCTGTTCGCCATCGGCAGCATCGATCCCTACCTGCCGAACGCGCGCAGCGACAACGCCATCGGCTACATGGGCAACTTCAGCGGCTTCGTGGTTGGCGCGACCTGGAGCTTCGGCCGCGATGCATCCGCCACCGGCGGCCCCGCCGCCACCAACTGCGCCGGCGAAGTGGCGGGCAATTCCAAGGCCTGCCGCCAGTACACCGGCCTGCTCGGCTACGAAACCAAGGCCTGGGGCCTGAACGCCTCCTACGACCGCCTGTACGGGAACACCGGGGCAGCCGGCGGCCTGACCAGCAGCGACAACGACGACATCCGCACCACCGTCAACGGCTACCTGATGATCGGCCCGACCAAGATCGGCGGCGGCCTGATCGACCGCGAAACGAATGCGGCCACCGGCACGACCGAGTCGCTGCTGTGGTACCTGGGCGTGAGCCACCCGATCAACAACTTCGTCATCGACGTCCAGGCGGCGGCGCGCAACACGAAGAATTCGGACGACGACGTGACGATGCTGGTGGCGCGCCTGAACTACGCGCTGTCCAAGCGCACCGTGGTCTACACGGCGATCGGCCGCATGGACAACGACGGTGCGTCGGCGGTGGCGCTGGATGCCGGCGGCACCGTGGGCGTGGGCAAGACGCAGAATGGTGTCATGGTGGGCCTGCGTCACCACTTCTGATCGGGCGAACTCGCCGACCTGCGGGTGCGCGTACAACGGTGGGCACAGGGGCGCCCACCCTACGGCATAGCGGCTGCAGAACCGGTAGGGTGGGCGCCCCGTGCCCACCAAACGTCCGCGTCGCGCAAACGTTAATTCTTAAGGCAGCAGCACCGACAGCTCCTGCGCCCCGCGCAGCAGCACGGGCAGGAACTCCTGCTGCATCCGTTCGAGGCTGACACGGCCGGCCTGGGCGCCGACGTTCAGCGCCGCCAGCACCTGGCCCGAGGCGCCGCGCACCGGCACCGAGATCGAGCGCAGGCCCAGTTCGAGTTCCTCGTCGTTGATGGCGTAGCCGTTCTGGCGCACGCCCGCGAGGATTTCGCGCAGGCGCTTTTGCGAGGTCACGGTCTTGTCGGTGAGCGGGCGCAGTTTCGTCCTGGCGAAGTAGGCATTGAGCTCGTCCGGCGGGAGGTGGGCCAGCATCACGCGCCCGAGCGAGGTGCAGTAGGCCGGCAGGCGGCTGCCGGTGTTCAGGGCCACCGACATCACGCGGGTGGCGGCGGCGCGCGCCACGTACAGGACCTCGCCGTCGTCCAGCACCGCGAGCGAACTCGATTCGCCCAGTTCGCGGCTGATGTTGTTCAGGTAGGGCTGGCTCGACACCGTGAGCGGCGTCGACGACAGGTAGGAGTAGCCGAGCGTGAGCACCTTCGGGCGCAGCGAAAAATTGTTGTGCTCGGCGCCGACGTAGCCGAGCTGCTGCAGGGTGTACAGGCAGCGCCGCACGGCCGCGCGCGGGATGCCGGTCTTCTGGCTGATCTGGGCGATGGTCTGGGGCTTGCGCGAGTCGCTGAAGGCGCGCACCACGGCCAGGCCGCGCGCCAGCGAGGTCATGAAACTGGGGTCGGTCAGGGCATCGATCTGCTCGGCGATGCTGAGCTCGCGCTCTTCGCCGCGCTCGTCGCCGTTCTCCTGGATTTCCGGGCTGTCGGCCTCGTTTGTAGTGATCGCAGTATTTGTCATGGCGGGATTGTAATGCAGGCAGGGGGGCATAACAGCGCTTCGATTGGTCTTTTTTCTTGACCTTTCGGCCAGGGTGCCACTACACTTGGTTGGGCGGTAATCAAACATCAGTGCGATTATCGAACAACGGCAACATCATTTCAAGTGCGCCGGCATGCCGTGCGCACGAAAAGGCGACAGACATGATCGACAAAACCTATGAATCGCTGGAGCGTGCCGTCGCCGACGTGCACGACGGCGCGACCGTCATGATCGGGGGCTTCGGCAATGCCGGCATGCCATCGCGACTGATCGATGCGCTGATCAACCAGGGCGCGCGTGAACTCACGATCGTCAACAACAATGCCGGCAACGGCGACACCGGCCTGGCTGCCCTGCTGGCGGCCAAGCGCGTACGCAAGATCATCTGCTCCTTCCCGCGCCAGGCCGATTCCCACCACTTCGACGCGCTCTACCGCGCCGGCGAAATCGAACTCGAACTTACCCCGCAGGGCAACCTGGCCGAACGCATCCGCGCCGCCGGCGCCGGCATCGGCGGCTTCTTCACGCCCACCGGCTACGGCACCCTGCTGGCCGAAGGCAAGGAGACCCGCCTGATCGACGGCCGCCACTACGTGCTCGAGTCCCCGATCCACGCCGACTTCGCCCTCATCAAGGCCCACCGCGGCGACCGCTGGGGCAACCTCGTCTACCGCAAGACCGCGCGCAACTTCGGCCCGATCATGGCGATGGCCGCCAAGGTCACCATCGCGCAAGTGGCCGAGATCGTGCCTCTCGGCGAACTCGACCCCGAGGTGATCGTCACCCCTGGCATCTTCGTCCAGCGCGTCGTGAAGGAGGGCGCCGTATGAGCATCGAACACCGCTACACCCGCGACCAGATCGCCGCCCGCGTGGCCCAGGACATCCATGAGGGCGCCTACGTGAATCTGGGCATCGGCCTGCCGACCAAGGTCGCGAACTACCTGCCCGCCGACCGCGAGGTCTTCCTGCACAGCGAGAACGGCCTGCTCGGCATGGGGCCGGCGCCCGCGCCCGGCGAGGAAGACGAGGACCTGATCAACGCCGGCAAGCAGCCGGTGACGCTGTTGACCGGCGGCGCCTACTTCCACCACGGCGATTCCTTCGCCATGATGCGCGGCGGCCACCTCGACATCTGCGTGCTGGGCGCCTTCCAGGTATCGGAAAAGGGCGACCTGGCCAACTGGCACACCGGCGCGCCGGACGCGATTCCGGCGGTGGGCGGCGCCATGGACCTGGCCATCGGCGCGAAGCAGGTCTTCGTGATGATGGACCACCAGACCAAGACGGGCGAAAGCAAGGTCGTGCGCGAGTGCAGCTATCCGCTCACCGGCGTGGCCTGCGTGAACCGCATCTACACCGACCTGGCCGTGATCGACGTCACGCCCGATGGCCTGCGCGTGCTGGAAATGGCGCCGGGCCTCACTTTCGAACAACTGCAGGCTGTCACCGGCGCGCCCTTGCTGGCGCCCGTCCTGGCCGCCGAACAAGGAGGAAAAGCATGACCGATGCCTACATTTGCGACGCAATCCGCACCCCGATCGGCCGCTACGGCGGCGCCCTGAAGGACGTGCGCGCCGACGACCTCGGCGCCATCCCGCTGCGCGAGCTCATGAAGCGCAACCCGGGCGTGGACTGGAGCCGGGTCGACGACGTGGTCTTCGGCTGCGCCAACCAGGCCGGCGAAGACAACCGCAACGTCGCCCACATGGCCTCCCTGCTGGCCGGCCTGCCGGCCGACGTGCCGGGCACCACGGTGAACCGTCTGTGCGGCTCGGGCATGGATGCCATCGGCATCGCCGCGCGCGCCATCAAGGCCGGCGAAACCCAACTGATGATCGCCGGCGGCGTCGAGTCGATGACGCGCGCTCCCTTCGTGATGGGCAAGGCCGAGACCGCGTTCTCGCGCCAGGCCGAGATCTACGACACCACCATCGGCTGGCGCTTCCCGAACAAGCAGATGAAGCACCTGTACGGCACCGATTCGATGCCGGAGACGGCGGAAAATGTCGCGGTCGACTACCAGGTCTCGCGCGAAGACCAGGACCGCTTCGCGCTGGCCAGCCAGCAAAAGGTCGCGCGGGCCCAGGCGGAAGGATTGTTCCTTGACGAGATCGTGCCGGTGCTGATTCCCCAGAAAAAAGGGGATCACATCCGCTTCGAGCGCGACGAGCATCCGCGCGAGACCAGCCTCGAGGCGCTGGCCAGGTTGAAGGGCGTGGTGCATCCGGAAGGCAGCGTCACCGCGGGCAACGCCTCCGGCGTGAACGACGGCGCCTGCGCGGTCCTGATTGCCAGCGCCGACGCCGCGAAACAATATGGCCTGACCCCGCGCGCCCGCATCGTCGGCATGGCCACCGCCGGCGTGCCGCCGCGCGTCATGGGCATCGGCCCGGCGCCGGCTTCCAAGAAGCTGCTGGCCCAGCTCGGCATGACGATAGACCAGATGGACATCATCGAGCTCAACGAAGCCTTTGCGTCGCAAGCCCTGGCCGTGCTCCGCGAACTCGGCGTTGCCGACGACGATCCAAGGGTGAATCCCTACGGCGGCGGCATCGCGCTCGGCCACCCGCTGGGCATGAGCGGGGCCCGCCTGGTGACGACGGCCAAGTACCAGCTGCACCGTACGGGCGGACGCTACGCCTTGTGTACCATGTGCATCGGGGTGGGGCAGGGCATCGCCATGGTCATCGAGCGCGTCTGAAGCGGCCGGACCACACGATTCATAAGAAGAGAAGCAGGAGACAAACATGCATTACCAACCACACGCGCCCGGGAGGCTGCCATGATCGGCAACTTCATCGGGGTGCTCTTCGACGGCATCGCCTACGGCGCGCTGCTCTTCCTCATCAGCGTCGGCCTGTCGGTCACGATGGGCATGATGAACTTCATTAACCTGGCCCACGGCGCCTTCGCCATGGTCGGCGGCTACGTCTGCGTGACCCTGCTCAGCAAGCTCGGCCTGCCTTTCCTGGCCACGCTGCCGCTGGCCTTCGTCGCCGCGGCCGTCGTCGGCCTGGTGCTCGAACGCACCCTCTACCGTCAGCTCTACAAAGCCACCCACCTGGACCAGGTGCTGTTCTCGATCGGCCTCACCTTCATGGCGGTGGCCGGCGCGACCTTCCTGTTCGGCCCGACCCAGCAGCCGGTGCACCTGCCGGACTGGCTGCGCGGCCAGGTCCACGTGCTGGGGCTGGACCTCGGCTCCTACCGCCTGTTCCTGATCGGCGTCGTGGTGCTGATCACGCTCGGCCTCTACCTGCTGATCGAGCGCACCCGATTCGGCGCCCAGATCCGCGCCTCGGTCGACAACCAGACCGCGGCCGAAGGCCTGGGCATCAACGTCAGCCGCGTCTTCTCGCTGACCTTCGCGCTGGGCTCGGGCCTGGCCGGCCTCGGCGGCGGCCTGGGCATCGACGTGCTGGGCCTGGATCCGAGCTTCCCGGTCAAGTACATGGTCTACTTCCTGCTGGTGGTCGCCGTCGGCGGCGCCGGTTCCATCAAGGGGCCGCTGATCGCGGCGCTGATCCTGGGCGTGTTCGACGTCGCCGGCAAATACTATGTGCCGGAAGTGGGCGCCTTCGTCATCTACACGCTGATGGTCGTGCTCCTGATCCTGTTCCCCTTCGGCCTCGTAAGGAGGAAAGCATGAACGCCTATTCCACTTCGGCCATCAAGGCCAAGGCCGCAGCCGGCGATTCGCCGGATGCGCCCGACACCGCAAAGGCCGCCATGAACCACAGCGCGCTGCATCTCCCGAACGACCGCTGGAAGCTGCTGGAGATCGCCTTCTGGCTGCTGCCGGTCGCGTCCTACTTCCTCTTCCCGGACTACCTGGTGCTGATCAGCCAGATCATGATCATCGGCCTGTTCGCGATGTCGCTCGACCTGATCCTCGGCTATGCTGGCATCGTCTCGCTCGGCCACGCGGCCTTCTTCGGGCTGGGCGCCTACACCGCCGGCCTGCTGTCGGTGCACGGCTGGGGCGAACCGATCTCGGGCCTGGCGGCGGCGGCGGTCGTCGCGGCCGTGGCGGGCTTCATCGTCAGCTTCCTCGTCGTGCGCGGCCAGGACCTGGCGCGCCTGATGGTCACCCTCGGCATCGGCCTGATGCTGTTCGAAGCGGCCAACAAGGCCGCCTTCATCACGGGCGGCGTCGACGGCCTGTCGGGCATGATGATGGAACCGCTGTTCGGGACCTTCGAGTTCGACCTGTTCGGCAAGACCGCCTTCTGGTACAGCTTCGCCGTGCTCTTCATCCTGTTCGTGGCGATGCGCCGCCTGGTCAATTCCCCCTTCGGCCTGTCGCTGCGCGGGATCCGCGAGGGCGGGCGCCGCATGCCGGCGATCGGCGCCAACGTCGACCGCCGCCTGGTGGCCGTGTTCACCCTGGCCGCCGCGGTCGCCGGCGTGGCCGGCGCGCTGCTGGCCCAGACCACGCAGTTCGTGGGCCTGGACGTGCTGGGCTTCCCGCGCTCGGCGGAACTCTTGATCATGCTGGTGCTGGGCGGCACCGGCCGCCTGTACGGCGCCCTGATCGGCGCGGCCGTGTTCATGGTGGCCCAGGACTATATCTCGGGCCTGGACCCGGCCTACTGGCAGTTCTATATCGGCCTGCTGCTGGTGCTGATCGTGCTGTTCGCACGCGGCGGCATCCTGGGCGGACTTGAAAAGATTTTCGCGCGTTTCTTGAAACGCAAGGAGGCAGCATGACCGAAACCCTGCGCACCGAAGGGCTCTCCAAGCAGTGGGGCAGCTTCAAGGCGAATACCGACATCTCGCTGAGCTTCGAACCCGGCGCGCGCCACGCGCTGATCGGCCCCAACGGCGCCGGCAAGACCACCTTCATCAACCTGCTGACCGGCGGCTTCCCGCCGAGCAGCGGCAAGGTCTGGCTGGGCAACGAGGACATCACGAAGCTGGCGCAGCACGAGCGCGTCAAGCGCGGCATGACGCGCACCTTCCAGATCAACACCCTGTTCGCCGGTATGACGGTGCTCGAATCGGTGATGCTGGCGATCTGCGAGCGCCGCGGCCTGCAGAAGGTGTGGTGGAAGACGGTGGCGAAGCACGCCGACGTGGTCGAGGAAGCGATGGCCCTGCTGGCCACCCTCAAGCTCACGCAGGAGGCGAACAGCATCACGCGCAGCATGGCCTACGGCAAGCAGCGCCTGGTGGAGATCGCGCTGGCGCTGGCCACGAAACCGAAGATCCTGCTGCTGGACGAACCGGCCGCCGGCATTCCCTCGGCCGAAAGCAAGGAGCTGTTCGAGGTTATCGCCGGCCTGCCGCGCGACGTGACCGTGCTCTTCATCGAGCACGACATGGGTCTGGTGTTCCGCTTCGCCGACCGCATCACCGTGCTGGTGGGCGGCAAGGTGCTGACCGAAGGGACGCCCGACGAGATCGCGGCCGATCCGCGCGTGAAGGAAGTGTATCTGGGGGAGGCCGAACATGCCTGAACTGCTGGCTTTGGACAAGGTCACCGCCGGCTACGGCGAGTCGATCGTACTGGAAGACGTCTCCTTCGCCATGAACGAGGGCGACAGCCTGGCCCTGCTGGGCCGCAACGGCGTCGGCAAGACCAGCCTGCTGGTCACGTTGATGGGCCTGACGCGCCTGCACAAGGGAACGATCCGCTGGGCCGGCGGCGACATCGCGCGCGTGCCGACCTATAAACGCTCGCGCTCGGGGCTGGGCTGGGTGCCGCAGGAACGCCACATGTTCCCCTCGCTCACCGTCGAGGAACACCTGACCGTGGTGGCGCGCCCGGGCCCGTGGAACCTGGCCAAGATCTACGAGATCTTCCCGCGCCTGCACGAGCGCCGCGCCAACATGGGCAATCAATTGTCGGGTGGCGAGCAACAAATGTTGGCGATCGCCCGGGCACTGATGACCAATCCCCGCATCCTGCTGCTGGACGAGCCGATGGAAGGCCTGGCGCCGATCATCGTGCAGGAACTGGTGCGCGTGATCCGGCGCCTGGTGCTTGAGTCGGGCATGTCCGTGATCGTGGTCGAGCAGCACGCGCGCCTGGCGCTGTCGCTGACTTCGCGCGCCATCGTGCTCGATCGCGGGCGCATCGTGCACGATTCGGATTCGGCCAGTTTGCTGGCCGATGGAGAAAAGCTCGACCGGCTCGTGGCCGTCGCGTAACGTAGGGTGGGCGCCCCGTGCCCACGCGTGACGCATGAACATTGTTGACGGCATCAGGACGGCAGAAAACACGCCGACGTTGAGCGAAGTTCACGCGTGGGCACAGGGGCGCCCACCCTACGGGCACCATGCTTTATCGGCTTTCGCTACGCCCACCGATGGGCACACCTATAAAAACGAGGAGACAAGATGTCTGAACTGAACACCACCCGCCGCACCATCCTGCTCGGCGCCGCCGTGCTGTCCGCCGGCCTTGCCGCCGGCGCCGTCCACGCCGCCGAGCCGCTGAAGGTCGGCCTCATCGTCCCCATGTCCGGCCCCTTCGCCTCGACCGGCCGCCAGGTCGACGCCGCCGTCAAGCTGTTCATGCAGCAGAACGGCAATACCGTCGCGGGCCGCCAGGTGCAGATCATCCTGAAGGACGACGGCGGCGTCTCGCCCGACGTCACCAAGCGCCTGGCCCAGGAGCTGGTCGCACGCGAGAAGGTGCAGGTGCTGGCCGGCTTCGGCCTGACCCCGCTGGCCTTCGCCGCCGCGCCGGTCGCGACCCAAGCCAAGGTGCCGATGATCGTCATGAACGCGGCGACCTCGGTGATCCCGCAGCGCTCGCCCTACATCGTGCGCAGCGGCTTCACGCTGGCCCAGGTGACGGCGCCGATGGCCCAGTGGGCGGCGAAGAACAACATCAAGTCGGTGGTGACCTTCGTCTCCGACTACGGCCCCGGCATCGACGCCGAGAAGGTCTTCGTCAAGGACTTCACCAAGGCCGGCGGCAAGATCGTCGACACCCTGCGCGCGCCGCTGCGCAACCCCGACTACGCGCCTTTCCTGGCGCGCGTGAAGGACGCCAAGCCGGACGCCGTCTTCGTCTTCGTGCCCTCGGGCGAGGGCGCCGCCGTGCTGAAGCAGTTCACCGACCGCGGCCTGGCCGCCGCCGGCATCCGGCTGATCGCCACCGGCGACGTGCTCGACGACGACCTGATGCCGTCCATCGGCAACGCCGCGTTGGGCGTGGTCAGCAGCCACCACTATTCCGCGGCCCATCCTTCGCCGGAAAACAAGGCCTTCGTGGCCGCCTTCACCAAGGCCAACAAGGGCATGCGCCCGAACTTCCACGCGGTCGGCGCCTACGACGGCATGCAGCTGCTGTACGCGGCCCTGAAGAAGACCAAGGGCGACAGCACCGGACCGAAGCTGGTCGAAGCGATGAAGGGCATGGCCTGGAACAGCGTGCGCGGCCCGGTCAGCATCGACCCGGCCACGCGCGACATCGTGCAGACCGTGTACATCCGCAAGGCCGAGCAGGTCGACGGCGGCATCTACAACGTCGAGTTCGACAAGGTCGAGAAGTTCAAGGACCCGGGCGTGGAGTAAAGGGCAGGGGAGCCGGGGACGGATCGTCTCCGGCTTTTGCCACCGCCAGTCCGCGGCCTGTCCCGTAGGGTGGGCTCTCGAGCCCACGCGGATTCAAGGCGCCACGAACAGCGCAGGCAACAGCCCCACGTGCGCGTGCAAGCGGTCTTGCGGTAAGGGCGCAACTCTTCGGACGATGAGACCGCGTGGGCAGTGCGGCTGGCTAAATGCCAGCACCACACATGCCCACCCTACGAAACCTTGAAGGGGTTTGCCGCCGGCAGTCCGCGGCCCTATCCGTAGGGTGGGCACCTGTGCCCACGCGGATTCAACATACCGATAACGGTACAGGCAACAGCCCCAGGTGCAGAAGCAAACCGATTTTTCGGCAATCGCGCCGATATTCATACCGTGACACGGCGTGGACACAGGTGTCCACCCTACAAAGCCGGTCATTCGGCGTCGCGGGTCGGCTCACGCCTCGCGCGCCACCTTCAAGGCCAGCGGCGCCCGGCTCTGCTCGTTATTCTCCCTGACCAGCTTCGCCAGCAGCGCCATGAATTGCGCCTGCTCCGCCTCGCTCAGCGGCGCCAGCAGACGGTCGCGCAACCTCTGGGCCCCCGGCACCAGCGTGCCCAGCAGCCGCGTGCCTTCGGGCGTGATGTTCAGCGCCCGTTGCCTGCGGTTATGCGGCAGCACCTTGCGTTCGAGGAGGCCCTTTTCCTCGAGCCGGGCGCAGACGGTGGCCCCGGTCGAGGTGTCGATCGCCGCCAGCCCCGCCAGCGACACCTGGTCGATGCCGGGATGCTCGGCCAGCCGGGTCAGGATCGCGTACTGCACGGGTGTGAGTTCATCGCCCATCTCGTCGTAGAACAACGACACCGAAATCTGCTGCGCCCGCCGCAGCAAGTGGCCCGGGTGTTCGTACAAATCGCGCATCGAGCCCTGGCTGTCGCGTGCTTTTTCTGTCGGCATATTTCCAGTCGATATGTGGTGCAGTGCACCATCAAAAAAGTGTGAAAACAGAGTTTACTTTGTCCGGCAAACGCGTGATACTTTTTTAAACATTCAGTGTACTGAAGATTAAACACTTTAACAAAGAGCGCCTGACAAAAACTTCAGGGCAAGCGCGCCGTCGAAGACAGTAGGTGAGTACGGCGAGACGACGCAAGGCCGCCCTGGCGTTTTTGTCAGGCGCTCCAAAGGAGACAAGGATGTACCCGAAAAACGCTTGGTATGTTGCCTGCACCCCCGACGAAATCGAAGGCAAACCCCTGGGCCGCCAGATCTGCGGCGAGAAGATCGTGTTCTACCGCGGCCAGGGCGGCAAGGTCGCCGCGGTCGAGGATTTTTGCCCCCACCGCGGCGCCCCGCTCTCGCTCGGCTTTGTCCGCGACGGCAACCTGGTCTGCGGCTACCACGGCCTGGAGATGGGCTGCGAAGGCAAGGCCATCAGCATGCCCGGCCAGCGCGTGCGCGGCTTCCCCTGCATCCGCAGCTATGCGGTCGAAGAGCGCTACGGCTTCATCTGGGTCTGGCCGGGCGACAAGGCGCTCGCCGATCCGGCGACCATCCACCACCTAGAGTGGGCCGACAATCCCGAGTGGGCCTACGGCGGCGGCCTGTACCACATCAACTGCGACTACCGGCTGATGGTCGACAACCTGATGGACCTGACCCACGAGACCTATGTGCACGCATCCTCGATCGGCCAGAAGGAGATCGACGAGGCGCCGGTGACCACGAAGCTGGAAGGCGAGCAGGTCGTGACCAGCCGCTTCATGGAGAACATCATGCCGCCGCCGTTCTGGCAGGCGGCCCTGCGCGGCAACGGCCTGGCCGACAACGTGCCGGTCGACCGCTGGCAGATCTGCCGCTTCAATGCGCCCAGCCACGTGATGATCGAGGTCGGCGTCGCGCATGCGGGCAAGGGCGGCTACAACGCGCCGCCCGAGTTCAAGGCGTCCTCCATCGTGGTCGACTTCATCACGCCCGAGACCGAGACCTCGCACTGGTATTTCTGGGGCATGGCGCGCAACTTCAAGCCGCAGGACCAGGAACTCACGAAGACCATCCGGGAAGGCCAGGGCAAGATCTTCAGCGAAGACCGCGAGATGCTGGAACTGCAGCAGCAGAACATCCTGCGCCACCCGGACCGCAAGCTGCTGATGCTCAATATCGATGCCGGCGGCGTGCAGTCGCGCCGCATCATCGACCAGTGGCTGGCGCGCGAACAGCAGCAACAGCAGCCGCAGCAAACGCCGCCGCAGCAACAGCCGCCGCATCAACAGCCGCACACCCGGGAGGCGACGGCATGAGCACGATCGAAGTCAAGGTCGCGAACCGGACCTGCGAGGCCGACGGCATCTGCAGCTACGAGCTGGTGCGCACCGACGGGCAGGCCTTGCCGCCTTTCGAGGCCGGCGCCCACATCGACGTTCACCTGGCCGGCAACCTGGTGCGCCAGTATTCGCTCTGCAACGCGCCCGGCGAAACCCACCGCTACCTGATCGGCGTGCTGCGCGACACCGATTCGCGCGGCGGCTCCCAGGCCATGCACGACCACGTCGACCTGGGTTCGGTGCTGCAGATCAGCGCGCCGAAGAACCATTTCCCGCTGGTCGAGGCGAAGCGCACCCTGCTGCTGGCCGGCGGCATCGGCGTCACGCCCATCCTGGCGATGGCCGAGACGCTGGCGGCGCGAGGCGCCGCCTTCGAGATGCACTATTGCGCGCGTTCGCCGGAAAAGGCGGCCTTCAAGGAACGCCTGGCCGGCTGCGGCTTCGCCGCCCAGGTCCAGTTCCACTACGACAGCGGCGACGCCGCCCAGAAGCTCGACCTGCCCGCGCTGCTGGCCAGGCCGGACGCCGACACCCACGTCTACGTCTGCGGACCGCAGGGCTTCATCGACTACGTGCTGGGCACCGCCAAGGCCCAGGGCTGGCCGCCGGCGCAACTGCACGTCGAGTACTTCAGCGCCGCGGCGGTGGACACGACGGGCGACCAGGCCTTCGACGTCAAGCTGGCCTCGAGCGGCAAGGTGGTCACGATCCCGGCCGGCAAGACCGTCATCAAGGTGCTGGAAGAGCAGGGCGTCGTGATTCCCTATTCCTGCGAGGAGGGCGTCTGCGGCACCTGCCTGACGCGCGTGCTCGAGGGCGTGCCCGACCACCGCGACATGTACCTGACCGAGGAAGAGCAGGCGGCGAACGACCAGTTCACGCCATGCTGCTCGCGCGCCAAATCGCCGGTGCTGGTGCTGGATCTGTAGCGAACAATGGCGGCGTATCCCGTAGGGTGGGCACTCCGTGCCCACGCGTTACGGGCGTCACCTTGCACCTGCGGCCGAGAATCGTCGCCCGCGAACGTATGCAATGGCGATGGCCGATTCACAGGCGGCGCAGCGCCATAATCAAGCGCTCGGGCTTGCGTTAAACGGTGACGAGCGACGGGCAGCGGCCAACGGAAGTGGACAAGCGCGCAACGCGTGGGCACGGCGTGCCCACCCTACGAACCACGCCAGCCGCGACTACCCTACGAACCACGCCGGCCGCGCCCACCCGACGAATCACGTCGGCCGGGTTTGCGTCCCCGCGCCGCGGGTAACGTGCAGCACGCGGCTCGGCGCGCGCACCTTCGCGGTATGCCAGACGCCGCGCGGCACCACCACGGCGCCGGCGCCTTCCAGCCTGGCTGTGACGATCTCGCCGCCCTGCTCGAGCAGCAGGTCGAGCGCTCCGGACAGCAGGTAGACGAACTCGTCGCCTTCCGGATGCATTTCCCAGTTCGGCCAGTCCTGGCTGAAGGCGAATTCGCTGATCACCCAGCCCTTTCCGTACTGCGCGAGCTCGTCCGGAGGCAGCCGCCAGAACCCGTCGCCGTCGAGTTGCGTCGCCGTGCCGTCCGGCGCGAGGTGAAGGTAGGTATGCTCGGGATGGAGGGACATGGGCGCTCCTGTCGTGAGGCGTATGGTCCCTCATCCTAGCATCGGAGGCGCGGACTGTCAGAGGCTGTCGATAAAGCCGGCGACCGCCTGCTCGAACGCGGCCGGCTGCTCGATCGCGCTCAGGTGCGAGGCGTCCGGCAGCACCACGAGGCGGGCGCCCGGAATGGCGTCGGCCAGCGTCTGCGCCATCGCCACCGGCGTCCCCTGGTCCAGTTCGCCGGCGATCACCAGCGCCGGCGCCTTCACCTGCCCCAGGCGCGCCGTGGTGTCGACCTGGCCGACGGCGTTGCAGCAGCCCACGTAGCCCACCGGGTCGGTGCTGACCACGCGGCGCCGGAAGCGCGCCACGCTCCCCGGCTTCTGGGCGCGGAACCCGTCATGGAAGTAGCGCCCCATCACCGCATCGGCGATGGCCTCGATACCCTGTTCGCGCACGGTGGCGATGCGCTGCTCCCAGACGGCGCGCGCCGCTTCCGGATAGCCGCTCGTGGTGTTGGCCAGCACCAGCGCCTGGACCAGCGCCGGATGGCGCAGGGCCAGTTCCTGGCCGACCATGCCGCCCATCGACAGGCCGACCCAGACCACAGGGCCGGTATCGAGCTCGCGCAGCAGGCGGGCGGCGTCGTCGGCCAGGTCGGCCATGGAATACATCCCCTCCGGCGCATCGGAGCTGCCATGGCCGCGGTGGTCGTAGGCGATCACGCGGCAGTCCCTGGCCAGCGCGTTGGCGAGCGCGTCCCACATCGTCAGGTCGCAGCCCAGCGCATGGCTCAGCACCACGGTGTGGCGCGGCGCCTTGCCGCTGCGCGGTTCGCGCACGCTGTAGTGCAGCACCGGGCAGCCGGCGGTGCGGCCTTCGCGGCCGATACCGGTGTGGGCGGCGTCCGCGGGCGCGGCCGGCTCCAGCGTGTAGCCGATCTGCCCGCCCACTTCGCGCAGGATCTGCAGGGTGTGGGTGAAGGCGGTGTTCGCGGCCGGCACGCCGGCGTAGATCGCCGACTGCATCAGGATTTCCTTGATCTCGTCGGGCGTGAGGCGGCTGTCTTCGTCGCCCAGCAGGGCCGCGCGCACGTGCAGCTCGAATTCTTCCCAGCGCCCGAGCGCGATGGTGATGGACAGGACGATCGCGCGCCGGGTCTTGTGGTCCAGGCCGGGGCGGCCCCAGATTTCGTTCCAGGCGTAGCGGGTGATGAAGTTCTGGAAGTCGGCGTTGAAGCTGGTGGCCTTGTCCAGCGAACGGTCGACCCAGGCGTCGCCGAGCACGTTGCGGCGATTCTGCAGGCCGCGTTCGAAGTCATGGTCCAGGGGATCGAAACTCATACGTGTGATCTACTCGTGAAAAGGGTGGGAGGAGGCAAACGCGACCATGCTCGCGCGCAGGCCCTGCAACTGGCCTTCGGCCAGGCGGCGCGCCGGCGCGGCGGCGGCATGGGGGTCGAACAGCGCAGCCAGCCTGCTCAGGTCAAGCTGGGCGGACAGGCTCGGGTCGGCCTGCACGGCTTCGAGCAGCAGGGCGTCCAGGCTGCCTCCGCCGCCGGCGGCGCGTCCGCTCAGCTCTTCGAGCAGCGCATGCGCCTTCGGGCGGCCGATGGCGCCGGCGAGGTAGCTGGAAGCGGCTTCCGCGAACACCAGGCCATGCAGGGAGGCGATATTGCGCAGCATGCGCTCGCTGTCGATCTTCAGGCCGGCAAAGGCTTCGTCCAGCGCGCGCAGGGCGCCGTGGGCCGAAAGGAAGAGGCTGGGCCACTCGGCCAGCTCGGCCTGCCAGTTGCCCAGGCCGCGCTCGTGTTCCTGGTTCATGCAGGCGAGCAGGGCTGCCGCATGCTGGGGCGCGCGGCGCGCTGCGGCGATGGCGATCATCGAGGACACCGGGTTGCGTTTGTGCGGCATGGCGGAGGAACCGCCGCGCCCGCCGCCGGAAGGCTCGGCCAGTTCGGCGACTTCGCCCTGGGCCATCAGGCTCAGGTCGGTCGCGAGCTTGCCCAGGCTGCCGGCGAGGACCGCGACTTCCATGCCGAGGCGGACCCACTCGTCGCGCTGGGTATGCCAGGTGGCCTCGGCCACCTTCAGGCCCAGTTCGCCGGCCATGCGTCCGGCCACGGCGGCGCCGCGCTCGCCCATGACCGAGAGCGTGCCGACCGCGCCGCCCAGCTGGAGCTGGAGCGCGCGCCCGGCCGCGGCGCGGACCTGGGCCCGCGCGCGCACCAGGGGCGCGAGCCAGCCGGCGGCCTTGAAGCCGAAACTCGTGACCTGGGCCGGCTGCATCAGCGTGCGCGCCAGCACCGGCGTGCCCGCGTGGGCGTCGGCCAGTCGCAGCAGGTGGCCGCACAGGTCGTGCAGGCCGTCGTCGAGCAATTGCAGGGCGTCGCGCGTGACCAGCACCATCGCGCTGTCGATCACGTCCTGGCTGGTGCTGCCCCAGTGGACGTGGCGGGACGCGGCCTCGTCGTAGAGGGCGACGGTGCGGGTGAGCTCCTTGACCAGGGGGATGGCCAGGCTCCCCGCGCGCCGGCCAGCGACAATCAGTGCCGGGATGTCGTAGAGCTCGGCCTTGCACACGCCCGCGATCGCGGCGGCGGCCTCTTTCGGGATCAGGCCTTCCGCGGCCTGGGCCCGGGCGAGCGCCGCCTCGAAGCGGAACATGGCCTGCACGACCGCCGCGTCGTCGAAGGCGGCGATCATGTCGGACGTGGTCAGGAAACTGTCGAAGATCGATACACTCACGCAAAGCTCCTGTTCTGTACTGCTTAGGCGTAGTCGAAGAAGACCGTTTCCTTCTCGGTCTGCATCCAGATGTCCCAATGATACTGCCCGTCCCCGGTCTTGCGCGCCAGCAGGGTGGCGCGGCGCTCCTCGGGCACCTGGTTGAGGATGGCCGATTCGGAAAGACCCGTGTCGTCCTCGAGGAAGACGGCGGTGAACTGGTGCTTGACCAGGCCGCGCGCGAACACGGTCACGTACATGACGGGCTCGCCGCGCGTGGCCGGCTGGGGCAGCGGGATGCGCATGCTGAATTCGCCGTCGGCGCCGCTCGGGGCGCGGCGGAAGCCCGGGATCAGGTGTTCGGGCTCGAGCGCTGCGCCGTCAGGCGTCCAGGCTTCGATCTGGGCGTCGTTGATCGGGTTGCCGTCGCCGTCGTAGATGACGCCGCTGACCAGGATGCTCGGGCCGTCGATTTTCTGGGCGCCGGGCGCCGAGGCGTCGGACGCCCATTTCCAGGCTTCGTGCGAGAACGGGCCGATGGTTTGCGAGGTGGTGATGTCGGACATGGTGTTCTCCTTACAGGCCCATCGGCGTGGCGTTGCGTCCGCGCAGGACGATATCGAATTCGTAGCCGAGCATTTCGCTGCCGACCGTCTGTTCCAGGCTGAAGCGCGAGATCAGGCGCTGGCGCGCGGCCTCGTCGGGCACGCTCTGGAAGATCGGGTCGTAGTCGAACAGCGGGTCGCTCGGGAAGTACATCTGGGTCACCAGGCGCTGGGCGTACACATTGCCGAACAGCGAGAAGTGGATGTGGGCCGGGCGCCAGGCCTTGTCGTGGTTGCCCCAGGGGTAAGGGCCGGGCTTGATGGTGACGAAGCGGTAGCGGCCGTCGTCGTCGGTCAGCATCTTGCCCAGGCCGTGGAAATTCGGGTCGAGCGGGGCGGCGTGCTGGTCGCGGCTGTGCCAGTAACGGCCGGCCGAGTTGGCCTGCCAGACTTCGATCAGCGAGTCGCGCACCGGCTTGCCGTCCTCGTCGACGACGCGGCCGGTGACGACGATCTTCTCGCCCAGCGGCTCGGACTCGCCGTGAACGGTGAGGTCGGCGTCGTGCGGCAGCAGGATGTGCGGCGCGGCCACGATGTTCCGGGTCACCGGCGCCGGCGCCTCGATGCGCAGGTTGGGTTGCAGGGGACCGCGCTTGACGGTGGATTTGTACGCGGGGTAGATCAGTTCCGGCCAGGTGCCCGGTGCGACGGTGTCGAATTTCACGGCGTGTCTCCTTGGTATGGACTTGGTGATGCCGAAAAATCTTAGGGTGTTCGTCAGACCGCCACAAGCATGGGAAGTGCCGGGGCATTCGCTGTTCGCACGAAGTGTGCGATACTCGCACAAATCCTTGGTTTTTTACTTATATGATTCTCGAACACGACGCGCCGGCCGGTCTTCCCGCCGAGCGCGACCTGGTTGCCGGCCTGGAAAAGGGCCTGAAAGTCATCGAAGCCTTCGACCAGGAGCGTTCGCGCCTGACGATTGCCGAGGTGGCCGACGCGACCGGCCTGACGCGCGCCGCCGCCCGCCGCTACCTGATCACGCTGACCCATCTCGGCTACATGCGCCACGAGAACAAGCTGTTCTCGCTGACGCCGGCCGTGCTGCGCCTGGGCCAGTCCTACCTGCACTCGGCGCGCCTGCCGCGCATCGCCCAGCCCCTGCTGTATCGGCTGGCCTATTCCCTGGGCGAGGCGGCCTCGGTCGGCGTGCTGGACCACGACCAGCTGGTCTGCGTGGCGGCGGTCAGCGCCGGGCAACTGGTCTCGGCCACCCTGCAGCCGGGCACCCGCGTGCCGGCCTATTGCACGGCCAACGGGCGCATGCTGCTGGCCAGCCTGCCGCAGGAGAGCATCGACAGCTTTCTGGAGCGCGCCGAGCCCGAGCAGATCACCCAGCACACCATCGTCAACAAGGAGCGCCTGCTGCTCGAGATCGCGCGGGCGCGGGCGCAGGGCTATGCCCTGGTCGACCAGGAGCTGGAACTGGGACTGCGCACGGTGGCGGTCCCGCTGCGTAATTTCCGGGGAGAGGTGGTGGCGGCGATGAACGTCAGCGTGCACGCGGGCCGGCTGCCGGTGGAGCAGATGGTGGAGCGCTGCCTGCCGGCGATGATCAAGATCCAGGTGGAGCTGGGGGCGCTGCTCTGAGAGTCGGCCCGCGGTGTGCCGCGCAAGGCACCGCCGTGGATGCAGGCCCGGGCGCCGGGCCGGGCCTGCATCGGCGGCAAATCCGCTTATCGGTTGACCAGGCTGCGCGGCTGCAGCAAGGCGAGCACTGCGCCCAACAGCAAGGCGCACGAGACGACGTACATGCCGGCATTCGTACTTTGCGTCACGTCCTTCATCCAGCCGATGATCGACGGGCTGACGAAACCGGCAAGGTTACCGACGGAATTGATCATGGCAATGCCGGCAGCGGCCGCGGTGCCGCCCAGGATGGAGCTCGGATACGTCCAGAACACCGGCATGGTGGCGAGCAGGCCGGCGGTGCCGAGCGATAGCGCGGCCATGGCCAGCATGACATTGTCGCCGTAGATCGTGGCAAGCAGCAGACCCAGGCCGCCCAGGGCGCTGGCGATGGTGAAGTGCCAGCGGCGCTCGCGGGTGCGGTCCGCGCTCTTCGCGATCGCCAGCATGGCGATCACGGCGAAGCCGTAAGGAATGGCGGTCAGCAGGCCGACATCGAGCGCATCCTTCACACCGGCCGCCTTGATCAGGGTCGGCAGGTAGAAGCTGACGCCATACAGGCCCATCATGCAGCAGAAGTAGATCGCGGCCATCAGCCAGACACGCGGATTGCCGAATACGCCGGACAGGGCGTGATCCGCCTTGCCGGTATTTTCCTTCGCGATGTTCTCCTCGAGGAGAAGTTTCTCGTCGTTGCTCAGCCACGAAGCGTCGCGGATCTTGTTGGGCAGGTAGAAGAGCGTCATGATACCCAGCACCAGCGAGGGCAGGGCTTCGATCAGGAACATCCATTGCCAGCCCGGCATCCCGTGGAAACCGTTCATGGAATTCAGGATCCAGCCCGACAGCGGCCCGCCCACCACGCCGGCAATCGGGATGCCGATCATGAACAGCGCATTCATGCGGCTGCGCCGCTGCGCCGGGAACCAATACGTGAGATACAGCACGATGCCGGGGAAGAAGCCGGCCTCGGCCACACCCAGGAAGAAGCGCAGCACATAGAACATGGTCGGCGTGGTCACGAATACCATCGCCGCCGACAGGAGGGCCCAGGTGATCATGATGCGGCCAATCCAGACCCGCGCGCCGACCTTGTGCATGATGATATTGCTGGGGACTTCGAACAGGAAGTAGCCGATGAAGAAAATGCCGGCGCCGAGGCCGTAGATGGTTTCGCTAAATTGCAGGTCGTTCAGCATCTGCAGCTTGGCGAAGCCCACGTTGACGCGGTCGAGGTAGGCCGCGACGTAGGAGAGGAAGAGGAAGGGCAGCAGCCGCACAGTAACCTTGGCATAGGTACTGGCTTCCATCTGCTCGCGCTGCGCCACCGCGGCGCCCTTCGAGAGAGTAGGGGAATGCATGTTTGTATTGACCTTGCTTGATGAAATGTACACAGCACTGACCGGTTGGCGAGCGCGGCTCATTATATGTGGGCAGACTGACATCCGACCGCACATCTGGCCGCGGCAGGATCCGGGCGCCGCGAGAGCGCAGGCTACGCGCGCGGCATGGCCCAGCGCTTGCCGGCCGGGGCGCGTACCGGAGGACGTAAGCGTGCTGCAAACGCCCGGCAAGGCCTGGACGGCGGCCTGCCGGTTCGTCGTGCGCTGGCTGCCGGATTGGCGGCGCGTCGGGTGGCCGCCACCCGGGTGGCCGCATCCCGGTTGGCCGCATCCCGGGTGGCCGCATCCCGGGCGGCCGCATCCGTGGTCCAGAGGGGGGACAGGCCTGGCCGGCAGGCCGGGCGGGTCAGGCGGCGGGCCGGTCGAGTTGCGCAGCCAGTTTGCCGAGACCTACCGCACGGATAGTCTCGCGCATGTCGAAGAAATGCGCCGATGTCTGTTTGGTCGCATCGACGCGCTTCCAGTGCAAGGCACCCAGCTTCGTCATCAGTTCGTGTTTGCGCCCGAGTAGTGCGGCAATCGTGTCGCATTCCTTGCGAAGCGCGGGAATGTCGTCCGCGCGTTCGCCGAACTCGAGAAAGGCGCCGGGGACCATGCGCCAGGTGCAGTGCACACTGGATTGGCCGGGGTCCATCTCCGCTCTTTGCAACAGGTCGTCCAGGAATTCATGGATGACCGCTAGAAGCGCCTCTATGTCGAGGGTATCCCTGGCGCCCCAGTCGATGCGGAGCACCGGCACGATCCGGTAGGGGCGCGCATCATGCAGGCGGCGCGGCTCGACCAAGCGCTTGATCCGGTACCAGAAGAAGGAAAACCTCGCGTGGAGTTCACGTAACTCGGCAGACGCCTGGTCGATCTCCTTGCCCAATTGCGCGATCTCGGCGGTGAGACCGGCCTCCAGGTCGCAGGCCTTGCGGTAATCCTTGTCCTTGAGTCGTCTGGCGAAATAGGCGGCTTGGTCCGCATAGGCGAGTTCGCTGGCATCGCCTCTGGCAATGGCCTGGCGCGCCATCGCTTGCAGGCAGGCGATGACTGTCGAATGGCCGTAGTCCCGCATGAATTCGTGCAGGACGTCGAATTCGTGATAGCCGAAAGTGCTCTGTTCGTACGCTCTGGCGGCGGGGCCTTGCCCGGTTTCCAACTCGTCCATGTGCTTCCCTCGGTGGCGGTTTCCTTGATCAAAAAATGGGAGCGTGTCGCCGGACTTGCCCGGGGCATGGACGATGGGCGCGGGCCTGTCGACGTTCTTCGACAGGCAGCAGGCCCGGGGCGGCGCTTTCTGGCCGCGCGCTGCTAGTGCCGTTCATCGTGGCGCAGGGTCAGCACGCGCACGCCGTTGCGGGTCACGGCCACCGTATGCTCGAACTGGGCCGAGAGCTTGCCGTCGCGCGTCCTCACCGTCCAGCCGTCGTCTTCGCCGCGCACCTCGTGCGTGCCCTGGTTTAGCATCGGTTCGATCGTGAAGACCATGCCTTCGCGCAGCACCAGCCCGGTGCGCGGCCGGCCCCAGTGCAGCACCTGGGGCGGCTCGTGCATCTCGCGGCCTATACCGTGGCCGCAATACTCGCGCACGACGGAATAGCCGTGCAGCCTGGCGTGGCGCGCAATGGCATAGCCGACGTCGCCGAGCTGGGCGCCCGGACGCACCGCCCGGATGCCTTGCCACATCGCTTCGTACGTCACCCGCACCAGTTGCCGCGCCTCCGGCGCGACCGCGCCGACCAGGTAGGTCTTGCTGGAATCGGCGATGTAGCCGTTCTTCTCCAGCGTGATGTCGAGGTTGACGATGTCGCCGTCCTGCAGGATCTCGCTCTCGGACGGAACGCCGTGGCAGACGACTTCGTTGCGCGACGAATTCAAGACGAAGGCAAAGCCGTACTGGCCCTTGCTCGCCGGCCGCGCATGGAGTTCGTCGACGATGTAGCGCTCGACCAGGTCGTTGACCTGCATGGTCGACATGCCGATCAGCGCCAGGCCGTCGAGGTAGCCGAACACGCTCGCCAGCAGCCGGCCCGATTCGGCCATCAGCGCGATTTCTTCCGGGCGCTTGATCATGCCGCGGCCCTGGCGAGCACGGGCGCCTCGACCCCGGCGGCCCGCAGTTCGCGCACGATGATTTCATTAAAGCTCAGCGTCGGATTCAGTTCAGCCAGCATGCCGACCTTGATCCAGAAAGCGGCCTGGGCGTTGATGGAGCGGTTGCTCACCGTGCTGGCCTTGCGGATCTGGTCGTGCAGTTCGTCGTCGATGTTCACGATACCCATGTGGTGCTCCTATATATGATCCATATATGGATTATATATAGACCGGGCGCGGCAGCGCAATGCGTTTTCTCAGCCCGCCGCGCTGTCAGCGTGCCGGGACGATCCAGTACATCCAGAGCGCCAGCCCGGCGTAGGCCAGCAAAGGCGCTGCCAGCGCAATGGCGACAAGCCATTTCATGACCGTTGCGGCCCTGGTGCGCAGGCCGGCGTGCCGCCTCACCAGGCGCCTGGACCAGAGGGCGCCCGGTCCGGCGACCAGCAGCGCGAACGTATAGGTGATACCGAGCACGGCGATCATGAGAAAGGCATCGGAAGCTCCCGCCGCGCCCTTGTGTTGCTGGGCGTATGAGACGCCGGCGGCTACCCAGGCGGCCCCGAGGAGAAACGGCGCCAGTCCCAGCAGCATCAGGACGTTGGCGACGGACAGCTTGCGTTGGGGGATCACGGTGTGTTCCTTCGGCGATTGGCGGGAGCGTCCTGCGCCGCCATCCGTCCCGCGCCGGCTCCCACCCATACCACGACGCACATGACCGACAGCGGTATCAGGAAGATGAGCGGCACCGTCAATTCCGGGCGCCTGGCGACGACGAAGCGGCAGCCCAGGCTCACCAGCAGGGGGATCAGGAGCCGGATGGCCGCATAGCGGTTCAGGCGCCGGACGGCGTCGCCCGGTCCGTAGTCGACGAAGTTCAGCAGCCGCCAGCCCGGGGCGAAGAACAGCAGCCCGACGATGAAGGCGAAGACCAGGGCGAGGATCAGGAAAATGTCCGGCATGTGTTCTCTTGGTTGATCATGGTTGCGTGCTGTCGTCCTGCGCCGCGCCCGCCTGCGTCTGCTGCCTGAATTCCTTCGGCGTCACCCCGATCAGCTTCTTGAACAGCCGGCTGAAGTAGGCCGGGTCCTGGAAGCCCAGCTCGTAGGCGATGCTGGCGATCCCGGCCGGCACATAGGTCAGCTTGCGGCAGGCTTCGAGCATCAGGCGGTCCTGGGTGATCTCGAAGGCGGATTTGCCCGAGAGCTTGATGCAGAGCCGGTTCAGCCGCGTCGGCGCCACGCGCAGCAGTTCGCAGTACCGGCCGACCTGCCACTGCTCCTTGTAGTGGCGCTCGACCTCGACCCGGAAGCGGCTGAACAGCTCGAAGTCGCCGCGTCCCGAGGTGTCGGCGATGCGGCGTTCGGCGTGCACGCGCACCAGCATCAAGAGGGTGCTGCGGGCCAGCCATTCGAGCATCAGGGTGTGGCCCTGGCGCGGCCAGGCGGCTTCGAGGATGAGGTTTTGCAGCAGCGCCTCGATGCGCGAGCGCATCTCCGGCACCGGCCCCAGGTCGATGGCCAGGGGCTGCACGAACAGCGGCGTGAACAGGTCGCCCTCGTGGCCGGCGGCGGCGAACAGCATGTTCTGGTCGATGGTGAGGACGTAGCCGTGCGCCTCTTCGGAGAAATCGAAGCCATGGGGCAGCGAAGGGTGGATGGTCAGCGCGACCGGGGCCGCGCATTCCCACAGGGCGCCGTCGATGTTCGCGCCTACCTGTCCGCCCAGTAAAAAAAGTACCTGAAACAGCCCAGCATGGGTGTGGGTATCGATGTGCCAGTCGTATTTGCGGCTGCGCGTTTCGATCAGTTCGATGTGCACGCCTTCGGCATCGGTGCCCCGCGTGAGCTCGCCATACAGGGCGAACTGGGGGATCTGGGCGGGCAGGGCGGCGTGGTGCGTCGGCATGACTGGGAATGGGGTGTCCGCAAGGGAATGCAAAAATAGTACAAGTTTTTTCGGCTTTCATCCATTCATATCGCATCGAACGCGCACTAGGATGGCGATATACAAAACACAAACGGAGACACATCATGCGCACCCAGGTCGCCATCATCGGCGCCGGCCCGGCCGGCCTTCTGCTTTCCCACCTGCTGCACCTGAACGGCATCGAGTCGATCGTACTCGAATCGCGCAGCCGCGCCGAGATCGAGGCGACGATCCGCGCCGGCGTGCTCGAACAGGGCAGCATGGACATCCTCAACGACGCCGGCGTCGGCGAACGCATGCGAAAGGAAGGCGCACTGCACCATGGCATCGAATTCGCCTTCGGCGGCCGCCGCCACCGCATCGACCTCACCGAGCTCACCGGCAAGGCCATCACCGTCTATCCCCAGCACGAGGTCATCATCGACCTGGTGGCGGCGCGCCTGGCGGCCGGCGGGCAGATCCTGTTCGAGTCGCGCGAGGTTGCACTGCACGCGCCCACCAGCGAGCGTCCCGCGGTGTCCTGCGTCCACGAGGGCGAGGCCCGGCGCATCGAGGCCGACTTCGTGATCGGCTGCGACGGCTTCCATGGGGTGTCGCGCCCGGCGATTCCCGAGGGCGTGCGCCAGGACTTCCAGCGCACCTATCCCTTCGGCTGGTTCGGCATCCTGGTCGAATCGGCGCCTTCGTCGAGCGAATTGATCTACGCCCAGCACGAGCGCGGCTTCGCCCTGGTCTCGACCCGCTCGCCGACGGTGCAGCGCCTCTACTTCCAGTGCGACCCCAAGGACCACGTCGACAACTGGTCGGACGACCGCATCTGGTCCGAGCTGCACGCCCGGCTGGAACACAACGACGGCTGGAAGCTGAACGAGGGCCGCATCTTCCAGAAAGGGATCATCGGCATGCGCAGCTTCGTCTGCGCGCCGATGCGCTCCGGCCGCCTGTTCCTGGCCGGCGACGCCGCCCACATCGTGCCGCCGACCGGCGCCAAGGGGATGAACCTGGCGATCTCGGACGTCAAGCTGCTGTCGCAGGCGCTGGAGCGCTACTACAGGAAGGGCAGCGAGGAAGGGCTGGACCGGTATTCGGAAGAGGCGCTCAAGCGCATCTGGCGCGCCGAGTATTTCTCGTGGTGGATGACGCGCATGCTGCACACCTTCGAGGATGCCTCGCCCTTCGAGCGCCAGGTGCAGCGTGCGGAGCTGGAGAACGTAGTGGCCTCACGGGCGATGAGCACGGCGCTGGCGGAGAACTACGTAGGGGCGTTCTGAGAGGCGTCCGGGCTGATCCGGTGGGCACCGGGCGCCCACCCGACGGTTGCTTCAGATACTGCTGACGCCGATGTGACGTGGTCGGTCGATTGTGGAATCGGTGGGCACAGGAGCGCCCACCATACGGCCGTCCGCATTCCGATGATGTCGAGTTGACGTAGGGTGGGCGCCCCTGTGCCCACCGTGCGCGCCCTCGACGCTAACGTTCTTCCGTGACGGCAGTCAGCAGCGCCACCGCATCGTCCGCCCCCATCTTCGCCGCCGCCTCCCTGGCCGAGAGTCCGCCCGCATCCAGCGCCAGCGGATCGGCGCCGCGCGCCAGCAGCAGGCGGGCGATGTCGACCCGGTTGAACATGGCGGCGATCATGAGCGCCGTCTTGCCGTTCGGGCCGGCGGCGTCGACCCGGGCGCCGCGGTCGAGCAGCAGGGTCGCGACGGGCAGGTCGCCCTTGAAGGCGGCGCCGGCCAGCGGCGTCTGGCCTGCGTCGTTCAGGAGCTCGGGATCGGCGCCGTGTTCGAGCAGCACGCGGGCGGCGTCGAGGTGGCCGTGGTAGCAGGCCAGCATCAGGAGGCTGTCGCCGCGCTCGTTGCGCAGGTTCGGGGGCAGGCCCTGGCCCAGCAGGGTGGCCAGCTCCCCGGCTTCGCCCGTGCGCGCATGCTGGAACACCCGGCGCACGAACGCCAGGGTGTCTTCGTCGAGTTCGCTCGGGTTGGCGGGGCGGGGCGGTTCCTGCGCTTGCATCGGGTTCTCCTGGTCGGTAAGCCTGCCTTCATTACATCACAGGCGCCGGCCGGGCGTCGCCCGCTCCAGCTCAGCGCGCCGGCGTGCTCTGGCGCGCGGGCGCCGCTGTCTTGCGCAGCAAGGGATAGGGATTGATCGCGCCGCCTGCCTCGTAGATGCCGTAGTGCAGGTGCGGCGGCGTGCCCGCGGCGTTGCCCGTCGTGCCGACGTAGCCGAGGATGCTGCCGGGCCGCACGCGCTGGCCGTTCTCGATGTCGGCGTAGCGGTCCAGGTGGGCATAGTAGTGGCGCTGGCCGCCGGGACCCAGCACCCAGACCACCTGGCCGCCGAGCCGGTTGGTGCCGACGCGCAGGACCACGCCTTCGGTGCTCGAGATCACCGGCGTGCCGCGCCTGGCGAAGATGTCGATGCCTTCGTGCCTGCGCCCGCCGCTGCGCGCGCCGCCCCAGGTGTCGCGCAGGGCCCGCGCTTCGACCCCGCGCACCGGCACCGGGAGACTGGCCGGGGCGGGAAGGGAGGCCAGGCGCATCGCATACAGCATGTTCTTGACATAGGGGCCGAGGAGGGCGTACCCGCCGACGAACAGGACGATCAGGACCAGGCTGCGCAGCAGTATTCGCATGGAGAGTCTCGTTGGCCGCGCCCGGCCGGGCGGCGGGCCGGGACGCAAGAATGCGCAGGCGCTCGGTTGCGACCGGCCGCCTGCGCCTGTGGAGACCGGCGGCTGCGCCGCCGGCCGTATGAGTCCCTGGTGCCGACCAGGGCTCGCCTACTGCTCCTTGCCCATCACGTCCTGGTCCAGGCTGCGTCCCGGCGGCCCGCCCTGGGTGCTGGGGCGCTGCGAGTCGGCTTGTTGGGACTGTTGCGACTGTTGCGACTGTTGCGAACCCGACTGCCTCGATCCCGACTGCTGCGCGCCGGACTGCTGCGACTGGCCCTGCCGGGACCCGGACTGCTGCGACTGCGGCTGTCCCCCGGCCCTGTTGCCGCCCGATCCGCGCGTGCCGGTGCCCAGCGCCGGCGTAACGTAGTCGTCGTCGGGCTCGGCCGCCTGCCTGTTGCCGGCGCGGTTGCCGGCGTCGCGCGCCGAGGGCTTGCCGACGCCGCCGTCATGGGCCCCGTCGTTCAGGTTGCCGGTGGTGCCGGTGATGCCCGCACTGCTGGTGCCGACGCCGCTCAGTTCATCGAAATTGTTGCCTTTCATGCCATGACCTTTGTTCTCGCCCATTCTCGCCTCCTGCGTTCACGTGTCGATGCTTCGATGGTAACCGGCGCCTGTCGGGGGACAATAGGAGAGGGGACGATGCGCCTGTAGGAACTGTCGGACGACGGTTAAATTCAATCCGACGCCACGATTTCGTCTTCCGTGCTAGTCTTTCCTTTTGGAAACTTTTGCGGAGGGAAAGCGTGCATACCCAGGTCAAGGATTCAGTGATGGAAGCAATCGGCAACACCCCTGTCGTCCGTCTCGGGCGCGTCTTTCCTGACGCACAGGTCGTGGCCAAGCTCGAATACATGAATCCAGGCGGCAGCATCAAGGACAGGATGGTGCGGCACATGCTGCGCGGCATGCCGGCCGGCACCCGCCGCGTGGTCGAAAGCTCCTCGGGCAACACCGGCGCGGCGCTGGCGATGGCAAGCGCCGTGTACGGCCTGGACTGCGACGTGACCGTGCCCAGGACCACCAGCTGCGAAAAGATGAAGCGCATCGCCGCCTACGGCGCGCGGGTCCATCCCTGCAGCGTCGACGGCGGGCCCGACTACCATGAGACGGCCGAGGAAATCGCCCGCGACTCCGGCGCCTACTACCTCGACCAGTATTGTTCGGAGCTGAACCGCCAGGCCCACTACCGCGATACCGGCCCCGAGCTCTGGAGCCAGCTCGCCGGCGAGATCGACGTCTTCGTCTGCGGCATCGGTTCCGGCGGCACGATTTCCGGCATCGGTCGCTACCTCAAGGAGCAGGACCCGGCGCTGCGCGTGATCGGCGTCGAGCCCATGCATTCGTCCTACCGCCGCATGGTCACGGACGCGCGAAGCGAGGGCGAGTTCGCCACCGTCATCGAGGGCGTCGGCAAGCGCCAGCCTTCCAGCAGCTTCGACCCGGCGGTGGTCGACGACGTGGTCCAGGTGCCGGACGAGGAAGCGCTGGCCTGGGTGCAGCGCCTGGCGCAGGAGGAAGGCATCCTCGCGGGCGGCTCGAGCGGCTGCGTGAGCGCCGGCATCGCCAGGCTGCTGCCGCGCCTGCAGGGCGCGCGGATCGCCACGGTCTTCCCGGATTCCGGCGCGTTTTACCTGTCCAAGTACTTCTGAGGGGCCGACACGGGGCGGCGTCGACGCGGCGCGCGCACGCTGACGCGTGGCTTGACGATTGCGCGCCGCAGCGTGCTTTACCGGGCCGCTCGGCCGTAGAATAGCGCTTGTCTTTGCGTCTACAACCCGGAAGGAAATGCCCATGTCCTATATGTTGCTGATCCAGGAACCCGTCGGCCAGCGCGCCACGCGCAGCGAACCCGAGGGCCGCGCCGTCTACGAGCGCATGCTGCGCTTCGGCGACGCCTTGCGCGAGGAGGGCGTCCTGCTCGGCGCCCAGTCGCTGGCGCCGCTGTCGAAAGCGGCGCGCGTCACGCTGGCAGGCGGCAAGGCCCAGGTGGTCGACGGGCCCTTTGCCGAGGCCAAGGAAATGATCGGCGGCTTCTACCATGTGAACGTCGCCACCCGCGAGGAGGCCCTGGCGCTCGCCGCGCGTTGCCCGGCGGCCGAGTGGGCCACCATCGAAGTGCGGGCGCTGGCGCCCTGCTTCGAAAGCTGAACATCGAAATCCGCAGATTTTTTTTTGCATGGCGTGTCGAATTCCGGCGCGCCCGTTCGTCGTGCTGTCGAAAGCCGGTTTTCACGGGGCGGATCGCCCCGGGCCAGGCAGTCTTTCAATACAGAGGAGAACGACATGCGCTTCATGATCATCGTCAAGGCCACCCCCGAGTCCGAAGCCGGCGTCATGCCGGGCGAGGAATTGCTTAACGCCATGGCCGACTACCACCAGGAACTGGCGCGCGCCGGCGTCCTGCTCGACGCAAATGGCCTGCATCCGAGCAGCCGCGCCTTTCGCATCCGCTACGACGGCAAGGAACGCAGCGTGATCGACGGGCCGTTCACGGAATCGAAGGAAATGATCGCCGGCTACACCATGATCCAGGTGCGCTCGCGCGAGGAGGCGCTGGAATGGGCGCGCCGCTTCCCGAACCCGCGCGGCGAGGGGCTGGACGCGGAGATCGAGGTGCGCCAGGTGTTCGAACTCGACGATTTCGCCCAGACCGAGGCCCTGGAGCGCTTCCGCGAGCTGGAAGCGGGCGCCCAGACGCAAGCCTGAGCGGCATCACGGAATCACGGTCCAGAAAGGGAAGAACATGCACAAGCAGATTTTCGTCAACCTGCCGGTCAAGGACATCGACCGGACCCGCGCCTTCTTCGGCAGCCTCGGCTTTTCCTTCAATCCCCAGTTCAGCGACGACAAGGCGCTGTGCATGGTGATCAGCGAGCACATCTACGCGATGCTGCTCCAGGAAAGCTACTTCCAGAGCTTCACCACGAAGCCGGTGGCCGACGCCAGGACCAGCACCGAGGTGCTGACCTGCCTGTCGTGCGAGAGCCGCGAGGAGGTCGACGCCCTGGTGGCCAAGGCGCTCGCCGCCGGCGGACGGGCGCCGAACGAGCACAAGGACTACGGTTTCATGTACCAGCACGGCTTCGAGGATCCGGACGGCCACGTCTGGGAGCTGATGTACATGGATCCGAACGCGGTGCCGCCCCAGTCCTGATGGACGACCGCGTAGCCAAGGCGATCGGCGCGGTCTGGCGCATCGAGTCGGCCAGGATCGTGGCCGGCGTCGCGCGCCTGGTGCGCGACCTCGGCCTGGCCGAGGAACTGGCCGGGGACGCGCTGGTCGCCGCCCTCGAGACCTGGCCCGCGTCTGGCGTTCCCGACAACCCCGGCGCCTGGCTGATGCGCACGGCGAAGAACGCCGCGCTCGACCGCTTGCGCCGCGACAAGGCCTTCCGGGAAAAGCTCCAGCAGATCGGGCTGGACCTGGAGGCCCAGGAGGCCCACCTGGTGCCTGATTTCGTCGACAGCCTCGACGCCGCCCGCCACGACGTGGGCGACGACCTGCTGCGCCTGATGTTCATCGCCTGCCATCCCATCCTCTCGAAGGAAGCCCGGCTGGCCCTGACCCTGAAGCTGGTCGGCGGCCTGGCCACCCACGAAATCGCGCGCGCCTTCCTGGTGCCCGAAGCGACCATCGCCCAGCGCATCGTGCGCGCCAAGCGCAGCCTGGGGCAGGCCGGGATTCCCTTCGAGCTGCCGCCGCCCGGGGAACTGGCCGAGCGCCTCGGCACGGTGCTCGAGGTGGTCTACCTGGTCTTCAACGAGGGCTACACCGCGACCGCGGGCGAGGACTGGATGCGCCCGGCCCTGATCGAGGAAGCGTTGCGCCTGGGCCGCATGCTGGCCCAGCTCGCGCCCGGGGAGCCGGAAGCCCACGGCCTGATCGCGCTGATGGAGCTGCAGGCCTCGCGCGCGAAAGCGCGGGTCGACGGGGCGGGGCGCCCGGTGCTGCTGCTGGACCAGGACCGCGCACGCTGGGACGGCATCCTGATCCGGCGCGGCCTGGCGGCGCTGGCCCGCGCCGAGCAGCTCGGCGGGGCGTCCGGACCCTATGCGCTGCAGGCCGCGATCGCCGCCTGCCATGCGCGGGCCCGCACCGCCCGGGAGACCGACTGGGCGCGCATCGCCACGCTCTACGGGGAACTGGCGCGGGTCCTGCCTTCGCCCGTGGTCGAGCTGAACCGCGCGGTGGCGGTCGGCATGGCCGAGGGACCGGCGGCCGGCCTGGCGCTGGTCGATGCGCTGGCGGGAACCGATGCGCTGCGGGGCTACCAGTGGCTGCCGAGCGTGCGCGGCGACCTGCTGGAAAAACTGGGAAGACGGAACGAGGCGCGCGCCGAGTTCGAGCGGGCGGCGGCGATGACGGCGAATGCGCGCGAGCGCGCCTTGCTGGAAGCGCGCGCCCGCACTTTGTAAGGACCAGGGCCGCCAGGCAGCCCGGCAGGGCGCTTACTCGCCGTGGTGATGCTTCTCGTACTCGTCCGCTTCCGCCTTGGTCGCGTGCACGATGCCGTCCGGATGCTCGGGCGGGGTGTACAGGGTGTAGAGGCGCAGCGGCTCGCTCTGCGAGGTGTTGATCACGTTGTGCTCGGTGCCGGCCGGGATCACGACGGCGACGCCGTCTTCCAGCGCATGCTTCTCGCCGTCCAGGACGGCGACGCCCTGGCCCGCTTCGACGCGGATGAACTGGTCGTGGCCGGTATGGTGCTCCATGCCGATCTCTTCGCCCGGCTGCAGCGTCATGATGACCAGCTGGCTGCGCTGGGTGGTGTACAGGACTTCGCGGAAGTTATTGCCCGCGAGCGTTTTTTCTTCGATGTTGATGCTATAGCCCGACATGATTTCTCCAAAATAAGTTGGCGGCGCTTCCATGGGCGCCGCGCCAACTTGATTGTATAGCACGCAAGGCAAGGCCGTCGGCCGGCCGCTTTCCGTGCCGGCGCTGCGGGAAGCCGGGCCGCGCGGCTCAGCGTTTCCAGCCGCGTTCGCGGGCCGCGCGCTCGGCCGCGGCGTCGAGCGCCGCGCCCTCGATGCGCTCGTCGATGGCTTCCAGCACCGCCGCCGGCATCCCGCTGGCCGCCTGGCGGTATTCGGTATCGGCCGCCGCGCCTTCCTTGAACACGGGAATGCGCCAGCTGTCGCCCGCCCGGCAGGCCAGGCCGGCGCTGCCCTCGAGCTGGAAGCTGCGGCAATAGTTGCCGTCCTTCGTCGCGAAACTGGTGCCGATGCGCACCGGGCCCTGGGCCTGGTCGCTGGCGAGCTGGTCGCTGAGCGCGCTCGCCAGCGCGGCGCCGGCGACCAGGCGGCCGTTCGCGTCCGCGCTCACCCAGGCTCGCTCGCCGCCACCCAGCCAGGCGCTGCCGGCCAGCACGCCGACGACGAGCGAGGCGGCAAGGGCGCCCCATTGCAGCCAGGCCGGGCGGCGCACCTCGGCCGGCCTGGCCGGCGCGGCTGCGGCGGCCTGCCTGCGCGCCTCGCGCACCGCGTCGAGCGAGACCACGCTCGGGGCCGGGGGCGCCGGGCGCAGCCGTTCGGGAACCGGCTCGTCCAGGACGCCGGCATAGGCGCCGGACACCTTGGCGCGCAAGGCGCGGTGGCGCTCGACCGCGGCGGCGACCTGCGGATCGGTGCGCATCGCCTGTTCGACGGCGCTGCGCTGCGGCTCGTCCAGTTCGCCGTCGGCATAGGCCATCAGGGTTTCGTCGGAAAAGTTCATGTCATGGTCCTCGCTTCATCGGACAAGAGTTTCTGCAATGCGTCGCGCGCCCGCGCCAGCCGGCTGGTCAGGGTGCCGATCGGGATGTCCAGCGCCTCGGCCGCGTCCTTGTAGGACAGGCCGTCGACCAGCACCAGGCCGACCACCAGGCGGTGCTCCTCGGACAGCAGGCTCATCGCCTTGTGCACGGCGAGCCGCTGCTGCTGCGCTTCGGCGGAATCGTCGCCGACCTGTTCGCCTTCCTCCTCGGGCGCGAACACCTGGTCGCGGCGCACGCGGCTGCGGACTTCGTCGATCCAGGCGTTCTTCACGATGCGGAACATCCAGCTGTCGAGCCTCGTCCCCTCGGTAAATTGTTCGCTGCGGCCGAGCGCGCGTTCCATCGCGACCTGGACCAGGTCGTCGGCGTCCTCCCGGTGGAAGGTGATGGAGCGGGCGAAGCGGCGCAGGCGCGGGAGCAGGGCGGCAAGGTCGGTGGCAAGCATAGGGTCAGTGGTTCACATCGCGTGGTGCGGATCGCGCGGTTCATGACGATATAACGATGGCAGGAGGGATTTTATTCCATCGCTCAAACGTTTTTCATTAAGAAACTTCCTCAGACTATAGAAGGTATGATCGCGTCCATGACTTCACGCCGCCTTTCCTCGTTCCTGATGCTCTGCGCCGCGGTCGCGGCATGCTGGAGCGCGCCCGCCGCCGCCCAACTGCGCCTGCCCTCCCTGGGACTGCCGCAGATAGGCCCGCCAGGCCAGTCCGGCTTGGACAACCTGACGCGGCCGGCCGAGCGCCTGCTCGACCGCGCCGTGCCGGGAGAGCTCTCCGGGCTGCGCCTGGGCCAGGTCGGCCAGTTGCTGGAGCGTTACCCGAAGCTGGTCGAGCCCGATCCGCGCGGCGCGCCCGTCGTGCGGCGCGAGATCCTGGCCAGTGCGCCCAGTCCCGAGGCCTTGCGCGCGGCGCTGGCGCTCGGCATGACGGTGCTGCGCGAGCAGCGTTTCGAGGAGCTGGGCGAGGCGCTGGTCGTACTGCGGGTGCCCGAGTCCCTGTCGACCGCGGAAGCATTGGCCCGCCTGCGCGCGCTCGACCCGGATGGCGGCTACGATTTCAACCACTTGTATACGGGCAGCGGCGCGGCCGGGGCGGGCGCCGTGCCCGAGGGAGCGGCCCGTGGCGGCGTGGTCGGCCTGATCGACAGCGGCGTCGATACGGAGCACCCGGTGTTCGAGGGCAGCACGATCGAACGCTTCGGCTGCGAGGGCGCGGTCCACCCGGCGCCGCACGGCACGGCGGTCGCGGCCCTGATGGTCGGGCGCGCCGGCCGTTTCGAAGGCGCGGCCCCGGGCGCGCGCCTGTACGCCGCCGACATCTATTGCGACAGCCCGGTCGGCGGCTCGGCCGAACGCATTGTCGCGGCCCTGGCCTGGATGGCGCGCAGCAAGATCGGTGTCGTCAACATCAGCCTGGTCGGTCCGCCCAATGCCCTGCTGGGGCGCTCGGTGGCGGCCATGGTGGGGCGCGGCCACCTGCTGGTGGCGGCGGTCGGCAACGACGGCCCGGCGGCGCCGCCCCTGTACCCGGCCAGCTATCCGGGCGTGGTCGGCGTGACGGGCGTGGACCGCCAGGGCCGCCCGCTGCCCGAGGCCGCGCAAGGCCCGCAGGTGATGTTCGCGGCGCCGGGCAGCCAGATGGTGAGCGCCACGGTGGGCCGGCCGCCTTACCGCCAGGTGCGCGGCACCTCGTTCGCGGCGCCGCTGGTCGCGGCGCTGTTGTCGCAGCGGCTGCCGCGGCCGGACCGCGAGGGCGCGGCGCAGGCGGTCGCGGCGCTGGCGCAGCAGGCGGCGCATTCCGACCCGGCCGCGCGCCATGCGCTCGGCTTCGGCGTGGTCGGCGCGGGGCTGCGGATGGACCCGTCGCGCTTTCGTTGACATTTTTTTTTCAGGGCGATGGAATAAACCGTCGAGCCCGCTCGTTTTCCTGATAACGGCGCAGGATTGTCCGCGCCACTTACAGGAGATACGAACATGAAAAAAACGCACATCGTCAACAACATCGCCCGCAGTATCGCTATCGCACTGACCCTGGGCGCCGCAGCCTCGGCCCATGCCCAACTGCTCGGCGGCGGCGGCGGCGGCGGCCTCGGCGGCTCGCTGGGCGGCATGATCGGCGGCGGCGGCGGCATGGGGGCACGGATGGGCGGCACGGAACCCATGGGCAGCCGTGGTTCGCTGCTGGGCCAGCGCACGATCGAACGCCACGTCGAGGCGGCCGGGAGCGGCAGGGCCGAGGGCAGCGGCAGCGCGCGCGCCGCGGCGCCTTCGGTGACGGGCCAGTTGGGCGGCGCGCTGAGCCGCGACACCGCCAGCGCGGCCTCGGCCCCGGCCGCCGGCAGCGCGCCGCGCAATGCGCTCGATGCGGGCGGCGCCGGCCTGGCAGCCGGAATCGGCCGCCCGGCCGCGGCCTTGACCGGCAATCTCGCCGGTGCAGGCAGCGCAGGCGGCGCAGCCGATACGGCTGCCGCTCCGGCATCCGCCACCGGCGCGCTCGGCGGCGCGCTCGCAGGACAAGCGGGCGCCAGCCGCTCGGCGTCCGTTGGGGCAGGCCAGGGCAGTGTCGGCGCCAGCGCCCAGGGTGAGGGCGCGGGCGAAGCCTCGGTCGCGCTGGCCCCGGGCGTCCCCGCCGGACAGGCGCGCGATCTGGCCGGCGCGGCCCGCACGCAAGCCGCGGCTGCGGCGGCGCCGGCGGTGGCGGGCGCGCGCAATCAGGTCGGCGCCACCCGCGCCTATGCGGGAGCGACGGCGGCGAATGCCCGCGGTATCGCCAAGGGCGCGGCCAGCGGCGCCGCCGGCACGGCCGGTTCGGTGATCGCCGGCGTGAAGGGCGCCGCTGGCCGCGCGGGCAGCGCAGGACTGCCGGCTTCGGCAACGCTGGCCGGCTCGGTCTCGGCCGGCGCCAGCGCTGCGGGTTCGAGCGCAGCCTCGGGTAACGGCACGGGCAGCGGCGCCGGCACGAACTGAGCGCCGGACCGGGATAGCCGTCTGCAGGCGCCACGTCCGCAGGCAACCAGGTCCGCGGAAAACCACACCCCGCCCGCCGGGGTGTGGTTTCACTTATAGCAAAGCCGAATGTCTATATAGAAAATTGATCGTTCTTGCTTCAATGCATATGTCATATACTCCACGGTTCGACAATTCAGCCGTTTGGAGACGTTCTTGAAAACCCGCCGCACATTCATCGCCTGCGCCATCGCGCTGACCGCGCAACTGTCGTTCGCAGCCAGCGCCCACGCCGACCAGCTCGCCGACATCAGGAAGAAGGGCGAGATCGTCTTCGGCGTGCTCGGCACGGACGAACCGAACAGCTTCATCGATCCGAAGACGCGCGAACTGGTCGGTTATGAAATCGACATCGCGAAGGCGGTGGCAAAGAAGATCGGCGTCAAGCCGGTGTTCAAGCAACTGTCGGTCGCCGCGCGCATTCCCGAGCTGCAGCAGGGCCACGTCGACGTGCTGGCCGCCACGCTCACCCACAACAAGGAACGCGAGTCGCAGGTCGACTTCGCGCTGACCCACTTCGTCACCGGATCGAAAGTCATGGTGCGCGCCGCCAGCGGCATCAAGGCGCTGCCCCAGCTCGCGGGCAAGAAGGTCGTCACCGTCCGCGGCGGCACCCAGGAAACGAATATCCGCGCAGCCGTCCCGACGGCGAACGTCGTCACCTTCGAGAACACCCAGCAGGCCTTCCAGGCCCTGCAGCAGGGCAAGGGCATCGCCTACGTGAACGACGAGTCCTCGCTGCTGGCTGACTACGGCAAGCTGGGCCCGGCCGCGAAGAACTTCACCATCCTGCCGACCAGCATCGGCGTCGAGTCGATCGCGCTCGGCCTGCGCAAGGGCGAAAAGAACCTGAAGGGCGTGGTCGACGCCACCCTGCGCGAACTGGAAAGCAGCGGCGCGGCGAACGGGCTCTTCAATAAATGGTATGGCCCGGGCACCCGCCCGAACATCGCCAAGCGCGCCTTCACCATCCATACCGACAAGATCTGAGCAGTAAGCCTTGACGTTTTTCGACCCCGGCATCCTGCAGTCCGGCCAGTACCATGACTGGCTGGTGCAGGGCCTCATCCTCTCCCTGCAACTGACGGCCGCCAGCTTCGTGCTGGCGCTGCCTTTCGGTGCGCTGCTGGCGCTGATGCGCAGCTCGCCGAACCGCCTCCTGCAAGGCGTCGGCGCGACCATCGTCGAGGGTATCCGCAACGTGCCGCTGCTGGCCCACCTGCTGTTCTGGTACTTCGCCTTCCCCGAACTGCTGCCCGAACCGCTGAAGATGGCCCTCTACGACAGCAATCCGGAAGCCATCTGCGCCGTGATCGCCCTGAGCCTGTACAGCGGCGTGCACATGGCCGAGGACATCCGCAGCGGCATCCGCGCCGTCCCGCGCGCCCAGGTCGAGGCGGCGCGTTCGCTCGGCCTCGGGCGAATCGCGGCCGTGCGCCTGGTGCTGATGCCGCAGGCGATCCGCATCGCCGTGCCGCCGCTGCTGTCGCAGACGGTGAACCTGTGGAAGGACACCAGCGTGGCCACCGTGATCGGCGCGGCGGAGATGATGTACCAGGCGGCCCGCGTCGAGACCGCGAGCTTTCGCAGCGTCGAGGCCTTCACCTTCGCGACGCTGGCCTACCTGACGGTGTCGCTCCTCATCTCCCTGGCCGCGCAGCTCTACCAGCGCCGCTTCCCGGTCCGTACCGCATGACAGGAGGGAGCGGAGCATGATCGAACTGATCCAGGAATACTGGCTGTACTTCCTCGTCGGCCAATACCCGAACGGGCCGCTGGGCGGGCTGTCCCTGACCGTGCTGCTGTCCGGCGCCGCGCTGCTGCTGGCGATGCCGCTCGGCCTGCTGTTGGGCGTGGCCCGCGTCTCTCCCTGGCGCGCGCTGCGCTGGCCGACCGCCGCGCTGGTGCAGGTGGTGCGGGCGGTGCCGCTGCTGCTGGTGGTGTTCTGGGCCTACTTCTTCCTGCCGGCGGTGACCGGCGTGAAGACCGGCCAGGCCACCACCATGCTGATGACCCTGGTGCTGTTCGACTCGGTGTATCTCGCCGAGATCGTCGCCGCCGGCCTCAAGGCGCTGCCCAAGGGGCAGATGGAAAGCGCCCGTTCGCTCGGTCTGAATTACGTCCAGGCGCTGCGCCTGGTCCTGCTGCCGCAGGCGCTGCGCCATGTGCTGCCCTCGCTGGTCAACCAGCTGGTGGCGACCATCAAGGCGACCTCGCTGGGCTACATCATCGGCCTGTCCGAGGTGTCCTTCATCGCCACCCAGGTCAACACCCTGGTGTTCACCAAGGCGGTCGAGGTCTACATCATCCTCGCGCTGACCTATTTCGTCCTGTGCTTCGGCCTGTCCCGGCTGGCCTTCCTGCTTGAACGCCGCCTCGGCCGTTCGGGCGCTCCGTCGTAAAGAAAGTTCGAACGATGATCGTCCTCGATAAAGTCAACAAGTGGTACGGCGACTACCACGCGCTGGTCGACGTGACCGAAAGCGTCGCGCGGAACGAGGTCGTGGTCGTGTGCGGCCCCTCGGGTTCCGGCAAGTCGACCCTGATCCGCACCCTCAACCGCCTCGAGGAAATCGACGGCGGACGTATCGCCATCGACGGCCGCGACATCCACGCGCGCGGCCTCGACGTGAACGCGCTGCGAGCGGGCATCGGCTTCGTGTTCCAGCACTTCAACCTGTTCCCGCACCTCACGGCGCTGGAGAACTGCATGCTGGCGCCGGTGAACCTGAAGCGCGCGACGAAGGCCAAGGCCAGGGCGTACGCCCTCGACCTGCTCGACCAGGTCGGCCTGGCGCACAAGGCGGACGCCTACCCGCACCAGCTCTCGGGCGGCCAGCAGCAGCGCGTGGCGATCGCCCGCGCGCTGGCGATGCGTCCGCCCATCATGCTGTTCGACGAGCCGACCAGCGCCCTCGATCCGGAAATGGTCGGCGAAGTGCTGCAGGTAATGCGCAAGCTGGCCGGGCAGGGCATGACCATGGTCTGCGTGACCCACGAGATGGGCTTCGCGCGCGACGTGGCGGACCGCATCTGGTTCATGAGCGAAGGGCGGATCCTGGAGCAGGGCACGCCCGAGGAGTTTTTCAATAATCCGACCCATCCGCGGGCGCAGCAGTTCCTGGCGGACCGCAGCAACCGCTGATGACTACGCGGCGCTCCCCGTAGGGTGGGCACTCCGTGCCCACGCGCAAGCCCGCACGTGCTGGCGCTGCTTCAGACGTGGCGCGGAAACGTCGAAGCGCCTCGAATGATCATCCGCAAGAGCCGGCAACTACCCACCGTCCGGGCTCGAAGTCTGCTAACACTGCAGCGCGTTCCGCGTGGGCACGGCGTGCCCACCCTACGGTCGCGGCAGCAGCCTCCGACTACGACTTCAACGCGCTCAAATCGAGTTCCACCCAGGTCGGCACGTGGTCGCTCGGTTTTTCGCGTCCGCGCACCTCGTGGTCGGTGCCTGCGGCGCGCAAGGCCGGCGCCAGGCTGGGGCTGAGCAGCAGGTGGTCGATGCGCAGCCCGGCGTTGCGGCCGTAGGCATTGCGGAAGTAATCGTAGAAGGTGTAGATCACCTCGTCCGGGTGCATCGCGCGCAACGAATCCGTCCAGCCCTGGTTGATCAGGCGGTGGAAGGCTTCCCGGCTCTCGGGCCGGAACAGCGCGTCGTTCACCCAGCGTTCCGGCTTGTAGACGTCGAGCTCGGTCGGCATGATGTTGAAGTCGCCGGCGATCACGACCTTCGCCCCGGTGTCGATGAGCTGGGCCGCGCGTGCGATCAGGCGCTCGAACCAGGCCAGCTTGTAGTCGAACTTCGGCCCCGGCGCCGGATTGCCGTTCGGCAGATACAGCCCGCAGACCACGATGTCGTTGACCACCGCCTCCAGGTAGCGGCTCTGCTCGTCGCTCGGGTCGCCGGGCAGGCCGCGCGTGACCTCGACCGGCTCGACTCCGCGCGCCAGGATCGCCACCCCGTTCCAGCTCTTCTGCCCCTGCCAGATCGCGCCGTAGCCGGCGGCGTTGATTTCCGCCAGCGGGAAACGCTCCTGGGGCGCCTTCAGCTCCTGCAGGCAGGCGACGTCCGGTTTCGTTTCTTCCAGCCACTGAAGCAGGCCGCCCAGGCGGCTGCCGATGCCGTTGACGTTGAAAGTGGCGACGCGCATGGATTCTCCGATGTGATGAGTTGATGGTGTTGTAACGCAGCGGGCGCGATGCAGGCGCACGGCAGCGCCATCCGCCGTGCATGAGCCCGACCCGGTACGGCCGAGCTGTGCGACGGAAAAATTACAAAAAATATATTATGAGATTTTACACACCACCCATCGGAGATGCTCATGTTTAAGAACACCCTGCGCGCCCTCACCGCTTCCCTGCTGCTGGCCGCGACGGCCCAGGCCTCGGCAGGCGGCTGGGTTTACAAAACCCTCGACGTCGAGGGCGTGCTGGTCGAAGCCGTCGGTCCCGCGGAGCGTTGCCCGTCGAAGTTCGGCGGCACCATCAGCGGCCACGGCGAGAGCGCGCTGATGGGCAAGGTGGTCTTCATCGCGACCGACTGCATCACCCCGGTCGGCCCGCTGTTCAACTTCAGCGGCGGCAAGTTCATCGTCATGACCACCTCGGGCGACCAGATCTACGCCAACTACAGCGGCCAGTTCGTGCCGACCGGCGAGGGCACGAAATACGTATTCTCGGGCGCCAGCTTCCAGGTCACCGGCGGTACCGGCAAGTACGCCCGCATCACCGGCGGCGGCACCCTGACCGGCGGCGAAGACATGGCCACCGGCGCCGGCAACATCAAGCTGAACGGCCGCGTGCTGTACTTGCAAAAATAATCCCGGCCAGGGCGCCGGCTCAGCGCCGCGCCCGCGCGGACGGCGTGACCAGCATCAGGCGCGCGCCGGGCGACTTGGTGCGCGCCTTCAGCCATGCCTGGGCGCGCTCGAGCTCGTCGGGCTTGAGCGCGCGCGTGCAGCGGGCGCTCAAGATCGGCACCTGCTGGGTGCTGCCGTCCTCGGCGGCGGTGACCACCACATTGCCGACCAGCACGTCAGTGCAGCCTGGATATTGGGCGGTCAGTTCGGCGGCGATATCCAGCGCGGTCTTGTCCCAGGCGGCGCGGCGTGCGAGCTGCGCGCGCAGTTCGGCAATCGTGGCGTCGCGCTCGCGCAGCCCGTTCTGGGTGTCGCGGAAAATCTCGGCAAGGATATCGGCCTTCAGGCTGGTGACGTCGACCCGGCTGTCCTCGGCCTGGTGGACGAGCAGCCGGGTCCCGGCCAGGCCCGCGTCCGCAAGTTTCTTCTCGATCGCGCCGATGGCTTCGGCCGGCATGCGGGCGCCGACCAGGGTCAGTTCGATCTTGCGTTCGAGCGCGGACAGGTTGGTATCGACCACGTGGGTCTGGGCCGCATGGAATTCCTGGCGGATGAATTGGCGGGCGCGGCTGTCGAAGACTTCATTGTCGACCAGCTGGATCGCCAGGTAGATGCTGGGCAGCGCGGTCAGGGTCACCACGGCGATCAGGGTGCGCTTCACGCGGCGCTCGACCCGCGGGTCGACGAACTTGCGGTGCGGCAGGCGCAGGTATTCGATCACGATCACGGTCGACGCCGCGATGAAGACGCAGTTGATCGAGAACAGGTAGAAGGCGCCGCCGAACATGGCCCAGTCGCCGTTGGCCAGGCCGTAACCGGCCGTGCACAGCGGCGGCATGAGGGCGGTGGCGATCGCCACGCCCGGAATCACGTTCGATTTCTCGCGCCGGGTGATGCCGATGATGCCGGCCAGGCCGCCGGCCAGCGCGATCAGGACGTCCCACAGCGTGGGCGTGGTGCGCGCCAGCAGTTCCGACTGCGCTTCCTGCAGTGGCGTGACGAGGAAGTACAGGGTCGAGGTCGCCAGGCTGATGCCGGCCGCAATCCCGAGATTGAGCAGGGAGCGCCGGATCAGCGGGAAGTCGAAGATGCCGATGCCGTAGCCGATGCCCACGATCGGGCCCATCAGCGGCGAGATCAGCATCGCGCCGATGATCACCGCCGTCGAGTTGGTGTTCAGGCCGATCGACGCCACCAGGATCGCGAAGATCAGGATCCAGGGCGTGGCGCCGCTCAGTTCGACGCCGGCGCGGATGCTCTTGTCGATGACGTCGTCGTCCGCCTTGTCGTGCAGCAGGCTGAAGCGGTGCGAGACGGACGGCGGCGGCTCGGGCGGCGAAGCGGGCGAGGCGGTGTCGAGCAGGGCCGTCGGGTCGGGGCGGCTCATGCATTCCTCCTGCGCGCGGGAACCGGTCGCGGGCCGGCGGGCGCGGCGGCCCGGCGGGGGTAGGAAACGACAAGGTACATGGGAACTCCTGCAATCGGTGCGCCTGACGGCGCCCGGCAACTGAAAAACGCGATTGTTGCCCAAAGTCTCCATTTGTACAAATCTATTTCGCTGAGCTTGACAGGACGGAAAGCTGCAGGCGTCAATCGAATGCGCCGGCGCGCCGTTTGGGTGTCGGCGCTGCGTCCGCCTGCCGGGTCAACGGCAAACGGACGCCTGCGGTACATTCCTACAAATGTAATTGCGCTCAGAGTAATTTTCCCTTACCATGGCAATGGGCGCCCCTGGGCTCCCTTTTTCTTTTCTCCAGACAAAAAGCGGTCAGATGACAAGGACAGATCCGGGCGGTTCGCCGCCGGAAGGCGGCGAGCACCCTGCACCCAGGAGCGGGCGCGGTCATGACTGGCGCGACGCGATGCGCTCCGAGTTCTCCGACTGGCAGCGATGGTGGGGCAGGGCTGTCGTGGTCGGCCTGGCGGTGCTTTCCGGCCTGGTCATCGTCGGGTTCACGGCGCTGGCGGAGCAGGCCGCCGATCTGTTCGACCACCTGCGCGCGACCTGGTGGTGGAGCCCCCTCTTGTGGACGCCACTGGTGGCGGCCGTCATCGTCTGGTGCACCCGCCGCTTCGCCCCCGGCGCCGCCGGGTCCGGCATCCCCCAGGTAATGGCGGCCCTCGACTCCGGGGTAGACAGCAGCTCGCGCGGCCTGTTCGTATCGGTGCGCCTGAGCCTGGCGAAGATCCTGCTGACCGCCGGCGGCCTGCTGGGCGGCCTGTCGCTGGGGCGCGAAGGCCCGTCGGTGCAGATCGCGGCCGGCGTCATGCTGCAGGCGCGCCGCCTGATTCCGCAACACCGCAGCATCCACGTGCACGGCCTGCTGGTGGCCGGCGGCGCGGCCGGCATCGCCGCCGCCTTCAACACGCCGCTGGCGGGCGTGATGTTCGCGATCGAAGAACTGGCGCGCGCGCCGGAACAGCGTAACAGCGGCCTGATCATTACCGCGATCGTGCTGGGCGGCCTGGTCGCCGTCTCGGTGTACGGCAACGCCACCTATTTCGGCGTGATCCGCGTCGCCCACCTCGACCTGGCTCTCCTGTTGCCGGGCCTGGGGCTGACCGTGCTGGCCGGCGTCGCCGGCGGCCTGTTCTCGCGCCTCCTGATCACCTCGCTGCGCGGGCTGGGCTGCGACCCGATGAGCCGCCTGCGCGGACGCCGGCCGGTCGTGTTCGCCGCGTTGTGCGGCCTGATCGTGGCCCTGATCGGCCTGGTCACCGACGGCGCCACCTTCGGTTCCGGCTACTCGTCGACCCGCGCCATGGTCGAGGGGACGGGCGTGATGCACGTGGCCTATGCCCCCTTCAAGTTCCTGGCGACCTGGCTGAGCACCTGGTCGGGCGTTCCTGCCGGCATCTTCGCGCCCTCGCTCGCCATCGGCGCGGCGCTCGGCAACGACGTCGCGCTCGTGGTCTTCCATACCCAGGTCCCGGCGCTCATCGCGCTGGGCATGGTCGGCTTCCTGGCGGCCGCCACCCAGGCGCCGCTGACCGCCTTCATCATCGTCATGGAAATGGTGAACGGCCACGCCATGGTGCTGAGCCTGATGAGCTGCGCCCTGGTGGCCAGCTTCATCGCCCGCCTGATCAGTCCGCCGCTGTACCCGACGCTGGCGCGGCTGCAGCTCGAACGCATTCCCCGTCCCGCCGAGGCCCAGCCGAACGCCTGAGCGCGGCCCCAGGCTGGCGCGCGGCCGTGCGGCGAGTCCTACAGGACCGACGCCCGTGTGCCTATTGCAAGGATTTGCGGGGCGCTTATCATCGTCCGCACAGCAACGACACCGGAGATCATCATGTCTACGTCAACCGACAAGAAGGACGTACAAGGCCGTTCCTGGGACCAGATCACCAAGGACGGAACCAGCAGCGCAGGCAGCATGGGCGCCGGCGGAACCGGCGACATCGGCAGCATGTCGGGCCAGGCCGGGGCGGCGGGCAGCCGGCAGGATGCCCGCACCGACGACCTGCTGGCCTCGGATTCGGACCAGGGCGGCGGCGCCGAGGGTTTCCAGAACCCGCACGGCAAGGGCGAACTGCAGACCGGCATGGAAGGCATCGGCAACCGCACCGGCAGCGGCGCCGGCAACCGCCAGTCGGGCGCACAGCCGCAGGAGGGCCAACTGAACCAGCAGGGCTCGGGCGGCATGCGCAGCACCGAGACCGACCGCGACCAGGGCAATTCGGCACGGGAAGACCAGAACCGCTGAGCCGGCCGCACGGCCCGTACGCACCGGCGGCAGACTGATCGTTTACACTGGCGGCAGGCGCAGGCGCCTGCCCGCCTGCGTGTTTCCCACGTGTACGAGGAGACCTGCCACATGACCGAACACATCGCGCAACACGGCGTGCAACACATCGGCATCGTCGCCTGTTCGGCCGAAGGCGCCGCGCTGTGCTACCGCACCATCTGCATCGAAGGCGCCAAGCGGCTCGGTCCGCACGCGCACCCCGAAGTCAGCATGCACACCCCATCCTTGGCCGACTACGTGACCCGCATCGAGCGCGGCGACTGGGAAGGCGTGGGCGAACTGATGCTGTCCTCGGCCGAGAAACTGGCCCGCGCCGGCGCCGACTTCCTCATCTGTCCCGACAACACCATCCACCAGGCGCTGCCCCTCATCGAGAAGCGCTCGCCCTTGCCCTGGCTGCACATCGTCGATGCGGTCGCCGAACAGGCGCTTGCGCGCGGCTATCGCAGGCTGGGCCTGCTCGGCACGCGCTGGCTGGTCGAGAGCGAGGTCTATCCCGCCAGGCTGCGGGCCCTGGGCATCGAGAGCGTGCGCCCGACGCCTGAACAGCGCGAGGACATCAACCGTCTCATCATGGACGAGCTGGTGTACGGCGTCGTGAACGCCGAGGCCGTCCCGCGTTTCCAGAGCGTGATCCAGACGCTGGCGGCCGAGGGCTGCGACGCCGTGGTGCTCGGCTGCACCGAGATCCCGCTCGTCATCAACAAGGACAATTCGCGCCTGCCGACCCTCGACTCGACCCGCCTGCTGGCGCGCGCCGCCCTGGATCGGGCGATCGGGCCGAAGGAAGGCGCGCAGGCGCGGGGGCAGGCGCAGGGCTAGGCGATCAGGCGGTCAGGCGCCCGGGCGCGCCGCGCGCAGCGTCAGCTTGACGATCTCGCCGGCGCGCCACAGGCGCATGCGCGGCCCCCAGCCGCCGGCGCCGCGGCTGACCACCAGCGCCATGTCGCCGACCTTGTACTCGCCCATGTAGCGCGGGAAGCGCCGTTCGACCAGGAAGTTGAAGGGCCAGATCTGGCCGCCGTGGGTATGCCCGGAGAGCATCAGGTCGACGCCGCGCGCGGCCGCTCCCTCGACGACGCGGGTGGCCGGGATGTGGCACAGCAGGATGGTCGCCGCATCGCTCCGCGCATCGCTCTTGCCGGGGACGACCGTCTCCAGGCCGCCCAGGTATTCGGCGCCGCCGCGCATGCTGCGGCCGATGTCGTCGATCCCCGCCAGCACCAGGCCCGGCGCCAGCTCCACCTTCTCGTTGCGCAGCCAGCGCACGCCGCCGGCCGCGAATTCGGTGATGGTCGTATCGACGTCGCCGTAGAACTCGTGGTTGCCGGTGACCGCCCACACGCCGCGCGGGGCCTTCAGGCCGCGCAGCACGCCGGCCAGCTCGGGCTCGCCCAGCGGATTGTCCTCGACCTGGTCGCCCACCATCAGCACCGCGTCCGGCCGCAGCGCATTGATCTGCGCCACGCGCTGCGCCATCCAGCCCGATCTGCGCTGGGCGCCCAGGTGGATGTCGGTGACGGCCACCAGCACCATGCCGTCCAGGTTTGCCGGCAGGTTCTTCAGCGCCACCTCGTATTCGCTCACCGCCGGCGCGCGCACGGCCTGGAAGATGGCGAAGGCGCTTACCAGGATGCCCGCCACCGCGCCGACGGCGAGGAAGCGTGGGGCGCGCTCGCGCCACCAGAGCCCGAAGCCGGTGAGCAGGTCGGCGGCCAGCAGGCACAGGGTCATCAGGAACAGCACGCCCAGCCAGGTCATCGCGAACTGGCCCGGATACCAGCGCCAGTCGATGGCTTCGTCGCCCAGGCGCACGCCCCAGAGGTAGACCAGCCAGAGGATCAGCGCGCCGGCCCACCAGGCGCGCGTCGAGACGCGTGTCCGTACGAGCGGGATGCGATGAAGGCGGTGGGTGACGTAGAAATGGAAGAGGGAACCGATGACGTTCAGGATGATCGAAAACATGCGTACGCTGCACCGGCGCCGGCCGGTCTTGTCGGGTGAATGATGGCGCGCGAACTGGGCGCGCCGGGAGTGGTGAATCGGAAATCGAAATCGGCCGATCTTAACCCATGCGCGCGGGTCCTGCCGGGGGCGTCCGCGCAGGCGTGCGCTTCTTCGGCCTGGGCCCGGCCGCCGCGGCCAGGATCCGGCGAAAGCGCGGGCATTCGAGGTGGCTCGGTGCGGAGCAGACGGCGGCGTGGCGCAGGCCGTCGCGCAGGGCGCCGAGCTTGCGGATGGTCCGGTCCAGGTCGCGCGCCTTCGCTTCCAGCAGCGTGCGGTCGAGGGCGAGCTTGCCGTCGGCGCCGAACATGCGCGCGATCTCGGCCAGCGAAAAGCCCGAGGCGCGCCCGAGGGCGATCAGGGCCAGGCGCTCGATCACGCCCGGATCGAACACCCGTCGCAGTCCGTGCCGGCCGTTCGAGGCGATCAGTCCCAGTTCCTCGTAATAGCGCAGCGTCGATGCCGGCAGGCCGGAGCGCCTTGCCACTTCCGCGATGTCCATTGCCACCCCTTGACTTCAAGTCCACTTGAGGTGGCACGATAGCATCCATCGATCAATCGGCGCAAACGGAGGCGGGACATGGACGGGATGGACGCGGGCGGGCAGGCCGGATTCTGGAATGGCGGCGCGGGCCATGCCTGGGTAGAAGAGCAGGACCTGATCGACCGGATGTTCGGGCCGATCGAGGCCCTGCTGGTTGGGGCGGTCGCGCCGGGCCAGGCGCTGCGCGCGCTCGACGTCGGCTGCGGCGCCGGCGCCACCACCCTGGCGCTGGCGCGCCGGCTCGGACCCGACGCGCGCTGCACCGGGATCGACATCTCGGGGCCGATGGTGGAAGCGGCGCGCCGCCGCGCGGCCGCTGCGGGACTGGCGGTGGACTTCCTCCGCGCGGACGCGCAGCGGCACCCGTTCGCGTCGGGAAGCATCGACCTGGTCGTGTCGCGTTTCGGCGTGATGTTCTTCGACGACCCGGTGGCGGCCTTCGCCAACCTGCGCCGGGGCGCGCGGGCGGGCGCGCGGTTGCGCTTCGTCGCCTGGCGCGGGCCTGAAGAAAACCCCTTCATGACGGCGGCCGAGCGCGCGGCCAGGCCCTTGCTGCCGAACCTGCCCGAGCGCGTGCCGGACGAGGCCGGCCAGTTTGGCTTCGCGCGCGAGGAGCGCATGCGCGCCGTGCTCGGGCAGGCCGGCTGGGAAGACCTGGCGTTCGAGGCGGTCGATATCGCATGCGGCTTTCCCGAGGCCGGACTGCCGGGCTGGCTGGGCCGCATGGGGCCGGTCGGACGCGCGCTGGAAGGGGCGGACCCGGCGCTGCGCAGGGAAGTCGCCGCGCGGGTGCGTCCCGCCTTCGACCGGTTCGTCGACGCCGGCATGGTGCGCTTCACGGCGGCCTGCTGGCTGGCGACCGGACGCGCGGGCGCCGGCCCGGTTCAGGCCTCCGGAATGTGAATCTTCGCCTTCACGTGCTTGAGGCTGGCCACGATGGTGAAGCTCATGATCACCAGCAGCGACCAGGAGCTCCATTTGCTGATGTGGACCAGGGACCAGGCGCCGAGCTGGTTGGGGTAGCGCCACACGCCCCAGAAGGTGCTGATGTTCTCGGCCAGCCAGATGAAGAAGCCGATCAGCACGAAGGCCAGCAGCAGCGGCATCTGGCGGTCGCGGTCGAGCGGTCGGTAGATCACCGTGGTGCGCGAGTACAGGCCGAGCGCGCAGGCGGCCAGGTGCCAGCGGTAGTCGCCGATGTAATGGTGGGTGAAGAAATTCGCGTAGACCAGGATCGCGATCAGCGCCGCCATCCAGTAGGGCGGATGGTGGCGCACCCGCAGGTCCATCAGGCGCCAGGACTGGATGATGTAGCTGCCGACCGAGGCGTACATGAAGCCGGAGAACAGCGGCACGCCGAACACCTTGGTGTAAGCGGCATCCGGGTAGCTCCACGACTGGATGGCGCCGGACACCTTGAAGGCCTCCAGCGCGAAGCCCACCGCGTGGAACAGGCAGACTGCCTTCAGTTCGTCGCGCGTTTCCAGCCCCGACCAGACCATCGCGGCCTGGATCGCCAGCGCCGCCGCCAGCAGCAGGTCGTAGCGCGCAATACCGAACAGGCCGGCGCGCGGCATCAGGACGACCGCGGCCATGAAGCTGAACACGAAGAGGCAGGCGCGCGCCTGCTTGATGCCGAAGTACCAGAACTCGAGCCCGCCGCGGCGCAGGCCGGCGAGCTGGCGCGGACGGCCGTCCATCAGGAGCTTGTCGAGCGTGCCCAGCATCGTCGGGTGTCGTGTCGGTTGTGCGTTCGCGGGAAGCCCCGGCTCGGCGGCGCGGGCGCTGGACGCTAGTGTAGGGGGAAGGCGACGGCGAGGCAAACCGGAAGGGGCGCCGGCGCAACGGACTGTCGCGCCGGCGCACGCCGGCTCAGCCGGCGGCGCTGCGGGCCGCCCCGGCCCCCGCGATGCGTTCGACGAAGGCCGCCGTCACTTCCGGCTGGGTCACCGGCAGCATGTGGCCGCCGTCCACCAGTTCCAGTTGGGCGCCCGCCACCCGGTCGACCAGGGCCTGGCCATTCTTCTTCCAGTCGAGGATGGCGTCCTGGCGCCCGTAGAGCACGCCAAGCGGCAGCTTCAGCTCGGCAAAGCGCGCCTCGACCGCGGGCATGCGCAGCGGGATGGCCTGGAGGTCGCTGGACGCGGCCAGGAACTGCTTGGGGCGCAGGCTGAGCAGGCCGCCGCCCTTGACCGCGAAGTCGGCCGGGACAGGCTCCGGCGCGAACACGCGCGCCAGCACCTTCTTGCTGCCGGCAATCGCGCCCGGCGTGGCCAGGGTCCAGGCGAAGAGCTTCCTCACCCAGCGCGTTTCGATGGTCAAGGCCTTGAAGACCTCGGGCGGCGATGCCGGCGTGTGGCTCAGGGGCGCCACCAGGGCCAGGGCGCCGACCGCGGCCGGGTGCTCCAGCGCCAGGGTGAGCGCGATCGCGCCGCCGAGCGAGTGGCCGACCACGGTCGGACGGTTCAGGTGCAAGCTGTCGATCAGGACCGCCAGGGCTTCGGCCTGGCTCGAGACGTCGGCCCCGTGCAGCTCGTCGCGCAGCGAGTGGCCCGAACCCGGACGGTCGACCACGGCCACGCGGAAATTGCGCGCCAGGCGTTCGACCAGCCCATAGTCGAAGTGGCTCATCTGGCCGCCCAGACCGTGCACCAGCAGCACCGCCGGCGCGGCGGGACCGGCGCCGTCGTGCAGGCGCACGTGCAGGCGTCCGCCCGGGACCTCGACGAACTGGCCTTTCGCCGGCAGGAATTGTTCGATGCGGCGCGCGGTGCGGTGGGTGAACCAGGCCAGCCCAAGCAGGACCAGCACGACCAGGGCGAGGAGGAAGAGCAATGCGTTCATCGGGAAGTCGCTTTCTTCAGGAGGCGCCAGTAATTGACCGGCGAAAGGCGTTCGAGGATGGAGACGGCCTTGGCGTCGCTGCCGACCAGGATGCGGGCGTCGCGCCGCTCGATGCCGCGCGCGATGATCTCGCCGGCGGTCTCGGGGGCGAGGCGCAGGAGTTTTTCGGCGATCTTGCGGCCGCGTTCGATCTCGTCCTTCGGCGCGTCCAGCGGCACCCGGGCCTTGCGCGCGATCGAGGTCGCCACGCCGCCGGGGTGGACCACGCTCACGCCCACGGTGCTGCCTTCGAGTTCATGGCGCAGCGCGTTCGAGAAGCCGCGCACCGCGAACTTGCTGGCCGAGTAGGCGGCCTGGCCCGGCGGCGAGACGATGCCGTAGATGCTCGAGACGTTCACCACGCGGGCGTCGTCGCTGCGGCGCAGCCAGGGCAGGAAGGCGCGGGTCATGCGCACCACGCCATGGAAGTTGATCTCCATGAGCCAGTCGAAATCGGCCTCGGACACCTGCTCGAAGGTGCCGCCGAGCGCCACCCCCGCGTTGTTCATCAGGATGTCGATGCGCCCATGGGCCGCATGCACTTCCTCGGGCAGGGCGCGCACCGCTTCGCGGTCGGCGACATCGAGCAGGTGGGTGGTGACGCGCACGCCCTGGGCGCCCACCATCCAGGCGGTTTCCTTCAGGCCGTCGGCGTCGATGTCCGCCAGCGCCAGGTGGCAGCGCCGGCGCGCCAGGGCGAGGGCGGTGGCGCGGCCGATGCCGCTGCCGGCGCCGGTGATCACGGCGACGCGATTCGATACGTTCAAGGCATGGCTCCTTTCGATCCGAAACGGATGACGCCGTCGGCGATGCGACCGAAGCGGATCGTCATCATGTCCTGCAGGTAGTTCTGGTAGACCTGCCACGGGCGGCGCGAGCCCTGCTTCGGCAGCAGGGCGGCGGCGCGCTGCACGTAGCCCGAGGTGAAGCTGAGGAAGGGCGCGGGCTGCACCCCCGGCTCGCGGCGCACCACGGCGATCGCCTGGCCATGGCGGTCCATGTGGCGCAGCAGGCGGCAGACCCAGGCGGCGGTGAGGTCGGCCTTCAGGGTCCAGGAAGCGTTGGTGTAGCCGAAGGTCATGACGCTGTTCGGCATATCCGACAGCATCATGCCCTTGTACGACATCGCTTGGCTCGGATCGTAGGGCTGGCCGTCGACCACGATGGCGGCGCCGCCCAGGATGGACAGGGACAGGCCGGTCGCCATGACGACCACGTCCGCCTCGAGCTCGTGGCCGGACGCGAGCAGGATGCCGCGCTCGGTGAAGCGTTCGATCTGGCTTGTCACGACGTCGGCGCGGCCCTTGCGCATCGCCCGGAACATGTCGCCGTCGGGCACCACGCAGACCCGCTGGTCCCAGGGCTTGTAGCTGGGCGTGAAGTGGGTCGCGACATCGAAGGAAGGGCCGAGCTGGTGGGCCGCCATCTGCACGATCTTCTGCTTCACCAGCTCCGGTTTTGCGCGCGCGATCCGGTACAGCAGCATCGATTCGAGGATCACGCGCCAGCGCGTGGCCCAGTAGGCCGCCTTCGGCGGCAGCAGTTTCTGCAGGCGCCGCGCGAAGCGGTATTCGGACGGACGCGACACGACATAGGTGGGCGAACGCTGCAGCATGGTGACGTGGGCGGCCTGCTTCGCCATCGCCGGGACCAGGGTCACGGCCGTGGCGCCGCTGCCGATCACGACCACGCGCTTGCCCGCGTAGTCCAGGTCGCGCGGCCAGAACTGCGGCTGGACGATGCGCCCGCGATAGCGCTCTTCGCCCTCGAAGCGCGGGCGATAGGCCTGCTCGTAGTCGTAGTAGCCGCTGCACATGTGGAGGAAGCGGGTGCGCAGGATGCGCGGGGTGGGCGATTCGCCGCCGGCCTGGTGCAGGGCGTGCACGGTCCAGCAGGCGTCAAGGCTCGACCATTCGGCGCGCACCACCTTGTGGCCGAAGCGGATGTGGCGCTCGATGTCGTGCTGGCGCGCGGTCTCCCGGATGTAGTCGCGGATCGACGGGCCGTCGGCGATCGCCTTCGCGGCCAGCCAGGGCTTGAAGGCATAGCCCAGGGTGTACATGTCGGAGTCGGAGCGGATCCCGGGGTAGCGGAACAGGTCCCAGGTGCCGCCGATGGCGTCGCGCGCTTCGAGGATGGCGTAGCGCTTGCCGGGGCAGCGCGCCTGCAGCATGGCGGCCGCGCCGATGCCGGACAGGCCGGCGCCGACAATCAGCACGTCCAGCAGCTCCGGCGCGCCGCCCGTCTCGGGAGGGGTATGCATGGTGTCTCGGTTATTATTCTAATAAAAGTGACACTCTACATTGTCAGTATTTGTATGACAAGTCGGAAGTTGCCGGATGGCCTGGCCCTTGTGTCAGAATAGCGGGATGACCCCAGATTCCACTCCTGCGCGCGCCTACCGCGGCGTGTCGCTCGATGCGCGCCGCGCGCAGCGGCGTACCCGGCTGATCGAAGCGGCGATCGCCGTCTACGGCGAACGCGGCTACCGCCAGGCGACGGTGAAGGCCGTCTGCGAAGCGGCCGGCCTGACCGAGCGCTATTTCTACGAATCCTTCGAGAACAGCGAAGACCTGCTGGTCACCTCGTTCAACGCCGTGACCTATTCGGTGTTCGGCGAGATCGCGGCGGCGGCGCAGGCGGCCGGCCGCTCGCGTCCGGCGAAGGCGCGCGCCATGCTGCAGGCCTACTTCGGCGCGCTGCAGCGCGACCCGCTGTCGGCGCGCCTGTTCCTGGTCGAGATCCGCGGCGTCAGCCGCGCGGTGGACAAGGCGTTCGACGCGGCGCTGCGGGTGATCGGCAGCGAGGTGGCGCGCCACGTCGCCCCGCCGGATGCGCTGGCCGACGAGCTGCTGCAGGCGGGGATCGTGGGCGGCGTGATGCATATCGCGCTGCGCTGGATCGACCAGGGCTACCAGCCGCCGCTCGAGAGCGTCACCGAGACCGCGCTGCGGCTGGGAATGGTGCTGGCCGCGCCGCCGGGCGCCCGCAAGGCGGCGGCGCCGCCGCGGGGAAGCAGCGACGGCTAATCATCGGCGAAGAAGCCGGCGTCCAGCACCAGTTCGCGCAGCGGCCGGCATTTTTCCTCGGCCAGCTCGGCCTTGCTGCGCAGGCGCCGGGCCTCGTGTCCCTTGCCGGCGGCGGCCGCCATGTCCGCCGTCTGCCGCAGCAGCAGGATGCGCTCCTCGATCACCCGCACCACGCCCCAGATGCCGTTGTCGATCGCCTCGTTGACCTCGACCAGTAGGGACTTGGGCGAGTAGGCGTGGCCCGTATGGCAGCGAAACCGCAGCTGCCGGCCTTCCTCGATCTGGACCAGCACGCCATGGCATTCCGGGCAGGTGTACTTCGATACCTGTCCGAGATTCATCACACCGGCCTGCATGCCGTTTCCCTCCATCGCGACCCGGTTCTCGACCCGCTGTCCCGGGCGCGGCGCATCCTGCCCAGGCAAGGGACGGGGCGTGGCCACCTCCTCGGCGATGCGCCGCGCCAGCGCGTGGACGGGGCCGACGAAGTCGACATCCACGTGGTCGATCGCGCTTTGTGGCATCGAGGCATGGCTCGCGTCGTCCGGGGCCTGGACCAACGCCAGCCCGTGGCGGTCCTTGATCTGCCACAGCCCGGCGGTGCCGTCGTCGAGGCTGCCGGTCAGCACCACGCCGATGACGCGCGGCCCGAACGCCAGGGCCGCCGAACGGAACAGGACATCGACCGCAGGGCGGGCGCGGCATTCCCTGGGGCCGCGGGTGATCCTGGTCTCGTTGTCCTGCAATAACAAATGGCGGTCGGGCGTGGCCAGGTAGACGGTGTCGGGCAGGATCGGTTCCCGGTCGTGCGCGAAGCGCACGGGCATGGCCGTGGCGGCCTGCAGGATGCGGTCGAGCTGGCTGGGTGTATGGGGAGCGAGATGCTGGACGACGACATAGCTGGCCCCCGTGGCGGCGCCGAGGCCGGAGAACAGGCGCTGGAGGGCTTCGACGCCCCCCGCGGAGGCGCCGATGACGACGATGTTGCGTCTGCCGGAATCCGGAAGCGGGCTCATATGCATTCCTCTGCGGTCGCCGAACCCCGAGTCTAGCGCGCCTGGCCGCGTACGGGCAACCGTTCGCGGGCGCTCCGGGCTCCGCGGATTTAGCCGCATGGAATCGAAAAGGCGATAAAATAGCCTGGAGTTATCGAAGGACTTGCCATGCTCGGTATGTTGAACATTCACAGATGCAACAATGGAGGCCGGCCGCCGCACGGCGGCCCGGACGCGGGCGCCGTCGGCGAGACGGATAGCGCGTCGCCGGCGCAGTTGCCGCAGATACGTAAAGTGCTGGTCGTCGACGACGAGCGCGACCTGGCGGACATGGCCCAGGCCCTGCTTGGCGCCCACGGTCTCGATGTCGTCGTCGCCTACTCGGCCCACGAGGCCCTGCGCATGCTCGAGAGCGACAGGGAGATCGATGCGGTCTTCTCGGACATCGTGATGCCGGGGATGACGGGCCTGCAGCTGGCCGACGCGGTCACCGAGATGTACCCGGCGGTCAAGATCGTGCTCGCATCCGGCTACACGCTGCCGGCCCTGCTGGCCGAGCGCGAGCGGCATTACCTCTTCGCCACCAAACCCTACCGGATCGACACCATCCTCAAGCTGCTGCGCAGCTGAAGCGCGGCCGCCGCCCGCGCAAGGCGCCGCTCAGGGCGCCGCGCCGATGCCGTCGATGACGGCAACCAGGGCGCGCAGGTCCACAGGCTTGACGAAGTGGTGGTCGAAACCGGCGCTGCGCGAGAGCACGCGGTCGTGCGCCTGGCCATAGCCGGTCAGCGCCAGGTAGAGCGCCGGGCGGGCGCCCTGCAGCTCGCGCAGGCGCCGCACCAGTTCGTAGCCGTCGATGTCGGGCAGGCCGATGTCGAGGATGAAGACCTGGGGCCAGTCGGCCGCCGCCATCTCCAGCGCGGCGCGCGAGGACGCGGCGGTGGTGACCACGTGGCCAAAGGCGCGCAACACCTCGGCGAGCGAGTGGGCGGCGTCGAGGTTGTCGTCGACGATCAGGATGCGCGCCCTCCCGGCATGCGGCGCGGGCGCCGCCGGCGCCGACGCCATGGCGGCCGCGCTCTCTTTGTCCTGCGCGATCAGCCCGAGCGTGACGCTGAAGGTGCTGCCCTGGCCGAGTCCGGCGCTATGCGCCTCCACGCTGCCGCCGTGGAGCTGGACCAGGCTCTTGACCAGGGCCAGGCCCAGGCCCAGGCCGCCCTGGGAACGGTCCGGCGTGCGCTCGGCCTGGGTGAACAGGTCGAACACGTGGGGCAGCATGTCCGCGGCGATGCCGATGCCGGTGTCGCGCACCGCGACCGTGACGCTGTCGCGCCCGCGCTGTACCGACAGCGCGATGCGTCCGCCCTGGGGCGTATACTTGGCGGCGTTGTTCAGCAGGTTGGCGAAGACCTGGACCAGCCGGGTGCGGTCGCCGTCGACCCAGCCGCCGCCCTCGACCTGCAGCTCGAAGGCATGGCCGCGCGCCTCGATCAGCGGGCGCGCCTGTTCGACCGCGCCGGCCACCGCCGCGCCGATGTCGACCAGGGAACGGTCGAGCTGGACCAGCCCGCGCGTGACGCGCGAGACGTCGAGCAGGTCGTCGACCAGGTCGGTCATGTGGCGCACCTGGCGCCCGATGATCTCGCTCGAATAGCGCAGGCGGCGCTCGTCCAGACCCGGCATGGCCAGCAGTTGCGCGGCGTTGCTGATCGGCGCCAGCGGGTTGCGCAGCTCGTGCGCCAGCATCGCCAGGAACTCGTCCTTGCGCCGGGCCGCCGCGCGCAGTTCCGCTTCGCCCGTCTTCTGGGCATGGATGTCGGTCAGGGTGCCCATCCAGTCGGTCACCCGGCCGTCCTCGGCGGCGAAGGGCAGGGCGCGGCTGAGCACCCAGCGGTACTGTCCCGTATGGTGGAGCAGGCGGTGCTCGAACTCGAAGGGCTCGGCGACGGCGCGGCTGCGTTCCCAGCGTGCGAGCAGGGGCGCGAGGTCGTCGGGATGCACGGCGTCGCGCCAGCCGTCGTTCTGCAGGCGCACGGTCGGGATGCCGGTGAAGTCGCTCCAGCGCTCGTTGAAGTAGTAGGCGCCGTTCTCCACACTGCTCGACCATACCATCTGCGGGATCACGTTGGCGATGGCGCGGAAGCGTCCTTCGCTGTCCTTGAGCGCCTTTTCCGCCGCCACCTGGGCGCTGATGTCCATGTGGGCGGCGACCGCGCCGGTGCGTTCGCCGCGCGCGTCGCGCATGGCGGCGGCGCGCACCAGCACCGTGCGCCGCGTGCCCGGGCTGCCGAAGGGTTCGATCTCGAACACCCCGGCGTCGCTGTCGCGCCCGGCCAGCACGCGCGCCACCGGCCAGTCCTGCGGCGCCAGCGGCGCGCCGGCCGCGGGTCCCTCGGTATGCCAGCCCTTCCATTCGACGTACTCGTCGACCGACCCGGGCTGGGGATAGTCGCCCCAGATCGCCTCGTTGGCGGCGTTCCCGATCAGCAGCCGGCCGCCGCGGTCGATGTAGAAGATGCCCACCGGCGCCGCTTCGAGCAGGGCGTCGAGGCGGCGCCGGTCGTTTTCGGCGCGCAGCGAAGCCGCCGAGGCCAGTTGCTGGCTCACGCGCAGGGCCTCGGCCTGCGCCTTGCGCTCGCTGATGTCGACCGCGATGCCGGCGAAGCGCCGTCCGCCGCCGGCCGGATCGGCGAACACCTTGCCGCGCGCATTGACCCAGACGTCGTGGCCGGCGCGCTGGGGAATCCGGTACTCGACGTCGTACAGGGTCTCGGTGCGGATCGCGTGCTCGATCGCCGCCAGCACCGCGGGACGCTCGTCCGGATGGATCATGTCGGTGAAGCGGGCCAGCTCGGTGCCCTCGCGCGCCAGCGCCGCGTCGACCTGGAACAGGCGCGCGAAGCGCGCGTCGACATGGGTCGCGCCGGTCGCGAGGTCGTAGCTCCAGGTGCCGATGTTGCCGGAGGCCTCGAGCGAGAGCGCGAGCCGCTCCTCGGCTTCCTTGTGGCGGGCCAGGGCCGCCATCTTCTCGCTCATCTCGACCACGGTGCAGATCAGGCCGCGGACCACTCCCAATTCGTCGCGCAGGGGGCTGTAGGAGAAGGTGAACCAGGCCTGCTCGGGGTAGCCGTGGCGTTCGAGGGTGACGGCATAGTCCTCGAAGAAGAATGACTCGCCTCCCAGCACGCGACGCACATAGGCGGCGAGCTTGGGCCAGGCCTCGGGCCAGACCGCGGGGTAGGACGCGCCCAGGGCGCCGTCGGCCTTCTGGCCGAGCATCGGCACATAGGCGTCGTTGAAGAACAGGGCCAGATCCTCGCCCCAGGCGAGAAAGGTCGGGAAGGCCGAGCCGAGCACGATGCCGAGCCCGGTGCGCAGCGCCGGCGCCCAGCCGGAAAGCGGACCGAGCGGATGGCCGGACCAGTCGTGCACGCGGATGCGCTCGCCCATCGCGCCGCCCTGGTCCAGGAACGCATGCTGGTTGCTGCTGCTTGCCACGGCTGCCCTTGTTGAGAAAATTGGCATTGTACACAGATGGCGCTGGTCATGCCGGCAGGCGGACAGGCGGCGCGGCCGACCTCGGCACGACGCCTGGACGCCCCCTGTCGGCTACGCCGACACCGGTATCATCAGCAGCTTGCGCAGCTGCAGATAGTGTTCGTTTCGCCATGGCGCCAGGATATCGGCGCCGTCGGGCGTCCTGCCGGCCCAGAGAGAGGTTCCAGGACCGAAACGCTCGGTCCGGCATCCGAGCAGCACCGCGCTTGGCGGAATGAGGGAATACTCCCATCGATCCCGTTCGGCCTGGTCCACTTTGACAAGAGGGACGCCAGCGACCCCGGCCCGCAGGAGCTGGGCGCGGAACTCGACGTGCGACCGGCTCAGCTTCTCATTCACGTAATCAAACATGTAGGCCACCTTGAGGCGCACAGCCGGATTCTTGTTGACGAACTCAATGATGACGTCCGTGCATGAGGCACAGGGAATTCTTTCCGTGAGCAAGAGCGCACTGCCGGCGCCAAGCCCGCAGGAGCGCAGGCGGCTATGCAATGCGTTGAGCAGCACATGTTCCGTATCGTTCTTGTGCGCGGGATCCGTGGGGGCCAGTGGGGCGTTCACGATGGTCGATTGCTTTGGCGTGGACCACAGTGCAACCTTGGCCAGACCGTGGTAGTTGATCACGACATCGCCCCTGCCGAAGGCCTTGGCGCGTGTGGACCTGCGCAGCTTGCTGCTGGCCGCAACCCAGTTGTGGCCCAGGACAGTACCGTCGGCGGACCGGAACAGGATGGCGCCCAGGTTTCCGTACAAGCCGTCCGAGTGGTGATGCCCGGACGGCCGGGGCAGGGCGAGCGACAGGTCGAGATAGGTGTCCTGGTCCCGGTAGGTCCGCGCACGCTCGATCACGTCCCTGAGATATCGGATGTCTTCGTTGATCACAAGTCTTCTCTTCAAAAGGCAGGGCGAGGGCGCGCTTCCATGTGCTGTGCGTGGCCGCTGTCCGCCGCCGGCCCGGCGGTCCAATGCGGCGGCGTTCGGATTCGGCTCAGCCGAACACCCGTCCCGCCGTCGCGCCGATCTTGAACAGCACGGCGCCGGCAAACACCGCCAGGCAGGCGAAAGCGATGAGCCTGGCGCGCGGCTGGGCGAGCGCCGCGCCCTTGCCGCGCCTCAATTGCAGCGCGCAATAGACCAGGTAGCTCGCCATGATGCAGGCGCACAGGCCCTGGACCGCGGCGCCGGCGTGGCCGGCGAGCGTGCCGCCGGCCAGTTCGACCAGGCCGGGCAGGCCGATGACGGCGCCGAGGATCCAGAAGAAGGTCGGCGAGGTGCTACGGGACAGTGGTGACATCGGCGCTTCCTGTCGAGAGGATGAATGGGCCATCATAGTCAAGTATTCTCAGCTCGACAATATTCCTGCGGCCGCGGATCGCCTGCGGGCAGGGACAAACGCCTCAGTCCCAGCCCTTGTCGGTCTCGCTGTCATAGTTCTTCAGGTCGCGCGCGAACATCTCGTTGAGCTCGTCGCGGGCGCGCTTGGCCATCGAGACGTACTGCTCGCGGTCCTTGTAGTAGGGGTAGACGGCGTCGACGCTGGCCTTGTTGTGTTCGCGGAACTTGAGCGTGGCCTCGCGCGCCCGGTAGGCGCCGTAGCCGAGCTGGCACAGCACGCGCCGCCCGAGCTGCAGGGCCGACTCGAAGGTCTCGCGCTCGATCACGGTCACGCCGCGGTCCATCAACTGGTAGTAATGGGTGACGTTGCGTGCCCGCGCCAGGATGGGCAGGTCGGGGAAATCGGCGCGCACCGCGTCCGCCAGGGCCAGGCTGTCGTCGATGTCGTCGATCGCCAGCACCAGGGCGCGCGCCTTGGCCGCGCCGGCGGCGTGCAGCAGGTCGACGCGGGTGGCGTCGCCGTAGAACACCTTCAGGCCGAAGCGGCGCAGCAGTTCGATCTGGTCGGGGTCGTGGTCGAGCACGGTCAGCTTGACGCGGTTGGCGATCAGGAGGCGGCCGATGATCTGGCCGAAGCGGCCGAAGCCAGCGATGATCACATGGCCCTCGTTGGCGTCGATGGCGTCGGGTTCGCGCCGGTTCTGGCCGCGGTAGCGGGGTTCGAGCACCTTGTCGTGCAGGAGCAGCAGCAGCAGCGTGGAGACCATGGACAGGGCGACCACCGCCACCAGGATGGAGCCGGTCTCGGGTGCGAACACGCGCGCGGTGGCGGCGGCGCCGAAGACCACGAAGGCGAATTCGCCGCCCTGGGACAGCAGGAAGGCGAACAGCCAGCGCTGGCCGCGCGCGATCCCGAAGCGGAAGGACAGGGCGAACAGCACCGCCAGCTTGATCGCCAGGAAGCCCAGCACCAGGCCGAGGATCAGCCAGGGTTGCGAGAGGAAGACGCCGAAGTCGACCGACATGCCGACCGCGATGAAGAACAGGCCGAGCAGCAGGCCCTTGAAGGGCTCGAGGTCGGTTTCCAGCGCGTGCCGGTACTCGGAATCGGCCAGCAGCACGCCGGCCATGAAGGCGCCCAGGGCCATCGACATGCCGACCCACTGCATCAGCAGGGAAATCGCGATCACGAGCAAGAGGGCAAAGGCGGTGAAGATCTCGCGCATGCCCGACTTGGCGATGATGCGCAGGGCCGGGCGAACCAGGTAGCGTCCGCCCACCACCAGCCCGACGATCACGCCGCCGACACGCGCGGCCTGGAGCCAGCCGCCACCGCCGGCGGCGTCCCCGGCGGCCACGCCCAGCACCGGGACCAGTGCGATCATCGGGATCGCGGCGATGTCCTGGAACAGCAGCAGGGCGAAGCCGGCCTGGCCGGCCGGGGTGGCCATCAGGTTGCGCTCGCCCAGCGTGGCCAGGGCGATCGCGGTGGACGAGAGCGACAGGCCGAGCGCGGCGATGAGCGCCACGCGCCAGCCGATCCCGACCAGCAGGGCGGCGCCGAACAGGGCGGCGGCCACCAGCAGCACCTGGGCCGTGCCCCAGCCGAAGATCTGGCGCCGCAGCGACCACAGGCGGTCGGGCTCGAGTTCGAGGCCGATCAGGAACAGCAGCAGCACCACGCCGAACTCGGAGAAGTGCAGGATGTCCTCGACTTCGCGGATCAGCCCGAAGCCCCAGGGCCCGATGGCCATCCCGGCCAGCAGGTAGCCGAGCACGGCGCCCAGGCCCAGGCGCTTGGCCAGGGGCACGGCGAGGACCGCGGCGGCCAGGTAGATCAGTGCGTTCGTCAGCAGGCTATGTTCCATGGGCGTGTGCTCCTGGTCCCGGCGTGTTCAGGAAGTCGGCGAGGCGCGCGCGGAAGGCCGCGACGTGGGCGGCCACCGCCTCCTCGGAGGCGCTGTTGGCGCCGTGCAGGATGTGCGGCGCCAGCCAGCGCATGCCGCACAGGGCGGCGGTCTGCTCGAAAGGCGGCAGGAAGTCCTCGAAGGGACGGCCGTGACGCTCGCCCGGCGCATAGGTCGCGAGCGGGCTGCCGGTGGTGGCGGCCAGCAGGTAGCCCTTGCCCTGCAGGGCGGTGGCGCCAGGCCCGTAGGCCCAGCCGGGCTGCAGCACCGCGTCTTGCCATTCCTTGAGCAGCGAAGGCATGCTGTACCAGCGGATCGGGTGCAGGAAGACGACCAGCTCGGCCTGCGCGAGCAGGGCCTGTTCGCGCGGAACGTCGATGAAGAAGTCGGGATAGGTCTCGTAGAGGTCGTGCAGCAGCACGCCCTCGAGCGAGCTGGCGGCCTCGGCGAGACGGCGGTTGATGCGCGAGCGGTGCGGCGCCGGGTGGGCGTAGAGCACCAGGATGCGTGGTGTGGACATGCGTGGCGAAGGTGTGGTGTTGCACAATTGTACAGGCAGGGCGTGGACCGCGTGGCGCAGCGCCCGCGATCGCGCCCGGCGTCCAGGCGAAGTCGGCCGTGTCATGGAGGCGGCAAGGCGGCGCCGCCTGTCGCCTGCCGGGCAATCGCCGGGCCACATCGATGAGGAATAATGCTGCCGCGCTATTCGCGCGCATGAAAGAGCGGCTTTCGCTCAATATTATTCCGGTAAATCCGCATTCGCGGAAATGATTATCCGATTTCACACCAATATATGTAGACATGAAATTATTTCATTTCCGACATATATATTATCCGGAGATTAATGATGTGAAAAGAAAGATAATATCCCGGCTGATTTGCGCAGGTTTTTTAAATCCATGCGAAACGGCGGGCGAAAAAAAACCGGGCTGCGCGTGCAGTCCGGTTCCGGATCGATCCGGCCAGTAATGGCCGGAGTGCGCGTGCGGCTTAGAACGAGTAAGCGACGCCGGCGACGATCTTGGTGACGTCGCTGTCAGGCTTCTGCACTTCCAGGCGGCCGTTGATGACCGGGGTGAAGGCGTAGCCCATGCCGATGCCGTACAGGGCGTTGTTGCTGTGTTCCTTGGTCTTGACGCCGTTGAACTTCTCTTCGCCGTCGAGGCGGTTGTAGCCGATACGGCCGAACATGCTGAAACCGCCGCTCAGGGGAACGGTGCCGACCAGCGACACGTCCATCTGGTCCAGGGTGTAGTCGGCGCCGGTGCCGAAGTCGCTGTCGACCAGGCGGTGGTAGCCGGCTTCGACGGCGACGTTCTGGTTGATGTTGTAGCCGACGAAGGCGCCGTAGCCGCCCTTGTCGTCAAAGCCCGAAACCTTGGTCGACGACGCGTCGACGCCGGCGTAGAACGGGGTCGGTGCGGCGGCGAAAGCGACGGTGGAGGCGGCGGCCAGGGCGGCGGCGATTGCGATTTTCTTGAACATGATTGATGCCTTTTCTTACGATAATACGAAAGGGCCGAAACGCCATGTTTCGGCCGGGGCCGAATTATCGCACGAACATTCTATTTCTGCAGAGCAGCACGAAACAGCGTGCGCGGGAAGGCGGAAAAAGTTTATCGCGTGGGCGCGATTCGTGAATAGGATGCGGCGAACTATTTGCCTGATTGGCAATTGCCGAGAGAGTCGTGTTGGCGCGGGGCGAAAAATGCGCAGGTGAGGGTGATTTCCTGCTGCGCGCAAGTCCCGGATCGTTTCGGGATAGTCGGCCGTATCTCATTCGCCCGCCAGCCGGAATAAGCGGGCGGTAAAGAATATGGGCGGGAAAGTGGAGATGTGCTCCCCACCTTCCCGTCTTTGCTGCCGCTGCGCGAAACGCCTCAGATGTGCAGGGCGTGGCCCAGCGCGCGCAGGGCCGCTTCCTGCACCGCTTCGCCCAGGGTCGGGTGCGCGTGGATGGTGCCGGCGATGTCTTCCAGCGTGGCGCCCAGTTCGATCGACTGGCCGAACGCGGTGGACAGTTCGGCCACGCCGCGGCCGACCGCCTGCCAGCCGAGGATCAGGTGGTTGTCGCGCCGCGCCACGACGCGGACGAAACCGTCCGTCGATTCGATGGTCATCGCCCGGCCATTGGCGGCGAAGGGGAAGCTGGCGCCGATGACGTCGAAGCCGGCCTTGGCGGCCTCGTCCGGCGACAGGCCGACCACGACCACTTCCGGATCGGTGTAGCAGACGGCGGCGATCGCGTTCGGGGTGAAATGGCGGCGCTTGCCCGAGATGATCTCGGCCACCATCTCGCCCTGGGCCATGGCGCGATGGGCCAGCATCGGTTCGCCGGCGAGGTCGCCGATGGCCCAGACGTTGCGCATCGAGGTGCGGCACTGGTCGTCGATCTTCACGGCGCGCCCGTTCATGTCGAGCTGCAGGCTCTCCAGCCCGAAGCCGGCGCTGCGCGGACGGCGGCCCACCGCCACCAGCACGCGGTCGGCCGCCAGCACGGTCTCTTCGCCGCTGGCCGCCTTCACGCGCACGCCGTCGCCAGCCGCGTTCAGGCCCAGCACGCTCGAGCCCAGGCGCAAGTCGACGCCCAGGCGCTTGAGCGAGGCCGCGACCGGCTTGGTCAGTTCGGCGTCGTAGGCCGGCAGGATCCGGTCAGCCGCTTCGACCACCCTGACCTCGGCGCCCAGCTTGCGGTAGGCCATGCCCAGCTCCAGGCCGATATAGCCGGCGCCGACCACGAGCAGTTTGCGCGGAACGTCCTGCGGCGAGAGCGCCTCGGTCGAGGACACGACCATGCCGCCGAAAGGCATGAAGGGCAGCTCGACCGGTTCGGAGCCGCTGGCCAGCAGCAGGTGCTCGCAGCGCACGCGCAGCGGTTCGCCGCCGGCCTGCTGCACCTCGACCGTCTTGCCGTCCAGGATGCGGGCAAAGCCGTTGATCACCTGCACGTCGTTCTTCTTGAGCAGGGCGCCGACGCCGCCGGTCAGGCGCTTGACGATGCCGTCCTTCCAGGCGACGGTGCGCTGCAGGTCGATCGACGGGCTGCTGGCCATGATGCCGAGGGCCGAGCCGTCGGCATAGTGTTTCGCCTTTTCGAATTCCTCGGCCGCGTGGATCAGGGCTTTCGACGGGATGCAGCCGATATTCAGGCAGGTGCCGCCGGGCTGGGCCGCTTCGACCAGGGTGGTCTTGATGCCGAGCTGGCCGGCGCGGATCGCGGCGACGTAGCCGCCGGGGCCGCCGCCGATGACGAGCAGGTTGGTGCTGACTTGGTTCATCGGCTCACTCCACGAACAGGGTTGCCGGGCACTCGAGGTAGCCGCGGATGGTCTGGATGAATTCGGCCGCCACCATGCCGTCGATCACGCGGTGATCGAAGGACGAGGACAGGTTCATCAGCTTGCGCGCGACCATGGCGCCATCCTTGATCACGGGGCGGTCGATGATGCGGTTCACGCCGACGATGGCCACTTCCGGGCGGTTGATGACCGGCGTCGTGACGATGCCGCCCAGTGCCCCGAGGCTGGTGATGGTGATGGTCGAGCCGGTGAGTTCCTCGCGCAGGGCCTTGCCGCTGCGCGCCGCCTCGGCCAGGCGCGCCACTTCGGCGGCGGCCGACCACGGGTCGCGGGCCTCGGCGTTCCTCACCACCGGGACCATCAGGCCGGCGTCGGTCTGGGCCGCGATGCCCAGGTGGACCGGGTTGTAGGTGGTGACGATGTTGGCCTCGTCGTCGAAGCGGGCGTTCACCGATGGGTACTTGCGGATCGCCAGCACGACGGCGCGCATGATCAGCGGCAGCAGGGTGAGCTTGGGACGCTGGCCGGCATAGCGGCTGTTCAACTGCACGCGCAGCGCTTCCAGTTCCGTGACGTCGACTTCTTCCACATAGGTGAAGTGCGGAATGCGGCGTTTCGCTTCCTGCATCTTCTCGGCGATCTTGCGGCGCATGCCGATCACCGGCATGGCCTGCTCGCCCTCGAGCACGGCGTAGCGGCGGTCGCCCTCGGCCGCCTTTTTCTGGCCGCGCGCCACATAGGCGTCGAGGTCGGCGTGCGTGATGCGCCCGGCCGGGCCGGAGCCGCTCACGTATTGCAGCTCGATGCCCATGTCCCAGGCGCGCTGGCGCACGGCGGGGGCGGCCAGCGGTTTCTCGCCGGCGGCGCGGCCGTGGTGCGCGGGAGCGGCGCCGGACCCGGCGCCTTGGGTATAGGCGGGCGTCGGCGCCGGACGCGCAGGCGCAGCGTGGGCCGGCGCCGCGGTCTCCTCGCTGGTCACGGTCGTGACGACGGTTTCAGGCTGGGCCACCGTGACCGGAGGGAATTCGTCGACCGTCGCGGCCCTGGCCGGGACGGCCGGCGCCGTCTGCTGGCGCGCCGCGGTGGTCTCGCCGCTGTGGTTGCCCGCGCCTTCGACCTCGAGGCGGATCAGTTCCGCGCCGACGGCCATCGCTTCGCCCAGCTTGCCGCCCAGTGCGGTGACGACGCCGTTCACCGGCGAGGGAATCTCGACGGTCGCCTTGTCGGTCATGACGTCGGCCAGCACCTGGTCTTCCTTGACCGTGTCGCCCGGCTGCACGTGCCAGGCGACGACTTCGACTTCCGCGATGCCTTCGCCGAGGTCTGGCATCTTGATGACGTGAATACCCATTATTTCGCCTCCATCGCACGTTTGAACGCGGCGCCGACACGGTCGGGGCCGGGGAAGTAGGCCCATTCCTGCGCGTGCGGATACGGGGTGTCCCATCCGGTGACGCGCTCGATCGGGGCTTCCAGGTGATAGAAGCAGTGTTCCTGCACCAGGGCGGCCAGTTCCGCGCCGAAGCCGGAAGTGCGGGTCGCCTCGTGCACGACCACGCAGCGGCCCGTCTTCTTCACCGACTCGACGATGGTGTCCAGGTCCAGCGGCCACAGGGTGCGCAGGTCGATGATCTCGCAATCGATGCCGGTTTCCATGGCCGCCGCTTCCGAGACCCAGACCATGGTGCCGTAGGTCAGCACGGTCAGGTCGTTCCCCGGCCTGAAGACCGCGGCCTTGTCCAGCGGGACGGTGTAGTAGCCTTCCGGGACTTCGCCCATCGGGTGCTTGTTCCAGGAGACCACAGGGCGGTCGTGGTGGCCGTCGAAGGGGCCGTTGTAGAGGCGCTTGGGCTCGAGGAAGATGACGGGGTCGTCGTTCTCGATCGAGGCGATCAGGAGGCCCTTGGCGTCGTAGGGATTGGACGGCATCACGGTGCGCAGGCCGCAGACGTGGGTGAACAGCGCCTCCGGGCTCTGGCTGTGGGTCTGGCCGCCGTAGATGCCGCCGCCGCAGGGCATGCGGATGGTCAGCGGCGCGGTGAAGTCGCCGGCCGAGCGGTAGCGCAGGCGCGCCGCTTCGGACACGATCTGGTCCGAGGCCGGATAGAAATAGTCGGCGAACTGGATCTCGACCACCGGGCGCAGGCCGTAGGCCGCCATGCCGACGGCGGTGCCGACGATGCCGCCTTCGGAGATCGGGGCGTCGAACACGCGGCTCTTGCCGTATTTTGCCTGCAGGCCGTCGGTGGCGCGGAACACACCGCCGAAGTAGCCGACGTCCTGGCCGTAGACGACGACGTTGTCGTCGCGTCCCAGCATCACGTCCATGGCCGAACGCAGGGCCTGGATCATGGTCATCTGCGTCGTGATCGTATTGTTATCGCTATCGCGTGCCATCTCACACCCCCAGTTGTTGACGTTGGCGGCGCAGGTGCTCGGGCATGTCCTTGTAGACATCCTCGAACATCGAGGCCGCGCTCGGCACCCGGCCGTCGGCCAGCGTGCCGTACTGTTCCGCTTCCTTCTGCGCGGCCAGGACCTCGGCCTCGAGTTCGGCCTGGACGCGGTCGTGCTCTTCGTCGGACCAGGCGCCGATCTTTGTGAGATGCTGGCGCAGGCGGGCGATCGGGTCGCCCAGGGGGAAGCGCGACCAGTCGTCCGCGGGGCGGTAGCGCGACGGATCGTCGGAGGTGGAGTGCGGGCCGGCGCGGTAGGTCACCCATTCGATCAGCGTCGGTCCGAGGTTACCTCTAGCGCGCTCGGCGGCCCAGCAGGAAGCCGCATACACGGCCAGGAAGTCGTTGCCGTCCACCCGCAGCGAGGCGATGCCGGCGCCCACGCCGCGCGCGGCGAAGGTCACGCTCTCGCCGCCGGCAATGGCCTGGAAGGTCGAGATCGCCCACTGGTTGTTGACGACGTTGATGATGCAGGGCGCCCGGTAGACGTGGGCGAAGGTCAGCGCGGTGTGGAAGTCGCTTTCCGCGGTGGCGCCGTCGCCGATCCAGGCCGACGCTATTTTCGTGTCGCCCTTGATGCTTGATGCCATGGCCCAGCCTACGGCCTGGGGCACCTGGGTGGCGAGGTTGCCGGAAATCGAGAAGAAGCCTTTTTCCTTGACCGAATACATGACCGGCAGCTGGCGGCCCTTCATCGGGTCGCGCTCGTTCGAGAGCAGCTGGCAGATCATGTCGACCATCGGGTATTCGCGCGCCATCAAGAGGCTTTGCTGGCGGTAGGTCGGGAAGCACATGTCGCCGCTTTTCAAGGCCAGCGAGTGCGCGGTGCCGATGGCTTCCTCGCCGAGCGAGGTCATGTAGAAGGACATCTTCTTCTGGCGCTGGCCGATGACCATGCGCGCATCGAAGATGCGGGTCTTCATCATGGTGCGCAGGCCGAAGCGCAGCTGTTCGGCATCGATCTCCGGCGCCCAGGGACCGACGGCATTGCCGTCCTCGTCGAGCACGCGGATGAGGGAGGAAACCAGGTCGGCGGTGTCGCCGAACTGGACGTTCACGTCGGGCCGGCGTACTTCTCCAGCCTTGGACAACTGCAGATACGAAAAATCAGTCTTGCAACCCGGGCGGCCGGTTGGCTCCGGGACATGCAGCGACAGAGGATTACCCTGGCTCATAATTCGCTTTCCCTTTGTGAGGTGATGTGCGGCAAGCAGAAATGATAAATCCTGCAAGCCCCCGCACGAGCATTGCAACGAAGTATTTTCGTGCTGCTCTGCAGCATGGAAGGGTGCGAAAACGTCTCGGATCGGCGCGTTTGCGAGAGGATTGGTTTCGTCTGTCGTCGCGTGGACAGCGGAGCCGGCCACCCTGCGGTACGCCGGATACGCTGGCGCCATGCGCCATGCGCCGGGGAACGCAGGGTGGACGGGCCCCCGTCCATGCGTCGACCGTTACCCTTGGCTGAACGCGCGGGATCCGGCACCCACATCCATCGCCAACCTAGCACGCGGCCCGGCGCCCGAAGGCGACCCCGGCCAAACGTGTGCGATTCAGAATGTACTCAAGGCAGCGCCTGGGCCGACCAGCCGCCGCCCAGCGCGCGGTACAGCGCGATCAGGTTCTCGATCTGTGTGCGCCGCAACGTGACCAGCGACAACTCCACCTGGTAGAGATTGCGCTGGGCGTCGAGTTGCTCGAGATAGGAGGCGTAGCCGGCCTCGTAACGGTCGCGCGCATAGCCGAGCGAGCGTTCCAGGATGGCGCGCCGCTGCATGGCGTGGCCGACCTGGTCCTGCAGGCGCGGCACCCCGGCCAGGGCGTTCTCGACTTCCGAGAAGGCCGTGAGCACGGTGCGGCGGTAAGCAAAGGCGGCCTGGTCGCGCTGCGAGGCCGAGGCTTCGTACTGGGCCGTGAGCCGCCCGCCCGAGAACAGCGGCGCCAGCACGCTGCCGCCCACGCTCCAGATCCGCACCGGATCGTAGTCGAGGGCGCTGACCAGCACGCTCCCGAGCTGGGCGCTCAGCTTGATCTGCGGCAGGAAGGCCTGGCGCCGCAGGGCCAGCGCCGTGTCGGCGGCCGCCAGCAGGAGTTCGCGCTGGGCGATGTCGGGCCGGCGCGCCAGCAGTTGCGAGGGCAGGGCGTTCGGCACCGGCGGCAGTTGTAGGTCGCGGAAACGCTTTCCGCGCGCCACCGGACCCGGCAGCTCGCCGGCCAGCAGGCGCACCGCGTTTTCCTGGCGCCGCACGGCCAATTCCAGCTCCGGGAGCGCCTGCAGCACCGACTGGTATTCCGACTGGGCCTGGGTGAGCTGGAGCTGGGAGATGTAGCCGACCCGGGCCTGGTCGAGCGCCAGGCGCAGGGCCTCGGCGCGCGAGGCGACGGTCTCGCGCGTGATGAAGAGCTGGGCGTCGAGGGCGAGCAGGGCGATGTAGTTCTGGGCGGCGCCGGCGGCCACGGCCAGGGCCGCGGCGTCGCGCTCGGCCTGGGTGGCCCGGTATTGCAGGCCGGCGGCACGGATCTGTTCCCGGATGCGTCCGAAGATGTCGGGCTCCCAGCTTGCCTGCAGGGTCGGCTGGAGCGCGCGCGAGGTGCTGGCGCCGGTGACGTCGAGCGAGCGCCCGGCCTGCACGCCGACGGCCAGGTTCAGCGCCGGCACGCGCGCGGCCTCCGCCGCTTCGGCCAGCGCCCGCGCTTCGTCGACACGGGCGACCGCGATCAACACGTCGCTGTTGCGCGCCAGGGCCGCTTCGACCACCTTGGTGAGCTGCGGGTCGCCGAAGCTGCGCCACCATTGCGGGTCGACGTTCGCCGTGCCTGCGAGCGGCTCGCGCCAGCTTGCCGGGGCGGCGACGCGCGCCAGTTCCGGCGCCGGCCGCAGGGCGGGCATGCAGCCGGACAGCGCGGCCGTTCCCAGCGCCGCCAGCGCGGCAGCGGCGCGCCGGCGCCGCATCGGGAACTTGCCCAACGCCGACCCGCTCATCGCGCCGCCTCGCGCGGCTGGGCGCCGGTGTCGACTTCCGCCGTCACCGACATCCCGGGACGCAGGCGGCGCGCCAGCTCCTGGCCGGGATCGATGGCGATCCGGATCGGCAGGCGCTGGACCACCTTGGTGAAGTTGCCCGAGGCGTTATCGGGCCGCAGCACGGAAAACTCCGAGCCGGTGGCCGGCGCGATCTGCTCGACGTGACCGGTGAGGGTGGCGCCCTCGAAGGCGTCGACCGAGAAGCTGGCCGGCTGGCCGATGCGCATGCGCCAGGTCTGGCCTTCCTTGAAGTTCGCCACCACCCAGAGCTGGTCGGGCACCAGGAACAGCAGCTGCGAGCCGGCCGTCACGTACTGGCCGCGCCGCACCGAGGCCTCGCTCACCTGGCCGTCGCGCGGCGCCTTGATCACCGTGTTGGCCAGGTCGATCCTGGCCAGCGCGAGCTGGGCCTCGGCCGTGCTGACCTGGGCTTCCAGCCCGCCGCGTCCGACCGTGGTGGACTTGATGCGCTGCTGGGCGATGTCGATCTCGGCGCGCGCCTTCAGGACGTTGGCGGCCGCCAGGCGCGCCGAGGTGCGTACGCGGTCGCGTTCGCTGAGCGACACCGAACCGCGTTCGGCCAGTTCGTCGACCCGGCCCTGCTCGGCGCGGGCGCGGGCCTCCTCGGCCTGGGCCGCGGCCAGGTTGGCGCGCGCCGAACCGAGCGAGGCCGTGTTCTGGGCCTGGGTCTGCTCGGCGTTGTTCAGCTGGGCCACGGCGTTGGCAAGCTGGCCCTCGGCCTGGCGCACGCGCTCGGCGTAGATGCGGTCGTCGATGCGCAGCAGTTCCTGGCCGGCCTTCACGTACTGGAAGTCCTTGACCAGCACCTCATCGACATAGCCGTTGACCTGGGGCGAGAGCACGGTGATCGCGCCGCGCACGTAGGCGTTGTCGGTGCTCACCCGCGCGGTGTTGAAGGGGCCGATGTGCCAGGCCCACATGATCAGGGCGATGCCGACCGCCGCCACCACCAGCATGATGCCGATCGAGGCCGGGGTGGCGCGGATCTTCTTCGGCGGCGCATCGGGCGTGGGCGGCGCGGCGGGCGGCGCGGACGGGGCCTGGGGAGCGGCCTGGGCGCCCGGCGCCGGCGCGCCGTCGTCCGAGTCGCCCGGCGGCGCCGGATTGGCCTCGGCCTCTTCGGTTTCTTCGCGGGTCGGATGGGTGGGCTTGTTCATGTTTCTTCTGTCAGCGGTTGGCGGCGCGCGCGGGCGCCGGGTTGTCGGGAGCCGCCGGGGGCGCCTGGATCGCCGCGGCCCTGCGGTTGCGGACCGCCGCGCGCACCGCGACGAACAGCGACCAGAACAGGAACAGCAGGGCCAGGATGCCGGAGAGGGCGAAGACGTCGTTAAAGGCGCGCACATTGGCTTCGCGCCGCGCGATCTGGGACAGCAGGGCCGTGCCTTGCGCGGCGCGCAGCGTCGGGTCCGTGATGACGGAGCGGTAGACGCCCTGCTGCATCTGCAGGCGCTGGGCCACCTGCGGGTCGGCCGGGTTGACATCGGCCACCAGCTCGCTCGAGTACACCTGCTCGCGGTGCAGCTGGTAGGTGCTGAGCAGGGCCGAGCCGGTCATGGCGCCCAGGGTCTGGGTCATCGACAGCACCACCGTGAAGGTGACGACGTAGTTGGGCCCGAACTTCAGCGCCTGGGTGATGCCGAGCAGGACCAGCGGTCCCATGAACATGCCGCTGCCCAGCGCCACCAGGAACTGGCTGAAGTAGAAGTCCTGCGGCCGGTCCAGGCTGGTGCGGCCATAGTCGAGCACCGCCGCCACGCCGAACAGGACGATGGCGGCGATGATCTGGGGGATCAGGGTCTTGGGACTGAAGGTCAGCGCGCTGGCCAGCATGCCGACGACGGTCCCGAGCAGGATCACCGCGAACAGCGGCTGCATCTGGTCCGGGCCCATGCCCAGGGTGCGCAGCAGGCCCACGGCGCCGTAGGTCTGCTCGGAGGTGAGGAAGCGGATCAGGAAGGCGCCGACGATGAAGCGCAGGATGTTGGGCGTGACCAGCCAGCGCGTCTGCAGCAGCGGATTGGCGCGGTGGTGCTCGACGTAGAGCGCGCCGCTGATCAGGACCACGGCGCCCATCAGCAGCCAGGCCAGCCAGGCTTCGTCCAGCCACCAGTGCGAATAGCCCTGGGCCAGCACCGCGACCAGCATCGCCGCGCCCGGGGCCATCAGGGCGAAGGTAAGGAAGTCGAGCTTCTCGAACACCTTGATGTGGGCGCCCGGCGGGAGTTTCAGGACCACCACCGCCGCCAGCGAACAGAGCGCCAGGCCGGCCTCGAACAGATACAGGTTGTGCCACTGGCCGAACACCAGCAGCGTGGGCGAGAGCAGCCAGGCCAGGGGCGTGGCCAGCTGCGGGATGCCGACCCCGATCACGACCATCTTGCCGGTGTAGGCGCGCGGCGCCGCCTGCAGCATATAGAGCATCGACAGGGTGGTGGCGGCCGCGCCGGCAAAACCGCTGGCCGCGCGCACCGCGACCGCCATCGCGAAGCCGCCGACGAAGAGGTGGAGCAGGGTGACGGCCGCGTACAGGCCGAGGCCGATCTCGGTGAACAGGCGCATGCCGTACTGCTGGCGGAACTTGAAGACCAGCATGTTGGCCGTGACGTTGACCATCACGAACGCGGCCGGCAGCCAGGCGCCTTCCGAGGGCGTGAGGCCGAGCTGCCCCTGGATGGTCGGCAGGTTGGCCGTGACCAGGGCGTTGCCCAGGCCGCCGGTGATCCCGACCAGCAGCGCCACGCAGGCGTAGGCGGCGCGCACCGCCGGGCGGTGATAGGGCATCGCCGGAGAACCGGGCAGGGAGGGTTTTTCGTGCTCTTCCCAGTTCGGCGTCGGCTTCAGCAGCTGCGCCATGCTAGCGTCTCCGCGCCGGCGCGGCCAGCCCGCCCTTGATCAGCTCCAGCGCGCGCCGCAGCTGGGACCGGCGCCTAGCGGGCGTGCCGCCGCTCAGGGTGGCGCCCAGCATGCCGCAGGCCAGGACGATGTCGCTGGGCCGCAGGTCGGGGCGGCAGGCGCCGCTGGCGATGCCGGCGGCGAGGGGCGCGCGGAACAGCCGCGCCAGGCGCTCGCGCCCGTTCTTCGCCGCCGGGTGCCCGGGCTCCACGGCGCGCCAGTAGTCGGTGACGGCGGGCGAGGCGACGATGCGCTGGGCCACCTGTTCGAGCAGGCCGAACAGGTCGCGGCCGGCGGCGTCGTCCTCCAGGCCCGCGAGCGCGCGCTCGAGCAGCGCGTCCATCAGGGCGGCGCGGTCGGGGAAGTTGCGGTACAGGGTGGCGCGCCCGACCCCGGCGCGCGCCACCACCAGTTCGAGCGGCGCGGTCACGCCGTGGCTGGAGAACACGGCGTCGGCCGCGTCGAGGATCTGGTCGCGCCGCAGCGCGGCGTCGGATCTGAGCATCGTCGTCAAGTCGGGACACCTTTGTCCGGTTGGTCGGAAGCGGACAATGATGACCGGCCTGCGCCGGCTCGGGGTAGCCGAGGAGAGCCGGGGCCCGGTTGTCGCTTTGCTACTAGAATACTGCGACGCGGCAGCTTCCAGCGCACGCCTGAATCGGACGCGCCTAGCCGGGCGCGCCGAAGCGGCGCTCGAATTCGGCGATCGGGATGGGTTTGCCCAGCAGGTAGCCCTGCAGCACCCGGCAGCCGTGCGCCACCAGGAAGTCGAGCTGTTCGCGCGTTTCCACGCCCTCGGCCACCACCGTCAGGTCGAGGGTGCGCGCCAGCGCCAGGATGGCGTCGACGATGGCGCCGGCGTGGACGTCGCCCGGCAGGTCCTTGACGAAGCTGCGGTCGACCTTCAGTTCGGCCAGCGGGAAGCGCCGCAGGTAGCTCAGCGAGGAGTAGCCGGTGCCGAAATCGTCCAGCGAAAAACGGATGCCCTGGTCGCGCAGGGTTTCCATCTTGGCGCTCACGTCCTCGATGTTCTCGGCGAAGACGCTTTCGGTCAGCTCCAGGCAGAGCCGGTCGGGCCGGGCGCCGCTGGCGCGCAGCGCGTCCAGCACGCGTTCGGCGAAGTCGATCTCGCGCAGCTGGTGGGCGCTGATGTTGACCGCCAGGGTCAGGTCCTTCAGGCGCGGATTGCCGGCCCAGCGCGCCAGTGCGCGGCAGGCTTCGTCGAGCACCAGCCTGCCCAGCGGATTGATCAGCCCGCTGGCCTCGGCCAGGCCGATGAACTCGTCCGGCGGGACCAGGCCGCGCTCGGCGTGACGCCAGCGCACCAGCACTTCGCCGCCGGCCAGGGCGCCCGCGGTGTCGAACTGGGGCTGGCAGTGCAGCTCGAAATGCTGGCGGTGGATGCTGTCGCGCAGGTCGTTTTCCAGGTCGATCTGGCGATCGGCCGCGGCCTGCATGCTGGGGTCGAAGAAGCGCACCGTGTTGCGGCCCTCGGCCTTGGCCCGGTACATCGCCAGGTCGGCCTGGCGCAGCAGCAGGTCGACGCTGGTGGCGGCCGGCCCGAACACGGCCACGCCGATGCTGGGCGTGCTCACGCTCGGGCGGCCCGCCAGCTGGAAGGGATGGGCCAGCGTGGCAAGCAGCTTGCCGCCGATGGCATGCGACTCGTGGATCGCGGCGGGTTCCGATTCGCCCAGGTTTTCGAGGACGACGACGAACTCGTCGCCGCCCAGGCGCGAGAGGTGGTCGCTCTCGCGCACGGCGTGGCGCAGGCGCTCGGCCACCTGGCGCAGGAGCTGGTCGCCGACATCGTGGCCGAGGGTGTCGTTGAGCAGCTTGAAGTTGTCCAGGTCGATGAACAGCAGGGCGCCGTACTGGCGCGAGCGTGCGCTGCGCGTCAGGATCTTCTGCAGCTGCTCGATCAGCAGGCGCCGGTTCGGCAGCCCGGTGAGGTAGTCGAAATAGGCCAGTTCGTAGATGCGCTGTTCGGCGCGCTTGGTTTCGGTCAGGTCGGTGTTCGTGCCCGACAGGCGCACCGCGCGGCCGGTCTCGTCGCGCAGCACGAAGCCGCGCGCCAGGACCGGCACGTAGTGGCCCTGGCGGTGGCGCAGGCGCATCTCGATGTGGTAGCTGCGCTCCTCCGACGCCATCAGGCGTTCGAGGAAGTCGTGCACGCGCGGCAGGTCGTCGGGGTGGGCGAGCGCGCGCCAGCCGCTGTCGTCGCCCTCGCGCTCGCCTTCGTCGCAGCCGAGCATTTCCCACCAGCGCGCGGAGTAGTACAGCCGGTTGGTGGCCAGGTCCCAGTCCCAGGGCGCGTCGGTGGACCCCTGCAGCACCAGGCGCAGGCGCTCCTCGGACTTGTGCAGCGAACGCTCGAGCGCCTTCAGCTCGGTGCAGTCGGTGAAGCAGATCACGACCTCGGCCACCTGTCCGCCGGCGTCGAACACCGGGTAGGCATTGCAGATCAGCCAGCGCAGCTCGGCGCCGGGCAGGCCGACCACCACGTCGCTGACCATCTCGCCGCTGCGCAGCACGCGCGTGACCGGATAGTCCGCGGGCGGCATGACGCAGCCGTCGGCGCGCAGGATGTTCCAGGCGCCGGAGTCGGCCGGGTGCGTGCGCATCTGGTCGATCGCCGGCCCGAGCAGGTCGAGGGCGAAGCGGTTGGCATAGATGGCGCGCGAGTCGGCCGCACAGACGACCACGCCGGCCGGGATGCGGTCGAGCAGCTCGTCGAAGTTGCGCGGCCGGGTGGCGTGCTGCGCCGTCCTGGCTTCGAACAGCGTGGCGACGTAGTGGGTGGCGGCGCCGCCGGCGCCGAGGGGCAGGATGCGCAGGCCGGCCGGCTGGACCAGGACGCCGGAGCGTTCGAGCGCCGCGCCCAGTTCCGTCAGGCTGCGGCCGATCACGTCGCCGTATGCGAGGCGGGTGCGCGCGAGGAACTGGGCGCTGGCGCTCAGCACACGTTGGCCGGCGTCGGCGAGGACGCTGGCGCCGTCTTCCAGTGGTAGCTCGTCAGTCTTCATGCCCGGGTTGCCGAAATGCTCGAGCGGGAATGGTAACCGCTACGGCCGGCGGGCGGCGCAAGCGAGCCGTGCGCGCTACCGGACCCGGCGCTGGCGCAGCAGGTAGCCGGCGCCCAGGAGCGCCAGCCAGACTGGAATCATGTAGACCGAGGCGCGCAGGCCGGGCGTCAGGTACATGACCACCAGGATCCCGGCCAGGAAGGCCAGGCAGAGCCAGTTCGAGAGCGGATGCAGCGGGCTCGGGAACAGGGTCGGCGCCTTGCCCCCCGCGGCGCGGCTGGCGCGAAAACGCAGGTGCACCAGCGAGATCGTGGCCCAGTTGATGAGCAGGCCGGACACCGCCAGGCCCATCATCAGCCCGAAGGCTTCGCCCGGCATCACGTAATTGACGAGCACGCAGGCCAGCGTCGCCGCCGCCGACACGCCCAGGGCCGCGAGCGGCACCCCGCTTTTTGTCAGGCGCTTGAGGAAGCCGGGCGCGTTGCCCTGGCTGGCCAGGCCGTAGAGCATGCGCGTGTTGGCGTAGACGCCGCTGTTGTAGACCGAGAGGGCGGCGGTCAGCACCACCACGTTCAGCACGGTCGCCACCGCATTGCTGTTCAGGGCCGCGAAGATCAGCACGAAGGGGCTGCCGCCGCTGACGACCTTCTGCCAGGGGAAGAGCGAGAGCAGGATGAACAGGGCGCCGACGTAGAAGATCAGCACGCGGTAGAGCGCCTGGTTGGTGGCGCGCGGGATGGTCTTTTCGGGATTGTCGGCCTCGGCCGCGGTGATGCCGATCAGCTCCAGGCCGCCGAAGGAGAACATGATCACGGCCATCGCCATCACCAGGCCCTGGACGCCGTTTGGGAAGAAGCCGCCGTGGCGCCACAGGTTGGCCACGCCCGCCTCGGGTCCGGCGCTGTCGGTGGCGAGCAGCCAGCCGCCGAACAGGATCATGCCGATCACCGCCACCACCTTGATGACGGCGAACCAGAACTCGAGTTCGCCGAAGGCGCGCACGTTGAGCAGGCTGAAGGAATTGATGACGAGGAAGCAGGCCAGGGCCGAGACCCAGGTCGGGATCTCGGGCCACCAGTACTGGACGTAGACGCCGACCGCCGACAATTCGGCCATGCTGACCAGGATGTACATCATCCAGTAGTTCCAGCCGGTGACGAAGCCGGCCATGTGGCCGCCGAACTTGTCGGCGAAATAGCTGACCGAACCGGCCACCGGTTCGGCCACCACCATCTCGCCGAGCTGGCGCATGATCAGGAAGGCGAACAGGCCGGCGATCGCGTAGCCGAGCAGGACCGAGGGGCCGGCCATCTGGATGGTCTGGGCGATCCCGAGGAAGAGACCGGTGCCGATCGCGCCGCCGAGGGCGATGAGCTGGATGTGGCGGCCCTTGAGGCCGCGTTTGAGTTGTTGCGTCGGTTCTGCCATTGCCGCTGCGCCAGTATGCAAAAGTCAATGATTCTAATGCATGTTGGCGATGCCGGCGTGCAATTCCAAGCGCGGCGACGGCGCCGTCCGCGCCCGCCGTCCGCGTTGGCTGGTCTTCGCTATGCCGCGTGGGGCAGGCCGAGCTGGCGGTTGGCCGGCACGGCGATGTCCATCAGCTTCGGACGCGGCAGGTCCAGGTTGTTCATCAGGGCGACGAAGTCCTCGCGGCTGCGCCCCGCCAGGCGCGCGTTGTGGCGCTTCTCCCAGCCGATGGTCGAGACGCTCTGGCCCTTGTAGTCGTGGCCGGGCCAGACCCGGGTATCCTCGGGCAGGCGGAACAGCTTGCCGGTCACGCTGTCGTGCAGGTCGGCGGCGCTGCCGCTCTGGAAGTCGGTGCGGCCGCAGCCGTCGATGAGCAGGGTGTCGCCGGTAAACACGTTGCCGCGCCAGAGGAAGCTGACGCTGCCGGCCGTGTGGCCGGGCGTATGCAGCACCGCGATCTCCTCCCCGGCGCCGAAGCGGATGATGTCGCCGTCCTCGAGCTGGACTTCGGCCGGGGCGATGCCGCAGCCGCTCGGGACGCAGGCGCGCGCGCCGGTGAGCTCGCGCAGGCGCCCGGCCGAGGTCACGTGGTCGGCATGGGCATGGGTCTCGAGCACGTAGGCGAGCTTGAGGCCGAGGCGCGCCAGGTGGGCCAGGTCGCGCTCGCAATGGCGGTCCACCGGGTCGATGATGACGGCTTCGATACTGCCGGCCGCGGCCAGGATGTAGGTGAAGGTCGACGACTCGACGTCGAACAGCTGGATCGGGTTCACGTGCATGGAGTTCTCCTTGGACCGGCATTGTAAGGCAGGGCCGGATCGCTCAGGCGGTTTTCGGGCCCCGCGCGCGCAGCGCTTCGAAGAACTCGAACAAGCCCATGCCGGCCACCATGGCGCCGGTGAAGATCAGCGGCTCGACGGACCCGGCGGCGAGCGAGGCGATGGCCGGGCCCGGGCAGAAGCCGGCCAGGCCCCAGCCGGCGCCGAAGGCGACGCTGCCCAGCACCAGGCGGCGGTCGATCTCGGTGGCACTGGGCAGGCGCATGACGTCCCCCAGCAGCGAGCGCTGGCGTCCCCTGGCGGCGCGGAAGGCGCCGGCCGCGACCAGGATGGCGCCGCCCATCACGAACAGCAGCGAGGGGTCCCAGCTGCCGGCCAGGTCGAGGAAGCCCAGCACCTTGGCCGGGTCGGTCATGCCGGAGACGATCAGGCCGAGGCCGAACAGCAGGCCGATGCCGAAGGCGATGAATAGTTGCATGGCGTTCTCCTCAGGCGCTCAGGCGATGACGTGGCGCAGCAGCCAGACGGTGACGAAACCGGCCAGCACGAAGGTGGCGGTGGCGACCAGCGAGCGCGGCGACAGGCGCGAGACGCCGCAGATGCCGTGGCCGCTGGTGCAGCCGGCGCCGTAGCGCGTGCCCAGGCCGACCAGCAGGCCGGCCGCGACCAGGGTGCCGGCGCCGGCGTCGATGCGCACCGCGGGCAGCGCGGCAAACAGCGACCAGGCCAGGGGCGCGGCGACCAGGCCGGCCAGGAACAGCAGGCGCCAGGCGGTGTCGCCGCGCCGGGGCCTGAGCAGGCCGCCGAGGATGCCGCTGATGCCGGCGATGCGTCCTTCGAGCAGGATGAAGAGGGCGGCGGCCAGGCCGATCAGCATGCCGCCGGCCAGGGACGCCCAGGGCGTGAAATGGGTCCAGGCTATGTTCATGGGGGGCCTCCTTCGCCCTTTGGGCAATACAGCGCATACAGGGTGCGCATCACCGCCAGCGCTTCCGGGCTGGTGATGGTGTAGTGGATCTGCTTGCCTTCGCGGCGGGTCTGGACCAGGCCTTCGTCGCGCAGGACCGCGAGCTGCTGCGACAGGGTCGGCTGGGTGATGCCGAGCGCGGCTTCGAGCGCGCCCACCGCATGCTCTCCTTCGGACAGTTTGCACAGGAGCAGCATGCGGTCCGGATTGGAGAGGACTTTCAGCAGGGCGCGGGCGCGCTCGGCGGCGGCGCGCATGGCCTGCAGGTCGATTGGGGCGGTGGCATCCATCATGGTTCCTGGTCCTTCATGGGTTATATTCTACCGATAGATAAAATATCATGCAATAGATCGTTGTCGCGATGCGGTGTCAGCGCAGGGCATCGAGGCGTTCGCGCAACTGGGCGGGGGAGAGCTCGCCCATGTGGCGGGCGACCAGCCTGCCCTCGCGGTCGTAGAACAGCGTGGTCGGGTAGCCCTTGACATCGGTGGCCCGCGCGAAGGTGCGGATGGGATCGAGCACCACGTTGGCCAGCTTCAGCCCTTCGCCGTCCAGGTAGCGCTGCACGACCTCGGGCTGCTCGGCCTGGTTCACGAAGACGAAGGTCAGCTCGGGATGGGCGGCCTGGGCGGCGCCCAGGGCCGGCATCTCGCGCCGGCAGGGTGGACACCAGGTCGCCCACAGGTTGACCACCATCGGCTTGCCGCCCAGCGCGGGCAGGGTGACGCCGGCGCCGTCCAGGCGCTGCAGCGCGACCGCGGGCAGGGTCGCGGCGCCCGGGCCGGCGCTCCGGGCCGCGAAGCCGGCGCCGGCCCAGACCGCGATGCCCGCCAGCGAGGCGGCCAGCAGCGGGCGGCGCAGCGCGGCCTTGCGCCGCACCTGCTCGAAGCCGATCGCCAAGGCCACCAGCAGGCCGGCGAAGGCGACGAAGCCGCCGTCGCGGATGTCGAGCATGGACAGCGGCTGGGCCGCATAGCTGTCGAAGTACTTCAGCACGAAGGCGGCGCGCGCCGCCAGGAAGCCCCAGACCAGCATGTGCCAGAGCGCCGGATCGGCGTCCACGGCGCGCCGGCGGCGCCACCACAGCACGGTGAGGTTGGCGGCGACGATGCCGGCGATGGGCGCGAGTACCCGCACCGGGATGGCCAGCGGGCCGAGAGTGACAGCATCCAAGGGCGACTCCGAGTAAGTATTTGCGAAATAGTAAAGTATTTGAGTTGGCGAAAGGTTAAGCAAAGCTTATGACGGGCCCGATTGCCGCCGGGCGCGAGGCAGGGAGGCGCCGGTTTTGTTGCCGGGGTGCTAATCCAGGACTACACTTCCGCAATCGCCGCCTGGTGGAACCCGTCGGCCCGGACGGCGGGCCGGGTGAACGAAACAGCGTGAAGGAGAAGCAGATGGAAAGCTGGCAGTCATTCGAACAGGAAGCGGCGAAGTCGATCCGGACCAACAGCATCATTTTCCTGCGCCGCGCCGCCGAGGAGATCACCCGCCATGACGACGGCGACGACGCGGCCTTCGATCACGAGACGGGCACCGTGGTCACGGTGCTGACGCAAATGGCGCTGGAACTGGCCATCGCCGCCTACCTGGTCGAGCACCAGGGGATACGCGCGATCCTGGAAGGCGCCGAGGCGCTCACCGAGGAGCAGATACGCGAGAACTGGTTGAACAACAGGCTGCGGACGAAGAAGTTCGAACAGAACAAGCAGCTGCTCGCGCGCGTCAGCCCCGGCGTCTGGAAGGTGTTCGAAGGGGTGGTCGACATGTTCCAGAACTCGCGCAACAAGATCGTGCACGTCCACTTCCGCTTCGACAGGAACGATCTCTACGACCTCAAATTCGAATCCACCTTCGTGCTCATCAAGGTCGTCACCTACTTCATCTTCGGCAGCGATTACGACCATGCGAAGAACTTCGCCAGCCTGCTTTCCAGGGATACCTTCGACAAGCTGGTCCGGTTCAAGGCCTACCAGTCTCACGTCCGGGCGATGGCGGAGGAGTGGTCCTCGCCAGCCCTGTGCTGCCCCTGGTGCAGGCAAAGGGCGTTCGCCGGCGCCGAGCTGAAGTGTTTTTCCTGCGGCTACGAACATCCCCACATGCACTTGCTCGACTGCCTGGCATGCGGGCAGTACAGCGTCATCTACGACAACCTGAACCTGGAACTGAATGCGACGATGCCGACCCTGTGCCTGCATTGCGGCGACAAGCAGGAAGTGGCCGAGTGCCGGCGGTGCACCGAGGCCTACCTCGTCCGGCCAGGGCGTCCGCCGTATTGTTCCCAGGCCTGCTTCGAGGACGACCAGGCCAATCCCGGCGTCCGGAGGCCGCGCAGGCGCCGGAGCGCGGCTGGCGGCGCCGGGCGCTAAGAGCGTCTGACAAAACCGTCAGGGCAAGGCGCTGCGCCGAAGACAGTACGAACGTACGGCGAGGCGCTGCAACGCAGCCATGGCGGTTCTGTTAGGCGCCCTAAGCCGGCGGCAGCGGCAGCAGCACCGCGCGCGCCGCCTTCACCAGCGCCGCGCCCATCCTTTCCAGGCGCGCCGGCTGGATGCGCCAGGCATGCCAGTAGAGCGGCACGTCCACGTGCAGCTGCGGCGCCAGGTCGACCAGGGCGCCGGACGCCAGCATGTCGGCGCACTGCTCCAGCGGCAGCATGCCGTAGCCCAGGCCCAGGCGGATCGCCTGCACGTAGGGATCGCTGGCCGGCACGTAGTGGAAGGGGTAGGCGCCGTCCGGGAGGCCGAAATGCTGGAGCAGGAAGTTGGTCTGCAGGGTGTCCTTGCGGTCGAACACCATCACCGGCGCGCGGCGCGCGGCCTCGCGGCTCATCCCGCCGGGGAACCAGCGCGCCGCGAAAGCGGGCGCGGCCACCATCCGGTAGCGCATCAGGCCGAGCGGGCTGACCGTGCAGCCGCGCATGGGATCGGCCTCTCCCGACACGCAGGCCACGGCCTGGCCCTGTTCCAGCAGGGCGAAGGTATGGCCCTGGTTGTCGAGGACGAACTCGACCAGCAAGTCTTCCTCGATCAGCAGCGGCGCCAGCACCGGCAGCAGCCAGGTCGCCAGCGTGTCGTTGTTGACGGCCAGGGCGACCCGCACCGGCCCGGCGTCGCTTTCCAGCCCGGCCAGGAATTCTTCTTCGAGCAGGGTGCGCCGGCGCAGGAACTGCAGCAGGCGCATGCCGGGCGCGGTCGGCCGGCAGGGCCGGGCCCGCACCAGCAGGGGCGTGCCCATGTCCTGCTCGAGCGCGGAAATGCGCTGCGAGACGGCCGAGGGCGTGATGCGCAGGCGCTGCGCGGCCCCCTCCAGGCTGCCGGTATCGACGGCGGCGACAAAGGCCTCGCCGCGGCGCCAGTCGATCTGCATACCGTTCTGCATACATTAGCTCCGCTAATCCAGGTTTAGAAAGCATTAATATAATTGATGAGAAGTCCCCCGGTGTCCATACTCGCGGCTCACATCAGCCATCGGAGCCGGACAAATGTTGTCGACGTTTTCACAGCAGGTATTCATGCAGGGACTGGGACTGGGCGCGAGCCTGATCATGCCGATCGGGGCCCAGAACGCGCACGTGATCCGCACCGGCATCCGCGGCCGTCACGTGGCGCTGACGGTCGCCGCCTGCGTGGTGGTCGACGTCAGCCTGATCGCATTGGGGATGTCCGGTTTCGGCGCCCTGGTCGAGGCTAGGCCAACCCTGCTGGCGGCCTGCCGCTGGGGCGGCGCCGCCTTCCTGCTCTGGTATGGACTGCGCTGCCTGCTGAGCAGCCGGCGCGGCGGGGATGGGCCGGCGCTCGCGGGCAATGCGGGGGCCGGCGGCGCGCGCAGGGCGCTGGCCACCGTGCTGGCGATGTCGCTCCTGAATCCCCACGTCTACCTCGACACCGTGGTGCTGCTGGGCGCCGTGGGCAGCAGCCTGGCGCTGGAGAACCGCACCTCCTTCGCCGCCGGGGCGATGGCGGCCTCGCTGCTGTGGTTCACGGGGCTGGGCCTGCTGGCGCGGCGCTTCTCCGGCGCGCTCGGACGGCCAGCCGTCTGGCGCGGGGTCGAGGCCTTCACCGGTGTGTTGATGCTGGTGCTGGCCGCGCTGGTGCTGCGCGGCTAAGGACCTTCCCGGCCCACGTGGCGGACCGGGAAGGACGACGGAGGGATTACTTCATCGTATAGCTCTGCTGCGCGGTATCCACGGCGAAGTTGCGCGCCGTATCCCAGTAGGTGAAGCTGTAGCGCACCACGTCGCCGATCTTCAGGCCGCCGGCGACATAGGTGTTGGCGCCGCCGTCCAGGCGCATGCGCACGTTCTGCTGGGCGCCGTTGTTGACCGTGTAGTGCACGTCGGCCCAGCTGCCGGTGGTCGTGTTGAACTGCAGCGTCGTCGCGGACGTCTGGGTCACCGAGGTCGGGCCGGTGCTCGGGGGCGGGGTGGTGGTGGTGCCCGAATCCCAGACGATGTCGTCGATCGCGAACTGGAACGCGGACGCCGGCAGGCGGTTGGCGTCGCTCGAGATCATGAAGACGTCGAGCATGGACTGCAGCGCCACTTTCGGACCGATCAGGGTCGAGACCGGGACGGTGGCGATCGCCCAGTCGCCATTGCGCACCAGGCCATAGGCCGTGGTGTTGGCCGGGAAGTTGACCCAGTTCTGGTTGGTGTAGGTGTCGCCGACGCCGATGTTGAAGGAAACGTTGGCCGGGATCTTGATCCGGAACTTCATGGTCCCGTTGCGGAAGTTCGTCAGGTCGCGCGCCTGGCGCGCCTGCACGCCGCCGCCGAACCACTGGCCGGGCGCCGTGTAGTTCCAGGCGATGACGTTGGCGCCTTCGTACGGGGCGGTGTTGCCGCCGCCGCTGGAGGCGGCGTTCCACAGGAAGATGTCGGAGCTGGTGCCGGCCACCAGCTTGTTGTTGACGGCCGTGGTGTCGGTGAAGACCCCGAACTTGCCGATCTCCGGCACGGTCTGGTTGCCCAGCTTGACCGAGCCCTTGCCGTCGAGCTGGTAGACGCGCACATAGTCGACGTACATGGTGCCCGGCAGCGGCGCGGTGACCTGGCCGGGCGCGGCCGCGTCGGTGAAATTGCCGCCCACGGCCATGTTCAGCAGCAGGTAGAAGGGCGCCTGCAGGGCGCTCGAGTTGACCGGCAGCGGCGCGTCGTACATGTTGCGTTCGACGCCGTTGTCGACCATGGTGAAGCGCATCTCGTTATCGAGCCAGTAGAGACGGTAGGTCACGAAGCGGTTCGCCAGCGAGGCCTGCGGCACCACCCAGTTCTTGGTCTGCCATGCGGTCGAGGCGGCGCAGCTCTCGTTGCCGGGCACGCAGGCGGCCTGCTGCCAGGTGATCACGTTCGAGCCGACGAAATGGTCGGGCGAGGGCGCGCCCGAGGCCGCGCGCACCGAAGCCTTGTGGCCCATCTCCATGATGTCGATCTCGCCGTTCCGCGGCCAGGTCTGGGCGCTCACACCCAGCATCCACGCGGCCGGCCACAGGCCGGTGCCCAGTGGCGGGGTGCTCATGCGGATCTCGATCATCCCGTACTGGACCTGGACCTTGCCCCTGGTGTCGAGCCGGGCCGAGGTGAAGACATTGCTGCCCACGGTCTGGGACCTGGCCTGGATCGCCAGCGCCCGCGTGCCCGATTCGAAGGGCACGTTGACGATGCTGGCGTTGTTCGGGCTGTAGTACTGCAGCTCGGCGTTGCCGTAGCCGCAGAGGTTGATCTGGCAGCCGTTGCCGTCCGCCGCGGTCCATACGCTGCCGTTGACGCTGGCGTCGTTGAATTCCTCGGACCACAGCAGCTGGCCGATGGCCGGGTTGCTGACGCTGGCCGATGCCTGGGCGGCCGCCGCCAGCAGCAGGCCTGCGCCCACCGTTCTCGCGACGGTCTGGAAAGGTTTCCATTTCAAGTGACGATGCTGGTTGTGCTGGTTCACTTCGACTCCTCGTGTTATCTCCAATAGAAATGTGGGCGGCCGTTACGGCCGCGCCACGCCTTGCCAACTTGGGCGTTGGTCTCGAATGAAGCGCTGTGATAGAGGTGAATGAGTGCTGGAAACCTTTCCAATCGATGAGCGAAAATATATGCCGAATCGTGGAGAGCGTCAAATGGCCGTGCGCGGGCCGTGCGGGATTACCCGCGCGGCATGAAGCCGGCGGGAGGCGGAAGGAAGATGGAGGGACGGCGTGGCGGCGCGCCGGCCTGCCGAGGGCGCAGGCCGGGGAGGCTTGCTCAGCGCAGCGAGCGCGACAGCACCGCGTGGCGGTGTTCGAAGAAGCGCTTCACGAACCAGCCGACGATCGGCTCGGCAAAACGCGGCGTGAACTCGACGTTGTCGGTCACCACGGTGCCGTTCGGCGAGGGCGTGACGATGCGCTCGTGGCGCCACAGCCGCATCGACAGCAGCGGCGACTGCTCGACGAAGCGCCGTCCCGGCTCGAGCTCGACGAAGGTCAGCTTGGACATGTCGATCGGGAACACCCCCAGCAGCAGGAACTGGCAGCGGCAAATGGGTTTCTGCAGCGTCGTCTCCTTGCCGATGTGGGTCAGGTCTTTCGGGAAGGTCATCTTCAGGATCGGCCACATTTCCGACTTGATGCCCCGGATGGAAGTCGACCACGACCAGGCCTCGTCGACCGAGGCGGGCACGGTGGTCGCAAATGTGAATCGCTTAGTCATCGTCAGGCTCCAGGCGGTAGGTTCCAACCCAGTGTGCGCGGATCCGGAGAATGGTTCTGTTCGCTATCTCGCAATTCGTGTAAGCAAATGCTACCTGTGCGCCCGGCGCAACACCCAACACCTATTGCATTTTGGAAATTTATCCTTATGATGGGAAGCTCCACCATTCCCGCCGTCCGCAAGGGGCGGCCCATCCAGCATGCAGGAAGAAATGAAGCGGCTGCCGCCGCTGGCCAACCTGATCGTCGACCGCGCGATCGATAACACCAACCGCAAGCTGGTCGCAGGCTTGCGCAACAAGCGCAACTCCCGTGCGGGCGCCAAGAGCACCGACCTGGGCGTCGTGGCCTCGGACACCCTGGACGCGGTCTCCGCCGACAGCGTGATGGCGGTGGCCAACCGCGGCCAGGCCTGGCGCGAGATGATCGAGAAGAGCCTGACCCACGGGATCTCGTCGCTGAAGACCATGCGCTTCGACGGCGAGTTCAGCATCCAGGACGGCAAGCCCACGGGCCTCGAGAACGTACCGAACAAGCCCGGCGTCTACGTCGTCTTCGACAAGCAGGGCCAGGCGGTCTACGTCGGCGACAGCGGCCAGCTGCAGAAGCGCTGGCATGCCGGCCACTTGAACGAATACCGCCAGGGCGAGCGCGCCAACGATCCCTACAAGCTGGCGCCCGAGTTCGCCGAGGGCTGCACGGTGCGCTACGTGGTCATGGAGTCGGAAGCGACGGCGGCCGCCCTCGAGGCCCACCTGATCAAGACCGAGGAACCGCGGGTCAACAGCCGCCAGGAACTCAAGAGCGAGCAGGGCACGCGCGACAATATCGAGGCCAAGAAGATGAAGGACGCCTCGGGCAGCACCGCCAGCCTGGCCGCGCAGGCGGGCGTGGAAGCGCTGAAGAACAGCGGCTGGGCCGTCATGGAGCAGCTCACCGCCGCCGTGCTCAAGGCCCTGAAGGACGAGCTGGTCGACATCTTCGCCGGCGGGAAGGCGAAGATCCTGGTGCGCGTCGAGCGCTTCTGCATGCAGGTCTGGGAGGTCATCAAGCGCATCATCGAGGCCCCGCTGCAGCTGCTCAAGGGCGTGTTCGAGTTCATCGTGAACGCGCTGTCGAAGGCGATCGGCCAGGTCTACCAGATGGCGCGCAACATCTTCGACCTGGGGCAAGCCGCCTGGGACCTGTACAAGGGCGCGCAGACCATGAGCCGGGACGAGCTGATCCGCAAGATCAGCGAAACCGTCATCGTCAGCGGCACCCTGGTGGTCTGGGACGCCATCGACCCGATCGTCGAGAGCCAGCTTCTGCCGCTGGTGGGACCGGCGGCGCCTTACCTGGCGGCGGGCATCTCGGCGGTCGGCTTCGGCCTGTCCAGCCACTACCTGCAGCAGGTGGTCCCGGCAGTCATCGGCTACCTGATGGATTCCCGCTCCAGCTACGGCGCGGCGCTCGACGCTCAGCGCGAGGCCTGCCTGCGGCTGATGACGGTGAAGGAACGGGAATTCGACATGGTCAACGCGCTCGGCCAGTACGCCGCCTCCACCCTGGCGCTCGAGGTCGAGACCCGCGCCCACGTTGCCGTCCTGGCCGAGCATACGCCGGTGCGCCGACTCGATATCCGTCAACTCGCGAAGAAGATGCAATGAACAGCAATACCACCATGGAGGCGGCGCGGGCCGCCTCCGCCGCCCCGTATGCGGGCGGCACCGCCGTTGCCCAACGCGACGATTTCCAGGCCTTCCACCGCGAATTCGAAGAACAGTTCCAGAACCTGGCCAGGGCCCTGTCCCAGAGCCAGGCGGTCAAGACCTCGGCCGCCGCGATCGGCAGCAAGGGCACGATGAAGATGCTGTGGGGGACCTTCAGCGGCGGCAACGACAAGGAGCTGGCGCAGATGACCAGCGACCTGGCCGCCAGCCTGGTGACGACCCAGACGGTGCTGCAGATTTCGATGCAGCTCGGCCACCGCAAGAACAGCTTCCTGCGCGATTTCCACCAGGTGCTGGTGAACAAGATCGCCCACCTGGCCAGGGATTCCGGCGTGCTCGAGGAGAACCAGCGCGACGCGGCGATCTATTTCCTGGAGGAGCTGAAGGACCACGTGTCGGCCCAGATCGAGCAGCAGGACAGGGTGAACCGGCACCAGGTGCGCCTCGACAGCCTCGACCTGTACCGGGAGGGTGCGGACGCCGAGGCGGCCCAGTTCCGCCACCGGCTCTCCGCCCACGACGCGGCCGTCCTCGGCCTGCACGAAGCCGACAAGGCGCTGCGCGCCGAGGTCGACGCCCAGGGCGCGCGGTTCGAAGCCCAGCGGGCGCAGTTCGATGCGCAACGCGTGCAGCTCGACGCCCAGCGCGGGGAGATCGATGCGCAACGCGGGCAGCTCGATGCACAGCGAGGCGAGCTCGACGCACAGCGTGGAGAGCTCGATGTGCAGCGCGCCGGGATCGAGGAGCAGGCCGCCTCGAACCGCGCCCTGGGCGAGCGCATCGCGGCCATCGAAGGCCGCCTGGACGCGCAGGCGCGGCAGCTGGCGCTGATCCAGGAACACGTCGCGCGGCTGCCGCGCGCCGGGAGCGTCTGGCTGTCGGCCGGGGTGGCCTGCGGCGCGCTGGTCCTCGCGGCCGTGGCGCTGCTGCGCTGACGGCGGGACGGGGCCCGGCCGGCGCCCGCCTTCAGGGCGCGCCGCCGTCGGCCGCGCGCTCTTCGCTCGGCGCCGGTTCGGGCGGCGGCGGGGTGTGCGTGACCAGGATGCGGTCGATGCGGTTGCCGTCCATGTCGAGCACCTCGAAGCAGTACTCGTCCCAGCTGATGGTTTCGGACGGGCGCGGGATGTAGCCGAACTGGTAGAACAGGAAGCCGGCCAGGGTGTGGTAGGCGCCGCCCTCCTCGGCGGGGAAGCGCACGCCGGTCTGGAACAGGTCGCGGAAACGGTCGAGCGGGATGCCGCCGTCGAGCAGCCAGCTGCCGTCCTCGCGCTGGACCGCGTCCGGGTCGTGCTCCTCGCCGATCACGGTGACGTCGCCGACCAGCGCGCTCATCACGTCGGTCATCGTCACCATGCCCTGGATGTCGCCATACTCGTCGACGATCAGGGCCAGCTCGGCGTTGTTCTTCTTGAACAGCTCGAGCACGCCCATGGCGCTGACGCTTTCGGGCACGTAGAGGATGTCCTGCACGGCGGCGTCGAGGTCGATCCCGTCGAGCGAGCCGGCGCGCACCGCCTGTTCGAACAGGTCGCCGGTATGGATGAAGCCGACCACCTGCGAGCGGTCGCCGCGGCACACCGGGAAGCGGCTGAACCTGCTTTCGGCGATGCGCTGCAGGATCTGGGCGCGCTCGCCGTCGAGATCGACGAAGGTCATGTCGACGCGCGGCGTCATCAGCGCCTTCAGGTGGCGGTCGTCCAGGCGCAGGGCGCGCGAGACGATGTCGTACTCGGTCTTCTCGAACACGCCGGCGTCGGTTCCCTCCTTGATCATGCCGGTGATGTCCTCCTCGGTCGGGGTCTCGTCCTTGTGGCCGCCGATGCCGATCAGCCGCGCGATCGCCTCGGTCGTCAGGGCCAGGATCTTCACGAAGGGCGACATGATCGTCGACAGCACGCGCAGCGGCGGGGCGATCAGGGTCGCCATCGCTTCCGGGTACTGCATCGCGATGCGTTTCGGCACCAGCTCACCGAGGATGATCGAGGCGAAGGTGATGCAGACCACCACCACGCCGAGCGCGAGCTGGTAGGCGTAGGGCTGGGTCGCCGGCATCGACTCGAACCAGGGCCGCAGGCGCGCCACCAGCGAGGCTTCGCCGAAGGCGCCGTTGAAGATGCTGATCAGGGTGATGCCGACCTGGACGGTGGAGAGGAAATGGCTGGGATTGTCCGCCAGCCGCAGCGCCGCGTGCGCGCCGCGGCTGCCTTCGCTGGCCTGCTTTTCGAGACGCAGGCGCTTGGCGGAAACCAGCGCCAGTTCGGACATCGCGAATACACCATTCAGGAGGATCAGGAAGAGGATGATCAGGATGTCGGTCATGGTGTGAAAGCGTGTCTCCAACGGCGGGCCGGGCCGGGTTCCGGGGCGCCGGCGGCGCGCTGTTGGCATCATCGCATGACGTGCCAGACATGCATCACACGGTAGGACGCGGCTCCTGCGCCGCCAGCTATCCCCGCTTCTTCGGTCCTTTAGCGGGCCGCTCCTCGACGGGGATACCCTTGGCTGTGGCGCCGTGCGCGTGTACTGAACAGGTCGCGGGGCCGTCGAGCGTGGCAAGGGTATCGATCACGGCGTCTTTGGTCGGCACCCTGAAGGCGTGGCCGGTGGCGGGATCGAACAGCAGGATGGCGCTGGTCGTGGCGAAGACCACGCGGCCCTGCTCGCAAAGTCCGCGTTCGTTCCTGACCCGGACGCAGCTTGCGCGTCTGGCGGTAGTATCCGTTTTCGGCGGCGATTCGATGCGCCCGAGACGCGTGCGCGGCGGCGCGCATTGTTCGGGCTCGACGACGTATTCTTTGATATACCGTTCGCCGGCACTCATGCCGATCATCGGGGCGTTGGCCAGCAGTAATGCCGCAAAAACAATTGCAGCGGCGCCGAGAATGGAAAGGACAACGAACGTGGCGGGCACGACCAAGCTGTAGGCGCCGGTCTGGAGCGCCAACCTGCGCACGCTGGCTTCGCGCCTGAATCTGAACCAGCCCGCCAAGGTTTTCGGGCGTGCTGGGAAGAAGGGAATGCGGGGCTGGTATTTCAAATAGAGCCCGCATGAAAAAAGAACGACAAACAGCGAGGGAATGGTCCACCACAGGCTGATGAGGTACTCCATGGCCTCCTTCAGGAGGGACATCCGGAAAAAACCTTCGAAGAAGTACAAGACCATCCAGCAAGAAAGGTCGAGAAGGTCGAGCGTAGAGCTGAACAAGGTTTCGTGAGGGAGGTTGAACTGCAAAATGGACAGTGTCAGGCCATATCCCACCAGGGTGAGAAAGGTGGCGAGAAGCGACATGATTGCCGCAATGACCAGAATATAGTCGCGTGTACGACGTTTCTCCGGCACGGCGGCTGGTTTATTGCGGCCCGGTACAGGCATGGATGAGGGAAGCAGGTTTTTGCGGAGCTGGCGGCGCATGGTGGTCACGTGAGATGATCGATACCTGATGGTTTGTCAGGCGGGGGATCTTGTCAATGGGAAACAACGGCCAACAACGCGCCGGCCCTGCAGTCCTTCCGAACGCCGGACGATCCGGTATCGCGCCTCAGCTCGGAGAAAGACAGATATGTCCACTCGCAAGCTCTTTCGTGCACTGGTCTTCGGCATGCTTGCGCTGCCGGTCGCGGCAAACGCCCAGCCTGTCGGCGACCACCACCAGCACGTCTTCAGCAAGGAAACCATCGCGCTGATCGGTCCGAACGCGGGCCTCACGACACTGTCGGCGAAAGAGCTGATCACGCTCCTCGACAGCGCCGGCATCCGCAAGGCGGTCCTGCTGTCGACGGCCTACATGTTCGGCAGCCCGCAGCGCCAGGTCGAGGACGAATACGCCCGCGTGCGCCAGGAGAACGACTGGACCGCGGCCCAGGCCGCGCAGTTCCCGGACCGCCTGCTCGCATTCTGCGGCTTCAACCCCCTGAAGGACTACGCCCTGGTCGAGCTGAACCGCTGCGCCAGCATTCCGGGCCTGCGCCGCGGGATCAAGCTGCATGTCGGGAATTCCGATGTGCAGCTCGATGATCCGGCGCACGTCCAGCGGCTGCGCGCGGTGTTCGCGGCGGCGAACGCGAAAGGCATGGCGATCGTGGTCCACCTGCGCGCGAACATCGGCAAGAAGCGGCCCTACGGGGAACAGCAGGCGCGGATCTTCCTCGAACAGGTGCTGCCGGCCGCGCCGGACGTGGTGGTGCAGGTCGCCCACCTGGGCGGCACCGGGCCAGGCTTCGAGGACCCGCCGGCGCGCGCGGTGCTGGGCGTGCTGGCCGACGCGATGGCGCGCGGCGCGCCGGGCGCCCGGAACCTGTGGTTCGACGTGGCCTCGGTCGCCGACCGCGAGCTGACGCCGCAGTCCGCGGCCGAGATGGCGGCGCGCATCCGCCAGATCGGGGTTGGGCGCGTGCTCTACGGGACCGACTCGGCCCAGGGCGACAACCTGCGCCCGCGCGACGCCTGGGCCGTGTTTCGCAGGCTGCCCCTGAGCGAGGCCGAGTTCGCGCAGATCGCGGGGAATGTGCCGCCGTATTTCAGCCGATGACCGTCACCACGACGCGGCGCCGGTGCGGCGCGCTGCGGTGTTCCCACAGGTAGATGCCTTGCCAGGTGCCCAGCAGCAGGCGGCCGCCGCCGGCCGGCACCGTCAGGCCGGTGTCGGTGAGCATGTTGCGGGCATGGGCGGCCATGTCGTCCGGGCCTTCGTCATCGTGGCGGTAGGCGGGGTCGCCGTCGGGCGCCAGGCGCCCGATGACGGTCTCGAGGTCGCGCCGCACGTCCGGGTCGGCGTTCTCCGTGATCGTCAGCGAGCAGCTGGTGTGCTGGACGAAGACCTGGACCAGCCCGCACTGCACGCCGGATGCGCGCAGGACCTGGGCCACGTCATCCGTGATGTCGCGGGTGCCGCGGCCGCGGGTGGCGAATTCGAGGATTTCCTGGTGCGCCATGCTGTGCTCCGCCGATGTTGGCCGCGCCTACGGCGTGGTCCGGAAGTTCTTGCGGATCCCGGCCCAGCAATCCTGGTAGCTGCCCTGCAGTTGCGGCGAGGCGAGCGCCTGGGCGGTCGGAATCAGGACGTTGCGGGTCTCGAACATGAAGGCCATGGTGTCGGCCACCTTGGCCGGCTTGCTCGTGTCCGCATTGCTCGCCTTTTCGAAGGTCGCCGCATCGGGGCCGTGTCCGCTCATGCAGTTGTGCAGGCTGGCGCCGCCCGGCACGAAACCCTCGGCCTTGGCGTCGTAGGCGCCGTGCACCAGGCCCATGAACTCGCTGGCGACGTTGCGGTGGAACCAGGGCGGGCGGAAGGTGTCCTCGCCGGCCAGCCAGCGCGGCGGGAAGATGACGAAGTCGAGCATGTCCACGCCCGGGGTGTCCGAAGGCGCCTGCAGCACCAGGAAGATCGACGGGTCCGGATGGTCGTAGCTGATCGAGCCGATGGTGTTGAAGTGGCGCAGGTCGTATTTATACGGCGCGTAGTTGCCGTGCCAGGCGACCACGTCGAGCGGCGAGTGCCCGATCTTTGCGGTCCAGAGCTTGCCGCAGAACTTGGCCACCAGTTCGAAGTCGCCTTCGCGCTCCTCGTAGCGGGCGACGGGCGTGAGGAAGTCGCGCGGATTGGCCAGGCCGTTCGAGCCGATCGGTCCCAGGTCGGGCAGGCGCAGCAGGGCGCCGAAATTCTCGCAGACATAGCCGCGCGCTTCGCCGTCCGGCAGGCGCACCTGGAAGCGGATGCCGCGCGGGACCACGGCGATTTCCTGCGGCTCCAGGTCGATGGTTCCCAGTTCGGTGGCGATCTCGAGCCGGCCCTGCTGGGGGACGATCAGGAGCTCGCCGTCGGCGCAATAGAAGAAACGCTCCGTCATCGAGCGGTTGGCCGCGTACAGGTGGATGGCGCAGCCGCTCATGCTTTCCGCCGAGCCGTTGCCGGCCATTGTCACCAGGCCGTCGACGAAGTCGGTCGGCGCGTCCGGCATCGGCAGCGGGCTCCAGCGCAACTGGTTCGGCGGCGGGGCCACCTTGCCGAAATCGCCGACGATGCGGCCGTTGTCGATCTGCTCGAAGGGGCCGTGCATCGCCGCCGGACGGATGCGGTAGAGCCAGGAACGGCGGTTATGGCCGCGCGGCGCGGTGAAGGCAGTGCCGGAAATCTGCTCCGCATACAGGCCGTAGGCGACGCGCTGGGGCGAGTTGCGGTGGCGCGGCAGGGCGCCGGGCAGGGCCTCGGTGGCGAATTCGTTGCCGAAGCCGGACTGGTAATGCATGTCGGTACCGATGTTCTGGGTCATGCGCGTCTCCTCGCAAAATGCGTCGATTGTTCTGTCAGTACGCACTCTAAGCCAGCCGTTGGTATTTTACGACATGAATAGATGAATGTAGACTATTCACCAAATCAATACTGGACTGCCCATGATCGAGCCCCATGACGTCGACCTGAACCTCCTGTCCGTGTTCCAGGAAGTCTATCGCGAGCGCCAGATATCCGGCGCGGCGCGCCGCCTCGGCCTGACCCAGTCGGCGGTGAGCAACGCCCTGGCCAGGCTGCGCCGCCTGTTCGGCGACGAGCTGTTTGTCCGCACCGGGCAGGGCATGCAGCCCACGCCGTTCGCGGAAGGCTTGGCCGAGCCGGTCGGCAGCGCCCTGGCCCAGGTGACCCTGGCCCTGAACCGGCGCAGCGGCTTCGATCCCCTCACGAGCAGGCGCCGCTTCACGCTGGCGATGACGGACGTGGGCGAGCTGCATTTCATGCCGACGCTGATCGAGCGCTGCCGCCTGGCGGCCCCGCACCTGCAGCTCAGCTCGGTGCGCGCCGGCAGCATCGCCCTGAAGGAGGAGATGGAGAGCGGACGCGTCGACCTCGCCATCGGTCCCTTCGAGGACATCTCCGAGGCCCTCTACCAGCGCCTGCTGTTTCGCCAGCCCTATGTGACGATAATGCGTCGCGGCCACCCGCTGACCCAGGGCAAGGTCGACCTGGCGCGCTTTGCCGAGGCCGAGCACCTGCTGGTCGACTCGCGCGAGAGCCCCTACGACCGCATCAACCAGCTGTTGGAGAAGGCAGGCGTGGGCGGATCGACGCGCTTTCGCGTGCCTCACTTCACGGCCGTGCCGTATATCGTCGGCGGCAGCGACCTGGTGGTGACGGTGCCGCAGAAACTGGCCGAGCGCGCCGGCCCACCCTTTGGCCTGGCCTGGATCACGCCGCCGCTGGCGCTGCCGCCCCTGCAGACGAACATGTTCTGGCACCGGCGCTTCAACCAGGACCCGGGCAACCAGTGGCTGCGCAGCCTGGTCGCCGACTCCTTCTCCAGGTAAGGGCGGGAACGCGCCGCGGCTGCGGGCGGACATGCACGAGCTCGTCTATTTCCGGTGGCTTTGATCTGGCGCAAACCCTTTGGCCGGGGGCAAGCGATGCTGATGGTTTGCCCCACAGGAGATCACGATGCGACCATATCCATGCGCGCGCGCGGCAGTGCTTGCCGCCATCATGCTCGGCATTGGCGTTCCGTACGCCCTGGCCGACGAGACCTGCAACTCGCCCTACATGGCGAACCTCATCAAGGGACAGGAGGATTATCTCTACGTCTGGACCCTGGGCGTGAAGGGCATGGGCGACGGTTCCGACAAGCTGGTCACGCTCGACGTCAATCCCAGGTCGCCGAAGTTCGGCCAGGTCATCACCCAGGTATCCGTGGGCGGACGCGGCGAAGCCCACCACGCCGGCTTTACCGACGACCGGCGCTTCCTCTGGGCAGGCGGGCTCGACGACAGCAAGATCTACGTCTTCGACATCCACACCGACCCGGCCAGGCCGAAGCTGGTCAACACCATCACCGATTTCGCCCAGCGCTCCGGCCTGGTCGGCCCGCACACCTTCTATGCGCTGCCGGGCAGGATGCTGATCGGCGCGCTCTCGAACACGAAGGACGGCGGCGGCGCGACCGGCATGGCGCTGTACAACAACAAGGGCGAATACATCAGGAAGTACGACATGCCGGCCGCCTCGGCCGCCTCCAGCACGCCAGCGTTGCGGGGCGCCGACGGCTATGGCTACGACCTGGCGATCAATCCGGCGAAGAATGCCATCCTGAGCTCCAGCTTCACCGGCAAGAAGAACTACATGACGCCCCTGGGCAGCCTTATCAAGGACCAGGGCGCAATGAAGCAGTTCGGCAATACGATGGTCGTCTGGAACCTGAAGGCGATGCAGCCCGAGCAGGTGCTCAGCGTACCGGGCGCGCCCCTCGAGATCCGCTGGTCGCTGCACCCGGGCGACGACTGGGCGATCACCGCCACCGCGCTCACCTCCAAGCTCTGGCTGGTGAAGAAGGACGCCAGGGGCCAGTGGCAGGCGAAGGACGTCGGCGACATCGGCGACCCGTCCAAGACCCCGCTGCCGGTCGACATCTCGATGCGCGCGGACGGGAAGGGCCTGTGGGTCAACACCTTCATGGACGGCACCACGCGCTACTTCGACATCAGCAACCCGGAAGCGCCGCGCCAGACCTATGCGAAGAAGACCGGGGCCCAGGTCAACATGATTTCCCAGAGCTGGGACGGCAAGCGGATCTACGTGAGCTCCTCGCTGCTGGCCAACTGGGACAAGACCGGGGTCGATAACGAGCAGTTCGTGAAGCTGTTCGCATGGGACGGCAAGCAGCTGAGCGAGAAGATGAACGTCGACTTCTACAAGCTCAAGCTGGGGCGGCCGCACCACATGAAGTTCGGCGCCCGGCAGGGCCAGGCGACGGCAACGGCAACGGCAACGTCGCCGGCGCCCGATGCCGCCGCGGGCCGGGTGGCGGCCCGGTGAACGGCGGCGCCTTCCCCTGCGCGCGCAAGGCCGGACGCGCGGGCAGGGGGCTTGTTGCGCCGGGCGCCGCACCGTGGGCTGCACCGCTGGCCGCAGTGGGCCTGGTTTTGCTGGCGCTGTCTTTCGGCGCCGGCGCGCAGGCCGCGCAGGCGCAGGGACTGTCCGGCGTCCCGCTCCTCGGCTATGCGCCGCCGGCGCCGGGCAGCTACCGCCTGGAGCGGATCATGCAGGCGCCCGAGGGCATCGTGCTCGAGAGCGACGGCAGCCTGCGGCGCCTGTCGGCGTTCACGACCGGCAGGATCACGCTGTTCTCCTTCATCTACACCTACTGCACCGACGCCAAGGGCTGCCCGCTGGCCTACGCCACCCTGCACAGCCTGAAGCAGACCATCGAGCGCACCCCGGCCCTGCGCGGCAAGGTGCGTTTCGTGAGCATGAGCTTCGACCCGGTCTACGACACGCCGGTGATGATGCGCAGCTACGGCGGCAGCGAGGCGCGCGACCGCCGCGGCCTGGCGTGGCACTTCCTCACCACCCGCAACGGCAGGGAGCTGGCGCCGATCCTCGAAGGCTTCGGCCAGGACGTCTCGGTGGCCGCGCCCCAGGCCCCGGGGCAGCGCCTGCCCGTCCTCAGCCACATGCTGAAGGTCTACCTGCTCGATCCCGGCGGCACGGTCCGCGAGATCTATTCGACCTCCTACCTGCATCCGGATGTGCTGCTCGCGGACATCCGGACCCTGCTGCTCGAGCCGGTCCGCAAGCCCGCCGGCAAGCCCGCGCGCTGAAAAAATCGCTTCCCTTTTGTCGCGGTTTCTCGGGTATGCTGCGCCGCGAGCATGCCGATTCGACATCAAAAACAGGACGCGGCCCGCGCCGGCTGGCGTATCATTCGGGTCACGTCGAACCCGCCCGGCGCGCCAGGCGCGCAAGAGGGCCGGATCGCATGTTCGTCCGGCCGGCAGCATCATGCCGGCCGCATGGTTCCGCGGCGCTGCGCCCACGAGGCAGGGGCGCCGTCTGGAGGAGATAACAATTGCACCAAGAAGGAAATAACATGGCTGACCTGTTTGAGAATCCGATGGGCCTGATGGGCTTCGAATTCGTCGAGTTCGCGTCCCCGACCCCCGGCCTGCTGGAACCGATCTTCGAGGCGCTGGGCTTCACCAAGGTGGCCAGGCACCGTTCGAAGGATGTGACGCTGTATCGCCAGGGCGAGATCAACTTCATCATCAACAACGAGCCGAAGAGCAACGCCGCCTACTTCGCGCTCGAACACGGCCCGTCGGCCTGCGGCATGGCCTTCCGCGTCAAGGATTCCCACGCGGCCTACAAGCGCGCCCTGGAGCTGGGCGCCCAGGCGATCGACATCCCGACCGGCCCGATGGAACTGCGCCTGCCGGCGATCAAGGGCATCGGCGGCGCGCCGCTCTACCTGATCGACCGTTTCGAGGACGGCAAGTCGATCTATGACATCGATTTCGAATTCATCGACGGCGTCGAGCGCCGCCCCTTCGGCCATGGCCTGAAGATCATCGACCACCTGACCCACAACGTCTACCGCGGCCGCATGGCTTTCTGGGCCTCCTTCTACGAGCGCCTGTTCAACTTCCGCGAGATCCGCTACTTCGACATCAAGGGCGAGTACACCGGCCTGACCTCGAAGGCGATGACCGCGCCGGACGGCAAGATCCGGATTCCCCTGAACGAGGAAGGCAAGGCCGGCGGCGGCCAGATCGAGGAATTCCTGCTGCAGTTCAACGGCGAAGGCATCCAGCACATCGCGCTGCTGACCGACGACCTGATCAAGACCGTCGACGGCCTGCGCGCCGCCGGCGTGCCCCTGATGAGCGCGCCGCCGGCGACCTATTACGAGATGCTGGAAGGCCGCATTCCCGGCCACGGCGAGAACCCCGCCGAACTGCAGGCCCGCGGCCTGCTGCTCGACGGCGCCGTCCAGGACGGCAAGCCGCGCCTGCTGCTGCAGATCTTCGGCGAACCCCAGCTCGGCCCGGTCTTCTTCGAGTTCATCCAGCGCAAGGGCGACGACGGCTTCGGCGAGGGCAACTTCAAGGCCCTGTTCGAGTCGATCGAGCGCGACCAGATCAAGCGCGGGGCGATCAAGCAGGCGGAAGTGGCTTGATGGCCTGATGCGGGCAGTGCGCCGGGGGGCGTGCGCGCGGCTTCTTGCGTGTCGTGGCGTCCCGGTGAGGCTGCGGCATGCCGCTGCCGTACCGCGTGGGTTCAAGAACCCACCCTAGGAAAACTGCGACACGCGCGTGGCAGGTATCCGGTGTGTCGGGCGCGCCGCCGTTGTACCGCGTGGACTCGGGAGTCCACCCTGCAAAGGCACCGGCTGGTCCGGTTTCGTAGGGTGGACACCTGCGTCCACGCCGTATGGAACGGATGATCGTCGAAATCTCGCCGGTGACCGCTCGGTCTCCTAGGGTGGGTACGCGTGCCCACGCGGTATGGAAGGTTCGATTGTCGACCTGGCGCTGTCGTCATGGACGGCCCTGCCTGCCGCTGTCCTGGCGCGTGGGTGCAAGCACCGCCTACGTGTTAACGCGAATCCGCGTCCGCCGGATGAGCGGCTATAATCCTGCCCGCTGAAAATCCGCCGCCTTCCGCCGCCCACGCAGGCCGGGGTAAAGACGTGCACCACGCGCGCTACGGCACGGCGGATTGTCGCGATATCATCCCTACAACGCCATCCATTCAGAGGACCGCCTTTGCTTCCCGCTTTCGCCATCCTGTTATTGTTCCAATGCCTGGGCGAAGGCGCCGTGTTCCTGCTGGGCCTGCCCGTGCCGGGCCCGGTGGCCGGCATGATCCTGCTGTTCTGCACGCTCGTCGCCTGGCCGGCGCTGCAGGCGCGGATCGAGGCGGCCGCCAGCGAGCTGCTGCGCCACCTGTCGCTGCTGTTCGTGCCGGCCGGCGTCGGCATCGTCGCCGCGGCCGGCAGCGGCAGCGGGCACTGGCTGGCGATCCTGGCGTCGCTGGTGGCCAGCACCCTGCTGACCCTGGCCGTCACCGGCTACATCCTGCACAAGCTGGGGCCGCCGCCGGAGAAGGGCGACGATGCCTAGTTTTGCCAACCTCAGCCACTTCTGGGTGTATCTCTCGGCCTCGCCGCTGCTGGGACTGACGATCACCCTGTGCGCCTATCTGGTGGCGCAGGCGATCTATGCGCGCTGCAAGTTCTCGCCGCTGGCCAATCCGGTGGCGATCGCCATCGCCCTGGTCAGCCTGGTGCTCCTGGCCAGCGGGATGTCCTACCAGCGCTATTTCGCCGGCGCCCAGTTCGTCCATTTCCTGCTCGGTCCGGCGACCGTCGCGCTGGCCGTGCCCCTGGCGCGCCAGTTGCCGCGCATGCGGCGCGCCTTCCTGCCGCTGGCCTGCGCGCTGCTGTGCGGCTCGGTGACGGCCATCGTGTCGGCGGTGGGCGTGGTCCTGCTGCTGGGAGGGTCGACGGTGCTGGCGCACACGGTGGGGCCGAAGTCGGCCACGACGCCGATCGCGATGGCGGTGTCGGAGCGCCTGGGCGGGGTGCCGGCGCTGACCGCCGTGCTGGTGATCGGCACCGGCATCTTCGGCGCGATCACGGCGCGCTTCCTGTTCAATGCGATGCGAATCGATTCGCACGCCGCGCGCGGCTTTGCGCTGGGCGTGGCTGCGCATGGCATCGGGACAGCGCGCGCCTTCCAGGTAAGCGCCGAGATGGGGGCCTTCGCAGGCCTGGGCATGGGACTGAACGGCGTGTTGACCGCGGTCCTCACGCCCTGGCTGCTGCCGGTCATGGTGCGCCTGCTGGCCTGAAGCTCCAGCGCCGCGGGCGCGGCGCAGCTAGGCCGAGGCGGGCGGATCAGCCGCCGTGCGGCATCGAGTTGGCGTTGGCCCAGGTGCGGGTGTTGCCCATCGGGCTGCCCGGCTTCTTCACGAAAGCGCGCGCCGCGAACAGGGCGCTGGCCAGGCCGACCACCATGGCGGCGGTGCTGCCCGAGAAGCCCACGGCATGGCTCTTGGCCAGCTTGCCGGCCTTCGGCGCCACCAGCTCCATGCGGCGCTTGGTCATCTGCGAACCCAGTTCCGACAGGCGCGCCTTGCTCATCAGCGATTCGGCCTGGGGCAGCAGGGTGGTTTCCTCGTCGGCCACGTGGTGGATCACGTCGCGCATCAGTTCCATGATGAGGCGGTCATGGCGCGGATCGGAGCCGCTGGTGCGGCGCAGTTCGGCGATGATGCGGCGCATCTCGTTGTGCTCGGGCTCGGCCTTGTGGATGAAGGGTTCGCCCTTGTCGAGCTGGCGCATCACCGGATAAAACACTTCCTCTTCCAGCGTCGCGTGGATTTCCAGCGCGGTGCAGATGGTCTCGGCCAGCGCTTTCTTGACGCTCGGCGCCTTGTCTTTCGTGTACTGGTGGAAGGTCACCATCACGTGCGAGTGATCGAAACGGATCATGTCGGTGATGGTCGGGCTTAGTTGGTTCAGAGAAAACATGTTCTTCTCCTAGTTGACGATTGACTAACATGCTAGCCCGTTCCGCTCGGCGGTCGCGTAGGACTGCGCCGTGTATCGGCGTCGGCGCAGGCCGCGCGCGCGACAGGAAACCGGGCGACGCACTGGATTTCTAAAATGCAGCTTTCGTGCATTCATCTGTCTTTAAGTTCCGGCAATTCCGCCGCCGCTTGTACTGATCAGTTCTTAAGCCGGATTTACAAGTTGTCACCATTGTCCTACACGGAGACGGCGGCGCTTCTGATTACTCGAGCGTCCAGTCCTGCGAAGATGAGCCCACGTTCGACTGACGGCACAAGGCCGTGCAGCCGTGTATGGATGGCGTCGCACGCTGTCGCGTGGACGCTTAGTTTCTATCTATCGGAGGAGTCGGAATGTTTGCACACAACAAGCGCCTGCAATATACGGTCCGGGTCGCCGGGCCCAACCCTGGTCTGGCGAACCTCATGCTCGAGCAGTTCGGCGGACCCCAGGGCGAGCTCGCCGCCGCCATGCGTTACTTCACCCAGGCCGTATCGGAAGACGATCCAGGCCGCAAGGACATGCTGTTCGACATCGCCACCGAGGAGCTGAGCCACCTCGAGGTGATCGGCCACATCGTCGCCATGCTGAACAAGGGCGCCAAGGGCCGCCTGGCCGAAGCCGTCGACACCGAGGCCGAGATGTATCGCAGCATCACCGGCGCCGGCAACGACAGCCACATCACCCAGGTGCTGTACGGCGCCGGGACCCCGCTGACGAACTCCGCCGGCGTGCCCTGGACCGCGGCCTACATCGACTCGATCACCGAGCCGACCGCCGACCTGCGTTCCAACATCGCCGCCGAAGCGCGCGCCAAGATCGTCTACGAGCGCCTGATCGCCTGTACCGACGATCCGGGCGTGAAGGAGGCGCTGGGCTTCCTGATGACGCGCGAAGTGGCGCACCAGAAGTCCTTCGAGAAGGCCCTGTACTCGATGGAGTCGAACTTCCCTCCGGGCAAAATGCCGGCCGATCCGCGCTTCGCGAGCGTCTACTTCAATATGTCGCAGGGTCCGGGCGAAATGCGCGGCCCCTGGAACCAGGGCGAGAAGTGGGACTTCGTCACCGACCGCGAGAAGCAGATGGGCGTGGACGGCGGTTCGGGCGAAGCCGAGGTCAAGCTGCCGGCCGCGGACGTCGAGGTCCTGAAGCAGATGCAGGCGCGCACCCTGTCCGACCCCTCCAAGGACCCGACCACGGGCGCCGAGCTGGGGCTCGACCCGGCCTCGCCGAAAGGCGCGTCCGCCATCAGCAAGCCGTGACAGCGCTCGCCAGCCGTGACGCATGCTCCCGTCGCGGCGGCGTAGAATCGGCACAATGAGAGATGCCCTCGACGCCCCGCCCGCGTGCGGGGCGTCGCGTTCGCGGCGCCGCAGAAAGGATTCCCTGATGGACCCCGATTCGCACAAACTGCGTTGGACCGACGCGCTGGCGCGCGCGCTCACGGTCAGGCGCGTCATCGGCCTGCTGATCTGCTCGGTGGGCTGCCTCTTGCTGCTCGGCAGCCTGGTCGAGCAGATCATGAATGCCAACCCGAAGATGCACGCGGCCCTGCTGGGCGGCGGGACGGCCGCCGTGGCCACCGCGCTGGGCACGCTGCCCGTGCTGCTCTCGCAAAATTTCTCGAAGCGGACCTACGACAGCTTCCTCGGCTTCGGCGCCGGGGTGATGCTGGGCGCGACCGCATTCTCGCTGGTGATTCCGGCGCTGGCCGCGGCCAGGTCCGCCGGCGCCGGCGCCTGGGAAGCCAGCCTGCTGGCCGGCGCGGGCATCATGGCCGGCGCCGGCGCCATCCTGCTGCTGGGGCGGGCGATCGAGCCGGCGCATATCCTCGAGCGTGACGACGTCAGCGGCAATTCGCTGCGCCGCGCCTGGATGTTCGTCGCCGCAGTCGCCCTGCACAACATGCCCGAGGGCCTGGCGATCGGCGTGGCCTATGCCGGGATCGACCTGGAAAAGGCCAATTCTCTCACCACCGGCGTCTCGATCCAGGACGTGCCGGAAGGCCTGGTGGTGGCGCTGGCCCTGCGCACGGTCGGCTACAGCCGCCTGAGCGCCGTCGGCCTGGGCGTGCTGTCCGGCGTGGTCGAGCCGATCGCCGCGGCGGTGGGCGTCGCCCTGATCGGGATCTCGGCCGGGATGCTGCCGATCGCCCTCGCGGCGGCCGGCGGGGCCATGTTGTTCGTGATCGTCAACGACGTGATTCCCGAGATGCGCGAGAGCGGCAACGGCACCGTGGCGACGATCGCGCTGATCTTCGGCTTCATCCTGATGACGGTGCTCGATACGGCGCTGGCGTAGGAACGGCGCGGCGACCGTAGGGTGGGCGCCCCGTGCCCACGCGTAAAGTCTGCGTCGTGTTGGCGCTGATGAAGCGTCGCGTCTGCCCATCGTTCACGCGTGGGCACGGGGCGCCCACCCTACGCCGGATCGAAATGCCGCACGAACCAGGCGCAGGCAAGGGTCGCCACCTGCTCCAGCGTCCCTTCCTCCTCGAACAAATGCCCGGCCCCGGGCACGATCGCCAGTTCCTTCTCGCAGCGCAGGGCCGCCAGCGCCTGGCGGTTCAGGTCGATCACCACCCCATCCTCGCCGCCGACGATCAGGAGCGTCGGCGCGTCCACCATGGCGAGCGCCGGACCGGCCAGGTCGGGGCGGCCGCCGCGCGACACCACCGCCGCCACGCCGCTGCCGCTCTCGGCCGCCAGGCGCAGGGCCGCCGCGGCGCCGGTGCTGGCGCCGAACAGGCCCAGGGGCAGGGGAGCGCTCAGGGGTTCGGTGCCCAGCCAGGTCGCGGCCGCGTGCAGGCGCCGGCACAGCAGGGCGATATCGAAACGGTTGTGCTGGTCGGCGTCTTCCTGTGGGCTCAGGAGGTCGAGCAGGAGGGTGGCCACGCCGGCGGCGCGCAGTTGGGCGGCGACGTAATTGTTGCGCGGGCTGAAGCGGCCGCTGCCGCTGCCGTGGGCAAACAGGACCACGCCGATCGGCGTGGCGGGCAACTCGAGCATGCCGTCGAGTTCGACCGCGCCGGCGGGCACGGTCACCTGCATCTTGCGGGTCATGAGACAGGCCTCAGGCAAATATGGAGTTCGACCGGCGCCGGAGTAAAAGATTCAGGCAAAAGATTCCGGCGGACTGCTGTCCGCCGGACCTTGTTACGTCATGCAATGGGTGCGGATCGGCGGCTGTGCCGCCTGCCCGGGCGGCCGCCCGGGCGTGGCTCAGTCGCGGATCTCCAGCTTGCGGTTCAGCGACAGCGCCGCCAGCGAGCCGACCGCGCCCGACAGCAGGTAGAGGCTGACATAGCCCAGGCCGAAGTTGGCCGACAGGCCGAGCGCGACCAGCGGGGCGAAGGCCGCGCCGACCAGCCAGGCCAGGTCCGAGGTCAGGGCCGCGCCGGTGTAGCGGAAGCGCTGCTGGAAGTTCGAGGTCACCGCGCCGGCCGCCTGGCCATAGGACAGGCCGAGCAGGGCGAAGCCGATCAGGATGAAGGCGTTCTGGCCGGCGACGCCGCCGTCCATCAGCATCGGGACGAAGGCCGAGAAGATCGCGATCAGGGCGGCCAGGGTGCCCAGGGTGGTGCGGCGGCCGACCTTGTCGGCGACCAGGCCGGAAATCAGGATGCAGACAGCCGCGATCGCCGCGCCCCACATCTGAAGGTAGAGGAAGTCGCTGATCGGGCGGGTGTCGTAGAGCTGGATCCAGGACAGCGGGAACACGGTCACCAGGTGGAACAGGGCGTAGCTGGCCAGGGCGGCGAGGGCGCCGATGACGATGTTGGTGCCCTGGGCGCGCACCAGTTCGCCGACCGGGGCCGGATCGAGCTCGTGGGCGTCGAGCAGGCGCGAGTACTCGGTGGTCGAGACCAGGCGCAGGCGGGCGAACAGGGCCACGACGTTGATCGCGAAGGCCACGAAGAAGGGGAAGCGCCAGCCCCAGAGCAGGAAGTCGTCGGTCTGCAGGTTGTCGATCAGGTAGGCGAACAGGCCGGCGGCGATCAGGAAGCCGAGCGGGGCCGAGAGCTGACCCAACATCGCGTACCAGCCGCGCTTGTGCTCGGGGGCGTTCAGGGCCAGCAGCGAGGGCAGGCCGTCCCAGGAGCCGCCCTGGGCCACGCCCTGGGCGATGCGCATCAGGGCGAGCAGGATGATGGAGGCGCTGCCGATCGAGGCATAGGTCGGCAGGAAGGAAATCACCACCGTGGCCGTACCGAGCAGGAAGAGCGCCAGCGTCAGTTTTATTTCACGACTGAAACGCTGCTGGATTGCCATGAAGATCACGGTGCCGAGGGGGCGCGCGATGAATGCGAACGCAAAAATCGTAAACGAGTACAGTGTGCCCTCAAGCCGATCGGCCCACGGGAAAAAAACTGCCGGAAAAACGAGCACCGAGGCGATCGCGTAGACGAAGAAGTCGAAATATTCGGAGGCGCGGCCAATGACCACACCGACTGCTATCTCGCCCGGCGAAATGTGGGCATCGCGGGCATTGATGTTGCGGGCCCCGCTGTGCGGGGCGGTGATCGGAGCGGCACCTGCGCCGCCGTACGTCGTCGAGCTTTGCATATCTTCGTCTCCAGGTAGGTCATGTCAACGCCTTCGCTTCCCCTGGCCTGGGCAAGGGTGGGACAAAACGTCCAATGTGCAACGAAGGCCGTTAGCAGTACAGTAGCATGTTCTCATTCCCATGTAACGTTAGATACCTAGCATGATTCCTAAAATTGTCCGTCCCGGACTTTCCTTGCTCCTGCTTGCGGTGCTGTCCGGCTGCAACACGGTGGTAATGAATCCCTCCGGCGACATTGCAAAGCAGCAGGCAGAACTGATCACCATATCGGTCCTGCTCATGTTGATCATCATCGTCCCGGTGATGATCCTGACCGTCGTTTTCGCCTGGAAGTACCGCAAGGGCGCGAATGCGAAATACGAGCCCGACTGGGACCACTCGACCAAGCTCGAACTGGTGATCTGGGGCGCGCCGCTCCTCATCATCATCGCGCTGGGCCTGATCACCTGGATCAGCACCCACAAGCTCGACCCCTATCGTCCGCTGGATCGCATCGACGAACACCGCCCGGTCACGGCCGAGCACAAGGTGCTCGAAGTGCAGGTCGTGTCGCTGGACTGGAAATGGCTCTTCATCTACCCGGAGCAGGGCATCGCGACGGTCAATGAGCTGGTGACCCCGATCGACACCCCGGTCCGCTTCAAGCTGACCTCGTCGACCGTGATGAACACCTTCTACATCCCGACCCTGGCCGGCATGATCTACACGATGCCGGGCATGGAAACGACCCTGAACGCCGTGCTGAACAAGACCGGCAACTACAAGGGTCTGTCGGCGCACTTCAGCGGCGACGGTTTCTCGCACATGCATTTCGCCTACAAGGGCGTGACCGCCGGCGACTTCGACGCCTGGGTGCAGAAGGTCAAGGCTTCGGGCGGCGAACTGTCCCGCGCCGAGTACCTGACCCTGGAAAAGCCGTCGGAAAAGGAGCCGGTGCGTACCTACGGCGCCGTCCAGCCGGCCCTGTTCAACGCAGTCGTGAACCGCTGCGTGGCCGAAGGCGCCGTCTGCATGAACCAGCAGATGCACGCCGACATGCAGCGCCACCGCAACGACGTCGCCATCCGCAACCTGCCGGCGGACGCCAAGCGCCAGCTTGCCGCGGCAACCACCGCGGCGGCGATTGCCGAGGGCGAAGTCTGCGAAACCCCTACTAATTCTGTGAAGAAGTAACCATGCAAGACTCTTTTGACTTGACGAAGCTTATCTTCGGTCGGCTCAGCTGGGATGCGATTCCCTTCCATGAGCCCATCCTGATCGGTACCTTCGCCGGCGTGCTCGTTGGTGGCCTGGCCTTGCTGGCCCTGATCACCAAGTTCCGCCTGTGGGGTACGCTGTGGCACGACTGGTTCACCAGCATCGACCACAAGAAAATCGGCATCATGTACATGGTGCTCGGCCTGATCATGTTCCTGCGCGGCTTCGCCGACGCGCTCATGATGCGCGCCCAGCAGGCGATCTCGTTCGGCGAGAACGCCGGCTTCCTGCCGCCTCACCACTACGACCAGGTGTTCACCGCCCACGGCGTGATCATGATCTTCTTCGTGGCGATGCCTTTCGTGACCGGCCTGATGAACTACGTCGTGCCGCTGCAGATCGGCGCACGCGACGTCGCCTTCCCCTTCCTGAACAACTTCTCGTTCTGGATGACCGCCATGGGCGCGGTGCTGGTGATGGCGTCGCTGTTCGTCGGCGAATTCGCGCGTACCGGCTGGCTGGCCTTCCCGCCGCTGTCGGGCATCCTGGCGAGCCCGGGTGTCGGGGTCGACTACTACATCTGGTCATTGCAGATCGCGGGTGTGGGTACATTGCTGTCAGGCGTTAACCTGGTCGTGACCATCATCAAGATGCGCGCGCCGGGCATGGACCTGATGAAGATGCCTGTCTTCACCTGGACCTCGCTGTGCACCAACATCCTGATCGTGGTTTCCTTCCCGATCCTGACCGCCGTGCTGGCCATGCTGGGCATGGACCGCCTGTTCGACACCGCCTTCTTCACGAACGACCGCGGCGGCAACGCCATGATGTACGTGAACCTGATCTGGATCTGGGGCCACCCGGAGGTGTACATCCTGATCCTGCCGGCCTTCGGCATCTTCTCGGAAGTCGTCGCGACCTTCTGCGGCAAGCGCCTGTTCGGCTACACCTCGATGGTGTACGCGACCGTCGTCATCATGGTCCTGTCCTACCTGGTCTGGCTGCACCACTTCTTCACCATGGGTTCGGGCGCGAGCGTCAACTCGTTCTTCGGCATCACCACGATGATCATCTCGATCCCGACCGGCGCGAAGATCTTCAACTGGCTGTTCACCATGTACCGCGGCCGTATCCGCTTCGAACTGCCGATGATGTGGACGATCTCGTTCATGCTGACCTTCGTCATCGGCGGCATGACCGGCGTGATGCTGGCGATCCCGGCCGCCGACTTCGTGCTGCACAACTCGCTGTTCCTGGTGGCGCACTTCCACAACGTGATCATCGGCGGCGTGCTGTTCGGCCTGTTCGCCGGCATCAACTACTGGTTCCCGAAGGCCTTCGGCATCAAGCTGGACCAGTTCTGGGGCAAGATCTCGTTCTGGCTGTGGTCGATCGGCTTCTGGTTCGCCTTCATGCCGCCGTACATCCTGGGCTTCATGGGCGTGACCCGCCGCATGAGCCACTTCGACGATCCGGAACTGCAGCCGCTGTTCATGATCTCGCTGTTCGGCACCCTGATGATCGCCGGCGGTATCGGCGCACTGCTGATGCAGTTCTTCATGACCTGGAAAAACCGCGACAAGCTGCGCGACGTCACCGGCGACCCGTGGGACGGCCGTACCCTGGAATGGTCGACCTCGTCGCCGCCGCCTGACTACAACTTCGCGTTCACGCCGGTGGTGTACGACAACGACACCTTCGCCGACATGAAGAAGAACGGCTGGAAGCGTCCGCTGAACGACTACGTGGCCATCCACATGCCGAAGAACACCTGGGCAGGCTTCGTGATCGCCGCACTGTCGATGGTGCTCGGTTTCGGCATCATCTGGCACATGTGGCTGCTGACCGGCCTGTCGTTCGTCGCCATGATGGTCGCGATCATCGTCCATACGTTCAACTACAAGCGCGATTTCTACATCTCGGCGGAAGAAGTGACCCGTACCGAGAATGCACGTACTAAATTGCTGGAAGCCCATGTCTAACAATCACGCAACCCTCACTGGCGGCGCCGTCGGCGGCGCCGCCCGCGAATACCACGTTCGCGAGCATCATCCGGAGAACGGCACCCTGCTGGGCTTCTGGATCTACCTGATGAGCGACTGCCTCATCTTCGCCTCGCTGTTCGCGACCTACGCCGTACTGGGCCGCAACTACGCGGGCGGTCCGACCGGCGCCGAGCTGTTCGACCTGCCGCTGGTGGCCATCAACACGGCCTTCCTGCTGGTCTCGTCGATCACCTTCGGCTTCGCGATGATCTCGGCCCAGGCCAAGAAGCTGGGCGCGGCCCAGCTCTGGCTCGGTATCACCGGTCTCCTCGGCCTGTGCTTCCTGGGCCTGGAACTGTACGAGTTCTACCACCTGATCCACGAAGGCGCAGGTCCGTCGCGCAGCGGCTTCCTGACCGCCTTCTTCTCGCTGGTCGGCACCCACGGCCTGCACGTGCTGTTCGGTATCGTGTGGCTGGTGACGCTGATGTTCCAACTGGGCAAGCACGGCCTGTCGGTTGAAAACATGCGCCGCCTGTCCTGCCTGTCGATGTTCTGGCACTTCCTGGACGTCGTCTGGATCTTCGTGTTCACCTTTGTCTACCTGATGGGAGTCCTGCCATGAGCGCCCACCACCACAACGACGCCCTCCATGGCCACGGCCATGGCGACGAGCCGGGCGTGCACTACAGCCTGAAGGACTACACGATCGGCTTCGTGCTGGCCGTGATCCTGACCGTGATCCCGTTCTGGCTGGTCATGGGCAACGTGCTGCCGCCGGAGACGACCAAGTTCGTCATCCTCGGCTTCGCCGCCGTCCAGCTGGTCGTGCACATGGTCTACTTCCTGCACCTGAACGCGAAGTCCGAAGGCGGCTGGAACATGATGGCGCTGATCCTGACCCTCATCCTGCTGGTGATCGTGCTCTCGGGCTCGATCTGGGTCATGTACCACATGAACGCCAACATGATGCCCGGCATGGGCGACGCCGCCGCCGTGACCGGTCACGGCGCGCACGACATGCAATGATGTCGACGCACGATCAGGCAGCCGTCCGGCCGCGCAGCATGGGCCGGGCGATCCTCGCGATCCTCGGGCTGCTCCTGATCGTGCTGTTCGCGGGGCTGGGAACCTGGCAGGTCTATCGCCTGCAATGGAAACTGGCCCTGATCGAACGGGTGGAGTCGCGCGTGGGCGCGGCTCCCGTTTCTCCGCCCCCGCCATCGCGCTGGGCGCAAGTCACCAAAGACTCCGACGAATACCGGCACGTACGTGTTTCCGGTCACTTCCTCTACGAATACACCACGCCCGTCCAGGCCGTTTCCGAACTGGGCGCCGGCTTCTGGCTCCTCACACCGCTCTGCACGACCGACGGCGCCGTCGTCCTCGTCAACCGCGGCTTCGTTCCCGCCTCCGGCAAGACGGCGCAGCGCTATCCCGCGCGCCGCGCGGACGGCAATCCCTGCGCCACGGCTTCCGGCCCGGCGCACACGCTCACCGGCCTGCTGCGCATCGCCGAGCCGGGCGGCGGCTTCCTGCGCGATAACGATCCCGTGCGCAACCGCTGGTTCTCGCGCGACGTCGCGGCCATCGCCGCCGCGCGCGGGCTGTCCGGTTCCGCTGCCGATGCGGCGCCGCCCGTTGCACCGTTCTTTGTCGACGCCGCCCGCGGCCAGGACCCCGCCGGGGCGCCGGACCGCCCGGTCGGCGGCCTGACGGTCATCTCCTTCCAAAACAATCACCTCGTGTATGCTGTCACTTGGTATGCTCTGGCCTTGATGGTTGCCGGTGCGTGGTGGTATGTTGCGCGCTTCGGTGCAAAAGGAGAGAGGTCCCAGCGGCCCAGGAACGATGGCAGTAAAGCTTGATCTACTAACAAAAATAACGCCTTCGATCGCGTCCAGCGCCGAAGCCAGCGTCGAATACGCCGCCGGTCACAAGAACATGCTGCAGCTCATCGAGCTGCGCTGGATCGCCGTGATCGGCCAGGTCACGACCATCGCCGGCGCGATCCTGATCTTCGACATCAACCTGCCGCTGGTGCACATGCTGCAGGTGCTGGCCTGCCTGATCGCCTTCAACATCGCCAGCCACCTGCGCTGGCACGAGAAGAAGCCGGTGTCGAACGCCGAGATCTTCATGGCCCTGCTGGTGGACGTGGCCACGCTCACCGTGCAGCTCTATCTCTCGGGCGGCACCACCAATCCCTTCGCCTTCCTCTATCTGCTGCAGATCATCATCTCGGCCGTGCTGCTGGAAGCCTGGTCGACCTGGACCATCGTCGCCATCACCCTGGTCTGCCTGGGCCTGCTGGCCGTCTACGCCCAGCCGCTGGCCCTGCCTTTCGACCATGCGCGCGGGATCGCTAGCCTCTACGTGCAGGGCATGCTGATCTGCTTCGCGCTGAACGCGGGCCTGCTGGTGATCTTCGTCTCGCGCATCAGCGGCACCGTGCGCGCCAAGGCGGCCCAGCTGGCCGAACTGCGCCAGCGCGCGGCCGAGGAAGACCATATCGTGCGCATGGGCCTGCTGGCCTCGGGCGCGGCCCACGAGCTGGGCACGCCGCTGGCGACGCTCTCGGTGATCCTGGGCGACTGGAAACGCATGCCGGAGTTCCGCAACAGTCCCGACCTGCTCGAGGAGATCGGCGAGATGCAGACCCAGCTCCTGCGCTGCAAGTCCATCGTCAGCGGCATCCTGCTCTCGGCCGGCAAGGCGCGCGGCGAGTCGGCCGTGCGCACCACCATCCACACTTTTCTGGACGGCCTGGCCGAGGACTGGGAAGACAGCCGCCCGGTCAAGGACTTCGAGTATGAGAACCGCATCGTCGACGACGTCCCCGTGGCCTTCGACTCGGCCCTCAAGCAAAGCATCGACAACCTGCTGGACAATGCGCTGGAAGCCTCGCCCACCGGCTGGGTGAGCCTGGCGGCCAGCGTCGAGGACGGCATCCTGACCCTGGTCGTGCGCGACCGCGGCGCCGGCTTCGCCCCGGGCGTGCTGGCCCAGTTCGGCAAGCCCTACCAGAGCACCAAGGGCCGCGCCGGCGGCGGACTCGGCCTGTTCCTGGTCGTGAACGTCGCGCGCACCCTGGGCGGCGCCGTGGTGGCGCGCAACCGCGAGGAGGGCGGGGCCGAGGTGACGCTCACGATTCCGCTGGCGGCGATTTCCCTGGGCGGGGAGGGCGAACATGTCTGACATGTCCGACGTTCCCGTCCTCCTCATCGTCGAGGACGACGAAGCCTTCGCCCGCACCCTGGGCCGCTCCTTCGAGCGGCGCGGCTACAAGGTGCTGCATGCGCCCGGCTACGAGGAAGCGGGCGAGGTGCTCAAGCAGCATAACCCCGGCTATGCGGTGGTCGACCTGAAACTGAAGGGAAACGCCTCGGGCCTGTCCTGCGTGCAGATGCTGCATGCGCACGATCCGGCGATGCTGATCGTGGTGCTGACCGGCTTCGCCAGCATCGGCACGGCGGTCGAGGCCATCAAGCTGGGCGCCTGCCAGTACCTGGCCAAGCCCTCGAACACCGACGACATCGAGGCCGCCTTCGGGCACGTGGCCGGCAGCACCGACGTCGAGGTGACCAACCGCTCGACCTCGATCAAGACCCTGGAGTGGGAGCACATCCACGCGGTGCTGGCCGAGACCGACTTCAATATCTCGGAAGCGGCGCGGCGCCTGGGCATGCACCGGCGGACGCTGGCGCGCAAGCTGGAGAAGCAGCGGGTGAAGTGATGCAAAGCGTCGGTGAGGGAGCGGGATTGCGGCGTTCCGGTGGGCACAGGGGCGCCCACCCTAGGCTATCGGCGTTCGGGGCTGCGATGAGCTCATAGGTTGGGCGCGCCGTGCCCTCCGCCCGTTATCCGGTGAACGGCGCGCGGGATGATCTCGCCGCATACGACCGCCGCGTCGGCTCGTTCACAGCCCCGCCAGCATCTTGCGCACCGCCTGGTGCGCCTCCAGCCAGCCGCTGTCGAGCAGCGTCGGGCGGCACTCGGGACATTCCTCGAAGGGATTGCAGGCATGCGCCAGTTCGACATAGCGCGAACCGGTCACCGGCTTGGCCGCGCGCGCGTCGCGCGAGGAGGGGGCGGCCGCGGCGTCCACGCCCCCGGCCAGCCAGCGCGCGAAGGGTTCGACCGCAACGCCGTCCGGCACGTACCAGCTTTTCCTGGTCGGATTCCAGCGCGCGCCCAGCGCCTTGGCTTCGTCTTTTTCCGCGTAGGGAACCTTCAATACTTTCATTACCGCCTCATCTTTCTGAAGACGGTATTGTAAGCCCTGGGGCGCCGGGGAACGAGCCTCCGGCGGCAGGCCGGGCGCCGAAAAAATCGGCGTGCAAGGCGACGCACCGCGAGCGATGATGGTAAGCTGGCAACTTATGCCTGGGTCGCCAGCAGCGGCCCACCTGTGCCCCGCGCCCCTGTTGGGTGCGGGTCGGCCGCTTCCACTTGTTCCCGCCGGCTTGCGTCTCCTGATTTTCGCTAAAGTGCTCCATTTGTGGATAGAATCGACTCCGTTTCCGTAGTCCCTAAAGTGGCCGGCTGGATCGCGCTGGCGATCGGGGTCGCCAACGCCAGCGGTTGGCTGGGCGGGCTGGACGTTTTCATCGCATTCCTGCCCGGACTGCCGAAAATGGTGCCGGCCACGGCGCTGCTGGTCCTGCTCGCCGCCGCCAGCCTGCTCTTGCAGACGACGCGGTCGGGCCGCCATAGATTCGGGGCCGCGCTCGGCCTTGCGACCGCGGCGATTGCGGGCGCCATGGTGCTGGCGCACCTGCTGCACCTGCCGCTCGGTCCCTTCCTGGCGACGGCGGTCGGCCAGCAGAATGAGGTCAGCCTGTCTTCGCTGCCGACCGCCGCGATGTTCCTGGGCCTGGGCGCGGCACTCGGCCTGACGCTATCCGGACGCGGGATCGTGCCGGCCCAGTCGGCGGCCATGGCGGTGCTGCTGATCTCGCTGCTCAATGCGGCCAGCTATTTTTTCCGCGATACCTTCCTCTACCAGTTAATGCCCGGGCAGGGCGTGGCGATTCCGACCACCGGCGCGACCATCGCGCTCGCCCTCGGCGCCCTGTTCCTGCGGCCCGGGCGCGGCATCATGGCGGCCGTCACCGGCGTCACGGCCGCGGGGCGCATCATCCGCCGCGTGCTGGTGGCGGCGGGCGCGGTGCCGCTGCTGCTCGGCGCCGCGGTGGCGGCCGGCCTGCAGGCCGGGCTCTACGACGCCGGCACGGCGGTGATCCTGCTGGTCTGGGGCACGATCGTGCTGCTGACCGCGATCATCTGGCGCCTGTCGCTGCAACTGCATGCGGTGGAAGCGGCCCGGCGCCAGGCCGCGGCCGAGCTCCACAGGACCCTGCAGGAGCTGCACGACGCCGACCGCCGCAAGGACGTGTTCCTGGCCACGCTCGCCCATGAATTGCGCAATCCGCTGGCGCCGATGAAGGTCGTGGCCGAGCTGCTCGGGCGCGACATGCACAGCGATCCCGGCCAGTTGCGGCGCATGAGCGACGTGATCGGGCGCCAGGTCGATCACATGGTGCACCTGGTCGACGACTTGATGGACGTGTCGCGCGTGCGGCGCGGCCAGATCGTGCTCGAGCGCAGTCCGGTCGAGCTGAACCAGGTGCTCAACACCGCGCACGAGCAGGCGCGTCCCCTCATCGAGCGCAAGGGCCATGCCTGCCGCATCGAGGTCGCCGACGCGCCGGTCTGGGTGCTGGGCGACCGCAAGCGGCTGGTCCAGGTCGTGGTCAACCTGCTCAACAACGCCGCGAAATACACGCCGCCCGGGGGCGAGCTGGGCGTCAGCCTGCGCAGCGTCGGCCAGCAGGCCGAAATAGCGGTGCGCGACAACGGGAGCGGCATCGCCCCCGAGCTGCTGCCCTCGGTGTACGAGCTGTTCACCCAGGCCGAGGTGACGCCGGAACGCGGCGAGGGCGGGCTCGGTCTTGGACTGGCGCTCGTCAAGCGGCTGACCGAACTGCAGGGCGGCAGCGTACGCGCCGCCAGCGCCGGCGCCGGCCAGGGCAGCACCTTCACCGTCGTCCTGCCGCTGCTGGACGCTACGACGCCCGATGCACGGGCGGCAAGCATGACGGCAGGCTGAACGGCGCCCCGGTATCCGGCGCGCTGACGCCCCCGGCGACCCAGTCAACTCATCTAGGTTCAACCATTTCCCTTGAGCGGTATCAAGAACTCTGCGGGATAGCGCAAGCAGACTCGGCAATTGAGCGTTCGCTCGGCCGGCGTCAACACGGCTTGCCGTGAAACATTTCCGAGCCGGCACGCGCTTCCCGTCCAACCATCTCAAGAGGTGATGTATGGCCACACGCAAGAAGAACGGCGCGCTCGACGGCGCCGGCTCCATCCTCAGCACCGTCGCCGGCCCCGCCGACGCGAAACCGCCCACCAGCCTGGGCGCGAAGACCCCGGAAAGCGAGCGCCTGCTGGAGAAGGTGGACTCAAGCATGGCCCTGGCCGCCGAGATGCCGTTCAACCCGACCAAGCCGCTCGAATACGGCGAGGACGCGATCCCGCCGCACGAGGGCGCGCGCCACGCGCCTTCGACGCCGCTGGCCACGGCCAGCACCACCACCGAGGACATCGCCTCGCGCAAGGTCGGCGACGGCACGCCCGAGATCGGCCAGAATCCCCTGAACGGGCCGCTGGACCGGGTGCGCGTCGACGACAGCGGCCGCAGTCTCACCACCAACCAGGGCGTGAAGGTGGGCGACAACCAGGACTCGCTGAAGATCGGCCTGCGCGGCCCGACCGCGATGGAGGACTTCATCTTCCGCGAGAAGATGACCCACTTCGACCACGAGCGCATCCCCGAGCGGGTGGTGCATGCGCGCGGTTCGGGCGCCCACGGCTTCTTCGAGAGCTACCACGACCTGTCGCCGATCACCCGCGCCGCGCCTTTCGCCAAGGCCGGCAAGCGCACGCCCGTGTTCGTGCGCTTTTCCACCGTCGCCGGTTCGCGCGGGTCGGCCGACACCGTGCGCGACGTGCGCGGCTTCGCCACCAAGTTCTATACCGACGAAGGCATCTGGGACCTGGTCGGCAACAACATCCCGGTCTTCTTCATCCAGGACGCGATGAAGTTCCCGGACGTGATCCATTCGGTCAAGCCCGAGCCCCACCACGAGATGCCCCAGGCCTCCAGCGCCCACGACACCTTCTACGATTTCGCCGGGCTGTCGCCGGAGACCTTCCACATGCAGATGTGGGTCGAGTCGGACCGCGCCATCCCGCGCAGCTACCGCATGATGCAGGGCTTCGGCGTGCACACCTTCCGCCTGATCAACGCCCAGGGCGAATCGCGCTTCTGCAAGTTCCACTGGACCCCGCTGCAGGGAACGCATTCGCTGGTCTGGGACGAGGCGGTGAAGCTGGCGGGCGCCGACCCGGACTTCCACCGGCGCGACCTGTGGGAAGCGATCGAGGCCGGCCACTTCCCGGAATGGGAACTGGGCCTGCAGGTGTTCACCGAGCAGGAGGCGGCCGCCTTCGGCGTGTTCGACGTGCTCGACGCGACCAAGATCGTGCCCGAGGAACTGGTCCCGGTGCGCCCGGTCGGCCGCCTGGTCCTGGACCGCAACCCGGACAACTTCTTCGCCGAGACCGAGCAGGTCGCCTTCTGCGCGGCCCACGTGATCCCGGGGATCGACTTCACCAACGACCCGCTGCTGCAGGGCCGCATCCACTCCTACATCGACACCCAGCTCACGCGCCTGGGCGGGCCGAACTTCCACGAGATCCCGATCAATTCGCCGGTGGCCCAGGTCCACAACAACCAGCGCGACGGTTTCCACCGCCAGGCCATCAACCGCGGCCGCGTCAACTACGAGCCGAATTCCCTGGCCGGGGGCTGCCCCTTCCAGGCGGGCGCGCGCGGCTTCAACACCTATCCGGAAGCGGTCGAGGGCAGCAAGGTGCGCGGCAAGCCCGAGCTGTTCGCCGAGCACTACGGCCAGGCGCGCCTGTTCTGGAAGAGCCAGACGCCGTTCGAGCAGGCCCATATCGTGAACGCCTACCGCTTCGAGCTGACGCGGGTGCAGACCCCGGCCGTGCGCGAGCGCATCGTCGCCGGCCTGGTCAACATCGATCCCGGCCTGGCGCAGGCGGTGGCCGGCCAGCTCGGCATCGCCGTGCCGGCGCCGCTGCCGCGCGCGACCGAGTTGCCGATTCCCGACTATCCGCCGTCGCCCCCGCTGTCGCTGCTGGCGCGGCCCGGCAAGACCGGCATCCGCACGCGCCGCATCGCGCTGCTGGTGGCCTCCGGCATCGACGGCGACACGGTGCGCGAGCTGTACGCGGCCTTGCTGAAGGAGGGCGCCCAGCCGCGCCTGGTGGGCCAGCGCCTGGGCAAGGCGGAGTCCTTCAACGGCCACCCGCTCGACATCGAGATCACGCTCGAGACCAGCCCCTCGGTGATGTACGACGCCGTGATCCTGCCGCCCGGCGACGCCGCGATGCTGGCCCTGAGCCGGGATGGCCGCGCGATCGAGTTCCTGCGCGAGCAGTACCGCCACCTGAAACCCATCCTGGCCCTGGGCAGCGGCGCGACCCTGCTGCAGGCCGCGACGATTCCCGCGCGCCTGCCCGATGGCGGCGAGGACTGGGGCCTGGTCGTGGCCGAGGAGGCGGATGCGGCGGCGGCCTTCGCGGCCTTCAAGGCGGCGATCGTGCGGCACCGGGTCTACGAGCGGGAGACCGATCCGCCCAGGGTGTGAGGCGGCGCCGGCCCGGCTGCCTCGCACCAGGCCGGCATCTCCGCTTATACTTGCGCGCGTGTCCTTCTCCACCGCCGAGCGATGAGCTTTTTCCTGACCCTGTACCTTGCCTTCCTGATGCTGTACATCGCCCACTCGACCCTGCTGTACTACCTGGTCGAGGAGGCCGCGGGCCGGCCGGTCGAGGCCGGGCGCATCGTCCTGCCCTGGCCGGGCAGGGGCAGGGCGGTGTCGGTGTTCGCGGGATCGGCCGGCCTGCTCCTGCTCGGAGCGGCGCTCTTCGTCGTGCCGCTGCGTCCCATCGGGGCCGCGCAGTTCTGGACCTTCCTGATCATGACGACGGTCCTGGTCGTCCTGCCGGCCGGGCATTACGCCGGCTATCTCCAGCGCCGCCTGGTGCGCGACCCGGCCCGGCACGGCGGCCGCAGGATGTTCCTGCCCAGCCACGCCACGCCCGGCGAATACCGGTTTCCGCTGCTGTTCGCGGCGGCCTTCAACGGCATCGGGGGCCTCGTGCACCTGCTGCGCTGAGGGCGCGGTTCAGCCGCCCATCTTGCTCAACGCGTAGGCCGACAGGAAACCCGCCACCGTGATCAGGCCGGCGAAATCGCGCGCCTCGTCGAAGGCCTCCGGAATCATGGTGTCGACCAGCATCGCCAGGATCGCGCCGGCCGCGACCGCGGTGGTGGCCGCGGCCATTTCCCCCGACACGCCCTCGAAGGCGGTGTAGCCGACCAGGGCCGCCACCCCCGAGGCCAGGGTGATCCCACCCCAGATGCCGAAGATGTAGCCGGCCGAGCGCCCGGCTTTCTTCATGCCGGCCGCGCTCGACAGGCCTTCCGGGACGTTCGAGAGAAAGATCGCCGACACCGCCACCAGGCTGACCTTGCCGCCGCCCAGCATCGACAGGCCGATGACGATCGACTCCGGTATGCCGTCGAGCAGGGCGCCCACCGCGATCGCCAGGCCGCTGCCGCTGTCCTCGGCCTCGCTGGGCTGCTGGCCGCCGGAGCGCTTGCGGTGCCTGGCGCCCTGGCGCGAGAGCAGCCAGTTCGCCAGGGTGTAGACCGCCGCGCCGGCGAGAAAGCCCATGGCGGTGGAAGCGAAGCCGCCGGTATGGTAGGCCTCTTCCATGAGCTCGAAGGACAGGGCCGAGATCAGGACGCCGCTGCCGAAGGCCATGATGGCCGCGACCAGGCGCGCCGGCACGTTCAGGCAGTAGCCGACCGCCGCGCCCAGCAGGAGGGCGCCGCCCGCCACCAGGCCCCAGAAGCCCGCCTGCAGCCACACCGGAATGCCGGCCATATCCGTCTCCCACATTGTTGTGCTCGACAAAATGCTACCCGTACTCGGGAGAAGGGCGCGTCCGCCTGCCGCCCGCCGTTCTCGGCGGCGCCATGCGGCCGTGGCGCATGGCCGCGGACAGGGCTGTGGTACATTCGACACTTTTGCAGGAAAGCACTATGAATCCAAGCTCCCTGGTCCGCTCAGGAGCGCTGCTGTCGGCCGCCATGCTGGCGGGCTGCGCCAGCTATGCGCCGGTTCCCACTCACACAGAAGCCGCCTTCGTCGTCCTCGGCGAGAACGGCCAGGCCATCGCCCGCGTCATCACCGCGGCGAGCGCCTGCCCGCCGCTGCAGGTCGACGGCCACCTGATGCCGATGCGGGTGCGCGTGCCCTTGTCGAGCATTCCCGCGCGCGCCGGCCAGCCGCACACGCCGCCGTCGAGCGCGGTGCTGACCTGCGAGGCGCCGCTCCCGGCCGGCGCCTTCAGCGCCAGGGCAGGGGAGCAGGTCTTGCCCGTGCCGAAGGCCGAGGCCAGGCGCATCGTCGTCATCGGCGACACCGGCTGCCGCCTGAAGGGCAAGGAATTCCAGGACTGTAACGACCCGCAGGCCTATCCCTTCGCGCGGGTGGCGGCCAGCGCCGCCGCTTTCGAACCGGATCTCGTGATCCACGTGGGCGACTACCACTACCGCGAAGACCCATGCCCGGGCGACCGGCCCGGCTGCGCCGGCAGCCCCTACGGCTACGGCTACGACGCCTGGGCCGCCGACTTCTTCACGCCTGCGAAGAAGCTGCTCGCGGCCGCGCCCTGGGTCGTCGCGCGCGGCAACCACGAGAACTGTTCGCGCGGCGGCCAGGGCTGGTGGCGCTACCTCGATCCCCGTCCTTTCGAGACGGGCCGCGACTGCGACGCGCCCGCCAACGACGGCGCCGGCGACTACAGCGACCCGTATGCGGTGCCGCTGGGCGGCGGGGCGCAACTGATCGTCTTCGATAGCGCCAACACCAACTGGAAGGGCCTGCCGCACACCGATCCGCGGCGCGCGAAATATGCCGACACCTACCGCAAGGTCGCGCAGCTGGCGCAGGGCGCGGCCTACAACATCGCGGTCGACCACCATCCGCTGCTCGCCTTCGGCGCCAACCGCGATGCGAAGACCGGGGCGATCACCCTGTTCGGCGGCGACAAGGGCCTGCTCGACGCCTTCGGCGACGTCGATGCCGGCTACCTGCCGCGTTCGATCAGCATGCTGCTGTCCGGCCACGTGCACCTGTGGGAGCAGCTCAGCTTCGCCAGCCCGCACCCGACCCAGTTCGTGGCCGGCTTCTCGGGTACGGCGGAAGACATCGTCCCGCTGCCGGCCAGCGTCCCGCCCGGACAGTCGCCGGCGCCGGGCGCCGTGGTCGAGGCCATGAGCTCCTGGATCGACGGCTTCGGCTTCATGACCATGGAGCGCAGCGGACCGGACGCCTGGCAGGTCGTGGTCTGGGACCGCGACGGCAAGCGCAAGAACAGCTGCAGCGTGAAGGGCCGCCGCTCGCGCTGCGAACTGGCCCAAGTGAAGTGATTGTCAATACATTCCAACAAATGTAGTTGCCAAGGAAATATATATCGGGCAATATAGAGCCATCGGAGCCGCCGCCACGGCGGCTTTTCGATCAGCGATGAGGCGTTCATTCGTTTCTTTTGAGCCCCCGGCCAGCCCGGGGGCTATTTTTCGCGGGAGGCCCACCGCCCGGTGGTGCCGGTGGTGCCGGTGGTCCACGTTGTTCTCCCGCCCTTCCTGGAGGACACGCATGCCCGATTATTCCGATCTCGGACTACAACTCGCCTGGCCGCTGGCAATGACGCTGGCCTGGATGGCCGGCGAACTGTTCTACCGCTGGACCGCGCTGCCGCGCATCGCCGTCTACGGCCTGGCGGGCTTCGTGTTCGGCAACCTGGCCGCCGGCTACCTGCCGCCGTCCGAAGCCAAGAATTTCATGCTGCTCGCGAACCTGGGCTTCGGCCTGATCCTGTTCGAATTGGGCTACCGCATCAACCTGCGCTGGCTGCGCAACAATCCGTGGATCGTCGCGACCTCGCTGCTCGAAGCGGCCTGCACCTTCGCCGCGGTCTACCTGGTCGCCCACCTGTGCGGCATGGAGCGCCTGCCGGCCGCGCTGACGGCCTCGCTGGCCATGTCGAGTTCCCCCGCGGGCCTGCTGCGCGTGCTGAACGAGCAGGGCGCTGCTGGCCAGGTCACCGAGCGCGCCATGCACCTGACCGCGCTGAACTGCGTGATGGCGGTGTTCACTTTCAATATCGTGGTCGGCATCGGGGTGTTCCAGACCTCGGGCGACATCGCGCACGCCGCCGGCAGCAGCCTGCTGGTGCTGGCGGCGTCCGCCGGCCTGGGCGCGCTGTTCGGCGCCCTGGTGCCGCTCTGGCTGCGCCTGATCGACGCCTCGCGCGAGGGCACCCTGGCCTTCGCCCTGGCGGTGGTCCTGCTGGTCGCCATCACCTCGGTGCTGCCGCTCTCGCCGGTGCTGGCGGCGCTGACCTTCGGCCTGGTGGCGCGCCACCGCCGCATTTCGCTCAGTCCCGCACAGCGCAACTTCGGCGTGCTGGGGGACCTGCTGACGGTGCTGATGTTCTTTTTTGTTGCCACCAAGGTCCAGGTCGAGCACGTCAGCGGCGGCCTTGCCCTGGGCCTGCTGCTGGTGCTGGTGCGCGCCGTCGTGAAGGTGGCGGTCTGCACCCTGTTTGCGCGGGTGTCCGGCATCTCGGCGCGCAAGGGCGCGCTGTCGGGCCTGGCGCTCACGCCGATGGCCGTGTTCGCGATCATCCTGATGGAGCAGACCCGCTGGATCGGCGTCGATCTGTTCGACAGCCTGGCGCCGCTGGCCGCCGTCATGCTGCTGCTCGACGTGGCCGGCCCCATCCTGACCCAGCGCGCCGTCGTCTGGGCCAACGAAACCCGTACCGGAAAGGAGTCCTGAGATGGCACTCGAACGATTCGCCCAATCGCAGACGCTGACCATGGGCGTCGAGCTGGAACTGCAGCTGGTCAGCCTGTCGGACTTCGACCTGGTCGCGGCTTCCCCGGACATGCTGGAACTGCTGGGGCGCGCGCCGTTTCCGGGCAACGTCACGCCCGAGATCACCGAGAGCATGATCGAGATTAATTCGAGCGTGCACACCCACCACGGTGAGCTGCTGCAGGAATTGCGCCAGATCCGCGACACCCTGCTGCGCGCCGGCGATACGCTCAATGTCGGCGTCTGCGGCGGCGGCACCCACCCCTTCCAGCAGTGGTCGCAGCGCAAGATCTTCTCCAAACCGCGCTTTCGCGAGGTCTCGGCCCTGTACGGCTATCTCGCCAAGCAGTTCACGGTGTTCGGCCAGCACGTGCACATCGGCTGCGGATCGGGCGACGAGGCCCTGTTCCTGCTGCATGCGCTGAACCGCTACATCCCGCATTTCATCGCGCTGTCGAGCTCCTCGCCTTTCCTGCAGGGCAGCGACACCCGCTTCAATTCGGCGCGCCTGAACTCCGTGTTCGCCTTTCCGCTGTCGGGCCGGGCGCCGTTCCTGCTGAGCTGGGAAGCCTTCGAGCGCGACTATTTCACGCGCATGGAAAACACCGGCATCGTGAAGAGCATGAAGGACTTCTACTGGGACCTGCGGCCGAAACCGGAGTACGGCACCATCGAGCTGCGGGTCTGCGACACGCCGCTGACGGTGGAGCGCGCGGCGGCGCTGGCCTGCTACCTGCAGGCGCTGTGCCGGCACCTGCTCGAGCGCAACGAACCGCCGCCCCGGGAAGACGACTACCTGGTCTACAACTACAACCGCTTCCAGGCCTGCCGCTTCGGCCTGGACGGCACCCTGGTGCACCCCCAGAGCCACGAGACGATCTCGCTGCGCGAGGACATTCTGACGACGCTGCGCCACCTGGAGCCGCATGCGCGCGCGCTGGGCAGCGAAGCGGCGCTCGAGCACCTGTACAACGAGACCCATACCGGCAGCGACGCCGCCTTCCTGCGCGCGGCCCACGAGCGCGGCGGCAGCGCGGAAGCCATCGTCGACGCCGCGCTGGGGCGCTTCCGCGAGGGGCTGCCGGCGTAAATCCGGCAAGGGGAGGGGCCGGCGCGCCCGGCGCCGGCCGCGACCAGGCTTGACACTCAGGGCTGGCCGAGCGGCACCTGGGCGTCGGCTTCGTCCACGCCGAGGGCGGCGATCAGTTCGCCCAGGTCGTGTTCCAGGCGCGCGAGGGTGGCCTGGTCCAGGCTGGCCAGGGCGCCGGGCAGCACGCCGGCGAAGGGCACGGGCGCGCGCTGCAGCACGGCGTCGGCCGCGGGCAGGGTGCGCAGGGCGACCCCGCGCCGGTCCAGGCCTTCGCGGGCGCTGGCGATGAGGCCGCGCCCGCTCAGGGTGCGCACCAGGTTGCTGGCGGTGGACTGGTGGATGTCGAGCGCGCGCGCCAGTTCGGTCACCCCGATGCCGGGCGACTGCGCGATCACGGACAGAGCCCAGAGTTGAGCGCCGCCCAGGCCGGCGTCGCGCTCGACCTGGCGGAAGTGGGTTTTCACCGAATTGAAGACGATGCGGAACTGGCGCAGCACGCGCGTTTCGGGGGCGAGCTCGCCGGGATTGTTCTGTTCAGACATGCCGACATCATAGCGGAAAGCGGCCCCTCATACGAGGCATCCCCGCACGTCCGCGCCCTGCCCGAGGGCCGCGGTCGGCTATACTTGGCGCATAGAGAAACGACCAAGCGCAAGGACACCAGTGGACCAGGACGAGAAGACCGAGAACGAACACCGTCAACAAGCGAAAAACTTCTTCGGCGGGGCGGGCAGCCGGGCCCAGGCCGGTGTCCGCCGCGCCCACGGCATCCTGCAGGGCCGCCCGCGCTGGGAACAGGCGCTCCTGATCGGCCTGTGGACGGCGGCGGCGCTGCTGATGGCCCTGCTGGCCTATCTCCTGATCCTGATCCCGCTCACCCCCGGCATCGACGACCTGAAGCAGGTCAGCACCGCGCGCCCGAGCGTCATCCTCTCGAGCGACGGCCGCGAGCTCGGCACCTTCGAGCAGGGCCTGCAGGAGCGCGTCAAGCTGTCCCAGGTCTCGCCGCACGTGGTGACGGCCCTGATCGCCACCGAGGACCACCGCTTCTACGACCACCACGGCGTCGACTTCACCCGCATCGCCGGCGCCCTGCTGGCCAGCCTGAAGGGCGACGCCCAGGGCGGCTCGACCATCACCCAGCAGCTCGCGCGCAACATGTTCCCCGAGGAGATCGGCCGCGCGCGCAGCATCAACCGCAAGCTGAAGGAACTGATCACCGCGATCAAGATCGAGAACACCTACAGCAAGACCGAGATCCTGGAAGCCTACCTGAACACGGTGCCCTTCCTGTACAACGCGCGCGGCATCGAGATGGCCGCGCGCACCTATTTCGGCAAGTCGGCCGCGAAACTCGACGTGCTGGAATCGGCGACCCTGGTCGGCATGCTGAAGGGGACCTATTACTACAACCCGGTCACCAATCCCGAGCGTTCGCTGGGCCGGCGCAACGTCGTGCTGGGCCAGATGTACAAGCACGGCGCCTTCAGCGAGGCGCGCTTCAAGGCCCTCACGAAGCGTCCGCTGCGCCTGCGTTTCGAACGCCTGGCCGAACGCAGCGGCCGCGACAACCACTTCACCGCCCATGTGCGCAAGTGGCTGCTCGAGTGGGCCGACGAGAACGAGTACGACCTGGCGCTCGACGGCCTGGTCGTCGAGACCACGCTCGACGCCGACCTCCAGCAGGCCGCCCTGCGCGCGGTCGAGCGCCAGGCCGGCGCCCTGCAGGCGGTGGCCGACGTCGAGTGGGCCAACTCCTGGCTGCCGAATTCCAGCTCGACCGGCATGTACACGGCGATGCGCTCGAGCGTGAAGCCTTTCGACTACTACTGGCGTTCGCACGCCGCCCAGCTCGACGCGTTCGTGCGCGAGTCCGGCGAATACCGCCGTGCGGTCGAGGGCGGCGAGGCGCCGGCCGCCGCGCTCAAGCGCCTGAAGGCCGACCGCGATTTCCTGCGCGAGCTGAAGGAAGCCAAGTCGCGCCTGGAGGCCGGTTTCGTCGCCATGGACCCGACCACCGGCGAAGTCAAGGCCTGGGTCGGCAGCCGCGATTTCGCGCGCGACCAGTACGACCACGTGGCCCAGGCCGCGCGCCAGCCCGGCTCGACCTTCAAGCCCATCGTCTACGGCGCGGCGCTGGAAAACGGCATCCCGCCCGAGCAGACCTATGTCGACACCGTGATGGAATTCGACATGGGCAACGGCAAGGTCTGGCGCCCGACCGACATGTCCGGCACCAGCGGGCGCCAGATGACGATGCGCGAAGGCCTGGTGCACTCGAAGAACACCATCACGGCCCAGGTGATGCAGGACGTCGGCCTGCCTTCGGTGGTCAAGCTGGCCCGCAACATGGGTATCCGCCAGAGCAAGCTGGCCTCGGTGCCGTCGCTGGCCCTGGGCACCAGCCCGGTCACGCTGCTGGAAATGGTGAACACCTATGCGACCATCGCCGCCCAGGGCGAATACCGCAAGCCGGTGTTCGTGCGCCGCATCCTCGACCGCGACGGCAAGGTCGTCGCCGACTTCGCCAGCGCGGCGCCGGAGCGCGCGATCTCGCAGGCGTCCAGCGTGACCCTGATCGACATCCTGCGCGGCGTGGTCAACCGCGGCACCGGCACCGCCGTGCGCTACCGTTTCGGGGTCACCGGCGACGTCGCCGGCAAGACCGGCACCACCCAGAACAATGCCGACGGCTGGTTCATCCTGATGCACCCGAACCTGGTGGCGGGCGCCTGGGTCGGCTTCAACGACAACCGCGTCACCATGCGCAGCAACTACTGGGGGCAGGGCGGCCACAACGCCATCCTGCTGGTGGGCGACTTCTTCAGGACCGCGCTCGACGACGGCAAGATCGACAAGGACGCGCTGTTCCCGGGCGGGCGCAAGCCGGAGCCGGTGCGCATCCAGGAAGAAGAGCCGGAGGAGGAGTTCATCGAGCCGGGCGAGCTGTACGAGGGCGTGCCGGCCGACGAGGCGGTCGAAGTGATCACGCCGGAAGAGGACGAGGCCGTCGAGGTCGAGACCGTGCCGGAAGAGGAGCTGCCGCCACCGCCGCCAGCGCCGACGCCGGTGCCGTCGCCGCTGTTCTGATCCAGGGTCGCGCCGCTGGAAATGAATCCGGCTAATCGTGACCCGTAACGTGGACCGTAGGGTGGGCGCCCTGTGCCAACGCGGAAGCCGGATCGGTGTTTGACAAGACCGGTGCCAAAGACGAAGCGCTGCGTTGACGCCTCGGAAGCGTCAACGCGGCGCTTATTGTTCGGCCGCGGGCGACGTCAACGCTGTGCTGCGTTCAGCGTGGGCACAGGGCGCCCACCCTACGGTCTTCTTTCGGCAGCGGTCCCGGCAAACACCGATCGTGCATCCGCGTGGGCACGGGGCGCCCACCCTACGGGCGGCGCCGCATCTTCCGCAGGCGCCTGCGCACATTCCCTGGTTACAGAATCGGCGTCCCGCCCGTCACGGCGATGCGTGCGCCCGAGATATAGCTCGCCTGGTCCGAGGCCAGCAGCACATACACCGGCGCGACCTCGGCCGGCTGGCCGGGCCGCTTCATGGGCGCCTGCTGACCGAAGCTCTCGACCTGGTCCGGCGGCATGGTCGAGGGAATCAGCGGGGTCCAGATCGGCCCCGGCGCCACCGAGTTCACGCGGATGCCTTTCTCGGCCAGCAATTGGGCCAGGCCGGCGGTGAAGTTGGCGATCGCGCCCTTGGTGGTGGCATAGGCGAGCAGGGTGGGCTTGGGATTGTCCGAGTTGATCGAGGTGGTGTTGATGATCGAGGAACCGGGCTGCATGTGCTTCACCGCGGCCTTGCAGATGTGGAACATGGCCGTGATGTTGACCTTGAAGGTGTAGTCCCATTCCTCGTCCGGGATCTCTTCCAGCGAATCGTGGGTCATCTGGAAGGCGGCGTTGTTGACCAGGACGTCGATGCGGCCGAATTCCTGCACGGCGCGGTCGACGATGGCCCGGCAGTGGGCGGGCTCGGCCAGGTCGCCCGGCATCAGGACCGCCTTGCGGCCGGCTTCCTCGACCAGGCGCGCGGTTTCCTTCGCGTCCTCGTGCTCGTTCAGGTAGGCGATCAGCACGTCCGCCCCTTCGCGCGCGAAGGCCAGGGCCACGGCGCGGCCGATGCCGCTGTCGGCGCCGGTGATCACGGTCGCCTTGCCGGCCAGCTTGCCGGAACCCTGGTAGCTGGTTTCCCCGTGGTCGGCCTTCGGGGTGAGCTGGGCCTCGGTGCCGGGCGGCTGTTGCTGCTGCTTGGGCTGGTTCATCGAAACATCCTCCTTTGTTGGGTTGTGGTGGGTGCGGCAGCCCGGAACGCTTGCTCAGGCGCCTTTCGGCAGGCTGCGCAGGGCTGCCGGCGCACGCACCCGGCCTTCGATGGGGAGGTCGGGTGCGGCGTTCTCCGCCGGCTCCTGCAGCAGGAGCTGCTGGGCGCGCGGCGCGCTCGAAATGCCAAGGTCGGACAGCATCCGCATCGCATCGAGCAGGATGGCCTGCTGGGTGTCCATGAACAGGTCATAGTTCGCATCGAGCATGGTGTAGACGATCTCGTACTCGATGAAGTTCTGGTCGAATTTGCTCAGGTGGGCGCGATCGAACCGGACCTTGTCGTGCTTGCCGATGATCTCCTTCAGCGCCGCCGGAACCTTGGCGGCCAGCGCCGGCGGCGTGTCCGGGTGGGCGCGCAGGTTGAACACGATGCGCCGGGTTTCCATGCGCTTGAAGTTCGACACCGTGCTCTTGAGCAGGTCGGCGTTGGAAATGACGATCTGCTCGCCGCCGAGGGCGCGGATGCGGGTCGTCTTCAGGCCGACCTTCTCGACCGTGCCGGAGATGTTGTTGGTCGAGACGAAGTCGCCGACTTCGAACGGCTTGTCGATCGCGATCGACAGCGAAGCGAACAGGTCGCCCAGCACGTTCTGCACGGCCAGCGCGATGGCGATACCGCCGATGCCGAGGCTGGCCACGAAGGTCGTGACGTTGATGCCGAGGTTCGACAGCAGGGCCAGGGCGAAGATCACCCAGACGGCGGTCTGCAGGACCCAGATGATCAGGGTGTGGGCGATCGTGACCTGGGAATCGACGCCGGCCGGGGAATGGGTGCGGAAGTAGCGGCGCGCGGTGACCTTGATCGCGTTGTGCAGGTAGATGGCCAACTGCAGGCCGAGGGTCAGGAACCACAGGTGACCGATGCGCGCGTTCCAGGGCGGCGGCAGGTCGAGGGCGGACAGGCCGATCAGGACGGCGGTGGCGAAGACCACCAGGTTGCTGGTGCGGGCCAGCGTCTTGCGCAGCACTTCGGCGACGGGACGGTGGGCCCACTCGTCGCTGAGCTGGTCGAGACGGCGCCGGAACAGCATCAGCGCGCCATGGATGGCGGCAAAGGCGGCGATGCCCAGGGCGAGGGCGAACAGGGCGTTGGGAAAGCTGATGTCGAGCGATGCGATGAAGGCGCGGAAATCCACATTGGGCTCCTTTCATGAATGGAGGGGGCGCAAGGGCGCGCGAAATGAGACGGGGCCGGTGACCCCGGGACCGGCGGCGCGGGCCGCCGGCTGCGCTGCCGCGGGCAGGGCCGCGGCGCGTGACGGATGCCTGGCGGCGTCCGGAGAGGGCGTTGCTTAGGTGCGGCCGAGGTGTTCGCGCACGGCGCTGACCGAGGGGCCGACGGCTTTCACGGCGCGCTCGAGCTCTTCCTTGCTGACGCCCAGGGCTTCGGTCCAGTGGCGCACTTCCCATTCTTCGTGCACGTTGATGCGGGAACGGTCCTGGGCGCCGCGGTTTTCGAGATTGTCGGACATGATGGCCTCCTATTGACGAGTTTGCATCGAATATGCCACCGGGCACAGGCGTGGTCGGTTAAGCATTTCACCTTGAGCTTGCATTTCTTTTGTGCAGCTCTGCCGTAAAGTTCCCGCTCGTCAGCATGGGTGTTTGAGCGAACTCAGCCAAAGGCCAGTCTCCCGCCGGATGATTTCCAGCCGGACTCAGCAGTAAGTTTGGCGTAAGAAGCCCATCCGAGGATCAATGGGTCGCCTGCGCACTATTTTGGTGCAATCTGGCAACTCATCCTGGAGGCAAAACATGAAGATTCGCAAGGGGTACGGGCAGTCGCGCGGGCTTGCGCGCAGCCTGCTGTCCGCCGCCGTCGGCGCGGCCCTGCTGACCGCCTGCCAATGGCCCGGCGGCGCCGTCGACCAGCTTAACGAGCTGCGCGGCCCGACGCGCGACCTGACGGTGGAACTGCGCGAGGGCACCAACATGGCGGCCGCGCCTTCGCCGGACGGACGCCGCATCGTGTTCTCGGCCCAGGGCGCGCTGTGGGTGATGCCGGTGGGCGGCGGCCAGGCCCGGCGCATCACCGACTACCGCCTGGAGCCGACCGCCCCGGTCTGGTCGCCCGACGGCAAGCGCATCGCCTTCCAGAACTACGCTCCCGAAGGCAACTTCCACATCTGGACCATTTCCCCGGAAGGCCACCACGCCACCGAGCTCACCACCGGCCCGTACGACGACCGCGAGCCGGCCTGGCTGCCCGACGGCAGCGGCCTGGTGTTCTCGTCGGACCGCAGCGGCGACGGCCAGTACAAGATCTGGAGCGTGGCGCTGGGCGGCGCCGCGCCGGTGCAGCTGACCACGGGACCCGGGGCCGAGAGCAACCCGGTGGTCTCGCCCGACGGCACGCGCCTGGCCTATGTCGACGGCGCCAACGTGGTGACGGCGCCGCTGGCGGGCGGCGCGCCGGCGATCGTCGCGCCCGGCGCCGCGCCGGCCTGGACCCCGGACGGTTCAGGCCTGGTCTACCAGAATGCGGCGCGCCAGCTGGTCGTCGCCGGCGCCCAGGTCACGACGGACGAGGACATCTTTCCCTTCCCGGTGCGCTTCCTGCCGGACGGGCGCTTCCTGTACACGGCCGACGGCAAGATCCGGACCCGCGACGCGCTCGGGGCGAACCGCGCGGACATCGATTTCCGCGCCGAGCTCAAGCTGCGCCGCCCGGTCTTCAAGCACCCGAAGGACCGCGGCTTCGACAACTTCGACACCCGTCCCGTGCGCGGCATCAGCGCGCCCGTGCTGTCGCCTGACGGCCAGAGCATCGCCTTCGTCGCCCTGAACGACGTCTGGATCATGCGCATCGGCGCCGATCCGGTCAGGCTCACCAACGATCCCGACCGCGACGCCAACCCGCAGTGGACGGCCGACGGCGCCGCCGTGTATTTCTCCTCGGAGCGCGGCAACGCCGGCCAGCTCGCGGTGGACCAGATCGACATCGCCAGCCGCACCCGCACCCGCACCCGCCTGGCGGCGATTCCGGGACGCTCGATGGTCACGCCCAAGCTCTCGCCGGACGGCGGGCGCATCGCCTACACCACGCTGTCGGGCCAGCTCGAAATCTGGAACCGGGCCACCAATACGCCGGAAGTCATCCTGCCCTCGGTCAGCACCCAGGTCAGCACCCCGCAATGGACGCCGGACGGGCAGCGCATCGTCCTGGTCGACAACGAGCGCATCAACAACCGCTTCCGCGAGGGCTACAACAAGCTGCGCGTGATCGACCTGGCCACGCGCAGCGGCACCTTCTACGCCGTCGCGCCGGCGCCGCGCCAGATCGCCGAGCGCGACGAGGGCGCCGCCGCCCTGTCTCCGGACGGGACCAAGGTCGCCTTCATCATGGATTCGCGCCTGCACGTGATGCCGCTCGGTCCCACCGGCGCGCCCACCGGTCCCGCGCGGCAGGTCAGCGAGGACATGGCCGACCTGCCGGCCTGGGGCGGCGATTCTCAAACCATCCTGTACAAGTCGGCCGAGCGCGTGCGCACGGTGCGCTACGATGGCAGCGCCACCCGGGAGATCCCGGTCACGCTGGCCTGGCGCCAGCAGGCGCCCCAGGGCCGCACCCTGATCCACGCCGGCGCGCTGTGGGACGGCGTCGGCTCGAGCCTGCGCAACGATGTCGACATCGTCGTCGAAGGCAACCGCATCGTCGCGGTGGCGCCGCACAGCGCCCACGAGGAGGGCGTGCGCGTGGTCGACGCCGGCGGGCTCACCGTCATGCCGGGCCTGATCGAGACCCACCTGCACCCGCTGACCCTGTACCAGGGCGGCCAGTTCGGCCAGATCGCCCAGCTCATGCTGTCCTACGGGATCACCACGGCGCAGTCGGTGGCCGGTCCCCTGCACCAGAGCATCGAGATGCGCGAAGCCCTGGAAGCGGGCAACCTGATCGGGCCGCGCCTGTTCGTCTCGCCGCCGCTGTGGGAAGGCAACCGTCTGTTCTACAGCTTCGCGCGCACCCTGCGCACCCCGCAGGTCGCGCAGATCGAGATCGACAAGGCCAAGCGCATGGACGCCGACTTCCTGAAGAGCTATGTGCGCGCGCCGATCCCGATCATGGAGCGCATCGCGCAGGGCGCCCTGGACCTCGGCGTGCCCAGCGGCACCCACATGGTGCAGCCGGGCGCGGCCACCGGCCTGGCCGGCACCACCCACCTGTCGGCCACCCAGCGCATGGGCTATGGCTGGTCGAAGTCGTTCGCGCGGGCGATCACCTACCAGGACGCGGCCGACGTCTACGGCAAGGGCGACTTCCACCTGATCGACACCCTGTTCTCCGCCAGCGCGCTGGCCGGGCTCGACCCGGGCATCGTCACGGATCCGCGCTTCATCCTGGTGCCGCCGAACTTCGTGACCGGGCTGCAGAACGCGCAGCCGCCGACCGCCGCCCAGATCAGCACCATCGTCAACGACGCCACTCAGCAGGCCAAGGTCAAGGCCGCCGGCGCCCTGGTCGCCAACGGCACCGATTCGCCGCTGGTGGTGCCCGGCATCTCGCTGCACCTGAACATGCGCGGCGCGGCCCTGGTCCAGGGCAATCTGGCGGCGCTGCAGTCCGTCACCCGCGACGCGGCCCGGATGGCCTTCGTGGGCGAGGACCTGGGCACGGTCGAGAAGGGCAAGCTGGCCGACCTGATCGTGGTGAACGGCAATCCGCTGGCTGACCTGCGCGCCGCCGCCGACGTGCGCCTGGTGATCAAGAACGGCCGCGTCTTCACCCAGGACGAGATCCTGGCCCCGGCGCGCACGCCCGAGCAGCTCGCCGCCCGGCGCCTGGCCCTCGAGGCCCAGGAACGGCTGTGCCGCGAAGAGCCGCAGCACTGCGAGGAGGCCGGCGGCCATGCGCACTAGATAAACCGCGCCGGCAGTACTGGCTCCTCCATGGTGTTTTGAGGTACGCTTGTCGTATCGTTACCATGGAGGAGACCGCGCATGACCTATGAAACCGCCCAACCTGAACGGAGCGCGATCGACGCGACGCCGGGCATCGTTGCGCTCGACTTCGGCACCAACTGGTGCGGCTACTGCCGCGCCGGCGAGCCGGCCATCGAGACCGCCCTGAAGGATTATCCGCAGGCGCGCCACATCAAGGTGGAGGACGGTCCCGGGCGGCCGCTCGGACGCTCGTTCCGGATCAAGCTGTGGCCGACGGTCGTGGTGCTGAAGGACGGCGTGGAAGTGGCGCGGGTGACCCGCCCCGACGGCGCCGACGAGGTGCGCGAGGCATTGGCGAAGGCCGCAGCCCAGGCGGCCAATCCATGAGCGCCCCGAAAAACCGCGCGCGCACGGTCCTGTTCGCAAGCCTGATCGGCACCACGATCGAATTCTTCGACTTCTATATCTACGCCACCGCGGCGGTGCTGGTGTTCCCGAAGCTGTTCTTCCCGGCCGGCGACGCCTCCGCCGCGATGCTGCAGTCCTTCGCGACTTTCGCCATCGCCTTCTTCGCGCGGCCGGTCGGCTCGGCCCTGTTCGGCCACTTCGGCGACCGCATCGGGAGAAAAGCGACCCTGGTCGCGGCCCTGCTCACCATGGGCATCTCGACCATCGTGATCGGCATGCTGCCGACCTATGCGGCGATCGGCACGATGGCGCCGCTGCTGCTGGCGCTGTGCCGCTTCGGCCAGGGCCTGGGCCTGGGCGGCGAGTGGGGCGGGGCGGTGCTGCTGGCCACCGAGAACGCGCCGCCGGGCAAGCGCGCCTGGTACGGCATGTTCCCCCAGCTCGGCGCGCCGATCGGCTTCTTCCTCTCGGGCGGGGTGTTCCTGCTGCTGACCCAGACCCTGAGCGAGGAGCAGTTCTTCAGCTATGGCTGGCGCATTCCCTTCCTCGCCAGCGCGGTCCTGGTGGGCGTGGGCCTGTACGTGCGCCTGAAGATCACCGAAACGCCGGACTTCCAGGCCGTCCTCGACCGCAACGAGCGCGTGAAGGTGCCGGTCGTCGCCGTGCTGCGCGAGCATCGCCGCGCCCTGGTGCTGGGCACCCTGATGGCGATGTCGACCTTCGTGCTGTTCTACCTGATGACGGTGTTCGCGCTGAGCTGGGGCACGACCCAGCTCGGCTTCTCGCGCACCGAGTTCCTGGTGATGCAGCTGGGCGCCGTGGTCTTCTTCGGCCTGACGATTCCGCCCTCGGCCCTGATCGCCGACCGCTACGGCCGGCGCGCGGCGATGATCGCGGTCACCGCCGCGATCACGGTGTTCGGCCTGCTCTTCGGCCAGCTCTTCGTGGCGGGCAGCACGGCGCTGGTGGTGCTCTTCATGGTGCTCGGCCTGGGCCTGATGGGCCTGACCTACGGCCCCCTCGGCACACTGCTGGCCGAACTGTTCCCGCCGGCGGTACGCTACACCGGCGCCTCGCTGACCTTCAACCTGGCCGGCATCCTGGGCGCCTCGCTGGCGCCCTACATCGCGACCAAGCTGGCGATGGAATACGGGATCGGTTCGGTGGGGATCTACCTGTCGGTCGCGGCGCTGCTGAGCCTGGTGGCCCTGCTGCTGACCCAGGGCGGCAGAACGCGCGAGGCGGTGCCGGAAAGCGCGGTGCAGGGACGCGGCTGATCAGATCGCGAATGTGGGAGGCATACCCGTAGGGTGGGCGGCTCCACCCTGGCGGGCGAATGCAGTCGGTGCCGATGCCGCCCACGCGTTCAAGCGGCCGACGAAGTGTCGCGACCATGCTTACGGATGTTGAACGCGTAGGCGGCGGATAAGCCGCGTGAATGCATGGACCGGGGTGGAGCCGCCCACCCTACGGGTCCGTTCATGCGATATCGGTGCCCTTCAGACGGTTGCCGCGATCAGAACGAGTAGACCAGCGTCAGCGAGGTCTGGGTATCCGTGTTCTTCTTGTCCGCCGGCACGTTCGTGTCGTTGCGGGCGCTGAAGGCGGCCTTCATCTGCATGGTGTCGTTGATCTTGGTGCTGAGCGAGGACTCGGCGATCGAGTGCACATTCGAGGTGCCGCGCTCGACGCTCAGGGTCTGGACGAAGGCCGCCGAAGGGCTGACCTGCCAGCGGAAACGGGCCGCGCCGCGCACCGTCACGCCGTTCTCGGTTTCGCCGGTCTCGCGCTGGCCCGTGAAATAGCCAGGACCGATCTCGACGTCGAGCGCCGTGGTGTCGCTGTTGTAGAGCTGCGAGCCGCGGCCGACCGCGAACGAGGTGTAGCGGGTGTAGGCGCCGAACTTGTCGTTGACGTGGGAGCCGAGGACAAACGCGCGGCTGCCTTCCTTCATCAGCTTGTAGGCGGCCTTGGCCGAGAGCGCCCAGCGCTCGGCCGAACGCTGGCGATAGCGTTCGCCGTCGTCGTCGGTGATCTCGTCTTCCTTGAAGAAGCCGCTGACGATGTACTCGTTGCTCCAGTCGGCGGTCTCGTGGCGGGCGTCGATCTTGCCCGTGACCGAGGTGCCGGTGGTGTTGCCGGTGGTCGCGATCGCGCCCAGCTCGGCCGAGGTGAACCAGCTCCCCTCGGGGATGGTTTCCGGACGCACAACGGACAGGCCGCTGTGGATGCTGCCGATCTGCGGCAGGTCGTCGGCGGCGCCGCCCGCGGCGGCGGCAATGCCATGCGCCGAGGCCAGGAAGGCCAGCGCGTACAACGGGAATGGTTTCATAAGCTTCTGTGCGGCTGCAGCGTCAGTCTCGGTGACTGGGCCACGGGCCGGCCGGTCGTTCGGGGAAAGGAGCGCCGGTGCACGCTGTGCGGCAATGGGGCTCGGCCGACATTGTATCCCAGAAGCAGCAGGCGCACGTCCTTCCAACCGAACAGAAACCGCGATCTGCGGCGCTCACGCGACTCAGCCGTGAGCGCCGCGGCGGTCCTCAGGTGCCGATGTGGACGATCTTGAAAACGAACAGGGCCGCGATCACCCAGATCACCGGTTTCACTTCGCGCGCGCGGCCGGTGGTGAGCTTCAGGGCCGCGTAGGTGATGAAGCCGAAGGCGATGCCCTCGGCGATCGAGTACGTGAACGGAATCACCAGCGCCGTGATGGCGGCCGGGATGCTTTCGGTGGTGTCGCCCCATTCGATCTCGCCGAGGTCGCGCAGCATCAGGCAGGCCACGAACAGCAGGGCCGGGGCGGTGGCGTAGGCCGGCACCACGCCGGCCAGCGGGGCGATGAAGAGGCAGGCCAGGAACAGCGCCGCCACGGCGAGGGCCGTCAGGCCGGTGCGTCCGCCGGCCTGCACGCCGGCCGCGCTCTCGATATAGGCGGTGGTGCTCGAGGTGCCCAGCGCGGCGCCGGCGACGATCGCGCCGCTGTCGGCCAGCAGCGCCTTGTTCAGCCTTGCCATCTTGCCTTCGACCAGCAGGCCTGCGCGGCTGGCCACGCCCATCAGGGTGCCGGTGGCGTCGAACAGTTCGACCAGGAAGAAGACCAGCACCACGTTCAGGATGCCGACCGAGAGGGCGCCCGGAATGTCGAGCTTGAGGAAGGTCGGGTCGATCGAGGGCGGCGCCGAGAACACGCCCTTGAAGGTGTTCCCGCCGAAGAAGAAGCTCAGCACGGTGACCACGATGATGCCGATCAGGATGGCGCCGCGCACTTTCAGGCGGTCGAGGGTGACGATCAGGAGGAAGCCGACGATGGCCATGATCGCTTCCGGCTTGTGCAGGTCGCCGGCCTTGACCAGGGTCGGCTCGCTGCCGACCACGATGCCGGCGTTCTTCAGGGCGATCAGGGCCAGGAACATCCCCAGGCCCACGGTGATCGCGGTGCGCAGCGAATGCGGGATGCCGTTGACGATCATGCCGCGCAGGCCCAGCACCGAGACCAGGATGAACAGGCAGCCCGAGATGAAGACGGCGCCCAGCGCGGCCGGCCAGGCCACGCCCATGCCCAGCACCACGGCGTAGGCGAAATAGGCGTTCAGGCCCATGCCGGGCGCCATGCCGATCGGGTAGTTCGCGTACAGGCCCATCACCGCGCTGCCGAGGGCGGCGACGATGCAGGTGGCGACGAACACGGCCTCCTTCGGCATGCCGGCGTCACCGAGGATCGAGGGGTTGACGAAGATGATATAGGCCATCGTCAGGAAGGTGGTGAAGCCGGCGAGCAGCTCGGTGCGCACGTCGGTGCCGCTCTCTTTGAGTTTGAAATAGTTGTCGAGCATTGTTGGCTGGGCTCCAGCGTTTGGGCGCGGCGGCGCCGCACATGGTTGAGATGAGCGAAGCATACACCGGGCCGGCATGCCTCGTCAGCAATGTTGCCCGATGGCTAGTCAAATAGCTATCGTTTTCATCCGTTGTAAATATTTTCTTTCCTTGATTTATGTTGCAACGTTGGTATCATCGATTTGCTGGCTGTCATGTCGACGGCCGTCAACCTGTGAGCCAGAGATGCAAATCAAGGCCTACCTGTACCTGATGGCTGCGGCAATCCTGGTCCCGGTGATCCTGTTCGCCGGGCTGACCCTGCGTCTTCTCGAGGAAGCCGAGGCCGAACAGGCGCTCGACGGGCTGGGCGCCGCGGCGCGCAGTATCGCGCTGCTGGTCGAAGACGAGCTGACCGATGCCGAGACCGCGCTGCGCGCGCTGAGCGCATCCCCGGCCCTGGCAAGCGGCGACCTGGCCGCCTTCCGCAGGGAGGCCCTGGCCGCCACGCGCGGTCCCGCCAGCTGGACCATCCTGATGGACGGGGAAGGGCACCAGCTCCTGAACACCCTGCTGCCCGCCGGCGCCCCGCTGCCGGCCGAGCCGCAGGAGGGGCTGGCCATCCTGCTGGCCCAGCAGCGCGCCCTGGTCTCCAACCTGATGCCGGGCCGGATCAGCGGCCGGCTCATGACCTATGTGGCGCTGCCGGTGACGATCGGCGAGCGGCGCTACGTGCTGGCCGAGGGCTTCAGCAACGAACACTACCGCCGCCACCTGGGCGCCGGCGTGCCGTCCGACTGGCAGGTCGACCTGGTCGACCGCAACGGCAAGCTGGTCTCGTCCAACCTCGGCTCGGTGGAGCTGGTGGGCCAGGCTGCGCCGCCGGCCCTGCTGGCGGCCGCGCGCGGCGCCGAGCGGGGCGTGCTCGAGGTGCCGCTGCGGCGCAGCGACGAGGGGCGCGCCGCCTTTCACCGTGTCGGTTCCTCAGGCTGGACCGTGTTGGTGGCGGCTCCCCTCGAGACGCTGGCGGCCGGGACCGGGCGGGCCAAGCGCGTCGCCGCGCTCGGCCTGGTGGCGGCGCTGGTCTGCGCGGCGGCGCTGTCGGCCTGGTTCGGACGGTTCTACGCGCGCGAGATGGGTCGCGCGGTCGCCGCCGCCGCCGCCCTCGGCCATGGAGGCGCGCCCGAACCCGGAAAGTCGCGCATCAACGAGATCGATGTTCTGCTGCAGGCCCTGCGCCAGGCCGGCGACGAGCTGCGGCGCGCGCAGGTCTTTCGCGAGCGTGCGGGCAACGAGCGCCAGCACCTGCTCGAACGCGAACAGCGGGCGCGCCAGATGGCCGAGGAGGAGAACCGTGCCAAGGACCAGTTCCTGGCCATGCTCGGCCACGAGCTGCGCAACCCGCTGGCGCCGATCGCCAGCGCCGCCCAGCTGCTGAAGATGCCGGGGCTGGACCCGCACCGCGCGCGCTATGCCGGCGACGTGATCGGGCGCCAGATCGAACACATGAACCGCCTGCTGGGCGACATGCTGGACGTCTCGCGCGTCACGCGCGGCCTGGTGACGCTCAACCTCGAGGATATCGACCTGCGCAACGTGGTCGAGCGCGCGGTCGAGCAGACCCGGCCGCTGATGGAAGAGTGCCAGCACCGCCTCGAGCTGCGCGTGCCGCCGCACCCGGTGCTGGCGCGCGGCGACCAGACCCGCCTGACCCAGGCGGTCGCCAACCTGCTCACCAATTCCGCCAAGTACACCCCGCCGCACGGACACATCCAGCTGGTGCTGTCCGGCGCCGGCGACGAGGCCCAGCTGCAAGTGGCCGACGACGGCGAGGGCATCAGCGCAGAGCTGCTGCCGCGCGTGTTCGACCTGTTCTCGCAGGGCGAGCGCAAGCCCGACCGGCCCCAGGGCGGCCTCGGCCTGGGCCTGGCCCTGGTGCGTAGCCTGGTCCACCTGCACGGCGGCAGCGTCGACGCCAGCAGCCCGGGACGCGGCGGCGGCAGCATCTTCACCGTGCGCCTGCCGCTCAAGCAGGAGCTGCCGGCCCTGAGCGGCGCGGCGGCGGCGCCGCCGCGCCCCCACGACGCCGCGCCGACCGGCCTGCGCGTAATGCTGGTGGACGACAACATCGACGCCGCCGTCAGCCTGTCGCTGCTGCTCGAGGCCGCCGGCGACCACCTGGTCTCGACCTACTACGACGCCGCCAGCGCGCTCGAATGGGCCGGCTTCGAGCGGCCCGACGCCTTCATCCTCGACATCGGCCTGCCCGACATGAACGGCTACGAGCTGGCGCGGCGCCTGCGCGCCATGCCGCAGTTCGCGACCACGATGCTGATCGCGCTGACCGGCTATGGCCAGCTCCAGGACAAGGCGCGTGCGCGCGAGGCCGGCTTCGACCTGCACATCGCCAAGCCGGCCGAGCCGGACGAGATCCTGACGGCCCTGGCGCGGGTCAGGGTAGGCGAGACGCGCGCGGGCGACGCGCGGGTCTCCGACACCGAGCGCGCGGGTTGAGCCGGGCGCCCGCCGCGCCACGGGACTGCTGGCGGCGGCGCCGATTTGCTAACATGGCGCCTTCATCACTCAGGATAGACGCCCATGCCGAAAAATAAGAAGCCCGCGCCGCGCAAAGCCGCCGCGCCCGCCGAACCCGATACCGACGCGCTGGCCCAGGCCCTGGCCGACCTCGCGCTCGAGGTGGCCGAGGGCGAGGAAGGCGATCCGGAACTGCTTGCCGCGCGCGAGGAAGAGCTGGTCGTCGCGGTGCGCAAGGCGCTGCGCCGCAAGCGCGACGAGGTGCTCTACGGCGCCATCGAGATCGCGCGCTTCACCGATCCGCATGCCTGCCGCCTGCTGCGCGGCCACATCGGCGAGCAGGCCGCCACCCTGCAGCTGCGCCGCGAGGGCGAGCCGGAGCGCGAGATCGACGCCTTCCTGATCCCGCTGTTCGTGCGCAGCACCGGCGGCCTGGTGGCCCAGGAAACCTTCGTCGACGACGCCGCCTACGAGGAACTGGCGGCCAGCTTCGTGGCGGGCGACCTCGACAGCAAGGACGCGCGGGTGGCCCTGGTGCGCCATGCCTACGACCTGGCCGAGATCGACCACATTTCGTTCAGCACGCTGCAGGAACTGCTGCGCGAGGCCGCCGCCAGCCTGGGCAGCAAGAAGCCGGCGCCGGCGCCGCTGCTCGAGGCCAGCATCCGCGGCTGGACCGGCGAACGCGTCGCGCCCGACGAGGCGGCCATGGAGCTGCGCTTCCTGCTCGGGTTTTCGATGAAGCGCGCCGACGACCCCTTCTACGAGGTGCCGGGCGACGAGATCGGGGCCGACGTGTATTTCGCCGACCGCATGCGCCGCTACCGCGCCTGGACCGAGCGGGTGGCGCCCCTGGTGCGGCGCTGCCTGGCGCAGGATCCCGAGCGCCTGTCGGTGAATTTCCTCTACCAGGACCTGTTCTACGGGGCCAAGGAGCAGGGCGTGGCCGAGCTCGCGATCCTCGGCCTGCTGTCCGAGATCAAGGGCCTGCTGGCGGAAAAGGAGCTCGAGGCCGACGCGGTGCGCGCCGTGGTCGCGCCGGTCGACGGCGGCGAGCACATCATCCTGCGCGTCAACCTGTACGCGCTCGACGGCGGCCCGCCTTGGGGCGGCGTGAGCCGCGCGGTCGACCTGGCGGCCGACCTGGGCGCCGAGGTGGACGAGCTGTGCGACGCGCTGACCAGCCTCGGCATCGACGACGTCTCGACCGCGGACGGCTTCAGCGAGGACGGCCATCCCGAGGGGGCACAGCCCTATCCGGGCGACTGAGCCGGTCTTTCCGCGCCGCCGTTCGCTGCGGCGCAGCAAATCCACCCCACGGCGGGGCGCGCCTCCGGGCGCTCCGCATCCGTATCCCTTCCGCTATACCTACAGTCTGTCGCGGCCCGCGCGGCGCCGCCGGGCAGGCCGAGAACCGCTCGGGCAGCAGCCCGGGGCCCCGCACACGCTTGCGCACGGCTTCTGCATGGATGAGTTTTCGTAGTTGTTTTTCTTGTATGTAGGTAGGAACTTACCTACAGATGAGGCAGCGCAACACCGGCCTCTCCTATGGGAGCGGACTTGTCGGCTGCATAAAAATATTGCCGTTATGTAATGTTGTGATGCATAAATGAAAATAATGATAAATTTGCATGTTACGATTGCCGGGTTCGATGTCGGAGGAGCCGCCGCAGCGCCTGGCGCCAGCGCCTTCCCGCAGAACCCCAAGATCAACTAGAACGCCCACGAGGCGAAAGGAAATCAACATGCCGACCCTTATCGTGTTTTGCCACCTGCGCTGGGATTTCGTCTTTCAGCGTCCCCAGCACCTGATGACGCGTCTGGCGGAACACTACGACATCCTCATCGTCGAGGAGCCGGTGCATACCGAAGGGCAGGCACACCTGAAGAAGACGGCCGTCGCGCCGAACATCACGGTGTGCCAGCCGCATACCAATGTCCCGCACCACGGTTTCCATGACGACCAGATTCCGGTGCTGCAGGGCCTGCTGGCCGACCTCGTCCCGGAAGACGAGCGTCCGGTCGTGTGGTTCTACACCCCGATGGCGCTGCCGCTGCTGCAGGGCTTCAACCCCGCGCTGGTCGTCTACGACTGCATGGACGAACTGGCCGCCTTCAAGAATCCGCCGAAGCAGCTGCTGCAGCGCGAATCGGCCCTGCTGAACATCGCCGACCTGGTCTTCACCGGCGGCCCGAGCCTGTACGAAGCCAAGAAGAACCGCCACGCCAACGCCCATTGCTTCTCGAGCAGCGTCGACGCCACCCACTTCCGCCAGGCCAAGAACGCCGAGATCTCGCATCCGGAGCAGGCCGGCATCCCGGGTCCGCGCCTGGGCTTCTACGGCGTGATCGACGAACGCTTCGACACCGAACTGGTGCGCCGTATGGCCGAAGCCCATCCGGAATGGCAGATCGTGCTGGTCGGCCCGGTCGTGAAGATCGACCCGGCCGAACTGCCGCGCGCCGCCAACGTCCACTACATGGGCCAGCGCACCTACAAGGAGCTGCCGCAGTTCCTGGCCGGCTGGGACGTCTGCCTGCTGCCGTTCGCGATGAACGACTCGACCAAGTACATCAGCCCGACCAAGGTCCTCGAGTACATGGCCGCCGAGCTGCCGAGCGTGAGCACCCCGATCACCGACGTCAAGGTGCCCTATGGCGACGTGGTCGCGATCGCCGAGACCCCGGAAGAGTACATCGCCGCCTGCGAGCGCATGCTGGCCCTGAGCGCCGACGAGAAGGCCGCGCTGGCCCAGCGCATGCGCGAGGTCGTCGCCAACACCTCCTGGGACAAGACCGCCGCCCGCATGCATGAACTGATCAGCACCACCGTGCCGGGCAACAAGGCCAAGCCGGCCCCGGCCGCCGCCGACACCGTCATCCCGGCCCGCGCCGAACCGCTGCCGGTGCAGGCTGCGTAAGCGACTGCCGCTCAGTAAAGCCCGCCCGGCCCATGGCCCGGCGGGTTTTTTCATGGTTGCCCGAGGCGACCTCTGGCCGGGCACGAATCGGGCCGCAACTGTAGGGTGGGCACGGAGTGCCCACGCGTTTCGTGCGCCACCTTTATTGTTGGCCGGGAGATGTCGCTCGCATCGCCGAGCGTGGCCGGACACCACGTTGGAACATCGGTACTGCATGCCGTGCGGGCGACACTTCGCCGCTGCGGACGCCGGGAACGCGCGTAACGCGTGGGCACGGAGCGCCCACCCTACGTGTTCTGGGCCATAGGGTGGGCGTCCGTGCGCCGCCCCGACAGCCTTCAGTCAATGCCGGAACGATGCCGGCGGCGGGGGCGCCACGGCCGGATGCAGGCGCTGGGCGGTGTCCTGGTCGGCCAGGCGCACGATCGACAGCGGATGGGCGAAGCGGATCTGTTCGCGCTCGAAGCGGCGGTAGATCTCGAGCAGGATGGCCTGCTGCGTGTCCATGTGCTTGATGTAGTCCGGGCTCTGGAAGTGGTAGACCACCTCGAAGTTGAGCGACCACTCGCCATAGTTGAAGAAGTGGGCCCGCTCGAAGGCGGCGCTGGGTTCCTTCGTCACCACCTCGCGGATCAGCTCGGGAATGCGCGCGAGCTGTTGTTCGCTGGTGCCGTAGGCCACGCGCAGCACGAAGGCGACGCGGCGCGTCTCCATGCGTTTGTGGTTGTGGATGCGGCTCTTGAGCAGGTCGCCGTTGGAAAAGATCACCTGCTCGCCGCCCAGGCCGCGCAGGCGGGTGGTCTTCAGGCCGATGTGCTCGACCGACCCGAGCACGTCGCCGACGATGATGAAGTCGCCGATCTCGAAGGGCTTGTCGAGCATGATCGAGAGCGAGGCGAAGAGGTCGCCCAGGATGTTCTGCACCGCCAGGGCCACGGCGATGCCGCCGATCCCCAGGCTGGCCACCAGGGCCGTGATGTTGAAGCCGAAGTTGTCCAGCACCATCAGGAAGGCGATCACCCACAGGGCCAGGCGCAGCAGGAAGGTCACGATGGTGCGCGAGGACTTGCGCGGACTGTCGCCATTGGCCAGGTAGCGGTCGCGCCAGGCCCGCAGCAGGGTGTCGCCCCAGATCGCCAGCTGCAGGATCAGGGCGGCGATCGCCACCCGCGAGGTGATCAGGCGCTGCTTGTCGGTCAGTTCCAGCGCCAGGCCGCCCAGGTAGGCCGACACGGCCAGCATGCCGACGATATAGGTCTTGCGCAGCATCTTGGCGACGAGGTCGTCGGCGACCGTCTCGGTGCGGCGCGCCAGCGTCTGCATCTTGTGCAGCACGAAGCGGCGCGCCCAGTGCAGCGCCAGGGTAATGCCGAGGGTGATGGCGACGGCGATCGCCCAGCTTTCGAGGTCGTTGTTCAGGAAGGTGAAATCCATTCGTGCTCCGATGTACCGCCGGTGAGGCAAGGAAAGGCCAACCCCTAGTGTGCGGCCCCTGCCGCGGGGAGCGCGCACAGTTGACATCCGGCAGCACCAGGCATACATTGCGATCTTTGCAACCCTGCCTTGCAGGCCCGCCCCCACGCATCCCCGCCGCCATCCGCCCGTCGAGCACACCATGAGCAAATACACCGTCTCCTGCGGCACCCTGGTCGTCGACGGCGGCGGCCGGCTGCTGCTGGGGCATGTCACGGGCACCGCCGCCTGGGACATCCCGAAGGGGATGCAGGACCCGGGCGAGACGTCCCTGGAGGCGGCCATGCGCGAGCTGCGCGAGGAGGCGGGCGTGGCGTTCGCGCCCGAGCGTTTCGTCGACCTCGGCCAGTTCGACTACCGGCGCGACAAGCGCCTGCACCTGTTCCGGGTCGAGGCGGGGTCCGAGCTGGGCGAGCTGCGCCACCTGGTGTGCACCAGTTATTTCCCCCACCATGCGACCGGCAGGCCGACACCCGAGATGGACGACTTTCGCTGGGCCGCGCGCGAGGAGGTCAGCCAGTTGTGCTGGCCGCGCATGGCCAGCCTGCTGCTTACGCTGTCGTGGTAGCGGCCGCGCCGGACGTCAGCGCCGCCTCGATGGCGTCCAGGGTCGCCGGCTTGGTGAGATGGCGGTCGAAGCCGGCGCGGGCGCTGCGTTCGCGGTCGGCGGCGCCGCCCCAGCCGGTCAGGGCGACCAGGCGCACGCCGTCGTTGCGGCCGTCCTTGCGCACCTCGGCGGCCACGTCGTAGCCCGACAGGCCGGGCATGCCCAGGTCGAGGAAGACCACCTGGGGCGCGAAGCCGGGGAGCATGCGCAGGGCCTGGTAGCCGTCGTTGGCCACCGCCGCCGTGTGTCCCATCGAGGACAGGAGGGCGGCGAGGGTGTCGGCGGCGTCGCGGTTGTCGTCCACCACCAGGATGCGGAGGGCGCCGGCGACCGGGACGGCCGGCGCCGCGGCGCCGGATGCGGGCGGCGCGAGCGCGGGCGCCTCCCCGACCTCCAGCGGCAGCCGCACCGTGAAGCTGCTGCCCGCGCCCGGCCCGGGACTGGCGGCCGTCACGCTGCCGCCGTGCAGTTCGACCAGGCTGCGCACCAGCGACAGGCCGATGCCCAGGCCGCCCTGGGCGCCCTTGGCGCCGACCTGGGTGAACATCTGGAACACGCGCTCGAGCGCGTCGGCGGCGATGCCGATGCCGTTGTCGGAGACCGTGATCACGGCCTCGCGGCCCTCGCGTTCGGCGGACAGCACGATGGCGCCGCCGCGCGGGGTGTAGCGGGCCGCATTGTTGAGCAGGTTGCTGACCACCTGGGTCAGGCGGGTCGGGTCGGCGTACAGGCGCACCGGCTCGGCGGGCGGGCGCAGCGTGAAGGCGTGGCGCGCCGCCTCGATCAGCGGCAGGCTGCTGTCGACCGCCGCCGACAGTACGTCGTCCAGCTCGATCCAGGTGCGGCGCAGCTCGACCTGGCCGCGATTGACCCGCGCCACGTCCAGCAGGTCGTCGACCAGGTGCACCAGCTGGTCGAGCTGGCGGTCCATGATGGCGAGCACGCGGCTGCCGGCGGCCGCGCCGGCGTCCGCGCCGCCGCGGCGCAGCAGTTGCACGCCGCTGCGGATCGGCGCCAGCGGGTTGCGCAGCTCGTGGGCCAGGGTCGCCAGGAATTCGGTCTTCAGGCGGTTCGCCTCGGCCAGGTCGGCCGCCAGGCGGCGCAGCTCCTCCTCGGCGGCGCGGCGCTCGGTGATGTCCTTGAACAGCACCGCCACGCGGCGCTCGCCCGCCGGGCCGATGCGCATCGCATACAGGTCGAACCAGCGTCCCAGCGCGCGCGCCTCGTTCACGAAGCGCGCCGGCTCGCCGGTCTCGACGACGCGCCCGAAGATGTCGAACCAGTGCTGCTCGTGCTCCGGGGCGAGTTCGCGCATGCGCCGGCCGACCGCGTCGACCAGCCCGGTCTGGACGGCGAAGGCCGGATTGGTCTCGAGGAAGCGGTAGTCGCAGGGCCGGCCGTCGGCATCGAAGATCACCTCGATCACGCACATGGCCTCGTCCATCGCATCGAACAGCCTGCGGTAGCGCTCCTCGCTGGCGCGCCACTGCTGCTCGGCCTCGAACTGGCGGGTGGCGTCGATCACCACGCCCGCCACCGAGCATGGCCGGCCGTCGGGGCCCGCCGCGATCTGGCCGCGCGCGATGATCCAGCGCCAGCGCCCGCCCGGCGCGCGCACGCGGAAGGTGGCGTCGTAGCCGGATCCCTGGCGCAGCGCCGCTTCCAGGCGCGCCCGCGTGGCGGGCAGGTCGTCGGGATGGATGGCCTCGAAATACGCCGCCATCGGCGCTTCCGGCGGCACCGCGTCGCCGAAGACGGCCGCCAGGCGGGCGTCGCCGTGCACGCGGTCGTTCGCGATGTCCCATTCCCATACCGCGAGGTTCGCGGCGGCCAGGATGGTCTCGAGTCGTTCGCGCGCCGCGCCGAGCGCACGTTCGGCCCGGCGCCGCTCGGCGGCGGTATTGAAGGCGTCGAGGTAGAAGCGGGCCTTGGCGGCGAGGATGGCGGGCGACACCGGCTCGTTCAGCACGGCGATGGCGCCGGCCTCGTACACCTGTTCGAGCGGGAAGCCCGGCCCCGAGGGCGCGCCGAGCACGACGATCGGGGTATGGCTGGAGCGCCGGTTGGCGCGCATCAGGCCGACGGTCTCGAGCAGGGTAGGGACCGTGCCGGCATAGCCGACCAGGATCAGGGCGAAGTCGGTGGCGCGGGCCAGTCCCAGCGCCTCGCCGGCCGAGTGGGCGCGCACGACGTCCTGGCCCAGCTGGGCGCCGACCCGGGCCACGGCCGGATCGGATGCTTCGCGTTCGCAGACGAACAGGATCAGGCCCGCGGCGCTGGGGCTCACCGGCCGGTCTCCCCGGACGGCAGCGGTGGTTCCGCGGCGGACGCGGACAGGTGCATGCACATGGTCATTGATACGCCGCCGGGAACAGCGTGGCCGCCGGCAGTTTTGTTGTACTCAGGATAAGAATGTAAAACCGTCACGCAACGATGTCAACCTTTCATGCCCTCGCGTGTGCTCACGCTTTCGCTGTGACATTGTTCCCACAGACGCGGCAATCGGGACCGGCCGACCGTCGCGACGCCGATTTTTTCGGAGTAGCATGGCAGGGCGCCAATGCGCGCAGGTGCAGAGAAAACAGCGAGATCCGAGGAGACAGCAATGCAAGACGCAGCACACAGCGCCGATCCGTACGACGTGGCGACCATCATGGGGAGCCTCTACGGTGACGGCATCATCGCCTGCAAGGGCGCGTTCGAACGGACCTGGGTCCAGCGCCTGGGCCAGGACATCGCCACCCTGTTCGAGGAAGCGCGGCGCCAGCCGGGCGGCGCCCTGGAGCGCGGGCCCAGCCGCTACTATGTCGAGGTCCACCCGGAGCGCATTTCCGGTTTCGCCGACATCATCGGCCACCCCTGGGTGGTCGCGGTGTGCCGCGCGGTGCTGGGGCCGGAGTACCGCGTGGTCGAAGCCGGCTTCGACATCCCCGGCCCCGGCGCGCTGCACCAGCCCTGGCACCGCGACTTCCCGTCGCCGCCGGAGACCCTGGTCGGCCGGCGCCTGAATTCCCTGGCCTTCAACATCACCACGGTGGACGTCGACGAGGACATGGGGCCCTTCGAGATCGCGCCCGGCACCCAGTGGGACGACCTGGCGGGCGGCGACCCGATGTTCCCGCCGCGCGAAACCTGGCCGCGCTACGAGGCGCGCGCCCAGCGCAAACTGCCGCGCATGGGAGACATCTCGGCGCGCTCGGCGCTGACCATCCACCGCGGCACGGCCAACGTCTCGAACCGGCCGCGGCCGGTATTCGTGCTCGGGGTCGACGCGCCGGACGGGCGCAACGCCGACAAGCACGACCTGCAGCTCACCCGCGGCTACTACGAGAGCCTGGCGCCGGAACTGCGCCGCCACATCACCTGCCGCGTGGTGGACCGGCTCGAGCCCATCGTGCAGGCGCACACCATCGAGGGCCTGCGCATGGGCCTGACGATGTAGCCGGGCGAACATGGCCGGGTAGAGGAGCAGGGAAAGGCCTGCGCGGCGGGAGGCGGCGCAGGCGCTGGCGGGGAAGGAGGGCGGGAAGGGAGGCGGATCAGGGCGTGCCCTTGTCCTCGCTCTCCGGTTCGGTGCTGACCGTGTCCGGCAGCGATTCGGTGATGCTGCCGGGGAGCTGGCCGACACGGCGCGCGTCGTCCGACTGCATGTCGAGGTTGACTTCCTCGGCCACCTCGAAGCGGCCGTCCTCGGCGCCCTCGTCGCCCGGGAGCAGGTTCTCCGAACGGTTCAGCTGGTCGGTCTTGGATTGCTTGTCCTCGGGCTGGCCCTGCTGGCCGCCCTGTCCTGGCGTCGTCATGGTTTCCTCCGTATGTACATTGGGATCATGGCTTCATTATCACCGAGACAAGCCGGGTCCGGCGCACGCTCCGGGAAGGGCCGGCGCCAGCCCGTTTCCGGCCCCGGGTCGCCGCCTTGGCGTGCTTACCTGCGCGCCTTCTCGCGCGGCAGGTTCTTTTCCAGGATCGCCCAGATGATCAGGCCATAGGCCAGCAGGCGGATCAGGTAGTGCAGCGGCGAATCCTCGCCGCCGTTGTCATGGACCGCCGAGTACAGGCGGTGCAGGCCTTCGATCAGGAAGGACAGCGCGAAGTAGATGAAGAAGCGGTCGCCCGAATTGCGCCAGAAGCGCAGGAAGAACAGCGCGATGACGAGCGAGCCCATGGTGATCGCGCCGGTGAACAGTTCGGTCATGTCATTCCCGGTCATGTCATTCTTTCTCGTAGATCAGGCCGTACAGCAGCAGGGCGACCGCGACCAGGGCGCTCACCAGCCGGGCCGGCAGGAAGTCGATGGTGGGGAAGACGATCTTGTCGAGCAAGAGGAACAGATTGTTCAGTGTCATCACCGCGAAGCAGGAGCCGCTCCAGAACAGCAGCCGATAGCGGGTGCGCCGGTAGCTCGCGAACAGCAGCCAGGCGCAGGCCAGCGAGGTCAGGATGCACAGGGTATAGATCGTTTCCGCCACTTACGAATCCTTTCGCAGTTTGAAGGCGTCGGCGAATTGTTGCGCCTTGCGGTCGAGGGTGGAATGAATGAGCAGGGTGACTTCGACCAGGTGCTTCGCGTACAGGTCGGCCAGCGCGTCGATGCGCTCGCGCAGGTGCTCGGAATTCGGCTGGTACTGGTAGCAGGGCTGCGGCGCGTCCGGGCAGGGCGCGACCATGCCCGCACGGCACAGGTCCTCCAGCAATGCGTGGGCGGTGCGCTCGCGCACGTAGAGACGCTGGGCCAGCATCTCGCTGTGCCATTGCTGCGCCGGATTGGCGCGCAGGAGCAGCAGCGCTTCGAGGAAGGGTACGGACGGAATGCTCGTGAGCACAAAGCGCCGCAGGTCCTCCGGGATCGGGGCCTTGTCCATTGACGGTCGTTTGTTTCCGTTACGGAATGTTATCAAAAGAGCGGGTATTCTAGAGGATTCCGCTCGACAATGCACTTCCTATCGTGCGCCGGTCCGGCACGCTCGCTTCGCCGGCTGGTGTGTGGGATTATGTGTCGGCTACAATGCGGCCCCGCCACATTCTTTCCGCTGCACACATGTTTCGTAGATTCTTCAGCGCCGCCTTCCTGGCCGGCGCGCTGCTCAGTCCCGGCCTGGCCGCGGCCACCGGCTGTCCGGGCCATTACGCCGAGGGGCGCGCCCCCGAGATCCGCAATCCCAAGCTGGCCACCGCCACCCGCGAGCTGTGCTACGGCGTGTTCGGGGTCATGCATTCGGGCGTCACGCGCACGCCGCTGTGGTCGGCCGAGAACCTGCGCGCCGAGAACGTCGAGGCGGCGCAGGGGCTCAAGCGCGACAACGACTTCCACGCCGAATCGCGCCTGCCGCGCTCCCAGCGCGCCGAGCTGTCGGACTATGCGCGCAGCGGCTTCGACCGCGGCCACCTGGCGCCGAACGGCGACATGCCGGACCGCCGCACCCAGCGCGAGAGCTTCACGCTGGCCAACATGGTTCCCCAGGACAGCGACCACAACCGCCATATCTGGGCGCCGATCGAGGGCGCCGTGCGCAAGATGGCAAAGAAGGAAGGGCAGCTTTACGTGATCACCGGCCCGGCCTTCCTCGGCGCCAACCTGCGCAAGGTCGGCAACGTGCTCGTGCCCAGCCACCTGTACAAAGTGGTGTACAGTCCGCGCCAGAAGCTGGCCGCCGCCTGGTTCACGGAGAACCGGGCGAACGCCGATATCCACGTGATCCCGGTGGCCGAACTCGAGCGCATCGTCGGCATCGAGTTCCTGCCCTCGCTCGGCCAGAAGCAGAAGGAACGCATGCTCAAGCTGCCGAAGATCCGCCAGAAGAAGGGCCGCTCGTCCTGAGCGACGTCTTGACAAAGGAATGCCATGACCGCAAAGAAGAAAACCGAAAAGACCTTCGCGCCGTTCGCGAACGAGGCCGATGTGCTGCACGTCGGCGACCTGATGGTCGAGAACCGCCTCGACCGCATCACGCTGTCGGGCGACGTCGACCTGACCCTGGACCAGGCCGGCCTGGCGCTGGCGCGCCGCCTGCACGCGCTGCTGGGCGAGATCGTCGGCCGGATGGAAAGCGGGGAGCTGCCCGAGCGCCTGCCGCCGCCGAACGTCGAGCAGGTCGACAACCCCTTCAACTGATCCCCCCGGGGCGCCCGCCACCCGCGCGCCACCGTTCTCCGCGCGCCGCCATGCGCGCGCCCGCCCTCGCAAGAGATGTCGATCCAGACTGGGGCCGCGCGAAATCCGGTGCTTCAAAACCTCATCCGTTTATAGGGGGCAATGGTGCGCTAGCCCCCGAGTGTTTGGAGTAAGCTGATCTGGTCTCGCGTCAGCGACCTTACGGAGCCCAACCCGATGGCAGGTAACCCGTCAGACCCGGCAGCACAGGATCCCTTGCGGATTCCCATTGTCGCGGAACAGCTTGCGGTCGGCACCCGAACGGTGGACACTGGCCGCGGCGTCCGTATCCACAAGACCGTGGTCGAACAGCCGGTCACCATCGACGAGCGCCTGGCGCGCGAGGAGGTGGAGGTCCGGCACGTCCCCGTCGATCGCCTCGTCGCGCCCGACGAAGCGCCCACCACCCGCCACGATGGCGACACGTTGATCGTGCCGATTCTCGAGGAAGTGCTGGTGGTCGAGCGCAGGGTACGCATCAAGGAAGAGCTCCATATCACCCGGATCCGCCGCGAGGAACATCACCAGGAGTCCGTTGTCCTCAAGGCCGAGCAGGTCAACGTCGAACGCTTCGACGAATCCGGGTCCCCGCCAACGAAATGACCATATTATCTGGAGGAATGATCATGCAACATACTCTGATTGCCGTCTTCGACAACCACAACGACGCCACCAATGCGATGAACGAACTGCTCTCGTCGGGCTTTTCCCGCGAGGACGTGCGCCTGTCGCATGGCAACGAGGATCCGTCGATCGCGGCCTCTGGCGCCACCACGACCGCCAGCACCGACACCGACAACGAGCCGGGCATCGGGACCAGCATCAAGAACTTCTTCAGCGATATCTTCGGCACCGACAACAACGAGCACCACGCCAAGTACAACACGGCGCTCGAGCGCGGCAACCACGTGCTGACCGTGAACACCGACAGCGAGCCCGAAGTCGAGCGCGCCGCCGATATCGTCGAGCGCTACGGCCCGGTCGACATCGACGAGCAGTCGGAAAAATGGGCCAGCGGCGCCGGCATGGGGGGCAGCATGAACTCCCCGGGCGCGGGCGTCATGGGCGTCGGCGCGGGCGGCCTCCAGCAGTCCTCGTCGATGTCGCTGCAGTCCGACAACGACCGCCTGCCGCTGAACCAGCAGTCGCTGAACGACCCGAACCCGATGGGCACCACCTACCAGGAGCCGCTGTCCTCGCGCGACGAACTGAGCCGCGGCACCTATGGCAGCGGCAGCGGCAACCTGCAGACCAGCATGGGCGGCAGCACGTCGGCCTCGTCCGCTACCACCGGCTCCTCGCTGCAGGGCTCCTCGCTGGAAGGCTCGGCCGCCGCGACCCAGGCATCCGGCCTGACCGGCTCGCAGCAGCGCGACACCAGCGCCGCCGCGATTCCCGTGGTCCAGGAGCAGCTCAAGGTCGGCAAGCGTGAAGTCCAGCGCGGCGGCGTGCGCGTCTTCTCGCGCGTGGTCGAAACCCCGGTCAACGAATCGATCGGCCTGCGCGAAGAGCACGTGAACGTGCAGCGCCGCACGGTGGACGAGCCGATCAGCACCACCGACGCCACCGCCTTCAAGGAGCAGTCGATCGAGATGCGCGAAACGGCCGAGGAAGCCGTGGTCGAGAAATCAGCGCGCGTGGTCGAGGAAGTGATGATCAACAAGGAAGTGTCCCAGCGCGAGCAGCAGATCCACGACACGGTGCGCCACACCGAGGTCGAGGTCGAACAGCTCGGCGCCGGCTCGGCCCGCTCGAGCATGATGAGCGACGACGACTACTACCGCAACCACTTCACCAGCAACTACGGCACCACCGGCGCCTCGTACGACGACTATGCGCCGGCCTACAGCTATGGTTCGGAAATGGCGCGCAACCAGAAGTACAGCGGCCGCAAGTGGGACGATGTCGAAAGCGACCTGTCCAGCGACTGGTCCACCCGCGCCGGCAACAAGGCCGGATCGACCTGGGAAAAGATGAAGGCCGCGGTGCGCCACGGCTGGGATCGCATGACCACGGACGACGACGAGTCCTATTACCGTAACCACTACAACGCCACCTACAGCAGCATGGGCGGCGAATACGACCAGTACAAGCCGGCCTACAGCTATGGCTCGCAGATGCGCAACAGCGATCTCTACCGTAACCGTCCCTGGGACGACGTGGAGCCCGACCTGCGCAGCAACTGGGAAAAGCAGCACGCCGGCAGCACCGGTTCGACCTGGGAAAACATGAAGGCGGCCGTGCGTCACGGCTGGGACCGCATGACCTCCTGATCCGCGCCTGAGACGCCGGTCTCGGCCGGCGGTCCAGCGTCAACGACAACGGGCGCCCGCGGGCGCCCGTTTTGTCGGTGGCATGCGTTTCCACGCTTGCCGCCACCCCGATAGTTTAGCCGTGCTGATGGAGGCGGGAGGATCCTTCGCGCGGCTAAACTTGCGTCACTCGGCGAACGCCTGGGCCGCCGGCGTGATCTTCACGTTCCCGGCCGGGATGCCGAGCTTCATGTTGCCGATCGCCTGGTCTTCGTCCAGCACGGCCTGCGGCTTGGCCGCGTCGTACTTGATCGGCGAGAAGGCGTCCGACACCAGGGCCTGCTTCAGGCCCGCCGCATCCTTGGTGATGAAGACCACCGACAGGTTCTTCGCCGACAGGTGCTTGCGGACCGCCGCGTTGACGTCGGCCACGGTGAGCTTTGCCAGGCCGTCGCGCATCATCTGCGTAAATTCCGGCGTGCCGTACCACTGCGAATCGAGGGCGTAGCCGAGGCGCTGGTCCTGGGTCGCGGTCATCACGAACACGTTCTTCATCAGGTAGCCGCGGGTGACCTCGAAGTCTTCCTGGCTCATGCCGTTCTCGACCAGCTTGCCCAGTTCCGACAGCGCCAGGCGCAGCGCGAAGTGGGCGTTCTGCGGGGCGACCGGACGGATCCAGACTTCGAACAGTTGCGCCTTGCGGCCCAGGTTGGGGCGCGGGAAGAAGCCGTACATGCCGCCCGGGAAGGCTTCGATGTAGGCGTAGTCGCCGTAGTTCAGGCCGCGCAGTTCGCGCACGCGCTGGTAGAGCTGGCCGCTCGAGGCGCGGTGTTCGCCCAGCCAGGTCTTGGCCAGCCACAGGGCCGGGAAGTCCGGGTGGCGGCGGGTGACTTCCAGGGGCAGGCCGAAGGAAATCGCGGTGGCGCGGGTGTTCTTCTCGATGATCTCCACTTCCAGGCCCTGCGGCTTGCGGCCTTGCGGCACGCTGGTGGCCGGCAGGCCGTCGCCTTGCGGCAGGCGCGCCAGCGCGTTCTTCAGCGCTGCGAGCATGCCGTCGCTGACGTCGCCCGAGATGCCGACGCGGACCGCGCCTTGCGTGTAGGCCTGGCGGTAGAAGGCTTTCACGTCGTCCAGGGTGATGGCATCGATGCCTTTCACCGTGCCCAGCACCGGATGGCCGTAGCCGGTTCCGGCGTAGACATTGGCCTGCAGGCGCTCCTTGCCGAACTCTTCCTCGTTATTGTCCTTCAGGTCCAGCACCAGGGCGTTCTTCTGGGCGTCCTTCACGCGGCGGAAGTCCTCCTCGCGGAACCCCGGCTCGAGCAGCATCGGCAGCGCGACATCCAGGAACTCGCTCCACTTGTCCTTGTGGATCGAGCCGGTGAAGGTCGTCATTTCCTTGTCGACCTGGTCCGAGAAGCTGCCCGCGAGCGGGAACAGCGACTTGGTGATCTCGTCGATCTTGCGCTCGCGCGAACCGGCTTCGGCGACCATCGAGGCGGTCAGGGCCGCCAGGCCTTCCTTGCCTTTCGGATCGTGGGCGGAGCCGGCCGCGAACAGCAGCTTGAAGCGCACCTGCGGCAGTGCCGACTTCTGCACCAGCACGTCGAACTTCGCGTCCGCGGCCTTCGGGGCCAGGGTGGCCAGCTTGGGCAGCGCCTCGATCCCCTGGGGCAGGGCGTCGTGCGCCAGGGTGGTCACGACCATGCCGTCGTCGACCAGGTATTTGCGGGCGGCATGCTGCAGGTCGGCCGGGGTCAGGCTGTCGACCAGGCGGTAGTAGCGGTTCAGGGTGCCGTAGGAACGGTTGAAGTGGACGTAGGAGGCCAGGGTGGCGGCGATCTGCTCGGTGTTGTCGAGCGAGCGCACCAGGCCGTACTTGTTCGCCGATTTCGCATCCGCCAGCTCCTTGTCCGTTACAGGCGTGTCGCGCAGGGTGGCGATCGTCCGCAGGATGGCGTCGCGCACATACAGCGCGTCGGCGGGCTTTTTCACGCGCGCGCCGATGGTGGCCAGGGTCGGGTCGACGCGGTTCGGCGTGTAGTCGAACAGCTGGTCGACCTTCTGCTCGTCCTGGACCAGGCGCTTGTACAGCGGCGACGTCGGGCCGAAGGACAGCGACAGCAGCATCGAGAGCGCCGCCTGGTCCTTCGCGGTGTCGGAGAAGGCCGGCGAGCGGAAGGCGACGGTGACCAGCGGCAGGGTCGGGGCCGGCCAGGGCACGTGGCGGTACTGGGCGCCGCGCGGCGCGGGTTCGGCCGGGACAGGCGCGTTGTAGCTGCCTTTCTGCCACTTCGACCAGTATTTCTCGACCAGGGCGATCGCCTTTTGCGGCTCGACGTCGCCGGCGACGATGATGGTGGTCTTCTCGGGGCGGTACCAGCGGTCGAAGAAGACCTTCGAATACTCGTACTGGTTGGGCATGTCCTCGATGTCCTTCAGGAAGCCCATCGTGGTGTGCTTGTAGGTGTGGGTCGTGAAGGCAGCGTCGCGCTGGACCTCGAACAGCTTCTGCATCGGGTTCGCGCTGTTCTTGTTGTACTCGCCCAGCACGGCGCGCGATTCGGTCTTGAACGCTTCGATCGGATAGGACAGGTGCTGGAAGCGGTCGGCCTCGACCTTCAGCACCGTCTCCAGGTCTTCCTTGGCGAAGGTGGTGTAGTAATTGGTCAGGTCGTCGCTGGTGTAGGCGTTCTGGCGCGCGCCGGCCTGGGTGATGACCTTCTGGTACTTCTCCGGCGGATAGCTGGGCGTACCGCGGAACATCATGTGTTCGAAGAAGTGGGCGAAGCCCGACTTGCCGGGTTCGACCTCGTTGCGCGAACCGGTCTGCACGGGAATCGTCACCGACACCAGGTTCGGGAAACCGGTCGGCACGACGATGATCTTCAGGCCGTTGGCCAGGGTCTTTTCGGTCGCTTTGAAGGGCAGGACGTCGCTGCCGCCGGCCGCGGCCGCTTTGGCGGGCGCGGCATGCGCGGGCAGCGCGAGCACCGGCGCGGACAGCGCCAGCAGCGCCATCGGGATAAGTTTGGACACACTGTCTCCTTGGGAAAAAATCTAGCGCGAAGCATAAGATATTCCCATAGGAATGAACAGCGGTATCAGATATGCATGCCAACCATGGCCGGCGCGGGCAGGCCGGGTGTGCTGGAGATCAGCCCTTGTCCGACATCGGCAGGCTGATCCGGTTGCGCCCCAGGTGCTTGGCGCGGTAGAGGGCGGCGTCGGCGATCGCCACGAGCTGGCTGGCGTCGTTGTCCGGACCCGCGATCGCGGTGGCGGCGCCGATCGACACCGTCACGTGCCGCGTCGGGGCCAGGTCGGCCGTGCCGTACAAGGGAACGCGCAGCTGCTCGACACGGCGCCGGATGCGCTCGGCGACGATGGCCGCACCCTTGAGCGACTGGTTCGGCAGGATCACGGCAAACTCCTCGCCGCCATAGCGGGCGACGAGGTCGTTGGCGCGCATCTCGCTGGCCACGGCGGTGGCGATGCGTTTCAGGCATTCGTCGCCGCCGAGGTGGCCGTTGGCGTCGTTGTAGGCCTTGAAGTTGTCGACGTCGACCATCAGGAGCGACAGCGGCTGGCGCTGGCGCAAGGCGCGCTGCCACTCGGCGTTGAGGGTCTCGTCGAAGCAGCGGCGGTTCGCCAGGCCGGTCAGGCCATCGCGGGTGGCCAGTTTCTCGAGCGCGATCTGGGCCATTTTTTCCTCGGTAAGGTCGCGCAGCGATTCCACCACCGCCTTCAGTTGCCCCTTCTCGTCGAGGATGGGGCTGGCGTCGGCGGCCAGGTAGCGGCGCTTGCCGGCGCGCGGCATGTCGCACCAGGTTTCGACCGACAGGTGGGAATTGAGGTGGGGCGCCTTGCTGTGGCGCGGATAGATGTGGCGGATTTCGTCGGTGCGGTTCTGCAGGACCAGGTCGGCCAGCGTCGGGCGCGGCTCCTCGTAGAAGCTGCGCCAGTGATTGTCGGTGCCGATGATCTCTTCGGCCGGCACGCCGGTCAGGCGTTCGCAGGCCCGGTTCCAGATCAGGACGTGGGCATTGCTGTCCAACACGAAGACCGGGATCGCCAGCATTTCCATCAACTGGTGGGCGAAAGCGAGGTCCTTGCCCGGCGCGATAAGGCCCGGGTTCGGGGTGCTTTCGATCAGGCGATGCATGGTTGTGCTGGTCATGTGGCGGCCTTATCAAGTATCCGTTAAGCAATCTATTGATTGCTGACAAGAACCGATTCTGCTACCTCAAGACCCCAGCCCCATTGATTTGCAGCAATATTCACCGGATTGACTTCTCAGCCCGCCAACAAGCCATGCATATGGGGTAGAGCGATGGCAATCCTGCTGCCGCCGTCGTTTCGGGCCTCTACCTGCAGGGCGCCGCCGGCGCTGCGCAGGCGCTCGCGCAGGCTGGCATGCAGTCGCGCTGCGCCGGCATCCTGGCAGCCGTCGTCCTCGATGCAGAGGGTGAGGCGGCCCGCGCCGCGCGCCAGCCTGACACGCACCTCGGTGGCGCTGGCGGCGCGCGCGATGTGCGACAGCGTTTCCTGCAGCACGCGGTAGAGCAGGGCGTCCAGGCCGGAGCCGGGCGCTTCGGCGATATCGGCCGGATCGAAGTCGAAGCGGTGGGCGATGCCGTTGCTGCGGCTGAACTCGGCCAGCTGCTCGGCCACCGCGCGGCCCAGGTCCTGGCCCGGCGCCAGCGGACGCAGCTCGCCGACCAGGGCCCGCAGCGAGCGCAGGGCCAGGTCGAGGGTGACGATCATCGCGCTGGTCTTCTGGTGGGTGGAAGGGTGGACGCCGCAGCTTGCCACCTGCAGCAGGGCCATCTCGGCGCGCAGCGCATACAGGGTCTGGCCCAGGTCGTCGTCGATATCGCGGGCGACGCGGCTGCGTTCGGCGTCGCGCACGCCCTCCTGCTGGCGCATGACCCGTGCCAGCACGGCCTGGGTGTCGGCCAGGCTGGCTTCGAGGGTGGCGCGCGCCTTCTGCTCCAGGCAGAGCCGGGCGGCGAGGTCGCGCGCCTTGTCGTCGAGATCGATGCCGTGGCGCAGCAGCAGGCAGGCGCCGCCGGCGGCGCCAAGCAGCCAGACCAGGGCGGCCAGGGTCGAGGATGGGAACAGCCCGCCAGGCAGGCCGGCCGCGGCCACGCTGGCGCCCAGGATGAGCAGGGCGGGCAGGAAGCCCGCCGAGCGGGTACGCGCTGTCTTCATGACGATCCTTCCGACGGGTTATCAGAACTTTCCGGCCCCCAAGTTACTGCCTGTCGCCAGCGCGCATCTTGCTGATAGTCAATATGCGTGCTGTATGGCAATTCCCACAGTGCCGAGGTTTGCGGGCGCCGGGGGTCGGCAAGGAGCCTTCCGCAGGGTTATAATGGAGGGTTGACGAGAGGCTTACTGTGACTTACAGCATCAAAGAGATTTTCTATACCTTGCAGGGCGAAGGCGCCCATGCCGGGCGTCCGGCCGTGTTCTGCCGCTTCTCCGGCTGCAACCTGTGGACCGGGCGCGAGGCCGACCGCGCGAGTGCGATCTGCCAGTTCTGCGATACCGACTTCGTCGGCACCGATGGCGAGCGCGGCGGCAAGTTCCGCGACGCCGCCAGCCTGGCCGCCGAGATCGACAGCCTGTGGCCGGGCACCTATGCGCCATCGAAGTACGTCGTGTTCACCGGCGGCGAGCCGCTGCTGCAGCTCGACGAAGCCCTGATCGCGGCCATGCACGCGCGCGGCTTCACGATCGCCATCGAGACCAACGGCACCCTGCCGGTGCCGCCCGGCGTGGACTGGATCTGCGTCAGCCCGAAGATGGGCTCGAAGCTGGTGGTCGAGAAGGGCAACGAGATCAAGGTCGTGATCCCGCAGGCGAACCAGGACCTGGCGGCCTACGAGCACCTGGACTTCGAGAACTTCTTTGTCCAGCCGATGGACGGCCCGCTGGCCGCCCAGAACACGCGCCTGGCCATCGAGACCTGCCGCCGCAACCCGAAGTGGAAGCTCAGCCTCCAGACCCATAAATTGCTACAGATACCATAACAGAGTAAAAGCTGATGCTGACCATTACCCGCAAGCTCGAATTCGATGCCGGCCACCGGATTCCCGACCACAAGAGCCAGTGCCGCAACCTGCACGGGCACCGTTACACCCTGGAGATCACGCTGGTCGGCGCGGTCATCGAGCTCGACGGCAATTCCGACAACGGCATGATCATGGACTTTTCCGACATCAAGGCGCTCGCCAAGGAGCACCTGGTCGATGTCTGGGACCATGCCTTCCTGGTCTACGAGAAGGACGACAAGGTGCGCGAGTTCCTCGCCAGCCTGCCCGGCCACAAGACGGTGGTGATCGACCGCATCCCGACGGTCGAGAACCTGGCCCAGGTTGCCTTCGAGATCCTGAAAGCGGCCTATACCGACCGCTACGGCACCGGCCTGCGCCTGCACAAGCTGGTGCTGCACGAGACCCCGAACTGCTGGGCCGAGATCACCGATGCCTGACACCGTGCCATCGGTAGGGCTCCAGGCCGATCCGGCGCAGGCGGAGGCGGCGCAGCCGGAGTTCGCCCAGGCGGACCTGGACTTCATGCGCCTGGCGCTGGCCCAGGCCGAGTGCGCCCGTCTCGAAGGCGAGGTGCCGGTCGGCGCCGTCGTCGTCAAGGACGGCGAAGTGGTGGCGGTCGGCTACAACCAGCCGATCGGTCGCCACGACCCGACCGCCCACGCCGAGGTCAATGCCCTGCGCGCCGCCGCCGAAAAGCTCGGCAACTACCGGCTTCCCGGCTGCGAGCTCTACGTGACCCTGGAGCCCTGCGCCATGTGCTCGGGCGCGATGATGCACGCGCGCCTGGCGCGCATCGTGTATGCCGCCAGCGATCCCAAGACCGGGGTCTGCGGCTCGGTGCTCGACCTGTTCGCCCACGCGCAGTTGAATCACCATGCCGAGGTCGTCGGCGGCGTGCTGGCCGAGGAGGCCAGCGCCATGCTCAAAGCCTTCTTCGCCGAGCGCCGCGCCGCCGCGCGCCGCACCGCGACACCGTAAAGACGGGCGCACGCACGCCTGTGCGAGCGCCGCCGCCGCGCTGAAAATGCTATGCTGGTTCTCGCGCTGCCGCCTGGCAGCGGAAGGAGACCAGCCTTGTTTGTCGCTTTGTCTTTAGCACCGTTTTCAGCGTTGTCTTCCGTTAGCAAGCGCCGGCGCCGTGCACGCCTGCCGGCCCAGCCGCCATGCCGACGCTGACCGCCAACGGCATCCGCATCGCCTTCGACACCGCGGGGGACGCCAAGTCCACGCCGGTGCTGCTGGTGCACGGCCTCGGCATGCAGCTCACCAACTGGCCCGACGAGTTCGTCGATGGGCTGGTCGAGCTGGGCTTCTACGTGATCCGCTTCGACAACCGCGATTGCGGCCTGTCCACCAAGTTCGACCGCGCCGGCAAGCCCAGCCTGGTCTGGAGCTGGATCCGCTCGCGCCTCGGACTGCCGTTCAAGCCGCCCTACGGGCTCGAGGAGATGGCCGACGACGCCCTCGGCGTCCTGTCCGCGCTCGGCGTCGCCCGCGCCCACCTGGTGGGCGTGTCGATGGGCGGCATGATCGCCCAGATCCTCGCCGCCCGCCATCCGCAGCGCGTGCTCAGTCTCACCTCGATCATGTCGAGCAGCGGCCGGCGCGGCCTGCCCGGTCCGACGCCGCAGGCGCGCCAGGCTCTGCTGGGCCGGCCGGGCGACCCCAAGGACGTGGAAGCGATCATCGACCAGGCGGTCGCGCTGCAGAAGGCGATCGGCAGCCCGGCCTATCCGACACCCGACAAGCAGTTGCGCCGGCGCGCCGCGCGTTCGCTGCGGCGCTGCTATTGTCCGGCCGGGGTCACGCGCCAGATGCTGGCGGTGGCGGCCGCGGGCGACCGCAGCGAACTGCTGGCCTCGATCACGGCCCCGACCCTGGTGATCCACGGCGCCTGCGACCCGCTGGTGCCGCTGGCCTGCGGCGAGGACACGGCCGCGCAGGTGCCGGGCGCGCGCCTCGAAGTCATCCAGGGCATGGGGCACGACCTGCCGGCCCAGCTCAACGAGCGGATGCTCGCCTTGATCGATGCCCATGCGCGGGGTAAGATGGCCCCCGACTCCACACCGCGCCTCTTCGTCAAACAGTGATTACTTCCCGTCTCGGCGTCGCGATCGTCGCGCCCGCCGGCTATACGCCCGACCAGGCCGCGGTTGCGCGCGGCATCGCCCGCCTCGAAGCCCAGGGCTGCCTCGTCCACAACTACTACAAACCCGACGCCGTGTACCAGCGCTTCGGCGGCACCGACGAGGCGCGCCTGTCCCAGTTGTATGAAGCGGTCGATGACCCCGACATCCAGCTCGTGATGGCCGTGCGCGGCGGCTACGGCTTGACGCGCCTGCTGCCGCGCATCGACTTCAGGCGCCTGGCCGACAGCGGCAAGCTGTTCGTCGGCTACTCGGACATCACCGCCTTGCAGATGGGCCTGTACGCGAAGACCGGCGCGCTGAGCTTTGCCGGCCCGTTGCTGGCGAGCGATTTCGGCGCCGAGGAGCCCTGCGACTTCACGCTGGCGCAGTTCTGGGATTGCGTGACCGGCCCGACGCACCGCATCGTCGAGCAGGCCTTCGGGAATCCCTGCGTGGACGTGTCGGGCACCATCTGGGGCGGCAACCTCGCGATGCTGACGTCGCTGCTCGGCACCGAGTGGTTCCCGCGCATCGACGACGGCATCCTGTTTGTCGAAGACATCGCCGAGCACCCTTACCGGGTCGAGCGCATGCTGCTGCAACTGATGCAGGCCGGCGTGCTGGAGCGCCAGCAGGCCCTGGTGCTGGGCGACTTTTCGGGCTACAAGCTCGGCGCCCTCGACAATGGCTACGATTTCGACGCCATGCTGGCCCATTTGCGCGCGACGCTGGCGATCCCGGTGCTGACCGGGCTCTCCTTCGGGCACATTCCGCGCAGGGTGACGATTCCCTTCGGCGCCCAGGCGCGGCTGAGGTCGACCGAGACGGGTTTCACGCTCGCGCTGTCCGATTACCCGACCCTGCGCTGCGCCTGAAGGCGGGCAGGGCGCCGGTTTTGCCGCGCAGGGCGGCCGATCCGGCTCGTCCTTGCCATTGCGTCCATGTTTCGGCCTGCCCGTACCGCCAGTGCCCTGCCATGGGTGGTAAAATAGACGGTTAATTGCGAACATCGCGCAAACTTCGCGCAAACTTCGCGCAAACTCCGCTTTAAAGGTTCCCACCCGTGCTCAGTACAGCCAACATCACGATGCAATTCGGCGCCAAGCCGTTGTTCGAGAACATTTCCGTCAAATTCGGCGAAGGCAACCGTTATGGCCTGATCGGCGCGAACGGCTGCGGCAAGTCGACCTTCATGAAGATCCTCGGGGGCGACCTCGAGCCTTCGGCCGGCAACGTCAGCCTCGATCCGGGCGAGCGCCTCGGTAAACTCCGCCAGGACCAGTTCGCGTACGAGGACGTGCGCGTGCTCGACGTCGTCATGATGGGCCACACCGAGCTGTGGAACGCCATCGCCGAGCGCGACGCCATCTACGCCAATCCGGAAGCCACCGACGACGACTACATGAAAGCCGCCGAACTGGAAGGCAAGGTCGCCGAATACGACGGCTACTCGGCCGAAGCGCGCGCCGGCGAACTGCTGCTGGGCCTGGGCATCGGCACCGACCTGCACCAGGGCCCGATGAGCGCCGTGGCGCCGGGCTGGAAGCTGCGCGTGCTGCTGGCCCAGGCCCTGTTCTCGGATCCGGACATCCTGCTGCTGGACGAACCGACCAACAACCTGGACATCCACACGATCCGCTGGCTGGAGGACATCCTCAACCAGCGCAACTCGACGATGATCATCATCTCGCACGACCGTCACTTCCTGAACCAGGTCTGCACCCACATCGCCGACATGGACTACGGCACCCTGAAGGTCTACCCGGGCAGCTACGACGACTACATGCTGGCCTCGACCCAGGCGCGCAACCAGCAGCTGGCCAACAACGCCAAGGCCAAGGAAAAGGTCGCCGAACTGCAGGACTTCGTGCGCCGCTTCTCGGCCAACAAGTCCAAGGCCCGCCAGGCGACTTCGCGCCTGAAGATGATCGACAAGATCAAGATCGAGGAATTCAAGCCGTCCTCGCGCGCCTATCCGTTCGTGCGCTTCGAGGGCGAGAAGAAGCTGCACCGCCTGGCGGTGGAAGCCGAGGGCCTGACCAAGTCCTACGACCGCACGCTGTTCAAGAACTTCTCGATCATGGTCGAGGCGGGCGAGCGCATCGCGATCATCGGCGCCAACGGCGCGGGTAAAACCACGCTGCTGCGCTGCATCGGCGGCGGCGAGATCACCGGGCTGGACGCCGACCAGGGCCGCGTCAAGTGGGCGGAAAACGCCAACGTCGGCTACATGCCCCAGGATCCGACCGAGGAGTTCGCCACGGACGCCAACCTGACCGACTGGATGGGCCAGTGGACCAAGGAAGGCGACGACGACCAGGCCGTGCGCTCGATCCTGGGCCGCCTGCTGTTCGGCGGCGACGAGGTGAAGAAGTCGGTGCGCGTGCTGTCCGGCGGCGAGAAGGGCCGCATGATGTACGGTAAGCTGATGCTCGGCCGTCACAACGTCCTGCTGCTCGACGAACCGACCAACCACATGGACATGGAGTCGATCGAGTCGCTCAACATCGCGCTCGACAAGTACGAAGGCACCCTGGTCTTCGTGTCGCATGACCGCGAGTTCGTCTCCTCGCTGGCCAACCGCGTCCTCGAAGTGAAGGAAAACGAAGTGGTCGACTTCCGCGGCAGCTACGAGGAATACCTGAAGAGCCAGGGTATCGACTAAGTAACAGGGTGGACGGCGCAAAACAGTCCACTGGACTGTTTTGCCGTCCACGCGTCCAACCGGCGTCGGCCCGCCGCGGTGCGTGCCGGCGCAAGCATGTGAGCTTGATATTCGCATGAACATTCCAATCAAGACCTTCGAATACGACCACCCACAGGACGGCGCCGCCTGCACCGCCCACGCCTGGGCCAAGGTCCCGGCCACCCCGACCGCCGAGGAAAAGCGCGAACTGAAGGAGCGCATTCGCCGCCTGCTGAAAGAGAAAGAAGCGGTTCTGGTCGCCCACTACTACGTCGACCCCGACCTGCAGGACCTGGCCGAGGAAACCGGCGGCTGCGTCTCCGATTCGCTCGAAATGGCGCGCTTCGGCCGCGATCATCCGGCAAAAACCCTGGTGGTGGCCGGCGTGCGTTTCATGGGCGAGACCGCCAAGATCCTCAGCCCGGAAAAAACCATCCTGATGCCCGACCTGGAAGCGACCTGTTCGCTCGACCTGGGCTGCCCGGCGGACGAATTCGCCGCCTTCTGCGACCAGCATCCAGACCGCACCGTGGTCGTCTACGCCAACACCAGCGCCGCCGTGAAGGCGCGCGCCGACTGGATGGTGACCTCGTCGATCGGCCTGGACATCGTCAGGCACCTGCACGAGCAGGGCAAGAAGATCCTGTGGGCGCCCGACCGCCACCTGGGCTCGTACATCCAGAAGCAGACCGGCGCCGACATGCTGCTGTGGCAGGGCTCCTGCCTGGTGCACGACGAGTTCAAGGGCATCGAACTCGACCTGCTCAAGGCCCAGCATCCGGACGCGAAGGTGCTGGTGCACCCCGAGTCGCCGGCCAATGTGGTGGCCCAGGCCGACGTGGTCGGCTCGACGACCCAGCTGATCAACGCGGCCCAGTCCATGGATGCGACGACCTTCATCGTCGCCACCGACAACGGCATCCTGCACAAGATGCGCGCCGCGGCCCCGGGCAAGACCTTCATCGAGGCGCCGACCGCCGGCAACAGCGCGACCTGCAAGAGCTGCGCGCATTGCCCATGGATGGCCATGAACGGCTTGAAGAACCTGGCGGAGGTGCTGGAAACCGGCGCCAACGAGGTCTTCGTCGATCCGGACATCGGCCGCGAGGCCGTGCGCGCCATCGACCGCATGCTCGATTTCGCCGCCGCCAAGAAAGCGAAGGCGCTGCCGCAAGGCGCGCTGGAGAACAATGCCCAACTGTTTTCGGGAGTAGGCCCCGCATGACCACGCTACGAAATCCGCATGACCAGTTTGACGAAAAGCTGCAGTCTGCTTTCGAGCAGAACATCCTGGCCGCGCTGCTGGAAGACGTCGGCACCGGCGACCTGACCGGCCTGCTCGTGCCCACGGAACCCCGCGCGAAGGCGCGCGTTATCGTGCGCGAAGAAGCCGTGCTGTGCGGCGCGCCCTGGTTCGAGGGCGTGATGCTGGCCGTCGACCAGGACATCGAGATCGACTGGCAGTATGCCGAGGGCGACCTGATGGCGGCGGACAGCGTGGTCTGCACCATCGAAGGTTCGCCGCGTTCGCTGCTCACGGCCGAACGCGCGGCCCTGAACTTCATGCAGCTGCTCTCGGGCGTGGCCTCCGCCACCCGCAGGTACGTCGACGTGATCGCGGGGACGAATGCCGCCATCCTCGACACCCGCAAGACCCTGCCCGGCCTGCGCCAGGCGCAGAAGTACGCGGTGCGCGTCGGCGGCGGCAAGAACCAGCGCATGGCCCTGTACGACGGCATCCTGATCAAGGAAAACCACATCGCGGCCGCCGGCGGCGTCACCCGCGCGCTGGAAAACGCCAACGCGCTGAACGCGGGCCGGAGTGCCAGCGTTCCGGTGCAGATCGAGGTCGAGACCATCGCCCAGCTCGAAGAAGCCCTGGCGGCAGGCGTGCAGTCGGTCCTGCTCGATAACTTCGACCTCGGGATGATGCGCGAGGCGGTCAAGGTGAATGCGGGCAGGGCGCTGCTGGAAGCGTCGGGCGGCATCAACATGCAGACCGTGCGCGCGATCGCCGAGACCGGCGTCGACCGCATTTCGATCGGCAGCCTGACCAAGGACGTGCGCGCAACGGATTACTCGCTGCGCATCGTCGGCTGAGGGGCTTCAGCCTGTCACAAGGAAGGGCGGCGATCGCATCGATCCCGCCCTTTTTCGTTCACACCCCGCTTTCCCCGGCCCGCGCCAGCGCTTCGGCCCGCGCGCTGCGCAGCATCACCGGCTCGCCCACCTGGGTCGCGATGGCGTCGACGGCGCGCGCGACCAGCTCCGGGTGCGCGTAATGCACCATGTGGCCCACGCCGGGCTCGAGCTGCAGTTCGCTGCCATGGCGCCCTTCGGCCTGCAGGGTCTCGTGCAGGCGCTCGGAATGGGTCGACGCCGTCACCATCTTGTCCTGGGTCCCGGTTACGATCTGCACGGGCACGCGCAACTGGCCGTAGCGCTTCGCCAGCGACATCGCGGCCGGCGCCATCAGGGCCGCCTCGGCGCCGCTCGCGCGCAGCTGTTTCGGGCGCAGCATCATCCAGACCGGCAGTTCGCGGAAACGTTCCGACACCTCCATCGGCGCGAACACGCGCTTGCTCATCAGCGGCCAGAGCAGGCGCGAGACCAGGGGCGAGAGCGTGTAGCGCAGGATGTCGCCCAGCAGCGGCACCGCGGGTTGGGCCACGATGGGCACATCCATGCGCACGGTCGGGTAGTAGTAGCCCGACAGCAGGACCAGCCCGCGCACGAAGTCCGGCACCTGCAGGCCCATCGCCATCGCCACCATGGTGCCCCAGGAGTGCCCGACCACGATGGCCGAATCCACTTTCAGCTCCTGCAGCGCGTGGTGCAGCAGGCGCGCCTGGGCGTCGGGCGTCCAGACGGTCGTGCGCGGCCGCTCGCTGTAGCCGTAGCCGGGGCGGTCGAAAGCGATCACGCGATAGCGCTCGCTCAAGGCCGCGACGACGCCGCTGGTCTCGAAATCCCTGGCGAGGACGCCGTTGCCGTGCAGGAGCACCACGACCGGGCCGCTGCCGCGCTCGAGGTAGTGCAGGCGCACCCCGTCGGCCACGACGAAACGTCCCTGCGGCGGATTCTCGCGTTCGGCCTGGGCGGTCTTGGCGCGCACGTACAACCAGGAGGCGGCCAGGGCCAGGCCGCCCACCAGGGCCTTGCCTTGCCAGTTGCTTCGTGTCGTCCGGGTCGATGTCCTCACAGTTCCCCCTTTTCCTTGATTTCGCTGATCGGCAGCGGCGCGTTGTCGGCGCGCAGCAGTTGGGCCACCCGCGGCAGCAGGGCCTCGGCCGACTGCTCCAGCTTCAGGGAGATCAGGTGGTCGGCACGGGTGCGCCCGAGGTTGACGGCGGCGATCGGCTTGCCGCTTTCGGCCGCCAGGCGGCAGAAGCGGAAACCCGAGTACACCATGAGCGAGGAGCCGACGACCAGCAGGCCGTCGGCCGCCTCCATTTGCGCCAGCGCGCAGGCGGTGCGCGGCAGCGGTACGTTGTCGCCGAAAAAGACCACGTCCGGCATCAGGGTGCCGTTGCAATGCGGGCACCAGGGCAGGCGAAAATCCTCCAGCGCCTCGGGTTCGAGCTGGGCGTCGCCGTCCGGCAGCGGCGTGGCCATGGCGCCGGCGAGCTGCGGGTTGGCCTCGACCAGCTGCTGCTGCACGAAGGCGCGCGGCATCCTGGCCGCGCAATCGAGGCAGACCACCGAATGGATGTTCCCGTGCAGTTCGAGCACCGCGTGGCTGCCCGCCTGCTGGTGCAGGCCGTCCACGTTCTGCGTCAGCAGCGAGCCGATGCGCCCCGCGCCTTCCAGCGCGGCCAGCGCCTCGTGCCCGGCATTCGGGCAGGCCTTGGCCAGCACCGGCCAGCCGATCATGCTGCGCGCCCAGTAGCGCCGCCGGACCAGTTCGGAGCGGCGAAATTCCGGGCCCTGGATCGGCAGGCGTCCGCGGCGCACGCCGTCGCGGTCGCGGTAATCGGGTATGCCCGAGGCGGTCGACAGACCGGCGCCCGTCAGGACCAGGCTCTTCGGATGGCGCGCCAGGAAATCCGCCAGCCTGTCGGCCAGCACCATGGTCCTGTCGTGTATCGTGAAACCTTCAGCCATCTTGCTTTCACCCTCCTGTCCGGAGGGAGCTTAGCATTCTTGCCGGGTCGGCTAACACACGTTTCCTGTAGGCGAAGACCGGCTTCGGCTGTGAGATATGCGGCCGCGCTGCGGTCCTAGCGCGCCGACACCGCGATCCCGCCGACAATCAGCAGAAAGGCCAGGGCGTGGTAGAGGTGGGGCGCCTCGCCCAGGAAGGCCGAGGACAGCAGGGCCGTGAAGAGCGGCGTCAGGTTGATGAAGAAGGAGCCCAGGGTCGGGCCGGCGCGCTGCACGCCCGCGCCCCAGCAGCGCATCGCCAGGATGGCCGGGCCGATCGCCACGTACAGCAGGGCGGCCGCGACCGGCCAGCTCCAGGCGACGTGCACGCCTTCGAGCGCCGCCTCGGCGCCGGCCAGGGCGCCCGACCACAGCACCCCGTAGCCGACCTGGATCAGCAGGAAGGCCGCCCAGTCGGCGCGCACTTCCGGCACGTCGCGCTGCTGCATCAGCAGCCAGCTGTAGAAGGACCAGGCGATCGTCGCCAGGATCATGTACAGGTCGCCGGCCACCAGCCGCAGCGCCGCGAGCTGTTCGATGTCGCCGCGGCACAGCACGACCAGCACGCCGACGATCGAGAGCACGGCGCCGGCGATCTGGCGCGACTTGACCTGCACCTTGAAGAACAGGCGCCCGACGATCAGCATCCAGACCGGCATGCCCGAGGCGACCAGCGTGACGTTGATCGGGGTCGAGCTCTGCAGCGCGAGGTATTGCAGGGAGTTGTACAGGCCGATGCCGAGGAGGCCCAGCATGCTGTAGCGGCGCCAGTTCGACAGCGCGCCGCTGCCCGTGCGCAGCGCCGCCCGGCCCAGCGGCAGCAGGACCACGAGCGCGATCGTCCAGCGCAGGAGGTTCAGCGTCATCGGCGGGACGGCGTCGCGCACCAGGCGGCCGACGATGGCGTTGCCGGCCCAGAGCACGGGCGGCACGGTGAGCAGCAGGGCGGTGGAAGCGGTCAGTTTACGGTTCATGGACAAAAGAGGATTGGCCCGCCTGGGAGCGGGCCAACCTTAGCACGATTGATGACCGGACGCCGTCCGGCGGCGTCCGGGTCGGCCCCGGGTCAGCGCCGCGCCGGCGTCAGCACGCTCGGCAGCGCCTTCGGCAGGGTGTCGGGATAATCCCGCGAATAATGCAGGCCGCGGCTTTCGTGGCGCGACAGCGCGCTGTTGACGATCAGGGAAGCCACGTCGACCAGGTTGCGCAGTTCCAGCAGGTCGTGGGTGATGCGGAAGTTGCGGTAGTACTCGTCGATCTCTTCTTTCAGCAGCGCGATGCGGTGCTGGGCGCGCTCCAGGCGCTTGGTCGTGCGCACGATGCCGACGTAGTTCCACATGAAGCGGCGCAGCTCGTCCCAGTTGTGGGCGATCACCACTTCCTCGTCGGCGTTGGTGACGCGGCTTTCGTCCCAGGACGGCAGCACCGGATTCTCGACGCGTGGCGCGGCCGCGATCTGGCTGGCGCAGGCGCGGCCCACCACCACGCATTCGAGCAGCGAGTTGCTGGCCAGGCGGTTGGCGCCGTGCAGGCCGGTGCAGGCGGTCTCGCCGACCGCGTACAGGCCGGGGATGTCGGTGCGCCCGGCGAGATCGGTCACCACGCCGCCGCAAGTGAAGTGCACGGCCGGCACGACAGGAATCGGTTCCTTGGTGATGTCGATCCCCAGCTCCAGGCAGCGCGCGTAGATGGTCGGGAAGTGCTCCTTCAGGAACGCCGGGCTCTGGTGGCTGATGTCGAGGTGGACGTAGTCCAGGCCGCGCTTCTTCATCTCGAAGTCGATGGCGCGCGCCACCACGTCGCGCGGCGCCAGTTCGCCGCGCTCGTCGTGGGCCGGCATGAAGCGGGTGCCCGCCGCCACGCCGGCTTCCGGCGGCAGCTTCAGGACACCGCCCTCGCCGCGGATCGCCTCGGTGATCAGGAAGGATTTCGCGTACGGGTGGTAGAGGCAGGTCGGGTGGAACTGGATGAATTCCATATTCGAGACGCGGCAGCCGGCGCGCCAGGCCATGGCGATGCCGTCGCCGGTGGCGGTGTCGGGATTGGTCGTGTACAGGTAGACCTTGCCGGCGCCGCCGGTGGCCAGCACGGTGTGCTCGGCCTCGAAGGTCAGCACCTTGCCGCTCTGTTCGTCCTGGACGTAGAGGCCGTGGCAGCGCGGCTGGCCGACCAGGGTCGGAAGGCCACCATGAACCGCGCCATGGCCCCCCTTGCCGGTCAGCTTGTCGGAGGTGATGACGTCGATCGCGCAGTGGTGCTCGAACAGCGTGATGTTCGGATGGGCGCGCACCTTCTGTTCGAGGGTGACCTGCACCGCGTGGCCGGTGGCGTCGGCGGCGTGGATGATGCGTCGCTGGCTGTGGCCGCCTTCGCGGGTCAGGTGGAAGCCCAGCTCGGCGGAGGCATCGCGGGTGAAGGGCACGCCCTGTTCGATCAGCCATTCGATGGCGGCGCGCCCGTGTTCGACGATGTAGCGGGTGGCCGCCTCGTCGCACAGGCCGGCGCCGGCGACCAGGGTATCGGCGATGTGCTGGTCGTGGCTGTCGCCGGAATCGAGCACCGCGGCGATGCCGCCCTGGGCCCAGTTGCTCGCGCCGTCGAGCAGTTCACGTTTCGAGATGATCGCGACCTTGCGTGTTTCCGCGAGGTGCAAGGCGACCGACAAGCCGGCCAGACCGCTGCCGACGATTGCGACGTCAAATTTCATGACAACTCTAATATTTGTACAGAGGCATCACTATAGACGATTTGGGCCTCTCCCGTCCTGCCTGCGGACCGTTTTTACCCGGCTTTTACCCTGAGCTCGCCATGGCCCTACCACGAGGTGAGCCAGCTCGCGCTGGCCGCGGCCACGGCTTCGCGCCAGGCGCTGCGGCTGAACGCCCCGTCGGCGCCGGCGATCTCGACGCGCCGGCAGCGCGCGCGCTGGCCTTCGAGCAGGCGTGCGCCATGCTCGACCAGGGGTTCGCCGCCGGCCAGTACCAGCAGGATATGGCCCTCGTAGGCATCGAAGGCGCGCGCCAGCTCGGGCGCGAGCGCGGGCCCGCGCAGGCCGAAGCCCTGGCGCAGGACCGGCAGGTGGCGGCGCAGCAGGCTGGGCGCGTACTTGCCGATGGCGCGCAGGGTGGCGCCGTTGGCCGGACGGCTGGCCTGGGCCAGCTCGGGATTGAACAGGGCCAGCCCGGCCACGCGCGGGTCGCCGGCGGCATACATGGCCGCGCTGGCCGCCGCATCGCCGGCCGCGAGGATGACAGATTCTTTCATTTCCGGTACATGGATGAAAAATTCTTTCATCGCGCTGGCGATGTCGGCGCCGCCGTCCTGTTCGCAGGTCCGGCCTTCGCTGTCGCCGGCGCCGAGGCGGTCGAAGCGCATCACGGCGATGCCGCGTCCCGCCAGCAGCCGCGCGAGCAGCGTGAACTGGCGGTGGCTGCCGGTGCGGTACTGGCGGCTGTCGGCCAGCATCAGGAGCCCGCGCCCGAGCGGCCGCTCAGGCACGTCGACGATCCCGATCAGGGCATTGCCGCCGCACTGGAAACGCAGGGCGCGTTGTTCGAGTTTCATGTGCAGTCTCCCGCGAACAGGCTGGTGGTGGCCTCGCGCATTTCCGGGCAGTCGAGATGGCCCGCGGTGTTCGCATCCGCGCTCCAGCCCGGGCTGCCTTCGAACTGGCGGTAGTGCAGCGCGACGCCGGCCTCGGCCCAGCGCTCCTTCATGCGCGCGGCGCCCGCTTCGGCCCGCTGCGGCGCCGGGCCGCCGTAGCCGAACCAGTGGATGGTGCAGGGCGGCAGGGCGATCTGGGCGGCGTCGCAGGCGTCGATCGCCTTCACCAGCGGCACCGCCACTTCGTAGCCCGCGACCTCGATCACCCCGTGCACCGCGAGCTGGGCGCGCAGCGCCGAGGTGCTGCGCGGCGCGCCCGGCGCCGGGTCCCTGAGCTGTTCGGACAGGCGCAGGAACTGGTTGATGCAGGTGCGCCCGCTCAGGTAGGGCTGCCAGAGCAGCAGGCGGCGCGGCTTGAGGGCGGCGGCCGCGTCGAGCGCCAGCAGGCCGCCCAGGCGCAGGCCCCACAGGGTCAGCGGTCCCGTGTCGCGCTCGGCCAGCCAGGCGGCCGCCAGCGCGAGGTCGGCGCGCCAGATCTGCCAGCGGCCGGCATTGAATTCGCCGCAACTGTCGCCGCAGCCGAACAGGTCGATCTGCAGCACCGCATAGCCCAGTTCGGCAAAGGCGCGCGACTGCATCGCCGCCATGCGCCGGGTGCGGTTGAGCTCCTCGGCGAAGGGGTGGACGTAAAGGATGGCGCCGCGCGGCGCGACCTGGGGATTGGGCGCGTGATACAGGCTGAAGCGCGTGCCCGGCTCGGCGTCGAAAAAGAACGGTTCCACGCGCGGCGTGGTCAACAGCGGAGCATTCATGGCGCTGGCGTCTCCTGCACTGGTGCGGCCCCGCGCGGCGGTGCGCGTGTCGAAGCCGGGTTGTCGGTGTCACGATCATGCATTTATGTCAATTTGACATGCTGCCTTCCCCGTTGTGTTGACTGATGACAGAGACCTTCCAGCAATATCTATTGACGCTAGTCAATGAACCCAAAGCAGATTTTCTCAATGATGAATCTTTACGCATTGCATCTTTGGAGGAGACATGGCCCAGCTGATCCACGAACTGGTCGAGCAGGCGGCAAGCCGCACGCCGTCCGCCACCGCCTTGCGCCAGGGCGGGGCGCGCGTCAGCTATTCCGGACTGGCCGCCGCCGCCGCCGCGGTCTCCGGCGCCCTGGTCGGGGGCGATGTCCAGGCCGGCGAAAGGGTGGCGCTCTGTCTGGATCCCGGCCCCGAGGCGGTCGCCGTGCTGCTGGGCGCCTCGCATGCGGGCTGCGCCTTCGTTCCCCTCGACCCGGCGCTCGCGCTCGCGCCCGCGCGCTGCGCGGCGCGGCTAGGCCATAGCGGCGCGCGCATCCTGGTGACGTCCGGAGCGCTGCTGGCGCGGCTGGCACCGAGCCTGGCGGATTGCCCGGCGCTGCGCACCGTGATCGTCGTCGGCGGCGGCGCGCCGCGCGGACTGGCCCAGCGCGTCCTCGCCTGGGACGCCTGGCTGGCGGGCGCCGCCAGGGGTCCGGCGCGCGCCGTCTTGCCGGCGCTGGGGGCCTTGCTCTACCAGGCGAGCGAGTCCGGCGAGCCGGTCGCGACCGCGCTCTCGCAGAGCAACCTGATCGCCGGCGCCGCCTCGACCGCGCGTTGCGTGGCGATGGTGCCGGGCGACCGCATCCTGGCCGCGCTGCCGCTGCACCACGATTACGGCCTGAACGCGCTGCTGGCGACACTGTCGGCCGGCGCCAGCGCCGTGCTCGACGCGCCGGACTCGCCGCAGGACCTGGGCCAGCTCCTCGAGCGCGGCGAGATCACCGGCCTGACGGCCGCCCCCTCCACCTGGGAAGCGCTGGCGGACGCCTCGTTCGGCCGCGCCGCCGACTGCCTGCGCTACATCGCCAGCGCGGGCGGGAGCCCGGGACGCGCCGCCCTCGATTCCCTGCGCGGCAGCCTGCCGCGCACCCGCATCCACCTGATGTACGACGTCGGCGACGCCTGCCGCTCGACCAGCCTGATGCCGTCCCAGCTCGACGAGCGCCCCGGCTCGATCGGCCGCCCGATGCCGTATTCGGACTGGCTGGTGCTGCGTCCGGACGGACGCGAATGCGCGCCCGGCGAAGCCGGCGAACTGGTGCAGCGCGGCCCCCTGGTCACGCTCGGCTACTGGAACGACCGCCAGCGCAGCGCGGCGCAGTTCCGGAGCCTGCCGGCCCTGCCGGGACTCTCGCCGCCCGAGAACGGCCGCTGGCCCGGCCTGGGCGCGCGCAAGGACATGGATGGCTATCTTTATCTGGTCGATGCGCGCAGCGACACCATCACCACCGGCGGCTATCGCGTCAGTCCGCGTGAGGTCGAGAAGATCGTGGTCGGCACCGGCCTGGTGGCCGAAGCGGCGGCGGTCGGCGTCGCCCATCCGGTGCTCGGCCAGGTGATCGCGGTGCTGGCGACCGCACGTCCGGGCGCGCGCCTGGATTCGAGCATCCTGTTCGGCGCCTGCCGGGCCCGGCTGCCGCATCACATGCTGCCGGCCATGGTCGACGTGCGCCGCGCGCCCCTGCCGCGCGCGCATGACGGCCAGATCGACCGCGCCCTGCTGGCCGGCGAACTGGCGCCGCTGTTCGCGGAGGCCGCGCCATGAGCGGCCTGTGCGGATGGTTCTCGCGCGAGCCGGCGGCGCTGCCCATCGCCGAGATGGCCGCGCCGCTGCACCGGCCGCCCGCGGCAACAGTACGCTGCGCCGCGCACAGCATGGGAGCCGTGGCGCTGGCCGGCGCCCAGCTCTACCACGAGGATGGCCTGCTGATCGCCCACTGGGGCGAACGTCCCGACGCGCTGGCCCGCCTCTGGCGCACCCACGGCGCCAAGGCCTGCGCCGCGCTGTCCGGGCACTTCGCCTTTGCGATCCTGGACGAACGCAGGGCCGAGGCCCTGCTGGCGGTGGACCGCTGCGCGACCCGCCCCCTGTATTACCAGATGGTGGGCCGCACCCTGCTGTTCGGAAGCAGCGCCGAGACGGTGGCGCGCCATCCCGGCGCCGGGCGCGAGATCGATCCCCAGGCCATCTACGATTACCTTTACCTGCACGCCGTGCCGGGACCGCGCGCCATGCTCCAGGGCCAGCGCCGGCTCGCGCCCGGCGAATGCCTGCACCTGCGCGACGGGCGGGCCGAGCGCGTGCGCTACTGGCGCATGCGCTACACCGAACACGCGCTCGACACGGCTCCGCAATCGGAGCTGGCCGATGCGCTGACCTGCGCCGCCGACAGCGGGCGCGAGGGCCAGGGCACGGCGGTTCTGCTGGGCGGTGGCGCGGGCAGCGCGGCGCTGGCCGGCCTGCTGCAGCGTGCCGCCGGCCAACCGGTGCGCACCTACGCCGTCGGTTTTTCCGGCGAAGCGGGCGGCGCGCTGGAACCGGCGCGGGCCAGTGCGCGCCGCCTGGGCAGCCGCCACGCGGAAGTCATGGTCGGCGCGGACGACGTGGTGGCCGCCGTGCCGGCGCTGGCCGCTTCCAGCGACGGTCCCTGCGGCGATCCGGCCGCGGTGATGCTGCTGGCGGCGGCGCGCATGGCGCGCGCCGACGGCGCCAGCCACCTGGCCGGCGCCCAGGGCGGGGCCCAGTTGTTCGGCTGCGCCCGGCGCAATGCCCAGCTTGCCCGGCCCGGCCGTTACGAACGCTTGCCGGGCGCGCTGCGCCAGCTCGCCATCGAACCGCTCCTGTTCAGTTTGGCCGCCCGGGTGCCCGGCATGTTCGCGCGCCTGCGCGAGCGCATCGAGCTGTCGTTGGCGCCGGTGCCGACCCGGCTGCGGCGCGCCAACACCTTGCTCGGCTATGGGCCGGGCGTGTTCGAGGCCTCCTTCCTGGAACTGGTCGATCCCGAGGCCCCCGCGGCCCTGGAGGCGGCGGCGTGGTGGGGCGCCCAGGCGCGCAGCGCCGCCAATCGCCTGGTCGAGCTGGAAATGCGGATCGATCTGCCTTGCCGCGTGCTGCCGGCGTTCGCCGGCGCCTGCGCGGCGGCCGGCATCGAAGCTTCCCATCCTTTCCTCAACGACGCGGTGGTCGCGTTGGCGGCGCGCCTGGCGCCGTGCCACAAGGGTGAGGACGGTCCGCGCAAGCTGTTCGCCGCGGCCCTGCAGGAACTGGTGCCGGGCCAGGGCTGGCGCAGCCCGGGAGCGCCGGTCCTGCCGCTGGGACGCTGGCTGCAGACCGACGCCGGCCTGCGGGCACTCGCCTGCGACAGCCTCTCCGACCTGGCGCGGCGACGCATCGTGCGGCGCGACTTCATCGACCTCCTGCTCGCGCGCCGCCTGCCGGAAGACCCGGCCGTCCATGGCCGGACCGTGTGGACCCTGATGATGCTGGAACAGTGGTTTGCGCGCCAGCGTCACGACGGCTGCACCCGGGGCAGGCGCGAGAACGCCGCCGCGCCGCTGGTTGACGTGCCCTGAGCGGAAGCGCCGCCCGGCGCTTCCGTTTTCCCTGTCCTTGTGTTACCGGCCCGGCTGGCGCCGCGCCGGCGCCGCCTGCTGCGCCAGCGCGTCGTAGACGGCGATATAGCTGCGCGCCATCGCCGGCAGGCTGTGGTGGGCGATCACCTGGCCGCGCGCGCGGGCGCCATGGCGCAGGCCCATCTCGGGAATCCGGCAGTAGTCGGCGATCGCGGCCGCCATCACCTCGGGCGACATCGGCGGGACCAGGATGCCGGTCAACCCCGGCTGCACCAGTTCCCGGTGCACGCCCACCGCCGTGGCCACCACCGGCAGGCCGCTCGCCATCGCCGCCAGCAGGGTGTCCGGGGCGCTCGCCGCCACGGCGGGCAGGACCATCAGGTCCATCGCCCGCATCAGCTGGGCCGTGTCGCCGCGGCTGCCGGGCAGCCAGGCGCGCCCGGCGGCACCGGCGCGCTCCAGCATGGCCCGGCACTCGGCGCGTATCGGCCCCTCGCCGACGATCAGGAGCCGCAGCCGCTGGTGGGCCGGGTGGGGCGAGGAGATCAGGCGCAGGAAGGCCTCGACCAGAGTGAGCTCGTTGCTGGGGCCGTTCATCAGGCCGACGCTGCCGATCACGAACACATCGTCCTGCATGAACCCGGCCGGCCCGACGGCGGCGTGCGGGCCCAGGCGCGGGTGGAATTCCACGCTGTCGACACCCGCCGAGATATGCGTGACGCGCGTCGGCTCGGCGCCGACCTGCTCGATCAGCCAGCGCTCCTGCTCGGCGCTGGCGGCGATGAAGTGCTTGACCAGGCGGCGCAGGGCGCGCCGCAGCAGACCGGTCCTGACGCGCCGCGGCAGCGGCTCGCGCGCGGCTTCGCCGTGCACGCGCAGCCTGACGCCGGCGAGGGCCGCGACCAATTGACCGTCGAGGCCGCCGAAGCTGCGGGTGTGGACCAGGTCCGGACGCAGGGAGCGCAGCGCCCGGTACATCCGCAGGTAATAGGCCGGGTCGAGTCCGGAGCGGCGCTTCAGGTCGACCACTTCGACGCCGCGCTCGCGCAGGTGGGCATGGAAGGCGCTGTGCTCGCCCAGGCACAGGACTGCGTGCCGGTAGCGTTCCGCCGGCATGTGGGCGATCAGGTCGAGCAGCGCGGCGCCGGCCGCATCGAGTTGCGGCACCACGTGGGCGACCAGGCGCGGCGGCTCGAGGCCGGGCGGCATCGCGGCTGCGACTTGCTTGTCCATGGCATGGTCAGCCGAGACTGGCGGCGGGCTCCGGGGCGCCGCCCAGCAAGGCCGGCAGCGCCGCCAGCCGTAATTGCCAGTCGTGTTCGCGCAGGACCCGGGCGCGCGCGGCGCGGCCCACCGCAACCGGGTGGTCGAGACCGCACTGGGCCGCGGCGGCGCCGTCCGCATACGTGAGCAGGGCCGCGATGCGGGCGCGGAAGTCGGCGGCGTCGGCCGCGGCATAGGCCTCGGGCTGCTTGTGGCAGGCCAGCCCGGCGAGCGTGCGCGGCGCCGCCAGCACGGCCTTTTGCAGCGACATCGCGGCCAGCACCTGCAGGGCGCCGACATGCGAGCTCCCCGGCGGCGCCAGGACCAGGGCGGCGTGCGCCAGCCAGGGCCGCGCATCGGCGACGCTGCCCGTCACCACCACGCCCGGGACGCGCGCCAGGCCGCGCACGCGCGCATCCGGACGCGGTCCCACCAGGTAGAAACCCAGCCCCGGGTCCGCCGCCCGCAGGGGTGCGAACACCTCGTGCACGAACCACTGCGCGGCCTCGATATTGATCCGTTCGTCCATGGCGCCGGCGAAGACCAGGGCGCGCAGCCCGGGGCGATAGGGCGAACGGTGCAGGATGTGGGGCGAGTAATAGTCGGGATCGACGCCGCTGGCCAGGTGCCGGGCCTTGTGCGCCGACTCCGGCGCGAACAGGCGGAAGCGGGCGACGTCGGCGGCGGTCGCGAACAGGGCGTGGTCGCAGGCGGCGCCGGCGGCGCGCTCGCGCGCCAGCAGCTGGCGTGCCTGGCGCCGCCACAGCACGGTCGTGGGCCAGCGGCGCGAGGCGCCATGGCGGCGGCGCTGGTCCGATTCGAGTTCGACGAAATCGACCACCCGCACCGGCCCCGCCGGCAGCGCTTCCAGGCAAGGCCCCATGCGGGCGCCGGCCGCCAGCACCGCCGCGATCGGCTGGCGCGCGCACAGGCGCGCGGCCCAGGCGGCCAGCACCGGGTCGGCTTGCGCCCCACTGCCGCGCACCCGCTGGCGGATGCCCGGTGGTCCGACGAAGGAGGTTTCGTAGCACAGGGCGCGCACCCGCGAGAACTGGCTGCCCTCGCGCGCCGGATCGGCCACGCAGCCGAGATGGACGCGGTAGTGGCGGGCCAGGAAGCGCAGCATGTGAAACCAGCGCAGGCTTTGTGCGTTCCCGTCCGGCCGGGGCAGGCAGGGAGCGAGCATCAACAGGTCGCGCGCGGGCGTGAGGGGCGGCGTGGGGGCGCTCATGCGGCCACCCGCTGCGGGAACGGCGAATGCGGCCGGGTGGGCTGACGGCAATGGTCGAGCTTCATCGCGGAATCTCCAGTGAAAGCCTGGCGGTGGGGCGCCCAGCGCGGCGCCGTCAGACGATTATATGGCCGGGAAAACGATGCACTTTGCTACCCATTTTTTAGTTGACGCCCGTCAAGAATCGCCATCGGCCGCCGCATGGCGGCGCCACGCGTCCAGGAAACTGATCAATGCTTGTGACAAATTTCTCTTGGTTTTGATCTATGTTCAGATGGCAAATTTCGCGGGTTGCGGAAGGGAACCGGATTACGGCTGAGCTTGTCTGACTGGCACCGATACCGATTTCGCCGTTTTCGCCAATTTCGGCGGGACGCCACCCAGGAGGAACAAGCATGCTGGTCGATGAATTGCCCATCGCAACATTCGAGAGCGCGGCTGTGACGGCAGCCGCCAACCCACCCCGGCAGGGAGCGCAGCGCAGCCCCGAGAGCCCGCGGGCCCAGCTGTTCAATGTGCGCCTGGCGACCTCGAGCGGCCGGCGCGACGACGCCGGCGTCCTGCTGCGCCGCATGTACGCCTGGCGCGGCTACGCGGTCGAGCAGGGCGAGCGCAACGACGGGGCCCGGGTGACCTTCTATGCCGAGACCGACGGCGAACTGGTCGGCACGATGAGCCTGTGCCTGGACCTGCACGGCCGCCTGCCGGCCGACGACAACTTCGGCGACCGCCTGGCGCCACTGCGCCGCGCCGGCCGCCGCCTGTGCGAGCCCTCGCGCCTGGCGATCGACCGCGGCATGTCCAAGCGCGTCTTCGCTGCCCTGATCCACATCTCCTACCTGTACGCGCACAAGCTGCACGGCTTTTCCGACTACGTGATCGAGGTGAATCCGCGCCACGTGGCCTTCTACCAGCGCATGCTTGGCTTCGCCGACTTCGGCGGCGAGCGCCCCTGCAGCCGGGTCGGCGCGCCCGCCGTGCTGCTGCGCCTGCCGCTCTCCCACATGGGCGCCCGGATCCGGGAATGGGGCGGACGCTTCGAGGAGCCCGGCGCCGAGCGCTCCTTCTATCCGTGGTTCTTCCCGCTGCGCGAGGAAGCCGGCATCACGGCGCGCCTGGCCGCGCTGTGCGACGGCGAGGAGCGGGCATGAGCAACCTGAGCGAACTCCAGGGTCTCGCCCACGGCGCCGCCCTGGAAGCGATGGCGGGCGTCGTGGGCGCCGCCAACCTGCTGGCCGACGAGGCGACCCTCTCGGCCTATGCGCGCAGCACCGCGGCGCGGGAAATGCGGCCGCTGGCGGTCGCGCGTCCATCCAGCGCCGACGAGGTGGCGCAACTGGTGCGCATCGCCGGCGTCCACGGCCTGGCCGTCTACCCGGTCAGCACCGGCAGGAACTGGGGCTACGGCGACGCCTGCGCCGTCGGCGCCAGCCAGCTGATCCTCGACCTGTCGCGCATGAACCGCATCGTGCGGGTCGACCCGGAACTGGCCTATGCCGTGATCGAGCCCGGCGTCACCCAGCGCCAGCTGTCGGATTTCCTGCGTGAGCAGGGCTATCCGCTGTGGGCCGACTGTACTGGCGCCGGCCCGGACACCAGCTACATCGGCAACATCATGGAGCGCGGCTTCGGCCATTCGCCCTACGGCAACCGGCTGCAGCACGTGGCCGGCATGCAGGTGGTGCTGGCCGGCGGCGAGGTGCTCGAGACCGGCTTCGGCCACTACCGCCAGGCGAAAGCCGCCCATCTGTTTCCCTACGGCGTAGGGCCCTTCCTGGACGGCCTGTTCACCCAGTCGAACATGGGGATCGTGACCCGGCTGGGCATCTGGCTCATGCCCCAGGCCGAGTGCGTGAACCACTTCCTGTGCAGCGTGCCCGCGCACGCCGATATCGCGCAGGTCGTCGACGCCCTGCGTCCATTGCGCCTGGACGGCACCCTGCGCAGCATCCTCCATATCGGGAACGACATGCGGGTGCTGTCGGGCGGGCGGGTCTTCCCGCGCGAGGCCGTGCCCACCGGGGCGCGCCTGCCGGTCGCGCTGCGCTCGCAGTTGCGCACGGCAGGCGGCATTGCGGCCTGGACCGTCTCGGGCGCCCTCTACGGCAGCGATGCCCAGGTGGCGGCGGCGCGCCACGCCCTCAGGCGCGCCCTGCGCCCGACCCGCGCGCGCGCCCGCTTCGTCACCGCGCGCAGCCTGCAACTGGGCGCGCTGGCCGGCCGCCTGCTGGGCGATACGGCCATGGGCCGCCAGCTCCGCGCCCGGGTCGCGCTCGGCGAGTCGCTGTTCGAGATGAACCGGGGTGTGCCGAACGGACGCTTCCTCGCAGGCGCCTACTGGCGCCGCCGCGGCGGCTTGCCGGCCGCGTTTCCCGAGGCGGCCAACCCGGCGCGCGACAACTGCGGCCTGCTCTGGGTGTCGCCCGTGCTGCCGCTGCGGGGCGAAGACCTGCTCGCCGTCCACGCGCTGGCCGAGGCGCAGTTCGAGCGCCACGGTTTCGACCTGTTCGCGACCTTCAGCATGATCAACGAACGCAGCCTGGGCGGTGTGCTGACGGTGGCCTACGACAAGGACGATCCGGAGGAAACCGCGCGCGCCCGGGCCTGCCACGACGCGGTCTTCAAGAAGATGTTCGAGGCGGGCTATATCCCTTACCGCGTCGGCAACCATTCGATGGCCGCGCTCGACCCGGCGGGCGACAGCTATTGGCGCACCGTCGCCGCGCTGAAGGCGGCGCTCGATCCTCAGGGCATACTGGCGCCCGGACGCTACCAGCCTGGGGTGGCGGCGCACATGGGGTGAGCCGCGGCGCCGCAGACCGGTCAGAAGCCGATCCGGCGCGCCGGCAGGGTGCGCACGACGCCACGGAAATCGACGGTGTTGAGTGTGACGGGCCGGCGCCAGATGCGGTCGAGGTATTCCATCACGCGCTCGGCCTGTTGCAGGTCGAGACCGCGGCCATCGTGCTGGTGGTCATGGCGCAGTTCCAGGCTGCCGTCCGCCGCGAGGCCGATCACGGCGATCCACGGCGCCCCGTAGTTGTACTTGGGCGCCAGGATCGCCTCGCGGATCGCGTGGATGTCGCGGTTGGCGAGGCGGGTTTCGCCGTCGCGGCGCGTTTCGTGGACGAAGAGGTCGAGCCGCTCGGCCAGTTCCTCGTCGAGGTAGTTGCGGATGAAACCGAAATCGTCCTCCTCGCGCATGATCTCGCGCGCCGCCGCCAAGCCCTGGCGTTCGATGATGTGCTCCCACATCGAAAAGCCAAGATGATAGGGATTGAGCGCGAGCGCCAGCTGCTGTCCGCTGGCGTAAGGACGCACCACGTCGGAGTGCGACTTGACGGCCGCGAGGTACAGTTCGTGCGGGAGGAAGCCCGCCTCGCGCAGCAGGCGCGCATGCCAGTAGGACGCCCAGCCCTCGTTCATGATCTGGCAGGCGAAGATGGGGTGGAAGTAGAAGGCTTCCTCGCGCACCGCCAGGAAGATGTCGCGCTCCCACTCGGCCAGATCCGGGCCGTACTGCGCGATGAACCAGAGCAGGTCGCGCTCGGGCTGGGGCGGCAGGGGCGAGCGCCGCGCGCGGGTGTCGCGCTCGGGCGGAATGGCTTCGCCGGGAAGATGGGCGTAGCGATCACGGAAGGCGTCCGGCGCCGGCTCGGCCGGCGCCTCGATGAATTCCGGATAGCGAGGACGGTGCAGGGGCTGGTCGACGTCGACGTGGGCTTCGAGCGCGAGCGCCGCGTCGAGCACGGCCTCGACGCGCTCCTGGCCATGCGCCGCAAGGGCGGCTTCCAGCCGGTGGGCCCGCCCGGCGCTCTGCTCCAGGATGTGGCTGCCCGCCATGTCGAGGAAGCGCCTGAACAGGACGTTGTTCTTGGCAAAGTCGGCATGGCCCAGCACGTGGGCGGTGACCAGCGTGTTCTCGGCCAGCGAGTTATGCTCGAGCATGAAGGCGCGGCAAGGATCGCCTGGGAACATCACCTCGAAGATGCGCGAATGCCCCATGTGCTGGCGCACCAGCTGGTGGATGTAGCGCACCCCGAAGGACCAGTGGCGCATGCGCACCGGCAGGCCGTAGACGGCAATCTCGAGCATGAAGTTGTGCGGCACCATGTCGAAATGCACGGGTGCGAAATCGAGGCCGAGTTCGACCGCCAGCGCTTCCAGGCGCGCCGCGTAGTCGGCCAGGCGCGCATCGCGCTCGCTCGTCCGCTCGCTCATGCGCGCGCTCCAGCCTGTGGCGCCGCCGCGCCGGCCTGCTCGCCGAAGAAACGCCGCAGCGCGCGCCAGACGTCGTCGCCGTTCGACAGCACGCTGGCCCCGACGGGCAGGCCGCGCGTTTCGAGCTCGGAGAACATGCGCCGCATCTCGGTGTCGAGCGAACGGGTGACGCCCGGCAGGGTCTCGACAAAGCCGAGGTAGTTGAACATCCCGGCCAGCTCTTTCAGGCTCTGGTGGGTGGCGCCGCGGTCCTCGGTGAAGTTTTCGCCGTCCGAGGCGTAGAAGAGGTAGAGGTTGGTCTGCCCGGCCAGGCGCTCGCGGCGGACGATGTCGAGCACGAGCCGGAAGGCGCTCGAGGCGATGGTGCCGCCGATCCCGCTGACCTGGAAGAAGTCGGCTTCCCCGAATTCCCAGGCCTGGGTGGTGTGGGCGACAAAGCGCGCGCCCACCTTCGCATACTGGCGCCGCAGGCCCTGCAGGGCGAAAAAGAAGAAGGACTTGGCCAGTTTGCGCTCGAGCTGGGTCATGCTGGCCGAGACATCGACCACGAAAAAGATCAGGGCGTTCGTGGCGGGACGGGGACGGTTCACCAGTTGGCGAAAGCGCAGGTCCTCGTCGGTGAAGGGCACCGGATCGTCCTGGACGGCGCGGCGCTTGATCGCCTCCTTCAGGGTGCGCCGCCGGTCCAGGCGCGAACGGGCGCCGCGCTTGTCCCAGCCCTCGCGCACCAGTTCGGTGTCGTCGATGCCGGGGCTGGGCCTGGGCTTCAGGTCGGGCAGGCGCAGGTCTTCCCACAGCCAGTCCATCACCTCGTCGATCGGGAATTCCAGCAGCAGGCGCACTTCGCCGTCCTCGTTGCCGCCGGCGCCGGCGGCGTCATCGTCGTCCTCGGCCTGGCGCAGGACGTCGCCCGGTTCGCCCGGCCCCTGTCCGGCGCCGGTCGAGACCCGTCCCTCGGCCAGGCGAAAGCGGGCATGCTCGAGCATGCGCACCGGCACCTGGACGCTGCGCTCCTGCGGCCCGGAGATGAAATCGGGGCCGGCGATCAGGTCCGGCAGGTGTTCGCGCACCGCCTCGCGCACCTTCTCGTTGTGGCGCAGCCAGTCACGCGCGCCGCGCGAGAACAGTTCGTACCACTCGGTGCTGATGGTGAGCGCCACGGCGGTCCCTCATTCCTGGGCCAGCAGGGTGGTGACATAGTTCAGCGCTTCGCGCGCGCTGTGCGCATCGTAGCCGTACTCGTCGACCAGGCGCTTCTCGACGGCCGAGATCTTGGTGCGCACCTCGTCGTCCGGCCGCTTGGCCGAACTGACCAAACGCAGCACGTCGCGCCTCTGCTCGAACAGGTATTGCTGCACCGCGTCGTTGAGCTGGATATGGCTGTCCAGCCCGAACTTGACGCCGCGCTTGTAGGCGCCCATGGCCTTGCGCACCACTTCCTGGCGAAACGATTGCTTGCCAGACTCGGAAATGTGGATCTTTTCCTCGACCGCGCGCAGGAAGCGCTCGTCGGGCCTGCGCTCCTCGTTGGTGATCGGGTCCTTGATGGTGCGGTTGTCGAGCATCGCTTCGACCTCGTCGAGGTATTTGTTCAGCAGCTCGAGCGCTTCCTGCTCGAAGGAGACGAACAAGGCCTTGTGCACGTCCTGCTTTACCCAGCGGTTGTAGAAGTCCTTGCGGGTCAGCACGAGATAGTCGACCCACTTGCGCTTGCGCCGCGGCTCGATGCGCGCGTCGTTCTCGATCGCATCCTTCAGGGCCAGCAGCACGTCCATCGTGGACAGGCTCTTCTGGTTCGAACCGATGATCGCGTTCGACAGCGCATTGATGACGAAGCGCGGCGACACCCCGGCCAGGCCTTCGTCGAGCGCCTTTTCCTTTTCTTTGACCCGGCGGATATCGGCGCGGTTCACGCCATCGACTTCCTCGTCGGCATGGATGCGCACCTTCCTGACCAGTTCGACCTCCTTCTCGTCGCCGTCCTGGATGCGCGAGAGGATCGCGAACACCGCCGCCGCGTGCAGCACATGGGGATCGAGGTGGACGTCGCGGAAGGCGGGCGCCGCCGAGGAGATCAGCTTGCGGTAGATGCGCGCCTCGTCGCGGTAGTTCAGGGTATAGGGCACCTGGATGATGACCATGCGGTCGAGCAGGGCCTCGTTCTCGCTCTCCTGCAGGAATTTGCGGAATTCCGCGAGGTTGGTGTGGGCCAGGATGGTCTCGTCGAGGTAAATCAGCGGAAAGCGCGCGACCTTGACGTTCTTTTCCTGGGTCAGCGTCAATAACAGGTAGAGGAACTCGCGCTTGACCTTCAGGATCTCGATCATTTCGAGCACGCCGCGGCTGGCGGCATACACCGCGCCGGACCAGGACCAGGCCCGCGGATCGCCTTCGTCGCCGTATTGCGCCACCTTCGACAGGTCCACCGAGCCGACCAGGTCGGCCAGGTCGGCCGTCGTGGGGTCGTGGGGAGCATAGGTGCCGATGCCGCTGCGGCCCGCTTCGGAGATGAAGAAGCGCTCGACCGGCATGCGCAGGAAGTCGCCGTCGAACTGGTCTTCCAGGCGCGCGCGGCAATGCGGGCAGACCTCGCCGGCGATGTCGATGCCATAGGTATTGCGGAAGGCCGCGCGCATGGTGTGGGGAATCAGGTGCAGCGGCGACTCGCGCACCGGGCAGCCGGCGATGGCGTACAGGGCGCCCTCGTCGGTATGGCTGTACTCCTCCAGGCCGCGCTTGAGGAGGATGACCAGGGTCGACTTGCCGCCCGACGGCGGGCCGAGCAGCAGCAAGAGGCGGCGCCCCACCTCTGAGCCGCTCGCGGCCGCCTTGAAGTAGTCGAGGACGCGCTCGAGCGCCTCGTCGATGCCGAACAGGTCGTCCGCGAACAGGCGGCAGCGCATTCTGCCGGACCCGTTGCCCGATTCGTCGTCGACAAAGGTCGCGCGGATCATGTCCCAGATGTATTGATGGGAGGTGCGGGCAATGCGCTGCGCTCCCTCGGGCAGGATGCTGGCCATGAACGCGGAGAAGGTGCCGGCCCAGTGACCGGCCCGGTGCTCCCTGGTGAACTGGTCCAGGCTGTGCAGGAAGTTGTCGTGCCCGTCCGAATGCGCCGGACGCGCGTCGTCGCCTGGGTGCGTCACGTTTCCTCCGTTCCAAATGTGCGCGAAGAAGCGGCCCGGCCGGCCGCGCGAAGCCACAGTATCGGTGGGCACGGCATGATGCGCCTGAGGCGCATCAACGTGCGCGACCGAACCTCGGGGAGAAAGACTGGCCTAACAGCGGCCAGGGAGAGCGCACCCGGCGCAGGGGCGCGCACGCGGGAGCGAAGCCCCGCCGTCATGGCGCTTGCGTTCGCCGCCGCACCGATGATCCGTCCGCGGCAGACTAGGATGGCGTTTTAGTCAACTTTCAAGGGGATGCCATGTCCACAACGAACGCTTCCGCCCAGGCCGCCGCGCTGGCCGACAAGATCCGCTCGATGCGCTTCGCGATGTTCACCACCGTCGACGAGCACGGGCACCTGATCAGCCATCCGATGACCAACCAGGACACCGACGAGCAGGGCGGGCTGTGGTTCTACACCTCGATCCACACGCCGCTGTGGCAGAACATCGCACTGCAGCCCGAGGTCAACGTCAGCTTTGCCCAGCCGGACGACAGCCTCTACGTCTCCATCAGCGGCACCGCCGAGCGCGTGGTCGACCGCGCGCGCATCCATGCCCTGTGGAACCCGATGGTCCAGGCCTGGTTCCCGCACGGACCCGACGACGAGCACGTGGTGCTGGTGCGCGTGGCGCCGCACAGCGCCGAGTACTGGGATTCGAACGACAGCAAGATGGTCCGCCTGTTCCAGATGGCGAAAGCGGCCGTGACCGGCAGCACCCCGGACGTCGATCCGGGCGAGCACGGCACCATCAGGCTGGAAGAAGGGGAATCCGGCCGCGCCTGAAGCGGCGGACCGGAGGCGCATCGGCGCGCAGAGTTCAGCGGCCCGGATCAGCGCGCGTGATCTCTCCTGTCCTGCGAGGCCGGGGGCAGGTCCGCCTCGGACTGGTTGGCGCCGCTCTCCGGCGAACCGAGTCCGGTGCCGGTCCCGCCAGCCTGGGCGGAACGGGTGTCGAAGGCGCCGCGGGCGCCGCTTTGCATGCTGCTGTCGTCCGGTTCGGCAGCGCCGCCGGCCGCCCCGCCTGGCGCGGCGCCGGCAGCCGGGAACGGGCTCCTGGCGCCGGTCGCGGCCCCCCCTTCGTCCTGGTTGCCGGTGAGTTGTGCGCCGCCGCTGCCGCCGGTCTCGCGCTGGGTTTCGTGGCTGGGCGTGGCGCCGCTCTGGCCGCTGGTCACGCCGCCGACACCGGTCGTGGTGGACGGGTCGTCAGCCTGCTTGCCGCTGGTGCTCGCGCCGGTATGCGAGGTGCCGCTGGAATTCGTAGCCTGTGAGTTCATCGTAGCCTCCAATTAAGCCTTGAACCAGATTATGCGCCTTGCGTCGGCGCGCGCCATCGGCCGGTTCAGCAAGCCCGTGTAGGACCACGCCGCCAGCGTCAGCGGTAGCGCTTGTAAACGGTGGAGCTACCGTCCTTCTTCACGAGCAGCACTTCATAGGGTTCGCTGTGGGCCGCTTCCATGCCGGGCGAGCCCATCGGCATGCCCGGCACCGCCAGCCCCGCGGCGGCCGGCCTGGTCGCCAGCATGCGCTTGATGTCCGAGGCCGGGACATGGCCTTCCAGCGCATAACCCTGGACGCGGCCGGTATGGCAGGAGCCATACTGGTCGGCGATGCCGAATTTCGCGCGGTAGTCGCCCGGATCGGTCACGTCCTGGGCCTTCACGGTGAAGCCGTTCTCCTCCAGGTGCTTGACCCATTGCTTGCAGCAGCCGCAGCTCGCGGTCTTGTAGACCTCGATGACAGGTTGGGCGGCGCCCGCCGCCAGCGGCAGGGCGATCAGCGCCGGCAACAGCGCGCGCGAGAGTGGTCCGAACAACATGGTAGTCTCCACAAGAGTACATGAGGGACCCGCGCCGGGAGCGGCATGCGGGCAGAACGAGATCCTACACCACGGCCCGGCCTCCCGCACGGATCACTCCGGCCCGCCTGTCCGTCGCGACATCAAGTCCTCGCTGCCGCAATGGTAGTATCTTTAGTAGTATCTTTACGGAAACGACAAGAAAGCGGCGCAGTTCGCTCGACCTGGAGACCACACATGACCTCGCATCCACGCGCGCGCGCCGGCGCAACCGCCGGCGCATCGGGTGCCACCATCCTGCCCGCGACCAGTCCCGACGCGCCGCTCGAGACCCTCATCGTCGGCGCCGGTTTCGGCGGCGTCTGCATGGGCGTGGCCCTGCGCCGCGCCGGGCAGGGGCGCTTCCTCATTCTCGAGAAAGGGCAGGATGTCGGCGGCGTCTGGCGCGACAATACCTATCCAGGGGCCGCCTGCGACGTCCCCTCGCACCTGTATTCCTTCTCCTTCGCGCCGAATCCCGACTGGTCGCACACCTTCGCCACCCAGCCCGAGATCCACGCCTACCTGCGCGGCTGCGCCGAACGCTTCGGCTTGATGCCGCACATCCATTTTGGCCAGGCGCTGGCGCAGGCGCGCTACGACGACCGGCGCCACATCTGGGAGCTCACGACCGAAGACGGCGCCCGCCTGCATGCCCGGGTGGTGGTCACGGCGACCGGCCTGCTGAGCCGTCCCGTCATGCCCCGCATCGATGGCCTGGACGCTTTCCGGGGACGCGCCTTCCATTCGGCCCAGTGGGACCACGACGTCGACCTGCGCGGCAAGCGCGTGGCGGTGATCGGAACCGGCGCCTCGGCAACCCAGTTCGTGCCCGCGATTGCGGGGCAGGTGGGAGAGCTGCTGGTGTTCCAGCGTACGCCTTCCTGGCTGAAGCCGCGCGGGGACCGGCCCTATCCGGCCTGGCGCAAGCGCCTGTTCCGGCGCCTGCCGGCCCTCATGCGCCTGCACCGCGCGCTGATCTATGTAAAGTACGAGTCGCGCGCGCTGGCCTTCACGCGGTTCAAGGGACTGATGCATCTCGCCGTGGGGATGCCCTTTCGCCGCATGCTGGCGCGCGATATCGCCGACCCGGCCCTGCGGGCGCGCCTGAGCCCGGATTACCCGATCGGCTGCAAGCGCATCCTGCTGTCGGACGATTACCTTGCCGCCTACGCCCGGCCGCATGTCCGCCTGGTGACCGACGCGGTGCGGCGCGTCGTCGCCGACGGCATCGAGACCGCCGACGGCAGCCTGCACCGGGTCGACGCCATCGTCTACGGCACCGGTTTCGCCGCCACCGACTTCCTGGCGCCGATGCGCGTCACCGGCCGCGACGGACTGGACCTGAACAGCGCCTGGCGCCAGGGCGCCCAGGCTTACCTCGGTATCAGCGTGCCGGGCTTTCCGAACTTTTTCATGCTCTATGGGCCGAATACCAATCTCGGCCATAATTCCATTGTTTACATGCTCGAAAGCCAGGTCGCGCACATCATGCGCACCCTGGGCGCGATGCGCGCCGCGAAGGCGACGAGCGCCGAAGCCAGCCCGGTTGCGCACCGCCGTTTCAACGCCAGCCTGCAGGCGCGGCTGGCGGGAACGGTCTGGAACGGCTGCACCAGCTGGTATCTCGATCGCCATGGCCACAACAGCGCGAACTGGCCCGGATTCAGCTTCAGCTACCGCCGGCTCGCGCGCGGCGCCAGCCTGGCGGCCTACGGTTTCGCCGCGCCGCTGCCGGGCCACCCCGGCGGGCTGCGCATCGCCGCGCCGCGGGCAGCGCTGGAACGCCTGCAGGCCGGCTTCCAGCGCGCCTTCCTGCGCAGCTGCTTCCGGCCACTGATCGGGCCGCCGTTCCAGGCCGGCACCCAGCGCGCCATCGTGGGCCTGCTGGCGCCGCTGATGCCCGGCGTGAGCGGCGTGCGCTGGCGCCGCCGGCGCTTCCACGGCGTCCCGGTGGAGATCCTGGCGCCGCAGAACGATACGTCCGAACCGGGCCGCCGCGGCGTCATCCTTTACCTGCACGGCGGCGCATTCTGCCTGGGGAGCCCGGCCACCCACCGCAGCATCACCACGCGCCTGGCGCGCGATGCCGGGCTGACGGTCTGGGCGCCGGAATACCGGCTTGCGCCCGAGCACCCGTATCCGGCCGCGCTCGACGATGCCCAGACCTGCTACGAGGCCTTGCTGGAAAGCGGCGTCGCAGCGCACGAGATCGTCTTCGCCGGCGACTCCGCGGGCGCATCGCTGGCGCTGGCCCTGGCGCTGCGCCTGCGTAAGGCCGGGCAAGTCCTGCCGGCCGGGCTGGCGCTGGTGTCGCCGGTTGCCGATCCCGGGCTCGATGGCGGAACGGTCGCCGCCAACGCCCGCACCGATCCCATGGTGCGCAAGGCCTGGGTCGCCCAGGGGCTGGCCTGGTACGGCTGTCCGCCGGCGGACGGCGTCCATGCGCCGCTGGCGGGCGACCTGCAGGGCTTGCCGCCCATGCTGGTGCAGGTGGGCGACCAGGAAATCCTGCACGGCGATGCAACCCGCCTGGCGGCGCATGCACGCCGCTGTGGCGTATCATGCCGGCTCGAGGAATACGAGGAGCGCTGGCATGTCTTTCACCTGCAGGCGTTTTATCTGCGCTCGGCGCAGGACGCGATCGCGCGCCTGGCCGGGTTCGCAGGCGATTGCATCGAAGGCCGTGCGGCCTCCGGGGGCGATAGCGCAACGCAGGCCCCCGCCGCCGACGAGGTCGTCCCGCATTGACGTCCGGACGTGCGGCCGCAGCCGGGAGCGTCTCGCATGAGCTATGCCCTGGCCGCCGCCGCAGTCCTGCTGCTGCACCTGGCATTCGTGCTGTTCGTCGTGTTCGGCGCCTTGCTGGTGGCGCGCTGGCGGATGCTCGCCTGGCTGCATCTGCCGGCGGCGGCCTGGGGATGTTTCGTGGAGCTGAGCGGGCGCGGCTGTCCATTGACGGCGTGGGAGAACCTGCTGCGCATGCGCGCCGGGCTGGAAGGCTATGACGGCGGCTTCATCGAGCAGTATGTGTTGCCCCTGCTGTATCCGGGCGAGCTGACGCGCGAGATCCAGCTGGGGCTGGCGGCCGGCGTCGTGCTCGTCAACCTGGTTCTGTATTGCTGGGTCTTCCTCCGGCCGGCCTTGCGCGGACGCCGCCGCTCATAGCTGCCCGGTAACGTGCGGTCGGCGCGGGTAGCCGATGCTATCCTCATCCGCAGGGGCATCCGCCCGGTTGTTTATGGAGATATATTGATGATGACGGTGGGCGATTTTCTTCTTCAACGGCTCGACGAATGGCAGGTGGGCCGCATTTACGGCTATCCCGGCGACGGCATCAACGGCATCCTGGCCGCCATGCGCCGCCAGGACCGCATCGCCTTCGTCCAGACCCGCCACGAGGAGCTCGCCGCCTTCATGGCCTGCGCCCACGCCAAGTACACGGGCGAGGTTGGCGTCTGCATGGCGACCTCCGGCCCGGGCGCGATCCACCTGCTCAACGGTCTCTACGACGCCAAGCTCGACCACCAGCCGGTGGTGGCCATCGTCGGCCAGCAGAAGCGCGCTTCCCTCGGCGGCAGCTACCAGCAGGAAGTCGACCTGGTCTCGCTGTTCAAGGACGTGGCCGGCGCCTTCGTGCAGATGGCCACCACGGCCGGGCAGATCCGCCACCTGATCGACCGCGCCATGCGCACGGCGCGCAGCGAACGCTGCGTCTGCTGCGTCATCATTCCCTCGGACCTGCAGGACGAAGAGGCGGTGCCGACCCCGCCGCGCGAACACGGCAACGTCCTGTCCGGCATCGGCACGCTGTCCTTCGCCCAGGTGCCGCCCCCGCGGGCGCTGCGGGAGGCGGCCGATATCCTCAACAGCGGCCGGCGCGTCGCCATCCTCGCCGGGGCCGGCGCGCATGGGGCGGCGGACGAGCTGGTCCAGCTGGCGGACCTGCTTGGCGCCGGCATCGCCAAGGCGCTGCTCGGCAAGATGACGGTTCCCGACGATCTCCCCTTCGTCACCGGGTCGATCGGGATCATCGGCACCCGGGCCAGCTTCGACATGATGAACGAGTGCGACACCCTGCTGATGGTGGGCTCGAGCTTCCCGTATTCGGAGTTCCTGCCGGAAGAGGGCCAGGCGCGCGGTGTGCAGATCGACATCGATCCGAAGATGGTCAGCCTGCGCTACCCAATGGAAACGAACCTGGTCGGCGACGCCAAGGCGACGCTGCAGGCCCTGATCCCGCTCCTGGAGCGCAAGCAGGACCGCTCCTGGCAGGAGACGATCGAGCAGAAGGTGCGCGAGAGCAGGCAGGCGCTCGAACGCCAGGCGATGCAGGAGACGCCCGAACTCAATCCCCAGCGCGCCTTCCGGGAGCTGTCGCAGCGCCTGCCCGAGGACGCCATCCTGGCCGGCGATTCGGGCTCGACCACCGCCTGGTATGCGCTCGAGATCCAGGCGCGCTCGCGCATGCTGGGTTCGCTCTCCGGCGGCCTGGCCACCATGGGTTCGGCCATGCCGTATGCCTTCGCCGCGAAAATGGCGCACCCCGGGCGGCTGGTGGTGGCGACGGTGGGCGACGGCGCGATGCAGATGAACGGCATGAACTGCCTGATCACGGTCGCGCGGCACTGGCGGGACTGGAGCGACCCGCGCCTCATCGTCCTGGTGCTGAACAACCGCGACCTGAACTTCGTCACCTGGGAGCAGCGCGGCATGGCCGGCGAACCGAAATTCGAGGCGTCCCAGCAGTTGCCGGACCTGGCCTACGCCGATTACGCGCGCCTGCTTGGCCTGGACGGCGCCCGGGTCGAGCGTCCCGAGGAGCTCGGCCCCGCGCTGGATGCGGCTTTTTCTGCAAAGAAACCCTTCGTCCTCGACATCGTCAGCGAGGCGAATATCCCGCCCTTGCCGCCCCACATCACCCGTTCCCAGGCCAAACAGTACTACGAAGCCATCGAAAAAGGCGACCCGGAAGCCGACGCCGTACGGAGGGCGCTTGCTCAACAGGGGTTGACGGAGCAATAATGCGGATGTGCTGGCTTATTGTTATCGCTCGAGACGCACGCGTGTAAGGACGCGGCGGTCAACGGGGTAGGTCGATAGGCGCCTGGCTGCATAGCGGGCGCTTTCTTTTTATCCAGTGATGGCTATACCCGGTGCCGCCGGCGCGACGCGCCTGGCGGAGGAGGGCACGCGTGCGTGAAAATGGGCCGGCGAAAAACAGAAAGGCTGCAGGAAAGCGGGAAAGGCAAGCTCGATAGGGTTCGGCGCCTTCCGAGAGGAGACGATAATGCATAACCAGGAGAACACGCAGTGAGTATTTTTAGGACGAAAAACCTCGATGCCATGGTGGCGGGCAGCCGCACCCCGGGCGGGCTGAAGAAGGTCCTCGGACCGATGGACCTGGTCCTGATGGGTATCGGGGCAATTGTCGGCACGGGTATCTTCGTGCTGACCGGCACCGGCGCGGTCACGGCCGGCCCGGCGCTGACGGTTTCCTTCATCATCGCCGCCATCGCCTGCGGCTTCGCCGCCCTGTGCTATGCGGAATTCGCTTCCAGCGTTCCCGTGGCCGGCTCGATCTACACCTATTCCTACGTCACCCTGGGCGAAATCGTCGCCTGGATGATCGGCTGGGACCTGCTGCTCGAATACGGCCTGGCCACCTCGACGGTCGCCGTCGGCTGGTCCGGCTACTTCCAGTCGCTGCTCAAGGGCATCGGCGTCGTGCTGCCGGAAGCGTTGCGCGCCGCGCCTGGCGCCGTGCCCGGCGTGGCCACCGTCTTCAACCTGCCGGCCTTCCTGATCATGATGGTCCTGACCTTCATGCTCTCGCTCGGCGTGCGCGAATCGGCCCGTGTGAACAACATCATGGTGCTGATCAAGACCGGCGTCGTGCTGCTGTTCATCTTCGTCGGCATGAACTACGTCAAGCCGGACAACTGGACGCCATTCATGCCCTTCGGCGTCGGCAGCGTGATGAGCGCGGCCGCCCTGGTGTTCTTCGCCTTCATCGGTTTCGACGCGGTCACCTCCGCCGCGGAAGAAGTGAAGAACCCGACCAAGGACCTGCCGATCGGCATCATCGGTTCGCTGGTCGTCTGCACCATCCTGTACGTCCTGGTCTCGGGCATCATGACCGGCATCGTCCCGTTCCCGAACTTCAAGGGCGTCGACCACCCTGTGTCGCTGGCGCTGCAGTACGCCGGCCAGGACTGGGTCGCCGGCTTCGTCGACCTCGCCGCCATCCTCGGCATGAGCACGGTGATCCTGGTGATGGCCTACGGCCAGACCCGCATCCTGTTCGCCATGTCGCGCGACGGCCTGCTGCCGAAGAAGTTCTCGACCGTGCATCCGAAATACGGCACCCCGTATTTCGCCACCTGGATGGTCGGCATCATCTTCGGCCTGATCGCCGCCGTCGTCCCGCTGGACGTGCTCGCGGAACTGGTCAACATCGGCACCCTGGCCGCGTTCTCGCTGGTCTCCGTGGCCGTCATCGTCCTGCGCAAGACCCGTCCGGATCTGCCGCGCGCCTTCCGTTGCCCGGGCGTCCCGGTCGTGCCGGCCCTGGCCATCCTGTTCTGCCTGGCCCTGATGTCCTTCCTGAGCTGGCACACCTGGGTGGCCTTCGTGATCTGGCTGGTCCTCGGCCTGGTCGTGTACTTCGGCTACGCACGTTCGCGCTCGCTGCTGAACAAGCCGAACTGATCGGCGCCGGCGCCAGCCGGCGCATGGCATAGAGAAACTGGCCGCCGGCGATGCCGCGGCCAGTTTTTTTACGCCGGCGTTGCCGGCAGGTCGGCGACGTCGGCCAGTTCCCCGAGTTCCACCACGCGCGCCCCGAGCCCGGTCATGCGTGCGATCGCCCGCTCGCCGTCGCCGGCGGCGACGTCGACGGCCCGCATCGCCTCAGGCAGGATGACGACGTCGAAACCATTCTCGCGGGCGTCGATCACGGTATTGAGCACGCAGTAATCGGTCGCCAGGCCGCAGACGAAGACCCGGGTCACGCCGTGCTGGTGCAAATGGTCGGCCAGGGCGGTGCCGTTGAAGGCGGAATAGGCGTCGGCGTCGGGGCTGTCGGCCTTCGAGATGGTCACCATATCGGCCGGAAAGGCCAGTTCTCTCGAGAATGCGGCGCCTTCGGTATCGGCCACGCAATGCGGTGGCCAAGGCCCGCCGCGGGCGGCGAAGGAGCAGTGGTTCTCCGGGTGCCAGTCGCGCGAGGCGTAGACCGGCAGGCCGCGGGCGGCGAACAGGCCCATCAGGGTATTGATCGGGGCCAGCACTTCATCGCCCCTGGGTACGCCCAGGCTGCCGCCGGGCAGGAAGTCGTATTGCATGTCGATGACGAGCAGGGCGTCGCTCTCGTTCAGCTGGATCGTGTTCATGTGCATGCGCTCTCTGGTTGTTGAAGCATCAAGGGAGAGGGTAGCACGGGGCTGCTGAAGGCGTATCGCGGATGACTTGCTTTTGCTATACTGTATATCCATACAGTATACATGCAGCACCCATGACCAAATTCATTCCGCTCGACCTCGGCCCGACCAGGCTGGACGAAGGCGCCGGCGCACCCAGCGGCCGGCTCGACGTCAAGATGTTCCGGGTGGCGGACGACCCGATCACGGAAGCCCAGACCGACGTCGAAATTGCGCGCGAGTTCATTGCCAACGGCGAGCTGACGCCGAGGTCGATCGCCAACTCCCAGAAGGAGCTCTACCGCTTCCTCACCTGGTGCCGCGAGGAGGCGAAGAAGACCCTGGCCCAGTTGAACGTGGCCGATCTCAACGCCTATAAAGAATTCTTGCGCAATCCGCCGCCGGACTGGATCTCGACAACCAAGTGGCCGCGCAGCGACCCGCGTTATCGGCCCTTCACCGGACCGCTGTCCGATCCCAGCCGGCGCCAGGCCATGATCGCCGTCAAGGGTCTGCTGGCCTTCGCCGAACAGACCGGCTACCTGCGCCGCAATCCCGGCGCGCTCGTGCGCAATGTTCGCACGCCCACAAGCAGCCGCATCACGCGCTACCTCACGCCGCAGGCGATCGAGCTGGCGATCGCCACCGTCACGGCGCGCCCGGCCGATTCGCCGCCGGCGCTGCGCCGGCGCGAGCGCGACCGCTTCCTCCTGATCGCCTTTGCCCAGACCGGGGCGCGCCTGAACGAGATCGTCGGCGCCTCCATGGGATCGATCTACAGCGAGGGAGGAGGGCGCTGGTGGCTGGATGTGATCGGGAAGGGCAACAAGCCGCGCCGCCTGCCCGTGCCGCCCCAGATGCTCGAGGCCTTCCGGCGCTACCGCGAAGCCTTCGGCCTCGCGCCCGACACCAACCGCGCCGACCGCATGCCGCTGGTCCTGTCGAGCCGCAGCCGGGCGGTCAGCCGCCTGTCCGACGAAGCGGCGGGCGAAGCGCTGAAGGCTGTCTTCGCCGAAGCCGCGCTGGTAGCGGAGCGCCAGGGCGACGGCGATTCCGCGGCGGCCCTGCGCCATGCCTCGGTGCACTGGCTGCGCCACAGCATGCTCACCAATCACGCCAACAACGGCGTGCAACTGAAGACCCTGCAGGACACCGCCGGCCACGCCAACATCGCGACCACGGCCGCCTACCTGCACAAGACCGACAACGAGCGCCACGACGAGATCATCAAGTCGGGCGGGAACAGCTGAATCTGAGGAGATTACCGACGGCGTTAGGAATCGACTGAATCCGAAGGGGCGGCCGAACAAAGAATTCCGGGCCCCGGTCTGAATGAAACAAGAGCGTCGAACGAAACCACCAGGTCGAGGCGCGTCGTCGAAGGCAGTGCGAGCGTACGGCGAGACGATGCAACGCCGCCATGGGGTTTTGGTCGGTGCCCTTGACCGCGACCGTGCAAGTCATCGGCCATTCATCGTGCTGGACCGTCCTGAAGGAGGCGATCATGCCAAGCGTCGAAGAGCTCGGGAAGAGCCTGTTGGGTACACTGAACCAGATTCTCACTGGCGGCGACGCGCGGGTGCCGGCGCCGTGCAACAACAAGATTTCCTGGTGCCAGCCGGGCATTCCATTCATGCCGGAAGATTTCGAATTCGCGGCCGAGGGGCTGGGCAGCATTGCCGATGCCGACCACCTGCGCAAGATGCAGAAGCAGGCCTTCAATTTCGCTTGCGCCGTCGACTTCGTGCCCGACGTCTCGGGCATGTATGACGGGGACAGGCAGCAGACCATCTACCGCACATCGGAAGCACGCATGAGCCACATGTACGGCGAGATCCTGCGCGCCTCCAAGGTGGTGCAGAACGACGTGACCGAGGAAGAAAAGGCCAAGATGGAAAAATTCCGCGGCCTGTTGTACCAGAAGAAGGTCACCAAGAATCTGGTGACCGACGAGGAAACCGAGGTCACCGTGCCCGGTCCGGTGATGGTTGCCTATACCGACGCGATGGCGAACTACGTCGATGCCGCGACGAATTACCAGAACAAGCGGATCCAGGCGATGACCGCGGTCGGGCAGCCCGGCGCCGCGGCCGTGGCGGACTTCACGCTGAATGCCGAGAACTATTTTCTCAAGGTGAAGGCGGCGCAGGACCGCTGGACCAGCCAGGGCTACCGAAACGAGGTCGACCAGATCAACGCCTACATTGCACAGGTGACCCAGCGCTCCATGCGACTGTGGAAGCAGCGCCTGCAGGAGCTGTACGACCGCGCCGTCCTCACCGATATCGACAGCAACTCGCCGTTCCGCTACACCACCATCATTCCCGGCACCTTCGCCACCGCAGGGGGCTGGACCGGCTACAACTTCTACCACGAACAGGTCAACCAGCACTCCGACTGGCGCACCAGTTCGTGGAGCGGCGGCGCCGGCATCAACCTGGGTTTGTGGCGCGTGGGCGGCACGGCCGGCAGGTCGGTCCAGGCAGAACATTCGGACATGCAGATCTCGAACTTCAGGATGTCCTTCCAGCTCGTCCAGGCCATGATCGTGCGGCCCTGGTTCTATCCCGAATTCTTCATGAACCGCGGCTGGACGCTGGTGCCAGGGCAAGGATGGACTTTCGAAAAGTTACCGTCGAACGGCGAGCCCGTGCCGGACGGCCAGTTCATCGGCTATCCGACCCAGGCGATCTTCGTGCGCAACCTGGAAATCGAGTCCGAGGAATTCTCGAACGCCTTCTCCAGTTACGCCTCGCAATTCAGCGCCGGCGGCTCGGTCGGCTGGGGACCGTTCCAGATCAGCGGCAGTTATTCCTATGCCGGTGGGGAGAAGAATTGCGAGATGAAACGCGATGGCGCAAAAATCACGGTGCCGGGCATGCAGATCATCGCCTTCGTGAACCACCTGATTCCGAAGGCGCCGAATCCCTTGCCCGACATCCCGCCCGAGCAATTCGGCTGAGGAGCAGCCATGGGCACGCTGGATTCACGGATCGCGCTTGCGCTCATGGCCAAGGCGGAACTGGTGTTCGGGCAGGCGGGCGTGGTCCTGTCCTTCCCGATCGCGGGCAGCAGCTACACCGCCAGCCAGTTGAACTTCTTTCCGGAGACCCCGACCGCCGAAGACGCGCGCGTCGCGCTGACCGGGCTGGTCGATTTCTCGACCTTTGCCAACGCGATTCCCGATGGCCGGGTCTGGCAAACCCTGGGCGACCGGCCGACGCTGCCCCAGGTCTACCGGCGCGTTCTCGAGCAGTCCGAAGTGGCCGCCTTGCCCGAGGACCCGCAAGACCTGGAACAACTGCGCGCTGCGCGCGCTTTGCTGTTCACCAACGGGCCCGACGGGACCCCGGTAGATACCCCGGCCTACGCCGCATACAAGACTTGCCGCGACGCTTACATCCTGGTCTCGCAGAACTACAATTCCGCCAAGGCCAGCGGCGAGCTGGGCGGAGACGAGGCCAGGCAGGCGTGGGAAGCCGCCGAACCGGAGCTGCGCGCGGCGCGCGACCGCGCGAGCCAGGCCTGGCTGGTCGAAGGCCACCGCGCCGAGATCGACGACGCGCTGGCGAAAATCGCGCTGCTGAACCAGAAGACGCCCACGACGGCCTGGGATGAATGGAAGATGCGCTCCGAGAAGGGCATCGGCACGGTCACCGACCTGGCCCAGATGCCGTTCTGGCCAACCTACATCAGCCCGGCGAACGCCTGCGAGAACGGGTGGCAGCTGATGAAGCTGACCCGCGGCGAAGTGCTGACCCTGCAGGGCAACGCGCCGGAGCAATTGAAGGCCCGGATCGGGAGCGCCGGCAACGCCATCGAAGTCGACGAGCTCGAGTTCGAGTACACCTCGGCGAAACTTCACCGTCCCTGGTTCGACTCGGCGGTCTTTTCCTCGCGCTTCTGGCGGCCGCGGGCGCAGGCGCCGATCACCCTCAGTTCCGGAGCCGAGCCGTATACGGGCGAGTGTCCGCTCTATGCGAGCGGCGTCGTGTTCTTCCGCCGTATCCGCGCTACCGTCAAGGCCGAGGCCGAGGCCGTGAACCAGACCCTGGGCAGCATGGGCGACAAACTCGACATGGGCATCCTTTCGTTCCAGCGCCAGCGCCTGCAGGTCACGCCGGCGGTGGCGGCCGTCCGCGCCGATACGCCGCTCGCCTCGATGCACCTGGCGCGGCCGGCGGCGGCCGGCATGATCCAGGCGGGCGCCCTGGCAGGCGCGCTGCGCCAGCCGCTGGCCGGGACAGTGCAGGCGGAACGCTTCCAGACCGACGCGCCGGCGGTGGTGGAAGATCCGAAGCGCAGGTTCGCCATGTCCGGGATCATCAACAAGCGGCTGGTCCTGCGCAGGCCCGACCTGCTGCCGCAACCCGCGCCGCCGCCAGCGCCCCCGCCGCAACCGGGCAATTCGGTACTCGAAACCGCACCCGACGATATCTTCATCCTCGCGCTCATCTGTTCGGTGGTGCCGCAGAGTCCGAATCCGGATCCGGCGTTGAAGTGGCCGCAGTGAGGGCCAGGCCACCGGCGTCCCGAGCCGCCGGCCGGCATGGCCGGGAAGCCGGGGAAACCATCAGGCGCCTGGTCCGTCGGCCGGGTAGCGCAGGCCGATCTGGCCGCGGATCGCGTCGAGCGTGCGCATCCCCGCCAGCGTCTCTTCGTGCGTCATCAAGGGGTGCTCGAGGAGGCCGGCGCGCAGCGCTTCCCCCGCCGCGATGGCCTCGTGCACGTAGCCGTTGCCCAGGAAGGGCGCCGCGACGCTGCGGGTGGCGCCATCGGGTGCGGTGACCGTCAGCGACTGCGCCAGGTGGAACATGCGATCCATCCGTACGCTTCCGAGCGAGCCCGAGACGGTCAGCTCGCAGGGAGTGCGGGCGCGCAGCGAGCAGTTCGAGACCGACATCGCGCCGCCCCGGTGCAGCATGGTGAAACCGGTCGAGAGGTCGACGCCGGTCTCGCCGATCACGGCCTGGGCGCGCAGGCTCTGCACCGGGCCGAGCAGCGCGCAGGCGATCGATACGGGGTAGATGCCCAGGTCGAGCAGCGCCCCGCCGCCCAGTTCGCGCTTGTTCACCCGGTGCTCTGGGTCGAGGGTGGCGGCGAACCCGAAGTCGGCCTGCACCAGGGCTGGCTCGCCGATCTCGCCGCTGGCGACGATGCTCCGCAGCGCCGCGAACGCCGGCATGAAGCGCGTCCACATCGCCTCCATCAGGAACAGTCCCCGGCTGCGCGCCAGCGCCACGACCTGGCCGGCCTCGCGCGCATTCATCGTGAACGGCTTTTCGCACAGCACCGCCTTTCCGGCTGCGAGCGCAAGCATGGCGTTTTCGGCATGCATGGTGTGGGGCGTGGCGATGTAGACGATGTCGACATCCGGGCAGGCCACCAGCGCCTCGTAGGAGGAGCAGGCCTGGGCATCGAAGTCGCGCGCGAAGGCGTCGGCGCCCGCCGCCGTGCGCGAGCCGACCGCCACCAGGCGCGCATCCGGCGTCTGCCGCAGCGCGTGGGCAAATGCCCGCGCAATGCCGCCGGTCCCAAGGATTCCCCATCGTACGAGGTCTGCCATCATGTTTCCTTTCGCGCGCTCAGATGTCGCCGTCGACCTTCAGGTAGTCCTTCAATGCGCGCACCACCAGCGCATGATCCTCCGGTCCGGGCAGGCCCGACACCGTGATCGTGCCGACCTGGCCGGTGCCGCGCACGACCACCGGAAAGGCGCCGCCATGGGCCGCGTAGTCACGCACGTCGAACGTCGGGATGGCCTCGATGTCGCCGCCACTGGCCCGCACTTCGGTATGTGTGTAGAGCGAGCTGTGGCCGGTGCGGTTCACCAGGTTGTTCTTGCGCCGGATCCACTCCGCGTGATCCGGCGTGGCGCCGCTCGTCCCGTGGGCGAACAGCAGCGTGCCGTTACGCCGGATATCCACGGTCACCGCCTTGCCCTCGGCGCGGGCCAGGTCGACCAGCTTCAGGCCGATCTCGAGGGCCGCGTCGTTACTGAAGCTGTCGAACTGCAGCAGACTTTCCTGGCGCAGGATCTGTTCCAGGGTGGCGGGTTTCTTGTGCATGCTCGTGCTTTCGGAATCGGGAGTCAGGACGGAAATCGCCGCGGCGACGTAGACCAGCGGTGCATTCCAGTTGATCGCCACCTCGTTGCCGGCATAGCTGCAGACATGGTCGAGCCAGGAAAGCGCCGGCAGCGCCGATGGGTAAGGTGGGCACTCGGCCTTGTCCTGCTGGAATGGCTGGGGGCCGCCGACGACGAAGCCCGGCACCGGCGCGGACACCCGGTCGCCCTCGGAAGGGCGGTGATGCGGATGCATGGGCGGGCGCGCACCGAACCCGGTCACGAAGGAACGGCCGATCGGGTTGCGGCCCAGCACGTAGTCGAGATTGGACTGGGCGGCCGCCAGGTAGGCGCGCTTGCCGTTCAGGCGATAGGCCTGGACCAGCATCATCGCCTGGTTCAGCATCACGGCATTGCTGCCCCAGACGAAGTCCGGTCCTCGCATGCTGACCCGGTAGCCGCCACCCGCCTCCTGGGCGAGCCGCGCCGCCAGCGCATCGATGCGGCTGGCGATCAGCGTCTGGTCGGCCAGGGGCGTGAGCCGCGCACGATGGTGGGCCAGCGACATCCAGGCCAGGCCGCGCACGTCGTCCCAGGCCGGCACGGTGTTCGATACCGTTTCCGGCTGCAGCGCCAGGTAATAGTCGTCCTTGCCCGTGGCGATATACAGCTCGGCCGCGGCCCAGGCGAACTCGTCGTCCAGGCGGGCGTCGCCGTATTCGCCGGTGAGCACGTCGGGCGGATTCCTGAACCGCACCTCCGGATGGGCTTTGGCCCAGGTCCAGGCGCGCTCGGCGGCGGCCAGCATCCTGTCCGGGAGCCCCGGCCAGCGAATGCCGTATCCCGCCAGCACCCGGCTGGCGGTGGCCATGGTCGCGGCGAAGCCGAGCGCGGCCGAGGTGCTTTTGGCCACCACGTAGCGCGGCTCGCGCATCGCCTGGTGCGGCATGACCATGGCGTCGAAGCGCAGGTTGGTCAGCTTGTGGTAGACGCCGCCGTCTTCCGGATCCTGCATCGCCAGCATCCACTCGAGGTTCCACCTGGCCTCGTCGAGGATGTCGGGCACCGCGTCGCCGGACTCGGGAATGTTCACATCCAGCCGGCCGAACCAGTCGGGGAAGTGTTCGTAGGCCGCGAGCAGGGTATAGGTCGAGATCGCCGAGCTGGCGATGTACTTGTTATAGTCGCCGGCGTCGTACCAGCCCTTGCTGGCGGCGATGACGGCGCCCGCGGGCCGCGTGCGCGAGGCGGCCGAGGCATGCACCAGCACCCGGTCGTCCGGGTGACCGGCCGGGCGTGCATACGGTCCGGCATGGCGTGCGGGCAGCTCCGTACCGCTGCGGTTCATGTAGAAGGCTTTCAAGGCCGCCATGCCGAGGGCACGGTAGGCGCCGGGCCGGACCTCGAACGGGTCCGACAGCGGCTGCCCCGCCACCTTCATCCGGTAGGCGCCGGGCTGGCCCAGGAGGCTGAAATCGGCAACCCGCACGCTTTCGCCGGCCGGCTCCCACTGCGAAGGCGCGGCGAGCTGTCCCCGCAGCACGGTCTTGCCCTCGAGGGTCTGGACCTCGAAGCGCGACGCCGCACCGGCGGGCACCACCGCCAGCTTGCTGGACTGCGGCAGGTAGCCGAGCTGGTTCAGCTTGATGCCCGGCGCCGGCGCCGGCGCAGCCAGGCAAGCGCCGCCTGCCAGCATGAGGAAGAGGAAGAGCGGCTTCATGCCGGCACCGCCTTGCCGTCGGCCGCGCAGCTGTCGGGCGCGTTCGCCGCGTCCTGGTGGAAGGGCGCGAACCAGGTCGCGAGGAAAGAAGGGATGGTTGCGATCATCACGAACACGAAATAATTCACGTAGCCCAGCATCTCCTGCAGGTGGCCGCTCACCACGCCGGTCACCATGCCGCACAGGCCCATCACCCCCGTGCCGAAGGCATAGTGGGTGGTGGTGTACTTGCCCGGCGCGAGCTGCTGCATCAGGTAGATCATGAAACCGACGGCGCCGAAGCCGAAGAAGAACTTCTCGATCACGACGCCTGCCGTGATCAGGACCAGGCTGGAGGGCAGGTAAATGCTCATCAACAGGAAGGTGACATTCGGGATGTTCACGGCGCAGCACAGCACGAACAGCGTCGCCTTCAGTCCGCGGCGCGCCACGTACCAGCCGCCCAGCAGCGAGCCGAGCAGCACCGCCGCCAGCCCATAGGTCCCGTAGACCAGGCCCAGCATCTCGTTCGACATGCCCAGGCCGCCCCTGCTGCCCGGGTCGACCATGAAGAAGGGACCGATCTTCTCCAGCAGGCCGATACTCAGGCGGAACAGGAAGGCAAAGGCCAGCATCCGCCAGATCCCGCGCTTCTGGAACAGGGTGACGAAGGCGTCGAGCAGGATGCGGCCCGCGTCGCGCATGCTGGCCGGGGTATCGGCGGCGCGGGCGCCATCGGGCATCACGCGGGCGTGCCAGAGCGCCATCAGGAACACGATGCCGGCGACCAGCGCAAAGATCACGCGCCAGGCCTCGACCCAGTCCGGCCCGAACACCTTCGGGTCATGCCCGAACACGCGGCTGTGCAGGTAGCCGCTGAGATAGACCATGCCGCCGGCCGCGATGATCGGGCCGATGTTCCAGGACAGGCTCTGCAGCCCACAGTAGAGCGACTGGGCGCGGCTGTCGAGCGAGGTGACGTAGACGCCGTCGCTGGCGATGTCCTGGGTGGCCCCGATGAAGGACAGCCCGAAGAAGATCGCCATCAGCACCGTCATGTAGCCCGGCAGCGACATCGCCAGCGCCACGCCGGCAAAACCGAAGCCGATCAGCACCTGGGCCCAGAGCACGAAGAACTTCTTGGTGCGGTACATCTCGACGAAGGGGGCGAACAGCGGCTTGATCGTGTAGGCCAGGATCAGGAGGCTCGAATACTGGGCGGCGGTGCCGTTGTCCATGCCCAGGTTCTTGAACATGATCGCGGTCACGCTGGTCAGCATCACATAGCCAAGGGCCATGGTGAAGTAGCCCGTGGGCACCCACAGCAGCGGCGAACGGGGCTGGTCAGGCATGCGCATGGGCTGGCTCCGTCGGCGAAGCGGCGCCGCTGGCCGCGCGGGCCCGGCTGTCCAGGTGGGCGGCCAGCATGCGCGAGGCGCCGGCCAGCGCGGGGCAGGGCGCCGTGATCAGGATGGTCGGGATCGCCGCCGTGAAGGCGCTGAAGCGGCCCTTGTTCTCGAAACGCGCGCGAAACGGCGAGCGGGCGAACCAGCTGCCCAGGCGCGGCGCCACGCCGCCGCCGATATAGATCCCGCCGCGCGCGCCCAGCGTCACCGCGAGGTTGGCGGCCACCGTGCCCAGCATGGCTGCGAAACAGTCGAGCGTTTCCAGGCACAGCGGGTCGGCGCCGGACAGGCCGCGAGAGACGATCTCGGCGGTCGACAGCGGCTCGGCCCGCATCCCGTGGCGGGCGGCCAGCGCTTCGCGGATGAGTGCGATGCCCGGCCCGGACACCAGCCGTTCGGCGGACACGTGCTCGTAATGCTCCCAGCAGTGGCGCAGCACCGCCAGCTCGCGCTCGTCGGCGGGAGAAAAGGAGACGTGCCCTCCCTCGCTGTGCAGCGGGGTCCAGGACCCGCCGGGACCCGGCACCAGGCCGGAAACGCCCAGCCCGGTGCCGGCGCCGACCAGTCCGATCGCACTGCCGGCCCGCGCCGCGCCGCCGCCGACCTGCATCGTCTCATCCGGCGTCAAGGCAGGAAGCGACATCGCCAGGGCCGTGAAGTCGTTGACGACCAGCAGCGTGTCCAGGCCCAGCTCGCGCGCCGCCCTGGCCGTCGAGAAGGCCCAGTCGTGGTTCGTCATGCGGATGGCGTCGCCGTCCACCGGATTGGCGATGGCGACGACCGCGTGGCGGACCTCGATGCCGACACCGGCGAGGTAGGCGCCGACGGCGTCCTCGAAGCGCGGGTAGTCCGCGCAGGCCAGGGTGCGCAGGGCGCTCAGCTGCCCTGGTGCGCGTTCGAGCGCGAAACGGGCGTTGGTGCCGCCGATGTCGGCCAGCAGGCGCGGGCCATCTTGGTGGAAGCTCGGTTGCATGGGTTCTCCCTTTTACAGGTCAGCGGCCGCGGCCGGCGAGGAAGGCGCGGTACCAGTGGCCGCTGTCCTTGATCGTCCGGCGCTGGGTTTCGTAGTCGACGTGCACGATGCCGAAGCGCTTGGCGTAGCCCGAGTTCCACTCGAAGTTGTCGAGCAGGCTCCACAGGAAATAGCCGCGCACGTCCACGCCGGCATCGATCGCCTGGCGCAGGGCGGCAAGATGGCTTTGCACGAAGGCGATGCGCTCGGGATCGTGCACCTGGCCGCCCTCGACCCGGTCGGCGCGCGCCATGCCGTTCTCGGTGATGTAGATCGGCGGCAGCGCATATTCCGCCTTGAGCTTGAGCAGCAGCTCCGACAGGCCTTCGGGATAGATCTCCCAGCCCATGTCGGTGCTGCCATGCGGCGCCGGCGCGGGACGCGGCGGCTCCTCGGCGCTGCACCAGGAACGGAAGTAATAATTACAGCCGAGGAAATCGAGCGGCTGGGCGATGATGTCGAAGTCGCCGTCCCGCACCAGCGGGGCGTTGGCGCCATGGCCGCGCAAGGCCAGCTCCGGGTAGCGCTTCTTGAAAATCGGGTCCATGAACCACTGCACCGAGCGCGCGTACTCCCATTCGGCCAGGGCGCGGTCGGCTTCGGAATCGGTGGCCGGGTCGGCGGTCCATTGGTTCAATACGATGCCGAGTTGCGCCGCGCCGGGGGCTGCGCGCATCGCCTGCATCGCCAGGCCGTGCGAGACCAGCAGGTGGTGCGAGACCTGCACGCTCTGCTTGATGTCCACCACGCCTGGCGCGAACTGGGCATTGCCGTAGCCGAGATTGGCCGTGCACCAGGGCTCGTTGTGGGTGGCGATCGCGGCGATGCGGTCGCCGAAGCGGCGCTTGACCTCGTAGGCATAGTCGGCGAAGCGCTGCGCCGTGTCCCGGTTGAGCCAGCCGCCCTCGTCCTGCAGGGCCTGGGGCAGGTCCCAGTGATACAGCGTGAGGTGGGCGGCGATGCCGTTTTGGGCGAGCTCGTCGAGCAGGCGGTCGTAGAATGCGAAGCCGGCCTCGTTCCATGCCCCTTTGCCGTTCGGCTGCACACGTGGCCACGCCATAGAGAAGCGGTAGGCATCGACGTTCAGCGTACGCAGCAGGGCAACGTCCTCGCGGTAGCGGTGGTAGTGGTCGCAGGCGACCTTGCCGTCGCTGCCGTCGTTGATCGCGCCGGGCCGGGTGCAGAAGCTGTCCCAGATCGATGGACCCTTGCCGTCGGCGCTGGAAGCGCCCTCGATCTGGAATGCGCTGGTGGCGGTGCCCCAGACGAAGTCGTCCGGAAAGTCCTGCGCGGAAATTGAAATCGGTTTCATAAATGAAGCTTTCGGTTATGCGGAGGGGCGCGCGCCGGCAAGGCCCCTCGGCGGGAGCCTGCCTTGCGCGCAGCGGCGCCGCTGGGAGCGCCGCCGGGCGGCTCGTCAGAAGTCGAAGCCGGTATTGATGCCGACCGTGCGCGGCGGCTTGTACTGCGCCAGCCACGGCCCGAAGCCGTTGAAGGCGCTGGTCTTGATCTTCTTGTCGTTCACGTTGCGCACCCAGGCATCGATCCACCATCCCTTGCCGTTCTGGTAACGCAGGCCGAGGTCGGCGGTGGCGTAGGCCTCCTGGCGGTCTTCCGGCCCGAGATTGAACACGCTCAGCTCGGCGTCGGTCTCGTAGTGGGCCGTGATGCGCGGCGACAGGGTGCCGTCGTTGCCGACGTGGAAGTTGTGCTGGTACTGGATCGTGGTCGAGAAGCGCGGCGCATGCGGCATCTTGTTGCCGCTGACATCCAGGCAGGTTGCGATGCTGGTATCGACCGTGCAGGCAGGGAGCGCATAGTCGTTGGACCCCGCCACCAGGTCGCCCAGCTCCGCCTTGAGCACGGCCAGCGTCACCTGCAGGCGCCCGTTGCTGCCCACCCGCGCGGCGATCTCGCTTTCCAGGCCGTAGACTTTCGCCCCTTCGGCATTCTCGATCGCCAGGCCGCGCGTGCCGTCGGTGAAGTTGACCGGCGAGTTGAACTGGAAGTCCTTGAAGTCCGAGTAGAAGAGGGCGTTGTTGATGCGCAGGCCGCCGTTCAGGAAGGTGCTCTTCGAACCGATTTCGTAGTTGGTCAGCGTTTCCGGCTGGTAGCTCAGGCCGCGGTCCTGCACGCCGCCCGACTTGTAGCCGGTCGCCACGCTGGCATACACCATATTGTTGCGGTCGATGTCGTAGTTGGCGCGCAGCAGGCCGGTGACCTTGCTGCCCTTGAACACGCCGTCGTTGCCCGGCACGCCAGGCGTGAACCCCTGGCCTGGCTGGCTTGGATCCATCGATGGGTTCAGCGGCACCACCGGCACGCCGGCGCCGCCGGTCCAGTTATAGGCGCGTCCGCCGACGTTCTCGCGCTTGTCGTGGGTATAGCGCACGCCCGCGGTCAGGTGCAGGGCATTGCTGACGTTCCAGGTCGCCTGGCCGAAGGCGGCGGCCGATTCCACCGTCTCCTCGGGCTGGATGAAGGAACCCTGCCAGGACACGGTGCCGTCCTGGGTGCCGTTGAAGACCGGGATGTCGAAGCGGATGTCGTTCTTTTCGGCCGCGTAATACAGGCCGGCCTGCCAGTCGACGGTCTTGCTGCCGAGCGACTGCAGCTCCAGCTCGTGGCTGTGGCTGCGGTAGTTCGAATCGACCGTGGTGTGTTCCTGCCACACGCCCCCGGTGCGGATGCTGGTCGGCACCACGGCGCCGCCGTCCTGGTCGAATCGCATCGAGCCGCGGTATTTCGAGAAGCCGGCAATGTAATGCATGGCCAGGTCGGGATTCAGGTCCCAGGAAAGGCGGCTGCGGACATTGTGGCTGTCGCGGTCGATCCAGGGCGCGCTGTCGCTGAGGATCGACCAGTGCTTCTGGCCGGGGCGCGGCTCCTGCATCAGGTTGGCGCTCGGGGTGCCGCGGTCGGAAAAATTCTCGTAGGCGATGTTCCAGCGCAGCGCCGGATTGATCTGCCAGAGCAGGGACACGCGCGCGGCGGTCTGGTTCTGGGCATTGTATTTCTGCTGGCCGACCGCGTAGTTGTTCGGATTGATCGGGCGGAAGGCGGCAGGGTCGCCGCCATCGGCGATAAAGGCGGCGCGCTGGGCCTCGAGCGGCACGCCCGGGAATTTCTGGTAGTCGACGTAGCCGTCGTGCTGCTCGTGCACGACCGCGAAGCGCAGCGCGGCTGTGTCGGACAGCGGCACGTTGAAGGCGCCGCGCGCGCCATAGCGCTTGTAGTCGCCGATGCCGGCCTCGACGTAGCCCGAATGGCTGTTGAGCGTCGGCTTGACGGTCTGGATGTTGACGGCGCCGACCGTGGAGTTACGGCCCCACAGGGTGCCTTGCGGCCCGCGCAGCACCTCGATGCCCTCGACGTCGAAGAGCAGGGCGGTCGCGCCCTCGGCGCGCGGCGAGTAGACGTTGTCCACGAAGGACGCCACTTCCGGGTCGGCATACTGGGTCTTGGCGCTGTCGTTGCCGATTCCGCGCAGGGTCATCGTGGTCACGCCGTGGTCGCCCTGGGCGGTCGCCTGGAAGCCCGGCACCAGCGCCACGACGTCGAGCATGGTCTGGACATGGTTGTCGGCCAGGGCGGCGGCGCTCAGCGCGGTGACGGCGACCGGCGTGCGCTGCAGCGAGGTGTTGCGCTTGGTCGCCGTGACGCGCACCTCGGGGATGACGTTCGGGTCGGAGCCGGCGGCGCCGGTCGCTGCGGCGGACGGGGCCGGAGCGGCCGCGGCGGCGTTCTGCCCCGCGTCCTGCGGCTGCGGCTGGGTTTGCGCCTGGGCGCTGGCGATGCCGGCCAGGAAGGCAAGGACGGCGAGACGGATCTGGGCGTGGGCATGCCGCCCGCATTGCGGTGCAGAGGTTTGCATGGTGTCTCCAATTGGAATTATTGATTTACGCGTCAGCCGGCGACTTTTTTAGAAATCGGTTTCATTCGCCGTGAAAACGATTTCATGGTAGATTACGAGTTATCGAGAAGTCAAACAAAATTTACAAGGCTGTTGCGAGTGGCGTTTTCGAGACGCGTTCGGGCAGATTCATGAAAGCGTTTCATGAGCGCCCGTGCTGTCCGGGTCCGCACGAGCGAAAGCCGCGACGCCTTGAGAAGAAGGGGAAACCACGCATGATATACTTCAGTCAACCTGCCCGTGATGGCGCCGCCACTATCCACAACGCATGAAAAACGACGACAGCAGCACCGCCACCTTGTACGAGGTTGCCAGCGCCGCTGGCGTCTCGCCAGCGACGGTGTCGCGTTTCCTCAACGGCACCGCCAAGGTTTCGGACGACAAGCGCAAGACCATCGAACGCGTCATCGACGAACTGAACTACAAGCCCAACCGCCTGGCCCAAAGCCTGAAGATGGGCAGCACACGCACCATCGGCGTGCTGACGCAATCGCTCGAGAGCGGTTACTTTAGCCAGGCAATGATCGGCATCGAGGATGCGGTCAAGCAAGCCGGCTATGCCTTGCTGATCATGAGCGGCCATTGGCACGCCGACGAGGAAGCCGAACGCGTCGAACTGCTGATCGGCCGCCGTGTCGACGGGGTCGCCATCCTTACCGGCAAGCTCAGCGACGAGCAGATCCAGGGTTACTCGCAGCGCGTACCGATCGTGGCCTTCGGCCGCAAGCTCACAGGCGAGCGCCTGATGGGCTTCTGCCTCGACAACTACCGAGGCGCCTGTGACGCGGTGGATTACCTGGTGGAGCAGGGCCACCGCCGCATCGCCTTCATCATGGGTCCGGAGGATCACGAAGACGCCCGGGCGCGCCTGGCGGGCTACCGCGATACGCTGGCCCGCCACAAGATCACGCCCGATCCCGCACTCATCGTGCCTGGCGATTTCCAGGAGTCGGGCGGCCTGCTGGCCGTGAACCAGCTGCTGGCGACGAACCAACGCTTCACCGCGATTTTCGCCAGCAACGACCTCACGGCCTACGGGGCGAGGCTGGCCCTGTACCGCCGCAGCATCCGGGTGCCGGACGACATCTCCATCGTCGGCTTCGACGACCTGCACAGCTCGATGTACACGACGCCACCGCTGACCACCGTGCGCCAGCCCCTGTACGAGGTGGGGAAGGGGATCGGCCGCATGATGCTCGCGATGCTGGGGCACAAGCAGGCGGAGGTGGAGACTCCCCAGCTCGGATTGATGGTGAGGGAATCGGTGCGCCGGATTGCCTAGCGGGCCGATCGCGGCGGGGGCGGCGCCGGAGCGGGGTACGCTGCCGCTGTCGCATCCACCGTTTCCGTCTCGATGAAGTGGGCGCGTTGTCGGGCCGAGCCTGCGGTGGCCAGGGTCTTGCCGGCTGCGCCCGGCATTCACGTGGCTGCCCGGACTGATCCCGGCATGGCGGCATCCTGTCGGCGCCTGGTCCAACGCAGTGAACGATCCCGACACCGGCAGCGATGCCGCGAAACGCTCATTCACACAACTCGACATTAGCAAATATATTGTCGAGTTCGCTATTGGAACCCGCTATCTCCTGGAAGAGGCGAACCTGCCCCATGCCTGGGTGGAGCGCGTTGCCGGCTGGTGACTGACAATCCTGGCTTTCCACTTGCATTTGTGCATCCCGATGAACGACGTCGTACATGAGGTGCTTTACGCCGTCCATTGCAAGCGCGGCATCCCTGCCGAGGCCCTCACCAGTGAGCTTGAAAAGCTGTGCAGGAAGATCCGGGCCCAATTGCGCTTGGGGGCTGCTGGGGTGCTTTCTGGCGATGTGCGTCGTCGCCGCCTACGGGCTGCGAAGCGCCTCGCCGGCGCAGTATTGGTGGACTGTCGCGGGATTCCTGCTGGGACGGTTGGTGGCCGGTGCTGTTCTATACCTGGTGGCGGACGGCTTGCCGCTCATCAGGGATTTCTCGCGCTTAGATACCTGTGCCTGTCAGGCACGGCAAACTGGAAGCGGCCCACGACCTGGCGCAGGCGGCCGATCCGGAACACTTCGGGCTGACGGCCCTGGCCTTGACCGACAAGTCGCTGGGCCTGCATCGACCGGCTCACGCCCAGGCTGGGAATCCGTGCGGGCGGCCCGGACAAGATGGCGGTCCTTGCCGTCATCGCCGGCGCCAGGACGCTCTGGCGTAACTTCGCGCAGAATGGCGCGGCTTGCGAGCGCTATCCTTATCTCTGGCTGGCAGCATTTCTCGGCGGGACCGGCATCGGCGGTCTCTACATCAACGCAGTGCCGGCCAGGATGTCCTGTCAACGCGATCTGCCGGCAATTGCGATCCATCGGCTGTCGAACCGCTGACGCGGTGAACAGGTCGCCGGGTAGCATGCAACAGCAGGGGCGTGGCGCGGCTCCTGTGCGCGAATCCGATCCGCTGCGGGTTCCTTTGCCGCAGCCCCGAGCGCAGTGCTTTCGTCCGGCGAACTAAATCTGACACCCCTGTATCCAGGCTAACTACTTGATTTTTCTAGGGTCTTCTGCTCTGATGTCTCAAAATTAGTTCGCTTTGCCGCGAACTAATTTTGAAACTTCGCGAACGCGCGAACTAATTTTGGGACTCGCCGATGCTTATGGTTGGCGGGCCGCTGCAGCCTGGACCGTTCCAGCGGCATGCGGGCCAGCTGAAAGGGTCTGTATGCGTTGTTCGAGCGTTTCAGGCAGCACTCTTCATAACGATCCCTCCAGGTTCGAGGCCATACACCCAAGGTACTTCACTCTGGCCATCTTGCGCAGCCTCAATCGCGCGACTCGCAGACTTCTCAACCTAAATGGAATGTGACGATCTTAGATTGAGACGATCAAACGACCATGTTGGCGGGTCGATGCGGTCGCGCGAAAATGATCTGGAACAAAATGATTCACTAAGTTAAGATTGATGCAAAATTAACGTTTGGTTCAGGAGATGGCATGTCCGTTCCACTGCGCTTCGCAAGTCCCGCTGACAATAGTCGTCCGCATGGAAGCCATCGTTATGATGTTTTTGGTCCCAAGATACAGCGGCAGTTGGCCCTCTTCGGACGCGATGCGCTCGATGCATGGACCCTGCTTGAGGCGGATTCGGATGTCATAGCCTACTGCGAGCGTCCGCTTAGTCTCCCAGACCTTAAGCGCAAACGGGTAGTCGATTTTTGGGTTTGCCGGAAGGAACGAGAAGAATTCGTTTTTTTGCTACGCCCCAGCGAACTGTCATCCGGTTTGGATCATCCTTCTTCAATCCCTGCGTTCAAGGCTTGGGCTGCTAGCTTTAACATCACACCGACCTTTGTCAACCCAGAGGATCTTGGGTCCCAAAAAATGTTGCTGGCAAACTGGGAGTCTTTCCTCTGCGACCTCGCCGCCTTTGGGAAATACATACCAGAAACGTTATCGAACCGGGTTGCCAAAGCGCTTCCTTCCTCTAAAACGTTGACCGAACTCGAACAGCATTTCCCTGAAGAGGACCCCGTACTGTTGCGTGTCGCCGTCTTGTCCTTGCTACATCGGGGGCGTGCGGTATGCAGCACCTTGGGTAGCGAAATGTTCTCGTCCGGTACTGTGATCGAGGCTAAATAATGAAAGAGCTAGTCTACGGGGCGTTGAAGTTTGACAGATTCTCGATACCTGAGCACCTGAGTGACCTTACGAGTTGGCCGGCCGTAGATCAGATGGCACTTTCGGAGGACGCCCGCTCGTCCTTCAAACAAATTTGTGAAGCTATCACAATCTTCCTGACAGACCCGCATACTCCTGTCTCGATCATTCTAGAGACTACCGGAGTAACCAGGGCCTCACTCTACCGCGCGCTTGCCCGTTGCTGGAAAAAGCACCCCGATGGGCGAATCTATGGGTTCCGAGGTGCCATTCCTTATAGTCGGCTGAAGGCTTACGAACGAACCGCAGCAATAAAGGAGGAGATGTTCGGGCACGGTGGCTCATCCGGGGCATTCCAGCGCTTGTTGCGTGACTACCCGAAAATCGAGAAGCTTTTAAGCAAGCATGCTGAGAAGCGCAACCAAAAGATAAAGTCTGCACGCGAAGTGCGCAAGCCGCTTCGAGAGGTCCACGATCTATTCCTCAAAGCGTGTCGTGCAGAAGGGATCAAGCCAAACGAATATCCGTTCACAGAGAGTCGAGTCGGATTTCGGTCGCTGCAAAAGTATTTCAAGAAGGCGGCAGAGAAAGAATTTGGAGAAGCAGTGGCCAACGCGGGTGGCCTGCGATCAGGCGCGCCCGTAAGCGGTAAAGAACAGGCGCCCGCCGCTACACGCGCGTTCGAGGTCGTTGAGTTTGATGGACACAAAATTGACCTGCGCCTAACGGTGAAATTAAAAGATCCCTTCGGGTTCGAGCAGTGTCTCGAACTTCATCGCATATGGATTCTTGTCCTGCTCGATGTCTATTCGAGAAGCGTGATCGGTTATTCACTCGCCCTCGGAAAAGAATATAACAAGGACGATGTGGCAACTGCGCTGCAGTCAGCACTCAACCCATTCGTCCCACGCGCCTATACTATTCCTGGGCTCCAAATAAAAGCCGGGGGAGGTTTTCCATCGTCAACGGTTCCTGAGGCTGCGTATGCCTGCTGGAACTGGTTGCGCTTTGACGGCGCAAAGTCACACCTCGCTGTGGATACGCAAATCAGGTTAAATCAGATCATTGGTTGCTGGTCGGACAATGGGCCGGGGGGAGAACCAAACGATCGCCCTTTTATTGAGCGTTTTTTTCATCTCATCTCACTTCATTTCGCGCATCGACTGCCTGGCACTCTAGGAAGCGATCCATCGTCAATAGAGAAAGCGCTCGGCGATCCTGGCTCAGATATTTCTTTGTTAGTGGAGTATCACGAATTAGAGGAATTGATCGAGGTTCTTCTTGGAAATTATAACGGTGAGCCTCACAGCGGCATTGGTGGACGCACCCCATTGGAAGCGGTCGCATATTCCGTGAAGCGGCCGGGATACTTACGAAGGCTTCCTGTCTTTCTGCGATCAAGTCTCTGCCTTTTACAGGAAGCTCGGATTGTTACAGTGAAGGGGTCGCTTCGTAACGGCGTTCGTCCACACATCAATTTCTCGAATGCTCGATATACCAACGAAGTATTGGCAGGGAACGCCGGATTGATCGGCAAAAAACTGCGTATCTATTACGACGTCCGAGACATCAGAGTTGTAAAAGCGTTCTTCGAAGATGGATCAGAGCTTGGTATTTTAACCGCCGCTCGCCCATGGTGCTTTACTCCGCACTCACTTCGGGTGCGACAGGAAATATATCGATTGATAGCCGAGAAAAAACTACATATACGCGAAGGTGAAAACCCGATTGAAGTGTGGGAGAAATACAAATGGAGCCAAGCTCGAACGAATAAGAAGGCGGCAAATGATCTGGCGAAAGCCCATGTAAACGTCTCGTTGCTCCCGTCGGCAGCGACTCCGGTTCCGCGGGTCCCGGCGAAAGAAATCGTCAATCCGGAATCCAATGCAAGCAACCAGGAACAGAAAGGAAATGCCGCCGAATCACGTTCCCCCGACCTCACCCCGGCGCAACCACGGGTCCTGAAAATCCGTCGTACTGTCACCTTCTAGGAGTTGCTGTGATTACCTATCTGCGGCCCGTCACCTTTGCTGAGCATCCGGTAACACAGCAGACTTACATTGTTCCGACGCCCTCGATCGATGCGCTGGCCGAGCGTGTCAAGCGCCTGATTCGCCTTCGCACTCCTGGCGCCATCATTTATGCGTATCCCCGTTTCGGTAAAACGTACAGTATCCGCTATGTCATTAATGTCTTGCAGGCTGACTATCCGGAATCGGTTTTCATTAGTTTTGGCTGCGAATTTAAAAAAGCGCCATCGGAGGATGGTTTCTTCGCAAATCTTCTCGAAGCAGTAGGACATAAAGGTGCGGCACCCGGCTCCGTAACCAAGAAGCGTATAAGGCTGATTGAGAGGATATGTGAACTGGTCGACAGATCGGGGCACAATTGGGTTGTGTTTTTTGGGGATGAAGCACAGAAACTCGGGGTGACGGAATACGAATGGTTGCGTGATGTGCACGACAAGCTGGAAAGAAGAGGGATACGCATGATTACTTTTTTGGTGGGGCAGCCGCAATTGCTTCATCAGAAGACGGCCTTACGCCAAAGTAACCACACTCAGATCGTGTTACGTTTCATGATCGTAGAAATGCGCTTCGACGGACTTTGTTGCGCCGAAGATATTGCTACTTGTTTAGCGGCATACGATGAAGCCTGTTTTCCGCAAGGTTCTGATTGGACCTTCACAAGGTTCTTCTATCCCAATGCTTTCGACAATGGACTTAGGCTGCTTGATCAGGCAAACGTGGTATGGGACGCCTTTTGCACTGCGCACGCCAATGCCGGTTTCACTTCTGACATAGAGATCCCAATGCAGTATTTCGCTCATACTGTAGAGATCGCGCTTTCGGAAAACAAGCATCTTGACGCACCAAATTTTCGATTTAGCCGGGATATCTGGAACAAGGCGATCAAGGATTCCATGTATGTAGAAGCCCAGGAGGAACTTCGTTTAGGCCTGCCTGCGACGGATCTAGCTGCAAAGAAGCGTAATGAAGAACGCGCGAATAATTCTTGATACTGTTCGGCCGCCGGTTGCAGGTTGGACATGGCGCGAGGATTGGTATAGCGGTATTGACTCAAGCTTCGGGCTGCTCCTGAAATTTGCTATGCTGAACGCGCTCTCCGCTCGAGAAATTGCGAAAATATTCGTAAGTGCAAATTCCGGGAGGCGGGCGGCGATATGTGGTCGACCTGATGTTGACCTCCGAAGCTCGGAAGTATTCGATCTTGACGAGATGAGCAATATTTTCAGGCTTCATCAGACTCAGGTGCGCTCAGCGTTTGTCCAAGAAATTCTGCCTGACGGAAGGTTAAGATCAAGTGATCACCTGCGTTGGTGCGAGTTATGCCTGCAACGCGGGTTTCACCCTGCAATCTTTCAAGTATCGATGGCGGCGTATTGCCCAATTCATCGGACTGCTATTCGCTCGACATGCCCTCACTGTAGTGCGGAAATTCCTTATAGGCTCAGGTCCGACATATTTTCGAAACCCTTTGCATGCCCGCATTGTGGAATCGATTGGGCGCCGAGATTGCGGGCTCCGCGTGCGAACATCCTTGTTCCTCGGATAAAAGAGCATGGTTTCGTAACTAAGCTGCAACGTTTTTTCCAATTCGAGGATCGTGTGCTTACTTCGAAACTCGAAATCGGCAAGAAGGCCCTCCAGCTTGCTCAGGGTGAGATTTCCTTCTCCCCACTCGAACGCTCCGGTTACATCTCAAGATACCTCGGATTCGTATCGCATGTACTTGAAGAAACGGGATACGATAAAGGCAGTCAGCAGTTGCATCTCAACATGGAACGTGTTGAACGCTGTGAGCGAGGTGTCTCACGTACAGTTCTATTTGAAGACGACGATCCGACCATGCACGATTCCTCAGAGGCTGACCAATCAGTCGCGTATACGGTCTCGTCCAAGAGTGATGCGGAGCTCGCGAGCTTAAAGACCGTGTATCGAGCGGTGCGTCGACGACTATGGCGGCAATTAGTAGGTACTCATCGCCGTTGTGTTGTTAGCGCCGCGCAGCATCTCTGGTGGCGTGTAGAGGGGGAGATCACCGCCAGTTTCTGCCCGGTCGCTGAGGCTTTTATCCGCTGGAGGATGATTTGGGAGGGCTGTGGCACCCCACGCTATCTCTTTAGAGAAAGCGATCTTGAGATGTACGGTATTGTCGGCTGGCTGTCAGCTCGGGCTTCTCCTTGTCCGCCGCATTGGTCAACGGCGACGCAAATTTGGGTGCTCGCCCATATATTCTCGAGTGCTTGCATTGAAAGTTTCCGCGAGCTGTTAGCCGTTGCTCAACAAAACTCAGAGAGGGGTAAAACCTATTGGCTGCGCCAGCGCACCCCTTCCCGCTACGATACATACTGGGCGGTCGGAGGGGCCGACTGTGCCGACCGTCCAACTTATGTATATGTGCGCGCGCCGATGCCGGCCTTTTATCCACGAATCGCTGAAGATACCCGACGGGCTCATTTGGAAAAACACATGGCACACTTGGCGACGATCTATCGATAGCTTTAGACCACCAGCTACAGAGCGCGACCGCAGCCGCATCCCTCCCACATACACAACAGGTCATTGTTGACCTGTGATAAGTCAACGTCTCCCCAACACCGCTGAGTACACTCGTCGTTCGCCTATTGTCTGCTTATACATAGCATGGGTATCGACGAGTCCCGTGAAGAACCTGACGCCCCGGCGTCTGTTGCCCAGGTCATCGCAGAAGCTTGGCACACCAATTTTACGTTGAATCTGGACAGGGAAGAGTCAGCCTTTCTTGCTGGGATTCATGCGTACTTGATCGACGCCCGTGAGCCGAGCCTGGACGACGAGACTCTCCGCCGCATTTTTGCACCCGTGTATGAACTGGCGCAGTCAGGTACTGACAGCGAGGCCCAGCGCGCAACACGGATGATAGGGCGACTCAGGGCACAGGGCATCCTGCTACGCACCGACTTTGGCGGGCTCACGAGCGAAGGCGAATATACGCTTTCGCAGCTCGGTCTTGCACTGGGGCGCTCCATGGAAAAGGAGCGGGAACTGACCAAACGAAACCTGTCTTTCATGCTGATGCATATGCGGACGGTTTTGGTACAAGTACTGAACGCAGCGGCCACAGCGGACACGGAACAGGAGTGGGAAGGCCAGGTAGTCTGGCCTCTCCGGGACATAGTAGCCGAACTGATCCGCATGGTCGACCAACGGCAGCGCGGCCTGGATGCAGCGCACAAGGCACTACGAAAGGAAATTACAGAGCTTGTCGACAGTGAATGGGCTGACGCTATCGACACGTGCGTAGCAATGATCCGGCGGGTCGACCGCACCTTGCGCGAATTGAACGAAGTTCTGAGTGAACATGTCGAGCACCTTGACCGTCAGTTGTTTGAACTCTCCGCATACGCCGATCGACATCCCGACCTTCCAGTGCTGCTGGACCGCACCCGTACTCAGCTGCTGCGCCTCCAACTCTGGAGTACCCGGCGCTACGAGGAGTGGCATGGCTACTACCGGAACGTGCAGACGTTCATCCGCGACGTCGTCCAGACCGACCCGAACAATATGTTGCGTGGCCGTATGACGGAACAGATCCGACAATTTCAGGACCGGCCATACGGACTAGTGCTCGTTGCTCCCGAACCGTTTCTGCACCTGCGCGATGTGACCCGTGTCGCCGCCTCAGCACCGTTATCGGTGCCTCAAGAAGTCCTCTCCAATCAGAAGCTGGCTGAGTATGCGAAGCCGCCTCTAGATGAAATCGATCTGGCTGTGGCTGCGCTTGTAGCTCGCCTGAAAGAGGAAGGGGAACTAGATATTGTGGCAGCGGTACGGGAAGTCGCCCCGCACTTCACCGAAAACGAGTACTTCCAGCTGCTGATGCGAGCCACGCCTATATTGCTGGCGCACGGCGCTACCTTGGAGCGAATTCTCGAGCAAGCATGGTGCCCCTTGTCGGAACGCCTGCACGCCCAGTCGCTCGAGCTGCACCTGCGTCAGCCGACGGCGCAGTCCGGGTTCGAGCTTATCGACATGCCGGCCACGTCGTACCCGGTCCCTACAGATGAAAGCCCGTTGCCATGACTTATCAGTCCCTGGAGCAGGTTATAGCTGATCCGCTGTTTTCGCGAGTCGACCTGGATCTACGTCGGGGCAGGCATATCGGGGCCGATTGCGATCCTTTCATGTTTGATTTCCTGACGACCGCGAAACCCTTCCTCGACAGTTTTTATGGAAGATACGACGCCACGCTCCTGGCACGCGAAGAAGGATACTTCTACCTTCTTCCTGACCGCCTGGCAGTACCTCCGCCTCTCGGGCAGCGTAAGCTCGGCGCCATGGACATGCTGGTTGGCCAGGCGTTGGCCCTGATGCGTCTGGATCCGAAGTGGCTCGAGTCGAACCTGCGCATTCCACAGCTAGCTGTCCTCGAACTGCTGCAACAAATCCTGGGCGAGGAGCGGTTGTTGCGGGTCATACCACGCCGCCGCGGCAGGGACGTGGACCAGGATGCACGCAAGCTGCGCGAAGCCTTTGCCGCTTCAGTCCGATCCCTCGAGCGGCAGTATTTCATTAAGTGTGAGGGGCGAGGTGAGGCGACCCTGGTCAGGCCATTGGTCGCCATCATGCGCTTCGCAGACCCGGTGCGGACTTCCGAAGAACTCGGCGACGCCTTGGAAACCCTGATCGCCGACGGCCAGATAGCGGATGGCGGCGACGATGCAGATTCGGATCCCGACGCCTGAGAGGAATGCAAATGAAGCTGTTTCGTGCTTATGCAAAGCGTCTCGTCGTCGCAAACTGGAAGGGCATCATCTTCCATTCGTTCGACCTTGACCGCCATGTAACCGGGCTTGAGGGCCAGAACGGGTCCGGCAAAACGACGGTCATGGCGGCGTACGTAACCGCTATTCTGCCGAACCAGAAACTGCTTTCGTTCAAGAACATCGGCGGGAACGCGCCGGGAACACGGGGCGATGGAGGGCTATGGGGGCGTCTCGGGGCGGACGGAATCAATTACTCGCTGATCGAATGGGTTACGCCGCGAGGCAAGAAGCTCTGGGCTGGTGTCGCGATGACGCGCGGGACGCTGCCCTCGATCGACATCAAGCCGCTGACCGTCCACGACCTTCCCGCCGATGCCAGTCCCTATGACGTGCTGCTCCTTCGCGAGGGCGCGGGAGCCATCGTGCCGCCGTTGCCGCGGCTGCGCGAACATGTCGCGATGCACGGCGGGCGGTTGGTGGTGCACAAGTCTCTCGCCGATTATATGAAGACCTTGTTCGATCACGGTATCACACCGATGCCGATGACGACCCACGACGAACAGGAGCGTTTCTACCGCGTCTTGTCCACATCAATGGAAGGATCGGCGCTGGCTACGCTGATCAAGACCGGGTTACGTGACTATTTGCTTTCACCGGATCCTTCGCTTGAGAGGCGCGTGTCGCTCATGCGCGAGAGCCTGGAGCAATGCAGGCAGACGAAACGGGAACTGGAGCGCGCACAGGACGCGCATTCGGAGATCAGCGAGTTGTTCGACGCCGCCTGGAAAATGGCATCGTATGCCTATTTCGGCGCGCGGGGACGCTATGAGCAGGAAACCAGGGTCTGGAAGGAACAGGTAGCCACGAACAATACCGCGAAGACGCAATATTTCTCCGACCAAGCCAGAGTGGCGCACCTACGCGAGCGCGCGGAAGAGCTGAAGGTCGAACTTGCGGCGGCCAAGGCAACCGAAGAAGCGCGCAGGCAGGAATTACAAAATGCCATAAAAGCCCGATCATTGCGGGTTGATTTCGTGGGCGCCGAGCAGGAGCAAGGACGCCTTGAGGTGCAGGCCGATCAGGCACGCTTAGCCTGTGACCAGGCTGAAGCTGCGGAACTGCACGCGACCCAGGCGTTGCAGCGTGCCCAGGATGAGCACACCCGTATCGCGGAAGAGCTGGCAGACACGCAAAAAGCCGTGGAAGGCCTGATCCGGCGAGTGACAGAGTTTCGAATGGCCCGTGACTTGTTGTGCGCAGCACAGAAGGCAATGAGCCCGGTAAAGCTGGACCGTGATAACGCCGTCCTGGTAAAGCAGCGATTGGATGACCAATACGAGGACGAAACCCGCGCCCAGACGGCGACACAAGTCGAGCTCGACGCGCTGAGCGACCATTTGACGCGTTTCGAGATCCTGCTTGGGAAGTTACAGATATTGGCTCGGGCAGAGAAGTGGAAGGAACCGAACGCAGACACTGCTTACGAGCAAGCCTTGACACTCGAGGCGATACGTCGGGAACACAATGCCCGTGTGGCTCAAATGGACGGCCTGCAAGTTGATCTGGCACGTTCCCGGGATCTGGCGAGGCAGCAGGCCGAGGCGCGACAGCAGGCTGCTGAGCTCCAGATTACTGGCAGTGCAGCGTTGTCCGAACAGCTAGCTCTCGAGGGCGCACAGCTCCAGCAACTGGAGAACGAAAACGCCCGCCTGACAATAGAGATCTCCGAAACGCAGGATGCTCTGGTCGAGGCTAAGGGGCGCCTTCCGGCATTGGAAGAACTGGTGCGCCGCTACACTCAGGCGCGAAGCTGCCGGGAGCTTCTTGCCGAAGCCTGTCCGGAGTGGGCAGCGCTATCAGAGGCAGATAGCCTGGTTCAAGCCGCAGGAGCAGGCCGGCGCGCTCTTGAAGACACTGAAGAGCGTCGGCGAAGTACCGAATCCAGGCTGCACGATACAGCCGATCGCATTCGCGGTCTGCAGCATCACGCAGGCCTGCTTGATCCACGGCTCGGAGCCGTGGCCGAGCACGTCGAGGGGCGTTTGCTGGCTGGCCGGTTCGACGAACTGCCGGCGCAAGATGCGGCGTCTACGCAGGCGCGCCTCGGTATGTGGACTGAGGCAATTGTGGTGGAAGCACCCGAACAGGCGGCCCACCAGGCGGCGGAACTTTGCGACCGCCCCGACACGTTATTGTTCGTGTCGGAGCAAGCCTTGCTCGCCACACAGCAGGGGCACAGCCTCGAAGACAGTGAACTTGTCGTGGAATCGCTAGACGGGGAAAAGGCGGCTCGTTTGACGCGACGTCCGCAATATCCCGTGCTCGGCCGGAGGGCGCGGGAGGAAGAAATCGCGCGCCTGCGTGGCGAGCGAGGCAGTCTCGAAAACGAACTTGGACAGCTGCGCGAGCAGTCCCGCGTTTTGAAAGAAGGCCTGCAACTGGCAGAGAGGCTGCTTGGGTTTGGGCCGGCGGCCTGGGCTCTGGACCCGACTCCCACCCTGGCCGCGGAGCAAACTGGCGTCCGTACCCTTACGCAGGCGATCGCAGCGCTGCGTGCGAGGAGCGCTGGTTTAGCAGAGGCGGCAGCATTATCCAACAGGCGGCGGCAACGCATGATGGCGCTAGAAGCACGGCGCAGCCTGCTCGATCTGCCCAATCACGACGATGAAGCGGCAAGACTCATGAGTCAACTTGAGTCGGCACGTTTCGCGAAGACCTGGCTAGGGCAGCACGGCGCCGCGGTACGGCAAGTCCTGGATGGCCTGCCGATCCTCGCCAAGGTCGTCGATGCAGGACAACGAACACGACTGGAGCAAAGTCTTGAACGCTACCGCCGGTCGCGCGACCGTCTGGGCTACCAGCGCGAAGCCCTTGCCGGGCTACTGAGCGTCATCGACCATCTCGAACGGGAAGAGGACGAGCGAATATATTCCGAGAAGAGTAGTGTGATCGCGGCTCTTCAGACAAAAATGGAGCCGGCGAGAGGCTACATGAGGGCGGCCGACGAGACACTGCAAACCCGGCGCCGCGAGTTCGATGCGGCACGCACGGCCTACTCCCACGTATCATCCGCACTCATTCAAGCGGTTGAACGATGCAAGACGCTCGCCGAGGAACTGGCCGGAACCGGGGTGCAGGGTACGGACGAGGAGGTCGCCCTTGCCCAGAAAGCGAATGAGGCGGGACGAGCGCACGTCAGCCGACTAAGTGCCGAGCATGACGAGACGAACAATTCGTTCATCGAGGGGCGTACTAACCTGAAAATGCTGGAAGAAAAGGTTGTGGCGCAACGGCAGCTCGCCTCAGAGAGACTTTCGGCGCTGCGCTTTGAGCGCCGCGCACAACGTGAGCTCGACCGGGTGGTGGGCCAACTGGGGTTGCGCGGCCGAATCGACTCCGACCTCAACCGCCAACAGCACTTTCCTACAGGCAGCCAGATCAACGCTTTCCAATCGTCCAAGGAACAGCAAGCATTGCTGTTCGAGCGGCTGAAGGAGTGCCCCGACGTTGTGCTTGACCTGAAGCGGATCGACGGGTTCAGCGAACCGGCCGGCGAGCGGCGCGCAGTTCAGACCTTACGTGCGTGGGAACGTGTGCGTCGACATATCGAGCAACGCATTCCCCGGAACATCGCCAGCGCTGACGACCCACAGATCGCCTTGGCCCAAATGTCGGAAAAAATGAGCGAGCTGCAGCGAACGCTTGCAGGGCAGGAGGAGGACATGCGTACACGGTCTTCAGGGCTGGCAGACGGCATTACAGCGCGCCAGCGATCAGCAAGATCGTTGGTTATCCGCCTCAACCGCGAGCTAGGACAGGTGAATTTCGGATCCATAAGGGGACTGCAGATCACGATCACCACTCCAGACGACATGACAACGATGCTTGCCTGCTTAAAGCGTGATAGCAGCCTGTCGTTGTTCGATTCCGGCTTGCCGCTGGAGGAAACGCTGGAACGACTTTACCGACGCGAGACCGGCGGTACGATTCAGGGGGCCCGGTTATTCGACTACCGAAACTATCTGCACCTGAAGCTGGAAGTGAAGCGCATCAACGGAAAATGGGAGGCCACGAGCGATGTTTCGACGGGTGAAGCGATCGGAGCGGGCGCAGCTGTGCTCGTGATGATTTTGCGTACGTGGAACGAGGAGGCCAACCGAATCTCCGGTTCTGCTGGCTATGCAATGCAGCAGATCTTGCTTGATGAAGCGAACCGGCTCGATGAGCAGGCACTCGACACACTTACGGAGTTCTGCCAGCGAATGGATGTCCAGGCCCTTGTGGCAGCGCCCGGGCTTGAAAAACCCCGGCGCTCGACTGTTTTCCAACTCAGCCGTAGCTTGCGCGGCAAAGACGAGTATGTAACGATCCGCGGCACCAGGATAACCGCGTGAAGTGGGACAACGACGAGTTGCGAGCGGCAGCATTAAGGCTCCTTCTGTCAGGAACAGTTAAGGTGAGCAAGGCTGCGGCGCCGCTGCTGGAGGAGTTGGAGGAGCTTGGCCTGGTCACGCCGTCCGCGCGAAAGGGTGAGTTTCTGTTGCCGTCCCGGCAACAGGAAAAACTGCGCCAATACTTGGCCGCACGTTGGACCCAACTGGGCGAAGCGGAGTTGGCTTTCGCTTGTCGTTCAAATGCGATCACGGCAGGGGCGCTACGCAAAATGAGGCGGTCACCGCTTAAGCTGGGGTCGTCTCAGAAAACGGAAAATAAAGCACGCTAAGCCGGTGGCAGCGGTCGCAATGGCCTAAACTTCCCCGCACCGACCTTGGCGCTGCTGCGCCATAGGTAATCGCCGGTCAGGTTGATGTGCTCCCACCCCAGCGGCGACAGATATTGCAACAATGTGTCGTCCAGCGCCGTGCCGTTGCCACGCAAAGCACTGGTGGCACGCTCCAGATATACCGTGTTCCACAACACGATGGCCGCCGTCACCAGATTGAGGCCGCTGGCCCGGTAGCGCTGCTGCTCAAAACTGCGGTCGCGGATTTCACCCAATCGGTAGAAGAAGACCGCCCTGGCCAGCGCGTTGCGCGCCTCGCCCTTATTCAGCCCCGCATGGACGCGGCGGCGCAGCTCCACGCTTTGCAGCCAATCCAAAATGAACAGCGTGCGCTCGATGCGCCCCAGCTCGCGCAACGCCACGGCCAAGCCGTTCTGGCGCGGGTAGCTGCCGAGTTTGCGCAGCATCAGCGAAGCCGTTACCGTGCCTTGCTTGATGGAGGTGGCCAGCCGCAGAATTTCATCCCAATGGGCGCGTATTTGCTTGATGTTCAGCCTGTCGCTGCTAATCATCGGCTTGAGCGCGTCATAGGCGGCATCGCCCTTGGGGATGAATAGCTTGGTTTCGCCCAAGTCACGGATACGCGGCGCGAAGCGAAATCCCAGCAAATGCATCAAGCCAAACACGTGATCGGTGAAGCCTGCCGTGTCGGTGTAGTGTTCCTCGATGCGCAAGTCCGACTCGTGGTACAGCAGGCCATCAAGCACGTAAGTTGAATCACGAATGCCCACGTTGACCACCTTGGCACTGAAGGGCGCGTACTGGTCGGAGATATGGGTGTAGAAAGTCCGTCCTGGACTGCTTCCATACTTCGGGTTGATATGACCAGTGCTTTCTGCTTTGCTGCCGGTTCTGAAGTTCTGGCCGTCCGACGATGACGTGGTGCCGTCACCCCAGTTGCCGGCGAAGGGTTGCCGAAACTGCGCATTCACCAGCTCGGCCAGCGCCGTCGAATAGGTTTCATCGCGGATGTGCCAGGCTTGCAGCCAAGACAGCTTGGCGTAGGTGGTGCCAGGGCAGGACTCGGCCATTTTGGTCAGACCCAGGTTGATCGCGTCGGCCAGGATCGTCGTCAACAGCAAGGTTTTGTCCTTGGCCGTGTCGCTGGTCTTCAGGTGTGTGAAGTGGCGGGTGAAGCCCGTCCATTCATCGACCTCCATCAGCAACTCGGTGATTTTGAGGTGCGGCAGCAGCATAGCTGTCTGGTCGATCATGGCTTGCGCGGCGTCTGGTACTGCCGCGTCCAGCGGCGTGATCTTCAGGCCTGACGCGGTGGTGATGATGGCATCCGGTAAGTCGTTGGCCGCAGCCATGCGGTTGACTGTGGCGAGTTGCGCCTCCAACAATTCCAACCGGTCATGCAGGTATTGGTCGCAGTCGGTGGCCACTGCCAGCGGCAATTCGCTGGCCAGCTTCAAAGTGGCGAACTTCTCGACCGGCACCAGGTATTCGTCGAAGTCCTTGAACTGGCGAGAACCCTGCACCCAGACATCACCGGAGCGCAGCGCGTTCTTCAGCTCCGACAGGGCGCATAACTCGTAGTAACGCCGGTCGATGCCGTCGTCGGTCAGAACCAGCTTTGCCCAGCGCGGCTTGATGAATGCGGTTGGCGCATCGGCGGGCACCTTGCGCGCGCTGTCGCTGTTCATGCCGCGCAGCATGTCGATGGCATCGAGCACACCCTTGGCGGCGGGCGCAGCCCGCAATTTGAGCACGCCCAGGAACTGCGGCGCGTAGCGGCGTAGCGTGGCATAGCTTTCACCGATGTGGTGCAGGAAATCAAAGTCGGCAGGCCGCGCCAATGTTTGCGCTTCGGTGACGCTGGCGGCGAAGGTGTCCCAGGGCATAACGGCCTCGATGGCGGCGAACGGATCGCTGCCGCTTTGCTTGGCCTCAATCAACGCTTGACCGATGCGCCCATACATCCGCACCTTGTCGTTGATCGCCTTGCCGGAAGCCTGGAACTGCTGCTGATGCTTGTTCTTGGCCGCGTTGAACAGCTTGCCGATGATGCGATCGTGAAGGTCGATGATTTCATCGGTGACGGTGGCCATGCCTTCGATGGCCAGCGCTACCAGCGTGGCATAGCGTCGTTGCACCTCGAACTTTGCCAGATCAGCAGGCGTCATCTGGCCACCTTCACGAGCGATTTTGAGCAGGCGGTTCTGGTGAACCTGCCGCTCGATGCCTGCGGGCAGATCAAGTGCTTGCCAGGATTTCAGGCGCTCAATATGTTCGAGCATGTGGCGAGAGTTCGGTTTGGCAGGCGACTGGCGCAGCCATGCCAGCCACGTCACTTTACTGCCGTCCTTGCGCTTGAGAAGTTCGTCCAGGCGCTGACGGTGGGGTGATAACAAAGAATCGGTCAGCGCCGCGTAAATGCGTCGGTTGGCACGGGTGATGGCCTCGGCGCTTGCGCGCTCGATGGCATTCATGGCGGGCAGGATAATGCTCTGCCGCCGCAGATTCTCGACAAGTGCGCTCGCCAGCACGATGCCTTTGTCGGTCTGCAAGGCCAGCTCGGTCAATGTATGCACGGCTTGCCGATAGTGGCTCATGGTGAAGGGCTTGAACCCAAAAACCGTTTGCAGCTCGACCAAGTGCTCCCGCCGTGTCTGTTCGCGCTGGCCGTACTCGCTCCAACTTTCCACTGGCATCTTGAGTTGCGCGGCCACCATGCGCAACAGGGGCGGAAACGGAGGCTCATCGACGCCCAAAAAGGTGCCAGGGAATCGCAAGTAGCAAAGCTGCACAGCGAAGCCCAATCGATTCGCGGCGCCGCGACGCTGACGGATCACCGACAGGTCGGTTTCGTTGAACGTGTAGTGCCGTATCAGTTCGTCTTTGGCATCTGGCAGTGCCAGCAGGCTTTCGCGCTCGGTGGCGGACAGGATTGAGCGGCGTGGCATGGTCAGTCTTCCCGCAGGTACTGGTACAAGGTTTCGCGGCTGATGCCGAAGTCACGGGCCACCAAGGTTTTTTGGTCGCCTGCCGCAACTCGCCGTTTCAACTCGGCAATTTGTTCGCTGTTCAGCGATTTCTTTCGTCCCCGGTAGGCACCGCGCTGCTTGGCCAGCACGATTCCCTCGCGCTGACGTTCGCGGATCAGGGCGCGCTCGAACTCAGCGAAGGCTCCCATGACCGACAGCATCAGATTGGCCATCGGTGAGTCCTCGCCGGTGAACTTCAGCCCTTCTTTGACGAACTCCATGCGCACGCCCCGTTGTGTCAGCCCTTGGACGATGCGGCGCAGGTCATCAAGGTTGCGTGCCAGCCTGTCCATGCTATGCACCACCACGGTGTCGCCCTCGCGGACGAAGGCCAGCAGCCTTTCCAGCTCGGGACGCTGGGTGTCCTTGCCAGAAGCCTTGTCGGTGAACACCCGCGCCACCTGAACACCCTCCAATTGCCGTTCCGGGTTCTGGTCGAAGCTGCTGACGCGGACATAGCCGATGCGTTGACCTTGCAAGATGCCTCCAAAGGCAAAAGTGTCAGGATGAAATCTATTACCTTTGACGGAATATGTCAATCAATAGGAAATTTAACTCTATTCTGACATCGTTTGCACATGGCATCTGACATCAAGTTAGGGTATGCCTCAATCTGACGGCTGCGAACCGCCAGGGACAGGCGCAATGTCAGATTCTGTCGCGGCCTTGGCGCGTGCCTGGAAGCGTTCATAGCAATCCAGCCCGCAGAAATGTTCGACGTATTCCGCGCCTTCCGGGGTGAAGGCGGCATCGAGCGGAATTTCTTTGCAGCATACGCAGCAGGTGGTGCAACTGGCAGTGTTCGGGGCGTTTGCGTTCATGGTGGTACTCCTCCAGATTGGTAGCGAAGCTCAAAGCTGCCCACTCTCGGCTGGCTGGGAAGCGGTCATGATCTTCCCTTGAAGGCCCGCAGCAGCCGCGTCACAGACAGGACAAACAAGCCGGTCAGCGTGAGGGCTGCAATACCCCAGTGCTCCCCGATGAACGCGCCGGCCGTCGTGCCGGCTAGCACAATGGCGAGAATCGGCAAATGGCAGGGACAGGTGAGCACGGCCAGCGCGCCCCACAAGTAGCCGGTGATCGGTTTGTGCGTCTCAGACGGCAAGTGCTCTGGGCTGTTCATGGCAGACTCTCCGCGTGCTGTGCCGGTTCGGTTGGCATGGCGGCCAGTTGCATTTCGAGGCTGGCCAGGGCCTCGCGCCGACGCTCGACGAGTTGCCGCAACACGGCAAGCTGCGCAGACGCACCGTCACCGTCCGCAGCATCCAGCGCCCGGCACAGCCGCGCCAGTGCGTCCAGGCCGATACCCGCTTCGAAGGCAGCCCGTACAAAGCGCAGCCGTTGCAACGCGGTGTCATCGAACAAGCCGTAGCCGCCCGTGGTGCACGCGACCGGCCGTAGCAATCCGCGCAGCAGGTAGTCGCGCACGATATGCACGCTCACCCCGGCATCAAGGGCCAGCCGGGACACTGTGTAGGCGCTCATTGAACACCTCCTTTTCCTCATCCGGCGCAGCACGAAAGCTGCTTCACGTCCTTGCTGAAGGTCTGCGCCGCGAGCTTCAGCCCTTCGACCATGGTCAGGTAGGGGAACAATTGGTCGGCCAGTTCCTGCACGGTCATACGGTTGCGAATGGCGAGCACCGCCGTCTGGATCAGTTCACCCGCTTCCGGGGCCACCGCTTGCACGCCGATGAGCCGTCCGCTACCTTCCTCGATGACCAGCTTGATAAAGCCGCGTGTGTCGAAGTTGGCAAGCGCACGCGGCACGTTGTCCAAGGTCAAGGTGCGACTGTCGGTCTCGATCCCGTCGTGATGTGCTTCCGCCTCGCTGTAGCCCACGGTGGCGACCTGCGGGTCGGTGAACACCACGGCCGGCATTGCGGTCAGGTCCAGGGCCGCATCGCCGCCAGTCATGTTGATCGCAGCACGGGTGCCGGCCGCTGCCGCCACATAGACGAACTGAGGCTGGTCGGTGCAGTCGCCAGCCGCATAAATGTGTGGCGTACTGGTGCGCATGCCCTTGTCGATGACGATGGCCCCCTGCGCATTGGCAGCGACTCCCGCCGCTTCCAATGCCAGGCTGCGCGTGTTCGGTGCCCTGCCAGTGGCGACCAGCAGCTGGTCGGCGCGTATTTCACCGTACCCGGTGGTCAGCACGAATTCGCCGTCCACATGCGCGACCTGGCTGGCTTGCGTGTGTTCCAATACCTTGATCCCTTCGGCACGGAACGCGGCTGTAACGGCCTCGCCGATGGCCGGGTCTTCGCGGAAGAACAGCGTGCTGCGTGCCAGGATCGTCACTTTGCTGCCCAGCCGGGCAAAGGCTTGCGCCAGTTCCAGCGCCACCACAGACGAGCCGATCACGGCCAGGCGCTCGGGAATGGTGTCGCTGACCAGGGCCTCGGTGGAAGTCCAGTAGGGTGACTCTTTCAGGCCCGGAATCGGCGGCACGGCCGGGCTGGCACCCGTGGCGACCAGGCAGCGGTCGAACGCCACCACACGCTCGCCGCCATCGTTTAAACGGACGGCAAGGCTCTGGTCGTCCTTGAAACGCGCTTCACCATGCAGCACGGTGATGGCCGGGTTGCTGTCCAGGATGCCTTCGTACTTGGCGTGGCGCAGCTCATCGACGCGCGCCTGCTGCTGGGCCAGTAGTTTGCTGCGATCAATCGCAGGCACAGTCGCCGCGATGCCACTGTCGAATGGGCTTTCACGGCGCAAATGGGCGATATGGGCAGCGCGGATCATGATCTTGGACGGCACGCAGCCGACATTGACGCAAGTACCGCCGATGGTGCCGCGCTCGATCAGCGTGACGTTCGCACCTTGCTCGACGGCCTTCAGCGCCGCCGCCATCGCGGCTCCGCCGCTGCCAATAACGGCGACGTGCAGTCCGTCCCCATCACCACCAGCCTTGTCGCCACCGCCCAGCCATCCCAGCGCCTTGCCAAGCAGTCTGCCCCGCGCTGAAGTGGATGGGGCATCGGCGGGTGTGGCCTTGTAGCCGAGGCCGGCCACAGCGGCGGTCAGCGCCTCTGGCGAGGTGCCGGGATCGGTGGCGAGTTGCGCGGAGCCTTTCGGGTAGGACACGAGCGCCGACAGCACGCCCGGCACTTTCTCCAGGGCGTCCTTGACATGTGTCGCGCACGAGTCGCAGGTCATTCCGGTGATATTCAAATACATTGCATCGTTCCTTTTCGTTTCGGCAACTGCCAATGCAGTTAGCCGTGTTTGGGTGGTAGTTCGCAGCGGCGGTTGGCCGGTGAGAGCAGATCCCAGATCGACACCCCGATCATCAAGGCCAGACCGACATAGAGGAGGTTCGCCGTCCACCAATTGCCAAAAAACAAGAGCATGGCCGCCAGCACGATGGCTGGGCCGACCATCCCGAGCAGGCTGCGGTACCATTGCCGATGACTCAGCCAGCCCAGTGCATTCGCCAGCAAAGCCACGACTGCGAACAGCGGCAGCAGCTTGGAGATAAACAACCCTTCGTATTCCTGTAGAAAGCCAAGGCCGATGGCCGCGCCCAGGCTGGCGATAGCCGGGAAACAGGCAGCGCATCCCATCGCGGAAACAACGCTGCCAAGCGCGCCAGCCTTGTCGGCAATGCGTGTAATCAGTCCCATGATCGCCCCAGGTTCGGGTTCAGTGGCTCACTGCTTGACGCTGGACGGATAGCCCGCGTCTCCGGTTGCCTTGGTCAGCTTCTGCACGCTGGTCTTGGCATCATCGAACGTGACAACCGCTTCGCGTGTCTCGAAGGTCACGTCAATTTTGCTGACGCCTTCGACCTTGGAAATCGCCTTCTTGACGGTGATCGGGCAGGTGGAGCAGGTCATGCCCGGTACGGACAGCGTGACGGTCTGGGTGGCGGCCCACACGGGGGCAACAACGGCAGCGAGGGCGAGGGCGGCAAACAGTTTTTTCATGATGAACTCCTGTGATTAATAGAAAAATGGCATGACGTAGGGAAATCCGAGCGCGACCAGGACCAGCGCGGCCACGATCCAGAAAATGAGCTTGTAAGTAGCTCGCACTTGGGGAATCGCGCAGACCTCACCCGGTTTGCAGGCTTGCGCCGGGCGGTAGATGCGCCGCCAGGCGAAAAACAGCGCGACCAGCGCTGCGCCGATGAAGATCGGGCGATAGGGTTCCAGCACCGTCAGGTTGCCGATCCATGCCCCGCTGAACCCCAAGGCGATCAAAACCAGCGGCCCCAGGCAGCAGGCCGACGCAAGAATGGCGGCCAGCCCACCGGCGAAGAGCGCGCCGCGCCCGTTTTGTGGTTCAGACATACGCTTGTCCTTTCAAATTTGGTTTGGATAGCTTAAGCTTACTTCCGTAGTTATGTACGGAGTCAAGCGATATGCAAATTAATTTTGAGAATCTGACCATTGGCGTTTTTGCCAAGGCGGCCGGGGTCAATGTGGAGACCATCCGGTTCTACCAGCGCAAGGGCCTGCTGCCGGAGCCAGACAAGCCCTATGGCAGCATTCGCCGCTATGGCGAGGCGGATGTAACACGAGTGCGGTTCGTGAAATCGGCCCAGCGGCTGGGCTTTAGCCTGGACGAAATCGCCGAGCTACTGCGGCTGGAGGATGGCACCCATTGCGAGGAAGCCAGCGGCCTGGCCGAGCACAAGCTCAAGGATGTGCGCGAGAAGATGGCCGACTTGGCACGCATGGAGGCCGTGCTGTCTGAACTGGTGTGCGCCTGCCATGCGCGGAAAGGGAACGTTTCCTGCCCGCTGATTGCGTCACTGCAAGACGGAACGAAGCTCGCTGCATCGGCGCGGGGGAGTCACGGGGTGACTACGCCTTAGCGTGCTTTATTTTCCGAATTCTGAGACGACCCCAAGCTGCCGCATGGAATATGTGAGCTAAATCGCAAGACCTGGTCCGCATGGGCGGGCGCGCATTCCAAGTCAGGCTCCAAAGGGCCGCCGGACGGTATCGTCCTGACAAGCGATGACGGCTTGAGGTTGCGTGCCAATGTCGGCTTGCAAATCGCTAGCGAGGAGGGACTCCTGCTTCCGATTGATGGCCTGCAAGCGGTGTTCGGGGAAGTCCTGGTTCCGGAACGGGCATTCGGACGTCGTTGGCATGTGGCAGGTGTGATGCCCCAGCTCATCTTGACCGTTGAGAACATCGGCGCGTTTGTCGATTTTCCGGCACCACCATGGCTGCTTCTGGTGCATGCCCCCGGGCGAAACACGGCGCTAGCGACCCGCTTTATAGCTCGCGTCCCGGCAGACATTCCTTGGGCCCATTTTGGAGACCTGGATCCGACTGGACTGGACATCGCCTTGTCGATTCGTAGCCACGGCCATGGCCGGCCGGCCGTGCCGTGGATTCCGAAGGCCGCGTCCGAGCTACTCGAGTCACACAGCTTGCCCCTCGATTCGCCCTGGCCCGAACGGGCTTGGCCAAGCGCTCTCCAAGAGAACCCAGTGCTGAGATGGCTGTCGGAGCGCCAGCGTTGGCTGGAGCATGAGGCCGTAGTCCTGCTTCCAGGCATTGCAGAAGAGCTGGAAGAATTGGCACGGCCTCGCGGAACGGAGCATCCAAGCAAAAGTTAAAGATTCAATATTCAGGGAATCGGCGAGGAAACTCCACATGCGCCCCCACTGACTGCCCAGTCAGCATCTCGAACGATGTGTTTCCATCCCCAAGCACCTTATCGAAGAGGATGCTGCTCATCCACGATTCCGTAAGCGGCGCAGGCCGCTGCCATGGCCGTATTGCCTTGTTGTTGCCTAAACGGTAATCAAAGTAGCGCCGCAGGTTTCCAGGAATCATATTGTAGACATGCTGGCGCGCGTAAGTCTTTTCTTGCGCAAGAGCTGCCATATCCTTCAACACATAAAAAATCACGTTCCACACTTGCCCGATGGAGTAGTGCGTCAGGAAGTCGTGAACGACGGCCGCGACTTTTGGAGAATAGATATCGGGCTGGAAGAAACGGTACCGTTCACACTGTTTGAGGAAGTACCGGCGGCACTCGCTCTCGGCGACCATGAACCAGAGCTGTTCAACGGCGTCCGGCTCGGGGTCGTCGAGGCGCGTAAGCAGTAGGGAAAAGACCTCCTTCATGGAGCGCCCGGATGCATCGGGAGCCAGTACCCAACCGACACTTTCGAAAGAAAAGTTGATGGCTCCGTCCTCATCGCGGATCGTGAATACCCGAGGGTCGGAGGCAGGGTCGGGAGAAATGATCCTGTCTTCGTATAGCGTCTTATAGACACGCTGCGACAGGTCCGGTGTCGGCCCCAGTTCTCCTGGCTGCGAGTCCATTGAGGCTAGCCGGTTACCCTCCCATCCGGCATTGGCAGCGACCAGCGCACTGTACAGGAAAAACGACTGCACATAACTCAGTTCTGAGTACTCAATAGGGGAGGCGTCTGTCTGGACACGCGACAGAGCCTGCGTTATCCGAGCAGTGTGCTGCGCCAAGACGATTTCATTGGCCCTCCTGTCCGTAGCGAGCGCAGCCGCCGCACAGGATCCGCACCGGTTCACGCCCCGGTAGTAAGCGAAGCCGATAGGCCTGCGACTAGATGGCGAATACTGGCTTCTATTCCGTACCTCCAGCGGAACACCGCATCCGGCACAGGGGAAATGACGTAAGTAGGCGCGGCAACTCGACTTCAGAATCTCAAGCATTTTGGGTTGGCTGATTCCCGATTCATGCAGGATCGCGTCGAATTTCTCAGTCCATGCGCCCTCAGTAACAGCCCAGTACCTGAGGCACAAGGTTTGATGAAGAGGATCATCGGTGAGGAAACAGAGGAAAGGAATGCTGGTTGACATCGTTAAAGAATGGAGCAAGGAAGGTGTGCGCCGGCCATCAGGCAGTAGCGAAGCTACTCGAATTGCAGGCCCGCGCAACACGCAAAATGATGACTATAGTCCGAAGACGAAATGATACAGCAAGGACATGATTTCTCCTACGTAACGGGAGAAATCATTGGATCCAGGGCTGGCGTTTGGAAAAGTTTTGCGTGTAGTGCGGAAGAAAGCGGGCCTGACCCAAGAACAGCTGGGTCACGCTGCAGAGGTTGACCGAACATTCGTCAGCCTGATGGAGCGCGGCGAGCGACAGCCGACGGTGCGTGTGCTATTCAAGCTCGCTGCCGCCTTGCAGGTGACGCCGGCGCGACTGATCCAGCTCACCCAGGACATGGCGGAGCAGGACTTAGCCGGTAGCCCATGATCGTTACGAGGTCCCGCGCACCCGGCAACGGTATCACGACAATATACGGCTACCAGCCGATCCGGTGTTTTTCTTCCGTTTCAGCATGGCGGGCGTCGTCGGACGAATGCAGGTAAGTGTTCGTTGTGCTAATCGACTCGTGGCCCAGGTTATCGCGAACGTGGCGGAGGTCGACATCGTTGTTCGCCATATGCGACCCCGCGGTATGGCGCAGCCAGTGCGCTGACGCCTGGGTTACGCGGGCGGCGGCAGGTGCGTGTTCAGGACCTCGCTGACGGAGTCGATCCGCGGTTTTGGCGAACAGCGCCTTGAAGATCTCATGTACGCCACCGCGCGACATCGGTCGAGGGTTTCCGCCTATCGGTAGGAGTAGTGGCGTCGCTTCTCCAGGAACGGGGTACGGCTGAAGGCCCAACTCACGTCGGTAACGGGCCAACTCGACCATTAGCTCGTCGGTCGCCGGCACGATGCGCAATTTGTCGCCTTTGCCGAGCACTTCCAGCCACCAGCGCTCTTCGCCGTCGCGGTCGCGGCGCCGGAAAAAGCCTCCCATGCTGTTGCTGGTGATTTCAGAGATACGCAACCCACAGACGTAACAGAGCGAGACCAGCCAGCGTAGCCGCAAATAGTGTTCGCGCTCACGCGGCGTCTCCCGCGGCAGCGTGTCTACGGTCATTTTTACTTCATTCCACAGCTCGTCGTCGAGATAGCGAGAAATTCTTGGCGCAGATCGCCGTCGGCGCTCACGCGACAGAGCAAGAGGATTACCGGCTAGATAGCCTGCGTTGACGAGCCACGAAAAGAGGGTATTCAGGATAACCGCCGCCTGACGCTGGCTCGACGCCGACAGCGGCCCGGCAAACGGCCGCCACCCCGGATCTGTCCGCGGGAATTTTCGACCTTCTGCGGCGATCCAGCGAGTCGCGGGCGTCGGGTTCCGCAGAAACAGCTGGTACTCGAGCCAATCCTCGTGGGTCAGTGAAGAAAGTGGTTTGCCCAGTTGGAGCGTGCACCAAAGCAGCAGGCGCTCGGCCTCCTTGCGATAGTTGTCGAAGGTGGTCCGCTTTTCCAGAAAACGGGCCAGCCAGGCCTTGATCGCGTCGATGTCATTATTTGCTCGTATCTGGGATGTGCCGGCGCGTGCGCGGTTGGTCCCCTGGGAGCCGTCGAGCTGCCCGGGAATGGTGATGATCTCGAGAGGAGCGACGACGGCTGGCGACGGGATGACGGAATTTGAAGGGGGCATGACGAATGTTAGTTAATACAGCCGCTTGTGGCCACTGTCGGAATTGCGCTCAACGCAGACGACCCTGATCCTACCCGAAGCCAAGCGACAGCCTGGATTGTATGCCGGGATTTCGTGCGCAGACCAGGGCTTCGCGAGCGGCGTCTGAACCGGCAGGGTCGAAGGGCCACATCGAGCACGTGCACGGGTCGTCCAGTCCTTGCCTCCAAGCCGAGTCAGCGCTTCGAGCATGGGCGAGGGATATTTGCTTCCTTGACCATGCTGTTCGATACCGGACCGAACAAGGCACTCAGGACTAGATGTTGTCCGTAAGTACCGATAACTGTTCCAACTTTGAGCTCTGACTGCGACCGAGCAATGTACTTAAGGTTGCTTACGAGCGGGATGGTAGGCGACGGGATCAACGACGCGCCGGCGTTGGCCAAGGCGAATATCGGCTTCGCCATGGGGGCGGCCGGCACGGATACGGCGATTGAAACAGCCGACGTCGCGCTCATGGATGACGACCTGCGCAAGATCCCTCAGTACATCCGATTGAGCAGGCAGGCCAGTGCCATCTTGAAGCAAAACATCGTTACCGCCCTTTCAATCAAGGCGGTGTTCCTGGGACTGGCGATTGCGGGATCGGCCACCCTGTGGATGGCAGTGTTTGCGGACATGGGCGCGAGCCTGCTGGTGGTCTTCAATGGACTGCGGCTGCTCAAGTTCAGTGGAGCACGCGGCGGGACGTAAGCAGGCGCGTCCGCTTCCAGACGCCTATTCTGGGACCTTGTCGGCGGCTTACTTGTTGACTGGGTAGTTCGCCGGCTGCAAAGCGCGCTCGACCAACTCGATCAGGATATGGATGACCTTGATATGCAGCTCCTGCACCCGGTCCGCGTATCGGCCCGCACTTGTACAGATGCATACGTCGGCATTCTGTTCGAGCTGCGACCCTGACCGCCCAGTCAGGCCGATCACCTTCATTCCGCGCGCACGGGCAGCCTGGGCAGCCAACACGACTGATGGGCTGCTGCCGCTCGTGCTGATTGCGAACAGGACGTCGCCATCGCCGCCGTTACCCTGGACGAAGCGGGCAAACACCTGGTCGTAGCCGTAGTCGTTGGCCACACAGCTGATATAGCTCGGGTCGCTGATGGCCACGGCTGCCATCGCTGGGCGATCCTCGCGGAATCGCCCCGACAGCTCTTCGGCCAAATGCATCGCATCGCACATCGAGCCACCGTTTCCGCACGAGATGACGCGGCGTCCGCTGCGCAATGCGTCGATCAACAGGGAGGCGCCGGCCTGAATATTGCCGAGTTGGGTATCATCGCTGATGAGGCGGTCGAGCGCGTCGCGTGCCTCGACGAGGTTGGCCCTGATATGGTCGATCATCGCTTTTCTCCTTCGTGCTCGTCGTGGTCGGCGTGCTCGTGTGCCAGCGTAGGCCCGAAGCTGTGCTCTTCAGCCGCCTGTTCACAGGGCGTCGTTTCGATCTGGATGGTGCTGTGATGGATATCGTACTCGCGCGCCACGAGTTCGCGGATCGCCATCAGCAGAGCTTGCGGGTCTGCGACAGCAGTACCCTGAACGACGTGCACGGTCAGGCTGGCTTTTCCGCTGGTGATCGACCATACATGCAGGTCGTGAACGCTGGCCACGCCCGGCACTCGCGCAATTGCATCCTTGACGTCGGCAATGCCCAGTCCCTCTGGCACCCCCTCGAGCAGCACGTTCATGCTTGCCTTGAGCAGCGTCCAAGTACGTGGCAGCACCCACAGCCCGATCGCAACGGCAATTACCGAATCGACCCAGGTCCAGCCGGTGTAGCGAATAACGAGCGCACCAATGATCACGCCAATCGAACCGAGCATGTCGCTCCAGACTTCCAGATAGGCGCCCTTGACGTTCAGGCTGCTGTCCTTGCCGCTCGAGAGCAGGCGCATGCTAACGAGGTTCACGACCAGGCCGAAAGCGGCAACCATCAGCATCGTTCCCGACTGAATTTCCGGTGGATTGTGCAGTCGCTGATAAGCCTCGTAAAGGATGTAGATCGCCACCGCGAACAGCAGCATGGCGTTGAAAGCGGCCGCCAGGATCTCGAAGCGGTAGTACCCGAATGTCCGGTTGCTGTCTGCCGGGCGTTTGCCGATGCGGATTGCGGCCAGTGAAATTGCCAGCGCCGCGCTGTCGGTAAACATGTGCGCTGCATCCGAGATTAGCGCCAGGCTGTTGGTAAGGATGCCGCCGATAATTTCAGCGATGAGGAAGGCGGTCGTAAGGCCGAGGGCAATCCAGAGTGGTCGTTCGTTCTGGCCCGGCTGTGCTGCATGTGAATGTCCTGAACCCATTGTTTTCCCCTTATATAGTAATTACGGTTGTGCTGACAAATTAGAGAAGCGAGACCCTCGCGGAGAGTTCGGCACGCTTCCTGCCGCTCGCCCGCGATACGGACGGGCGCCAAGGACGCCGGAGGATTGCTATTTTTTCTTCGCGCTGCGTGCTGAGCCCTTCCTTTTCTTCTTGTTTGCCGGATTGTTGCGGTCCTTGTATTTGAGCCAACCGAAAAACACCATCATCAGGCCAAAGAAAATCAGGCTGCTGATTCCAACTACTTCGATGAGCTGACCACGTATCGGATCGGGCAGCTGTTGTTGTAGTTTCATTGTTCGTCTCCTTGCGATTGCGTTCAACGCTTTGTCTCTCTAGCAGCGAATCAGTCCAGAATCCGGCCAAGATGGAGCACGGTACGTGCGCACAGCATCAGTACGATGCTCAGCCCGGCAAGTGCGTCCAGCTTTCCTGCCTCAACGCCCAGTGGGCTGAACGCGACACAAAACGCCAGCACGGCCGGCGCTCCGGACAGCATTGCATCGACCGCGCGCCCTCTACGTCCAGGACCGCCAGGCCGCAAAGCCAGCGCAGCGGTAGTCGTAGCGGCCAGCGCTCCCGGTATCGCGAAGCCTGCTATTGCCAGGGCATTGAGCGGCTCTGCGTGAAACATGCCGTGTGCGCCCATGGCGGTAACGCATATAGCCAGTGGCAGGCAACATGCCCAAACGAAGAGCTGGACAAGTGAACACAGTGCGTCGCCCGACCTGATTCGGGATTGCCCTGCATCCTTGTTGTCAAATAGCAGGCGAAAACCGATGCTTGCTGCGTGATGTGAGGCAGCTCCCATGAGGACGACGCTTTCCAGAACGACTCCTCCGGTAATGCAGCTCAGGAGAGCCGTTCCGTGCGCAGCAAGGTCCAGCCCGAAAAGCCGGCGTGTACCTGGCGACCGACTTGGGGTGTCTTCACGCATTTCATCCTCCTCAGCCGGGCCGCAAGGATTCCTCGCGGCCCGGCAGTCTCAATGCACGAGAACCTTCACCGGCTCCGCTGGTACTTCATCGCTGTCCTTGCGATGAGCAAGCCGGTAAAGGAGGGGAAGGACGAGCAGCGTCAGCGCCGTCGAGGAAAGAATGCCCCCGATCACAACGGTCGCCAGGGGCCGCTGCACTTCGGCGCCGGTGCCGGTCGCAATCGCCATCGGCACGAACCCAAGGGACGCCACCAGGGCCGTCATCAGCACTGGCCGCAGGCGCGTCAAGGCGCCGTGCGTGATCGCCCGGTCCAGCCCCATGCCGTCGTCGCGCAAGGTGCGCATATAGGAAATCATTACCAGGCCGTTCAGCACCGCGACACCCGACAGGGCAATGAACCCGACCGCCGCCGAAATCGACATCGGAATACCACGCAGGGCGAGAGCGATGACGCCGCCCGTCAGGGCGAAAGGGATACCCGTAAAGACCAGCAGCCCGTCCTTCACGTTGTTGAACATCATGAACAGCAACGTGAACACGATGAACAGGGCGAGCGGCACCACCAGCTGGAGCCGGGTCGTGGCCGACTGCAGTTGCTGGTAAGTGCCGCCCCAGCTTGTCCAGTAGCCCGCCGGCACCTTGACATCCCTGGCGATTGCCGCGGCTGCCTCAGGTACGAACGAGCCGATATCGCGTCCGCGCACGTTCGCGCTCACGACAATGCGCCGCTTGCCGTTTTCCCGGCTGATCTGGTTCGGACCAGGCGCGAATTCGAGCGAAGCAACCTCGCCCAGGGGGATGTAGGTCGTCGCGCCGCCGTCCTCGGCGGGCAGGGAGATTGGCAGCTGCCTGAGCGCGTCGAGATCGGTCCGCAGCGTTTCGGGCAAACGAACGACGATGTCGAAGCGGCGGTCGCCCTCGAACATGGTGCCGGCTTCGCGACCGCCGGTTGCGATGGCCAGGGCTTCCTGCACGTCGCCAATGTTCAGGCCATAGCGCGCAGTCTTCTCGCGGTCGATGTTAACGGTCAGCATAGGCAGGCCGCCCGTTTGCTCGACCTTCACTTCGGCCGCGCCGGGAATGCGCTGCAGTACCTCGGCGATCTCCTTGCCGGTCGACGCAAGCACCTCCATGTCGTCGCCGAAGACCTTGACGGCAACGTCGCTGCGCACGCCGGAGATCAGTTCATTGAACCGCAACTGGATCGGTTGCGAGAACTCGTAGGAATTGCCGGCGTATTTCTCGGCCTCTTCCTGGATCGCCGTGATCAGTTCGTCGCGGCTCTTCTTCGGTGCTGGCCATTGCGCTTCAGGCTTGAGCATGATGTAGCCGTCCGAGATGTTCGGCGGCATCGGGTCCGATGCGATCTCGGCAGTGCCGGTGCGGGCAAACACTTTGTCGATCTCCGGGAACTTCGCTTTCAGGCCGGCTTCCACCTTTTTCTGCATTTCCACGGACTGACTCAGGCTGGTGCCAGGAATGCGCAACGACTGCAACGCCAGGTCGCCTTCGTTCAGGCTCGGAATGAATTCACTGCCCAGTCGCGTGACCAGTAACCCCGACAGGACGACGAGGACGACCGCGCTCGTGATAACCAGTGCCGCGTTGCGCATGACTTTTTCGAGCATCGGCGCATAAGCACGTTTGGCCATGCCCATGAGCCTGTTTTCCTTCTCGGTGACGCGCTTGCCGATGAACAGGGCCACCGCGGCGGGGATGAAGGTGATCGACAGGATCATGGCGCCGACCAGGGCCGCAACCACGGCGAAGGCCATCGGGTGGAACATTTTCCCTTCGACACCCGACAGCGCGAAGATCGGCAGGTACACAACCATGATGATGAGCTGGCCGAAGAGCAGCGGTCGCCGTGCTTCCCGAGCAGCCGCGAACACTTCATGGAAGCGCTCCGCGAGGGTCAGGTCGCGCTTGTGGTGCTCCTGCGCATGTGCGAGGCGCCGCACGCAGTTCTCGACGATCACCACGGCGCCATCGATGATGATGCCGAAGTCGAGGGCGCCCAGGCTCATCAGGTTCGCGCTGACCTTGTACGACACCATGCCCGTGAAGGTGAACAGCATCGCCAGCGGGATGACCATCGCCGTGATGATCGCCGCACGGATGTTGCCGAGGAAGAGGAACAGGATGACGATCACCAGCACCGCACCCTCGAGCAGGTTCTTCTTGACGGTATTGATGGCCTTGTCGACCAGTACCGTCCGGTCGTACACCGGCACCGCCTTGACGCCTTTGGGCAGCGAACGGTTCACCTCGACCATCTTGGCGGCAACGGCCTGCGACACGGCGCGGCTGTTCTCGCCGATCAGCATGAATACCGTGCCGAGCACGACCTCTTTGCCGTTTTCGGTCGCGGCGCCGGTACGCAGCTCGCGTCCGATATCGACGGTCGCCACGTCGCGCACGCGGATGGCAACACCCTTGACGTTGCTGAGGACCGTGTTGCGGATGTCGTCGAGCGTGCGCACCTGCCCCGGTGCGCGGATCAGGAACTGCTCGCCACGGCGCTCGATGTAGCCGGCGCCGACGTTGTTATTGTTGCGGTCGATCGCGCCGACGATGTCCGGCAGCGACAGGCCGTAGGAGCTGAGCTTGGCCGGATCGGGTGCGATCAGGTACTCCTTCTCGAAGCCGCCGATCGAATTGATTTCGGTGACGCCGGGCACCTGCCGCAACTGCGGCTTGATGATCCAGTCCTGGACTTCGCGCAAGTCGGTCGGCGTGTACGGTGTGCCGTCGGGCTTTTTCGCGCCCGGCTCGCTTTCGACCGTCCAGAGGTAGATCTCGCCCAGGCCGGTAGAGATCGGGCCCATCATCGGCACCACGCCTTCTGGCAAGTTTTCCCTGGCTTCCTGGATGCGTTGGTTGACGAGCTGGCGTGCAAAGTGGATGTCGGTGCCATCCTTGAAGATGACGGTCACCTGCGACAGGCCATAGCGCGACAGCGACCGGGTTTCTTCCAGGCCGGGGAGCCCCGCCATGACCGTTTCGATCGGGAAGGTCACACGCTGCTCGGCTTCCAACGGCGAATAGCCGGCGGCCGACGTGTTGATCTGGACCTGGACGTTGGTGATGTCGGGCACCGCGTCGATGGGCAGTTTCTGGTAGTTGTAGATGCCGACGGCCGCCATGGCGACGACGCCCAGCATGACAAGCCATCGGTGCTCGATGGCGAAGCGGATAATTCGTTCAAACATGTCGGGTTCCTCGATCAGTGTTCGTGCTCGGCACTGCCTTTGCCTTGCTCGGCTTTCACAACGAAGCTGCCCGTTGCAACGTATGGCGCCCCGGCGCTCAGCCCGGCGACGATCTCGACGTTCTTGCCGTCGCTCGCGCCAAGCGTGACCGGCTGGGCCTGGAAGCCCTTCGGCACTTTTGTAAAGACGACGGCTTTGCCCTCAATGGTCTGCACGGCATCGGCTGCGACCGCAACGCCAGCTTCCTTCGTGCCGCGCACGAGGGCGACGTTCACGAACAGTCCAGGGCGCCATGCAAGGCCCGGGTTGTCGATGACGACCCGAGCGGTCGCGGTCCTGGTCTGTTCGCCCAGCAGGCTACCCACATAGCTGACCTTGCCGGTGACCGATGCGCTGCCGGCAGCGGATTTGATCGTGACCGGCTGGCCGACGCGGACCGATTCCAGGTCTTTGGCCGTCACCACGATCTCCACCCAGACGGTCGACAGGTCGGACACCAGGAAGGCGTTCGCGTCTTCCTTCACCGCTTCGCCCTGTGACAGGTGCTTTTCGACCACGACGCCGTTGAAGGGCGAGCGCAGGACATAGCGGTTCACGGCGCCCCCGTTGATCTCGGCGCCGAGGGCCGTCAGTTTCGACCTGGCCGACTGCGCCTCGATCTGCGCTTCACGGTAGGCCTGCTCGGCTTGCAGGTAGTCCTGCTGCGCCGAGATCCGGTCTTCCCACAGCTTCTTCTCGCGTTCGTAGGTGGTGCGCGCCAGTCCGAGGCGCTTGTCCGCGGCGAGGGCGGTACTGCGCAGTTCGGCCAGGTCGGGGCTTGCGATGACGGCCAGTGGCTGACCCTTCTTCACCTCCTGGCCGAGCGAGGCGGAGACCGATTCGACCACGCCCGCCACCCGGGGAACGATATGCGCGGTGCGGTCTTCGTTAAAGCGCACTTCGCCCGGCAGCGTGACGGCGGTATCGATGCGCGCCGGAGCGGCCTGCGCGACGGCAATGCCCGCGCCTTGCACTTGCTGCGGCGTCATCTCGATCAGGCCGGGCGGCTCGTCGGCATGCTCTTCCTTGCCTCCCGACTTTTCGGCCGTTTCCTCTGCGTGTTCGCTTTCACCCTGGGCCGCTGGCGCGTCCTTTCTCCAGAACAGAATGGCGAGTGCGAGCACGAGACCTACGCCGATCACGGCGGCGATGGAAAAGAGGGATTTCTTGTTGATAGTCGACTTCATGGGGCAATCCTGTTGTTGAGGTCGGCGCCTGCGTCTGGTGCGGCATAGCGGCCAAGGTCGGCGACGGCGCGGTAGCGGTCGTACAGTGCCTGGATGTATTGGGTGCGGATCTGCAGCAGCGTGCGCTGGGCGTCGAGCACGTCGAGAAACCCGAACTTGCCGGCTTCAAAGCCGATGACCGCAGAGTCGAACACGCGCTGCGCTGCCGGCAGGATGTTCTCGCGCATGCTGCGCACCTGCTCGCGCGACAACTGGGCGCGCTGGTACGCGTTGGTCAGCCCCTGGTGCAGGCGCAGGCGCTCGGCCTCCAGTTCGGCGCGTGCCTTCTCGGCGCGACCGAGCGAGGCCTGCAGGCTGCCCTGGTTGCGGTTGAACAAGGGCAGCGGGACCGACAGGCCGACCACGGTCTGCGAACGCCCGATCTCGTCGTCCTTTTTGTTGCCGACGATAAGCGTGAGGTCGGGCATACGCTGGGCACGATCGACGCCGACCTGAGCTTCCTCGCGCTGGACCTGCAAGTTCGCGCGCCGTAGCTGCGGCGAGGTGGCCAGCCGCTGTTCCAGTTCGGCCAGCGCAGGCGTTGGCGCCAGGTCGAGCTCGGGGACGACCAGGGGAGGGTTCGCCTGACCAGTTTCGCCCCAATAGGCGGACAAGGTGTGCATGGCAATCGCCAGGTCGCTCTGCGCCTGGGCCAGCTCGAGCCGCGCCGATGCCTGTGCCACGCCGGCGCGATCCTGCTCGACAGGCGAAACCCGTCCGGCCGTGACGCGCTTTTCGGCCGCCACTGTTGCTTTCGCTGCGACGTCGAGCGAGGTCTGGGCGATGCGCACGCGCTCCTGTGCACCCAGGGCATCGAAATAGGCCTTTGTGACGTCGGCGCGCAGATCGGTACGGGCCACGCTGAGGTTGCCTGCCGCAAGACTGCGTTCGCGTTCGGCCAGGTTGATACGCGCCGAGCGCTTTCCTCCGAGTTCGAGCACTTGGCTGAGCTGCACGGTCTGGGTGCGCGTACCGCGTTGCGTTCCTTCACGGACAAAGGACACTTCGGGATTCGGGAACAGGCCCGCCTGGCGGCGCATGCCGTCGGCGATCGCAACATCGAGCGCGGCCGCGCGCAGGCTTGGGTTGGCCGCCAGTGCCTTTGCGATGGCTTCATCGAGCGTCAGCGGCGGGCCTGCGACGGGTGCTTGCTGCTGTGTTGCCACAGGAGACAACGGCTGCGCTGTCACCTGCGCAGCACTCGGCAACGCCTGTGCAAATAGCACGGACGCCCCGAGGACGAAATACTTGGGATGCATGAATAACTCCGGTTATTGAAAACGAAGGCTATTCAGCAGCGAGACGTATCGGGATGGCCTTCAGGCCCGCCCGCACAATGATGAGTGGATGTATACGATCTGCCGCCGAATCAGACGGCGGAGATCCATTGAGGCCGCTCGGGACGAGCAGAGTATGAGGAGGAGTATTGAAGCTGGAGCGCCGGCGGCGCCAGACGGGCCGGCTCAATAATCACTTGCGCAACAGGAAGTCCTTCAAAGGCAAGCGTCGCGTGAGCACAGGAAGCGCAGTGCGAGTGCATTGCGACTTTCTTGCTGGAACCCGTCGGCTTGTCCTTCTCAGCGGAGGCGAGCTTGTGCGAGTCAGCTTCCGACGAATGATGACCGAAATGCTGGGCGGCACGGCCCGACTCGTGCTGACAATAAGCAGCAACCACGCTCCAGCTAAGCTGAAGAGCGAGGATCGTCAGGACTAAGTAGATGAAGCGTCGGGCGGCCATGAGGAAAAGTATAGCACGCGGGATCGTTTGTCCTATGCGCTCATATCCTTACTTCAGCTTCAGGATGCGACGTGCGCCCGAAAGTACGATCACGCCAATCACCGTGCCGACAATCAAATCGGGATAAGGCGATCCGGTCCAGGTGACGAGTGCGCCGGCAGCAATTACGCCGATGTTTGCAATAACGTCATTCGCCGAGAAAATATAACTTGCCTTCATGTGCGCCCCGCGGTCGCGTTTCTTTGCGATCAACACCAGGCAAGCCACATTCGCAACCAGGGCTACCGCGCCAACGCCCATCATCAGGCCCGATTCCGGTTCGCTTCCGAAGAAGGCCCGGCGTACCACTTCACTGAGGGCGCCCAGCGCGAGCACGAGCTGCAGCCAGCCGGCCAGGTGTGCTGCGCGGGTCTTCATCGCCGCAGCCCTGCCCACTGCGTACAGGGCCAGGCCGTACACAGCGGCGTCTGCAAACATGTCCAATGAATCAGCGACCAAACCGGTCGATTCTGCGACCAGCCCCCAGATCAGCTCGACCACGAACATGATGCCGTTGATAGCTAGCAGCAACCGGAGCGTCTTCGCCTCCGATGCGTCGCCGGCCTTGTCATTATCAGCCTCCTGCTGGGACGAATCCGGTTGCGACCCGATCAGATGGGCGCCAAGCTTTAGCGGGCCCAGCTTATCCAAGATGCGATCGACTTCTCTCGTATGCGCAACCTGAAGCTGTCGCTGGGAAAGGTCAAAGTTCAAGGAGTGAATGCCGCCGACATCCGACAGTGCCATGCGAATCATGTTCTCCTCGGAAGGGCAGTCCATCTTGGGAATCCCGAGCGTACTCAGCGTACGTTTGCTGTCGACTTTCGGCCTGGCTGGACGGGATCCGCGCAATTCGACACCCAGCCGCAAGGGCTGCAGCACCTGCACGAGGGCGTCCGCTTTGCCGTCGTGGAGCACAGTCACCGTGCGGGTGTTGAGGTCGAAGGCAATGTTGTCGATGCCCGAAACTTTGCCCAAGGCCATCCGAATCAAATTCTCTTCGGAAGGGCAGTCCATCTTCGAGACAAATAGTTCGGTTTCGAGGCGGGCTGCCGTAGCGGTTTGGTCTTGTGTCATGACGATGAGCCTGGGATCGGAATTGTTCGAAGGATAAAGCTTCAACCCGCTTCAAGGTCAAGCGTGTTCGCCACGTCAGAACCGTCCAGCCGGAGGAATAATCTATTGCTGAGGTGACAGGGCGCCGATGATGCCGCAATCGGAAACTCGGCCGCCCTGGCATGAAATGAGCAGACGGGACAGGTGTTCTTTCAGTGAGTTGAGGTCTCTGATCTTCTGCTCGACTTCTGCAAGATGCTGCTCGGTCAGCGCAGTCACTGCACAGCAGTCGCCATCGCGGCTATCGGAAAAGGCCAACAGACTGCGTACCTGATCGATCGTGAAGCCGATTTCCCGGGCACGGCGAACGAAGCTCAGGCGGGCCACATCCTCGCTGCCGTACAGCCGATAGTTACTGCCGGTCCGCGATGGAGAATCGAGCAACCCGATTTTTTCGTAATAGCGAATCGTCGGCGCAGGGGTCTGCGCCGCGGCGGACAGCTGACCTATCGTAAAAGTGCGTGACATATGCTTGACCTTAAAGTGACTTCAAGGTTTATAAAGTTCATTTATTAATCCGTCAAGCGAATTCACCTATGCGCACCAAGATGAATCTCTGTGTCACCGCAGCGTTGCTGGCCATGTGCGCAGTTGCGGGATCTGCCTTTGCCGAAAGCACTGCACTGACGCTTGCCGAAGCCGTTGCCAGAGCCCGCATCCAGGCGCCGCAACTGCAGAGCGCCGATGCAGCACTGCGGGCTGCAGAGGCCAATGTGCGCCTGTCCGGCCTGCGGCCGAATCCGACACTTTCCGTGGAAGCGGAAAATGTGATGGGCTCAGGGCGCTATTCCGGTTTTGGTGGCGGAGAAAAGACGGTTTCACTGTCGATGCCCCTCGAGCTGGGCGGCAAGCGGGGCGCCAGGCTACGTGTGGCCCAGGCCGAGCGCGCTGCTGCCGACGTTGGTGCGCGCTCCGCTGAAGCCGAATTGACGTTCCAGATCACCGCGGCGTTTGTTACGCTTGCCGCCAGTGAGCGCTACCTTGCGATCACAAAAGCCGGTCATGAGCTGGCCGAACGCGCGCATCACGCGGCACGCGAGCGGGTACGGGCCGGAAAAGCATCTCCCATAGAAGAGCAACGGGCCGACGTGCTACGAATTAATTCCGAGGTTCGCCTGGGAAAAGCAATGCGTGCCGCCGAGCTGGCGCAGAAAACGATCGCACGGCTGACAGGCGCGCCAATGCCCTTCGCGACAGCGTCTGCCTGGTTTGAGCAGATCGAAGGGAGCGAGAAGGCACCGCCGGCGCGGCAGCAGCTGGCGATTGCGACGGCGGAGGCGGAACTGGCCGCTGCAGAGGCTCGCGTCGATGCGGCCAGGCGTGAGCGGGTACCGGACGTCACGCTGACCGCCGGCATGCGCCGGTATGGTGAAACTTCCGACAAGGCAGCTGTGCTGGGCCTGTCCGTCCCCCTGCCATTATTCAACCAGGGCAGCGCCGCGCTTGCACGGTCCCAAGCGGAATTCGATCGCGCGTCCGCCGTGCGCCGCGCCGTCGTACTGGAAGTCGAGCAGTCCACCGCACAGGCAGAAGCCGAGGTGGCCGACGCGCTGGCGGCTGCACGCGCCGCCAACGGTCCTGCGCTGGCAGCGGCAGAAGAGGCGGCCCGTATCGCGAGGATCGGTTATGCCGAGGGGAAATTCCCGCAACTCGAATTGATCGAGGCCGAACGCTCGCTGGCTGAAACCCGCGAAAGCTCGGTCGATGCGCTCGCAGCACTTCATACGGCACGGGCGCGTCTGGCTCGGCTGCAAGGTTCCAACTCTCCAATTTATAAGGACTGACCCATGCAAGCGGTATTCCGATCGGGCCTGTGTGCCGCGATAATCCTCTTGAGCGCATGCTCGCCCAAGCCAGAAACGGCCAGCCGTCAAGAAGCTGCCGAACATGGCGAACAAGGCGCGAGTGGCAAAGGTGAACAGGCCGAGAAGGCTGAGAAAGCCGAGAAAGGCGAATCCAAGGGCGAGGCCGGAGAGCGGGGCGAAGCCGCGGAAAAAGAAGGCGGCGAGGCCGAAGCCAAGAAAGACTTTGTCACGCTGTCGGACCAGCAAATCAAAGCGACAGGAATCGAGGTCATGCCATTCCGGCAATCGTTCGCCGGGGCCGTCGAGGCGCCGGCGGTCATCGCGGCGGATCCGAAGCATGCGGCGGTGGTCTCGAGCGCCGTGGGTGGCCGGGTGGTCGAGATCCGGCGCAACCTTGGCGACCCGGTCGCTCGTGGCGACGTGCTTGCCGTAATCGAAAGCCGTGACGTCGCCCAGCTCAGGGCCGACGTCGAGATCGCCAAGCGGCAGTACGAACTGTCGCAGGCCAATTTTGCACGCGAAGAACGTCTGTACGGTGAAAAAGTCACTTCGCGGCAGGAATTTGAGATTGCGCGCAATGCGGCGCAAGAAGCACGCACCCGTCTTCGCCTGGCCGAGCAGCAGCTCGCCGCCGCAGGCGCAAGCAGCGGGGGACAGCTCAACCGGCTGATGCTGCGCTCACCCATCAAGGGCAACGTCACGGCACGACAGATCGCCTTGGGCGACATCGTCGCACCGGACGCCCATCTTTTCGAGGTCGCCGACCTCAACGAGCTGACGGCCGAACTTTCGCTCTCGCCGGACGACGCTGCCCGCATCGCCGTGGGCACGACCGTGGACGTGTCGACCGACGGTCGCACCGGCACGGGCCGCATTACGCATGTCTCGCGTGTTCTCGACCCCGCGACGCGCCAGGTACGCGCCATTGCACGCTTGTCGAACGGCCGCGGCGCGTGGCGTATCGGCGAAACGGTCCGGGCATCGATTGCGCTCGAAGGGAGCGCCGGTGGCACGCAACTGGCCATTCCACGGACGGCTGTGCAAACCGTCGAGGACAGGCCCAGCGTATTCGTTCGGGCGAAAGACGGATTCGCGATCAGGCACGTTGTCCTCGGCGGCAACGCGGCCGGCTACGTCAAGGTGATGGGCGGCTTGGAAGGCAACGAACAGATTGCGGTCAGCAATACGTATCTGCTGAAGGCGGAGCATGGAAAAGGAGAGGCGGGAGACGATGACTGATCTCTTCACTCGACGGCTCCTGAAGGACACCCAACCATGATCGCTCGTATCGTCAACTTTTCCGTTGCGCGGCGGTGGCACGTGCTCATCGCAACGATCCTCCTGTCGATCCTCGGGGCACTTGCGCTGACGCGCCTGCCGATCGACGCAGTACCGGACATCACCAACACCCAGGTGCAGATCAACGTCGTTGCACCTGCGCTCGCGCCGGCCGACGTGGAGCGGCAGATCACCTATCCGATCGAAACGGCGTTTGCCGGGATACCTGGCCTGGAATCCACCCGGTCGCTGACCAGGCACGGGTTTGCGCAGGTGACTACCGTCTTCAAGGACGGTACGGACATCTATTTCGCGCGCCAGCAGATGGCTGAACGGCTGCGCGCCGTCGAGCGCTCGCTGCCGCCAGGCGCTACCGCAAGCCTGGGCCCGATCGCGACCGGGCTCGGCGACGTCTACATGTGGACGGTCGAATACGCCTCGAAGCCTGCCCCGAAAGCGGGGCCGGCGGCTGGGCTGCAGGCCGATGGCAGCTACGTCACTCCAGAAGGCGAAGTGCTGCGCAGTGCTGCCGAAAAAGCCACTTACCTGCGCACGGTGCAGGACTGGATCGTCGCACCCCAGCTCAAGAATACCGAAGGGCTGGCAGGCGTGGACGTCATCGGGGGCTACGTCAAGCAATACGTGGTCACACCGGATCCGCAGCGGCTGGCGGCCCTGGGAGTCAGCCTGACCATGCTGGGCGAAGCGCTCGAGCGCAACAACACGAGCGCGGGCGCCGGTGTGGTCGTTCAGAACGGGGAAGCCCTGACGGTCAAGGCCGATGCGCGCATCACGTCAGCCGAGGAACTGGCGAAGACCGTCATCACGACCCGTAGCGGCACGCCGGTACTGGTTTCGCACGTCGCTACCGTCGGCATGGGACAGGAAGTGCGGTTCGGATCCGCATCCGAAGGCGGGCAGGAGGTCGTCGTCGGTACCGCCGTGATGCGGATCGGGGAGAACAGCCGGACGGTCGCCGCCGCAGTGGATGTCCGCCTGAAAGAGATCGCGCGCTCCTTGCCGCCCGACTTGCTGATCCGGCCGGTGCTTGACCGCACCCGCCTGGTCGACGCCACCATCAAGACCGTGGCGACCAACCTTACCGAGGGTGCGCTGCTGGTGATCGCCGTGCTGTTCGCGCTCCTCGGGAACCTGCGCGCGGTATTGATCGCCGCGGCGGTCATCCCGGTCACGATGCTGATGACCTCCGCGGGCATGCTCGAAGCGGGGCTGTCTGCGAACCTGATGAGCCTGGGCGCGCTGGACTTTGGCCTGATTGTCGATGGCGCGGTCATCATCGTGGAAAACGCGCTGCGCCGCATCGCGGAACGCCAGCATGCGACCGGCAGGATATTGACGAAGGCGGAGCGGCTCGAGACCGTCGCCGCCGCCGCACGCGAAATGATCCGGCCAAGCGTCTACGGCCAGGCGATCATCATTCTCGTCTACGCGCCCCTGTTGACGTTCCAGGGGGTGGAAGGCCGCATGTTCGCACCGATGGCAGTGACGGTGATTCTCGCACTGGTCTTCGCGTTCGTCCTCTCGCTTACGTTCGTGCCGGCCGCGATCGCGCTCTGGCTTTCGCGCCATGTCGATGAAAAGGAAAACAAACTGGTCAAGGCCGTGTCCTCGTCGTACGCACCGTTGCTGGAGCGGGCTCTCGCGCGGCCGAAGCTGACCGGCGTATTGGCGGCGATCGGTTTCGCGGGCGCACTCGGCCTGTTTACGACACTCGGCCAGGAATTTCTTCCGACGCTCGACGAGCAGGACGTACTGCTCCAGGTGGCACGCATTCCGGGCACTTCCCTTGAGCAGAGCCAGGCCATGCAGTTTGCGGTGGAGAAGGCGGTCGGCAAGCTACCGGAGGTGAAGCTCGTGTTTTCAAGAACGGGTACTGCCGAACTGGCGGCCGACCCGATGCCGCCGAACATGACCGATACCTTTGTCATCGTGAAAGACCGCTCGGAGTGGCCGGAACCGCGGATGAGCAAGGCCGAGTTGGTCGAAAAGATCGAGAAAGCGGTCGCTGGCATTCCGGGCCAAAACTACGAGCTTACCCAACCGATCCAGATGCGCTTCAACGAGTTGCTGGCCGGCGTGCGCGGCGACATCGCCGTCAAGGTCTATGGCGACGATTTCGACGCCATGCTCCGCACCGCGGAACAGGTCGCGGCAAAACTGCGCGCGGTCGAGGGCGCGGAAGATGTCCGCGTGGAGCAGGTGCAGGGGCTTCCGCTGCTCGATGTCCGGCTCGATCGCGACGCCATGGCACGGGTTGGCCTGACCGCCCAGGACGTGCACGACACCCTGGCCGCGGCCGTCGCCGGCCGCGAGGCCGGGTCGATCTACGAGGGAGACAGGCGCTTCGACGTCGTGGTGAAACTGGGCGAAAAGACCCGCAACGACGTGGAAGCCCTGCGCCTGCTGCCGGTGTTGACGCCGAGCGGCAGCTTCGTGCCGCTGGGATCGGTGGCCCTGCTCGAGACGGCCAAGGGACCGAACCAGATCAGCCGGGAGAACGGCAAGCGCCGCGTGGTCGTCCAGGCCAACGTGCGCGGCCGCGACATTGCCGGCGTGGTCAGCGAGGCGCGCGCGAGTATCGATGCGCACGTACGGCTACCGGCCGGCGTATGGCTCACCTGGGGCGGGCAGTTCGAGAACCTGGAACGTGCGCGGATGCGCCTGGCCGTCGTGGTACCGGCCTGCTTCGCGCTCATCGTCGTATTGCTGTATTCGGCCGTCGGTTCCTGGCGCGCCGCCGCAGTCGTCTTCACGGGTGTGCCCCTGGCCCTGATTGGCGGGATTGCAGCGCTCTGGCTGCGTGGGCTGCCGTTCTCGATTTCGGCCGCCGTCGGATTCATTGCGCTGTCCGGCGTCGCCGTCCTCAACGGTTTGGTGATGGTGGGATCGATCGACGACCTGGCAAAACAATTGCCGTGGGCGCAAGCCGTTCGCGAAGGCGCGCTGCGGCGGCTGCGCCCGGTGCTGATGACGGCCCTGGTCGCATCACTGGGCTTCGTCCCGATGGCACTGGCGACAGGCGCCGGGGCCGAGGTGCAGCGTCCGCTGGCGACCGTGGTCATCGGTGGGCTGATCTCGGCCACGATCCTGACGCTGTTCGTGCTGCCGACGCTGTACCAGCGCTTTGCCCGCCCGGCAGAGAACGTAGCGGAAGGCATTTGACGGAACCATGGCCAAACATCTTTCACCGCTCTCTGCCGTCCTGGGCGCCGGACTGATCGCCGCCACCGATCTGGTCACGAAGGCCCAGGTCGTGGATCGGCTGGCCTACGGCCAGCAGGTTGAGCTGCTGCCAGCATTGAACATTGTCCATGTTATCAACCAGGGGGCGGCTTTTGGCCTTCTCGCCACAGCGGGCGGGTGGCAACGTTACCTGTTCATCGTTGTGGCTGTGCTGGCGTCGGTATTGATCATTCAAATGATCAGGAGGCCGGCGACGACGGCCACGGAGAGGGCAGCGTTGGCGATGATACTTGGCGGGGCAATTGGAAACCTGATCGACCGCGCCGCACGCATGGGCGTTGTCGACTGGATTGACTTGTATGTGGGCACGTACCACTGGCCGGCATTCAACATTGCCGACATCGGTATTACGCTGGGCGCGGCAACTATTGTCTTGCACACGGTGTTTAGTGGGAGCACATCGGTTACAGTGCATAAGCAAACACGACAGTGATATAGCGCTGTAACAGGCGGCGGAACGGAACGCTACCTCGACTAGTTGCAAACAGGCTTCCAGCCGGCTGGATACTATTCTTGCGCTTCTTTTGCCTCCGAAAGAATCTCATATCCTCCTTTCGCAGCGATAAACGACACGACCGTTCCAAGAATCAGATCGGGAAGGTTTGAGTTCGCCCACATCACCAGCGCGCCCGATAGGACGATGGCGCCGTTCACAATCGAATCATTGTTCGTAAAAATGGCTGAGGCTTTGAAATTGATGTCCTGCCCCCGATGCTGTTTTAACAGCCGAATGCAATAAATATTCAGGAGCGCATTTGCAGCGGCCATCGCCATCATGGCCGGGCCCAATGGGGCTTCGCCGCCGAGAAACCTGCGAATAACCTCTGCCAATAACAGGCAAGCGAAGCCGATGAGGAGCCAGCCGGAAAGCTGAGCGGCCCGCGTCTTGATTGCGCCAGACCGACCGACTGCGTATAGACTCACGGCGTACACGGCTGCATCCCCTAGATTGTCGAGACCAGCGCCGATTACGGCGGTTGAAGATGCCCAGGTTCCGATTGCGACACCGGCTAGACATTGTCCCAGGTTGATCAGTAAGACTTTCCATAAAATGCTGCGATCACCCTCGTTTGAGGCATCCAGATCCAGCTCGTCGCTATGTGTGGTGTTGCTCTTAGTCATGCGGTCTCCGATAAACGATAGGGTCAGCTACGCCCAGTTAAGGTCGGCTCAGCATCATTACTGCGGTGCGGAAGACGCACAAAATTTACGTGGCCCAAAAAAACTGGTGCGCTCAAGGCGGTCTGCTCTTGTCAGTAGCCGCAGCAGCAGGCTTCTTTGGCTTTGCATGCTTCAGTATCTCCACAACCTGAGGCAACGCGCCATCCTTGCAAGAAGGAGGAGATATCTCGACCTTGTCGTGAAGCTCGGGCTTGATCGAGTCGGGTACTAAGGCGCTGACATATTTGTAAGAGCGAAGATGGGGCACTGTAATTTCGGCGTATTGATGGCCAGAAATCTGAACCGTGTCCAGACCTGCGAGGCAGGCAGGACGGTTTGTTTTCAATTTCTCTTGCGTATAGAGTTCGCTTACCCAGCCCGTTTTACTGTTCGGTCCAAGCCTTGGATCAGCGCAGCCAACGAGAATAAGCAGTGAACTGAGCGCAACGATACGTTTTCCGTTATTTGTCATGACAGCTCCTATAAAGAACAGTCCGCCTTCCGTTACCAGCCGCGACACCTGCGCGGCCGAGTCCTGGCCGGGAATGAATTGGTGATCATTTCCTGCCCGGCGCTGGTACATGGTTGAATATCTGTTCGCTACCTTCGAGCTTTGATCAGATTCAGTCCGAAACCAAGCCCGGCCGCCAGGAGCAGAGCCACCTGTGCCCCATAGGTCTGGATAGTCGGATAGATGCCAAGGACCGGCAAGCGCGGTCCCTGCATTGGGGTCGCCATCAACCATCCGGCTTCCTGCAGGCCTGCGATCCCTTTACCGACCAGCACGACTGCCAGAGCAGCGACCAATGCCGAACTGAATGAAAAGAACTTACCAATAGGCATGCGTGCGCTCGTGCGCAGGAATACGGCGGCAAGAATCGTCAGCAGGACGAGGCCCGTTACGAACCCTCCCATCAGTGCAGGGCCGTTGCCGTCGGCTGCAAGGGCCGAGTAGAACAGAACCGTTTCGAAGACTTCCCGGTACACCGCGATGAAGGCCAGGGCAAACAGGGCCCATGCCGAGCGCTTTTCCATCGCTGCCGTGAGATGCTGCTTCAGGTAAGCCTGCCACTGTCCAGCCTGGCTTTTCTGGTGCATCCACAGGCCGACCGACAGCAGCACCGCCGCCGCGAAGAGCGAGGACAGGCCTTCTGTCACTTCACGGCTTGCGCCACTGATACTGACCACGTACGTGGCTACCAGCCACGTCAGCGCACCTCCGGCCAGTGCCGAGATCCAGCCGGCGTGTACGTAGCGCAGCGCCTGGGGGCGTTCGGCTTTGCGCAGGAACGCAACCATCGCGATCACGATCAGCAAGGCCTCGACACCTTCGCGCAGGAGGATGGTCAGCGCGCCTACGAACACCGTCGTTGCATCGGTCTTGTCCGAGCCGGTAACTGACTCGACACGTAAAAAGTAGTGGTCCAGCTGCTGGGCGTATGCCGTTGCGCCCGCGACGTCACCTCGAGCGACCGACCCCCGGTACAGTTGCATCGTCCGTTCCACGTCGACCAGCAGTTGGCGGTCGGTCGCGTCGAGCGCCGCCTCGAGCGGCTCGAAGCCGTCCAGATAGGCCGACAAGGCAAGATCGGTGGCGGCCGCGCGCTGGCCATTCTTCAAAGCGCCCAGGCTCTCTTGCAGCAGCTTGCGCGCAAGGGCGATCCCCTTGCGTTCCTGCTGTTCCCGGACAATGTCGGGGTGAGTGCGCGCGTACGCCTGCGCTGCTCGCGCAGTGGCTGGTGGCATAGCCTTCGCCAGCTCCTCTTCGGTCGTCGTGACAAGGGCGGTCATGTCAGGAAGCGCCGCGCCGGGGGCTTTATCTCGTGCGAATGCAGCCTTCCCCGCTTCAATGTCGGCGTCCTTGAACGAAAGGGAGCCGACAAAGAACGCCAGGGACCAGCGGTCGTGCTCGGACAAGTTGGCAAACGCCGGCATCGACGTGCCGTCGACACCCTGGCTGATCACCTGGTAAAGGGCCATGAGAGAACGGGAACGAGCCCTTTCCTCATCTGTAAAGGCGATCGGCTTCGGGTCGAGCGTTGCCGCAAGAGCGCCGTCGCCAGCACCGTTCGCGCCGTGGCATGAAGCGCATTGCGCCTGGTACAGCGCGGCGCCACGGGACAGGTCGGGCATGGCGCGCGGTGCTACAGGAAAGGGATACGCCTGAAGGAGCAGCCGGTTCGCTTCCCGGGCAAGCTGGCCCACACGCTGAGGGCTGTCTTTGCGTTCGACCGCGTCCTTCAGATTTGCGGTAGCTGCGGCCAGTTCCGAGTGCAATGGATGAGGAGGCAAGGACTGCACCTGACTCTGCGCCCGCGCCGAGAACTCGCGCATTTCTCCGTACTCAGGTTCACTGATGACCGCTCCATTCTGGACGGCGCCGGGGTAGTCCACAGCGACATAATCGAGCAACTGCCAGAGCTGCCTGACCTGCGGTTCGGACGATTTGGATTCTGCATGTGCCGTGCCAGCCAGGAAGCTGCAGAGAGCCGCGACGTAAATGAACCAACGCCAAATGGGGTACTTCATAATGAAAAACCTGAGCAAATGTAGAGGATTCTTTCATCTAACACCTTCAAGCTGCTTGAAGGTCAAGCCATTTCGACCTCAGTTCTAACCGCTAAGCGGAACCTCGCCCGACTTCGATCAACATCGCCAGTTCCGAAACGTATCCTACTGGGACCCCTTGGGTCCGCTGTCGGGATTGTCCCGGTTGTGATACGGGTGGCACAAATATCAGTATGTTCAAGCGGTTGCTAAACGAACCAGATGTCAAAAGCTGATCAGGTAGAGCCCAGCAAGGCATGATGACGCTTGCCACTACGAATGGTGATGGGTCCGGAGCGTGTCGATACAGATAGTGAAGACTGCTTGACATTCCCATAAGGGGAAGGTTTATGCTTGTCTCCGTATTGTCAGGCAGCCATCGCAGTCGGCTCGATATGCTATTAAATGACAAGTCACGTCACGCTCACTCCAAGAGCTTGACACTGGCAGCAGCGCGCCCCCACAATGCTTGTTGAAATGTCTAAAGTGATGAAACCGTCCCGTTCAACCCGCTTCGTTGCCGCCATGATTGCCGTGATCAGCTTGCTGTTCACCCAATTGGCTCTGGCTTCGTACGTCTGTCCCGACGAGACCACGCCGGAACGCATGACGATGGCGGCGGTCGACAACGGGATGTCCGACATGGATCACTGCACCGGCATGGACAAGGCCCAGCCGAGCTTATGTCATGCGCACAACCACTCCAGCCCGCAATCGCTCAACAAGCCCGATTTGCCCACAGTGCTGCCGTACCTGTTGATCGGGCCGGCGCTGTCAGTGGTCTTGCTCAATGATGGCGTAGCACCTCCAGACGTTTTTGCCGCCATACCCTCGTTATCTCGTGCGACAGAGCCGGCTTTGGCCATACGCCACTGCTGCTTCCGTATTTGACAACTCCGCCTGCTTGATTCGCCGCGTGCGCTTGCGCACGCGATGTATTTCAACGCTTGTGGAGATCGCATGTCCTTCTTCTTTTCCGCGCGCCGTCACGGGCGCGCTCCCCTGTTTTCGCTGACAGGATACCTGGCCGTATTGGCAACGGCCCTGACGTTGGCGGCACCGGCCCTTGCCGCCGATGCCTTGTCCCTGGCCGAGGCGCAGCGTCTCGCCATTGAACGCTCGCGGCAGATTACCGCGCAGGATGCTGCTGTGACGGCTTCACGTGAGATGGCGGTGGCGGCCGGCCGCTTGCCCGATCCGGTGCTCAAGATCGGTGTCGACAACCTGCCAGTCAGCGGTCCCGACCGTGGAAGCTTCACTGCGGACTTCATGACGATGCGTCGTATCGGTGTGATGCAGGAAATCACACGCTCAGACAAACGCAGCTTTCGAGCCGAGCGGTATCAGCGCGAAGCGGACAAAGGGCTGGCCGAAAAAGACAAGACGATCGCCAATGTCGAACGTGCGGCGGCCATCGCCTGGCTCGATCGCTACTATGCCGAAGCAATGGCATCCGTGATTGCCTCCCAGCGCGAAGAGGCGCAACGTGAGCGCGAGGCCGCCGATGCCGCTTACCGGGCCGGCCGCGCAAGCCAGGCTGATGTACTGTCTGCCAGGGCTGCCGTCGCCCAGTTCGACGACCGTATGGACGACGCCGCGCGCCGGGTGCGCAGCGCGAAGATCTCGCTCGCGCGCTGGGTTGGCGACATCGCCGACCAGCCCCTGTCCGGCCAACCGGCGATCGACACCATCCGGCTCGACCCGGCCTCGCTCGATACCCAGCTTGCCCATCACCCCGAGATCGCCGTTCTCAACAAGCAGGTCGATGTCGCTGCGACCGAGGCGAAGCTGGCCGAGGCCAACAAGAAGTCCGACTGGACCGTGGAAGTGGGCTATGCGCAGCGCGGCCCGGGATATTCCGACATGATCTCGTTCGGCGTCTCGGTCCCGCTGCAGTGGGACCAGAAAAACAGGCAAGACCGTGAACTGGCGGCCAAGCTCGTCACGGCCGAACAGGCTCGTGCCGAACGCGACGAGATGCTGCGAGCGCATACGGCTCAAACGCGGGTCATGCTGACCGAGTGGCAGACCAATCGCGAACGCTTGGCGCGGTATTCCCGGGAACTCATCCCGCTGGCGCAAGAGCGCAGCGTGGCCACCTTGGCCGCCTACCGTGGCGGCAAGGCGATGCTTGCCGAAGTGCTGGCAGCGCGGCGTAGCGAGCTCGACGTGCGCCTCTCCGGATTGCAACTCGAAGCCGACACCGCCAGGCTGTGGGCAGAACTGAACTTCCTCTTTCCCACTTCGCACGGCGCGATGCCGGCGGCGGCCGCCATCTCCAGGAACATGAAATGACCAAGAAAAAGAACCTCATCCTCGCGTTGTCCGCGGCTGGCATCCTGATCGCCGTCGGTGGTGGCTTGTTTTGGGTCGGTATGCAGCATGGCCTGCATGCCGCCAAGCCGGCACTAACCGGCAGCGGCGCGGCCACGAGCGGCGACAAGGTCGATCCTGCGACGGGCAGAAAAGTGCTCTACTGGCACGACCCGATGGTACCCGGCCAAAAATTCGACAAGCCGGGCAAGTCGCCCTTCATGGACATGCAGCTCGTGCCGGTGTATGCCGACGAAGCCGGCGATGACGGCAAGGTTGCAATCAGTCCGCGCGTACAGCAAAACCTCGGCATCCGGACGGCCGAGGTGAAGGAAGGCAGCCTTGCCACTGCACTTGAATCGGTGGGCAGCGTGGCCTGGAACGAGCGCGATCTTTTCCTCGTGCAGGCCCGTGCCAACGGGTATGTCGAGCGCCTCCACGTACGTGCGCCGCTCGACCGTGTCCGCAAGGGCCAGGCGCTGGCCGATATCTACGTTCCCGACTGGGTGGCGGCGCAGGAGGACTATTTGGCCGCACGCCGTATGTCGGCGGATCTGGCCGACGCGGCACGCCAGCGCATGCGCCTGGCCGGCATGACCGAGGAGCAGATCCGCCAAATAGAGAAAAGTGGCAAGGTTCATCCGCGTTTGACGATCACCTCACCAGTGTCTGGCGTGGTGGCCGAGCTTGCCGTGCGCGAGGGCATGACCATCATGTCCGGTGCGCCGCTGTACCGCATCAATGGTCTGTCCACTGTCTGGGTGAATGCCGAGATTCCTGAAGCGGCAGCCGCCCAGGTACGTCCAGGCAGCACCGTCGAGGCACGCGCCGCCGCCTGGCCCGGTATGACCTTCCATGGCAAGGTCGGCGCGATCCTGCCTGAAATCGATCCGGCCACACGCACCCTGAAAGCGCGCATCGAGCTCGCCAATCCGGAGGGACGGCTGGTGCCGGGCATGTTCGCAACGGTTAGCCTGACACCGGCTGCGCGCAAAGCCGTCTTGCTTGTGCCGAGCGAGGCCGTGATCCAGACCGGCACCCGCAGCGTCGTGTTCGTTGCGAGCGAGGATGGGAGGTTCGCTCCGGTCGAGGTGCAAACGGGGAGCGAAGCCAGTGGCCAGATGGAGATCCGCAGCGGCCTGTCGTCCGGCCAGAAGGTCGTCGCGTCCGGGCAGTTCCTGGTCGACTCGGAAGCCAGTCTCAAGGGCGTGGTCGCACGCATGGGCGATGCCGGTGCCGCCAACGGCACCAAACCGGCTGCCGCCCCGGCGCATCATGGCCGCGGCCGCGTCGAGAAGATCGATTCCGACAGTATCACGCTGTCGCACGAGGCGATGCCGACGCTGCAATGGGGGCCGATGACGATGCCGTTCAAACTGCCGCCGGACGGCTTGCCGCGCAATATCGCGGTGGGTAACCAGGTCACGTTCGAAATCCGCCAGACCCCGGAGGGCGACTACCAGATCACGTCGATCACGCCGGCGGACAAGCAAGCCGGTAGCGGAGACGGCAAATGATCGCCAAGTTGATCCGCTGGTCCATCGTCAACCGTTTCCTGGTCTTGCTGGCCACTGTCGGCCTGACGGCCTGGGGCGTCTGGGCCTTGTCGAAAACGCCGCTCGACGCCATCCCGGACTTGTCGGATACGCAGGTGATCATCCGCACCACCTACCCGGGACAGGCGCCGCAGATCGTCGAAAACCAGGTCACGTATCCATTGACGACGACTATGCTGTCCGTGCCGGGAGCGAAGACGGTACGCGGCTATTCCTTTTTCGGCGACTCGTTCGTCTACATCCTGTTCGATGACGGCACTGATCCCTACTGGGCACGCTCGCGGGTGCTCGAATACCTCAACCAGGTGCAGTCGCGCCTGCCACCGCAAGCGAAACCATCGCTCGGGCCGGACGCCACCGGAGTGGGGTGGGTGTACGAATACGCACTCGTCGACAAGAGCGGCAAGCACGACCTGTCACAGTTGCGCGCCCTACAGGACTGGTTCCTCAAATACGAACTGAAGGCGGTCGCGAACGTGTCGGAAGTCGCCAGCATTGGCGGCATGGTCAAGCAGTACCAGATCCAGCTGGACCCTGACAAGATGCGTGCTTTCGGTATTTCGCACGCCAGGATCGTCGACGCCGTGCAAAAGGCCAACCAGGAGACCGGAGGCTCGGTACTGGAGCTGGGCGAAGCCGAATACATGGTGCGCGCGTCCGGCTATCTGCAATCGCTCGACGATTTTCGCAAGATTCCCCTGACAACCAGCGAGGCCGGCGTGCCGGTACGGCTTGGTGACGTCGCGCGTATTCAGATCGGTCCGGAGATGCGGCGCGGCATCGCGGAGCTGAATGGCGAAGGCGAAGTGGCGGGTGGCGTGATCGTCATGCGCTCCGGGAAGAATGCGCTCGAGACGATCGACGCGGTCAAGGCAAAGCTGGCGGTGCTCAAGTCGAGCCTGCCGCCCGGTGTCCAGATCGTGCCGACCTACGACCGCTCGGGCCTCATCACGCGCGCAGTCACCAATCTCGAACACAAGCTGATCGAGGAATTCATCGTGGTCGCACTGGTCTGCGCAATCTTCCTGTTCCACATGCGTTCGGCGCTGGTGGCGATCGTGTCACTGCCAATCGGCATCCTTGCGGCTTACCTGGTCATGTACTACCAGGGTGTGAATGCGAACATCATGTCGCTCGGCGGGATTGCAATCGCGGTCGGCGCGATGGTCGACGCAGCCGTGGTCATGATCGAAAACGCCCACAAGCATATCGAGGCGTGGAATCACGCCCATCCGGGCAAGAAGCTCGCTGGCGACGAACACTGGCGTGTGATCGGCGATGCGGCGGCCGAGGTCGGCCCGGCCTTGTTCTTCTCGCTGCTGATCATCGTACTGTCTTTCGTGCCGGTGTTCACGCTCGAAGCGCAGGAAGGCAAGCTGTTTGCGCCGCTGGCCTTCACGAAGACCTATGCCATGGCCGCCGCCGCTGGTCTGTCCGTGACGCTGATCCCGGTGTTGATGGGCTACCTGATCCGTGGCCGCATTCCGGACGAACAAAGCAATCCGCTCAACCGCGGTCTGATCTGGCTGTACCGCCCGCTGCTCGAACGCGTGTTGCGGTATCCGAAGACAGTGATCATCGTTGCGGGCCTGATCGCTGCCGCGACAGTGTGGCCATTGTCACGCCTGGGCGGCGAGTTCATGCCCCCGCTCGACGAAGGCGACCTGCTATACATGCCGTCGGCCCTGCCTGGTCTTGGCGTCGGCAAGGCGGCTGAACTCCTGCAGCAGACCGATCGCCTGATCAAGACCGTCCCTGAAGTGCAAAGTGTGTTCGGCAAGGCCGGCCGCGCGGAGTCAGCCACCGACCCGGCGCCGCTGGAGATGTTCGAGACCACGATCCAGCTCAAGCCACGCGACCAGTGGCGTGCCGGCATGACGCCTGACAGACTGGTCGAGGAGCTGGACCGCATTGTCAAGGTTCCCGGCCTGTCGAACGTCTGGGTTCCGCCCATCCGCAACCGCATCGACATGCTGGCCACCGGCATCAAGAGCCCCGTCGGCGTCAAGATCGCGGGCACGGATTTGAAGGTCATCGACCGCATCACCGGTGAGATCGAGCGTGCCGTAAAAAAAGTGCCGGGCGTGTCATCGGCGCTGGCCGAACGACTGAACGGGGGCCGTTACATCGACGTTAAGATTGACCGGGACACCGCTGCGCGCTACGGGTTGAACATCGCCGACGTGCAAAGCGTCGTGTCATCCGCGATTGGCGGAGACAACATTGGCGAGACGGTCGAGGGTCTGCAGCGTTTTCCGATCAGCGTGCGTTATCCGCGCGAGGTGCGCGATTCGGTCGAAAAACTTCGCGAGCTACCGGTCCTGACCGAACGTGGTGCCCAGATCCGGCTCGGCGATGTCGCGGCAATCCGCATCGAGGATGGACCGCCCATGCTCAAGAGCGAGAATGCGCGCCTGTCGGGCTGGGTCTACGTCGACATTCGCGGCCGCGACCTCAGCTCGGCAGTACGCGACATGCAGCAGGCCGTGGCCAGCGAGGTCAAGCTACCGCCTGGCTATTCGGTATCGTGGTCCGGGCAGTTCGAGTATCTGGAGCGCGCGACGGCGAAGCTGAAGATCGTGGTGCCGGTCACGCTGGCGATCATCTTCGTCCTGCTCTATTTCACTTTCAAGCGCTTCGACGAAGCCGCTCTCATCATGGCCACCTTGCCGTTCGCGCTGGCCGGCGGCGTGTGGTTGCTGTGGCTGCTCGGGCACCACTTGTCGGTACCGAGTGGCGTCGGCTTCATTGCGCTCGCTGGTGTGGCAGCTGAATTCGGCGTGATCATGCTGCTGTACCTGAAGCATGCCTGGGAAGCCCGCATCGAGGCCGGACGCGACAGCGAAGCCGACCTGGTCGACGCGATCCGCGAAGGCGCCGTCCTGCGCGTGCGGCCAAAGGCGATGACGGTCGCAGTCATCATCGCGGGTCTCGTGCCGATCATGATCGGCGCTGGGACGGGTTCCGAAGTCATGCAGCGGATCGCCGCACCGATGGTCGGCGGCATGGTGACAGCGCCGCTGCTGTCGATGTTCGTGGTGCCTGCGGCCTACCTGCTGCTGCGCCGCCGCCAGGCGCGGCGCATGCACGGGCTGCGCCAGGTACCTGCGGCCGAGGAGCGAACGATTCATGCGAAATAGCACGGCAGGCATGCGGTATCTGCGCCGCTGGGCCTGCAAATACACCCACCTCAACTGAAATACGAAAGGAAATATGATGAAACGTCACACCATGATTGCCACGATGTTAGCCCTTGCCGTGTCTGGATTGGGCGCCGCGCAGGCACAGCCGAGTCAAACCGGCATGAACACTAAGTCGTGCCAGGACATGATGAAAGGCATGAACATGGAAGGCATGAACATGCAAAACATGGACGCCAAGTCGTGTGAGGAAATGATGAAGGGCATGAGCGTACAGCAAGCAAACAAAGGTGCGCAGGCCACTCGCCATGAGGCTATCGGTACGGTGAAATCCGTCGACCCGGCCGCAGGAACCGTGACGCTCGCGCATGGGCCGATCAAAAGCCTGAACTGGCCGTCCATGACGATGGGCTTTGCCGTCAAAAACAAGGCCATGTTCGACAAACTTTCGGTCGGCAAGAAAGTAGACGTGGAGATCGAGCAGCAAGGCGGCAAGTACGTCATTACGGCCGTGAAGTAAGCATGTTGCCGGCGCGACGGATGAGTTGAGCGCGGTATCGTCCGTCGCGCATGGTGCCGGTGCAACATGGCGGCGCCTACGGACACTATTTACCGCTATAGATACTCGACACCCGAGTGGTTCAGGACCACTGACGACGGTACGTATGCAATGTGGGAAAAATGTAACAGAATGTGTGCAAAACTGATAATTGCCGTGCTACATTAATCACATGCGTAAGCCGTTCCGAATATTCTTCCTGTTCCTGCTTGTCGTGTCCCTGCCGATGCGGAGCATGGCCGGGGTAGCAACAGCAGAATGCGGCATGGACCATCAAGCTGCCGTTGATGGCAGCGCGGGCCACACCGCCATGCTTGTGCACGAGATGCAAGATATGGAAGCGCATGAAGCAGGGCACGAGGACATGCCCGACCATAGGCAAGCAGCCCCGCAAGACGAACAGCCCTGCGACGACTGCGAGACAGCGAGCGACGTTCATGAAGCTACCGGCTGCGGCACCTGCGCGCAATGCTGTATCGGCGCATGTGCTCCGCCTCCTATCGTTGTCCTTACCGCGGTCGAAGAAGCCGTCAGCAGCGTGCAACTATTCCACCTCTCTTCCTTTACCGGGCACATACGCGCCCGCATTGAGCGGCCACCACGGCTCGCGTGACCCTTCGCGTCCGGACTGACGCTTTCCTGTAGGCCCTGCTGAACTCCCGGCGTGTCTTCCGGTACCTGTGCTCGCGTGCACCGGCCGGGTAGCCGTGGCTTCCGTACTGGCTATTGGACCATTGGTCCCTCCATGCCCGCTCCTGCAGGCAAACACTGCCCCTGGCATCGGCGGCAACCCGTCGCCTGCCCGTATCTCGGTTTCTAAAACAATGCACCTGGAGAGAAAAATGAAATACAAGACCATTCCGGCGGCCACCGCCGCGCTTGTGCTGGCGATGTCGCACCAAGGCGTTCACGCCCAGCAGCCCGCGACTACCGGCGAACCCGCCGACGGCGGGGGAATGCAGCGTGTCCAGATCACGGGCAGCCGGATCAACCTGCGGCAGGAGCAGATTTCCGGCGTCGGACCGGTCACGGTGATCGACGCAGACGCCATCCAGCGCTCCGGCGCGATCTCGGTCGAGACGCTGCTGCAGCGCCTGCCGTCGTCGGCCGGCACCGCAGGCAACCAGTCCAGCGCCTACTGGACCAGTAACGGCTACGGCACGACCCAAGTGAACCTGCGCGGCCTGGGTATCGATCGTACGCTGGTCCTGCTCAACGGCAGGCGCGTGGTCTCGGGCGGCACCGGCGCCAACAGCTCCGTCGACCTGAACATGATCCCGGTCGCGATGATCGAGCGCGTCGAGGTGCTCAAGGACGGTGCCTCGGCGATCTATGGCGCCGACGCCGTCGCCGGCGTGGTCAACATCATCACCAAGAAAGCCTTCGACGGCGTCGAAGCCTCGGTCCGCTACGGCAGGACCGCGGAAGGGGACGGCGCCGAGAAGTCGGCCGACGTGGTCTGGGGTACGCGCAGCGAGCGTGGCTCCCTGATCGCCTCGCTGAATTACTCGGAAAGCGAGGCGGTCAACCTGGCCTCGCGCGCGCCTTGCGCACTGGTGGAAGACGACGGCGAACTGGTTTGCTCGGGCAGTTCCTCGACCATCGGGGGCCGGGCGCGGCTCGCAGACGGGAGGCGCGTCAATTTCAACCAGGACCCGAACGGTAACCCGCGCGGCTTCGAAACCTATAGCGCGGCCAAGCATGCCTACAATAGCAACCCGTTCCTGAATGCGGTCAATCCCATCAAGCGCATCGGCGTCAGCGCTTTCGGTAATGTGCACCTGAGCGAGAAGGTCGAGCTCTTCACCGAGCTGATGTTCACCAATCGACAGTCCGAGCAGCTTGCCACACCGGGCGCAATTGGTGTCTACCGCCCGATTCAGATTGCCGCGAGCCATCCGACTAATCCGACCGGCCAGGACCTGACTCTAGAGCGGCGCCGCGTCGCCGAAGTCGGGCCGCGCTACTTCTTCCAGGAGACCAACACCTTCCGCGTGCTCGCAGGCCTGAAGGGAACGATCGCAGGCAGCTGGGACTGGTCGGCATCCCTGAACTGGGGCCGCAATACCGGTGTCGACGGCATGACCAACATCATCAACCTGGACCGTGTGGATGCGACGCTGAACGCGGCGACGTGCGGGACCGGTCCGGGCGCTGCCCCTTGCGGCAACTACCTCGGCTACGGCAATCTGAGCCAGGCGGTGCTCGACTACATCCACTTCACGACGCGCGACCACGGCGGCAATGACCAGAAGAGCTTCAACGCGAGCGTCAGCGGCGAATTGTTCTCGCTGCCCGCCGGACCGGTCGGGTTCGCCTCCGGCTTCGAGTACCGCCGCGAGCAGGGTTGGCGCAATCCCGACAGCCTGATCGTGTCGGGAGCGGCCAATACCCCTGCTCAGGATCCGATCGCCGGCGAGTACAGCGCACGCGAGGTGTTCGCCGAGCTGTCGGTTCCGGTGCTGGCGAAACTGCCGTTCGTGGACGCGCTGAACCTAAACGCGGCGGCGCGCTACTCCGACTACAGCCTGTTCGGCTCGCAGGCCACCTACAAGCTCGGCCTGGACTGGCAGGTGATTCCGTCGCTCAAGCTGCGCGCCAACCGCTCGACCGCATTCCGCGTGCCGAACGTGCCGGAACTTTTCGGCGGCGTTTCCGAGGGCAACCTGACGACGACCGATCCCTGCAACAACTGGAACACGATGGACCCGAATTCGGCCGTCTACAAGAACTGCCAGGCATCGGGTTTGCCGCCGGGATTCCGCCAGTTCGGCCCGTCGATCCTGACGACCGGCGGCGGCAATCCGAACCTGAAACCTGAAGAGGCGGACACCTTTACGGTGGGCGCGGTCTGGACCCCGTCGAAATCGCTGACCCTGACGCTCGACTACTTCAATATCGAGATCGACAACGCGATCGAGACCGTACCCGGCTCGACCAAGCTGGCCGTGTGCTACAACTCCCCGGGCCTGTCGCACATCTTCTGCAGCCCATCCAGCTTTACACGCGACCCGCGTACCGGCGAAATCAACTTCCTGTCCTCGCAGCCGGCCAACGCGGCCCAGCAACGCGTCTCCGGCGTCGACTTCGGCGCCTTGTATGACTTCAAGCTGTACGGCTGGAATTCGTCGCTGTCGGCCGATGTGTCGCGCCTGAACCGGTTCGACGTCGCTCCGTTCCCGGGCGGGGAGGTGATCGAATATGCCGGCAAGATCACGGGAGGCCGCGGCAGCTACGCCAAGTGGCGTTCGACGGCGTCGCTGACGACCGGGAACGGACCGTGGTCCGGCTCGTACACGGTCCAGTACATCGGCAAGGCGGACGATATCAACGCGGCGCCTGGCGACATCGGCGCACAGGCACCAAGCGTCGTCTATCACAACGCCAGCGTGAAGTATGCCTTCAACAAGGCCGTGGCGATTTCGTTCGGTATCGACAACCTGTTCGACAAGAAGCCGCCGTACATTCAGAGCTGGACGGACGGTAACACCGACACGATGACGTATGATCTGCTCGGCCGCCGCTGGCACGTGCGCCTGGGCTACAAGTTCTGATCGGGCCCACCAGGGCTTTTAGTTCCGCCCGGCCTGCCCGCAGGCCGGGCGCTACAACTCAATGTCGACATAATTATGCAATTAGCTTTCTGGGTGCGCCGCGCCCACAAATGGATAGGACTGGTGATCGGAGTCCAGGCACTGTTGTGGATGATCAGCGGGCTCTACATGGTCGTGGTGCCGCTCGAGGTCATCCATGGCGATCACCTTGCCCATGTCCCAAGCGAGCATCTCGTGGCCTCCGCCGCGAGGATCCCGCAGGCGAAACTCCACGATATCTATCCCGGCATTACCTCGATTCGCCTGAAGGTGTTGCTGGAGAAGGAAGTGTACGAAATCAGGCAGGACAAGAAGATCAGCCTGGTCGACGCCGTCACCGGCAAGACCATCAGCCCGATCGACCGCGAGACCGTGCTTGCCCTGGCCGACGCCGCCTACGCAGGTGAAGGTAACGTGCGCGGCATCGAATGGGTCACCAAGGCGCCGTCGGAAGTCGGCGCGCGACCGGTCCCGCTGTGGGCGGTCCATTACGACGACGCGGGCAAGGACACCCTGTACTTCTCGCCGTTCTCGGGCGACCTCGTCGCACGACGCCACGAACTCTGGCGCTGGTTCGACTTCCTGTGGATGTTCCACATCATGGATTACGAGGAACGCGAGAACGTGAACAACACCCTGCTGCGGGTCGCCTCGATCACGGGCCTGGCCTTCGCGCTGTCCGGCGCATGGCTGCTTTTCTATAGTTTTCAGCGCAGGAGGCAGGCATGAGCCATTGGATGCGCAAGCTGCACAAGTGGATCGGCCTGATCATCGCGCTCCAGTTCCTGCTGTGGATGGGCAGCGGCGTTGTAATGAGTTTGCTCGATGCGAGCAAGGTGCAGGGGAAGGAATTCCGGATCAAGCCATCCGCGCCGCCAAACTGGCCACGAGACGCGCTTGACCCGTCCGCGGTGCTGGCGAAAAGCAGCGAGGGCGTTTCTTCGGTCACGTCCGGCTGGGTACTGAACCGGCCGGTCTATGTAATGCAGGGCGACAAGCGCAGCTGGCTGGTCGGCGCGGTCGATGGCCGTCCGTTCGCCATCGATGCGGCGCTCGCCGGCGCGATCGCTCGCGCGTCGTACTCGGGGAAAGGGCAGGCGCGCACCGCGCGGCTGCTCGATTACTCGCTCGAAGCGCGGGCGCACAAGGAGCCAGTGTGGCGCATCGACTTCGATGACGCCGACGAGACCACGGTGTACGTCTCCGCCCGTTCGGGCAAGGTGCTCGAACATCGCAACAGCACCTGGCGCCTGTTCGATTTCTTCTGGATGCTGCACATCATGGACTATAGCGAGCGGACCGACTTCAACAATCCGCTCCTCGTGTCCAGCGCAATCGGCGGCCTGTGGATGGCCTTGAGCGGCGTGTGGCTGCTGTTCGCAAGCGTGCGCCTGGCGGAGTTCGTCCCCGCTCGCCTGCGGCGGCGCAGCCGCATCAATCTCGCAGCATCGGCGGGTACGGAGCCCCGGTCGGTCGATGCCGCCGCCGGCGACACGGTCTTCCAGGCGCTTGCACGCTCGGGATTGCAGTTGCCTTCAAACTGCGGTGGCGGACAAAGTTGCGGCCTGTGCGAGGTCAGGTGTGTTGGCAAGGTTCCGGCACCGACAGCTGCCGACCGTGCGCTGCTGCCGTCGCACAAGCTCGACGCTGGATACCGCCTGGCATGTGGGCTGTCCGTGGGGCGCGGCATCGATATCGATGTCGGCGACCCCTCGCTGCTGGCCACTGACCAAACCGCAGTCGTCGCCGGTGTGAAGGCGCTGACACCCTTCCTGCGCGAGATCTCGTTACGGCCAGCACGTCCCCTTGCGTGCCGCCCGGGTGCTTATGTGCAGGTGCATGTCCCGGCCTATGCCCGTGATGCCAGCCATATCGATGTCCCGGATGACCATCGCGACGATTGGCACAGGGCCGGAACAAGCGGCCAGTTGGTCAATGACGCGCCACTGCGCCGCTCCTATTCGGTCGCGGTACCGGTGGAGCGGGCCGACGGCCATCTCGTTTTCCTGGTGCGCTTCATGCCGGGCGAACGGCCAGGGAGGGGCTCGAGCTACATGTACACGCTCAAGCCGGGCGACACGGTCTCCTTCAGCGGCCCGTACGGCGATTTCGCGCTCAAGCCCGGGGCACGCGAGAAGGTGTTCATCGGTGGCGGCGCAGGCATGGCTCCGCTACGCGCCATGATCCATGCGCTGTTCGCGCAAGGGGCAAGCGAACCTGTGCACTTCTGGTACGGCGCCCGCAGCCGGCGTGACGCGCCTTATGTCGACGAGATGGCGGCGTTGGCGGCACGCCATCCGAATTTCGACTGGCGGCTCGTGCTGTCGGAAGAGGGCGGTGCTGGGCCGGCAAGCTTCGTGCACGAGGCAGTGCGCGATGGCTTGCTGCGAGACCATCCGAATCTGGCGTCGCTCGAGTTCTACGTATGCGGCCCGCCGGCCATGCTGGCGGCGACGCGCCGGATGCTGCAGGAACTCGGTGTCGACGACGGCATGGTCGCCTTCGACGACTTCAAGGTCTGATGCCGCGGGACCCGCTCTGGTGGCGGCGCCCCCACGTGCCTACTTCACCTTACGTCGAGACCAGTGCACGTGGAACGGAGATGTTCCGCGATTACCGGCGATAGTTGCGAGGGTGGTTGCAGATCGCGCAGCTTTCGGTCGCTTCCTGGGGCCAGTAGACGTGGGCCGGGTCACAGAACCGTTCCGGTTCTGGCGTGTAGATCGAGCTCCGTCCGTTCGCCGACTGTTTGACCAGCGCGCCCCAGCTTGATGACTTGTCGGAGAGGTCCACGTTGGCATGGCCGACACCCTGCTGCGCCGCTACCGCGGCCGGTGGCGATTCCACCGTTGTGGTGGGGTCGAGGTGCGAGCAGATGCTGTTCAGCACGGAGAAGTCGTGCCTGTTCGGCCTCGTGCTGACGGTGCTGCCGGCCTGGATTGCACAGGGCGAGAGCACCGTTGCGGTCGGCCGCCCTGAGTCAGAACAAGAGCGGCTACCAGCTTGCATTACATCTGTTCGCCCGGGGGCGAGGTCGATGCAAGCCAGGCCGCCAGCACGACGACCGCCAGCAGCACCAGCGCTTCGATCCACAGTATGCGCCTGAATCTTGCCGGGAAACGCTCCGGCGCGGCGTTACCTGCGGACTCGCGCGCGAGCCAGGGCGGCATCACAACAAAGCGGTTAAAGCCGCCCAGCATCGCCGCTGCCCCGACGAGCAGCAGCTTGGCCATGAGCGTGCTGCCGTAAGGATTACCGACCAGGTTGCCGAACCCGCCCAGGCTGCGCCAGGCGGCGTAGATACCGGTCACGAAGATGCCAGTCAGGGCAACCGTCGCTGAGCTGGACAGGGACGCTACATAACCGGCCCGGGCACGCCTGTCGGCTGCGCTCATACTGTCGGATGTCCTCAACATGACGCCACCGGACAGGATCACTTCCCCGACCCAGAGGCTGATCAGACCGAGGTGGACCCAGTCCATCAACAGGCGCACGCTGAAGTCGCCGTCACTTGCCGCATGGCTGATCGTTCCCCGTGTGTACCAGAACACGCCCAGCCCAAGCAGAGTCAGCAGTGCCGGCCGCGCGCTTCGCTCACCGCCGAGGAGCGCGCCGGCGGTGGCCGCTGCCAGTCCGGCGATCCCGATCGAGGCCGCGTATCCGAGGTGGGTGGAGGTCAGCATCGACCAGGTGGCGTCCGCCGCTTCGGCGACCGGCACTTCGGCCATCGCCGCCGATTCGAGCCACAGCCACACGACGCTAACGACCAGTGCAACGACGGCGCTGGCGACGGCAACCATGCGAAGCGGTTGGCGGCGTACTTCAGCCCAGCCCGATGCATCGCCGGCAAGCCACAAACGGGACGCGGTCGCTCCCGTAAGCACGGCGACGGCCAGGTTCAGCAGGGCAGTGACAAGATGCTGGGCGGTTTCCAGGCCCGGCCCCATCACTTGACCTTGAACGTAACGTCGCCCTTCGCCTTATGGCCGTCGTGGGTCATCGTCGACCACTGGATGTGGTACTCGCCGGTGGATAGCGCCGGCAGCGGAGCAGTCATGACGGTGGGGTCCGCCTTGTCGACGGTCGTGGCGGCGACCGGGATATCGTTGTTCCGGGGACCGGTCACCTTGATCTTGCTGAACGCGGGCTCGAGCGCTTCATTGAACTTCAGGCGGACCTGCTTCGGTGCCGCGTCGTACGTGCTGCCCGCTTCAGGATCGGACGATTGCAGTTTTGCGTGTGCGAAGGCCGAGGAGGTGACGGCGCTTGCGAGGGCGAATGCGGTGACGGCCAGAATGCGTTTGAGAGACATGTTTTTCCTTTTCGTTAGTTAATCTAATCAAGTGCGAAGATGGTCGCCTTTCTGATCCGTCAGCCTGCGGATACGGAAGGCATGGTCCTACTTGGCCGCTTCGAGTTTGGTGACGATCAAGCTGCCATTGACGCGCTCAACCCGGAAGCGGATGTTGTCGCCGGCTTTTACCTGATCGAGCATGGCCGGATCCTGCACCTTGAACACCATGGTCATGGCTGGCATGTTCAGGTTATCCAGCGGGCCATGCTGGATCGTCAGCTTGCCGGCGTCCCTGTCAACCTTCTTGACTTCACCGGTCGACAGTGCGTTGGAATCTCCCTGCGTCTCGGAAGGCATGGCGTTATGCCCTGCATGATCGTGCATCTGCATTTGAGCCGATGCACTGCCTGCAGCGAGGGCGAGACCAGCGGGTACGACAAGGGCGGAAAGTAGCGAGGAAAAACGAATCATTTGAGGCTCCAGAAACAATTTAAAAATTCCCGATTACGACGGACGCACTAGGGCGTTTGGCGCGACGGGTGTGAAACTTACTCCATGTGTTCCTTTAATGCGAAGTTCAGTCGGAGCACTTCGTTGCCGCGCATCGTGATTCTCTGGCCATCCTTGGTCACCATGACCTCACCCTCTTCCATGCTGGTCGCGCGGCCGTACTTGTTTTCCATCGCCATCCTCCCGTTCTCGAAGATGTGCAGTGTGCTGCCGTCCTGCAAGGCGATCTGTTGCTGCGGCGGCTCGGATGCGAAGAGCGGTAAAGCCACCGTAGCCATGATGGCGGCGATCGATAATTTTTTCATGATGTGCTCCTGATATCAGTTAGAGAGAACTAGTTGAAATATTGTGGCGACTCGCTCACATACACCGTGACATCGTCTGCGCCGGGCAGAATGTGCGAAAGCGGGAAGAACCTCGTGTCGAGCGTGTCGAAACTCCAGGTCACGCTCTTGCCGCCGGCATTGATCGTGACGGTCTCGAGGCGGGTCACGTTCAGGTACCGTGTCTTCTGGTCGATCGTGATGGTGCGGCTGGCACCGCCAGCGACCGCGTAGCCGAACGGCGCCTGTCGGCCCAGGGGCGCCGCTTGCGGCGCAGCTGCGAGTTGCGGATCGAACGCTGGCGTCGGCTCGGCGTGGGCCAGTCCGGCGGCCATGGCAGTTCCGGTGAATAGCGTCGCGAGAGCGATCCTGGCGATGTATGTGGTCATCTTGTTCTCCTGTTGGGACATGCCTTGCTGGTTAGCGACACGGGAAAAGTCCCGCGTTGAAGGCCATATTACGTACGTGACGCCGACAGGAAGGTGACTCGAAGCTTACGTTTTTGTAATCGTCCGGTCAGGAGCAGCCGCGCCGGCGTGGCATGGCTGAGGGCAGATGATCTGTACCCGCTCTCACGCGAGGCGATCTGATCGACGTCGCGCCAGGGTGAAACAGCACGCTGCCAGATAAGCGCCGGTTTGCGGACGGCGGCATTCGGAATTCCGGACGCTGCCGCATGAGCGGACGCAATCGCGCACTCAGTCTGCTGCAGGCCCTGCGTCAAGCGAACCCGGTTTCCAGCGGCGCAGCAGCAGTGAATTCGACACCACACTCACGCTGCTCAATGCCATGGCAGCGCCGGCAATGACGGGACTCAGGTAACCGAAAGCCGCCAGCGGTATCCCGACGATGTTGTACACGAATGCCCAGCCCAGGTTCTGCCTGATCTTTCGATAGGTCTTCTTCGATACATCAATCGATTCCGCGACGAGCGATGGGTCGCCGCGCATCAACGTCACGCCTGCGGTATGGATCGCCACTTCGCTGCCTGTCGACATCGCGACTCCCAGGTCTGCCGCAGCCAGGGCGACAGCATCGTTGATACCATCGCCGACGAAACAGACGGTCTCGCCATTCTCTTTGAGCTCGCCGACGACGCGCGCCTTGTCGGCCGGGAGCAAGTCGGCCCTGAAATCGTCGATGCCTACTGCTTCCGCGACGGCCCTTGCCGCGCCTACATTATCGCCCGTCAGCATGACGGCGCGTATCCCCAGATGGCGCAGCCGAGCGAGCGCATCCTTCGCGGTTTGCTTGATTGTGTCGCCGAATGCGAGCAGTCCGCACAATTCCGGGCCGCCCGCTGTCGTTACGACCAGCCAGGAAACGGTGCGGCCGGCGTTCTCATGATGAGCGGCGACGCCTTCCAACGCGCCTACAGAAACGCCAAGTTCCTGCAGCAGACGTGAGTTGCCGAGGTAAGCCGTGGCGCCATCGACATCAGCCTGGACACCACGCCCTGGCAGCGCTTTTGCATTCGATACGGGGCGCAGCGCGACACCGCGATTGGACGCTTCCGCTTCCACCGCCTTCGCTAGCGGGTGATCACTATATTGCTGGAGCGCGCGCGCCAGTTCGAGGAGGTCGCGCTCCGGCAGGCTCGCACCTTTTACGGCGACCACGGCAGGTTTCCCTTCGGTGAGCGTGCCGGTCTTGTCGAAGGCGGCTACGGTGACCGCATGGGCGGTTTCCAGTGCCTCGGCATCCTTGATGAGGATGCCGTAACGGGCCGCGACACCGGTGCCGACCATGATTGAGGTCGGTGTCGCCAGGCCAAGGGCACACGGGCAGGCGATCACCATTACCGCAACCGCGTTCAGTAGCGCCTGTTGCCAGTCCCCGCTGGCGAGCCCCCATCCGACAAACGTCACCGCCGCGATGACGAGTACTACCGGAACGAAGACGGCGCTGACCCTGTCGACGAGTCGTTGAATCGGGGCTTTGACGGCTTGCGCGTCTTCCACCATCTTGATGATCCGTGAGAGCATGGTTTGGCCGCCAACGGCGATTGCCATGGCAATCAGCATGCCGTCAGCATTCACCGCACCGCCGGTAACGGTGTCGCCGACGGATTTCGAGACCGGAAGGCTTTCGCCGGTCAGCAGCGACTCGTCCAGGTGACTGCTCCCTTCGACGATCACCCCGTCGACAGGGACGCGATCGCCGGGACGGACAATGAAAAGGTCGCCGTGACGGACGCTGGCGATCGCGACCTCTTTGTCGACGCCATCGCGGCGCACGATCGCGTTGATCGCACGCAGGGACTCGAGCGCGCGCAGCGCGCCCACGGTCTGGTGCTTGGCGCGCTCTTCCAGCCATTTGCCAAGGAGGACCAAAGTGATGATGACAGCAGACGACTCGAAATACAGGTGTTGCATACCGTCGTGGCTGTGCTGCGCCCATAGCAGGTAGACCGAAAGCCCGTACGCAGCCGAGGTACCGAATGCCACGAGCAGATCCATGTTGCCGGCACCTGCACGCAGGGCCTTCCAGCCAGCCTTGTAGAAGCGCGCGCCGAGCCAGAATTGAACCGGCGTCGCCAGCAGCAGTTGCAGCCAGCCGGGCAGGGCCCAGTCCTGGCCGAACGGCATGGCCAGCATCGGTACGACCAAGGGCAGGCTCAGGAGGGCGGACGCGGCCACGCGCCACCAGCTGGGCAGGCCGGGAGTGACGTCCGAAGCAGGCGGGTTCTCGTCAGGTATCCTGGCCTCATACCCGGCTTGCGTGACAGCATCGATCAACATATCGGGGGACAGGCGGCCCAGCGCCCTTATCTGGGCTTTTTCCGTTGCAAGGTTCACCGATGCCTCGGCCACTCCAGGCACTTTCCGAAGCGCCTTCTCCACTCGCGTGACGCACGAGGCGCAGGTCATGCCGGAGATCGAGAGGCTGAAGGCCGCAGCCGGCACTTCGTAGCCGGCTTTTTCCACGGCTTCATACAGTGTTTCGACAGGCGTTTCGGGATCGGCACGTACCGTCGCCCGTTCCGTGGCCAGGTTGAGTGACGCCTCGCGCACCCCGGGAACGGCCTTCAAGGCGCGCTCGACGCGTGCGGCACACGAGGCGCAAGTCATGCCGCCGACCTGGAAGGTCAGATCAGTCACATCCGGATTTCGTTCAAGAGCACTATTCATTGGTCTCTCCATTAGCAATGGTCTTCAGGATAAAGCTTCCAATCATTGGAAGGTCAAGCGGTAACCGTGCCGGGCTGAGACCACCGTCTGATCGTAGCTGGGATGATTCAGTAAATGGAGAGTCTGTCGGCGTCGGCGGCGCTGACAGGATGCTGACTGCCGGATTACATTTCTGTCAGGTGCGGGACAGGATTGTCCGGGCAGGGCAAAATCGTCGGAACTTTCTTGCAAACTGTTCTACACATGAAGATTCTTGTAGTTGAAGACGAGCCCAAGACCGGCGAATACCTGCGCCAGGGGCTGATGGAGGCGGGTTTTGTGGTCGATCTGGCGCGCGACGGCGCCGATGGACAACACCTTGCGCTGACCCAGGCCTACGACCTGGCCATTCTGGATGTCATGCTCCCCGGCATGAATGGATGGGAAATCCTGCGCGGGATCCGGCAGGCAGGGAAGGACATGCCCGTCATGTTCCTGACTGCAAAGGACGACGTCGACCATCGCGTCAAGGGGCTGGAGCTCGGCGCGGACGACTACCTGGTCAAGCCATTCGCGTTCTCCGAACTGCTGGCGCGTGTGCGCACCTTGCTACGCCGTGGCACGAAGGTCAAGGAAGCCGAGTCACTGCGCGCCGCCGACCTGGAGCTCGACCTGCTGCGCCGTCGGGTCACCCGGGCCGGTCAGAAGATCGACCTGACCGCGAAGGAATTCGCCTTGCTGGAATTGCTGCTGCGGCGCCAGGGAGAGGTGTTGCCACGATCCCTGATCGCGTCCCAGGTGTGGGACATGAACTTCGACAGCGATACCAACGTGATCGAGGTGGCGGTCCGGCGTCTCCGTGCGAAGGTCGACGACGCGTTCGAGGCAAAGCTGATCCGCACGGTACGTGGCATGGGCTACGTACTGGAGGCGCCGTGAAGCTGCCGGGAGCGCGCTCGGTAACACTGCGCCTGACGCTGCTGTTTGCTTCGGCGTCTGGCGCGGTGCTGATGGTGCTCGGACTGGTCGTTGGTCACCTCGTCGAGCGCCATTTCGCGGAACTCGACACGGAGATGCTGAGCGGGAAACTCGAGCTCGCCAGACACGTTTTGGGACAGGTGCATACGGCGGCCGAGCTCCAGGCGCTCGCGCCTCGGGTGGAAGCGGCATTCGTCGGCGATCACGAACTGTCGCTGCGAATCCGGGCCACCGACGGCACGATACTGTACGCCAGCCCCGATGCCGACTTTCCGCGGGTATCTCCCGACCCAGGGGGCGTAGCCGGACTGGTACACGCCGCTGATGGGCGGGAGCTGCGGGTACTGACGGGATCTGCGCCGCTCGGGATGCAGGTTCCGCCTGTGCTCGTCGAGCTAGCCACCGACCTGGTTCACCACCAGCACTTCATGTCATCGTTCCGCATCGCGCTTTGGGCGACCGTCGGGCTGGCCGCCTTCGTCACCGGACTCATGGGCTGGGCGGTGGCGCGGCGTGGCCTGGCGCCGCTGCGCGCCATCACAAGCGACGCCGCCCGTCTGACCGCGGAGCGGCTGGACTGGCGCGTGCCGGTGGACTCGGTGCCGCAGGAGCTGGCCGAGGTCGCAGTGGCCCTGAACCAGATGCTCGCCAGGCTGGAGCGTTCGTTCCAGCGGCTGTCCGATTTTTCGTCGGACCTGGCGCATGAGCTGCGCACCCCGCTCAGCAACCTGCTGACCCAAACCCAGGTTACCCTGTCTCAGCCCAGGAGCACGGCGGAATACCGGGACATACTGGCCTCCAATGCGGAAGAGTACGAACGCCTGTCGCGCACGATCTCGGACATGCTGTTCCTGGCAAAGGCCGAGAACGACCTGATGGTGCCGCAGCGGGAACTGGTCGATCTGCGTGAGGAGGTCGAGACAATGCTGGAGTTCTACGGCAACCTGGCGGAGGAAAAATCGATTGAGGTTTCGGTCAGCGGCCAGGCCAGCGTCGCAGGTGACAGATTGATGCTGCGCCGGGCGATCGGTAACTTGTTGTCGAATGCATGCAGGCATACCCGGGTCTCTGGTGCGATCTCGGTCGTCCTGTCCAGCGTGCCGGGAGGCGGCACGACGATCACGGTGCGCAACACGGGCGAAACGATCGATGCCCAGCACTTGCCCCACCTGTTCGACCGCTTCTACCGCGCTGATGCCGCGCGCCGCCGCGATGCGGAAGGGGCGGGGCTCGGACTGGCGATCACCCGATCCATCGTGCGCGCACATGGCGGCGCGGCATCGGCCCGGTCCAGTGACGGGGTGACCGAATTCGAACTAATGTTGCCGGCCTGAGTTCAAGCGCGGCTGTGCCGTGCGTCGGTTTAGCCGGCGTCGCTCGCACCCGTACGTTGTTGATCGCCGGCACGACGCAATGAGCAAGGCGCCTTGCGCCAGGCTTTTTCTACTGTAAACCGCCGACGCGAAGCGTGTGCGGCTTGATTGTACATCGTGCTAAATTGTCTTTATGCGAAAACTGTTGCGGTTATTCTTCTGGTGTCTGCTCGTCGTATCCCTGCCGATGCAAAGCATCGCGGCGATTGCGAAGTTTGAGTGTGGCATGAGCCATCAATCAGGGATGGCTAGCGATATCGGAGAGAACAAAGCGCTACTGCAGCACATGGGAAATGACGCTGCACATGAACCGATGGTTTCAATCGGCAGCAGCGCGATGCAGAGTGTCGACTCGGACGAAGATTGCGGCAGTTCTGGTGAGCACAAGCGTGTCGCGTGTGCCTTCTGTGCAGGATGTTGTATTGGAGCATATGCTCCGCCTCCGTGCATTGCCCTCACTGCAGCCGAAGAAGTAGTGCAGGACATTCGACAGTTTTCGCTTTCCTCCTTTGACGGGCATATACCCGCCCGTATCGAGCGTCCTCCAAAGACCGCCTGATCGAGACCTTGTTCGCTTCGTCGCCACGTGGTCCTGCATTAACCAAGGGCCAAATCCGTTCGCGCGCATAAGTGTTGTCACGGTCGAGAGGTCTCATCCCTAACAGGTCACCACCCCGCTAGGAACCACGCGATATGGCTGCCATGCTATTTGGCAAGGAGCGCTTTTGCCCGTCGTTCTCGCGGTCGTTCCGTCGAGCGCCACGTAAGGGTCCGTGCAGCGCAACTTTAATTTGGGAGGAGTCGTATGGAAGTTTTAGATATCAAGGACCGACACGTCAGTCGATGGCGTCGTCGTGTGTTGAAAGGACTAGGCGCAACTGCGGCGTTGGCAGGCTTGCGCCCAGCGTCGCTTTTCGCAGCCCAGAGCAACCGCACTGAACTGCGCGGCACTACATTCGATCTGGAGATCGGGCCGACGCCGGTGAATTTCACAGGAGCGCCGCGCATCGCAACCGCGGTTAACGGCCAGGTGCCGGCGCCGACCCTTTATTGGACGGAGGGTGACGTCGTTACCATCCGGGTCACGAACCGTTTGCCCACAGTGAGTTCCATACACTGGCACGGCATTTTACTGCCGGCAGACATGGATGGAGTGCCCGGGATAAGCTTCTCAGGCATCAAACCCGGGGAAACCTTCACTTATCGCTTCGAAGTCAAGCAAAGCGGCACCTACTGGTACCACAGCCACTCGGCGTTCCAGGAGCAGTCCGGTCTCTACGGACCAATTGTCATCGTTCCGAAGTCGGGCGAGCGCGTGGCGGCGGACCGCGAGCATGTCGTCATGCTGTCCGACTGGACGGATGAGAAGCCGGAACGTGTGATGGCGAACCTGAAGAAGATGAGTGACTTCTTCAATAACAAGCAGCCCACCTTCGGCGCATTTGTCAGCGACATTAAAACCATGGGTTTCGCGGCTGCCGTCGAAAAGCGCAAGATGTGGAATCAGATGCGCATGATGCCGACAGACTTCAGTGATGTGACGGCCAGCCGGAATATCAGCGGCGCACTTCGGTTCTTGATCAACGGCGCCACTGCGGACGGGAATTGGACCGGACTTTTCCGCCCCGGAGAGAAGGTGCGGCTACGCATCATAAATGGCGCTGCGACTACCATCTTCGATCTGCGGATTCCTGGCCTGAAAATGACGGTGGTCTCCGCCGACGGGCAGGATGTGGAGCCCGTTACGGTCGACGAGATCAGGATTTCAGTGGCCGAGACCTACGATGTCATCGTCGAGCCTGCCGAAGACAAGGCCTATACGATTTTCGCTCAGTCGATCGGACGATCCGGCTTTGTGCGGGCCACGCTTGCGCCGAGGCAGGGGATGCAGGCAGCCGTGCCGCCAGTGGACGAGGCACAGTGGCTTACGATGACGGACATGATGGGGGCCATGGCCATGTCGGGCATGCATGGATCCGGATCCTCGGCCGGCAGCCACGCGATGAATGGGGGCCGTCCACCGGCTGCGATGGACCACGGCCAGATGCAGCATGCAATGCCTCCGGAAAACCATGCCGGCCACACCGCCCCGGGCTCGGGCACTGCTGCGAAGAATACTGCTATGCCGAAAGTGACTCACGCGCGAACAGAGTATGGTCCCGGCGTCGACATGCACGTCGACATGCCTCGCACGAACCTGGATGACCCTGGAGTCAATCTGCGAAATAACGGCCGGCGGGTGCTGACCTATGCCGACCTGCGCACTGTCGGCGGTCCTGTCGATCCGCGCGAACCGACGCGCGAGATCGAACTGCATCTGACGGGCAATATGGAGCGGTTCATGTGGTCGTTCGACGGACAGAAATTCTCGGAGGCGCTACCGATCCACTTCCGGTTTGGCGAACGGCTGCGTATCGTACTGGTCAACGACACGATGATGAATCACCCGATCCACCTGCACGGCATGTGGAGCGAGTTGGAGTCGGAGAGCGGGGAGTTCCTTGTCCGCAAGCACACGATCAACGTCCAGCCGGCGCAGCGGATCACGTATCGGGTGACCGCCGATGCACCAGGGCATTGGGCATATCACTGCCACTTGCTGTATCACATGGAGGCAGGAATGTTCAGGGAGGTGGTCGTATCATGAAAAAAACACCGTTAGTTTCCCTTCAGCTGGCGCTCGCTTTATCGGCCGCCTTATCGACACACGCGCTGGCCCAATCGAGCAGCCGGCCGGCGGCGCAATCGACACAGTCTACTGACGGCGCGCCCACTTCTGACAAGGATATGTCGGAAATGGATCACGCAGCCATGGGTCATGCAACCGCAGCACCACCCCCGAAGCAAACAGCGCGGAAAAAGCAAGCTCCGCCAAAGCCTGCCCGCGGTGCTGGACGTGGAGGCGCTGCAGCGGTGCCCCAGCCTGCGTCGGAGCTGGCCGTGCCCACCATGGATCACGCGGCGATGGGGCACGGGGCAGCGGCGGGGCAGGCCAAGCCGGCAGCACAATCAACGCAGCCCGAGGCCCCGTCGGCCGCACAGTCATCGGCGGTGGACCAAAGCCACGCCGGACACGTGATGTCCCAGCCGCAGCAGTCGAAGGGAACATCGCAAACTAACCCGGGAGCGCAGAGCCAGGGCATGGGACAGATGGATCACTCGGCCATGGGGCACGCGAACGCGCCGTCGCAACCTCCGAAGGTCACCGCTCCCGGCGGTTCGATGGATCATGCCGCCATGGGGGGGGCCATGACCGGAGGTCAGGGAATGCAGATGGGCCCGATGCAAGGCGGATCCCCCCCTCCTGATGCGCGTGACCCGAACGCCTATAACGAGGGTACACGGCATGCCGGTTTCGGCAATCACGAAATGAACGATAACGCCCCATTCGGAAGGGTACTGTTTGACAAGGCGGAGTTTGCGAAAGGAGATGGAGAGCGAGGCCAGAACATCGAACTCGAAGCCTGGTACGGCAACGACTACAACAAGTTGTGGATCAAAGCCGAAGGCGAGCGGCGCGGCGGCGCGCTTGAGGAGGCACGCACGGAGCTGCTATGGGATCGTGCTTTCGCCACGTTCTGGAGCACGCAACTCGGTGTCCGTCACGATACTGGGGAAGGAAGAAGCCGTGACTGGGTAGCCTTTGGCGTGCAAGGGCTGGCACCTTATTGGTTCGAGACCGAGGCCACGGCCTACTGGCGCTCCGGGAGCGGCCTCGCGGCGCGGCTGAGCGCAAAGTATGAAGTGCTTTTCACTTCGCGCCTGATCCTCGAGCCGGAACTGTCGGCAAACCTGTACAGCCGCGTCGACGAGGAGCGGGGAACGGGCTCGGGCCTGTCCGACGTAAGTGCGGGATTGCGCCTGCGCTATGAGATCACCCGCAAGTTCGCGCCCTACATTGGTGTGACATGGAGCAAGCAATTTGGCGAAACGGCCGACTTCGTGCGGCAGCGTGGGGGGAAGCCGCGAGCCGTCCAGGCAGTCGCTGGCGTGCGTCTATGGTTCTAGGGAGACCAGGCTGCAAATCGCTCCACGCAAATCAGAAAGTCCTGAAACCGAGACATAACCCAACTTTCAAGGAGAACATCATGCACCAGCAACACGAAACCTGTATCAAAGCCTGTAACGATTGCGCCGATGCGTGCGACATGTGCGCCTCTGCTTGCCTGCAGGAAGACGACGTCAAGATGATGGCCCGCTGCATTGCGCTCGATATCGATTGCGCGCAACTGTGCAGGACGGCCGCAGCGATGATGGCAAGGGGCAGCGAAGCTGCAAAAGCGGTTTGCGATGCCTGCGCGGCGATCTGCGACATGTGCGCCGACGAGTGCGCAAAGCATCAGATGCAGCACTGCCAGGATTGTGCCGCCGCCTGCCGGCGGTGTGCCGATGAGTGCCGGCGCATGGCCGGCGCACACTGATCGCCAGTGTCGTGCTTAACCGCTGCTCAGACAGAGTGGCGGAATTCCCAGGTGTTCGTCGGGCCATCCTGACGGGCGCCTGCATGTTCGGTCTGGAAGGTGACTCAGCTTTTCGGGCTGCCTCGCGATCAAGCCGACCTGGCGCGCAGGAGCCTGGCGGACAATGCCACGCCAGGCCATTTGACCTGCTATTGCGTTGTACGCCGCCCAGACCCTGGCCAGGACGGCCTATAGAAAAATAAAACGGAAAGGTATGATGATGACTCAGTTACGAAACCGAAACCTTGCTGTTCATGTGGGTCTCTGGGTCCTGCTATTACTGCTTGGGGCAATCTTCATCTGGTTCGGATTTTATAACTTCGCGGCCGACGTGAAGCACTCACGGCCCGTATTTTCGCTGATCGAAACTGCACGTGAGCGTTCCGTGCAGGTTCGCGCCGCGAAAATCGGCGTGCCGACGCTGGAGGACCGGGCAGCCATCGTCAAAGGTGCCGGCAACTATCAAGCCATGTGTGCCCAGTGCCATCTGGCTCCCGGAATGGGGCCAACCGAGCTCAGTCGTGGGCTGTACCCATCACCGCCTGCGCTCGCGAAAAGCAATGTCGATCCTGCGGTGGCATTCTGGACGATCAAGCACGGCATCAAGGCGTCGGGCATGCCTGCCTGGGGCACAAGTATGGGCGACCCGGATATCTGGAGTCTTGTTGCCTTCCTGAAGAAGCTTCCAGGAATGGAAGCAGCCGCTTATCGCGAACTGGTCCAAAGCAGTGCCGGCCACTCGCATGCAGGGGCCGCTGCCCCGAGCCATGGAAATACGCCGCACAGCATGGAAGAAAGCATGCATGGGGAGCACGATGACGCTAACCCGAAGGCATCGGCTGCCACCGGACCCGGTCATACGCACAAGGAAGGCGAGCAGCACTGAGGCGTGTCGGCGTCTATCCTGGCGCGGCGGTCAGTGGCTTCGAAATAGCAAGGATGCCTTTTTGGCCGTCGCCGAAACGAGCGATGGCCTCCCGATGTTTGCTCAGTTCGCCATAGCCGATATAGCGCACGTCGAGTTCGCTGACGCGCGAAAATGCGGGGCGGGCGAACTGTGCACGCACGTCGCTCTCCCTCGCGTCGGGGGCGACCAGGAAAAACGTCGAGCCGTCGTGATCGGGAACCCCAAGGGCAAGGTCGAGCATCCGCACGATTCCCGAATAGATACTGGTGCTGTGCTCGACCTCGAATGCCAGCGTGATTCTGTCGGTGCTCCGATCGATCCATAGTACATCGATGAGGCTGACAGTATCGGATGCGGAGCTTGTCCGGATCGCTTTCGGCAATTCGCTCAGGCAGCCGTCCGCCAGCTTGCCATCACCGTAGGCGCGCCCTTTGTCATTGCTTGCGATCCAGACGTGGTATCCGAGAGCCAAGCCCAGATCGCGTAACCAGCCTTGGACCTCTGTATGGGTTCGGTCTGTTTCTGCAGCAAGCTTGCGTGCGTTGGATGCGGCAGCGTTTCCTTCGTGCGCCTTCTCGAGATCGACCTTCCAGTCGAGCGATACCCCGGTCCCGCTGCCGAGGCCATAGCGACCAGTGCCGATATCGAACATGAATCCGGCCACAGCACCCAGATCATTGGACAGTACGTTGCGATGCGTCGCATTGAATTCAATAAGGCGCTCGCGCATGGCGAGGTACTCGGTCCAACGGCCGAGTTTTACCTTAGCGCCGAAAAATTCATTGAACCCCTTAACGATCGCGGTATTGTTGGGTGGCACAAATGTCGGGTGGAGGAAGTAGAGCAGATTGGCACAAGCGGGCCCGAGGCCTTTGATCTGACGTGCGTCCAGCACACGCACCGCCTCGACCAGCTCGGCTTCACTCTGACAGCAAAGGCACGTGTCCAGGAAGCGTCCGAAGGCGAGCTGGTTGCTCCGGTCTTCGTAAATATCCGGAATACGCAATTTCGGCTTCCAGAGGAACGCATGATCTGCGCCTTTGAATATCTGACGCTGCTCTGCGATGGAGTGAACTACTGTTTCAAGCGAAGAACCTCGGTATGCGACGCCAAATACACCATCACGAATCTCGCGGACCACTTCCTGCAGCCCCCTCCGAATGGAGCGGAAGTTCTTTAACCTTTGATCCCATAGAAACCACGAGCGGTAGGTCCCTTCGGGATCTGCCTTCCACTGCTCGATCAGCGATCGCTGCTGTTGCGTGGCGGGCATCGTCAATACGTCCATCTGTGGCCTCAAGAGTTGGAAGGAGTGCGCGATTATTGTAGCTTGGAAAGTGCCTGAGAATATGGATAAGCGGCGCTTACTCCCAACCGAAATCCGGCCCACCGCAGCGTTACGCAAAGACGGGCGTATAGCTCAGTACCTCATGAGTGCCAGAACAGCAGAAAATTGGCGGCCCGCAGGCCGCCAACGGCAGCAAACAACTTCCAATCTATTGCTGCGTGAAGGACTTACTTGGCTTTGCGAGAGGACCAGTGAATGTGAACGATCGCCCAGTCGCCAGCCTTTTTTTCGAGGACAGCCGTTTCGGTACCGAAGACATGCAACGGCTTGCCACGCGATGTACCCGTCGTTTCCGTCTCGGCCCACACCACTGCGGTGTTACCGTCGACACGTTCCGACTGCTTGAGAACCTTGCGCGTAGCAGTCTTCGCGAATTCCATATCGCCCCCCAGGTGGTGGCCGGCATATTCGTCGCGCGAGCGCTCGACGTATCCTGCCTCGTAGATGGCGATCTCCGGCGACAGGAGCGAAAGGGCCTTGTCCTTGTCGCCGGTGCTGAGTGCGTGGTGGAAAGCGGCGACGGCGTCGGTCGGCGATGCGGCAAAACCGCTTGCGTGCACGCCAAGCAGCGCGGTAGCGAGAGTGGCAAGTGCCAGGGATTTTTTGAACATGTTTTCTCCTTCTAATTAGTTTTTGTTCAGGACGTCATCGGTGGCGACGTCGAGGTCAGGATGGCCGCGACAACGAGCACAGCGAGCAGGACAATCGCCTCGACCTGGAGGATGCGCGCAAAACGGCCGCTTGCTTCGCGTGCGGCATCGCTCGTCTGAGTCAGCGCTCGCAGCAGAGAAGGCATGACAACGAACCGGTTGATGCCGCCAAGCGCTGCTGCGGCCAGGACGAGACCGACCTTGATGATCAGGGTCGTACCGTACGGGTTGCCGAGCAGATTTTCAGGAACCTCCAGCACGCGCCACGTGCTGATCGCCCCTGTGACGAAAATACCGGCCAGGGCGACAGTTGCGCTGTTTGAAAGCGCCTCGACGTAAGCGGCGCAATCAGAACGGCTCTCGGAAGTGTTCCCGGGCAGCTGGCGTAGGGTGATCAGGCCCGCTACGAGCACTTCGCCCATCCAGGTGCTGATCAGGACCAGGTGCAGCCAGTCGACCGCGACGGCCCAGGTGAAGTCGCCGGCGGCGCCGGCGTGGCTGACCATGCTGCGGCTGTAGAGCAGCACACCGATGGCCAGGACGCGGATTGCGGAAGTCCCGGGGGCGGTTTGAACACGCGGGGGGGCCGCCGCTGCGGCGCCTGTCACGACGAGCGCGGCGGCGCCGATCATCCACGCCAACCCGAAGTGCGTTCCAGTGATCACCGATCGCACTGCCGGCAGCGCTTCAGGCAAGGGCACCTCTGCCATCGATGCCGCTTCGATCCAGAGGATCGCGACATATGCCGCCACCGCTGCGGCGGTTCCTGCGAGCAAGGCAGCACGCAGGCGCGGCAACATGGACTGGGCCCAGGGCGAAGCCTTGGCACGCAGCCAGAGCAGCGCCGCGCTTGCCCCAACGAGGAGGGCAAGCGACAGGTTCAGGATGACGGTGACGGCGCGTTGAACCGATGCGAGATCGGATTCCACTTATTTCACTTGGAAGGAAAATTCGCCCTTGACCTTGTGACCGTCGCGGGTAACAGTGGTCCACTGCACACGGTAGGCGCCCGCATGCAGGTCTGGCGTCGCGGCAACAAGCGCCTTGGGGTCGGCCGGGTCGGCAGCAAGCTTCGACGGCTCGAGCACTGCTCCTTTCTGGTCGATCAGCTTGATCTTGCTAAAGGGAAGTTCGAGGGGCTCGTTAAATTGCAGGCGCACCTGCGCCGGCGCCGGGCTGACGACGCTATTTGCCGCTGGTTGCGAGCCCACCAGCTTGGCGTGGGCCAGCGCGGCGGGTGCAGCAACGGTGGCGACAGCCGCAGCTACGGCGACAAGCAGATTCTTGAAGTTCATGTGATTTCTCCTTGATGCCCCCGCGCCTGTGCAAGCGCGGGGACGTGCTGCACGGACGGGTTCCTGATTACTGCGCCTGTTCCAGCTGGACGACGGTCACGGCACCGTTGGCGCGGTCGGCAGCGAACCTGACCTTGTCCCCGACCTTGACCTGCGTAAGCATTGCCTGATCCTTCACCCGCATGACCATCGTCATCGCGGGCATGTTGAGGTTCTTGATTTCACCGTGGCGAATCGTGATTTTCCCCGCGTCCTGGTCGATCTTTTTCACTTCGCCATCGATCAGCCCTGCCGGCGCGGATGCTGCATGGCCGGCGTGGCCTGCCTGGGCGCCATGCGAGCCGTGTCCGGCGTGGGTGCTTTCCTGGGCCAGCGCTACCGTGCTTGCGGCGGCCATCACGATGGACAGGGTCAGTTTCGAGAATGCGTTCATTGTGGTTCCTCCAGTTAGGTGTGGTCAGTTGTAGTGCTTGAAAACAGCGGTCTTGCCATTGGCCTGCACCAGCAGGACGTCGTACGGATCCTTGCGCGGGCCTTCCATCCCGGGCGAGCCGAGCGGCATGGCGGGCACGGCCAATCCCTTGGCCTTGGGTTTTTGCGCGAGCAGCCGCTTAATGTCGGCCGCGGGCACATGGCCTTCGATCGCGTAGCCCTGGATCATCGCGGTGTGGCAGGACCCGAGCGCGTTGGGAATGCCGCCACGTTCGCGGTAGTCCGACGGATTGGCGACGTTCGCCACGCGGGGCGTGAAGCCATTGGCCTTCAGGTGTTCCACCCATGCGCCGCAGCACCCACACGACTCGCTCTTGAACACGTCGATGACGGGGGCGGCCGCCATTGCAAACATTGGTGTGCACAACGCAGCGGCGAGTGCGGCCTGGCGTAATAATCGCTTCATGAGACACTCCTTTCGTACTCAGCTTGGGCTCGTACTTTAGTTATCGATGGCCTTGATGGCCAGTGGGCTTACGAACGGTTACTTCGATGTCCACAGGCTTCGTGGCAGGCATGGCTTGGCCGCCTGCCGTCTGGCTGCGCACGGCGGCCGGCGGCTCTCCCTTCCATTCATAAGCAACGGTCCCGGCCGGGTGCTTGTACCAGCCCGGATCCTTGTAGTCGCCCGGCTTCTGGTCCTTACGCACCTTCAGCACCGTGAACATGCCCCCCATCTCCACGCCGCCGAACGGACCCTGGCCGGTCATCATCGGCAGCGTGTTCTCCGGGATCGGCATTTCCATCTCGCCCATCGAGCCGCCTTTTTCGCCCATGACCATGTAGTCCGGTACCAGATTGCTGATTTTCTCGGCGACACCGCGGTGGTCGACGCCGATCATGTTCGGCACGTCGTGCCCCATCGCATTCATCGTGTGGTGCGACTTGTGGCAGTGGAAGGCCCAGTCGCCCGGCTCGTTGGCGATGAATTCGATGGCGCGCATCTGGCCCACCGCGACATCGGCCGTGACTTCCGGCCAGCGCGACTCCGGACGGGTCCAGCCACCATCGGTGCCGGTCACTTCGAACTCGTGCCCGTGCAGGTGGATCGGGTGGTTCGTCATCGTCAGGTTGCCGAAGCGGATGCGCACGCGGTCGTTCTGGCGCACGTTCATGGTGTCGATGCCCGGGAAGGCGCGGCTATTGAAGGTCCACAGATTGAAGTCGGTCATCTCGTTCACGCGCGGCGTGTAGCTGCCCGGGTCGATGTCATAGGCGCTCAGCAGGAACACGAAGTCGCGGTCGACCCGGTGGTGGGCCGGGTTTTTCGGGTGCGTGACCCAGAAGCCCATCATGCCCATCGCCATCTGCACCATCTCGTCGGCATGCGGGTGGTACATGAAGGTGCCAGGGCGCTTCGCGACGAATTCATAGACAAAGGTCTTGCCCGGCTGGATACCCGGCTGGTTCAGGCCCGTGACGCCGTCCATGCCGTTCGGCAGGCGCTGGCCATGCCAGTGGATGCTGGTGTGCTCCGGCAGTTTGTTGGTGACGAAGATGCGCACCCGGTCGCCTTCGACCACTTCGATGGTCGGGCCCGGGCTCTGGCCGTTATAACCCCACAAGTTCGCCTTCATGCCGGGCGCGATCTCGCGCACCACGGGTTCCGCGATGAGGTGGAACTCCTTGACCCCGTTGTTCATGCGCCAGGGCAGGGACCAGCCGTTCAGGGTCACAACCGGGTTGTAGGGACGTCCGTTGGGTGGAGGTGGCGGCGGCTGGGTGGCCGCGCTGGTCATGATGGGTGCTTCGGGCAGGGTGGCCGCGCCGGCGCGGCTCACCAGGCCTGCGCCAACCAGTGCAGCTGCGCCAGTGAAAAAATTTCGACGAGTACTCATTACTTGTTTCCTTGATTAATGTGCTGGGGCAGCTTCTTCGCTTGCGCCGCCGCCCATGCTGACCGTGGCGCCGCCCGTACCGTTGATGGCGGCCTGCAGGTCGGTGTCGGCAATCCAGTAGTCGCGCTGCGCCTCGATGGCGGCGTTCACGCCGTTGATTTGTGCCCGGGCGTCGGCAAGCAGCTCGAAGACGCTCATGAGCATGCCGTTGTAGCGCAGCAAAGTCTCTTCCGAGATCTTTTTCCGGAGCGGCACGATCTCGTCCCGATAGTGCCGGGCGACGTCGTAGCTCGTGCGGTAGGCCGAATAGGCTTCGCGCACCTGAGAGCGCGCCGTGACGGCAGTATTGGCCGTGCGGTGAACCGCCTGCATGTAGAGCGCCTCGGCTTTTGCCGTGCGTGCGCCGCCCCAGTCGAACAGCGGCAGGGCAAGCTCGATCTCGTAGCCGTTCTCGCGCGGCTCGCCGGACGTGCTCGAGTTCACGTAGCCGGCATCGAGCACGTTGACGAAGCCGGTGGCTTTCGTCAGGCCCAGCGCTCGCGCCGTCGCTTGCGTGCTCAGCTTCGCCAGCTGCACGTCCAGGCGCTGCTGCAGCGCGAGCGATTCGATGTTGCCGGGGTCGCGCGGCGCGCCTGGCAGGTCCGGAAGCCTGTCGGGCAGCTGGAATGCCATATTCGCGCCCCACACGCCCATCAGCCTTGCCAGCTGCTCGCGTGCTGCCGTCGCGTTGTGGCGGGCACGCGCCAGCTGCGCGGTGGCTTCGGCGGAGAATGCCTGCTCGCGCGCCTGGTCGAGGGTGCTCAGGTGGCCGACTTTCGCCATGCGCGCCGCCAGTTCGGCGCTTGCCTGCGCGGCATCGCGCACCTGCTCCGCGTATTTCGCCGACTGCGCCGCCGCAACGGCATTGAACCAGGCCTTGCGCGTGTCCGCAGCTGTGCCAACCGCTTCGGTGGCGGCAACGAGCTTCGCACTCTCGAAGCGGCGTCCTTCGATGTCCCGGCGCAGGGGGATCGTGACGAGTCCGATGAGATCGAACATGACGCTGCGTTCGATCTCGGTTTCTCCGCCACCCGACATCCGGCCGAAGCTGAAGGACGGGTTGGTCATACGGCCGGCCTGTACCAGGTCGGCTTCGGCGACCCCAAGTTCGGCAAGCGAGGCACGCAGGCCGCGGTTGTTGAGCAGGGCAACGCGCACCGCATTATCGGCAGACAGGGGCTGCTTCAGCAGCGCGGACAGTTCCGCCTGGGCTTCGGTTTCAGCACTGGTGCCGCGCGGAAGACGAACGTCCTGGCCGATGCGCTCGGTGGTCATGGACGAGACGGCGTCCAGGCCGCCGTCCTTTGAAAAGCTCGCGCAGCCGGCCAGCGTGAGGGCGACGGCGGCGATAGCAACCGTGCGCAGAGCCGGTGCAATTTGTTTTGTTGTCATTGTTCGGTCTCGCCTCAGTGATGCTTGTGTTGTTCGGCGGACGCCGCGGCGGGCTCGGCGCGGCGCGGCGCGTCACCGGGGGCGGGAGCCGGCGATTGGTGGCCCGCATGCGCGGTCTGGCCACCCACGGCATCGTTGGCGGCGCGCCACGACTTGTCGGGTGGCGGTACGCCATCCTTCATAGCAGGCGTATAGCCGCTCATGGCCGACGCATAAACGGTGGCTGGCACGGCGACGGATGGATCGGCCGGGTCGGGCGTACGGGAGTTCTGCTGGGCCTGTGCTCCAAGCGCAGCAGTGAGCAGGGTGCCAAAGGCAACCCACAGCTTGAGTTTCATTGTCAATCCTCGAAATCGGTAACAGGGTGCGCAGGCGCGCACCGGAGCTCAGGACAAACCGCCGCGGCAATTTGGCGCCGGCGGGTGTCCTGGTCGATCAAGCGGATTTATTGCCGGGGAGGGCGTTGGAGACCGTCGGGGATGAAACCGGCAACGAAATCGGCGCGAGGCACGATCACCGGCTCGGACCCGTCATAAGCGGGAAGTGGAAGAGAAAATGAAGGAGGCGCAGCCGCACCTGCACACAATGCCGAGCAGGCGCTGCACGATGAGTGGCCGGACTTTTTCGCCTCGGCATGATGGCCATCGCCGCCGAAAACCGCAGTCGCCTTTGCTGCCGCGTGCCCGCCGTGCTGGGCATCCGCGTCGTCCAGCCCCAGGTGCGACGTATGGTCGATCGTGGCAACCGCTTTCGCTGGCGGATTGGCCGGCACGCACGACATGCTGGCGGCAGCGGCTGCCGCGTGGAGCGGAAGCACGGCCATCAGGAGCCAAACCAGAAATGTCGTGAGCGTACGGTTCATAGATTTGCTGAGTATAGCACGACGCTTTTCTGTTTCGAACAGCTTTAAGCTTGACCAAAGTCAGCCGGATGACGCGCATGCCGGCCTGCATGTTGCCTTAACGTGTGGCACCGCACAGCCGCGACGGGCCGACTGGCACGATGATCGGACCTGGACGCGTGGCGCAACTGCTGCGCGATATCTTGACATCGAAAAGGAGCTGAAGATGAAAAAGATCCAGTCACGAATCGTCTGTACAGCCGGCAGCCTCATGCTCGTATTTGGCGTTGCGGGAAACACGCTCGCGCAAAATAGCCATGCGCAGCACGGTAGTGCTCCCGCCGCAGGGGCACAGCAGCATGCCGGCGGCGGCCATGACATGATGAAGACCATGGACGAGATGCACCAGAAAATGTCCTCCATGCCGATGACTGGCGACCACGATCATGACTTTGCCATGATGATGCGTTCGCACCATCAGGCCGGTGTCGACATGGCCCGCGCTGAGCTCGAGAAGGGTAAGGATGCGAACCTGAAGCAGATGGCCAAGAAGATCGTTTCCGATCAGACCAAGGAAATCAAGAAGCTCGACGACTGGCTGGCCAAGCATCAGGCGTCCGGAAAATAAGTGACTCATCCCGGCAGCGCGGCAGGCCGGCTGCGCTGCCATTCCAGCTACCGAAAAGTACGACACCCGATTTCCGGACGGTATCGTGCACGCCAGCTTCGCCAGTCCTGTTAGAGTTTTTGCATGGCTGCGCTACGCACACTGGTGATGTATTTGCTTTGTCTGATGGTTGGGTACCACGGGTACGCCAACGCGGCAGTGACCTGCTCGATGCTTGACATCGGGCATCACTCCCAGACAGACGCATGCGCCGAGACGGGCGATGCTCCAGATTCAGATGGTGACGAATGCTGCTGCGTGTCGGCTGCTCAATGCTGCGCAAAGTTCATGGTTCCGTTTGCCCCGCTGCCCGCCGTGACGAACCTGGCATCACCAGCCCCTGAGCTTCAGGATTGGACCAGGGCCATCACGGCTTTCTCCTCTCACACCCCTCCCGTTCCCGATCCACCTCCGCGCGCCTGAACGACAGTGCGGCCGCCCGTCTGGAGTGTTCCAGGCGCTCCGGCGGTGCACCACCGACGTCATGACCTCGACCACACACAGCTGGCGTGCCTTTGGTACGCCGGTCCGAACGTGTTCGTCCAAAAATACTCACAATCGATGGGGGTTACATGAAGCGCAACCATTTTCTTCGTGGTGCGATAGTCATTGCTTCGCTTTTTTTACCGATGGTCACGCCAGCCCATGCCGGCATCATTCTCGTCCACGACAGGTCGGCATTCGGCGCCACGACCACGAGGTCCGGTACCGATGACTTCGAAGACCTGGAGGCTAGCCAGGTCGAAGGCGAGCTTGAGCGCACGGCGGGCTCCTACAGTTACCACGTCGCTGCAGGTCCGAGCGATGCCGGCTTCTATCCCGCGACATTCAACGGCGACACCTTCCTGACGTCGACGATGGCAAGCGATGTGCTGACGTTCCGCGGATTTGCGCCGGATGTTTTCGCCTTCGGGGGCAGTTTCTTTGCAACCGACGCCTACGGTGCGCTCGTGCCTGGTCACACCATCGAGCTGACCGCTGCTAGCGGATCCGACAGGATCGCTTACACGCTCGACGGCTCGTCCCTGAGCGCGTTCTTCGGATTCATTTCAACCAACGCTCTCACCGAAATCACACTGCGCACGATCGGCGAGCAAGGCAACGTTTACTGGGCGACTGCCAACAATGTTGTCCTGGCGACCAATGACAGTGTTGCGCCGGTCCCCGAACCATCCTCCCACGCAATGTTGCTGACGGGCCTGGCCGCAGCAGCGTTTGCACGCCGGGCGCGGCGGTACCGCGCATAAGCAAGAGCCAGATGGACTAATCCACCACGATCAAGGAGCATGACATGAAAGCACAGAACCTGAAACTGAATCGTTTTTCCCTTTCGGCACAATCGCGTGCACTGGCTTGCCGCGCCGCGCTCAGCCTGGGTGTCCTTGCCGCTTCGGCCGGGATGGCACATGCGGAGGGCCCCGGCAGGGGCAACACGGCCCAGTTCGAGAAGAACTACCTCGTCTTCATCATCAACCACCATTACTCGGCACTTCGCATGACCGAGCTTGCGGCCGGCACGGATCCGATGCGCGATCCGCAGATCGTCGCGCCGCAGGAAGGAACATCGCCGACACCGGGCTTTGCCGCAACACCGGCGAAGGCGAGCGACGACGAGATCAGGTCGATGGCGCGCATGGGGAACCGTGAGCAGCGTGAGGAGATTGGCCGCGCCCTGCGCATGCTCAGGGAGTGGTACGGCATCCAGTACCAGCCGCAACTCACGCCTGATGGACGCCGGATGATCGCCATGCTCGAGGCAACCCCGACAGGCAGCCAGTTCAACCAGGTGTTCCTGCGTACATTCAGCAATCACCACCTGAGCGCGCTCGCGCCCAGCCTGCACTGCACCGTCAAGAGCGATCTCAATCATGACGGTTTGCAGCGCTACTGCGAGAACATCGTGATTGTCCAGAAGAACGGCATCAACGATATGCGCGAGATGTTGTGCAAGAAATATGCGGACTGCGGCTTTATTCCGATGACGGGCGACAAGCGGAAGGACCACGAGTTCTAAGCGACCGTCCTGACGTTAATGGCCCCCAGTGCCGCCGCATTACCAGGCCGTGCGGCGGCAATGAGGGACGGGCGAAAAAGATTGACCGTCACCGCTCATGGCGCTTGACCTTCCGATGATGGGAAGGTTTACAGTGCTTACAGACCGTTCAAACAGGAGGTACGCTATGCATACGTTCAAGGTAGAAAAGATGTCGTGCGGTGGATGCGCCGCCCGGGTTACCCGTGCCGTGCAGTCGATGGACCCCGAGGCAAAAGTCGAGGTATTGCTGAACGACGGCCTCGTCCAGGTGGATAGTGCGGAGACGGCGGATGCAATCGCAGAAGCCGTAACCGCTGCCGGATATCCGGCGAGCCAAGCCGCGCGGACTTGAGCAAGAATGTGTGCCGGAGTAGTTCCGGCACACATCGACTACACGTATGAAGCGAGTTCGATGTACGAGACCAGGAAAGATTCCAATATGAACGACCTGTCGCAGCATGATCACGAGGGACCCAAACATCATCCCGGCCATGGCTCAGGGCACGGCGCCGACCATGGGAACGGGGGCGGCGAGAAGCCGTTCACCGACCCGGTCTGCGGCATGAAAGTCGGAGCCGATCCAGCCAAAGAGATCCAGTACGAAGAGGCGACCTATCACTTCTGCAGCACGAAATGCATGGACAAGTTCCGCGCGGCGCCCCGGCAGTACGTCGGTGGCGCAAAGCCCGCGCCGGCGGCGGCCGCACCGGAAGGAACGATCTACACCTGCCCGATGCACCCCGAAGTCCAGCAGTCGCAGCCCGGCAACTGTCCGATCTGCGGCATGGCGCTCGAGCCCATGCTGCCGTCGCTGGAAGAAGAAGAAAATCCGGAGCTGGTGGATTTCAGGCGCCGCTTCTGGTGGACCCTGCCGCTGACCGTCATTGTGACCGTGCTTGCGATGGCCGGACACCGGCTCTTCCCGGCTGGCCTGGCGGGACAGAGCTGGATCGAGCTCGTACTGAGTACGCCGGTCGTGCTGTGGGCCGGATGGCCGTTCTTCGTCCGGGGCGTGCAGTCGCTGCGCAATCGCAGCCCCAACATGTGGACGCTGATAGGACTCGGCGTCGCAGCCGCCTATGGCTACAGCCTGGTCGCGACCGTCGCACCTGGGCTTTTTCCGCAGACTTTCCTGATGCACGGGCGTATCGGGGTCTACTACGAGGCGGCCGCGGTCATCATCTCGCTGACCCTGCTGGGGCAGATTCTGGAGCTGCGTGCGCGCTCCCAGACATCCGCCGCGATCAAATCGCTGCTGGGCCTGGCACCGAAGACGGCGCGCCGCATCAATGCCGACGGCAGCGAAGAAGATATTCCACTGACCCATGTCCACGTCGGCGACGCGCTGCGCGTGCGTCCAGGGGAGAAGGTCCCCGTCGACGGCGTCGTCCTTGAAGGCGAAAGCGCAGTCGATGAATCCATGCTGACCGGCGAGCCGCTGCCCGTCACCAAGCGACCGGGCGACAAGGCGATCGGCGCCACCATCAATACCAGCGGCAGCCTGGTCATTCGCTCGGAAAAGGTAGGGGCGCAGACCATGCTGTCGCAAATCGTCCAGATGGTGGCGCAGGCACAGCGCTCGCGCGCACCAATGCAGCGCCTGGCGGACGTGGTTGCCGGCTACTTTGTGACGATCGTGGTGGCCATCGCCGTGCTGACGCTGCTTGGCTGGGGTTTCTTCGGACCGGAACCAAGCTGGGTGTACGGCTTCGTCAACGCGGTCTCCGTGCTGATCATCGCCTGTCCATGCGCACTGGGGCTGGCCACGCCGATGTCGATCATGGCAGCCACTGGCCGTGGCGCCACGCAGGGGATCCTGTTCCGTGATGCCGCCGCCATCGAGGGCCTGCGCAAGGTCGATACGCTGATCGTCGACAAGACCGGTACGCTCACCGAAGGCAAGCCCGCGTTCCACTCGGCGGCCGCGGCGCCTGGCGGGAGCGAACAGGAAGTATTGCGGATTGCCGCCAGCATCGACCAGGGGAGCGAACACCCGCTGGCCCACGCGATCGTCGCCGAGGCGCGCAGCCGCGGATTGGTTCTGGCAAAGCCGGAGAGCTTCGAGTCCTCCAGCGGTATCGGCGTGCGCGGGGTGGTCGAAGGCAAGCAGGTTGCACTGGGTAACACCGCGCTCATGGATATCGAGAAGGTCGCCTGGCAGCCGCTCGCAGACCAGGCGGAAAGTTTGCGTCTCGAGGGCGCAAGTGTCATGTACCTGGCGGCCGACCGCCAGCTCCTGGGACTGGTCGCCGTATCGGATCCGGTCAAGCAGACGACACCCGAAGCCCTGGCGACATTGAAGGAGGCCGGGATCACGGTCGTGATGGCGACTGGCGACGGCCTCACTACCGCGAAATCGGTGGGCACAAGGCTCGGCATCGAGGAAGTCTATGGCGAGGTCAAGCCACAGGACAAGCTCGCATTGGTGGAACGCCTGCAGGGGGAGGGCAAGACGGTCGCGATGGCTGGGGACGGCATCAACGACGCCCCGGCACTGGCCAAGGCCAATGTCGGCATCGCGATGGGGACGGGCACCGACGTCGCCATCAACTCCGCGCACGTCACGCTGGTGAAGGGCGACCTTCGCGGCATCGCGCGGGCGCGCCTGCTGTCGCTGCAGACGGTACGCAACATGCGGCAGAACCTGGCCTTCGCGTTTGTCTATAACGCGCTCGGGATTCCTCTCGCCGCAGGACTGCTTTACCCATTCACCGGCCGCCTGCTGTCGCCGATGATTGCGGCGCTGGCGATGAGCCTGAGCTCCGTGTCCGTTATCACCAACGCGCTTCGGCTGCGCGGAACAGCGAAGTAACAGGAGCTGCCCGGGGAGTGCGCGGGAAAATAGGCGTTTGGTGCCGCAATACAAGAAAATGCGCCGCGGCATCGCGTTTTCGGGTGCTTGGCTCTGCCAAAGCCCTGCAGCTTGGGACTGCTCAGAATATCGACATCGGTTGGGTTATATCGTCACTCCGAACTTGTTCATTAAGGAGCGGCGGTCATGCCGAAAATCACGATTCTGAAGAAGACAAATCTCCAGGAAGACAACTGGCATTCGATGTTGATCTCGCTGTTCAGGGGATGGGCGGCGTTGGAGGTGGCCGCGGCGCATCTGCGTGCCATGACCTATCCCGGCTTCGGTGAGGTAGCGAATCCGCCCGTGCTCTTCGTGGGGCTTGCGTTCAGCACGGGCTTCGCTTACCTGGCCGTGATGGTTTTCTTCGTGCTCAGTGGCTGGCTGGTCGGCGGAAGTTTCCTCAACAAGATGGACTCGGAGCGTGCGCTCCAGCATTACGCGGTCGACCGGGTTTCGCGCCTGTGGGTCGTGCTGGTGCCGACCTTCGTGGTCGCGCTGCTCGCGGGCGTCGCCGTCGGCGTGGTCGATCCGGCCCGGGTTTCGTTTTCGGCAGACAACCCGTATTCGGTCAGCGCCTTCATCGGCAACATGTTTGGCCTGCAGACGATCCTCGTGCCTTCGTTCGGCGAGAACTTCCCGCTGTGGAGCCTGGCCAACGAGACCTGGTATTACGTGCTATTCCCGCTGCTGGTACTGGTGTTTCGAGGCAGATCGATCGCGTGGCGGGCTTCGGCGCTGCTGGCGATCGGCGCCATCGTCCAACTGGTCACGCCCGAGATCATCCTGTACTTCTCGATCTGGCTGCTCGGCGTCGCCTTCTCGCGGGTGAAGATCGAGGCGGGACCGGTCCTGCGGTGGGTACTGCTGATCCTGGCCGCCGGTAGCGCCGTCCTCATCCGCCTGAAGGGCACAAACGAATTTAATCTGGAAAGCTATCCCCAGTTTCTAATGTTTAGCTTACTCTTCGGACTGTTCCTGTCCAGCATGCAGTTCAAACGCCAGCCGTCTTCCAAGCTGGACCGGTTGGACCGCACCGGGAAATTCTTCGCCGATTTCTCCTTTACCCTGTATGTGCTGCACGTTCCGATGATTTTCGTGATGGTGTACCTGATGCCGTCGCTGCTCGGTACCAGCAAGCTCTCGCCCCACATCCTGTCGCATTACCTCGTCTATGTGGCGATGTTCCTGGTGCTCGTGGTCGGTAGCTACTTCTTCCATCTGCCGTTTGAGGCCAATACGGGGCGCGTGCGTCGATGGGTGAAGGCGCAGCTGTTTGCGCGTGTCGGTACGGTTCGGACTTGAAGGCAGGACGGGGCGGCGGAAGGTCACGAAGTGGCCGACCGCCGCCCAGCACCCTGCTGGGCTCACGACCCGACCCGTTGAACGGATAGGCGTGCGACCAACACCAGGCATGTCTGGGCTTAGTTGCCGGGTGCATCGTGTCTGTCAGGGTCGCTATTTGTCAGCAACTTCGCCAGAAAAGCGGGCGGCTCCTCCACATCCGCTCCTGATCGCAGACGGCAGGTCGCAGTAGCGTCATTTATGCGCATTTGCGTTGAAGTTATCTTTCTTCGCAAGACCTCCCCGACCCTAGTCGCGTTACATACCTACTCAATCCGCCGCGCTCTTCGCAAGCCAACGTTCAGCCGAAAGAGCCGAACTACGAAGTACAGAGGATGAGATCCCCAGAGGACACTGCTAGCGCGATTCCGCGATCGCGACATTAATTTCAGCTTCTCCAACGATAAGCTGAAGTGCGGGTAAGCCATCCTCAACCATCTCTAACGCAAGGCCGACCAGTTGGATAACGTCATCTCTGCTGGCGTTAGCGGAATGACCTCGGGGATGGGAATGCCATTCGCCCACATATCCAACAATGTTCGCTGTGCGTACTTCAACGTCGTCAATGAGTTGAGCAACCCCGCTGGTTCCTCGAATAAACGACGCTGGGGTACCGATACTGTCTGGCGGTGCTGGACAGGCTTTCACGATGACGATGCGCTTCAACGACAGGTCGTGGTAGCCAAGCAGTATGCCCCCGGTCTCGCTTGGCAGGTTTGCCAAGCGCATCGCACGCAGTTCGTTCTCAAGCCCCTCATCCATGTAGACCGTGAAATCCGCGACTTGGCGAAAGGTTTCCTTGAACGCAGGTACTGTGTAAGCTTCTACCGCGCCGCTATCTGAGTCACGATGCCACACAGCAATCTTGGCATCGGCCACCTTTGCGGACTCAATCACCATCTGTGCTAAATTCGCCGCGTGTACCTGCACTTGCGCCAGCGACAGTCTGAACGAAATATCCCTGCAGCTAGCGCCACTCCAGAACGTTCCACCGTGTCCGATTAGGTGATGCCGTCCCCACGCGTTTTCTATCAGAGCGCGATAGTACTGCGCCTCGATCGTTCGAAGGTGGATTGATCTATCCGCATTCTCTGCGAGCAGAACCGATGACTTGCCGCTTGGGGTGAGGAAAACCGACATATGTCGGGGCAGGCGAAGATCGTCACTCGCCAATCGTGGGTATTCCAGTGTCGTTGAGGCATCGATAACCAGGGCGGCTGCCCCAATAGCTCCGGCAACTCCTGGGCTTGAAAGGGCGGTGGCATCCGCAACCAAAGGTGCGAACCGATCCTCATCCCTTGTTGCCATCTTTGCCAATCGAGCGCCGACGCTAGCTTTTGATTGGCCAATATTACCGTCGAACGCAACGTGCCTGGTGAGATTGTGTGGCTTGATATGGTCCTTGTCGATCACAGTCCAAGTGCCCCAGCCAGAACGCGCCCATAGGTTGAGTAGGCTGCTCCCAAGTGCACCGGCACCGACCAGTACACTTTTAACGCCTTCGTCCGATAAGCCGGATTGCGCACGGAACGCTGCAGTGTCGTTCTTACGCAATAGGGCAAATTGAACAAGCTGCATGTTATCGAGGGCCTCCAACACAGGCGCTTTGCCGAAGAGAGCATTCTCTCGATAGTATCTACCGCCATGCAACATCAGCGCACCGATCTTGCGTCCCACTTCGAGAAAGGGCTCGAAGATCATGAACGCACGGTGCAGAGTTCTGCTCGGTGCTTCATGCACTGAACGCCGCATCGGCGTGTGCAAAATAATTGTCGTGTACGCGCCGCCAAAAGGCTGCACTGCGCCGTGCTCAGACACGCGATTCGAAATCTGTTGGCGAATCAAACCGAGTACGTCCACACCTTTAGAGTGCAATATGCGAGCAAGCGCTTCCATCGATTGCGGGGTATCTTCGATACTTCCGTGAACCACCGGAGGCAACATGACCTGAATAGGCTCTGCTGCCAGTTCGGTGGACTCAGCCGTCGTAGTGAGGACGTACGTTTTTCCACCGCCTGCGTGCTGTTCTGACGCCGATATTGTGAATTTCTGTCCTTGCGCGATTAGTTCGTCGAAATTACTGGGAACAACCAGTTCGTCGTCTGAATTGAAGAACAGAATTTCCGGCAACTGATCGGCTGCATGTAGAGTTCCCGTCGCACTCGAGGCCAACCACCACTTGACTCGGCGTATGAACCGCTGCGGAGTCCATGTTCTGATGACTGTTGCTGTAGGCTCGTAATACAGACAAAGATCTCGTGGCGTGTCGGGTAAAGTCTGGTTCTGGTGCAGGAGCGCCGGAAAGTCTCTGCGCAGAGCGAGGGCATCTACTAGATAGCGTGGATTTCGCCACACCACAAATGCAATTCTTTCGGAATACTCAATGCCAACGCGGCAGCGGGTCGGAACACCGTGCGATTCGAGGTCGACGACGATAATTTCTCTTGCGCCATCCTCAGTTCGCCAACAGTCAACGAGCCTACAGTCCACGTCATGCCGGACGGCTTGGAAAAGCCCTCGTGCACGCTCTAACTGCAGATCAGCAGGAGCTATAGAAACCGCGCCTGGAAACCCGTAGTACGCCGTCACTTTTTGCCTGCGCGGGACGGGGTTGAAACCGCTGCGCCGACCGCACCAACGGCGGTAGATTTGATCCAGGCATTCCCTTCGGAAGTTAATTCGAAGATGATTGGCTCTGGTTTGTTGGCATTGGGTTCTTCCATTGTCACCAAAAATTTTCGGCCTTTTACCGCCTCGAGGCTTTCCTCATAAGCCTTGCGCGCCTGTATGTGCGGCGGCTGTTTCTGTTCGTAAGACTCTTTTACGTCAGTGCAGGGGCAACTGCAGCTAACGATGTAGGCACCTTTCCGCCCAGCATCAAGTATCTCTTGTACCTTGGGTTTTGGAACCGTCTTCTTGTCTCCCTTGTCGTCACTCAGCGCCAAGTAACTACAGTGATGAGGGATATTGTAGATATCCCATGCCAAACGACCCATATTGTCGTGATACTTCGTTGTATCGACAATGTCGCCAAGGCTTTCCCAAGTTGCGTCGCCGACCTCCAAATAATCGTAAATTTCGCCATCAGCGTCGAAGCGAACGTTGAATACCAGCGATGCTTCGTTACGGATTATGTCGCCATCGTCACAATGCTTGATAAACGGCGAGTGGCAAAAGAACTCGACTTTATCGTCTTCCAATGAAAAACCATCGACTAGCGTGCCCGCGTCAACGAACAGGTGGTCGCGTGCATCTGGGCTTTCACCCCGCTCCTTCAATTTCGGGGTCAGCCAATCAATGAGGGCCTGGGGCTGAGAGAAGACCTTGATGCCTCTTCCTTCGAGGAGTCGGTGCCTGCCCTCTTGGCGTAAGAGGACGAACTCGTTCATCTGACTATCGTTGTCAGCGGTTTCCAAAAGCATCGCAGCCGGCATCCAAAGCTCCTGGATCTTTATCCGATCATCGCCCTGATATTTCTTGGCGTGCAACAGCTCGAAAAATTCGGTACTGCCCTGAATGTGGTCCAGATCGGCGTGAGTAAATGCGACCACATCGAAGTAGTCGCGGCCGGCAGCGGTGAGTTCCGCCCTCAATTCGGCTTTTAAGTTTATTTCCGGGCGTTCGGCGTTTTCCGATGCAGAAGAGTGGTTAAAGTCGAAGAGAATCCGCCGTCCGTTGTTCAAGATGATTTGGGTTGTGTCACCGTGACCTACTGGATAAAACTTGAGGATGTGCTTAGTCTGCCTGGTCGCCATTTTGCCGCCTTTGTTTGAGGGGAAATCATAGTTGCAACATTGACACTTTATCTTTTACCATCCCTCAAGTAAAGCGGTCATCAGGACAAAACATTCACGCGCTTATTCGGGCTCGAAATTTTGGGGAGAATCACGTGCCGCGCAGACCGGGCTGCAAGAACTCAGCGGACAAACCGAGGCCGAATTCGGCCTCGACCTTTGCTGCTACTTGATATCCGTGTTCGGCAATGGCATCGAAGTCTCGTAAAGTCGGGCGACGCAGCGTAGTAGGGTAACAAGATGCGAAACTCGCTCGTCGACATTGCCGAGGGGAATCCGCCGTAACGGGAGTGTCGATATACACGTACGCTCCTTGGCCCGGATTGCTTTGTAGGTAGTGAGCGAACGCGCGAACGCGTAGTGCCCGTGATTGTTCGGACATGATGTCTGCAACACGTTTAAGCCTCCAAGGATTAATCGCGAATCCAGAAAATCCAGGTTGGAGCGGAGCGCCGGCATCACTGACAATAATTTTTTCCCCGTCGAGTTTGGGAGCGCCTCGGCCAGCATCGAAAAAGGGCTCAAGTCCCAGGTTGTCGTAAACGCCCCCGTCGTATAAATGCAGGTTCTTGTAGCCAATGTCGACTACGCTTTCACTTCCGACTGGTGCATTCCAACTGCGTCGGCGCCATTCAAAGCGGTCCGCCCTCAGCACCAAGGGGCCAAAGCCCCCAGGAAAAGCGGCTGACACGGCCAGAGCGCTCGACAACGGAAAGTTTCGAGGCGAGGCGTAGCCAATCGTATAGTCACCGATAGAGTCGCGTTTGAAACGGAAGCGCTTGCCGTTCTCGGCAGTGGTGCCATTGATCGACAACTCGGGCGTACAGGGGAGGGCGGAGACCTTACGTACGACACCCCATTCCCTTTCCAGGGCGAGGGCGAGCAGGTTCGCGCGCGAGAACAGGTAGCGTAGGTTCCAAGGCCTGAGGAGTTGGCGTCCCGCGCCCCACTGTAAGCTGCGCGCGCAGAGCTTACGACGCAAGGCAGGGTAGACATCCGAAATGAAGCTGCTGGAACTCGGCCATTCGTAATTCGACTCTTGCAGGATCAGACCGACAAGCAGGCTACCGCCGGACACCGTCGACACGCGCTGCACATGCTCGAGTGCGTTACGCTCAGCCAAATATCGCAGCACGCCAAGGTGGAACACCATGGCACGAATTCCCCCTCCAGACAGCACGAGGGCCAGGCGTGGCGAGACATTTTTACTCATCAGAATCGGCGGTAAGGGGCGCCGATCTGACGCGCACGGATAGAGTCAGCGTTGTGCTTCAGCTTGTCGAATTTCTTCGGCTCAAAAAAACCGTGCTTGTGAACCTGGGTCGTGGCGCCCATCGTATCCAGCCAGCGCACATGCGACGTCCCGTTCTCCGAGTAGACCAGAACATCGCCACGAATCGTGGTCGCGAACGGGATCTCCTTGCGGCCGAGCAGTTGTCGAAGAGTAGGGGCAGGGTGGCCGTACTGGTTGTCATGGTCTACGCCGCATACCGCGAGACGGGGCCGAATCTCATCGAGCACGTCACTGGTCAGGAAGCCGTTATCGGCTCCATGGTGCGGCATCAGCAACACATCGATTTCCCCGCGCGCAATCCGGCACGACTTGATGAGTGCAGCAATAGCTGGCGATTCCACGTCGCCGAGACTCAACACATTGAAGCAACCGGTCCGGTACAGCTTCACCGTCGAATTGTCGTTCGATTTGTCGTAGAGGGTCTTCGGATGGTAGACCAGGTCTTTGTATCCGTAGCCGGCGCCAGTTTCCAAGCCTTTGATGTAGGCCGGTGTGTAAGCGATGGCACTGAGCCGCGTCGCACCACCGCGAGCGTACTCGCGAATCAGGTCACGACAGGCCACCCCGCAGTTGGTAGTGGGCTCGTATCCGGGGTATTCCACACGGGTCGGACGCCACACGTCCAGAATCTCACGCAGTTCCGAAAGGTTGCAATGGTCGCGATCCCAGCTGGTGATGTGCAGGACGCCGATATGTCGTTTCCCGCAGATCTGAAGCTCCTGCGCGATACTTGCTCGGTTGCAATCGTTCACGCGGGCTTCGATGAGGGTGAACGTGCGCCCGTCGAAATACGAAAACGAAGCCCCAGCGCATCCCAGGCGGTATCCACGGAACCTCGTAGGGGCTACGCGTAACTGGGGAAAAAGGGCCTTGGTAGCTAAAACGATATCGTTGAGATTCAAAATTTCTCCGCTAGGCTGTCTGGCTACGTCCGCACCGGCAGATAGCCAGCTGACGAGGTTGCTAGCTCCAAATCTTGCGCCTGAGAACTCGAAAAGTCAAAGGAAGGAGGAAATTACCGCACTCGGCGCGGGGCGACGACGCTTGACCAAGATTCGATGGCGGAGCTGACATTATAAGAATAATGTCATATTTCTGGAGGAGGGTATCAAGTTCCTAACGTAATACGTTATATTATTTATTTTCCACTCTCCAGGCGGCGCACGTGAAAACAGAAGAGCATTCAAGCGAAAACGCTATTGCTGCGGGTATTGCGGAGCTGCGCCAACGATTTCCACGCACCCAAGACCTTTACCGCGAGGTCTGCATCCTATTGTTCTTCCGCTTCGGCATCACGCCTACGGCGAACAAGCTCTATCAACTTGTGCGCAAGGGGAGCATGTCGGCGCCAACCGAGGCGCTCAATCACTTTTGGAGTACGTTGCGGGAGCGTTCGGCCGTAACGGTCGAGCATGCAGACCTGCCAGACGAGCTCAAGGCTGCGGCCGGTGATATGGTCGCTGCGATCTGGAGGTCTGCCCAGACCATATCGCAGGACGCTCTGGCCGAATACCGGACCGAAGCAGCAGCAGAGGTGGATGAGGCAAAAGCCGGCGAAGCGCAAGCGCAAGCAGCCCACTCAGCAGTTTCAAAGGTGCTTGAAGACGCACGTGCTCAACTGCGTACGAGCGAGGAGCTTGTTTTACAACTGCGGCAGGAATTGGCCGCGGCCGCGGCAGTCAATGCTGGTCTCGAAGCACGGCTAGAGGACCTCAATCGCCAGATGCAGGACATCCAGTTAAGGCTGGACCGATCGCACGAAGAGCGCGCAGCGGAACGGACAAAGCTGGACGAGCGCACGCAGTTAGCAGAACGACGGTATGCCGACATGGAGAAACGTGCACTTCGTGAGATCGATCACGAGCGCACGGTAGTGTCCAAGCTCCAGAAAAGTCTTGAGGCAGAACGATCCGTGCACCTTTCCGTGACCGAACGACTCCGATCGGATCTTAGTGCAGGGCAGGAGACGATTGGACAGTTGCGCCAACATGTCGGTGGCCTGGAAAGCACGGTCAACACACTCACGAGAGAACGAGACCGTGAGCGTGACGAGCTTGTGCAGATACGCGCGCAGCTAGAGGTGGCGGCACGGCAGGCAAGCGGCGAGAAAGCTCGAGCCGATCAACTGCACGAAGAAATAGAGAGGTATCACATCGAACGGAAGGGAAGCCCGAAACGAAGTACACAGATCAACACCGGTAAGAAGTCGCTACGAAAGGCACCCAGCCGTGGCGATGGGTAGGGGAGGTGCAGCTAAGCACATACCAAGATCACCATATATCGCCCCCTTCTTCGCTGATCCACGCCTTCATGACCACGCCTTCATGACTGATACACCTAATGAATGGGTCGAAATAAGTGAGGCATCGAGACACACCTGAATATGCCCTGAAATTGCAGAAACCACAAATCTGTGTTTTCAGGGTAGATTGAGGTGTAAATAGGAAGAGCTTTTAGGTGTGAGCGTTTGCCCTCTGCTAAAAGGGAAGTAATTACTCGATCTACATCGAATTGCGTCGTAATGCGAACTCGACATTAGGTTTTATATTGTCGAGTTGGGCATTTTCCAAATTTTATTCGGAACCGGAGCAGTGATCCCTGCTGAGTAATGATATTTTGGCCGCTTGACTGCTTTTGGATTTACTCGTTCACCGGCCAGGCGATCAGAATCACTTGCAAAACATTGCGCATTGCGTATAGCACTCGACCTGGCCGCAACCGATAGCGTCGCATCGAACCAGACCGCAATCCTTTCGTCCGGAGGAAATCATGCTAGAGAGACCGTTAGGTGTGCCCGCTGAGTCAAATTCGGGGCTTGAAGTCGTTGTCGAGCAAAAGATAGTTCGAGGCGACGCTGCGAAAGGCACGCGACCTTACGTATGCATCGATCAGGTTAAATATACTAATGAGTCGCTCGCGAGCATGCCGGAAGCGATCGGTCATAAACTGATTGTCCAGTTCGACGCGCGTGACATGCGAACCGTGCGCGGACACCTCGAATCTGGCGAAGATGTTGGGATCCTTACAGCGAGCAAGACGTGGTCGGGGCAACGCCACTCGCGGGCCACTCGAAAGGCAATCATTTCCCTCTCTGCCAAACGGCGAACGCAAACAACAATGGCGGATTATCCGCTCGATGCCTTCGTGCGAAGCAAACTCGAGCAACCATCCGGCAGCGCACGGTAATCTACGCTGCACGTCAGCCCCGCGTTGTTCCGCGGCGACTTCTTTACGTCCACTGGCACGACGGAGGATGCTGACTTTCAATTCCCGAGCTGTGCCACTGATTGCCGCCTGGGCGGCGCAACCAGTGGCCCCTGTAGGCTCGGACACCTCACTTCAGCCAATCGCGGCCGCCGAATGCGTTCGTGATTATTCTGCCGAGGCGTCATGCCGCGTATCCGCGCTTCGCCGGCGTCCACTCGAAGTAAGTAAAGGCTGCTGGATTTGCCCAGAGTTTGACAGCATGGGACTCGATCACAACGCACGGAGGGACGAGTCCTAGGGGCAGGCTTCCGCAAGCGTCTCCAAGCGCTTATAGAGAGCGGCAGACGCAGGGCTACAGGCCACGCACAGAAACGTCCAAAGTTCTTATGGAGCCGAGGAGGCAACTGAACCCTATGGATGTCTCAAAATTAGTTCGCAACTTCCGGCGAGTCTCAAATTTAGTTCGTCTAAGTGTACACTTTTAGTTCGCCGGAAGGCTTTCAGGCGTGGAGGGGCATGACATGGAGCGTATTCGAAGACCTCATTTAACATAATATAGATTATGCGCACCTTAGGTGATTTGTCCCTTCCGGTGTTTTCCAGGTCTTCCAACTCGCCGCGCTTCGCATTCAGCCGGTGCCGTGGGCCGCGATCAAGCCTGTTTCAGCGGCCCACCATCCTTCGCGTAGGTCGAACTGTCGCAAACGCGGCGGGAGCACGCGGATACCGGCGCGACAACGGCGATCTCCGCGTGGCGCCGCGCTCGACGCACGGTCTCAACGCCCGAGCCGGATGTCCTGCGGTCCCTCGATGACAATGCCCGCAAAGCCCGCTTCCTGTCCTCCCAGCGGATCGGCCCCGCGCAGGCTGCCGAAATCGAGGTCGGTCAGGTGTTCGATCCGCTCCACCGGCACCTGGTAGGTCTTGTACTTGCCATAGGCGAACTCGAGGTCGTCGAGCAGGTTCTTCTGCGTTTGCAGGTAGGCCGTCGCCGACAAGGCGCCGTCGGGCCTGACCATGGCCACGACCTTCCAGAACTCGGCCGGAATCCGGTAGCGGCCGCGATACAGCATGTCGTCGTCGCGAAACACCGGCCCGGTGAAGACCGTCACTTTCAGGTCGTGGCGCCCGGCATTGTCGAGGATATAGTTTTCCAGGTTCAGCCAGGTTTGCTGGTTCAGGTTGCGGTGCTGCGGCGACGCGTTCGTGAAGTGAAACGTGTCTTCGTTGGCGCGCGCGGCGTCCCGGCCCCATACCGGATCGAGCCGCCGCACCAGGTGGCCACGATCGAGGTCGTTGTTCGCGTACAGTTCCGGCCCGGACTGCAGGTCGCGGTCGATGCGCGGATCGAAGTACCACTTGTCGCCCGAGCGGGGAATCTGCTTGAGCTTGGCGCCATCGATGTTCACCGCCGTGTAGAACGCCAGTTTGCGGGCACGGTTCATCACGATCGAGAAGTGGGCGTAGCGCAGCACGCCGCCCTCCTCGCCCGGCACCTCGGCCAGGTCGCCCCGGATCGACTCGCCCAGGACCGGAAGCGGGATCCGGTATTCCTCCCCGAGGAAGTGGTCTTCGTAGCCGGCCAGGCCCGCGTACGCGGAGCGCTCGAGCGTGACGACCTCCATGCCGCCAGGGGCAGGCAAGGCCGGCTGGTGGTCGAGCAGCGAGCGCAACACGGTTTGCTGCGCCGCCGGCAAGGTATCGCTCAGCGCGGCCAGGTGCGCCATGATGCTGCTGATGCGGATGCCTTCGTTGGCGACATACCCTTTGCCTGCCGGGCCCGGCACACCGGCATGGTGCAGCGCCACCACTTCCCATGCATCGCTCAGCACCGGCGACCCGGACGAGCCTGGTTCGGTATCGGTGCTGTAATGGATGAACTCGTCAAACACATCGGTTACCTGGTTGGACCGGATCGCGACCGCCTTCGGCGCCCCCGAAGGATGCTGGATGATGCTCACGCATTCGCCGAGCAAGGCCTTGCCCGAGCTGGCGATCAGGCGGGTATGGCCATACTGTTCGAGCCGGACGCCTTCGGCGGCGACGGGCGCCACGGCGACCAGCGAAAAATCGAGCGTTTCGTCGGTGATGAACAGGCGCTCGGGCTCGAGGCGGAAGTTGCGCGTTGGACGAGGCTGCATCCGCAGGTCGTTCTCGTAATCGAACTGGGCCAGGCTGTACAGCGCCGTTTGGGCGTCGTGCAGCACGTGGTTGTTGGTCAGCATGAGTTCGGGGGCCACCATGAAGCCCGTGCCATAGCCGAGCACCCTGCCGCGCCGGTCGTGCACTTCGACCCGGCACACCGGCCTGGCGCATATCAGGCCAGCCTCGAGATAGGCCAGCGGCAGCAGGTCGCTGGCGCCGATCAGGCGCTCGAGCGCCAGGCCGTCATGCGGGTCGATGGTGGACAGGCGGACCCGCTTGCGCTCGTCGGACTCGGCGGACAGCGGCGAGGCCGTCTCGAGCACCTGCAAGGTATGCGCCCGGGCCGCTGCCCGCGCCTGGTAGCGGCCCCGGGCCGCCGCCTCCTGCTTCTGGTATTCAAAATCGAACATGTTCGCTCTCCCTGCCCGCAGGCCATGGCGCTCGATGAAAGGCGGATGCGGCGCAGCCGTCCCCCGGCAGGTTTGACCGCTGGCGACCGGCGTAGTTTTGGGGGGCGACGACCGAATAGCGCCGTGCCGGTTCCGTCAGCGCGCCGCCCGCATGCGCCAGGCGGGCCGGACTTGTCGAGACAGGTAAATCGAAACATACCCCTCGCCTGAGCAGTAGAGGTAACTGCTATAATCTCGCGAACCTTGTTTGGACATTCCTCTTGCGCCGCATCGTCCACATCCTCCTCCTGTTGTGCTTGCCCCTGTATGGTTTCGCCATGCAGGGCAGCTTGCCGCCTGCCGGGGACGCGGTCTCGTTCGTCCACGAGCTTGAGCATGATGAGGGCGTCCCCCATCACCACCATGAGGAAGACGGTTCCGTCCACTACGACGAATCCGACGAGTCCCTCGATCACGCGCAGGAACATTCCTCTCCTTTACAACCGGTAGGCTTCGGCCTCCCGCGCCTGGTGCTCCCTCCCGAACAGCCAGTCTCCGAGCTGGGGCCGTATGTGGCCCGGTCGGTCCCTGAACCGTTCCTGGAGGGGCCGCACAGACCCCCTTCATCCTCCCTCGGCCATGCTGCCGGGGGCTTGCTGCACGCATAAACGACAGAGTCAGGCGCAACGCAGGTTGCGTTGACGTGCTCGCCCTCGGTGATTCTGAATGTCACCCGATGGAGTACACATGCGCACCTGTCGCCTGTCCCTTTACCTTTTCAAGGCTGCCCTCGTCCTGCCATGCCAGGTCATCGCAGCACCGCCCGCGCCGGCGGCAGCCGGCCCCACGTTGAAGCAAGCTGTCGAGAACGCATGGCAACGCGCGCCTGCCGCCCGCACGCTGGACGCCCGCCAGGCCGAAGCATCCGCGGCGCGCGAGATTGCCCGTTCCTGGATTGCCTCCAGCCCGACCCTCGGTCTTTCCCAGCGTGCGGACCAGGGCTCGTCCGAGCGCGACCAGCGGGAATCCGAGATCTCGGTCTCGTCCTCTTTCTTCCTGCCGGGCCAGAAGAGCGCCCGCGAGGTCCTGGCCGCGCGCAGCACCGAAGAAGTCGCCGCCCACGTCCAGGCCACCCGCCTGGCTGTCGCCGGCCTGGTGCGCAACCGCGTGTGGGAAGCCGCGGCGGCCCAGGTCCGGCTCGAGGAGAAGCAGGATCACCTCGCGCATCTTGAAGGGCTCCTTGACGAGGTACAGCGACGCGTGAAGGCCGGCGACCTGGCGCGCAGCGACGGGTTGCTCGCCGAGCAGGAAGTCCTGGCCGCACGGATCGCCGTATCGGATGCCCGCACGGCGGCGCTCGAGGCGCTGGCACGCTATCGCGTCGTCACGGGACTGCCCGGCTTGCCGGCGCTCGAACCCGAGCCCCTCACTGGCGGCACGCCCCCAGCCAATGCGCGCCTGGCGGCCGCACTGGCCTCCGAACAGCGCGCACAGGCGGCTCTCCGCCTCGCCGCGGCTTCCCGCTCTGCGCCGCCGACCATTGTCCTGTCGGTTCGCCGCGAAGACGAAAGGCTGCTGCGCGAGCCCGTCAACAGCATCGGCGTGGCCCTGCAGATCCCAATCGGCACGGCCGCACGCAATCGCACGGTCGAAGCCCAGGCCCACACCGCGATCGCAACCGCTGCGGCGGAGGCGGCCGAAGTCCAGGCGAATGCCGAAGCCGACATCGAGATCGCGAAGGAGAGGCTGGCGAATGCGCGCGGCGCGCTGGAAACCGCCACTGCACGCGCGACCGCCCTGCACGAACACACTGCGCTGTTCGAAAAGGCGTTCCGCGCGGGTGAACGGGGGCTCGCCGAACTGCTCCGTTCACGCGCCCTCACCCACGAGGCCGACGTCGCCGTCGCCCAACAAAAAGTGGCGCTCGGGCTCGCCCATGCCCAACTCAATCAAGCCTTAGGAATTCTTCCATGAAATACCTGTACCTTTTGTTCGCCGCCATGCTCGCCATGTCGTCGGCATTCGCCAGCCCTGGCGCACACGGGCCCAACGGCGAGCACCTCGACGGCCAGCCGGCCGGCGTTGGCGGCGTCTCGACCGTTCCCCGCATCGAGACCTTCACCGAAGCATTCGAGCTGCTCGGCCATCTTTCCGGCGGCGAGCTATCGATCATGATCGACCGCTACGAAACGAACGAACCGGTACTCGGCGGCGTCCTCGAGGTGCAGTACAAGGACCTCAAGGCAAAGGCCACATTCCACGCCGACCAAGGTGACTACGCGGTCGACGATCCGAAGTTTCTTGCCGCAATCTCGAAGCCGGGCACCCATGCTCTGCTGTTCACCCTGGTCGCAGGCGAGGAAAGCGATTTGCTCGAAGGCACACTGACGGTTACCGAAGCGCTTGATGACCATGGGCACGAGCATGGCTTCAACCGCCGCTGGCTGCTGGCCGCGGCCGCAGTGCCGGTACTGGCCGCCGCCGCTATTTTCGTTGTACGGCGCCGGCGCCACGCGAAGGAAATCTGATATGAAAATGACACGACACCTTCTCGCTGGCCTGGTCGCAGGCCTGTTTGCAAGTTCCCTGCTGGCGTCGCCCGGCGCGCACGGACCAAACGGCGAGCACCTGGACGGCCAGGCCACCGCCACTGCCGGCGGATTGGCGCGCCTGCCCGATGGCAGCGTCAACGTGCCGAAACTGGCGCAGCGACGCATGGGCGTGCGCACGCTCATGGTCAAGGAAGGAGAATTTTCCCGCATCGTGCAGTTGAACGGCCGTGCAAGCATCGACCCGAACGCGGGCGGGCGCGTGCAGGCCCCCTTCTCCGGCCAGATTGCACCGGGACCAAATGGCTTGCCGGTGGCGGGCCAGCGCGTCGTCAAGGGCCAGGTGCTGGCACGCCTGCGTCCGACGGGCGCGGCCATCGAGCGCGGCAACCAGGCAGCCCAGCTGGCTGAACTGCGTGCCAACCGGGCCCTGCTGGAAAAGCGGGTAGAACGCCTGAAATCGCTTGAAGGCGTGGTGCCCGCGAAGGAAGTCGAAGCCGCGCAGGCTGAATTGACGGCCACCATTGGCCGGGAACGCGCGGTGGCCGGTTCGATCAGCGGCAGCGAGCCAATCGTTGCCCCTGCCAGCGGCATCATTGCGAATGCCTCCGTGCTCAACGGCCAGATCGTCGAGTCGCGCGACGTGCTGTTCGAGATCGTCGATCCGCAGCGCATGATCGTCGAGGCCTTGTCGTCCGACGCGACGATCGCCCGCAAGATCAGCGCGGCAACGCTCGCCGATGTGCCGGACGTCGAGTTGACCCTGCTGGGCGGCGCCCGCACGTTGCGCGATGGCGCCGTACCGATCAATTTCCGTGCACGTGCATTGGCGGGCAACCCGGCCCTCGACCTGGCCGTCGGCCAACCGGTGACGGTCCTGGCCAGGCTCGACACGAAGATCAAGGGCATTGCCCTGCCGGCCGCGGCGCTGGCCCGTAACCCGGCCAACGAAACGGTGGTCTGGATCAAGTCCGGCGCCCAGCGTTTCATTGCCCTGCCCGTGGAAGCAACCCCGCTGGATGCGCGCACCGTCATCGTCACCAAGGGGCTCAGCCCCGACAACAGGGTGGTCGTCGTCGGGACGTCCCTGATCAATCAAATCAGATGAAAGACCAGGTGACCATCCATGTTTGATTCGATCGTTCGCTTCAGCCTGCGAAATCGCCTCTTCGTCCTGGCGGCGGCGCTGATGCTGATGGTTTACGGCGCCATGACCGCATGGCGTACGCCAGTCGATGTCTTCCCCGACCTGAACAAGCCGGTCGTCACCGTGCTGACCGAAGCCGGCGGCATGGCCCCGGAAGAAGTCGAGCAACTGGTGTCCTTCCCGATCGAGACCTCGCTCAACGGCATGCCGGGGGTCACCCGCGTGCGTTCGGTATCCGGCGTCGGCCTGTCCATCGTGTATGCCGAGTTCGATTGGGGTACCGATATCTACCGCAACCGGCAACTGGTCTCCGAGCGCATCACGCTCGTCAAGGAACAACTGCCCGGGAACATATCCCCGGTGATGGGACCGGTTTCCTCGATCATGGGCGAGATCATGCTGATCGCATTGCCAATCGACGTCGCGAAGACGGATCCGATGAAAGCGCGCGAGTACGCCGATTTCGTCTTGCGGCCGCGTTTGCTCTCGATCCCGTGGGTGTCGCAGGTCATTCCGATCGGCGGCGAGGTTCGTCAGCTGCGCGTCGAGCCGGACACGGCGCGCATGGCGCAATTCGGTGTGTCGCTTGAACAGGTGACCTCGGCATTGCGCGGATTTGCATCCAATACCAGTGGCGGCTTCGTCGACCTCAACAACCGCGAATACCTCATCCGCAACCTGGGGCGCACGAATCGCCTGGACGACGTCAAAGGCCTCGCCATTGCCTATCGCAATGGCACAGCTGTGCTGCTCGAGCAGGTTGCCGGCGTCACCTACGCACCTGCATTCAAGCGCGGCGACGCCGGCCTGAACGGCAAGCCGGCGGTGATCGTGAGCGTGCAGAAGCAGCCCGCCGGCGACACGGTACGGCTGACTCGTGACATCGAGACGGCGCTGGCGGAGCTGAAGCAGGGGCTTCCGGCGGGTATCTCGCAGCCGGTGGTCCTGTTCCGGCAGGCTGACTTCGTCGACGCTTCCATCGGCAACGTCGTCGAAGCCCTGCGCGACGGCGCGATCCTGGTCGCCATCGTCCTGTTCGCCTTCCTGCTCAGCGTGCGCACCACCTTGATCTCGCTGATCGCCATTCCGCTGTCGCTGGCCGTGACGGCGCTCGCCTTCCACCTGCTCGGCCAGTCGATCAACGTCATGACGCTGGGCGGCCTGGCCATTGCGATCGGCGAACTGGTCGACGATGCGGTCGTCGACGTCGAAAACATCGTGCGCAGGCTCAAGCAGCGCCAGGAAACGGGCCAGTCAGTGCTGGAAACTATCTGGCATGCCTCGGTCGAGGTGCGCTCGGGCATTGTCTACGCGACGGTCATCGTCGTGCTCGTGTTCGTGCCGCTGTTCGCCCTGCCCGGCATCGAAGGCCGGCTGTTCGCGCCGCTGGGCATTGCCTACATCGCCTCGATCCTGGCGTCGATGCTGGTGTCCATGACCGTCACCCCGGCACTGGCCTACTATCTGCTGCCGAAAATGAAGCGGCTGCACCGCGGCGACAGCCCGATCGTGCGCCGCATGAAAGCATGGGATACGGCCGCGCTGAACTGGTCGTTCCCGCGCATCCGCTTGATGCTTGCAGCGGCCCTGGTCGCGGTGCTGGCGGCAGCGGCATCCGTGCCGTTCTTCCCGCGTGCCTTCTTGCCGGCATTTAACGAAGGATCGCTGGTCATGGGCATGACCTTTACTCCGGGGACCTCGCTGGCCGAGGCGAACCGCATGGGTTCGCTTGCCGAGACGCTGATCGCGCAGGTGCCGGAAGTGACCAGGGTCGGGCGTCGTACCGGGCGCGCCGAACTGGATGAACATGCCGAGGGCGTGCACTCGGCAGAAATCGATGTCGACCTGAAAGCCTCAAGCCGCTCGCGCGAAGAGATCATGGCGAGCATCCGCAGCCAGTTGTCCACGATTCCCGCCTCGGTCGCGATCGGGCAGCCGATCTCGCACCGCCTCGACCACCTGCTCTCCGGTGTGCGCGCGCAGATCGCCCTGAAGATCTACGGCGACGACATCGACACCCTGCGCGGCCTGGCGGACGGCCTGCAGGGCCGCCTGCGCGCCGTGCCGGGCCTGGTCGACCTGTCGGTGGAGCGGCAGGTGCTGATTCCGCAGATCAAGGTGCGGATCGATTACCGCAAGGCCGCACAGTATGGCCTGGCAGCGGGCGATGTACTGCAGGCCCTGCAGGCCCTGGCCGAAGGAACGCGCGTCACCCAGGTCATCGACGGCCCGCGCCGTTTCGACCTGGTCGTGCGCCTGGCCGACGTCGACCGTTCGCCCCAGGACCTGGCGCGGGTCATGCTCGCCAGCCCTGCTGGACAGATTCCGCTGTCGAGCGTCGCCACCGTCGAGGAAGGCGACGGCCCGAACCAGATCGGGCGGGAGAACGGACGGCGCCGCATCGTCGTCTATGCGAACACGGACGGCTCGAACATGTCGCGCATCATCGAGGACGTGCGCAAGACGGTCGCCGCCAGCCAGCTTCCCGGCGGCTACTTCGTCAGTGTCGAGGGCCAGTTCCAGGCCCAGGAGCAGGCCCAGCAGCTCATCGTCGGCCTGTCGCTGGCCTCGCTCGTGCTGGTCTTCCTGGTCCTGTATTCGCGCTATCGCTCCTCGACGCTTGCGCTCGTCATCATGGGTAATATCCCGTTCGCCCTGGTCGGCAGTGTCGTCGCGATGTGGATCGCGGGCGTGTCCTTGTCGGTGGCGTCGATGGTCGGCTTCATCACGCTGGCCGGCATCGCGACCCGCAACGGCATCCTCAAGGTGAGCCATTACATCAACCTTTGCAAGTTCGAGGGCGAGACCTTCGGCTGGCCGATGATCGTGCGCGGCTCGATCGAACGCCTGACGCCGGTCCTGATGACGGCGCTCGTCGCGGCCTTCGCCCTGACGCCGCTGCTGCTGGCGGCCGACGCGCCGGGCAAGGAGATCCTGCATCCGGTCGCGGTCGTGATCTTCGGTGGCCTGATCAGTTCGACGCTGCTCGATTCGCTGCTCACGCCGCTCATCTTCTGGAAGGTCGGCCGCAAACCACTGGAAAGGCTGCTGGCGGAAACGGGCAGCGATGCGTATTGATTCACCACGGGCCAAGTGGCGGCGCCCATCCATTGCCGCCACAGTATTCTGGAGCATCTCATGAAAAAGATTTTCGCAGTAGCGGCCCTCGCGGCCGGCCTCGCCTTCTCGAGCAGCGTCCTTGCACACGGCGCCAAGCCCAAGCATGGCGGCATCGTCCAAAGCGCCGGCGACCTTGCGTTCGAGCTGGTCACCAAGGATGGCGGCACGACGATTTATGTCGATGACCACGGCAAGGACCTGCCGACGGCAGGCGCAACCGGCACCCTGACCGTACTGAAGGGGACGCAGAAAACCGAGCTGCCGCTCGAGGCAGGCGGCAATAACACCCTGGTCGTCAAGGGCGACGCCAAGCTGGCTCCGGGCAGCAAGGCGGTGGCGGCTGTGACGTTTGCGGACAAGAAGGCTGTCAGCGTCCGTTTCTCGATCAAATAATCGTCGCACCGGTGGCCGTTCCGGCGGTCACCGGAAATGGGCCAATGGCGCTCCATGCAAAGAGAATGAAGGATGGATGATGAAGTGGCTCATCACGAAATACCTGATCACGGCGGCGGTCGTCGTCCTGGTGTCGGAAACCGCAAAGCGCAGCGATCGCTTCGGCGGCTTCGTCGCCGCCCTGCCGATGATCACCCTGCTGACCCTGGTGTGGCTGCATGTCGAGAAGCAGCCCGAGGCCAGGCTCGCGAATCACGCCTGGTACACCTTCTGGTACGTGGTGCCGACCCTGCCGATGTTCCTCGCGTTTCCCTGGCTGCTGCAGCGGCTCGGCTTCTGGTGGACGCTTGGGGCCTGCGTCCTGATCACGGTGGCCTGCTTCGGCGTGTTCGCGCTGGTCGTGAAGCGCTTCGGGATCACGCTTCTTTGAATGTCCGGTGCGGCCGGTAGCTAGTGCGCCGTGTCCGTCCCGTGCCGCAAGCGCAGGGCGTTGGCAATCACCGACACCGAGCTCAGGCTCATTGCGAGGGCCGCGATCATCGGCGAGAGCAGCTGGCCGGTGAAGGGATAGAGCGCACCCGCCGCCAGCGGAATGCCCAGGGCGTTATAGATGAAGGCAAAGCCCAGGTTCTGGCGCATGTTGCGCACGGTTTGCAGCGACAGCAGGCGCGAACGGGCAATGGCCCCCAGGTCGCCCTTGACCAGGGTAATGTGTGCGGAGTTGATCGCCACGTCGGTGCCCGTTCCCATCGCAATGCCGACGTCGGCCTTGGCCAGGGCGGGCGCGTCGTTGATGCCATCGCCCGCCATGGCGACGATCCGGCCTTCCCGCTGCAGCCGCTCGACCAGGGCGAGCTTGTCCTGCGGCTTGACCTCGCCGTAGACATCGGCAATCCCGAGCCGGGCCGCCACGGCCCGGGCGGTGGTGACGCCGTCGCCGGTGGCCATGACCACCCGCATGCCCGCCTCGCGCAGGGCCGCGAGGGCCTCGAGCGTCGTTTCCTTTACCGGATCCGACACCGCGATCAGCCCCATCAGGCGCCCGTTCCGCGCCAGGACCATCACGCTCGCGCCCATCTGGCGCAGCTCCTCCGCTTGTTGCTGCATCGGTTTCCAGTCGACCCCCTCGATTTCCATCAGGGCGGTGTTGCCGAGCGCAATCCGCGCACCGCCCACCGTCCCGCGCACACCGATACCGCTGGACGACTCGAAACCCTCGGGCTTGTCCAGTGCCAGGCCGCGCTTCCTTGCCTCGGCCACGATGGCATGCGCGAGCGGATGCTCGCTGCCCTGGTCGATGCTGGCGGCCACGCGCAGCACTTCCTCTCCCTCCTGCCCGGCTGCCGCGGCGACGCTGTCGAAGGCGGGCCGGCCTTCGGTGAGGGTGCCGGTCTTGTCGACGATCAGGGTATCCACCTTGCGCATGGCCTCGATCGCGGCCGCATCGCGAAACAGCACGCCCTGCGTCGCGGCACGGCCGGTCGCGGCCATGATCGACATCGGCGTGGCCAGGCCCAGCGCGCAGGGACAGGCGATGATCAGGACCGCCACCGCATTGACGAAGCCGTACACCCAGCTCGGCTCCGGTCCGAACACGCCCCACCCGACCAGCGTCAGTAGCGCGATGAGCACCACGATCGACACGAAGTAGCCCGCTACCACGTCCGCCAGCCGCTGCATCGGCGCGCGCGAGCGCTGGGCGTTGGCGACCATCTGGACGATCTGCGACAGCATCGTCTGCGCGCCCACGCGCTCGGAGCGGATGACGAGGCTGCCGCTGGTGTTGATCGTGGCGCCGATCACCTTGTCGTCCGGACGCTTGGTAACGGGCAGCGGCTCGCCCGTGAGCATGCTCTCGTCGATCGCACTCTCGCCTTCGATGACGACGCCGTCCACCGGCACCTTTTCGCCCGGGCGCACGCGCAGCCGGTCGCCTACGTGCACGTGCGACAGTTCGATGTCTTCTTCCGTGCCGTCGGCCCGGATACGGCGCGCCGTCCTGGGCGCCAGGCCGAGCAGGGACTTGATCGCCGCGGAGGTCTGGGAGCGCGCGCGCAGCTCGAGGATCTGGCCCAGCAGCGTCAGCGAAACGATCACGGCGGCGGCTTCGTAATAGACGCCGATCCGCCCGTGCATCATGAACGTCGGCGGAAACAGGCCCGGCGCGATGGTCGCGACGACACTGTAGCCGTAGGCGGCAAGCACGCCGGTGCCGATCAGGGTCCACATGTTGGGACTACGGTTGCGGATCGACTGCGCGCCGCGCACGAGGAAGGGCCAGCCGGCCCACAGCACCACCGGCGTGCTCAGCGCCATTTCGATCCAGCTCTGGTGGGGCAGGCCTTCACTGAACAGCCGATGCCCGGCCATTGCGAGAATGGTGACGATCACTGTCAGCGGCAAGGTCCACCAGAACCGTTGCCGGAAGTCGGCCAGTTCCGGGTTGTCGTCGTCTTCCAGCGACGGCATCACCGGCTCGAGCGCCATGCCGCAGATCGGGCAGGTTCCCGGCCCCGGCTGCCGGATTTCGGGGTGCATCGGGCAGGTGTAGACCGTGGCGGCCGGGCCTGGGGCCGGGTGCGCATCATGATGGACATGACCGTGTCCATGCTCGTGCTCTGTATGCTGGTGGGCTTCGTGATTCATGGCAGCTCCGTCAACGACAAAAGTGTTCTTAACAGTGTTCTTCTGTACGGCCGCTCCGCGCGGCAAGCCTGGGTGCGCTACCGGGCGTTTTCCTTCGCGTGGTTCACCGAGTAGCGCGGAATCTCGACCACCAGGTCGGGATCGGCGACGATTGCCTGGCAGGCGAGGCGTGACCTCGGCTCGACACCCCAGGCGCGGTCCAGCATGTCTTCTTCGGATTCGCTTGCCGGGTTCAAGGACTGGCCGCCGCTCCGGACGATGACATGGCATGTGGTGCAGGCGCCTACCTTCCCGCAGGCATGATCGAGTTCGACCTGGTTTTCCAGTAGCGCATCGCATACGCTGGCGCCTGGAGCAACAGGAAACTCGGCCCCACCGGGAGCGTAATCGGGATGCGGCAGAACGACAATCTTAGGCATCTCGCCTCCCCGCGTGACGGGCGTTGGCCTGGCGATACCGGCAGAACAGGCAGCGTGCAGCTTCCGCTATGAGGGAAGGCTCGGGCGACGGGGCGTCCGCCACCCCGGTCGCCTGGCGTGTCGATCCCGGTTCGCCTGTCACGCCGCTGGCTGCGGCCTGCCGATGCCCGATTGGATCGGAAGTATCGGTTCCTGGATGGTACATGTTGGACCTCGCGAAAACTGAGTGATTCCACCTTAAACCTTCCAATCGTGGAAAGGTCAAGGGATTTTTATCAGTCGGGTGCACGCATCGGCGAAAGGGCAGTCGACTGGTTATGCATCGCGAATAGCGCTGTGACTTTTGTCACGCTAAAGTCTGTTATTACGCGAAAACTGTCGTGCTATACTGATCGAATCTATGAACCGTCTGCTCACGACATTACTGGTATGGCTACTGATGGCCGCACTGCCGCTTCATGCGGTGGCTGCCTCCATCAACATGTCGTGCGCGCCGGTTCCGTCGCAGGCGCCTGCCGCGCCGATGGCCGGGCACGCGGCGCATGCCGCGCCTGATCACGCCCACGAACCTGCCAACGCAGGCGCCCATGCTCATCACGGCGGCCACGCCGCCAGCGCGCCCGACACGGCCGCCGACGAGGATGGCCACCATGCCAAGGCCGGCAAACTGTCGCATTCCTCGTGCAGCGCCTGCTCGGCATTTTGCGCGGGCGCCGTCGCGCCGCCTTCCTTCTCCCTTCCCATGCCCGCCTTCGAGGGTTCCGACGCGCTGCTCGTCGCCCATGCCGACGTCGTGGCAGGTTTCATCCCCGACGGTCTCCGACGCCCTCCCCGGCACTGAATCCGCTTGATCGACCAGGTGTTCGCGCCGGCAACTGATGCCGCCGTGATCTTGCCTGGGCTTCGGTGCGCGTCCGCGCACCCAGTCACCGATTTCGAGGATGAAGAATGGAATACAAACGATGGGCTGCCCTGTGCGCCCTGCTTGCCGCCCTGCCTGTCGCCCACGCCGGACAGCGCGCCGCCAGGCCCGATCCGGCCGATCCGAACGTTGCCGTGCCTGCGCCGGCCTATGACTCGGCCCTCAAGGACTATGCGCCGGCGGTGAAAGACGGCGCACCGGCGCCCGACCGCGCCTGGCGCGCCGCCAACGATGCCGTCGGCGGGCAGGATCCGCACGCCGGCCACCATGCCCCAGCGCCGCAACAGGCATCTGTGCCCGCCCAGCCGGCGCCACGTCGCGCCGAGCCGGCTGCGGCGTCCGGTGATCATCACAAGCACCACTGAGGCGAGGCCGACATGACAACAAGACAAATGGCACCGGCCTTGCGTGCGGTCGCGCTGGCGGCGCTCGCACTGGCGCTCACCGGTTGCGCGAGCTTCTCCAGGGACGGCGGAATCGACGCCGTGTCGTCGATGACCGCCGAACGCATCGGCCAGGACCTGCGCCTGCCCGGGAAGGGCAAGGCGGATGGGCTGGCCCAGGCCGAGCTGGCCGAACTCCTGAAACAGCCTCTCTCGGCCGACAGCGCCGTGCGTGTGGCGCTGCTCAACAACCGCGGCCTGCGCGCTTCGCTTGCGGAACTCGGCGTCGCGGAGGCCGACCTCGTCCAGGCCGGCCGCATGGCCAACCCGTCCTTCAGCTTCGGCCGCATGTCCGGCGGCGGCGAGACCGAGATCGAACGCAGCGTCATGTTCGATCTGGTGGGCCTGCTGACCATCCCACTGCGCCGCGACATCGAATCGCGCCGTTTCGAGGGCGCGAAGCTGGTTGCCGCGACCGAGGCGGTGCGCCTGGCCGCCGAGACACGCAAGGCATATTTCCATGCCGTGGCGGCCGCGCAGTCGGCGCAGTACGCCGGGCAGGTGCGCGAGGCGGCCCAGGCCAGCGCCGAGCTGGCCGCGCGCATGGCGAAAGTCGGCAACCTGAGCGCGCTCGACCAGGCGCGCGAACAGGCTTTCTCGGCCGAAGCGACGGCCCAGCTGGCGCGGGCGCGCCACAACGCCACGGCGGCGCGAGAACAGCTCACCCGCCTGATGGGGCTGTGGGGTGACGATACCGGCATCAAGCTGCCCGAGCGCCTGCCCGAACTGCCGGGCGCCCCGCGCGAAGCCGCCAACATCGAGTCGCTGGCGATGCAGCAGCGCCTGGACGTGCAGCTGGCCAAGCTCAATGCCACGGCCACCGCGCGCGCCCTGGGCCTGTCGAAAGCGACCGGCTTCGTCAACGTGCTCGACGCAGGCTACGTCAACTCGAGCAAGTCCGGTTCGCCGCGCGAAAACGGCTACGAGATCGAGCTGGCGCTGCCGCTCTTCGACTGGGGCGGCGCACGTGTCGCCAAGGCGGAGGCGATCTACATGCAGTCGGTGCACCGCACGGCCGACACCGCCATCACGGCGCGTTCCCAGGTGCGCGAAGCCTGGTCGGCCTACCGCACCAGCTACGACCTGGCCCGGCACTACCGGGACGAGATCGTACCGCTGCGTAAAAAGATCTCGGAGGAGACCCTGCTGCGCTACAACGGCATGCTGATGAGCGTCTTCGAGCTGCTGGCCGACGCCCGCGCGCAAATCAACGGCGTCAACGCCGCCATCGAGGCGCAGCGCGACTTCTGGATTGCCGACACCGACCTGCAGGCCGCCATCAATGGCGCCGGCGGCGCGACGGCCAGCCTGGCCGGCGCCGCGGCGCCCGAGGCCGCGGCCGAACATTGATCAAGGATGAAATAGTATGAGTTCTCGTCGAGACTTCTTCACGGGCGCCGCGGCGCTGGTCGGCGCCGGGCTGGTGAGCCGCGCGGGCGCCGCCACGCTGCCCGAAGCGCCCATCATGCGCAGCGCGGCCACCCAACCGCCGCCTCCGCCGCCGAATGGACGCCCCTACAACCCGGTGGTGACCCTGAACGGCTGGTCGCTGCCCTGGCGCATGAACAACGGCGTCAAGGAATTCCACCTGATCGCCGAGCCGGTGGTGCGCGAGATCGCGCCAGGCATGAAGGCGAACCTGTGGGGCTATAACGGACAAAGCCCCGGGCCCACGATCGAAGTGGTCGAGGGCGACCGCGTGCGCATTTTCGTGACCAACCGCCTGCCCGAGCACACCAGCATCCACTGGCATGGCCAGCGCCTGCCCAACGGCATGGACGGCGTCACGGGCCTGACCCAGCCGGGCATCGCGCCGGGCAAGACCTTCGTCTACGAATTCGTCGCGCGGCGTCCGGGCACCTTCATGTACCACCCGCACGCCGACGAGATGGTGCAGATGGCGATGGGGATGATGGGTTTCTGGGTCACCCACCCGAAAAACCCCGCCCAGCACGCCGTGGACCGCGACTTCGTCTTCCTGCTGAACGCCTACGACATCGAGCCGGGCAGCTATACGCCACGCGTCAACGAGATGCTGGACTTTAACCTCTGGACCTTCAACAGCCGCGCCTTCCCCGGGATCGACTCGATGAACGTGCGCCAGGGCGACCGCGTCCGCATCCGCGCCGGCAACCTGACCATGACCAACCACCCGATCCACCTGCACGGGCACGAATTCGAGGTGACCGGCACCGACGGCGGCTGGACCCGGCCCGAGTCGCGCTGGCCGGAGGTGACGACCGACATCGCGGTGGGCCAGATGCGCGCCATCGAGTTCATCGCCGATGAGCCGGGCGACTGGGCCTTCCACTGCCACAAATCCCACCACACCATGAATGCGATGGGGCACGACGTGCCGACCCTGATCGGCGTCGACCACCGCGGCGTGGCGGAGAAGATCGCGAAGCTGGTTCCGGACTACATGGTCATGGGCGAGAAAGGCGGCTCCATGGGCGACATGGAGATGCCGATCCCGGACAACACGCTGCCGATGATGACCGGCCAGGGCCCGTTCGGCGGCATCGAGATGGGCGGCATGTTCACCCTCCTGAAGGTGCGCAAGGACCAGAAACGCGGCGACTACAGGGACCCGGGCTGGTTCAAACACCCGGCCGGAACGGTGGCCTACGAGTGGAAGGGCGAGCCGCCCGCCGCCGTGCGCAGCCAGGAGGCGGGCGGCCAGGCCATGCCCGCCGTGAACAAACCGGAAGTGGAAGTCAACGTCCGCAAGCCCCAGGGCCACCAGGGCCATCACTAGAACCAGAAAAGGAGCAGCACACCATGATCAAGCGACTCGTTTCCCGCGCGGCCTTCGTCGCCGCCCTGTCCGTCCCGGTGCTGGCGGCCGCAGCCGCGCCCGTCATCGACGTCTACAAGAGCGAAGCCTGCGGCTGCTGCGCGGCCTGGGTCGAGCACCTGAAGGCCAACGGCTTCGCGCCCCGCGTGAGCAACGTGCCGAATCCGTCGGACTACCGCGAACGCGGCGGCATTCCCGACCAGCTCGGCTCCTGCCACACCGCGATGATTGGAGGCTACGCCATCGAAGGACATGTTCCTGCGGCCGACATCAAGCGGCTGCTGGCGGAAAAGCCCAAGGCCAAAGGGCTGGCAGTCCCCGCCATGCCGCTCGGTTCGCCCGGCATGGAAGGCCCGCGCAAGGATCCGTATGACGTCCTGCTCGTGCAGGCGGATGGCAACACCAGGGTTTTCAACCACTACAACTGAATCGACAAAGAGGAATAATAATGAAAGCAATCTCGAAACTGGCCCTGACAATCGTGATGGCTGCCGCGGGCGCGTTTGCCTCGGCCCAGGAAGGCGCGCACGCAGGCCACGGCGGGCACCAGGGCCACACCAGCCATGCCGGCCATGCCGGCCACCAGGCGGCATCTCCGGCCGACCTGACCGAGGGCGAGGTCAGGAAGGTCGACAAGGAGACCGGGAAACTCACGCTGCGCCATGGCGAGATCAGGAACCTCAACATGGCCGCGATGACCATGGTGTTGCGGGTGCAGGATCCGGCGATACTCGAGCAGGTCAAGGTCGGCGACAAGGTCCGCTTCGCGGCCGACCGCATCAATGGCGCCGTGACCATCGTGCAGCTGGAAAAGGCGCTGTAAGCCCAGGCCTGGTACATCAAGGAGAAACCACATGCGTATCCCACACCTCTTGACCGCCGCGGCCACGGCCGTGGCCACGATCGCCGCCCCCGCCGCGCTGGCGCATACCCGGCTCGAAAGCTCGCAGCCGGCGGCCAACAGTGTCGTCAGCCCGGCGCCAGCCCAGGTCCGCCTGCAGTTCAGCGACCCGCTCGAACTCCCGTTCAGCAAGGTCAAGCTGGTCGACGAGAAAGGCGCGGTGGTCGACACGGCGAAAGTCGCCGTCGACCCGGCCGACGCCAGGGCCCTGATCGCCACCACGCCGGGCCTGCATGCCGGGGCCTGGCGCGTGCAGTGGAGCACCGTCACGCGCGACGGACACAAGGTCAAGGGCGAATTCGGCTTCCGGGTGAAATAAGTGGAGTCCGAGCTGGCGTCGGTCCAGCGCGTCATCACAGTTGTCCTGAACCTGGCGCTGGCCATCCTCGTCGGCGCGAGCGCGGCGATGCTCTGGCTGCGGACCAGGACCTCGCTCTGGGCACGCGGCATGCTGCCGCGCCTGCGTACGGCGCTGCTGCTCGGGACCGGGGCCGCCATCACGGCGTATGTCTGCATTCTCTGGACGGAAGCCGCCTCGATGGCGGAACTGCCCCTGGTTGACGCCCTGCCGGCGGTGCGTTCAGTCATCGGCGCCACACACTACGGACTGGCGTGGATGATTGGCGCCGCGGCGCTGCTGGTGGCGGGCGCCGTCTCGGCCGCGCCGCTACACCTCCAGGCCGGCGTGCCTGCCAGCGCCATCCGCACGCTGGCGATCGCGGTGCTGCTCTACAGCCGCAGCATGGTCAGCCATGCGGGGGCAGCCGGCGACTTCACCTGGGCGCTTGCCGCCGACTGGGTGCACCTGTTCCTGGTCAGCCTCTGGGTGGGCGAAGTGGTGGTGGCGGGCCTGGTCACCTTGCGGCGCCCTCCCGGGAGCGCACCGGGGAACCGGTCCGACTGCTCCGCGTATGTCGCGGCGCTCTCGCGAAGCGCAACGCTTGCCCTGGTTGGTATCTTCGTCACCGGCGTGCTCGGCGCCTGGCGCGTGCTCGAGGGGCCCGGGGACCTGGTCGACACCACCTACGGGACCACGCTCATTGTCAAGATCGGCCTGGTTCTGTGCGCCGCGGCGCTGGGCGGGTACAACCGCTTCGTCGTCATGCCTGCGCTGCTGCGCGCGTTGACCAGGCCCGGCCAGGGTGAGCAGGATGCGGGCAACCGCTTTGCCCGCGTGCTCCAGGTCGAAGTCCTGGTCCTGGCTGCGGCCGTCGTTGCAGCGGCTTTCCTCACTTCCACCCCGCCACCTATGGCATCCTAGAGACATAACTATATTTAAGGAGAGAAAATGTTCAAGAAGTCCCTGGCAGTCACCCTTCTCGCCAGCGCCGCCTTCGGCCTGCATGCAAGCGCGCTCGCCGCATCGCCCAAGGAAACCGTCGCCGCCTTCCACCAGGCGCTCGCCAGCGGCGACAAGGACAAGGCGCTTGCCTTCCTGTCGCCCGAGATCGCCATCTACGAATCGGGCTTCGTCGAGCGCTCGCGCGACGAATACGCCAGCAGCCACCTCGGCAGCGACATGGAGTTCTCCAAGGGGGCGACGCGCAAGGTGCTCAAGCAGTCCGAGCGGATCGACGGCAACACCGCCGTGGTGTGGGAAGAGACGGAAACGCAGGGCACCATGCGCGGCAAGCCGGTGCACGTCCTCGGTGTCGAGACCGCCGTGCTCGAGAAAAAGGGCGACGACTGGACGATCGTGCACGTGCACTGGTCTTCGCGCCGGGCGAAGTAACGCCGAAACTGTACCGGCAATAGCGCCGCGCCCGGGTTCATCCCGCCGGGCTGGCGCAAGCCCGCAAGCGGGTGCGGCACGGTAAGCGGGTGCGGCGCGATCTGGTGCCAGTAGCGCCAGATCGTGCCGCGCCGCGCTGGCTCCCGTGGCCGGGCTTGCTTACTCGGCGCGCTCTCAGTTGCTCAGCGCGATAGCGCCCTCCGTCACCACTGCATAGCCTGCCCCAACTGCCGCCGAGCCTGCTTTCGCCGCCGGCGCGCTGTCGTAGTCCAGCACCTCCTTGCCGTTGTCGTCATTGTGGCTGATGCGCACACGCATGCTGTCGGCAGCGGCCGGGCTTGCGCCTGCTCCGTCGATTGCATCGATCGAGAAGCGATAACCCGGGCGGCCATTGAAGTCGCCCACACCCTCGATGCGTACCTGTTGCCCGCTGCGCGAGGCGGTGGCAATGTCGGCGCTCCTGAATTGGAACGGGCCATGCAGGGCGACCGTGGCGCGGGCCCCATCGGCGCCGGCCGTGGCGTTGCCGGCCTGGCCGCCCAGGGGGACCCAGAGCTTGAATTGCAGGGGCTGCTTGCTGGCCCCGCCGCCACCGCTGCCCGAGGCAAGCGTGCCGCGACCGCTGATCGCGGCAAGCCCGGGCGCGTTGACGAAGACCTCCTTGAGGGTCTCTGTCGTGCGCCCACCGGAATCGCTTACCCGCAGCGTGAGCGTATGCGCCCCAGGCGCGCAGAACCTGTGTTGCAGGCGCACTTCGCCGGCGCCTCCCGATGCACGCACCAGCGGATGAGGCGAAACGCAGCCATCGCTCCACTCCGCGGCTGCGGTGTATGCCTGATGGCGCGAGTTGTCGATGAACCCAAGATAGGGCTGTACTTCCTGGCCGACAACGACCGTTTCCGGCAGCGCGTTGACGGGCCCGAGCACAGGCGCATCCGTCCCCACCTTGCCGGGACGCAGCAAGACCAGCCCGGCATTCGAAATGGCCAGGATCGTGCCCGCATCGTTGATGGCGAGGCCGAGTTCCAGGACGAGCCCCGGCGGGCGGCGATACACCAGGCTGTTCAGGTCGATCGGCGCCGTCACCCCACGCCAGAGTACGGCGCGGCGATTGACGGGCGGGTCGCCGAAAATGGTGGTCCCGACCGCGCCAACCATCTCCGTACGGTTGTTCAGGTCGAAGACATAGGACTGGGGCGCGTCGCCGCGCGGCAGCAGCACCACGCCGCGTGAACGCGACCACAGGTAGGCCGCGTCGCCGAAGCCCTCGCTAGCCGGCCTCCTCGCCAGGCCGGCGATTTCCCCCCGATCGTTCAGGTCGGCGATGCCCACCACCTGGCCATCGCCGATCCGCACAGCGGGGCCGCGCACACCCCTGTAGAAGGCGCCGCTGGTCATCACCCGGGAATCGAGCCAGTCGCCGGCCGACTCGCCCTTTTCGTTGACGAACAGGGTGTGGGCCGTGGTGCCGCCCAGTGCTCCCAGGGTCAACTGGCGACCCAGCCTGTCCCACAGGGTGGCCAGGACGAACTCGCCATTATCGAAAGCGCCGCCGGCGAGCGCCGCATTGTTGATGTCTATGCCCCACGAGGACACAGGCGGCCGCGGTCCGAGCGGACGAATCGTGCCGTCGGCCTCCCAGCGCACCGCGCGGAAACGGACGCCCTGCATGGGTATGGCCCCGACGATCTGGTTCCGGTCGTTGATCCCAAACGCCACGCCGCCGCCCGGCCCCGGGAGATAGCGCAAGCCGCCGGCGACCGTCCAGGCGAATGGACGATAGGTCGTTTCCTCGCCGACGCGGAAGCGCGCCTGGCCGATGACCACGCCGCGGCTGTTCAGGCCTTCGATCTCCGCGTTGCCGCCTGGCACGTTCAGGGTACGCACCCGCTCGCCGTCGAAGAAATTCGCCGTGCCCAGGAAGAATGAACTGAAGGCGGCCTGGCCCTTTTCGTTGAGGTGGGCGATGACGCCGGTTGCCGGTCCGAGGTTGATCACGCTGTACACCGGCCGCGTGCCGGCGTGGTGCGCCACCGCGGCTCCCGTGGCGTCCGCCACGGTCGGCTCGGCGGCGGACAGGCTCGCGGCGCCGCCGGCTGCGGCCAGGAGCGGCAACAACAAGGCCGTCAGGGTCTTCCTGCGGAAAGCGGGTTTGCTGATCGAATGCTGGTTCATGACGGATTTCCTTCGCGTGGAATGAAAGCACCAGGTGCCGCGTGCGGCGCTGCAATTCGTTGGCCGTGAAAGGCTGTCGCCTTCGCTCGGTCCTGCTCACTCTAGGGTCGGCAAACCGCCATCGCGCTGATCAGGAACAAACATCGTCCAGCTGAGCAGGGAGCTTTCCTGCGGAAAAGCATTGCACGGAAAAATGAAACCGTGTAGCAAGTTGCTTTTATGAAGCTGCTGCGCAGAGGCACGAGCTGTACGGAAATACGCATGCGAATGCGGGCGCAATCCGCTCATCCCTGCGCCCTCGCAAGCCGAGCGCCGGCCCCCGGCTCTAGGATTCGAGACGTCCCGTACCCGTCGGAGGAAGCATGAATCCCCCAAGCAAGGCGCGCGTCCGCCTGCTCGCCAGGACCAACCTGAATGAGGACTACCAGCACTCGCTCGTCATCTCGGCCTTGCGCAGTCTCGCGGCGCTGCAGGTGCTTGCCACCCATCTGCGCGGGGAGTTCTACCCCAGCCTGAGGACGGTCGCCGAGCCCGCCCTCTGGTATCAGTTGCTGGCATTCCTGACCGGGTTCGGCCACCTTGCCGTCGTCATCTTCTTCCTCCTGAGCGGCTGGCTGGTGGGCGGCAGCGTGCTGAACAAGCTGGGACAGCCCCGGCTGCTGGCCTCGTACGCGATCGACCGCGTCACCCGCCTGTGGATCGTGCTGATACCGGGATTCGTGCTCACCATCGTCCTCGCTGCGATGACAGGCAGCGTCAACCCGCACCAGGTCAGCTATGCGCCGACGAACGAATATTCGGTCATTGCCTTCCTGGGCAACCTGTTCGGTCTGCAAGGAATGGGGGTGCCTCGCTTCGGCGGCAATTATTCGCTGTGGAGCCTGGCAAACGAGATCTGGTACTACGCGCTCTTCCCGCTGCTGCTCCTCCCATTCATCGGCAAATCGCGGCTCGCCAAAATCGGCGGCCCGCTGCTGGCGGCCTTCATCGCCTCCCAGCTGCTGTTCGACATCACGCTGTATTTCCTGATCTGGCTGCTTGGCGTGGCGTTTTCGCGGGTCCAGCTCGAACTGCCGCGCGCAGTGCGGTGCCTGCTGGTCGTCGTGCTGCTCGCGCTGGCCGGCTACCTGCGGCTCAGCGGCAGCATCGGCACCCTGATCGCGGCCACCTTCCCGGAGGACCTGGTGTTCAGCCTGCTCTTCCTGTGCCTGCTCTCGAGCCTGCAGTTCCGCGCCGACCGCAAACGTTTCGGCAACCGGCTCGCGCGCATGGCGGGGTGGCTCGCGCCGTTTTCCTTCACCCTGTACGTCATCCACTACCCGCTGCTCTACCTGATCAAGCACGTCGGCCAGGGGTTCGGCATGGGGCAACTCTCGGCGACCGACCCTGGTTCGGTCCTCGTCTACGGCGCGTTGTTCGCGGGTATCGTCGCTTTCGCCTGGCTGTTTCATCTGCCCTTCGAAGCCCAGACCAACAAGGTGCGCGGCTTTATCAAGCGCCTGGTGCTGGAACCGGGCGCCAAGCCCTATGTGGCGCCGAGCATGCGGGATTCCTGAGCGCGGCCGATCGCCAGCCGGCCCATCTGGATCGATTCAGACGATCGGAGGCGCAGGCTAGGAATCGGATGATTTTTTTCTTCTCTCTGGCCGCCTAAGATGAACATCCGGTGCTGCAAGTCGGGTTCTCCGCTTGCAGTACCGTAGCGCCGGGCTACCGTGCCTGCCGCTGCAAAACGCGGTCCGCGCGGTCTCCGGCTCTCCCTCGATACGATGATGGAGAAGACCATGATCACCAAGGCGTATTTTATCTTTGGATCGCGCTACGCCCGCTATGACGCAGCCCGCGACCAGACCGATGCCGGTTACCCGAAATCCATCGCGGACAATTGGCACGGGTTTCTGGAAACCGGCTTCACCGACGGCATGGACGCGGCGCTCAATTGGGCCGGCGACAAGGTGTTCCTGTTCAAGGGCCAGCACTACCTTCGCTATGACATCCCGGCCAACCGGGTCGATACCGGTTACCCCTTGCGAATCGGCGAGTTCTGGCCCGGGCTAGCGCAACACGGCTTCGATGCGGCAATCGACGCGGCCGTCAACTGGGACAACGGCAAGGTGTATTTCTTCAAAGGCAGCCAATACCTGCGCTACGACGTACAGAGCGACCGTGTCGACGAGGGCTACCCGCTGCCCATCGCGGGCAATTGGCCGGGTTTGGCCGAGGCCGGGTTCGCCGATGGTATCGACACCGTCATCAACTGGGGTAACGGCAAGGCGTATTTCTTCCGCGGCGACCAGTTCGTGCGCTACGACATGGCGTCCGACACGTCCGACCCGGGTTACCCGCGCAATATCGACGAGGATTGGCCGGGACTGGGTTCGGCCCGGACCGGCGGCCGGATCGATGCTTCCTGGACACGCAATGACGTCGTCATCGGCAGCACCGACTTTTCCTACCTGAGCGATGCCTTCTTCCTTGAATTGAAAGCCGTATGCGACCGCTTGCAGTGCGATCCGCGGGACCTGCTGGGCGTGATGGAGAGCGAGAGCGGCGTCCAGCCCTGGCGGCGCCATCCCAGCGGCGTGGCAACCGGTCTCATCCAGTTCATGCCGGAAACACTGAGTGGACTGGGATGGACCGACGGACGGGAGGCCTTCGCCAGGCTCAGCGCCGAGGAGCAGCTGCCATTCGTGGAGCGCTACTATCGACCACACGTCGGGCAACTGAGCTCCGCCGGCCGTCTCTACCAGGCCACCTTCCTGCCCGCCACTTTGCCCAATTCCAACGAGGAGACCGTGATCGCAGCGCCTGGCGGTCCGCATGCGGATGCCTATCGGGCCAACCTGGTCCTTGACACCAACGGCGACAGGCAGATCACGGTCAGCGACCTGACGGCCCGCGTGCAGGCCGTGCGCAGCGGGCCGCGCTGGGATGCGCTGATGCAGCGCCTGCAGCGCTGAGCCTGGGCCGGGCAATGAGAGGGCGCGCCTGTCCGGGCAGGTCTTGCCAGGCGCCACAAGGCATCCAGAGCCGGCCCGGCGCCGCCCTCACTTCTGCCGGCGCTTCACCGCGTAGCCATACTGGACCGGCCAGGCCGGCTCTTCCTCGAACGCGTGCTGGGCCTTCAACGCCCAGTAGGGTTCGCGCAGCAGTTCGCGCCCGACCAGCACCAGGTCGGCGTCGCCGCCGGTGATGATTTCGTCGGCATCCTTGGCGTCCGTGATCAGGCCGACCGCCCCGGTCAAGACTTCCGCGTCGTCGCGGATGCGGCGGCTGCAGGGAACCTGGTAGCGCTTGGCGACCGGGATGCGCGCGGTCGGGAGATTGCCGCCGGTCGAGACGTCGATGAGATCCACGCCCAGTTCCTTGAGCCGGCGCGACAGCTCCACCGATTGCTCGATATCCCAGCCGCCGGCGGCCCAGTCGGTGGCGGAAATGCGCACGAACAGCGGGAGTTCCGCCGGCGTGGCGGCGCGTATCCGCTCGGTGACCCGCAGCAGGAAGCGCATCCGGTTGTCCAGGCTGCCGCCGTACTGGTCGCTGCGCTGGTTGCTGTGCGGCGACAGGAACTGGTGCAAGAGATAGCCGTGCGCGGCGTGGATTTCGAGGATCCTGAAGCCGGCGGCAAGGGCGCGGCGGGCGGCCGCCTCGAACGCGTCGACAATGCCGGCTATGCCCTCTTCGTCGAGCGCGACCGGCGCCGGATCGTCGGGATGGAAAGGAATCGCGCTGGGCGCGACCACCGGCCAGCCGCCTTCGGCGGCGGTCTTCAGGGCCGCGCCCCCGAGCCAGGGCGCCGCGGTGCTCGCCTTGCGCCCTGCATGCGCCAGCTGGATGCCGGCGACTGCGCCCTGGCTGTCCACGAAGCGGGCGATCCGTGCCAGCGGCTCGATGTGCGCATCGCTCCAGATGCCCAGGTCGGCCGGGGTGATGCGTCCATCGGGCGTCACGCCGGTGGCCTCGACGATCACGAGGCCGGCGCCGCCGACGGCGCGGCTGCCCAGGTGCACCAGGTGCCAGTCGTTGGCCATGCCGTCCACGGCCGAATACTGGCACATCGGCGCCATGGCGATGCGGTTGCGCAGCGTCAGGCTGCGCAAGGCCAGTGGGCTGAGCAGGTCGACTTCGGGCACTTCCTGGTCGTGCGAGGCGTCCACCCGGGCGCCATGGGCCATATCCGAGTTCATGAGCGGTCTCCGTCTCCAGATGTGTGGTCCCGTTGGACAAGCGCCGGCGGAAGAAGGTCCATGCGGGTCCGTGCCCGCCCCTGCGGCCCGTGGGCGCTGCGCAACCCGGCGGATTGCCATGTCGCGCAACCTGGCTATAATTTTCCTTTGCACGTACACCGCGCAGCCCATCGTTCTGTGCGCGAGGAACTGTCATGGCCGCACTTCATGTACGCCTGTTTGGCCGTTTCGACCTGGACCGCGGCCCGCCGCCGGCCCCCGCACTGCATGCCCGGCGCGCCTGCGAACTGCTGTCCTATCTCGTGCTGCACCGTGACCACCCGCAGCGCCGCGAGGCGCTGGCCGGCCAGTTGTGGACCGAGGCCTCGCCCGCGCAAGCAGCCAAGTACCTGCGCCAGGCCCTGTGGCAACTGCAGGCGGCGCTGCGCCCCGTGCTCGACGGCGCCGCGGTGCATGTGCTGGAAGTCGATCCCGAATGGGTGCAGCTCAACAGTTGCGAGGAACTGCAGGCGGACGTGATCGGTTTCGAGGCCGCGGCCCGCGGCTGCCAGGGCGTGCCGGGCGCTGGGCTCGACGAGGAGGCGCGCCGGCGGCTCGAAAGCGCGGTGGCCCTGTACCGCGGCGACCTGCTCGAAGGCTGGTACCAGGACTGGTGCCTGTTCGAGCGCGAGCGCCTGCAGAACGATTTCCTCGATATCCTGGAAAAGCTGGTGTGCGCCTGCGAGAGCCGCCGGGAGAACGAACTCGGCCTGGTGCACGCCAGGCGCATCCTGGCCTTCGATCCGGCGCGCGAGCAGGTCCATCGGCACGTGATGCGGCTGCAGCAGCAGGCCGGCAACCGTACCGGTGCGCTGCGCGCCTTCCAGCGCTGCGAGCACGTCCTGCGCGAGGAACTCGGGGTCGCGCCTTCGCTCCAGACCCGGAGCCTGTACGAGGCGATCCGCGATGGCCGCGCGATGAGCCTTGAAGCGCCCGCCGATACGGGCGCCATCGCGCTGCCGGCCAACCCCCAGCTCCCGGAACTGGCCGAGCTCCTGAGCCGCGCCCAGGCCTTGTTCGCTTCCATCGAGTCGCGGCTGCGGCAAGAGATCGTGCCGCCCGGCCCCTCCGCCGACAAGCCCGACTGAAGAGCGCGGGGCAAAGACGGCGCGAAGACGCGCACGAGACACCCCTGGGACGGCCTGCCCGCAAGCTGCACCCGTGATCCGGCCAGCCGGACCTTGAAGCTGCGAGCACCATCCGGGAGGCGCCTACGGGCACGCGTTCGTTCATCGTGAAGCTGTGGCAGGAGGATGAGGACCGGCGCGAGGACCGGCGCGAGGACCGGCGCGAGGACGGCAGGCCGGCGGCCTGGCGCGGGCAGGTCGTGAGCGTTCCCGGCGGCGAGCGGGTCTATGCCCGCAGTCCGGACGAGCTCCCGGTTTTGCTGGCCCGCGAGATCGGGCGCGCCGGGATCCGGCTCGGCTGGGGCTGGCGGCTGCGCCTGGCGCTCCACGGATGGCGGCGCGCGTTGCGGCTCCGGCGCCGCGGCTAGGCCGGGCTGGCGGCGCCGCCTGTGCGCCGCGGGCGCACAGTACTTGAACAGGAGACCGGGCATGGTCCAGGTAAGCTATCCAGGCGTCTACGTCGTCGAAAAGGCGAGCGGCGTACGCACGATCACGGGCGTGGCGACCGCGATCGCGGCCTTTGTCGGCTTCACGCGCAAGGGCGATACGGACAAGGCGGTGTCTGCCACCAGCTTCGCCGATTTCGAGCGCAGCCATGGGGGCCTCGATCGCGACAGTCCCCTGTCTTACGCGGTGCGGCAGTTCTTCCTGAACGGCGGGACCCAGGCCTGGATCGTGCGGGTGGCGACCGGCTACGCGACCGCCGAATGGCGCCTGGCCGGCAGCGTGCCCGGCGCCGTGCTCGACGTGGCGGCCAGCAGTCCCGGTGCCTGGGGCAATGAGCTGCGCCTCACGGTCGACCTGGCCGGGGTGCGCAATCCGGACGCCGACTTCAACCTCGTCGTCTCGCGCCTGCCTCCCGGCGGCGGCGCGCCGGTCATCGCCGAGACCCACCGCAACCTCAGTCTCGACCGCAAATCGCCGCAATTCGTCGAATCGGTGGTCAATACCGCTTCCAGCCTGGTGCGCGCGACCCGCCATGCGGGGCTGGCCTTCACCAAGGCCGGCTATGCGGTCAGCGGCACCATCGGTTTTCCGCTCGCGCTGCCGGCGGACCGCAGCATCGCCGGGACGGTCAACGGCGTCAGGCCTTTCGTGCTGACGCTGGCGCCGGGCGGGCCGCTGGCGGACATCACCGCCCTCGTCACCGCCGTCAACAATGCCATTGCCGCGGCGGCGCTCGGGACCCTGCTGGCGGCAACCGCTTCCAACGCCGACGGCACCGGCGCCGGGAACTTCCTGAAAATCACGGCCACGCCGGATCCGGCCCAGCCCGATTCGTCCAGCGTCGTGGTCGCCGGCGGCGGCTTCGGCGGCCTGGCCGCGGCGATCCGGATGGGCGTGGCGAACGGCGGCAGGGAGTTCCCGGCCGCCGCCCAGCACCGCCCGGCGGCCATCGTGAACCTGGCGCCGAACGCCACGACCGGGGTCGACGGCACGCCTGGCGGCGAAGCCGAGCTCGAAGGCAGCGAGGCGGCCAAGTCCGGCATCCACGCCCTGCGCGACGTCGACCTGTTCAACCTGCTCCTGATTCCCGAGACCTTCGGCATGACCGCGCCGGGCCAGGGCGCAACCCTGATCGCCGCCGCCTGCGCCCTGTGCGAGGAAAAGCGCGCCTTCTACATCGTCGACGCGCCGGCGAACCGCACCCTGACCGACATCGTCGGCTGGGCGGCGGTCTCCACCTCGCGCAATGCCGCGACCTATTTCCCGCCGGTGCGCGTGGCCGACCCGCTCGACGGCATGCGCCCGAAGGCGATGGCGCCTTCGGGCACCCTGGCCGGCGTCTACGCGCGCACCGATGCGACGCGCGGCGTCTGGAAAGCGCCCGCGGGCACCGACGCCACATTGAACGGCGTGATCGACCTGGGGTTGCCGCTGAGCGACCGCGAGAACGGCCGCATCAACCCGGCCGGCGTCAACGCCCTGCGCAACTTTCCGGCCTATGGCCGCGTCGCCTGGGGCGCACGCACAATGAAGGGGGCGGACGCCCAGGCCGACGAATACAAATACATCCCGGTGCGCCGGCTTGCGCTCTTCCTCGAGGAGAGCCTGTACCGCGGCACGCACTGGGTGGTGTTCGAGCCGAACGACGAGCCGCTGTGGGCCCAGATCCGCCTGAACCTGGGCGCCTTCATGCATGGCCTGTTCCGCCAGGGCGCCTTCCAGGGCAAGACGCCCCAGGAAGCCTTCTTCGTGAAATGCGACAGGGAGACCACCACCCAGGCCGACCGCAATCTCGGCATCGTGAACATCCTGGTCGGCTTCGCGCCGCTGAAGCCGGCCGAATTCGTGGTCCTGACGATCCAGCAGATCGCCGGGGACCTGCAATGAGGGAGCCTCGCCATGGCCCAGTTCGCAGTCAACACGCACCGCTTCGACCCGTACAAGAACTTCAAGTTCCGCATCAAGTGGGATGGCCGGTACGTCGCGGGCGTCAGCAAGGTCGGCGCCCTCAAGCGCAGCACGGAAGTGGTCGAGCACCGCGAAGGCGGCGACCCGTCCACCGGACGCAAGTCGCCCGGGCGCACCAAGTACGAGGCGATCACCCTCGAACGCGGCGTCACCCACGACCTGGAGTTCGAGGCCTGGGCCAACAAGGTGTGGCACGTGAACGCGGGCCTGGGCGCCGAAACCAGCCTGAAGGACTTCCGCAAGGACCTGATCCTCGAGGTCTACAACGAGACCGGACAGGTGGCGCTGGCCTACAAGATCTTCCGCTGCTGGGTGTCGGAGTACCAGGCCTTGCCCGACCTCGACGCCAACGCGAACGCGGTCGCGATCCAGCAGATCAAGCTGGAAAACGAGGGCTGGGAACGCGATACCGACGTCGCCGAGCCGTCCGAACCGGTGCTGGCGCCCTGAGCATCTTGACCACATGCGCGTGGAGCCGGCATGCAGGCCATTCAACTCCGCCCTTTCGGCCAACCTGCCGATCTCGACCTCGATTTCGGCCAGGCCGACCGGCCCGCGCTGGTCACGACCCTGCTGGCCGGGTGCAGCGCGGCGCTCGATGCCGCCTGGTGGTGGGGCCAGCCGGTCGGCGTGCGCACGGCGGCGCTGCTGCGCCTGGCCGTTGCGGACGCCGGCGCCGGGGAGATCGGCTTCAGCGCGCAGTGCGCCGCCGCCGAATGTGGCGAGGCCTTCGAGTTCTCCCTGCCGCTGGCGGCGCTGGCCGGGCAGGCCGGCCAGACCCTGATCCCCGTCGCGCTCGGGCCCGGCCGCGGCCTCGTCCTCAGGCGCCCTACCGGCGCCGACCTCAGGACCTGGCGCACCCGGGCGCCGGACGCACCCCAGGAGACCGTGCGGGCGATGCTGGCCGACCTGATCGTGGACGGCGCGGCGGGACCGGACGACACCGACGCCGTCTCGCGGGCGCTCGCCGAGGCCGATCCCCTGGTCGCCTTCGAGGTCGATGCCGAATGCCCTGCCTGCGGGGCGCAGAACCAGGTGCCGATCGACCTCGAGGACTACGCGCTGGCGCGCCTGCTGCGGCGGCGGCGCGCGCTGCTGCGCGAAGTGCACGAACTGGCCTCGCATTACGGCTGGAGCGAGCGCCAGATACTCGCGCTTACGCCAGCGCGGCGTGCGGAGTACCTTGCCCTGGTCGCGGAGGCGCGATGAGCGGCTATTTCGAGGCGCTCATGCGCGCCAGCGGCATGCCGGCTGCGGAGGTCACGCAGGGCCACAAGCGGCCGGCGCCGGACGCCGGACCGGCCTCGTTCGCGCTGGAGGACGGCGACGCGACGGACCAGGCGGCCGCGTCTCCCCGCGCCCTGGCGCCCGCCGCGGCCCCGCCGCCTGCGCCGGCGGTGCAGGCCCCGGCCCGCCAGGCCTCCGCCGAGGCGCCGGCCCGGCGGCCGGCTCCACAGCCCGCAGTGGCCGGCGAGCCGGCGGGAACCAGGCCGGCCAGCCAGCCGCAACCGGGCGCAGTCGGCCTGCACATCGGCCAGCCGGCACCGGCGCCGGCGCCGCCAGTCAGCCCGCCTGTTCCCGCCCTCGTTCATCCGCTGGCACGCGCGGCGATGGACTGGGTCGCGCGCGACGAGCCGACGCCCGTTCGGAAGGACGTGGCTGCGGCGCCGCTCCCGCCGGTTCGGACGCCCCTGGCGGAAGGGGCCGGGCCAGTCCGCCACGCCGCGCTCGCGGCCCCGCGCCACGAAATCACCGGCGACACGGGCGCCCGGAGCGTCGCGGGGTCCGGCACCGCCGCGCCGGCTGCGGAGGAGCGCGTCGAGGTCACCATCGGCGCCATTCACCTGCGCGTGGAAGCGCCGGCGGCGAACACCGTGACATCCGGCGCGCCGCAGCCTCCCGCCGCGGGCGCCGTTTCCCCACCCGCGACCGCGCACGGTTCGCTCGCGCGGCGCTCCCTGCGCAGGATCTGACCATGGCCCTCGCTGACTCCGGTACGGCCATCGGCGCGGTGACGCGGCTCCTGCGCGAACACCTGATCCGGCGCGGCTTCGAGGCCACCATCGGCAAGCCCGAGGTGGCGGCCGGCAACGACACCAACGCCAAGCTCAACCTCTTCCTCTACGAGGTCGGCTTCGACCCGCAGTTGCGCAACCTGTCGCTGCACGATGGCGCCGTGCCACCGCTGTGGCTGGTGCTCAAATACCTGCTGACGGCCTTCGATGCCGGCGAGAGCAGCGATACGGCGGCGGCCCACGAACTGCTCGGGCGCGGCGCCTCGGCCCTGCACGAGCTGAACTTCCTGCGGCTCGACCCGCTCGTCGACCCGGCCGTGCGCCGCGCGCTCGAGCACAATCCCGAACCGCTCAAGCTCAGCTTCGACGAGGCCAACCCTGACCTGCTGTCGAAACTGATGCAGGGAGCCGAGGAACGCTACCGCCTGTCGCTCGCTTTCCAGATGCGACCGGTGATGATCGTGCCGGACAGGCTGCCGCACGCGGCGCTGCTGGTCGGCGTCGACTACGAGACCACGCCCGACACCATCATCGGCCGCGAAGGCGTCAGGATAGCCGTCGCGCCATCGGTGGGCGCCAGGCTCGAGCGGGTCGAGCCGGAGCGTTTCGAGGCGGGCGCTACCCTGAACCTGCATGGCGAGGACCTGGGCGACAGCCGCCTCGAAGCGGTGCTGGGCGACGTGGCGCTCGAGATCCTCGAACGCAGGGCGGAGCGGATCGTCGCGCGGGCCGAGGGCAGTCCCGGCACGCCGATCGCGGATGGCGGGGTGCTGTCGGCCGGCACGCTGCCGCTGAGCCTGAGACGCCGCCTGTCGCCTGCGCGCACCTGTTCGATGGACCTGCTGGGCGTGCGCCTGCTCCCCAGCCTGGCGGGCGCGAGCATCGCCGGCAGCGACCTGCACCTGAACGGACGACTGCTCGGCAGGGACGGCGACGACATCGTCGCGCTGCTGGTGCGGGCCGCGGACAACGCGACCGTGCGCCGCTACGACAGCTTCACCACCGCGCCTGACCAGAAAACGCTGACGGTGACCGGCGCGACCGCCGCGGTCCCGGGCGGCAGCTACCGCGTGATCCTGCGCGTAAACGACCAGCAGGCCACATCCAGCCCGAGCCTCATCATATGACCGACTACCTGCCCCTGTCGCCCGGCATTGCCCGCGACCCCGCCGCCTTGACGCCGGGCGTGGGCGGGCACGACCCGCTGGTGCGCTACTGGCTCGGCCAGGTCACGCTGCGGCTGCGGCGCGAGGTATGCTGGCTGTGGCGGGAACGCGGCCAACAGGACGCGACGCCGGGCCCGCTGCCGCCCCTGGGCGACCCGGCCCTGGCCGCACTCGACCAGCTGCGCTATGCGGACGAGAAGCGGCGCTTTTTCGAGCAGGACCCGGCGGCGCGCCACCTCGGCGTACGCATGGTCCAGACCGAGATGCCGGCCGCGGCCGCGGCGCCACGCGGATCCTTCGGCTGGGTGGCCCGGGAACTGCGCCTGACGCCGGCCGAGTGCTTCGTGCTTGCCCTTGCACTGCTGCCGGCGGTCGACAGCGCCGCCGGCGCGGTGATCGCCTGCTGCCAGAACGACGCGGCGCGCAGCGCGCCCAGTCTCGCCCTGGCGCAGCGCTTATGGAATGACCAGGATGACCCGGAAGCACCGGACGCCGTGCTGGCCTGCCTGGCGCCCGCCCATCCGCTGCTGCGCCACGGCCTGTTGACGGCCACCGACAGCGGCGCAGGAACCTGGCAGGCCCCGCTGCAGGTGCCGGCGCTGCTCGCGCGCGCCCTGGTTTTCCCCGGGGCCGCGCTGCCGCCGGCCCTGGATACCGTCGCGCCGCTGGCGGCAGGCGCCTCCGCGCCGGGCGCCGTGCACACCGGCGCCATGCGCATCGTACCGGTCCTGGGCCCGGCCGGCGCGCCGCTGGCCCGGGTAGCCGCCGGCCATGCCGCCCGCGGCGGTGCGGCGACCGTGCGCGCCAGCCCCGGCCTGATGCGGGAGGACCTGGCCCAGGTCCTGAGCCTGGCCTGGCTGCGCGGCGCCGCCTTCTATCTCGATGCCGGGCAGCTGTCACCGGCCGACGTCCATGCGGCCGTGCCCGCCCTGCCGCTGCCCGGGCTGCCGCTGACGGTCTACGTGGGCATGCACGAACGCGAGCAACTGCGCCGCCTGGACACGGTGGTGGCCCCGATCGTGGTGGCGCCGCTGACCCACGCCGAGCGCGCCGACCGCTGGCGCCGCGCCCTGCCCGTGGCCTGCGCCGCCATGGCCGGCGAGCTCGCGCGGCGTTTCCGCTACGAGGCCGGGCAGATCGACTACATCGGCGCCGCCCTGAAGTCGCTCGGCCGCCTGCCGACCCGCGACGAGATCCTGGCGGGGGCCCGACGCGACCCCGACCTCGGCAGCCTGGCCCAGCCGGTCACCCCGCGCTTCCGGCGCGCCGACCTGATGCTGCCGCCGCGCCAGGCGGCCCAGCTCGACGAGCTGCTCGCCGCCATGCGCAATCTCGGCCGCGCCCATGACGACTGGGGCACGGCGCGCGCCTGGAACGAGGGCGGATTGAGCGCCCTGTTCTTCGGCGCCCCGGGAACCGGCAAGACCATGGCGGCCGAGGTGATCGCGGCCGAACTCGGGCTGCCGCTGTTTCGCATCGACCTGTCCCAGGTGGTCGACAAGTACGTCGGCGAGACCGAAAAGAACCTGCGGCGCCTGTTCGATTCCGCCGATGCGTCGGACGTGGTGCTGTTCTTCGACGAGGCCGACGCCCTGTTCGGCAAGCGCAGCGCGGTCAAGGATGCGCACGACCGCTACGCCAACCTCGAGATCAGCTACCTGCTCGAGCGGATGGAGCGCTTCAAGGGCCTGGCGATCCTGGCGACCAACCGCAGGAAAGACCTCGACGAGGCCTTCCTGCGCCGCCTGCGCTTCGCGATCGAGTTTCCGCTGCCGGGGCCGGAAGAGCGCCTGCGCATCTGGCGCGGCGCGCTGCCCGACGGCGTCGACGGCGCCGGTATCGACTTCGACTTCCTGGCCCAACGCTTTCCCCTGGCGGGCGGACATATCCGCGGCATCGTCTTCCACGCCTGCCTGCAGGGCGCCTGCGCCGGCGCCCCGCCGCGGCTGACGATGGCGGCCGTGCTGCGCGCCCTGCTGCGCGAGTACGACAAGCTCGAACGGCCCAGCAGTCTCGACCAGTTCGGCCCGTATGCCGCCCTGGTCGCCGAACAAAGGAGCGAGCGATGAACCCGGCCACCACGCGCCGGCTGCACATCGAACGGCTCGAGCTCGACCTGCGCGGCCTCGATCCCGCCGCGGCCGAGGCGGCGGTGCGCCAGCTCGGGCCCGCCCTGGCGCGTGCGCTGGCGGCAGGCGGCGCGACAGCGTCACCGGCGCACATGCTCGACGCCGGAACCATCGCCAGCCCGGCCCGGCCGGCGCCCGACACCCTGGCCGGCGACATCGCGAAGTCGCTTGCCCGCCGCATCCAGGAAAGCACGCCATGACCTTGCTGCGCGGCGCCCTGATCGAGTACGGCAGCAGCCTGGCCGGGCCGATCCCGAACGTGGTGATCTTCCAGTTCAATCCCGAGACGCTGACGCGCGCGCTGCAGATCCCGCCGCGTCCGACCGGGGCCACCCGGCGCGAAGCGACCCAGGCGGGCGAAAAAACCTTCGAGAGAATCACGTTCAAGGCCCATTTCAGCGCCGCCAACCTGCTCGACGAAGGCAAGCCGCTCGCCGCGCTGTTCGGCATCGGCCCGCAACTGGCGGCGCTGGAGAAGATGGTGCTGCCCAGTACGAAGCTGGCCGGCCTTGCCGGGGCCGCCGTCGACGCCATCGGCGCCGCCCTCGGGACCGCGGCCGCGCCGCCCGCCCAGCCCATCCCGCGCGAAGCCTATCCGCGCATCCTCTTCAGCTGGGGGCCGACGCGGATCCTTCCGGTGACGATCGACGCCATGAGCATCGCGGAACTCGAGTACGACGCCCTGCTCAATCCCCTGCGCGCCGAAGTCGACCTGACGCTGAGCGTGATCGCGGTCGACGACTGCAGCGACGACCGGCTGGCGAAAGGCGCCCTCGAATACTCGACCATCGCCAGGGAAGCCCAGGCCATCGCCAACCTGGCCAACACGGCCAACACGGCCGAACAGGCGGTCGAGCTGATCCCGCTCTAGGAGGCATCCATGTTCCTGCCGAACTCCCGCTACGCCAACCTGGCCACGGTCGAGGCCACCACCTCGACCGGCGAGCGCGTGCTTGCCCTCAAGCTGCGGCGCCTGGCCCCGGTCCCGGGAACGCCGCGGCGGGTGCAGGCGGGCGATCGCCTGGACCTGCTGGCGCATGCCTGCTGCGGCGACGCGACCCAGTTCTGGCACGTGGCGGACGCCAACACGGCGCTCGATGGCCGCACCCTGGTCGAACGGCCGGGCGCTACCTTGCTGGCGCCGGAGGACTGAGCATGGCCGGCCCACGTTTTCGCATCTGGTTCGGCGAGCGCGCGGCGGGCGAGGACGAGCTGCGCCGCATCGAGGAAATCGAGGTGATCCAGGAAATGGATGCATTCTGGGAGGCGCGCATCCGCATGGCGCTCTGCCTGGACGAGCGCGGCGCCTGGCTGCACTGGCCGGGCGAGAAGGCCGCGCCCTTCTCGCGCGTGCGCATCGAACTCGACCCTGGAAGCGCAGGCTTCACGCCATTGATCGACGGGCCGCTGGCCGCCATCGACGCCGGGCTCGACGCGCAGCCGGGGCGCAGCAGCGCCTCCATGATCGTGCGCGACGACAGCGCCTGGCTCGACCGCGACGAGGAAGTGGCCCCGCCCTTCGCGCACCGGCGCGACAGCGACATCGCACGCGAGGTCTACGGCCGGTTCAAGGAAATCAGGATGACCCGCATCGACGCCACGGCCGTGGAGCCGGAGTTCACGACCTGGCGCGGCACGGCCCTGCAGTTCCTGCGCGAACTGGGACGCGCCAGCGACCGCCATGCCTACGTGCTGCCGGGTCCGGAGCGGGGAGCGAGCATCGGCTGCTTCCTGGCCGATCCGCGCGGCCCCGCCGGGCTGGCGCCGCTGCGCCTGGTCGGCGAGCGGCGCAGCCTGGCGGTGGCGGTCATCGTCCAGGACCCGGACGGCGGCGAGCGCACCCGCGCCCGCGTGCTGCGCTTGGACGACCACGGCGTGACCGACTTTTCCACCAGCGCCGAGGAACTCGGCCTGATGCGCAATCTGCCGGCGCGTCCCGCAAAGCTGACGCCGCAACGCCTGCTGCACCCGGCCGACGCCACCCGCCCCGACCCGGCGGCGGCCGCCGGCGCGCAGGCGCGCCGCAACGGCTACGTCTACCGGCTCTCGGGCCACGTGGTGCCCGGATGCTATGAAAGCATCCTCGCGCCCTACCAGAAGGTGCGGGTCGACGCCGGCGCCACGCCCTACAGCGGCGACTACCTGCTCAAGCGTGTCGTGCACCGCATCACGCCGTCGGTCTACACCCAGCAGTTCGAAGCGCTGGCCGACTCGGTCACCGAGGTGCCGGGCAAGACCGCCGAGGCGCGCGACCGCGCATTGCGGTTGGCGGCCGCCCTGAACGGAGGGATATTCTGATGAGCGAAGACCTGGAACAGCACGTCGAACGCCTGGTCGAGCGGGTCGGCGCCAGCTATTTCGGCAAGTACCGCGGCATCGTCAGCGATGTCGACGACCCGGAGAACCGCTGCCGCATCCGCGCCACCGTGCCGGCGCTGCTCGGCGAACACGCCTGCGGCTGGGCGCTGCCGGCCGCGCCTTTCGGGGGCGACGGCCACGGCCTGGTGATGCTGCCCCGCGTCGGCTCGGGCGTGTGGATCGAGTTCGAGGCCGGCCGGCTCGACGCGCCGATCTGGTCCGGCGCCTGGTGGGCCAGCGGCCAGCGCCCCGAACCGCAGGGCGCGGCGCTGCGCGTGATCGTGTCCGAGCACGGCCACAAGCTGGTCTTCGACGACGACGCCGACGAACTCAGGCTGATCCACGCCGGCGGACCCGAAGTCAGCCTGCGCGGGGACGAGATCGTGCTCACCTGCGGGGCCTGCCAGATCACGATCGGCATGGATGCCATCTCGCTGAACCATGGCCTGGTCAAGGTCGGCCTGGCGGGCGTGAGCCTGGTAAATGGCGCGATGAGCTTCGGGGTGCCGCCATGAGCGCCATCCTCACCACCACCAGCACGGTGATGTGCCCGCATGGCGGCCAGGCCCTCTTGACCACCACGAACACCGACATGCTGGTCGACGGCGCGCCGGTCCTGCTGCAGACCGACGTGCACGCGATCGTGGGCTGCCCCTTCGCCCCGGTCGTGCCCACGCCCTGCCTGACGCTGCGCTGGGTCACGGGCGCACTGCACACCGCGGCGCGCGACGTGCCGGTGCTGTTGCAGGACAGCGTGGGCCTGTGCCTGAATGCCGCCCAGGCGCCACAGGGCATGGCGATGGTGGTCCAGGCGCAGCAGAAGGCGAAAGGAATCTAGACATGACACTCCCGCATGGCCGCCACCTTGCCTTCCCGTTCAGGATCGGGCCGGACGGACGCAGCGCCGCCCCGGCAAGCGACGAGGCCCACCTGCGCGACGAACTGCTGCAACTGCTCCTCACCAGCCCGGGCGAGCGCCTGTTCCTGCCCGAATTCGGCGGCGGCGTGCGCAGGCTGGTGTTCGAGCCGGCCTCGGAACCGCTGCGCGGCGTGGTCAAGGCGCGCATCACGAACGCCCTTGACCGCTGGCTGGGCGAGCGCCTGGTCGTGGAGCTGGTCGAGGTGGACTGGAGCGACGCCGCCACCCTCGAGGTGACGGTGCAGTACCGCCCCGCGGGCAGCAGCGATACGCGGGTGGTGAAGTTCCAGCGCAATGCGGGCTGATGAGGCGGGAGGCCGACCATGGGCGCCATCGTTTTCCCCGACCTGGTTGCCGAGCGCGCCGATGCGCTGGCCGCCCACGGCCTCGACGGCCTGCAACTGGCCCTGGTCGCGCTCGCGCCCGGCCCGGCGCCGGCCCATGCCGAGCTCGCGCTGCGTTTCGTGACCGGCCTGCAGGTGGCCGCGATCCTGGCCGACATCGGGACCGATCCCGTACGGGCGCGCCAGGTCTTCCGCATCCGTGGCGGCGCCCGCATCCTTGCCGGCCAGGCCGGCGGCCAGGTCCAGGTCACATCCGCCGCGGCGCTGGGCCCCGACGGCGTGCTGCTGCGGGTGGCGCCGGTCGGCGACTACTCCACCTACACGCTGGAACTGGTGTGGGACGCGTCCCGCATCGACCCATTGTTCAGCGCCATCGGCTTCAAGTTCCGGCCCGGCTGCTTCACCAACGACTGCGCGCCCAGGCCCGCAGGCCGTCCGCCCGCGCCGAATCCGCCGATCGACTACCTGGCCAAGGACTACGACTCCTTCCGCCACACGCTGATGGCCGCCATGGCCCAGCGCGTGCCCGGATGGGAAGCCACCAGCGAGGCCGACCTGGACCAGGTGCTGATCGACCTGTTCGCCGCCGCGGCCGACGAATTGAGCGACTACCAGGACCGGGTCGCGAACGAGGCCTACCTGGCCAGCGCCCGCAAGCGCGTGTCCCTGGCCCGGCACGCGCGCCTGGTCGACTACCACCCGCACAAGGGGAACCAGGCCAGCACCTGGATTGCCCTCGACATCGCGGCCGGCCAGTCGCCGTTTTCGCTCGCGGACCAGGAGCTGCTGGCCTGGACCGGCGCCGATCCGCCGCTGGAGGACGCGGTGTTCTTCGCCAGCCGCCAGCAGGGCCTGCCGGCCGCGCAACGCCAGCGCTTCGACCCGCGCCTCAACCGCCTGCGGCTCTACACCTGGGGCAATGCCCAGCCTGCCCTGGCGGCCGGTTCGACCGGCGCCGACCTCGTGCCCGCCGGTCCGGCGCTGCCCCAGGCCGACGCCGAAGCCCTGCGCGATCTCGTGCACAAAGGCCAGTGGCGCGAAATCCTGGTCGCGGAAACCCTCAATCCGCTCACCGGCCTGCCGGCGGGACGCCGGCGCACGCGGCGCCAGTTGCTGCGCCTGCTGCCGGGCAGCGACCCGGCGCGCGGCGCCGCCGAGGCCGTGTTCGACCCGCTCGCGAACAGCTGGCTGCTGCGGGTGCACTGGCGCGAGGACGATGCGCTGCGCTTCGATGCCAGCTTCGCCACCTTCTGTCCGGGACCGCCGCCCCACGTGGTGGAGGACGTCTCCAGCTTCTACGGCAACCTGCTGCCGGTCTACGAAGGCCTGCCGCGTGCCTTCCACTTCCACGAGCCGGGCAGCATCCTGCCGCCCGCCACGGCCGGCATCGAACACCGCCACTTCCTGCGCATGGACCGGCATGGCGATGGGCGCGACTGGGTGCTGGCCGCGCTGCCCGACGATGCCGTGCTGGCCTGGCTGCCGCCACCAGGTGCGCCCGAAAAAGGGGCCCCGGGCGAACTGCCGGGTCGTTCCACCCTCGACGTCACGATCGTGCTGCCGGGCGGCGCGCGCGAAGACTGGCGCGAGGTCGAGAGCCTGGTCCACAGCGACGACTCGGCCGAGAACGGCGCCCATTTCGCCGTCGAGACCGACGAGCGGCAACGCAGCATCCTGCGCTTCGGGAACGGGGTGAACGGCCGCCTGCTGCCGGCGAACAGCGTGATCGAGGCCCGCTGCCAGCTCGGCGGCGGCCACCGCGGCAACATCGGCGCCGACCAGTTGCTGCACCTGCGCCCCCTGGCCGGGCCGCTGGGCGGCGCCGTCACCGCCGTGTTCAATCCCCTGGACGTCACGGACGGGCGCGACCCCGAGCCCGCCGAACGCGTCCGCCGCAACGCGCCCGAGGCTTTCCGCGCGCGCCAGTTGCGCGCGGTGACGCTGGCCGACTATGCCCGGCGCGCTGAGGAAGTCGAAGGCGTCTCGCGCGCCGTCGCCCGCTATGCCTGGACCGGGAGCTGGCGCACGGTGCGCATCGCCATCGACCCGGCCGGCTTCGCGGCGGTGGGCGACGCGCGCTCGGACGCGCTCTGGGCCGAACTGCATCCGCGCCTCGCGGCCCACCTGGAAGCGGTGCGCCTGGTCGGCGAAGACCTGGAAATCCGCCCCCCGCGCTACGTGGCTCTGGAGATCCACGTCACCGTCTGCGCCCACGAGGCCTACTGGCGCGAGGACCTGCGCGCCATCCTGGAAGAGGAATTCTCGGACGGCTGGACCGGCGACGGCCGGCGCGGCTTCTTCCATCCCGACGAGTGGACCTTCGGCCAGGACCTGCACCGCAGCGAAATCGAAGGCCGGATCGCCCGCATCGCCGGCATCGCCCACGTGGTGCGCATCGCCATGAAGCGCTTCGCGCGTCCGGAGCCCGCGCCGGCCGGCGAGGAAATGCTCGAGATCGGCTTCGACGAGGTGGCGCTGCTGGCCAACAACCCGGATCACCTGGAACGGGGACTGATCCGCTTCGACATACAGGGCGGGAGGCGCTGATGGCCTGCGACCCCTTGCTGGTGGATCCCTTCGACTTTCCGCGCCGCGCCTACAATCGGCCCGGCCTGCCGCGCATCGCCTACCGGATCGGGCGCCATGCCGATTTTCTGGAAGCGATGACGCGCGCGGTCGACGCCGCCCCGGAACTGGCGGCATGGACCCACCGCGAACCCGACGACCCCGCCTACGCCCTGCTTGAGGGCGCCGCCATCCTCGGCGACATCCTCAGCTTCTACCAGGAGCACTACGCCAACGAAGCCTACCTGCGCACCGCCGCCTGGCGCGAGAGCGTGGCCGAACTGGTGCGCCTGACCGGCTACCGGCTCGCGCCCGGCCTCGGCGGCCACGCCACCCTGGCCTTCGAGGCGCGCGGCCTGGAGCCGGTCACGATACGCCAGGGCTTCCCGGTGCGCGCCGACCTGCGCGACCTGGCCGCGCCGGCCGACCTGAGGACGAACGCCGAACTGCAGGCCTGGCCCCAGCTCGGGCGCTTCCACCTCTACCGGCCACGCCGCTACGGGCCGGTGCTCGCGGCCGGGAGCACGTGCTGCGAACTGGCCGCCGTGGACGGCGCCAGCGACACGGCCAGCCTGGCCGCTTTCGCGCTCAAGGCGGGCGAGCGCCTCCTGCTGCAGCCACCGGAGCCGGCGTGGACCGGCGCGGCGCTGCCGCTGTCCGCGGGCCAGGCGCCGCAAGTCGTGAAGGTGAAGAAGCTGACCCGGCTGCTCGGGCGCGTGATCGTCGAATTCGACGCGCCGCTGCAGGATGCCTGGACCCAGCCGGTGGCCGCCTACCGGGTGAACCGCGCCTTTCGTCACCTCGGCCACAACGCGCCGCCGAAGACGGTGTCGACGGTCCTTGACGCCGGCGGCAGGATCACGGGCTCCACCCAGCGCGACACCGGCTTCGAACGCCATCTCGGCCCGGGCCACGACTGCATCAATACGGGCGCCGCGATACCGCTGGCGCCGCGCGTGTTGCCGCTCGACGCCGAGGTTGGCGACCTGCAGGCCGGGACCAGGGTGGCGGTCCAGGCCCAGGTGCACGCGGGCGGCGCCGCGGTCGGCCTGCATGTGGTGCGCACCGTCGCCGCCACCGAGGTGCGCACGGTCGGTTTCGGCAACCTGAATGCCGCCAGTACCTTCCTGACCCTGGACCGGCCCCTGATCGGCTACGACAACGCGCCCCTGCTCGGCGACGTGCGTCTCTATCACGTGCTCGAGATCACCAGCCCTCCCTTGCTGTTGCAGCCGCTGTCGGCGCCCGCGGCGGGCCTGTTTCCCGACGGCCGGGAGGCCCTGGGCTTCTACGGCGAGGCGCGGGCCGCGCGCGCACTGGCCGGGCGCAGGCTCTGGCTGTCGAGCGGAACGGAGGCGGCCGACCTGGTCTGCACCAATGCCCCGGCCGACTTCGACGGTGGCGCACCGGGCGTGGCCCGCATGTGGCCCCTGTCCTTCGACCGCGCGCCGGCGCCCTTCACCCTGGCCGACTTCGACGAGGAAGCGCCCACGGTCGAGGTGTTCGGCAACCTGGTGGCCGCTTCGCAAGGCAAGGAAGAGCTCGATACCGTGCTCGGCAACGGCGACAAACGCCAGTCCTGGCAAACCTTCGTCCTGCCGAAGGCGCCCCTGACCTGGTTCCTCGAGCCCGGCGCCCAGCCGCCCCAGGCGCCGCAGCTCGAGGTGCGGGTCGAGGGCCGCCTCTGGACCCGGGTCGACGCCTTCTACGGACGGGCGCCCGCCGACATGGTCTACATCGTGCGCGAGGACGGCGAAGGCCGCTCTTTCGTCCAGTTCGGCGACGGCGATACCGGCGCGCGCCTGCCTTCCGGCCTTGGCAACGTGTCGGCCAGCTACCGGACCGGCATCGGCGCGCGCGGGCCAGCCAAACCCGGCGCCGCACCGGGCGCGACGGAACGGCCACCCGGCTTCGACAAGGTGACGCTCGCCGGCATCGTGGCCGGCGGGGCCGAGCCGGAAGACGGCCAGCGGGCGCGCACCGCCGCGCCCGGAAAAGTCCAGGGCCTGGGGCGGCTGGTGAGCATCCGCGACTACGAGACCGAGACCCTGGCCCTGCCCGGCGTGGTGGCGGCGGGCGCGGCCTGGGACCTGTACGCAGGTGTGCCGGCCGTCATCCTGCGGGTGCTGCTGGCGGCCGGCCGCGAAGCCGGGTTCGAGGCGGTGCGCGCGGCCCTGGCCCGTGCCCAGCGCTGCCGCGGCCCGGACCGTTTCCCCCTGGTGGTGCGGCAGGCCCGCCTGCGCCATGCCTTTGCCGACATCGGCTACGCGCCGCATCCGGCATGGCGGCGCGCCGACGTCGAAGCGGCCCTGCGTGCGGCGCTGGGCCTGGCCGGGGTCGAGGCCGGGGCCGATTCCGCCGGCGGACTGTTCGGCCTGCGTGCGCGAAACCTGGGCGAGCCCGAATACGCCAGCCGCATCGAGGGACGCCTGCAGAACGTGCCCGGCGTCCTGTGGTGCAAGGTCAGCGCGCTCGGCCTGTTCGCACCCGGCGTGAGCGATCCGGCGGCGCTGCCGCTCCCGCCCGCGCCGCGGCCATGGGCCGCCGTCCTGCCCTGCGCGCCTGACGAGCTGCTGCAACTGGCCCCCGGCCACCTCACGCTCACGCCGATCGCCGCACCGGCCGAAGGAGAATGCGCATGAGCGCCACGCCTGCCGTCCCGCTGTACGAGCGGCTGCCCGAAGTCTACCGGACCCAGGACGCCGAACAGGCCCCGCCGTATCCGCTGCGCGCCTGGCTGGCAGCGGTCGAAGGCCCGTTCGGCGCCCTGCATGCGGATATCGCCCAGCTCTACGAAGACCTGTTCATCGACACCTGCGACGACTGGGTGATTCCCTACCTGGCCGACCTGCTCGGCGCTTCGCACCTGAAGGGCGAGGCGCGCACCCTGCGCGCCGACGTGGCCGACACCATCGCCCTGCGGCGGCGCAAGGGCACCCTGGGCGCGATCGAGCGGCTGGCGGCAAACCTGACCGGGTGGTCCTGCCGCGCAGTGGAGCTGCGGGTCAACCTGGGCTGGACCCAGCACCTGAACCACCAGCGGCCCGATGCCGGCGGGGCGCCGCCCCTTACGGACCCGGCGCGCACCCGCTTCCACCTGCCGCGCGGCGGCACGGCGCCCTTGCGCGATCCCGCCGCGCTGTCGCTGCTCGGCGGCCCTTTCGACGGTTTCGCCTGGAGCGCCGACGTCAAGATCGCCCTCGACGATGCGCGCCACGTCAACCTGCCGAACCTGGCGGTCTTCCTCTGGCGTCTTGCGGCCTACCGGCTGGCGCGCGTGCTGCCGCTGGCCAAGGGCGTCACCGACCTCGGCCCGCAGCCGCCGGGAACGGCGCGCTTCGCCCTGCGCTTCGACCTGCATCCGCTCGACCTTCCGGTGCGGCTGTTCAACACCGCCCGGCCGGGACCTACGCAAGCCGGCGCGCCCCTGACCGCGGCCGACGCCGTGCCCGGTCCCATGCCGGCGGCGCGGCTGGCGAGCGGATCGCCCGATGGCCATCCCGAGGCCTATGTCGGCGTCGACTTCTACGACGCGCTGGCCACGCCTCCCCTGGGCTTCGACCTCGGCGACACCGGCATGCAGCTCTACCTGCCGCAGGCCCTGCTGCCGCTGCTGGGTCCGGACCCGGCCTGGCGCTTCCGGGGCGCCAACCTGTGCGCCTGGGAAGACGGCTTGCGGCCAGCCCTGCGCAGCAGCGAGATCGTGGTCGACCCAGCCATCGGACGCCTGCTGATAGGCGTCGAGACCGCGGCCCAGGCGGACGAACTGGTCGAGACCACCCCCGGCGGGCTCCGTTCGCGCATGTTCGCCGCGTTTACCTATGGCGCCGCAGGGCCGGTGGGCGCCCATCCGGTGACGCGCGGCGTCCCCGCCCTGCCGGCCGGCGCGATCCTGCGCCTGGTCGGCGACATTCCCGGCGGCATGGCGCTGCAGGACGCCCTCGCGGGACTGGACAGCGCGGCGGCGCCGGTCGTGATCGAGATCCACGACAGCCTGGTCCACCGCATCGATCTCGCGCTCCTGCCCGGCAGCGCGGTCGACGGCACCGTCTCGCTGCGCCTGGCGCAAACGCTGACGCTCCGCGCCGCCGGCGGGCACCGGCCGGTCGTGCTGCTGGCCCAGCCGCTCTCGCTGCGCGCCGTCGATGCCGCGCAGGCGACGCCATTCGCGCCCGAGGTGCGCCTGGAGGGGCTGTACCTGGCCCCCGATCCGGCGGCATTCCCGCCGGGCGCTGCCCTGATCGACCGTGCGGCCGTCGCCAGGCTGGAGCTGGTTGGCTGCACGCTGGCGCCGGGCGGCCACAGCCTGCGCGACGGCAGCCGCGCCGCGATGCAGCCGGCGCTGCACCTGGCGAACGGCTACGGCTTCACCGATCCGGCCGACCTGGATGCCTTCGTGCCCACGCCCGATATCGTGATCCAGCGCTCGGTGACCGGGACGCTCGCCGTCGACGAACGCTATGCGCTGACGATCGAGGCAAGCATCGTCGACGCCGGGCTGGGGCTGGGCGCTGCGCCGTCGGGGCTGCTCGCGATCGGCGCGGCCACCAACCCGGCAAGCGGCTGGGCCTGCGCCCTGGATTTCGACGGCCTCACCTGTTTCGGGCCGGTTCGGGTGGCCGCCGCCGGCGGTCTGGGCGGCATCTTCACTCAGCGCCTGGAGGTGCTGGACAACCAGCACGGCTGCATCAAGTGGAGCGCCTTCAGCGGCGACCTGGACCGCCTGCCGCCCAACCATGCCTGCGTGTCGGCCCGGGGCGGGTCGTCTGCCGCGGCGCTCATCGTCTTCGTCTCCGAGCGCTTCAACGACCCCGGCTACGCCCAACTGGCGCGCGAGACCGACCGCCGGGTGCGCGAACTCGGCCCCGGGGACGACGCGATGGGCGCCTTCGGCTTCCTGCTGGAAGCCCACAAATGGGCCAACCTGAAGGTCCGCCTGCGCGAATTCATGCCGGTCGGCGTGCGTCCGCTGGTGGTGCCGGTGACCTGAAGGAGACACACCATGCAAGGCGATTTCTCGGTACTTCACTTCGACCCGCGGCGCGACGCCCGCCCGGTCGCCGGCGCCCCGGAAAGCGTGCTGCGCAACCTGAGCGGCGTGCTGCAGCAGCAGGGCCGTGTCACGCTGGACGCGGACCAGACCGAGGGGGAACTGTTCGACCTCGCCTGGCAGGGCCAGGCCGGGCGCGACATCATCGGCGCCGGCGTCTGCGCCGTCCCGGCCGCCGATCCACAGGCCTTCCGGGTCGACGCGGTCTCGGTCAGCGCGGGCGTGGTCCACGTGTGGCTGCACCCGGGGCGGGCCTGGGCCGACGGCATCCTGGCCCGGCTCGCGGGCCTGGCGCCCGACGCGGCCGCAGCCGTCGAGCGCAGCGCGAGCCCGCTGGCCCCGTCCGCCCCGATCGCCCACGGCGCGCGCGACGCGGTCGTCCTCGAAGTCTCCGAAGAATCCCTGCACGCTTTCCAGTATCCGGAGCGGCTGCTCGAAGCGGCGCTGGGCGGGCCGGACACCGCCGAACGCGCCTATGTGAACCTGCGCCTGCGCCTGCTGCGCCTGGCCGCGGGCGAGGACTGCCGCAATATCGGCGCCAGGCTGAGCGACGATCCGGCCGCGCTGGGACGCCTGAGCGTGAGCCTGGCGCCGCCGACGGCGATCCCGGGCGACTGTCCGGTGAGCGGTGGCGGCGGCTACACGGGCTTCGAGCACTGCCTGTACCGGATCGAGGTGGCGGACGTGCCGCCGGCCGCGCCGCCGCGCTTCAAGTGGAGCCAGTGGAACGGCGGCCTGGTCGGACGCGGCCGCTTCGACGCCACCGCCGTCCCGGCCCGCGTGATCATCGACGCCGGCCGCGCGGCCATCGTCAGCGCGGGGCTGTCCGGGTTCTACCTCGAGGCCCTGGAATACGATGCGCTGGCCGGCGCCTGGCGGGTGGTCTACGGCGCCCCGGCCACCCTGAACACCGAACACGATCTCGAACTCGCCTCCCCGCCCAGCTTCGGCGCCCTGCCGGCGACGGCCGAACCGGTGTTCTTCCGGCTCTGGAACGGCATCGCCGATGTCGCAGCCTTTCCCGACAGCGGCGCGCCGGCCGAGCTGGGCGACGGCATCCGGCTGGCCTTCGCAGCGCCCACGGCAAGCAACTACCGTCCCGGCGACTACTGGACCTTCACCGTGCGCGCGGGCGGCATCGACAACCCGCTGGTGCTGGTGGACGCCGCGCCGCCGGCCGGCATTGTCTACCACCGCGTGGCGCTGGCCGAAGTCCTGTGGAGCCTGGGGCCGAACGGCGAGCTTTCCGGCGCGGTCGAGGATTGCCGCCAGGTCTTCCCGCCGCTGACCGCCGGGCGGCGCGGCTGCTGCACCCTGCGGGTCGGCGATGGCCACAGCAGTTTCGGGGACTTCGATTCGCTGGAGGAAGCGGCCGCCCACCTGCCCGCGGACGGCGGCGAACTCTGCCTGCTGCCGGGCCTGCATCGGGCCAACCTGCGCCTGGAGGGGCGGCGCAGGGTGCGCATCCACGGCTGCGCCTGGCGCACGATGATCATTCCGCGTCCCGAGACGCGCGAGCTGCCCCTGCTGCACATCGTCGACTGCGGCGATATCGACATCGGCGAGCTCGACCTGCTGACCTACGACGGCATCGCGGTACGCATCGACGGCAGGGAGGAAGGACGCTGCCACGGCCTGCGCATCCACGACACCCGCGTGATCGCCCGCACCAACGCCATCCGCGCAAGCGGGGCCACGGACCTGGCGATCGCCGCCAATCGCCTGCACCTGCTCGATACCGCGAGCGCAGGCGCCACGATATCGAGCGCCTGCGACGACGTGCTCATCGAACGCAACACCCTGCTGGTGCTGCCCTTCGTCGAGCGTCCGCCCGGACGCCCGGGCGAGCCGGACGGCACCCCGCCGGGCAACCCGGCCGATCCCTGCGCCCGGCGCGAGGAGCTCTACCGCGACACCGCCCACCTGCTGCGCTACGCGCTTGCGGTCTGGGGCTTCGCACCGGACCGGCTGGTCGCGCACCAGCCCTACCGCGCCTGGGGCGGCATCCACGTGCGCGCCGGCTCCGAACGGATGCGCATCCTCGAGAACCGGATCGCCGGCGGTCGCGGCAACGGCATCACCCTCGGCGGCGACCTCGCGGGAGATGCGGGGCCGCCGCCGCCCAGTCCCGACACGCCGCCGGCCGACGGGGCCGCCCCGGTGGTCGACCACCCGGGCGGCGCGCCCATGGTGGCGCTGCTGCGCGACGGGGCGAACCGGCCGCTGCCGGATGTCGACCTGTTCGCGGAAGGCGACCGCGACTGGGGCGACCGCAGCGACGCCCAGGGCCTGGCCAGCATCAAGGCGCCGCAGGGACGCTACGTGCTGGCCGTGGCGCCGCCGCACAGGATCGTCCGCATGGAGGAAACGCGCGACGAGGCCGGTCCCCTGCGCGTGCTTACCCTGGCCGCGGCGCCGCCGCGGGCATCCGTCGGGCGCGGCTTCCTGCACCAGGTCGATATCGAGCACAACGACATCGCGGCGATGGGGCTGTCGGCCATCGGTTTCGCGCTGCGCGCCGGCGCGGCGCCAGCGGAACCCGCGCCGACAGGTGTGGCCGGAGCGGCGCTGCCGGCGGATCTCGACGCCGCGCTTGCCGCGCTCGCCGTCACGGCCCTGCTGCGCGCGACCGATCCGGTGCGCGGCCTCGTCATCGAGCGCAACCGCCTGCACGACAACCTGCACGGCCCGCTGGGACGGGAGGAACTCGCCCAGCTCCAGGCAATCGGGCGCGGCGGCATCTCGCTGGCGATCGTCGACGGCGCCCTCATCCGCGCCAACGAGGTGCTGGACAATGGCGCCGGCGCCGAGCCGGGCCTGCCCGCCTGCGGCATCTTTGCCGGCTACGGCGACAGGCTCGAGATCGTCGACAACGATATCGCCGGCAATGGCCGCGCTTTCGTACGCGGCGCCGGGTTCGAAGGTGCGGCCATCCGCGGCGGCATCCATATCCGTTTCGCCGCCGCGCTGACGGCAAGGCTCTCGACGTCAAGCGGACGCCATCCGGCGCTGCGCCTGCACGGCAATCGCGTGGACCAGCCGGTTGGACGGGCCTTCACCGCCTACGCATTCGGTCCGGTGTCGGTGGCCAACAACCACTTCAACAGCGAGGCGGCCGGGCTGGGCGCCGTGCTCGACACGGTCGGCGTCGCCCTGCTCTACAACCTCGGCGGCATCCATCGCCGGGCCGCGCGCCTGCATGCGGGGCTGCTCACCCATGCGGGCGCCTTTGCCGCGGCCGCGAACGGCGCCCTGCCCGGCGGCGAGACCCTGTTCGACGACAACTGCCTACGCCAGGGTCTCGTGCACGCTTCCGGCGTCTCGCACCTGCTGCTGTGCGCCGACGATCTCGGCTACGCGTCCAACACCTCCTCGGTCTACCGCGGTGACCCGCTGGCCGCGAACGCCATGCTGGCAGCCGACACCCTGCGCGCCACAGGCGCGCGCTTCTCCGAGGACGTGACGCGCACGATCTCGCTCTTTACCCTGGCGGTGCGCATGAACACGACGGCGCACAACCAGGCCGACCATTGCATCGTGGTCCTGCCTGCGGCCGGTCCCGGCCCGCTGCCGACGGTCGAGCAGCCGAACCAGGTGCTCGACCCGAACTGCCGCGCCCTGTTCGCCGAACCGGAGTCACCCTGGCGCCACCTGCTGCAGGGCTTCGGCGGCTTCGCTGCGCCGCCGGGGGGGCCTGCCGAAGCAGGGATCACGGACTTGGCCGGCCGCTTCGATGCCCTGGCGGCGGCGGCCGTGGGCGCGAACCGCCTCGCGCTGGCGCGCGCCTATCGCGAAGAAGCGGCGCGCCTGGCCTGGCGCCACGGCGCCCACGATCCCCTGGCGCCCAGGCTGGCGGCGGGCGCCGAGGGCGCCACCCTGGCCGGCCGCCTGCTGGCCGCCACCGCGGAAACGCTGGCCATCACCGAGCCCGAGACGCCGCCCGAGGGCGCCAGCCTGGCCGCACGGGTCGTCAACGACCGCGGCCAGGGCTTGCCCGGCTACGCCGTGGAACTGCTGCGCGCCAACGGCCAGGCCCTGGAGCCGCTGGGCCTGAGCGACGAGGCCGGCTTTATCGGCGCCGCCTACGACAGGGAACGCGTGCTGGCCCTGCAGCGCGAGGGGAGCCTGAATGCGCGCGTGTTCGACCGGAGCGGGGGCGAAGTGCTGCGCAGCCGCGACAGCATTGCGTTCGCGCCGGGCGCCCGCCTGCGCCTGACGCTGGTGGTGCCGTTGCGGGCCGTGCCGCGCGAGGCGCCGCCGAGCTGTCCCGAAAGCCCGCCGGGGCCGGGGCCGCGCACCTCGCTCGACCGGCTGCAGCTGGACGAGCGCACCCGCGGCGAGCTGGAACAGGCGCACATCCACGACGTCGAATGCATACTGGAACTGGATGCGGGCAGGCTGGCGGCGCTTCTCGGGAGCCAGGAGCGGGCGCGCAAGCTGGCCGACAGCGCGCGCAAACTGCTCGGCCAGGAACCGCCGTGACTTCGGGCCGCGCCAAGGAGCAGGCAAGGAAAAGCGATGGGAACCAGGGTATTCGACACACAGCACGGAACGCAGGGGCGTCCGCCGCCGGGCCAGGCGCGGCGCCAGCCGGCCCCACGGCGGAGCTCGACGGCGCCGGTTCCGCGCCATGCCTGCGCCTGCGGCGGCACCTGCCCGCGCTGCGCCGCCCGGATCACGGCCGAACCGGCCGTGCCTGTCCAGCGCAAGAGCGCCGTGAGCGTGGCAGGCGATGCCGGCGAGCGCGAAGCGGACGCGGTGGCCGACCGGGTGATGCGCATGGACGCCGCGCCAGGTCCGGCGCCGGCCGTCAGCGGGACGCATGCGCCGGCGATCCAGGCCAAGCCCGGCCCGCCGGACAGCGCGATGCCGGATACCGGCGGGGCCCTGCGCGCGGCCGCGCAGGCCGGCCGAGCCCTGGACGACGGGCAGCGCGCCTTCTTCGAGCCCCGTTTCGGGCGCGATTTCAGCCAGGTGCGCATCCACACGGACGGCGCCGCCGCGCGCGCCGCGGCCGGCATCCAGGCCCGTGCCTATACGGTCGGCCGCGACATCGTGTTCGGCCAGGGAGAATATGCCTCCACACCGGGCGGACGCCGCCTGCTGGCCCACGAACTGACCCACGTCGCGCAGCAGGCGGCGCCGGGGCTGGCGCCCCGCATCCAACGCCAGCCCAAGGAGGCCGGCGAAGGCGAACTCGCTTCCCAGGACCAGGTGCCGCCCTCGTCGGGGCAGGCGCAGTTCGAACCCAGGCTGGTCGACATACCGGGGGCCACCGAACCGGGCAAGTGCCCGGCCAAGGGCAAGCTGGGCGATATCGCGCCGGACCCGCCCTGCGAGCTGGCCAGCGAGCCCGTGGACGGCGACGTGATCCTGTTCTGCCCCGATTCCGATGCCTTCCTCGACCAGGCCGAGGCCGACAAGCTGCGTACCCTGGGCCGCACCCAGCCGCACGGCACCGAGTTCAGGCTCCAGGCCCATGCCAGCACCGAAGGCCCGGGCGGCGCGGCCCAGGCTCGGAAATACAACGAGAACCTGGCCTGCCACCGGGGCAAGCGCGCCGCCCATGTGCTGATGGACGTGGGCGTGCCCGAGTCTGACATCCAGATGACCTCCGGCGGGCCGACCGACCGCTTCGGCAAGGATGCCAAGCTGCGCCACCTGAACCGCAACGTCGTGGTCGGCGCCATCAAGCCGGGCGCGGCGGCGCCGACCGGACCGGTGACCGGCGGCATGCGCGGCATCGCCGACGCGGCGAAGAAGCGCCTGGTGGATGGCGACTACAACATCGGCGCCGACGGCTACCTCTACCGCTGGACCTGCGGACGCTGGAATTCGCTGGCCGAGGCGGTGGCGCGCACCAACGTGCGCGTCTCCGGCGAGCCGGGCTTCGTCAACAACAAGGAGGGCGTGGCGGCGCTGGGCGGCATCAACAACATCGACCTGCCGGACGAGATCCTGCTCGAATTCGGCAACGAGGTGGAATGCGCGATGGCCCGCATCGCCGACCTGACCTTCCACCATTTCGCGCGGCCCCTGCTGCCGATCTTCTCGGAACTCCATGGCGCCGGCGCCCACCTGGTGGCCCTGGCCGGGCTGGCCGGATGCCAGACCATCGGCGCCGGCAAGCCGCGCCCGCTCGATCCCTTCGCCGGCAAGCAGCCCGACTGCGCCAGGACGGTCGACACCGGCGCGCTGGACACGAAGACCCTGCCAGGTGGATCGGCGCCGGCCTTCTTCGGCGTGATCCAGCCCGACCCGCCGTTCACGGCCAGCGGCGGCTTCGTCTTCAGCGGCTCGAGCGCCCAGAACACCGTCAACGCCGACCCCGACCACACGCCCATGCTGTACACCGCCACCGTGACGACCTCAGGCAAGGCCAAGGAGGCCGGCGCCTTCGAGGTCGGTTTCGTCCAGACCGCCCTCGAGGACGAGAACGTCAGCACCTATGTCGGCGGCCAGAAGGTCTTCCGCGAACTCCCCTTGCCGCTGCGCGACGGCGCGCCGTCGGGCGACCCGAACCACATCGACGCGCCCTGGTTCATGCAGGGCGCGCGGGCCCAGGCCGTGCCGGGCAATGCCAGCGTCAGCATGATCGACGAGCCGAACGCGACCTCCTTCGCCCGCTTTCCCAACCTGGCCCGTACCTCGTTCGCGATGCCGGGCCCGCACAAGACCGAGCTGGTCACGCCGCCCTTCCATACCCAGCAGGTGGCCAATCCGAAGGACCCGAAGAAGCCGAAAACGGTCATGTTCCAGGGCTTTGCCGAAGACAAGCCGAACGACATCATCGACAGGATCGACCGCAAGCTCGCCTTCGTCACCTGGCTGGTGGCGCGCCGCCGCGGCGCGGCGCTGGCCCGCGACTCGACCCAGTTCCTGAGCGGCATCCGCACCGAACTGGAACTGCATCCTTCGTTCGTGGCCCGTCCCAAGGCCTGGGGCGCGCTCGACTTCGGCGGCAGCGGCGGCTGGACCCTGAAGGCCACGCCCGCCACCCAGGCCGATATCGGCGAGGTGCGGCTCTCGGGCGCGGTCCCGGGCGAATTCGCCACCAGGTTCATCCTCGGCCCCGGCGGCACGCCCCTGTTCACGGAATTCCTGCGCAGCGACGAGAAGGTGCCGGGCCGCGACAAGAACAATGGCCTGCACGCGAATGCCTGGCGCGCCGAGGTGCAGAGGATCGTCAACGCCCGGCGCAAGGGCAAGCCGGCGCTGCTGGTGCCGATGCTCGTCACCGTCAAGGTGGACCTGGCCACCGGCCGCGTCGCGCTGGACGATCCGGCGACCCTGGCCGGCGGCGCAGTCGCCGTCAAGCAGATCGCCGGACAGACGCTGACGCCGGCCCAGGCCAGGCAGCTTGCGATCGAGGTCTTCCCGGACGTGCGCAAGCTGGTGCTCGGCTTCATTCCGAATGCCCAGGGCCGCGACAACGGCATGATCGAGATGGCGGTCACGCTGTCGGCCGATGTGACGCCATGAGCATTCGATGAGCGCCACGCGTTTGATTACGATCAAATCTGGAGGGCGGTCGGGCGGCAGACTAAGGCCGACTGCACGCGGTCGACCACGCGCGGTGCGGGGTCGCGCGGCCGCATCGAGGAGCCATCATGTTCAAGCAAATTCTGATTCCCACGGATGGGTCGGAGCTGTCGGAACGCGCCGTGCTCGCGGGCGTGAGCTTTGCCAGGGAGGTCGGGGCGCAGGTGACCGGCATCACGGCCCTGCCCGAGTTCCGCACCTTCACCCTCGATTCCGACATGATCGAGATGACCGAGGACGAGTACCTGGCCGCCAGCGAAAAGCGCGGCGCGAAATTCCTTGCGACGATCGTCGACGCCGCACGGGCCGCGGGCGTTCCCTGCTCCACGGTGCTGGCGCGTACCGACCGCCCCTATGAAGCCATCCTGAACGCGGCCCGCGAGCGCGCGTGCGACCTCATCATCATGGCCTCGCACGGCCGGCACGGCATCAGCGGCGTGCTGCTGGGCAGCGAGACACAGAAAGTGCTGGTGCACAGCGCCATTCCGGTGCTGGTTTACCGCTGAAGCCGGCACGGTCCGGGCGGCGGGCGGGTTCCCCCGCACCGGCCATGTTGCGAGAGTTTTTCACGGTCGACGACGTCGGCCGGGGACGCCCGCTTTCGTTCATCCCGAGCATAAGCATAGGAGGAAACGTTATTGGTGTCGCAAGGGGGCGCCTGTTAAGCTTGCTTCCTCCGGCAGCCGTGGTGCTGCCGCTTCACCTTCAAGAACACAAAGAGAACCCATGAGCTGCAAACATCCCCACGCCAACCCGGCCCGCGCCCTGCTCGTCCTCGGCCTGATCGCCACGCTGGCCCCACTGTCGCACGCCCAGGAAACCACCCAAGCCGGCACCCCGGAAGCCCCTGCGGCGCACATGCAGTCGGTCGTGGTCACCGGCACCCGCTCGCTGAACCGCCGCACCCTCGATTCGGAGTCGCCCGTCGACGTCATCGGCAGCAAGGAATTGCTGAGCACCGGTTCAGGCGAGCTGGCGACCGTGCTCTCGCGCCTGCTGCCGTCGATGAACTTCCCGCGTCCGAGCGGGGCCGACGCCAGCGACGCGGTGCGCCCGGCGCAATTGCGCGGCCTCTCGCCCGACCAGACCCTGGTCCTGGTGAACGGCAAGCGCCGCCACGCATCGAGCGTCGTCAACGTCAACGGCACCCTCGGCCGCGGCTCGGCCCCGGTCGACCTGAACGCGATTCCGCTGGCGGCGATCGAGCGCATCGAAGTGCTGCGCGACGGCGCCGCGGCGCAGTACGGCTCGGACGCCATCGCCGGCGTGGTCAACATCATCCTCAAGAAGGGCGCGGACGGCGGCGAAGCCGAACTGACCTACGGCCAGTACGACAAAGGCGACGGCGAGCAGGCCACCGTGCGCGGCTCGACCGGCTTCAGGCTGGGGAACGACGGCTGGCTGCGCGTGGCCATCGAAGCGGCCGACCGCAATGCAACCAACCGCTCCTTCCCCGACCCGCGTGCCTCCGCCGGTCCCCGCCAGGGCACGGTGACGCAGCGCTACGGCGATCCGGACAGCCGTCCGCGCGCCCTTTTCCTCAACAGCCAGGTCAAGGTCAACGACGACATCGACTGGTACGCCTTCGCCAGCTACGGCGAGCGCAAGACCTCGTCGGCGGCGACCTTCCGTACCGCCTATACCGACAATACCCGGACCACGCTGCGCACGCCCCTGTATCCGGAGGGCTTCCAGCCGCTGCTGGACAGCAAATCCGTCGACAGCTCGGTGGTGACCGGCCTGCGCGGCGAGCTGGCGGGCTGGCGTTGGGATGCGAGTCTCAACTATGGCCGCAACCGCTTCTCGCTGGACGTCGACAACACGGTCAACTACAGCCTGGGCGCCGCCAGCCCGACCAGCTTCTACGCCGGCAGGCTGACCTCGACCCAGGAACTGGCCAACCTGGACGTGGCGCGCGACATCCCGGTGTCCTTCATGAGCGGTCCCCTGACGGTGGCGATCGGCGCGGAGGCGCGCCACGAATCGTATGAAATCGGCGCCGGCGACGCGAATTCCTGGGTCGGTTCCGGCGCCCAGGGCTATGCCGGTTTCCGTCCCGAGAACGCCGGCAAGAACGGCCGCAACAACAAGTCGCTCTACCTGAACCTGGAAGGCGACGTCACGAAGGCGCTGTCGGGCTCCCTCGCCCTGCGTCACGAACGCTACAGCGATTTCGGCAACACCACCTCGGCCAAGGCGTCGGCCCGTTATGCCTTCACCCCGGCCTTCGCGCTGCGCGGCACCGCGTCGAGCGGCTTCCGCGCGCCTTCGCTGGCCCAATCGTTCTACACGATCACGACCACCAACTCCCTGCTCGTCAACGGCACCAGCACCCTGGTCGAGACCGGCACCTTCCCGGTCGCCAGCGCCGCCGCCGCCGCGCTCGGCGCCCAGCCCCTGAAGGCGGAGAAGGCACGCAACCTGAGTCTCGGCGCACAGTGGCAGCCGAGCCGCAACTGGACCACGACCGTCGACCTGTACCGCATCGACATCGACGACCGCATCGTGTTCTCGTCGAACCTGCAACTGGCCAATGCGCCCGCACTCGCCGGCGCATTGGCGAACCAGGGCATCTATGTCGGCGCCGCACGCTATTTCACCAATGCGGTCGACACCCGCACCAAGGGCGTGGACGTGGTCAGCACCTATCGCCTGAACCTGCGGGAAGCCGGCCGCCTCGACTTCACGCTGGCCTACAACCACAACGACAACGAGGTGAAGCGCGTGGCGGCCACGCCGGCCGTGCTGTCGGAACAGAACCTGGTCCTGGCGGACCGCCAGACCGTTAACCGCCTGACCGTCGGTTCGCCGAAGGACAAGCTGGGCCTGACCGGCGAATACACCCGCGGCATCTGGAACGGCCGCGCCGTCGTCACCCGCTACGGCAGCTTCACGGTGCCGCAGAACGATCCGGCCCTCGACCAGACCTACGATCCGCAATGGGTGCTCGACCTGTCCGCGAGCGTGCGCATCGCCAGCCAGTGGCGCCTGACCGCCGGCATCGACAATGTCACCAACCGCTATCCGGCCCAGGTGACCTCGCGCTCCAACCTGAACGTGAACGGCACCCAGCCTTACAGCGTGTGGGCCCCGAACGGGTTCAACGGCCGCTTCTTCTACGTGAAAGCCGGCTACACCTGGTAAGCACGCGGCGGCTGCGCGGCGCGACTGCACAGCCGCCGGTCCTGGCCATGCCGGGGCCGTTTTTCTGCCCGCCAGGGCAGCGGCAACCTTGCCCCATCTGCGGGGCGGGACCGTCCGCCGCCCTCCCTTTCCGCGCACTGTCCGACCGGCCAACGCGCCACGGCGCCCGCGCGCCGGGATGCTGGTTCCCGGCCCCCGATGCCTGCCTGGGCCTCATTCGCTGTCCCCCACGGGCTATCATCGGCCGGGCAAGCGCCTCTCTCCTGCAAGCTTTCGGGGAACATTGTTGGCCGTACCGTAGTCCGCAGCATATGAATTTTTCGGTTCGGTGGAAATCGCACGTGGGTTAGTTACGTTTTATGTTAAGGTAGACCATCCACATCCGCTCCAATCCGCCATGCACATGCTGACTTCGTGGGACGCCGATCCCGTTCGCGCATTCAAGGAATTCGTGTCCACCACGGCCTTTGCCGAAACCGGCCGGCGCCCGCGCGCCGATGGCACCCTCCGGCTGCTGTCCGCCGAGTCGGCGAAGATCTACATCTTCATGTTCAACAACGTGGCAAGCTGGATCATGGAGCAAGGCCTCACCTTCTCCACCGTCAGCCAGGCCGACCTGCTGCGCTTCATCGGCCGCACCGTCAAGGGCAAGCGCGTGCTGAACAGCAAGATCGCCTACCGTTACCTGCGCCTGCTGGAACGCTGCTACGAACACCTCGAAGCCATGCCCAATCCGGCCCAGCAGGCCATACTCGGCATCGACCGCGCCCATATCGCCAGGGACGAGGCCGGGCGCAGCCTGTCCGAGGATCAGCTCGAACGCTTCCTTGCCGCCCTGCCCGCGGACGCGCCGCGGCGCCGGCGCAGCACGCCCTTCGATGGCTGGAAGCGCCGACGCGACCGCGCCATGCAGGTCGTCATCGCGCTGGCCGGCTTGCGGGTATCCGAAGCGATCGGCCTGCTGGTGCCGGAGGTCGGCCGCCAAGCCGCCATCGACGGCTCCATCGTGCTGACCATCACCCCCGACGAAAAGCACGACACCAGCCACGAACACGAGGTCGCCCTCCCCCGCGAAGGCGCCGACGAGCTGCTGCCCTGGCTGAAGGAGCGCGAAGCGATGGCGATTCCGGGCCAGCTCGTCTTCCCGGCCAACCTGACCGGCGCCAGGATGACCCGGAAGACCGTCTACATGCAGATGCGCGCCACCTTCGAGCGCGCCGGCATGGACCTGACGCGCTCCGGCGGGCGCACCCTGCGCAACACCTTCGCCAGGCGCCAGCTCGACAATGGAACCAAGCCCGAGGAGCTCAAGGACGTGCTCGGCCTGGCCCTCGAACGGTCGGCCGTCGACTACAAGCTCACCCGGGTGACGCCCGACCCGACGGAATGACGCGCCGGCTCTGTCGGTTAGTTACAGAATATGCAGGCGGCGCATAAAAAAAGCGCCGCTGTGCAGCGGCGCCTTGCGGTCGGACCGGAAACTTCGGAACGGCGAAGATCAGAGCCAGTAGATCAGCGCGGCCACGGCGACGATCAGGGCGACCTTGGTGACCTTGTAGGCGGTCTTGTTCCAGGCCTTGTAGCGGCGGCGGTACTGACCCATCACGTGCGAGACGCGGAAGGCCTTGCTGACGAAGCCGGTCTGGTCGCCGGTTTCGTTCGGCGAGCTGGCCGCCGTCATCATGGTGCGGCCGAGCCAGCGGTTGATCGCCTGCATCCAGCGGTAGCGCATCGGGCGCTCGACGTCGCAGAACAGGATCACGCGGTCGCTTTCGCTGCCGTTGATCGCCCAGTGGATATAGGTTTCGTCGAAGATCACGCCCTCGCCGTCGCGCCAGCTGTGGCGCTGGCCGTCGACGTCGATGAAGCAGCGGTCGTCGTTCGGCGTGGCCAGGCCCAGGTGGTAGCGCATCGAACCGGCGAAGGGATCGCGGTGCGGATTGAGCTTGGCGCCCGGCGGCAGTTCCGCGAACATGGCGGCCTTCACCGAAGGGATGGCCTGCAGCAGCGCATGGGTCTGGGGGCACAGGCGCTGGGCCGAGGGGTGGCTGGCGTCGTACCACTTCAGGTAGAAGCGCTTCCAGCCGGTCTTGAAGAAGGAATTGAAGCCGGCGTCGTCGTTCTGCTCGGCGGCCTTGATCTTCTTCATCGCCAGCATGTTCTCCGCTTCGGCGCGGATGACCTGCCAGTTCTGCTGCAGCGGCGCCAGTTCCGGGAAGTCGCTCACCGGGATATAGGGCGTGCTCGGCACCTTCGAGAAGTAATGCATGAAGATGTTAATCGGCGCCATGAACGACGAGTGGTCGAACAACTGACGGCCGAACGGCAGGCGCACCTTGCCGCGGAAATGGATGTGCAGAATCGAAAGGAAATAGAAACCGATCACTGCCCACTTCATCACACACCCCCGAGGAACTGACCGCGTGGTCAGCATCAAATTAAACAGGGCGCAAGAATAGCATATCCGCCCGAGGGCCGTCCGGCCGCCGGGCGAAATCGACAGGGATTGTCGCGTTCATGCCGAAGCTCCCAGGCAAAGCCGGCGGGCGCGGCACGACGACGAACCGGCCGAGGCGCCAAGGCGCCGGACCGGTCCGCGCTCTTAATGGAGCGCGGTCATGGCATAGCCTTTTTCGTTCAGTTGGCTGCTCAGGTTCTTGATGTCGAAATCCGGCAGTTGCTCGGCATTGTCATCGACCTCGAACGCACGGGCCTCCACTTCCCAGTCGGTATTGGTGGCTTCTTCGGGGATGTTACGGGTTTCCGGCACGGCCAAGTAGGAGAACTTGCCGTCGCTTTCGGCTCTGCGGTAAATATCCAGGCGCATAATCGTTTCCTTACAGTCAAGAGCTCGCTTTCGGATGAAAACGGACGACTCCACAGTAGGCGATCGCGCCCCGCGCGTCTGTTAATTGCCCCACACTCTGCCGGAGCGGGGCTCAGCGGCCGGGCGACAGGCCAAGCACGCGCGCCGGCAGCATGACGACGGCGCGCAGCAGGGAGAACACCGCCTCGACGCCGATGCCGAGCAGCCGGAAGGGCAGGAGGATCAGCCACACCAGCGGATAGGCCAGCAGCGCCAGCAAGGCCAGCGGCCAGCACAGGAACAGCAACAGCAGCCACAGCAGGAAGCCCAGCATCGCGCACTCCATCGGTTTGGACAGTAGACAGGCGCAGTGTAGGGCGGCGCCCTGCCCGCCTCAACGCGGATGCGACGAATGGCGCGCTGGCGGGCCCAGGGCGTCGATTTCGCCGACGAGCGGCGCCTGCGGACCCGACGGCCGGCGCAGGCGGCCCGGCATGTCCGGCACCGCCGGCGGAACCGCGGTTAGCGCGCCGCGCCGCGGATCGCCTTGGCCACGCGGGTCTTGCCTGCGCGCTCGGCCAATTGCTCGGCCGTCAGGCCTTCGCTGTTCTTCAGCGAGGCCTTCGCGCCCTGGGCGATCAGGAGCAGCGCGGTGCCGTCCTTGCCCTCGCGCGCCGCCATCATCAGGGGCGTGTAGGCCCCGCTGCGCGGCGGCGACAGCGCGTCGATCTTCGCGCCCCGCTTGAGCAGCATGCCGACGATCTCGTCGTCACCGGCCGCCGCGGCGTAATGCAGCGCCGTCCAGCCCGGCTGGTTGACCTTCGCGCCCTTCGCCAGCAGCTTCTCGACGGCCTCGCGGTTGCGCTTGAAGGCGGCCATCATCAGCGCCGTGTTGCCGTTGACCGCCTTCGCTTCCAGGTTGGTGCCCGGATGGTCGAGGAAGACCTGCATCACGCGCATCGCATCCTCGCGCAGCGCCAGCACCAGGCCGGGCTCGCCGCCGAGCGGGTTGAGCTGGTTGGCGTTGACGGTGGCGCCGATCATCGCCTGGACGGTCTTCGCGTCGTCGAGCTGGACGGCGCGGAAGAAGCGCGTCAGTTCGGCCGCGCCAGGCGGCGCCGGCGCGGCCTGGGCCAGGCCGGCCGCGAGGCCGGCGCCGACGCAGATCGTGGACAGGAAACCGTGCAGGATAAGGCGGCGCTCCAGGGTCATGTCAGGCCTTTGCGTGTTGGAACAGCTTGAAGAAATTCTCGCTCGTGCGGTCCGCCACTTCGCGCAGCGGCACGCCCTTCAGGGTGGCGATGAACTCGGCCACGTGGGGCACATAGCCCGGCTCGTTCATCTTGCCGCGGTAGGGCACCGGCGCCAGGTAGGGCGAATCGGTCTCGACCAGGATGCGGTCGAGCGGCACGGCGCGCGCCACTTCCTGCAGCTCTTTCGCGCTCTTGAAGGTCACGATGCCGGAAAACGAAATGTAGAAACCCATCTCGATGGCGGCCTGGGCCACTTCCAGGGACTCGGTGAAGCAGTGCATGACGCCGGCGACGCCGCCGGCGGCCGTGCCCGCGCCCTCTTCCTGCAGGATGCGAATGGTGTCGACGCTGGCCGAGCGGGTGTGGATGATCAGGGGCTTGCACGTCTCGCGCGAGGCGCGGATGTGAGTGCGGAAGCGCTCGCGCTGCCATTCGAGGTCGCCCTCGAGGCGGTAGTAGTCCAGGCCGGTCTCGCCGATGGCGATGATCTTCGGATGATCGGCCAGTTCGACCAGCTGCCGCACGGTGGGCTCGGGCGTGTCTTCGTAGTCCGGATGCACGCCGACCGAGGCGTAGATGTGCGGATACTGTTCGGCCAGGGCCAGCACGGACGGGAATTCGGGCAGGTCGACCGAGACGCACAGCGCATGCGTCACCTGGTTTTCGGCCATCTTGGCCAGGATCTCGGGCATGCGCGCGGCAAGCTCGGGGAAATTGATGTGGCAATGGGAATCGATGTACATAACGACATTGTAAGGGTAGCCGACAGTCGGCGCCACGCGCGGTGGTTTCATGGTTTGTAGGGTGGACGCGGCCGGCGTAGGCACCTGTGTCCACACTGTGCTGACTTCGCGGGACCGCGCCGTCGCTCGACAGGCCGCACGATGCGGCCCTGGTCTTGTAGGGTGGGCACTTTGTATAGCACAGGGACATAGGTAACACATGTCTAGGGACATGGGTAACACTACCAAGGTCTATTCTAGCGGCTTCTCAGATCGATTCTTGCTACCTCACGGTCGCAGAAGATGATGCTCAGGATGCC